>CALXGN010000006.1:0-136315 GCA_944387865.1 Candidatus Scatomorpha stercorigallinarum | reverse complement strand
CCGCCTCGGGTAGACAGGAGAGGCGGCGCGAAAAACGTGTGTCGTAAGTTTTCCGGATTTACGACAGATTTACGACAGTCTAAGGCAAAGCTGTGCCAAGTTATATCTGGTTATGCCGGGAAAGCGATTTTTAAATCTGCCGCAATAGTGTTGGCAACTGCGCAAAACACGGTATAATTTCGTATATTTCAGCACAGTTAGGAGAATGAAAGATATGACAAAAGTTTTGTTCGTCTGCCACGGCAACATTTGCCGCAGCCCGATGGCGGAGTTTGTGATGAAGGACCTCGTGAAAAAGGCCGGGCGCGATGGCGAGTTCGACATCGCCTCCGCCGCCACCAGCAGTGAAGAGACCGGCAACCCCGTATACCCCCAGGCTCGGCGCAAGCTGGCCGAGCACGGCCTCGCCTGCGACGGCAAGCGCGCGCGGCAGTTCACCGCCCGCGACTACGGGCAATACGACCTCATCATCGGCATGGACAGCGCCAATATCCGCGCACTGCGCCGCGCGAGTGGCGGCGACCCCGAGGGCAAAGTGCGCCTCCTTCTCAGTTACACGCCCCACCCGCGCGACGTTGCCGACCCCTGGTACACCGGAGACTTCGACGCCGCCTGGAACGACATCTACACAGGCTGCCAGGCGCTGTTGGATAGCCTGTCTTAGTTTCTCCCGCGCCGCTGAGTTTGCTCAAACTTAAAAGCCTCCCCTGCTGCGCAGGGGAGGCATAAATTACGCAAACCGCCCGCATAGGGCAGGCAAAATCGCGGCCCAACAACGTGGTTGCGATTTTGAAAGGAGGAACAGATGTAACGGAGTGGATGACGTCTTTTCTGCCGCAGGCAAAAAAAGACGTCGGAACAGAGTGAACTCTGTTCCGACGCTGGTGCGAGAGATGGGACTTGAACCCACACGCCTGTAAATGAGACACAGGCACCTCAAGCCTGCCTGTCTGCCAGTTCCAGCACTCTCGCATATTCGTTTCGCCCGGCTTCACGTCAAGCGCATGGATTATTATATCAGAATCTCGCCAAATGTCAACAACTATTTTTGTCCCGCCGGCGTTTTTTCACAGCCCCCGCTGCCGGCAAAAACACTTGCATCAAGCCGGCCCACGTGTTAGACTATCAGTCACGCACATCACCTGGAGGGATAAAAATGGGTATACTCGAGCTCGTGACGATCGCGCTCGGCCTTTCCATGGACGCCTGCGCTGTGTCCGTATGTAAGGGCCTTTCCGTGGACAGGCTCAGCGTCAGGCACATGCTGATAACGGGCCTTTATTTCGGCGGATTCCAGGCGCTCATGCCGCTCATCGGCTATTTCCTCGGCTCCAGCTTTGAGGAATTCATCACCAGCTTCGACCACTGGATCGCTTTCATCCTGCTCTCGCTCATCGGCGCAAACATGATCCGCGAGTCCCGCGGCGCGGCGGAAGAGCTCAACGCCTCCTTTGGCGTCAAGGCCATGCTGCCGCTGGCCGTCGCCACCAGCATCGACGCGCTGGCCGTGGGCGTCACCTTCGCCTTCCTCAGCGTTGACATCGTCCCCGCGGTCTGCCTCATCGGCGGCATCACCTTCATCCTCTCCGTCGCCGGCCTCAACCTGGGCCGCGTGTTCGGCGCCAGGTCCCGCTCCGTGGCGGAACTCGCCGGCGGCGTCATCCTCATCCTCATCGGCCTTAAGATACTGCTCGAGCACCTGGGCATCATTGGTTGACATAATACATATGCGCTCCGCTTCCGGCGGGGCGCTTTTTTATATAAAAAGGGCGCCGCGCTGAGGTACGCGGCGCCATCCTGCAACGAGGAGTTTGAAAATGAAGAAGAATTCCTGCAAGTATCAATATACGCGGGAATTATTACGTGGACAACACTTATCTTGTTACAAAAGTATTGAATGGATACTTTTTTTATACACCGCTGCCGCCGTAATTGGACAGCACGCGGGCGGAAGGGTCGTCAACGTCGCAGCCGGGCCAGGCGCGGTTGGGCATCCAGAAGTCCTTCACCATCTGCGACTGCCCGGGGTAATGCCTCTCAAATATCTCGCGGTAGAGCAGGCTCTCCTTTGTGAACGGCCGCGCGTGCTCATATTTCGCGCTCAGGCTCTCGAACTCGCCATCCGTGTAGAGCCCGTTCGCGTACTCCTTGAGGTCGTCCACCATCGAGTGGCCCACGGCGTCCGAGAAGGCGGCCTTCTGCCGCCAGAGCAGATCGTCAGGCAGCCAGCCGCCGCGCTCGAAGGCGTGGCGCAGCAGGTACTTCCCTATCCCGCGCCTGTTCATCTTCAGCGCCGGGTCAAGGCTCATCACATAGCGCACGAAGAAGATGTCGCCGAAGGGCACCCGCGCTTCCAGGCTGTTGGCGGCGATGCAGCGGTCAGCGCGCAGCACGTCGTACATGTGTATCTCATCTACGCGCTTTTTGGCCTCCTGCTGGAAGGCCTCCGGCGAGGGGGCAAAGTCCGTGTACTTATAGCCAAAGAGCTCGTCGCTGATCTCGCCCGTGAGCAGCACGCGCACATCAGTCGTCTCGTGGATGGCCTTGCAGCAGAGGTACATGCCCATCGCCGCGCGGATGGTGGTTATGTCATAGGTGCCAAGGGCCTTTATGAGCGTGT
This sequence comes from Candidatus Scatomorpha stercorigallinarum, assembly GCA_944387865.1. Lineage (GTDB taxonomy): Bacteria > Bacillota > Clostridia > Oscillospirales > Oscillospiraceae > Scatomorpha > Scatomorpha stercorigallinarum. Next base: position 133,695 of record CALXGN010000006.1, on the reverse strand, counting down.
CCAGCGTGGCGAGCACCTCGTCGCGGGTCATAACGACCTCCGTGTGCTCCGCGCGCAGGAATTCCGCCGCCCGCCGGGCGTACTTGAGGTCGATGGCGTCTGTGTCCATGCCGATGGCAAAGGTGCGGATGGGCCGGGGGCTGAGGCGGGAGGCGATGGAGCACACCAGGCTCGAATCGAGCCCGCCGGACAGCAGAAAGCCCAGCGGCGCGTCGGAGTCCAGGCGCTTGTCAACGGCCTGTATCAGCAGCTCGCGGATGTGCCGGGCCGCCGCCTCCTCGTCGTCGCCGGAGTGCTCCTCAACGGTGGTGAGGTCGCAGTAGAGGTGGAACTCGCCGTCTTTCCACCAGCATCCGGGCGGGAAAGGCATGATGCGCTCGCAGATGCCCACCAGGTTCCTGGGCTCGCTGGCGAAGGCAGTGCCGCCGCCTGGCAATTCGCCGTAGTATAGCGGGCGGATGCCCAGCGGGTCGCGGGCGGCGATGAAACTGCCCGTGGCCGCGTCATAGAGTATGAGCGCGAACTCGGCGTCCAGCATGGCAAACATGTCCGTGCCATACTCGCGGTACATCGGCAGCAGTATCTCGCAGTCGGAGCCGCTCCTGAAGCGGTAGCCCATGCTGATGAGCTCGGTCTTTATCGGGCGGAAGCCGTAGAGCTCGCCGTTGCAGGCCAGGTAGCTGCCGCCGAGCTCAAAGGGCTGCATCCCCTCCGGGCCCAGGCCCATGATAGCCAGGCGGTGGAAGCCCAGCCAGCCCTCCCCCACCTCGCGGAAAAAGCTCATGTCGGGCCCGCGGGAGGCCGTGCGGGCAAAGCCCGCCAGCGCGGCCTCCTCGGGTATGCTGCGTTTCGTAAAGCCGATGACAGAGCACATATCAGTACTTTATCATGTACCGCTCGGTCTCCCACTGGGACACCTGCATGCGGTACTCATCCCACTCCTGCAGCTTGCCCTCGACATAGCGAGGGAAGATGTGCTCGCCCAGCGTGGCGGCCATCAGCTCGTCGCTCTCCAGGGCATAGACGGCCTCCTCCAGCGAGCCGGGCAGGTTGTCGATGCCGTTGGCAAGGCGGGCGGCAGCGTCCATGGCAAAGATGTTCTCTGTGATCTCCGCCGGCGGGGTCATGTCCTTCTCGATGCCGTCCAGGCCGGCCGCCAGGCAGAGGGCCAGGGCCAGATAGGGGTTGCAGGCCGGGTCCGGGCAACGGAGCTCAACGCGGGTGCTCTGGCCGCGCGCGGCGGGGATGCGGATGAGCGCGCTGCGGTTGGAGGCGCTCCACGCCAGGTAGCATGGGGCCTCATAGCCGGGCACCAGGCGCTTATAGCTGTTCACCAGCGGGTTGGTGACGGCGGTCATGCCCTTCACATGTGCGAGCAGTCCGGCTATGAAGCTGTACGCCTCCTTGGAGAGCCCGCGCGCGTCGGCGGGGTCATAAAACGCGTTCTTGCCGTCCTTGAAGAGGGACATATTCGTGTGCATGCCGCTGCCGTTTATGCCGAAAATCGGCTTCGGCATGAAGGTGGCGTGCAGGCCGTTGTGCTGGGCGAGGGTCTTTACCACCATGCGGAAGGTCATGATGTTGTCCGCCGCGGTGAGCGCGTCGGCATACTTGAAGTCTATCTCATGCTGGCCGGCGGCTACCTCGTGGTGGCTGGCCTCTATTTCAAAGCCCATCTCCTCCAGGGCAAGGCATATGTCGCGGCGGGTGGTCTCGCCGTGGTCCACAGGGCCGAGGTCGAAGTATCCTGCCTCGTCGCCGGTCTTGCTGGTCGGCTTGCCGTCGGCGTCCACCTCGAAGAGGAAAAACTCGCACTCGGGGCCGACGTTAAAGGTATAGCCCATCTCTGCCGCGCGCTCGAGTGCGGCCTTCAGCACATGGCGCGGGTCACCGACAAAGGGCGTGCCGTTCGGGTTGTAGACGTCGCAGATGAGGCGCGCTGACCTGCCGCCCTTCGGCTCCCAGGGCAGCACCACGAAGGAATCCAGGTCTGGATAGAGGTACTGGTCGCTCTCGTGGATACGTGTGAAGCCCTCGATGGAGCTGCCGTCGATCATTATCTGGTTGTTCAGGGCCTTTTCTATCTGCCCGCTGGTTATCGCCACATTCTTCAGCTGTCCGAAAATGTCGGTGAACTGCATACGTATGAACTCTACGTTCTGCTCCTTCACAATGCGGATAATGTCCTCACGAGTGTACCTGGCCATTTGAAACTTCTCCCTTCGGTGCTGCATATTTTTTGACAAAAAGAAAAAGAGCGCGGTGATACTGCCTTGACAGAACACCGTTGCTCTTTCAATGCCTGCATTATATTGGCCCTTGTGAGATTTGTCAATGTCGATTTCGATTTTTGTACACATTGCTAAAATTCGTTTACGTGCCCGGCGCCTCCCCGGCAAAACTGCAACAGCAACGTGAATTGGCTTGTATATCATCAGCAGTTCTGATATAATCTGCTCGAAATAATGCGCCTTTGCCGTAAAGGCCCGGTAAAATAACATTCAAGAGGGGATACAGATATGGAATACACCGCGGCTGTCATCCGCGTGGAGGATGACAGCGTATTCGACGGCGGCTCGGAGGAGGTCGCTCTCGCGCTCCGCGCACTGCTGGAAAAGGACGGTTGGACCATCAAGAACGTCTCCACCGTGCCCTCGGACTTCGACCGCATCAAGGGCGAGCTCGTCCGCTGCTCCTATGACCTCGGCTGCGCCCTGGTGCTCACCACCGGCGGCACCGGCTGCTCGCGCTATGACATGACGCCGGAGGCCACCGAGGCCGTCATCAACCGTCTGGTGCCCGGCATTCCGGAGGCCATGCGCTCCGCCAACAACGTCCGCACCCCGCTGGCCGCGCTCAGCCGCGGCATTGCCGGCCTCCGCGGCAGCACGCTCATCGTCAACCTGCCCGGCAGCGCCGGCGGCGCCGCCGCCAGCCTCTCCGCCGTCATGCCAGCGCTCAAGCTGGCTGTAGAGAGCCTCAGCCGCCGCCGTCCGCGCACTGCGGAGTAAAACTGCGCCCCGCAAAAAGCCGCCCGGGAGGAGTACTCCCGGGCGGCTTTTTCTTGCCATGGTTGTTGTTATGTAAACTTATTTGCAGGCGTCCACATGGTGGCAGGCGGCCACGGCGGCGGCCGCGCCGTCGCCCACGGCGGTGGTCAGCTGGCGGACGCTCTTGGCCCTGCAATCGCCGGCGGCGAAGAGCCCCGGAGCGCCGGCGGCGCAGTCCTCCCCCGCCGTGAACCAGCCGTCGGCGTCCGTGGACGCCACGCCGGCGAACGGCGCGCTGTCCGCCTCCGAACCGACGGCCACGAAGAGCGCGTCCACTTCGATATCCCGTGAGCCGTCCGGCCCCTCCACGCGCACGCCCGTCAGCTCGCCCTCGCCCAGCAGGGCCGTCACGCGGCTGTCCATCAGCATCGTCACGTTCCCGCGGGATCTCAGTGCGTCCACATTCGCGGACTCGGCGCGGAACTCCCCGCGTCTGTGTATTATGTAAACCTGCGAGCAGCTGTTCGACAGCAGCAGCGCGTCCTGCACGGCGGAGTCCCCCCCGCCGGCCACGGCCACCGGCCGGCCCTTGTAAAACGCCCCGTCGCAGACCGCGCAGTAGCACACGCCGCTGCCGGCGAGCTCCTCCTCGCGCTCCACGCCCAGGCGCCTGTGCCTCGCGCCGGTGGCGAGGATGACCGCCCGCGCCAGATAGTCCCCCTCCGGCGTCTCCACGCGCCAGAGCGCGCCCTCGCGCGCCAGGCCGGTGACTTCCGCCAGGTCGGCCTCTGCGCCCATCTCCAGCGCCTGGCTGAACATGCGGTCGGAGAGCTCCGCGCCGCTGATGGCCGCCACGCCGGGATAATTCTCCACGCGCGGCGACCAGGCTATCTGCCCGCCGAAGCCGTTCTTTTCAAGGACGAGGGCGCTTTTGCCCGCGCGCCGGGCGTATATCGCCGCCGCCAGGCCCGCCGGCCCGCCGCCGACGATGACGATGTCGTATGTCTGAGGCATGTCTCTTCACCTTTTCCTGTATATTATGTAAACTTGCGCCGCAGTTTGCCCGCGGCGCAAGTCTTTTTTCTCAAAGCGCGCACTTTTCCATATCCACCCTCCCGTCGGGGAGGAAGGGCACGCCCTCGGCTTCCAGCAGCCGGCGCTGCACGCCCTCGCCGCCGAAAACAGCGTCCCGGGCCAGCGAGCCGTCCGCAAACACCACGCGGTGGCAGGGCAGGCCCTCGCCGTCAACGTGGCTGAGCGCATAGCCCACGCCGCGGGCGGCGCGCGCGTTGCCCGCCAGGGCGGCCACGCGGCCGTAGCTCATCACGCAGCCGCGCGGTATGCCCTGCACCGCCTCGCGGACGCGGCGGGAAAACTCGGTCATCAGGCGCTGTGGGCCGCGGCGTACTGCTTGATGGCGCCCGCGCCGGCGTACTTCTCAAAGCCGTTTTCGGTGGTGATGACCAGCGTGGGGGCCTGCTTGACGCCGAACTGCTTGGCAAGCTCCACATTCTCCTCCGCATTCAGCTTCTGATAGGGGAAGTTCTGCTTGTCTAGCATGGTCACGGCCAGGCGGCAGTTGGGGCAGGTGGGCGTGGTGAAGAGCAGGGCCTGCCCGCCGGGCACGGCGGCCTCCGCGGCCGGGGCGGGCTCGTCGGCCTTTGCCGGCTCAGCCCCGATGTGCCTGTCCATGTCCGGCTCCTCGCCGCAGGCGCAGCCCGCGGGGTGCTTCACGGGGTCGAGGTGGCTGTGCGCCACGTCGTAGGTCTTGCGCTCCTTGTACTCCTGCGTCTTGCCGGCGTTCCAGTTCTGGACGGGGCGGTAGTAGCCGGTTATGCGGCTGTAGACCTCCGCGTTCTCGCCGCAGTGCGGGCAGGTGAACTGCTCGCCGCTGAGATACCCGTGGTTCTTGCAGACGGAATAGGTCGGGCTGAGGGTGTAATACGGCAGCTTGTAGTTCTCGGCGATCTTGCGCACGAGGCTGGCCGCGGCCTGCCAGTCGGGCAGCTTCTCGCCCAGGAAGGCGTGGAAGACGGTGCCGGAGGTGTAGAGGGTCTGCAGCTCGTCCTGCACGTCGAGGGCGGCGAAGATGTCCTCGGTGTAGCCCACGGGCAGGTGGGAGCTGTTGGTGTAATACGGCGTCCCGCCCGGCTCGGCGGCGGTGATGATGTCGGGATAGCGCTCCACATCGTGCTTGGCGAGGCGGTAGCAGGTGCTCTCGGCCGGGGTGGCCTCCAGGTTGTAGAGGTCGCCGTACTGCTCCTGATAGTCCTGCAGGCGGCCGAGCATGTGCTTGAGGGTCTTTTTGGTGAATTCCTGGCAGCTCTCGTGCGTCATGTCCGCGCGGATCCACTTGGCGTTGAGCCCGGCCTCGTTCATGCCCACCAGGCCGATGGTGGAGAAGTGGTTGTCAAAGCTGCCGAGGTAACGGCGGGTATAGGGATAGAGACCCTCGTTGAGCAGCTTGGTGACGACCTCGCGCTTGACCTTCAGGCTGCGGGCGGCGATGTCCATCAGCCGGTCGAGGCGGCGGAAGAAGTCGTTCTCGTCCTTGGCCAGATAGGCCAGGCGCGGCATGTTCAGCGTCACCACGCCGATGGAGCCGGTGCTCTCGCCGGAGCCGAAGTAGCCGCCTGATTTGCGCCTCAGCTCGCGCAGGTCCAGGCGCAGGCGGCAGCACATGCTGCGCACGTCGCTGGGCTCCATGTCGGAGTTGATGTAGTTGGAGAAATAGGGCGTGCCGTACTTGGCGGTCATCTCGAAGAGGAGCTTGTTGTTCTCCGTGGGGCTCCAGTCAAAGTCGCGGGTGATCGAATAAGTGGGGATGGGATACTGGAAGCCGCGGCCGTTGGCGTCGCCCTCGATCATGATGTCGATGAAGGCCTTGTTCACCATGTCCATCTCTTTTTTGCAGTCGCCGTAGGTGAAGTCCATCTCCTTGCCGCCGACGATGGCCTTCTGGTCGCGCAGGTCGGCGGGGACGGTCCAGTCGAGGGTGATATTGGAGAAAGGTGCCTGCGTGCCCCAGCGGCTGGGCGTGTTCACGCCGTAGACGAAGGACTGGATGCACTGCTTGACCTCGTCGTAGCTCAGGTCATCGACCTTCACGAACGGAGCGAGATAGGTGTCGAAGCTGGAAAAGGCCTGCGCGCCGGCCCACTCGTTCTGCAGTATGCCGAGGAAGTTGACCATCTGGTTGCAGAGGGTGGAGAGGTGCTTGGCCGGCGAGGAGGTGATCTTGCCGGGGATGCCCCCCAGGCCCTCCTGGATGAGCTGCTTGAGGCTCCAGCCCGCGCAGTAGCCGGTGAGCATGGAGAGGTCGTGCAGGTGGAGGTCGGCGTTCTTGTGGGCGTTGGCGATCTCGTCGTCATAGATCTCGCTCAGCCAGTAGTTGGCGGTGATGGCGCCGGAGTTGGAGAGTATGAGCCCGCCGATGGAGTAGTTGACGGTGCTGTTCTCCTTCACGCGCCAGTCGGAGTTGTTGATATACCCGTCCACGACGTTCTTGTAGTCGAGGTAGGTATTCCTCATATTGCGCAGCTTCTCGCGCTGGCGGCGGTAGAGGATGTACGCCTTGGCCACGTGCTCGTAGCCGCCGCGGGAGAGCACGGCCTCCACGCTGTCCTGCACGTCCTCCACGGAGACGGCCCCGTCGGCGATCTTGTCCTGGAAATCGGCCGTGACCTTCAGCGAAAGGAAATCGATAACGCTGTCGTTATATTCGGTGCCAGTGGCCTCAAAGGCCTTTTTTATCGCGGCGCTGATCTTGTTGATGTTGAAATCGACGAGTTCCCCGTCCCTTTTCTTGACCCTGTACATGTTTCTCCTCCTGTATCATCTGAGGCAGCGCCTCGTATTTTACCCTCTTTATATGCCCCGCAGGCGCACATTGGGCACCCAGGGGCGGATGATGTCCGCGAATATCTTCATCTCGTCTTCCGTGAAGCCGGAAAGGCCCGCGCCGGCGATGAGGTCGCCCGAGTCGCGGAAGGCCTGGATGTAATACTCCTTCGCGCCCTTGATCCACTCGCCGATGGAGGCGAAGTCCGCCGGCTCGTGCAGCGGCCGCACGGCCGTGGTGCGGAACTCGTAGTCGATGCCGCAGATCATCAGGTAGGCTGCACTTTCGCGTATGGGCGCGAGGTCGAGCCCCGGCACGCCGGTGACGGCGGCGTACTTTTCCGGCGGCGCCTTGATGTCCATCGCCACCCGGTCCACAAGGCCCTTTTCCACCACCTCGCGCAGCCGCGCGGGGAAGGTGCCGTTCGTGTCCAGCTTCACGGCGTAGCCCAGTTCCTTTATCTTCCTCAGCAGCGGCGCTATGCCGGCGTTCAGCAGCGGCTCGCCGCCCGTGACGGCCACGCCGTCCAGTATCCCCTGCCGCTTTTTGAGGAACCTGAGCAGCTCCTCCTCCGCGATCACGTCCCGCTCCCGCTCGGGCAGGGCCAGCGACGCGTTGTGGCAGAAGGGGCAGCGCAGGTCGCAGCCGGCTGTGAATATCGTGCAGGCCACCTTGCCCGGATAGTCCAGCAAAGTGAGCTTTTGCATACCTGAGATCGTCATTTTCACTCTGTCCTCGCAACTTTTCTCTCGCAAACGGGCGCCCACCGCGCACCGCACATATTGCGGTGGCGTGAGCGTCCGATACACAATATATAGTGCCGCGCGCCGTTTGTCAAGGGGGTCCGGCGTAAAAATCAGGATTGTTTCTGTCCGTAACTGTTCTGTAAAAACAGCTTCATCGTTTCGACACGTTCCTTCGGAAACGGTTTAGCCGGCCCGCCGAGGCTCTGGGCAAGGCGGTAGATCTCGCAGGTCTGCTCGAGCACCCGGGCGCAGACGAGCGCCGCCTTCAGGCTCTCGCCGAGGCAGACGGCCCCGTGCGACCTCAGAAGGCAGGCCATGGCTTCCGCCCCGAGCGCCTCCACGCACCGCTCCGCCAGCTCCCGCGTCCCGGGCAGGGCGTATTCCGCCGTGCGCACCGCGCCGCGCAGGACCTGCGCGGCCTCGTCCGTTATCACGGGCACCGTCCGCCCGGTCACGGCGAAGGCCGTGCTCTCCGCGGCGTGGGTGTGAACGATTGCTCGCACCTCCGGCCTCGCGGCGTACACGGCGAGGTGCAGCGCAGTCTCCGTGCTCGGCCGCCGCTCGCCGGAGAGCACGCGCCCGCCGCTGAGCAACACCTCCGTGATGTCCTCCGGCAGCAGTGTGGCGTAGTCCATGCCGCTTGGCGTTATGTAAACCGAGTCCCCCACCCGCAGGCTGATATTGCCCCAGGTGGCCACCGTCAGCCCCGCAGACGAAAAGCTCTTCGCGGCGGCGACGACTTCCTCGCGCGCGCTCACAGGCCCCACCTCCGGAAATCTTCCTCAAACGGCGCGCGGGCAATGCCGTGCTCGGTGATGATGCCGGCGATGAGCGCCGCGTCGGTGACATCAAAGGCAGGATTATACACCTTCACGCCCGCGGGCGCCATGCGCTGCGCGTACCAGAGCTCGGTGACTTCCTCCGGCGCGCGGTGCTCGATGGGTATCTCCGCGCCGCTCTTCAGCGCCATGTCGATGCTCGAGCTGGGCCCGCAGACATAAAACGGCACGCCGTAGTGCTTCGCCAGTATGGCCACGCCGCTGGTGCCTATCTTGTTCGCCGTGTCGCCGTTGGCGGCCACGCGGTCGCAGCCCACGATTATTATGTCAACTTTGCCCTCTTTCATCAGCGAACTGGCCATGTTGTCGCAGAGCAGCGTGGTGTCCAGCCCCAGGGCCATGCCCTCAAAGGCTGTCAGCCTCGCCCCCTGCAAAAGCGGGCGCGTCTCGTCGCAGTAGAGCCGCAGGCCCTCTACGCCGGCGTCCAGCGCGGCGTAAACGGGCGCCAGCCCGCAGCCGAGGCCGGAGGTGGCCAGGGCGCCGGCGTTGCAGTGCGTGAGGATGCCCATGCCGGGTTTTATCAGCGCCCGGCCGTGCTCGCCCATGCGCTGCGACATCTCCAGGTCGTCGTCCATGATGGCCTGGGCCTCCGCGCGCAGGCCGGCGACGATCTCCCCCTCCGGCCGGCCGGAGAGCCGCCCCATGGCCGACTTCATGCGCTCGAGGGCGTAAAAGAGGTTGACGGCCGTGGGCCGCGAGGTGGCCAGGTAGTCGCAGGCGGCGTAGAAACTGCGCTCCGCCTCCCCTGCCGGCGCGTGTTTCGCCGCCAGATAGGCCCCGAAGCCGGCGGCCACGCCGATGGCCGGCGCGCCGCGCACGCGCAGCGCGCGTATGGCCTCCCAGATGTCCTCCGTTTTTGTCAGTGAAAGGTACTTGAGCTCCCCCGGCAGCAGCGTCTGGTCGATGATGACCAGCGCCGAGCCGTCGTCAGAGAGCCGCACCGTGTCTATCCTCGGTGTCTGCATTGCGTGTCCTCCTGTATTTTTGCCGCCTAAAGCGCCTTTTTGGGGCAGGCCCTGACGCATTCCATGCACAGAATGCACTCCGTGCCGTTTTTGCGCCGGCGGGAATTGTCCGTCACATCCACGTCCATGGGGCACACCTGCGCGCATTTCCCGCAGGAGACGCACTTGTCCTTGTCGCACTGCACGCGGAAGACGGCGAAGTAGCTCATGGGCTTTAAAAACACCGTGACAGGGCATATGTACTTGCAAAAAGCCCTGTTGTCCCTCAGCGCGAAGGCCAGCGCCGCGCCCAGCGCGTAGTAGGCGGCGTTGCCCGCCACGAAGGCCCAGAACATGATCCGCTCCATACCCTCCACATGGGCCAGGAACAGCGCACCGGCAAAGGCCAGCGACAGCGCAAACATGACATAGCGTATCCAGCCTATCCTCCGCCGCTCGTGGCTCGCCGGCACCTTGTAGGGCAGGAAGTCGAGCACCATGGCCGTCCAGCAGGCGTAGCCGCACCAGCCGCGCCCAAAGAGCAGCGGGCCGAATATCTTCGCCACGGCGTAGTGTATGGTCGCGGCCTCAAATACCCCGGTGAAGAGATAGTACCAGAAGCCCTCGATCTGCATGTTCTCGTTGCATATCAGCCCCAGATACACCAGCATGTACGTCCCCACGAGCAGCTGCACCACACGCCGGGCATGCGCATAATTGCGCGCGTACAGCACCATGCCAAGGGCTATGGCCCCGCCGATGTAGCTGAAATTGAAGAGATAAAACACGTTGGCCTTGCTGAGCCACAGCGATATGGCGACCGTCTCAAAGGCCGCGAATATCACCGCGGCCGGGGCGTACTTCCTCATGCCGCTCTCCCCCGCCTTTTTGTCCATTATACCACGGCCGCGCCCGCGGCGCCAGTGGCAACCGCCAACTGGTTGACATACGGCGGCATATATACTACAGTATATCGTAGATGTGTAGCCTGTAGGCCAGGTGACGGACTGCCGGCGACGCGGAGAGCAATTACCCTATGGATATTGCGCTGGGCCAGGTGTTTGTGATAGAGTATCATCTGGCGGGGGCGGCAGCGGGCCGGCTGTCATCCCTTTTTGCCCGGCCGCCCGCCCCCGAAAGTCCCCATATGACAGGTGATATTTTTGAAAGGTCTGGAATTATCAAGACGGTTTTACTTTGAATGCGGAGCGCCTGCTCTCAGATCCCGCTTCCCGGATGTCATGTCCCGCGCCGCGGCCGGGCTCTCCGGCCAGGGCTCGGAGTGCCTGGGCCTGGACGACGAGGTCTCCCGCGACCACGACTTCGGCCCCGGCTTCTGCATCTGGCTCCCGGACGAGGACTTCGAGCGCTACGGCGAAGAGCTTCAGGCGGCCTACCGCGAGCTGCCGCGGGAATTCCTCGGCTTCACGCGGCTGGACAGCGGCAAGGGCGCGCAGCGCACGGGCGTCATGCGCACCTCGGACTTTTACCGCTATTACATCGGCTGCCCCGGCGCGCCGGAGACGGCCATGAAATGGGTGCGCATACAGGAGCACTTCCTCGCCACCTGCACCAGCGGCGAGGTGTTTGAGGACGGCCTGGGTGAATTCTCGGCCATCCGCAATGCGCTCCTGCCCTGTTACCCGGAGGACATCCGCAAGAAAAAACTGGCCGCCCGCGCGGCCAGCATGGCGCAGTCCGGGCAGTACAACTACTACCGCCTGATGAAGCGCGGCGACGTTTTCGGCGCGCGGCTGGCGCTGGGCGAGTTCCTCAACGCCGCGCTGTCGATGATGTACCTGCTCAATTTCCGCTATGAGCCCTTCTACAAGTGGCAGTTCGCCGGCGCGGAGGGCCTGGTGGCGATGGCGGAGGCCCTGCCCTATCTGAAGGACATAGCCGCCGCCTCCACGATGAGGGACGCGGAGCGCATCGCCGCGGACATCGAGAGCGCCAGCGCCGTCGCCATCAGCGAGCTCCGCCTGCAGGGCCTGACGGAGGCGGAGGGCGACTATCTCGAATCGCACGCATATTCCATCATGCAGCAGATAACCGACCCGGAGGTCCGGGCATTACATGTTATGGAGGGTTAAAAATGGACGCCAGATACGAAAAACTGCTCAAATGCCGCGACTACGTGCGCACGCGCACGGACTTCGTGCCCAAGGCCGCGCTCACGCTCGGCAGCGGCCTCGGCGGCTTTGCCTCGGAGGTGGACATCGTCTGCGAGGTGCCGTATGCCGACATCCCCGGCTTCCCCGTCTCCACCGTGCCCGGGCACGCGGGCAAGTTCATCTTCGGCTACCTGCGCGGCGTGCCCGTCGTCTGCATGCAGGGCCGCGTGCACTACTACGAGGGCTACGAGCTCAGCGATGTGGTGCTGCCCACGCGCCTGATGCGCATGCTGGGCGCGGAGATACTCTTCCTCACGAACGCCTCCGGCGGCGTCAACCCGGACTTCAACGCCGGCGACTTCATGCTCATAACCGACCACATCATGACCTTCTTCCCCAACCCGCTGGTGGGCGCGAATATCGAGGAGCTGGGCACCCGCTTCCCGGACATGTCGCACGTCTATGACCCCGAGCTCTGCGATATCATCCGCGCCACCGCCAAAAAGGCGGGCATCGCCCTGCGCGAGGGCGTCTACTGCCAGCTCACCGGCCCCTGCTTCGAGACGCCCGCCGAGGTGCGGATGCTTGGCGTCCTGGGCGCGGACGCCGTGGGCATGTCCACCGCCGTGGAGGCCACGGCCGCCCGCCACTGCGGCCTGCGCGTCTGCGGCATCAGCTGCGTCTGCAACAAGGGCGCCGGCCTCTCCCCCACGCCGCTGACGCACGAGGAAGTGCAGGCCGCGGCGGACGCCGCCGCGCCGCTCTTCAAGCGCCTGGTGGGCGAGAGCATCGCCGCCATGAAGTGAGCCGGCTCCAATAATTATGTAAACTGTAAAACCCTTACAGCATCTATACGAAAAAAACTTGCGATTTAATATTTTCGTAATAAAACCCCTGTTTTTTGCTTAACATCTGCCTGTTATTATAACAATCGCAAGAGACAGCTTCATCTTTTTCATTTTGTCCTCATTCCATAAAGGACCGCCCACCGGAAGTCGCGCCGGTGGGCGGTTTCTTTATTTTGTCCCTATTTCCCGGCCTCCGGACGGGCGCTTTTCTATCCACACGTAGTCGAAATCGACCGCATGCAGGTTATACGAAGGGTCGTTGCTCCAATAGCCCAGTTCAAGAGCCTGCCGCTCAAATTCTTCGTCCGGTGCGCGCATTGCCGCCTCTCCCTCGTGCGACAGAGTCCCAAGGAAGGCCTTGCCGTCAACGTAAAACGTCAGGTCCTCGAGCCGGTAGTAATTTTCGGGCAGCAGATCCATCGCCTCGAGCGCGATATCCACCCTATCCTTGTTCCGCAAATAGATGTCGCTATAATATGAGCATATCACGTCGCACGCGGCCTTTTCCGCCCGGAAAATGGACACATATATTTCCGGCTCGACGCCGTAATATCCAAACCAGCGGTCGGTCTGGATCGTGGCTATCCTCAGCTCCTCAAGCTCTTCGAGCACCGGGTGCCTTTGATATTTGGGGTTTTGCATACTGGTAAAACTGAACAGCTCCGCCCGGGAGAAGCATAGCTTCATCAGTTCGTTGAACGCCCGTCCCTTCAGGCCGCCGTACCCGTTCACATTGAGCCCGCTCCTGAGCAAAAACCATTTGTGCGGGTCCACCTGCCGCTTTATAAGGCCCACATAGTATTCTGCGTCACTCATATAAGAAACCACGCATGCGCTCCAACATGCCCTCCTCCTGATTTATATCTGTGATAGCAGCCCGTCACTCTACATTTTTCAGCAGCTCCTCCGCGCTGACGCCGTAGAGGCGTGCCAGCGCCAGCAGGTTCGACGTGGAGGGCTCCGCCGCGCCGGTTTCACACACTTAAAGACACTGGTTTATGTTCAATCAATTTTGCCAACGAAGCGATAGAAGATTTCTACCTCCTGCTCGCGGGTGCAGTAGGGTTGTTTGACGGCTTCGTGGATGAGGATTTTCTCAATCAACGTGTTGAGCAGTTCGGCGGTCAGCTCTGTCGGGTCGGTGTATTGACGTATGAGCTTGACCCACTTCTCGGCGTCCGCTGTGGACTGCTCCTGAGTGGCGAGCTGAGTTTTTAGGGCCTCAATCTGCTCTGTAAGTGACTGCTGTTCGGACTGGTACTTCTGCGAGAGCATATTGAAGTTGTACTCCGTGATGCGTCCCGCCGCCCAGTCCTCGTACATTCTGGCGAACAGGCGGTCTACTTCGGCTTTGCGTTTTTCGGCCTTTTTGAGTTCGTCGGCCTGTTTCTTGGACTCTGCCTGACGTTCCCTGTCACCGGTTTTAAGAAGCCGTTGAAGTAGTACATCCTCGTCAATCTCGGCCTGTTTGGCCCAGTAGCGCACTCGTGCAAGCACGTAGGTGTAGAGTACATCATAGCGGATGTAGTGCATAGTACACTGTTTCATGCCCTGACCATGTTTGCTGCAGTGGTAGTAGCCGAACGGTTTACTGCCGGAAGCGTGCAGACCATAGGCCATAGACCAGCCGCAATCAGCGCACTTTACAAGGCCGGCAAACACTTGTGGATGACCACTCTTCTGTTTGCGTCGGCGTGACTGTATTTGCTGCTGCACTTGCTCGAAGACCTCTTTGCTTATGATGGCCTCGTGCGTATTCTCTGTACGCACCCATTCCGCTTCCGGTTTGCGGATGCGCTTTTTACTCTTATACGAGACATTGGTTTGCCGGTAATGGACTGTGTTGCCAATGTACGTCTCATCCTTGAGCATTTTCTTCACATGGCCTATTGTCCATGAATAGCGCTTTTCTTCGGGCGCGTTGGCATAGATGTTCGCAAAAGTGCCATAACGGGTGTAGTTGAGCCAGCCGGGCGTCGGAATTTTTTCACGAAAGAGCCAGTGTGTTATGTGTGCGGCTCCAGCGCCGTGGAACGCCATATCGAAGATTTTTTCCACAATCCACTTGGTGTCCTCATCAATGACAAGGGCGTTTTTCTTTTCCGGGTCACGCTTGTAGCCGAGCGGAGCATAAGCGAAAATTCGCTCGCCATTTGCAAACTTGGAGTGCAGCGCGGCCTTGACCTTGCGGCTGGTATCTTTCGCAAACCACTCATTGAATAAATTCTTGAATGGAACGAAATCTGAGAGTCCGCGCTCAGTATCCTCGTTTTCCGTGACGGCGATGTAGCGTATTTGCTTCTCCGGGAACACGAACTCGAGGTAATAGTCCATCATCACGTGTTCTCGCCCGAAGCGGCTAAGGTCTTTGGTCACGATACAGTTGACCTTGCCGACATCTACATCATCCATCATGCGTTTGAACGAGGGTCGCTCGAAGTTCGTTCCAGACCATCCGTCATCGACGTATTCGTCAACGATGTGCAGGCCGTTTTCGGCAGCATATTTGCGCAAAATCGTGCGCTGCGTCTCGATGCTCACGCTGTCTCCGTAACTCTCATCGTCTCTACTGAGACGCATGTACAGTGCTGTGTTGTAAATTTTAGGCTGTTTCAAATTAACCTCCTTTGTGCGAAACAGCCCGCGCTTATGATGACATTATACCTCTTGCGCGGGCTGCCCGCAATCACTTATTGTGCTGCGTAGTTTATTACGTTCTCAATCAGCGTGGCGACGGGTTTGCCCGCGTCCGCGAAATGCTCGCTCACTTTCAAGCGCGAGCCTCCGCAGTAGAAATATGTCTCGCCGTCCTCGTCCACGGCGTAGAACGCGGTGTTGTCCAGCGTGGGTTTAGGCTCGCGCTCGGCTGCCCACTGTTTGAGCAGCTCTTTGGGCGGGGTATCGGTGTAGTCGCTTTGGGGTATGTAGTTAGTCAAGTGTTACCTCCTAAGTATAGTAAGATTTCTACCGAGGGTGTCGTGAAACGCGACACCCTCGGTGTGGGCTACGGTGTTTCGCCGTAGCCCTAAACTTTTAAGGGTATACTGTTTCGGTACACCCTATTTGTGGCATACAGGAGTACGCCAACGCGACGTACCCTTGAAAAACTTCTTTTCATCTCGTCGTATGCCTTATCTCTCGTTCACCAAAAGTCGCGTTTTGCGACCTTTGTCCTCTCTCGCACTTAACGCACGGTCGACGCAATATTTCACGTCGAGCAGTTTGGCCAATTCGGAGTGGAGAGCTTTGTACTCGGCGTAGGCGGCGTCGTTTTCGCGCTCCAGCGTTGCAACCTCTCGCTGCCACTCGGCGGTGTGAATACCGTCGGAGAGCTTGCGACGGGCTAGGTAGAATTGACGCAGCTCGTTCTCGTGCTCGGCCTTGAACTGCTCGCGTTTGAATTTCCACTTTATCGTGGTAAGTTGCTCGTGTAATGGCGTGTAACGTTTGTACTGCTCGGCGTACCTGAACAGCTCGCGCAGCTCTTTCGACCGCTTTTTGTTAGCGTCCAACGCTGTTTTTGTCTTATCGAGAGCCGCATGAAGCGAATCGAGGCGAGCTTCGAGGTCGGCGAGAGTATGTAGGCCGTTCTCATTCAAGTACGCTATGACGCTTGTGAGGCGCTTCAGATTGCCAATCTTGGCCTTGCTGCTCCACGCACCTGCGTTGCGCGCATCGAAGTAGTCGGCGAGCAGCTTGCCGAGCGACGGCGAGTGAGGTTTGTCCAGCTTCACACGCGTGTCGATAAGCCAGTCCACAAGCGCCTTAATTCGTTCTCCCAGCGTCCGCAGCATTGCGCTCGCGGATTTAATCCACCGGTTGTGCTCGCCTTTGTCGGTCACGATGCCCTTGGCCTCCATTCTCCGTACGGCGACACCCTCGTGGACGGTTGGAATCTGCTCGACGCCCTGTCGCTCGTATGAGCGGTGGTCGATGCGGCAAGGTAGTCCCTTTTCTTCAAACTTCGCGTTGCACATCGCCGACCACGCCTCGCGCCACGCTTCAAGCGTCTTGGGCTTGCCCCAGTCCGTGGTCGGCACGGCATCGAACTTGCCGTCGGCGCGGTAAACGCGTCGCTGCTTCGCGCCCCATGTGCCGTCCGAGTTCAGTGGTCGGATTGGACACATGACATGGAAGTGCGGGTTTGCGATGCCGCCATTTTTGTCCGGTTGATGGACAGCGAAATCCGCAATCATGCCGCGTGAGACGAAGTTGTCTAACAGAAATTTGCGCGCTAGGGTGATGTTCTCGTCGAGCGTGAACTCGTTTTGCAGCGCGATGTCGAAGCTATAGGCGAGCTGCGCGTTTTTGTTGCGCTCGGCTTCCTCGACCGCGTTCCAGAGCGTTTGCCGGTCGGCATACTCACGCGGTGCGTGAGGTGGTAGAAGAACCTCCGTGTACATCACGCCACCTTTGCGGGTGTAGTCGCTGACCAGCCCGTAGTATTCGCTGTAGAGTTTTTCGCCAGCGCGATAGGCGGCACACTCCACCGCCGACCGCCCGGCGCTGCGCTTAATCTGCCCGACGTGGAAGTGGTAAAGTGCCAATCAGTCACCGTCCTTGGGTAATAGCGCCTTTGCCTCAGGCAAGTCGAAGATGCGCTCGACCAGCTCGTAAAACTCGCGCTCACTCAGGCTCTTGACGGCTGGTACAACGCTCTCTACCGCCGCTCCACGCGTGATAAGCCTGTGGCTTCGCTTCTTGCGCTCGCCGTCTTGCAGATACTTAATTTGCTGTTCGAGGCGTTGGTAGCGGTGTTTTGTTTGGCTTAATTCTCTCTCAATCACTCCCTGTTCCCGTACAAGCTCTGCTTTTGTTTGGTTTTTGCTGATAATATCTACCTCCTTGAAAATATGTGAAAAGCGTGCTTGCATCAGGCAAACGCGCTTTTCTGCAATATTGGGTTAGCCGCCACGCGGCGCAAGGGCTTTGCCCTTGTACGGAGCGAAGCGACGCAAAACAGCCCGGATGCTCAGGCATCCGGGCTGTTTCTCGCACACACATGACCATGTATAGAAGTGCGCCATTACAAATGGAAGCAAAAACACAGAGCCGCCCGGGACGAATCCCGGACGGCTCAGCTTATGGATATTAATGGATATTAAATGAATATGAGCGTAGTGCGTTATCCGATGTTTTCAATGAAACGCATCAGCATCGCCGCGGCCTGTGCGCGCGTTGCCGTGCCCTGCGGGTCTATCGTGGTTGCGCTCACACCAGTGATGATGCCGTTTTCCACGACCCAGCACATCGCCGCCTGCGCCCAGTCACTGACACCAGCGGCATCTGTATACGCAGCAAGGCTGTAGTCGCTCGCAGGCTCACCAGCGTAACGCCAGAGCATCGTCGCGAACTGCTCGCGGGTCACGAGGCCGTTGGCGTTTTCGCCGTCGCTGACACCCTCGGACATCGCCCATGCGCGCGCCGTCTCAATCCAGCTCTCGCCAGTAACCGTCTGACCGTCGATGCGGGCCAGAATCGTCCAGAGCATCGCGCGGGTCATCGTGCCATTCGGATTGAACCCGGTGTCGCTCACGCCATCCATGAGGTCGTTTGTGTAGACGTAGGCAACGTAGTCGTAGAACCAGTCGCCGACAGATACGTCGGTGAATGGGAGCGAATCTGTGGGTTCCTCAGGTTCTTCTGGTTGATTGCTAGGGACATCAACAGCAGGGATATTTCCACCGCTCGTAAACACCGCCGTTACATACTTATCATCGTCCACGAGAATACGCAATTCAGTTTCTGTGCTAAGAAGATTGCCATCGACGTACCACCCTATGAAAGATGATCCGCTGTTCGGTGTCGCAGTAAGCAAAGCGTACTCGCCGTTCAGGAATGTTCCTCCACCGTTAGCCTGGCCATTTCCAGTTACAGACACATTCACTGTGAGCTTCTCAACTTCATTTCCAGACTGGTCAACGGTCGGTTCAAGTTCACCATCTTCATTCTTGCTGAAAGTATAAATTGTCTCACTTTCAGTATCGGTTATTGCGCTGACAACTCCCTCGAATTTGTCACCGACCTCAATAGGAATCCTCTGATAGCTGACAACGCGTCTTGTCTCATTGTCGGCAGCAGAATATTCTTCGACGGTGTAGCTCAGAGTTCCGCTATCATACGGAGTAATTTCAACCCTATATTCTCTGTCGTTCGGGAACACGAGAACTTTCTGCTCATTCTCGTCAACGTATGCCGTTACATATCCGTCTGCCTCAAAGTAAGGTTCTTCGTCTTTGAATCCAGCAACGTTGTTGCCATTTTCGTCGTAGACCGTCACGTCAACAGGGCAGTTGATGTAGTCTTTTCTATAAATGCCATGACCAAATTCCTTAGCGTCAAGAGCGTACATCCAGGCCAGATATGTCTCGGGGTAATGTGCCATCTCTATGTAAGATAGTGCTTGGTCAAGAGTCTCAGAACCACCCTCCACAACAGCGGGCTTTAGCAGATATGTCTTAGCTAAAGACGTAAAATCTAGAGTAACAACGTCTATCACAGTAGAAACCAAATTCCAAATCTCTTTAATAGTGCCGAAAACCCCTATTTCTCCGGGCGCACTACTATATTTGTCTTCAAAATATTTGCCTAAAGCATACTGTAGTGCATTGGACGGAATGCTGTCTGGCTCCATGACAGACATGGCATTTACAATTGAATCCAAAGCTGAGCCTTGCCAAGTTAAAGCGATAGTGGTAATCTTCCCGGTAAGTTCTGCGGATATATTTATCGCATCGTCTCTAACAGCTTCAAACAGTTTTGAATCCGTTTCTTGTGACGGCAGGGAATAAGTTGTTCCATAGCGATAAAATCCCCATACGCTTGGCGTTAGCTTTGTAATCAAGTCAACCGGGTTAATAATATTGTAAATATTCTCCTCTTTAGGGCTCGCCTGTTCACCTGCAGCCGCCATTGGCGTTGCAAAGGTATAAACATAAACGTTTCCTGTGGCGACATTTGCAAATATAGAGCCACTGTCCCCAGCGAGAGTATTGATCTTGTGACCGGCCACATTTGCGACAGCGGCGCCTCGCCCAAACCCTGTAAGCCAGATTTTTATATTACTACGCTCGGCTGCGGTTAATTCATCTTCAATGTATTCCTCAATGCTCTCAATTACAGAGTTCGCGGAATCATTAAATCCAACGTGCTGACTGTCTGAACCCACTTTAAAATTATTAAACCATTCTGCTTCGTACCCACCGCCTCTAACTGCGATAGTCAAAAGGGTATAATCCATCCCATCTATTATGATAGATTTATGGCCTATCGCTTGCGCTATCGAGTTAGCTGTTGGTTTTTCCTCATAGCTGTCGACGTTTATGTCTTCAAAACCCATATCCCCAAGCATCGCTATGACATTCCTCGCAGCGTCAGTTTTGTCATAGTTTGCGTTTGGAGCGATGCACGAATTGAACGCAGAAAGAGAAAGCGCCAACGAGGTCTTAGCAAGGTCGTGGTTGTAGTAGTAACTATTGACGTTGAAATAATCGTCAGTATAGTTATAAGTGTATTCTAAATCCTGGTTTCCCTCCGAAGCAAGAAACTTAAAAGTGCTTTCTTCCGAAATACTAAAAGTCCATTCTCCCTTTTCAAGGCCGTCAAAGCAATTGGAATTATCATCGAGCCATCCATTGGCCATAACTACATTAGGATCTATTTCAATATAATACCTTTTCCCCACGTCTAAACCGACGAGACCATATCTGATTGTTATAGTGGAGCCTGAAATAAATCCGCTATTGCTTGCATATTGAACGTCGTCAAATTCTTTGACAATCTCATCCGTTTCATAGTCTTTGATATAAATTGATCCATTTGGCCAATTTAGGAACGCGATGTCACGGTTAAATGTCAATACCAGTTCATTGGCTGATATGTCTATGACTTCTCCGTTTGCTGGATATGTAGAGATGAGTTCCAATGAAGTTGACGGTTTGTCAGGGAATTGACTGGAATCCAAGACTACAAGTTTATACCCTCGCCAAAGGCCGGTGTCAGGATCATAGTTTTCACTATCCAGCCACCCGCTCGTTCCATCTGTGTAGTACAGCGTAGCATCCGATGGGAAAGAGCCTGTGTCGCCGCTGTCGGCACATATAGGAGCGTTGCCCTCAAAATAAATTCGTTTTCCTTCGAGTTCCTCGTTCCATTCTTGATCCGCAAACGCACTTGAACCTATATAGCTCACGTTCTCGGGAATTTGCACAGAACTGAGATTAACGCAATACTCAAATGCGTTATCCTCAATCCTCTGCAAAGAGTCCGGAAGGTCAATACTACTAAGGCTCTCGCACTGACTAAAGGCAGCAACCGCTATAGTTTCAAGTCCAGCAGGCAAATCTATGGATTCGATGCCTGACCACCAAAAAGCACGTGCGCCAATACTTTTTACTCCATCTGGAATTTTGATATACTTAAGATCCTGACTTGCACGGAATGCATCATCGCCAATGCTTGTAATAGTATCTGGTAATATTATGCTCGTAAAGCTACTGTACTGGTCGTTATCAGCGCCGCTGCCACCAAAAGCGTTGTCGGGAATTGAAGTTGTCCATCCAAACTCAAGCTCGCATCCGCTGCCAATAGGGCCGGCGGTTTCCAATGTGCCAAATGCGCCAAGTCCGATTTCTGTAACGCTCGCTGGTACTATTGCTTTGTTTAGCTCAACCGCTGAACCAAATGCGCCATATCCAATACTTTTAAGCCCATCTGGCAAAGTGACGCTTTCCAAATACCACGACAATTCAAAAGCATAATCCCCTATACTCTCTAGGCCAGTGGGAAGGTTGAGTTCGCGCAATTGATTACCAACAAACGCTGCTTCTCCTATAGTTTTCAATGTGCTAGGAAACTCTACTTCAGAAATAACATTACAATATTGAAATGCTTCATCACCAACACTTGTAACACCTTCTCCAATAACCACCTTGTTTATAGTATTATTTTCCCAATTCCACTGACCCATTGTTACCCACGGTGCAGGATTCCTCGGGGTGCCATAGTGGCTGTAATCCCACATGTCACCGGTGCCGCTTATTGTCAAAGTGCCATCCGAATCGAGTGACCACGTCAAATTGTCGCCACACGTTCCGCTGGTATCTCCTTCCTCCGCCGCAGCCCCCACGGTTAGCAGCGACGCCGCCATTGCCACACAGAGCAGCATGGCCAATAATCGTTTTTTCATTTCTTTTCCTCCCCTATGTTTGGTGTTTCTTCTTTCGCGTTTCTACCAATCATCCAGAATCAGTTCTGATTTAATAAAAACGTTTATTTTTCTTTGTTCTCCTTTGTGCATCCACCACAGTATACAATATACTATTTTGGGATGAATTGCAAGAGTGAAAGGTAAATTAGAGCAAGTAATTTGGGGTGAGGAAAGATGCACGCTTCTTTATTTTGGTAGTAATCATGAAGACTTGGCATTTTCATGAACTTTAGCGCGGTATCGGAAAGTCGGTAGGCTCATATTGCACTCTCTCGCCGCCGCAGCCCCCGTTATTTTCCCGGCTCTCCACCGCTGGTAGACGCCGTGGAAGTTCTCTGGCAGCGGCGCGGGAGGGCGTCCGAAGCGAACCCCGCGGGCTTTCGCCGCCGCGATGCCCTCGGCCTGACGCTGGCGTATATTCACGCGCTCGTTCTCCGCTACGAAGCTCAGAACTTGCAGCACGATGTCGCTCAGGAACGTCCCCATCAGGTCTTTGCCGCGCCGCGTGTCTAAGAGTGGCATGTCCAACACCACGATGTCTATACCCTTTTGCTTCGTCAGCACGCGCCACTGTTCCAATATCTCCGCGTAATTCCTACCGAGACGGTCTATGCTCTTGATGCAGAGCAGGTCGTCTTTTTTCATGCGCCGCAGTAGCTTCTTGTACTGCGGCCGGTTGAAGTCCTTGCCAGACTGCTTGTCCGTGTAGACGTTCTCGTCCGGGACGCCCGCCTCGTGCAGCGCAATCCGCTGTCTGTCCTCGTTCTGGTCGCGCGAGCTGACCCGTATGTATCCGTATGTGCTCAATGTCTAACCTCCCGTGTTGTTCTAACGGCATCATCCCTTTCGGTTTCTTCATTATAGTTGAATTTGCTTCAGCGTCCCTTACTTCTTCCCGCCGTAGCAGAGCTTTTCTTCAAAGTAGCTTCTGCTCACCCTGCCCGAGATAGTGATGTATCCCTGCTTTCGCAGTTCGGCATTCAGCCGCTGGATGAGCTTGTAGGCGTAGGACTTGGATACACCCAGCTCCCGCGCAACATCGTCTGCCCGCATGAAACTGTTCTCGCTCAAATGCTTCTCTCCTTAAATTTTGAATTATTAACGCAGGCGCACTTATCCCGCCGCCTGCCTCGTAAGATTTTGCCCTCCGACGGATCACCGGTGGTTGCCCGGCGCTCATTGTTTTCAATCTCCGATTGACTTACGAAGCCTCTCACCCTATTGCCTGCGACGGCTCACGGCTTGCAACGCCGCTTCAACGCTCGGACTGTAGCTGGTGGGGAGTATCTGCTCTCTGCTGTCATGGCCGCCTCAGGGAACCGCCCTGATTGCTCGGAGCCGGCGTTTCTCGCTCGCCCGTTTCCGGGGTCCCGGCGCGCCCTCCGACTTGGCTCATCAGTCATCCCAAATACACAGAGAGTTCGTTGTCCGGCAGAGGTTTACTCAATTGTCAAGGTGCACATTTAACATATTAGCTTATGTTGCCCTCATTATACTATGCATATCTGTTTAAGTCAATGGCATGAAACTAAACAAATTATTTTAAGTTTTGCTTGACATTCCTAAGCATATATGCTATATTAACTGCGGAGAAACCTTTGGATTGGAGCGATTGGCATGGCGATTGGCGAACGCATACGCTATTTCCGCAACAAGCGCGGCATGACGCAGAAGTACCTCGGCACGGCGGTTGGCTTCCCGGAGAAGTCCGCAGACGTGCGGCTCGCGCAGTACGAGTCCGGGACGCGCTCGCCGAAATCCGAGCTGACGAAAGCGCTTGCCAGCGTGCTGGACGTTTCCCCTGCGGCTCTGACCGTGCCTGACATCGACTCCTACGTCGGTCTGATGCACACGCTGTTCACGCTTGAGGACTTATACGGCCTGCGGATTTCAAACGACGCCGGTGAAATTACGCTTCGCGTAGATCCGCGCGCGGGTAAAGACGCAGACAGGCTGCATGAGATGCTCTGCGCGTGGGCTGAGCAAGCCGAGAAACTCAAGGCCGGTGAGATAACGCAGGAGGCCTACGACGCCTGGCGCGACCACTATCCGCAGCAGGACACAACACAGCGCTGGTCGGGAACTATGTCGCAGGGATTGAGCGATATGCTGTTTGGGGAGGAAAAATAAAAAAGCCGTGGTACGTTCCAAATTGGAACGTACCACGGTCACTTCATAAGCACGGGCTGCGTGTCTTTAACTGCGTGAAACGCCGGTCTCCCATTTGCTCACGGCCTGGCGGCTGACGCCCAGGGCCTCGGCCACGAATTCCTGCGTCATGCCCCGCTCCATGCGGCAGGCCCTGAGCGCCTCGCCCAGCGTGCGCCGCACGGCGGCGGTCTCCGCGCGCCTGTCCCTCCCGCGGAGATACTTGGCCAGCGCGCAGATGCCGAGCACGGCGAGGGCGGCGAACACGCCGTAAAAACAGCAGCCTCACCGCTATCAATATGGCCATGGCGGCGGCGGAGCCCATGCCGCCGGCCGATGCCGCTGATGTTGTTACGATATCCATCCTTACACGCTCCCCTGTCCGGTTTGGCTCAAGCATACCGCAAGCGCGCGGTTGCGTCCACCAACTATCGCGCAAATACCGCTCGCGCGGGCCGTCTGCCGCCCGGAGGCAGCTCAGCGCGGCTCGCCCGTCGCCAGATCAAAGGCCTCGCCCGTGGACGTCACATCCACCAGGCTGCCCCGCACGGAGAGCGTCAGCTCTGTCGTTAAGTTTACATAATTTCCGCTCACTGCCGTCACGCGCGTCTCCTGACCAGCGGTATAGGCGGTAAAGCCCTCCTCCCCGCCGGCGTAGTCGGCGTATGCCCGCTCGAGCTCCGCGTCCAGGTCATAGAGCGCGCCGCGCCCGGCGTAGTATCCCTCTATCCTCTCCGCCGCCTGCGGCGGGATGTCCTCGCGCTCCAGCCCGCTCAGGGTGACGCCGAGATCGTCCAGCAGCACTGTCCCGTCCGGCAGGCAGTATTCCTTCCAGGCCGGCCGGCGCATCTGCCAGACCTCCAGCTCCGTCCCGTCCGCGAGCGTGTACCGCTCCGGCAGCAGATATGCGCTGACGGAAACGCTCCGCGCCCGCCGGGCGGCGATGCTCCCGCCCTGCGGCAGTTCCAGCCGCTGCGGCCGGGGCGCGCGCTCCACGCTCACCATCGCCGCTTCAAAGTCCCCGGACATGAATCCATCGCGGGTCATCAGGGTTTCCGCATCCGCGTGGAACTCCGTTTCGCCGTCCACGATGACGCCGTGCCTGTTCCCCAGCCCGTCTGTCAGCACAAAGCCGGTGAGGACGCCGTTCTCGTCCACCGCGCGTCCGCGCGGCCGTAGAGGCCCCCCGCCCCGCAGCCGGAAAGGGCCGCCAGCGCCAGGGCGAGCAGCAGCGCGCAGAGCTTTTTCATGCTTCACCTCCGGATATCGGAAAAGGCCCCGGTTTACGCCGGGGCCTTCCCTTGTCATTGCTCGTAATTGTGCGCTTTTTGCAGCACCATGTCCTTCACCTTCAGCAGGCGGACCTTGGTGGAGTTTTCGTTCTCCTCCAGCTTCATGGAGATGTAGCGGATGTTCTCCTCCAGCTCGGGTATCATCACGTACTCGAGGGCGTTGACGCGGCGGCGGGTCTTTTCGATCTCATCGGCCAGCAGCTGCATGGATTTCTCCACCTGCGCCAGCTCCAGCATGTCCTCGAACACGCGGGCCAGCTTCTCCAGCGCGTCGTCGAGCTCGCCGCTCGTCTGCGCGAAGCCGTAGGGGTAGATCTCGCTCGGGTCGTTGTTTTTGGTGCGGAAGCTGTACTCGGGGACGTTGACGCTCATGACGTTCTTATACGTCACGCCCAGCTCCACGCTCTGGCGCGGATAGAGCAGGGACTGCTCGAGCATCTCCGGCGACATGATGGTGCTCGCCACCGTGAGGGAGGCGAAGGCGCCGGTCATGCCGTCCTCGACCTTTTTGCGCAGCTCCTTGTTCTTTTTCACCACGTCCATGAACTGGCGCATCAGCTCGTCGCGCTTGTCCTTGAGCAGCTTGTGCCCGCGGCGCGCGGTCTTCAACCGGCCCTTGAGCTGGTTGAGCACCATCCTTGTGGGGGTCACTGCGGTTTTAGCCATCAGATCACCGCCTTACTCAGACTCGGGCATATACTTCTCGATATACTCCGGTTTGATGCGCTTGAGCTCCTTCCTCGGCAGTATGCTCAGCAGCTCCCAGCCGAGGTCGAGCGTCTCCTCAATGGTGCGGTTGGTCTCGTTGCCCTGGCTGACGTAGCGGCGCTCGAACTCGTCGGCGAACTTGGCGAAGAGCTTGTCGTCGTCGCTCAGCGCGGCCTCGCCGAGTATGGTCATCAGCTCCTTGGCGTCCTTGCCGCGGGCATAGGCGGCGAAGAGCTGGTTCATGGTGCCGGAGTGGTCCTCGCGGGTCTTGCCCTCGCCGATGCCCTTGTCCTTCAGGCGGGAGAGGCTGGGCAGGACGTCCACCGGCGGGACGATGCCCTTGCGGTGCAGCTCGCGGGAGAGGATGATCTGCCCCTCGGTGATGTAGCCGGTGAGGTCGGGGATGGGGTGGGTCTTGTCGTCCTCGGGCATCGTCAGGATGGGTATCATGGTGATGGAGCCCTTCTTGCCGATGCGCCGGCCGGCGCGTTCGTACATCTGCGCCAAGTCGGTGTAGAGGTAGCCGGGGTAGCCGCGGCGGCCAGGGACCTCCTTCTTGGCGGCGGAGATCTCGCGCAGGGCCTCGGCGTAGTTGGTGATATCGGTGAGGATGACCAGCACGTGCATGTCCTTCTCAAAGGCCAGGTACTCGGCGGCGGTCAGGGCCATGCGCGGCGTGGAAATGCGCTCGACGGCGGGGTCGTTGGCCAGGTTGGAGAAAACGACGGTGCGGTCGATGGCGCCCGTGCGGCGGAAGTCGTTGATGAAGTACTCGCTCTCCTCAAAGGTGATGCCGATGGCGGCGAACACGACGGCGAAGTTTTCGTTCGCGCCGAGGACGCGCGCCTGGCGGGCGATCTGCGCGGCCAGCGCGGCGTGCGGCAGGCCGGAGCAGGAGAATATGGGCAGCTTCTGCCCGCGGACCAGCGTGTTCAGCCCGTCGATAGTGGAGACGCCGGTCTGGATGAACTCGGCGGGGTAGGCGCGGGCGGCGGGGTTCATCGGCAGGCCGTTGATGTCGCGGTGGGCCTCGGCCAGGATGGCCGGGCCGCCGTCGATGGGCTCGCCCATGCCGTTAAATACGCGGCCGAGCATGTCCTCGCTCACGCCCAGCTCCAGCGGGTGGCCGAGGAAGCGCACCTTGGTCTCGGCAAGGTTGATGCCCTGCGCGCTCTCGAAAAGCTGGACGACGGCCTTGTCGCCCTCCACCTCGAGGACCTTGCAGCGGCGGATCTCGCCGTTCGGCAGCTCCAGCTCGCCGAGCTCGTCATAGGTGACGCCCTCGACCTGGCGGACCACCATCAGAGGACTGGCGATCTCCTGGATAGTCTTATATTCCCTGATCATTCGTCCTCACCTCCCTCCGCGATGGCGCGGATCTCATCCTTCATCTCGGCGATGATCTCGTCATAGGTCGCGGCGACCGCGTCCTGCTCGACCATCTTCGCGCGGCCGATGCGCTCGCGCGCCGGGATATTGAAGAGCTTGTTCACGTTGGATGCGTTGATGACGCCGCGGCAGGCCGCGTCATACTCGAGCACCATGTCGAGCAGGCGGAACTGCTTGAAATAGCTGGAATAGGCGTCCTCGTCGATGAAGGCGTTCTGCTGCAGGAAGTCCTCGCGGATCATCTTCGCCGTCTCCATCGTCAGGCGGTCGGCCGGGGACAGGGCGTCCTGGCCGACGAGGCGGACGATCTCCTGCAGCTCGGCCTCCTCCTGGAGGACGTGCATGGCCTTGTCGCGGTTGGTCATGTATTTATCGCTGAATTCCTTCACGTACCAGGGACGCAGCGTATCGACGTACAGCGAATAGCTGGTCAGCCAGTTGATGGCCGGGAAGTGGCGCGCGTAGGCCAGCGAGGAGTCCAGCGCCCAGAACACCTTGACGATGCGCATCGTGGCCTGGGAGACGGGCTCGGAGGTGTCGCCGCCCGGGGGCGAAACGGCGCCGATGGCGGTGACGGAGCCCAGGCGTTCGTCGCTGCCCAGGCACTCCACCACGCCCGCGCGCTCGTAGAACTGCGCCAGGCGGCTGGCGAGGTAGGCGGGGTAGCCCTCTTCGCCAGGCATCTCCTCAAGGCGGCCGGACATCTCGCGCAGGGCCTCGGCCCAGCGGGAGGTGGAGTCGGCCAGGACGGCCACGTCGTAGCCCATGTCGCGGAAATACTCGGCTATCGTGATGCCGGTGTAGATGCTCGCCTCGCGGGCGGCCACGGGCATGTCGGAGGTGTTGGCTATCAGCACGGTGCGCTTCATCAGCGGCTCGCCGTTGCGCGGGTCGGTCAGCTCGGGGAACTCCATAAGGACGTCCGTCATCTCGTTGCCGCGCTCACCGCAGCCGATGTAGACAACTATGTCCACGTCCGACCACTTGGCCAGCTGGTGCTGCACGACCGTCTTGCCGGAGCCGAAGGGGCCGGGCACGGCGGCGGTGCCGCCCTTGGCGATGGGGAACAGCGTGTCGATGATGCGCTGGCCGCTGTTCATCGGGCGCTCGGGGGTGTGCTTGGCCGCATAGGGGCGCGGCACGCGCACGGGCCAGCGCTGTATCATGTTCAGCTCGTGGTCAACGCCCTTTTCGTCCGTGAGGACGGCCACCGTCTGCTCAACCGTGAACTCGCCGCTCTGCACGCTCTTGATGGTGCCCTTCATGCGCGGGGGCACCATGATCTTGTGCAGCACGGCCGGCGTCTCCTGCACGGTGCCGATAACGTCGCCGCCGGCGACGAACGCGCCGGGCTCCACCACGGGGGTGAACTGCCACTTTTTCTCACGGTTCAGCGCCGGCACCTGCACGCCGCGGGCGATGCACTCGCCGGTGAGGGCCCGGATCTCCGGCAGGGGGCGCTGGATGCCGTCGTATATGTTCTCGAGCATGCCGGGGCCCAGCTCCACGGAGAGGGGCAGGCCGGTGGTCTCCACTTCGGCCCCAGGGCCGAGGCCGGAGGTCTCCTCATAGACCTGGATGGAGGCCGAGTCGCCGGACATGTTGAGTATCTCGCCAATGAGCCGCTGGCTGCCCACGCGGACGACGTCCGACACGTTGGCGTCGGCAAGGCCCTCAGCGACGACCAGCGGGCCCGATACTTTCGTTATGATTCCGCTCATCTGCAAACCTTCTTTATCACAAAATATCAGTTCCCACGGCTTTCTCGACCGCCGCCTTGAGCGCGGACTGGCCGAGGCCAAGCGGGCCTTCCCTGCCGGGGATGAGTATGATCGCGGGGCTTGGCTGGTCCTTGTACCGCGCGATCTCGTGCTCCAGGTACTGGGCCAGGTTCTCCTCCACATAGATGATAGCGTATTGCCCGTCGCTCTCGCGGGCCAGGCGGCGCAGTATGTCGCGCGCCTCGTCGGCGCCGGCGGCCGGGAACACGTCCAGTCCCAGGGCCTTGAAGCCCATGACCGTCTCGCGCCCGCCCAAAACAGCGATCTTAAGCATTGATAT
Organism: Candidatus Scatomorpha stercorigallinarum; assembly: GCA_944387865.1. GTDB lineage: Bacteria > Bacillota > Clostridia > Oscillospirales > Oscillospiraceae > Scatomorpha > Scatomorpha stercorigallinarum. The sequence continues at coordinate 104,567 of CALXGN010000006.1, read as the reverse complement.
CACGCAGCCTTTCCCGGATGACCTCCGGCTCGATGCCGGCCAGGCGTCCCGTGAGGATCATGCGCGCGGCGGTGATCTCCGCTTCCAGCAGGGAGATGTACTCCACCACGGCCTCGATGCCGAAGGGCTTCATCTTGGCCGCGGAGAGATAGTCCGCCACCGCGTTGTCGCACTCGAGCTCGAAATCCGTCAGCGCGCCGCCCTTCACCGCTTCGGCCGCCAGGGATGCGGCCCGGGCGAGCGGCGTGGCGTTGAAAACGGCGCTGAGGGCGTCCCCGCCCTCGGCGGCCTGGGCGATACGCGCGCTGTCCGTGCCGCCGCCCTCCACCATGGCCGCGGCCATGAAATCGCGGTCCTTTCCCATGCGCACCGTGCGCACGGCCGTGCGCAGGTTGGCGCTGTCGATGAGCAGCTGGACATAGCCCTTCAAAAACGCGCTGCCGCTGCGCTCCGCCATGGCCAGGGCCTCGGCGAAATACGCCCTGTCGAGCCCGAAGTCGGCCAGCTGGGGGTTGCCCGTGCGGTTGAGCGTGGAGGCAGCCTCCGTATAGGCCGCGGCCATGTCCGCGGGCAGGTCGCCCAACCCCTCCTCCTTCACGGCGGCGAGGAGCTTCTCCGCGCCCACGCGCCCGCAGTTGGAGAGCAGGTATTCCCCGTCCACGCCGGCGGCGGCGGACTTGACCAGCACTTTGATGTTATGGTAGTCGTATTTGAGGCGGAAGATGTCCACGGCCTCCGCCTGCGGGACCATGCCCGCCAGCTCGGCAAAGACCTCCGCCCTCCGGCGGGAGAGCGCCGCGTCGATGCCCGTGGCGTTGGCGGAGGACATGTCCTCATAGCCGCAGTCCACGAGCTGCTTGGCGCACTCGGCAAAACTTGGCGCGGAGAGCATACGGTCCATGCGGTCGCGGCTGAGCATCCCTGCCTCCCTCGCCCTCAGCATGGACGAGAGCATCAGGTATTCAGTATCCTTCGTTTTTTTAGACAAGACCTTACCTCCCTGCCCGTGAATATACGCCGCGCATCAGCGGCTCAGCTCTCAAAGAGCACCTCCGCCACGCGGGCGGCAAGCTCGCCGCGGGAGAGGTCGAGCAGGGTGTCCACCGTGCAGTTGACCTCGATATCGCCCTGCTTGAGTATCAGCCCGCCGGACATGGAGCGCGTTTCGTCCGCGAGCGTGAGCACGCCCGTGCGGCCCTGCGCGGCGAGCAGCTCGTTCGCGCGCTTGACGGCCTTGGCCCCCATCTTTGCGCGGTCGGCGGCGTTGAGGATGACCTCCTCCTCGCCGGTGATGGAGGCCGCGGCGGCCTCGCGGGCGAGGAAGGCGACATAGTCGGCCTCCGGCAGGGCGGCGATGAGCTTCTGCGCCTCGTCGAACGCGCGGGAGACGGCCTCCTGCTTCATGGAGAGGACGCTCTTCTTGGCCTCCAGGGCGGCGGTGCGCGCCATGCGCTGCACGCGCTGCTCGGTGTCCTTAACGCCCTCGCGCACCAGGCGCCAGTATTCCTCCTGGGCCTTCTTGTCGTTCTCCGCGCGGATCTCGGCGCACTTTTTTTCGCTCTCGGCGCGGATCGCCTGGCATTCGGCCTCGGCATCCGCCGCTATGCGGGCGGTTATCTTTTCGATTCCGTTCATAGCATCGATCCCTTCTCAGCCGGAGCGTGGCTCAGCCGATGTTCAGGATCATCAGCATGGAGGCGAGCAGCGAGAGGATGGCGTAGAACTCGACGGTGATGCAGAGCACCATGCCCTTGGACCAGTCGTCGGGCTTCTTGGCCAGCAGGTTGATGGACGCCGCGGCCACCTTGCCCTGGGCGATGGCGGAGAGCCAGCCGCCGAGAGCCATCGGGATGCAGGCCACGAAGTACCTGAGCCCCTCAGTGACGGTCATGTCAACGATGGTGCCGTCCAGCAGGCCCATCTGGAAGCTGGCGAAGAACCAGACGACCAGGCCGTACAGGCCCTGCGTGCCGGGGATGACCTGCAGGATCATGACCTTACCGAACTTGCTGGGGTCCTCGCACAGGAGGCCCGCGCCCGCCTCGCCGGCGATGCCGGTACCGATAGCGGAGCCTACGCCGCTGAGAGCCGCCGCCAGGCCCGCGCCGAGCAGGCCGAGAGCCATTCCGCCGAACTGTTCAAGAAACATTTTGATTTCCTCCTCTTATTTGTCAGTGTTGGTGACCGTTACGTACTTGGTGTTTACCGCCAGGGGCCTGAACGGCTTGCCGCCGTCCTCATAGAATTTGCCGAAGTACTCCAGGCACTGGAGTCGCAGGTCGTGCACGAAGCAGCCCAGCAGGTTGAGCGCGAAGTTCAGCGCGTTGCCCACCAGGGAGATGATGAGGAACACCACGATGTTCCCCGGTATCGCCGCGATGGTGTTGAACACCTGGGCGATGACGCTGCCGGCCAGCATCAGGGCCATCAGACGCGAATAGCTGAGTATGTCGCCGAAATAGCCGGTGACGCCGTTGTAGATGGCGCCGACGAAGCCGGTGAATATGCCGAAGCCCTTCTTGCCCTTTGCCGAGCCAATGAAGAGCATGACGACGCCGATCGCCAGCACGACGGGTATCTTGCCTATCTTGCCTATGCCCAGCACCCAGCAGCCTATGCCGAGGAAGATGACCCACCAGGTGCCCTCCTCGAACACGGCGGAGAACACTTCGCCGCGCCTGATCTTTATCGCCACGCTGACGATCATGCCGGTGATGATCTGCACGAAGCCCAGGCACATGGCGCCGATGAGTATCATGATGGTGTCGTTCAGCGGCGTGAACAGCGCCGGCAGGCCCTGCCACGTCGTGTCGGGATCGATTATCCTCGCTATCTGCACCGGCGCGTCGGAGAACAGGCCTCCGGTCACCGCGCCCCAGATGGTGGTGGAGATGCCGCACCAGAGCATGAGCTCGAAGAAATTACGCATCCCCTTCTGCGGCTTTTTCTTGGCCAGGATGACCGCCGCCGCGATGACCATCAGTATGCCGTAGCCCATGTCTGCCAGCATGATGCCGTAGAACAGTATGAAGAACGGGGCCATCAGCGGGTTGGGGTCCACGTTGTTATAGGCCGGGAGCGAATACATCTCCGTGACCATGTTCAGCGCGCGCGTCAGTTTGTTGTTTTTGAGCTTGACGGGCACCTCGGGGTATTCGTCCTCCGTGGGGTCGGCGGTCTCCCAGGCGCAGTCGTATTTTTCCAGCGTCCTGGCCAGGTCGGCCTCGCGTTCGGCCTCCACCCAGCCGCTGAGGCAGACGGTGCTGTCCGTCCGCAGCAGCTTGCCCTCGGCCTCCGCGCGGGCGATGCGCGTGCTGAGCGTGTCCGCGCGCAGCTTCAGCTCGCCGCGCGCATCCGCGTGCGAGGCTATCGCCGCGACGCACTGCTGTTTTTCCTCCGCCAGGGCGGCGAGCCGCTTCTCCGCCGCCGCGATGCCCTCTTTGGCGGTGCCGGCGGTCTCCTGCACCGTCATCACGGAAAAGCCGAGCGGCCGCAGGGCCTCCGCCGCCGCGTCCTGCTCCTCCTTCAGGCAGATGAGCACCGCGTAGTGCAGCGCCTTGTCGTCTGAAACGCGCAGGAGCTGCGCCTCCGGCGCCGCGGCGCCGAGCGCCAGGTCGGCCTCCGCCATATCCAGCGCCGCCGGGAAGGAGCACAGCGTCACCGCCGCGCGCTCCGTGCCGCGGAAGCTGAGCGGCATGTCCAGCTCCGCCCAGGGGCTGAGCGCCTCGATGGCCGCCTTTTCGCGCCCCTCCTCCGCCGTTGCGCGGCGGATGCGCTCTTCCAGCTCTGCGATGTGCTCGCAGAGCTCCACGTCGGCGTCCAGCGTGCTCTCGTCAAGCACTTCGTCGATCCCCGCGCCCGGCAGCGGCGCGAGGAAGCTCTTTTTCGCCGGCGCGTACTTGTCCAGCAGCTTGAGGGCGTTGGTGATGGCGGCGTGGCGGGCCTTTTCCGTGGCGAGCCCGGTCTGGCCCATCTCCCGCAGCGCGGGGGTCGCCTCGTCCGTGGCCGCCTGTTCCTTGAGCTCAACGCAGCCGAGCAGCATCAGGTCCTTCAAAAGCGCCTTGCGCTCCGAGGCCACGGCCAGCAGCGTGAGCTTTTTCATCCTTTCGATCATGTCAGCCGTTCACTACCCTTTCCACGATGAGCGCCGCGGCCTTGCCGAGCCTGGCGTCCGCCCGGGCCCTCATCGCCGCCTTTTTGTTCTCCGTATCCGAGGCGAGCTGCCGCGCGTCCTCGCGCGCCTTCTCGTCGGATTTGGCCCGCAGCTCGGCCAGCTCGGACGCGGCCTTTCTGGCCGCCGCCTCGATGGCCGCCTTGCCCTCCGCAGCCGCGGCGGCCTCCGCCGCCTTTGCCGCGGCGATGGCCTCGGCCTTCAGCCGCCGGGCGCTTTCCTCCGCTTCGCTGATCGTCGTTATCGCTTCCAAAGACATTGATACACCTCCCGCCGAAACGGCGGAGAACGAGAGCAGTCTCCGCCAAATTAGTTTGCCTCTAACATAATAGCAAAAAAATCTCCGTTCATCAAGCAGTTTTCACTCACAAATTGACAAAATTACAACCATTTAACGTCCTGAAACGCCGTCAATTTTTTGTCAATCCCTACGAAAGCGGGCCTTTTCTCCCGCCCGGCCCATTAACCACTTGCTATTTCCGTTTTCAGGTATTATAATGATTTATAATTGCGCGCACGTAAGGAGGAGTACCCAAATGAGCGACACCCGCCGCCGCTTCGGCGACCGCAAGGAAGGCCGGCGCCTGCGCACCATCACCCCCCTGATGGCCTTCACGCCCTTCATCATGATCGACCGCAACGACTCCTGCAACCAGTTTGCCGGCTCTGTTGAAATATCGGACACCGACCGCTGGCTCCGCGCTAAGAGGCAGGAGGGCTACAAGGGCCTCGGGATGCTGCACCTCTTCATCGCTGCCTACATCCGAGTGCTCTGCCACCTCCCAGGCCTGAACCGCTTTGTCTCCGGCCAGCGTGTCTACGCCCGCAACACCATCACCATCAATATGATGGTCAAGCGCGGCATCACGGTGGACTCTGAGGAGACCTGCGCGAAGGTCGATTTCGAGCTGACGGACACCATTTATGACGTCTACCGCAAGATGAACGACGCCGTGGAGGAGATCCGCTCCAGCGACGACAGCGGCACGGAGAAGGCCGCGCGTATCCTCATGAGCACGCCGCGGCTGCTGCTGAAGCTGGCCGTCAAGCTCATCAAGCTGGCCGACTACTTCGACTGGCTGCCGATGTCGCTGCTGCGCGTCAGCCCCTTCCACGGCTCGATGATCATCACCGACCTGGGCTCGCTGGGCATCGGCCCCATTTACCACCACATCTACAACTTCGGCAACCTGCCGGTGTTCCTGGCCTTCGGCGCCAAGCGGCGCGAGGTGGAGCTGGACCGCCACGGCCAGCCCGTGGAGCACAAATACGTTGACTACAAGATCGTCTGCGACGAGCGCATCTGCGACGGCAACTACTACGCCAGCGCTTTCAAATACCTGCGCTACTACCTCAAAAACCCCCACGAGCTTGAGCGCGCCCCCGAAAAGATAATCGAGGACATCGACTGACCACACTGCGTGTGGAGGCAGATAGCTGCGCCCTGAGGCAAATCGCCGCCAAACCGCGGAGGGCAATCCCTCCGCGGTTTGCTTTGCCTGTTGTATTATCGATTATCGATAAATTTTTCTTGACTTTCGGTAATTCGCGTGCTATGCTCGTCCGTGAAAGGGGGAGTTTTCTTGAAACAGAAAGAACTCTCGGTCTGGCTACGGATCATACTTGCCCTGGGCGCGCTGTGCGTGCTGTTCCTGGCGCTGGTGTTCGTGCCCTCCGTGGGGCAGGACATCGCCGGGGAAAATCCCAACCTCGCGCCGGCCTATCTTCCCTGCCTGATATTTTTCTGGGTGACGACGGTACCCGTATACGCCTTCATCGCCCTCGTGTGGCTGATAGCGGTGGAGATCGGCCGCGACAACAGCTTCTGCCGCAAAAATGCCGACCGCCTGCGCGCGTGCAGCCTGCTCGCCCTGCTGGACACGGTGCTGTACCTGCTGGCGGCGGTGGTGCTGGCGTATTTCCACCTGCTGCACATCTCGCTCATCATCGGCGGGGTCGTCCTCTGCGCCATCGGCTCGGCCGTAAGCGTCTGCTGCGCCGCGCTCTCCCACCTGACGCGCAAGGCCGCCGACATGCAGTCGGAAAACGACCTGACCATCTGAGGTGCCGCCATGATACGCATAAACCTCGACGTCATGCTCGCCCGGCGCAAACTGAGCCTCACGGAGCTCAGCGAGCGCGTGGGCATCACGCTGGCCAACCTCTCCGTCCTCAAAACAGGCAAGGCGAAGGCCGTGCGCTTCTCCACACTGGACGCGCTCTGCCGCGCGCTGGACTGCCAGCCCGGGGACATACTTGAATACACGGAGGAGGGTAAAAATGACTGAGCTCACGCGCCCTTCCTCCCGCGGCTGGCTGCTGCTGCCCGCCGCCGTGGCCCTCGCCATGCTCTGGCGGGCGGTGTTCCCGCTCTATCAGCTCATCTGCCTCGCCCTCGGCGAAGGCGGCCCGGCCCTCGGTATCACCGCCGTGACGGCGGCCATCTGGGCGGCGGTGCTGCTCTTCCTGGGCAAAAGCGCGCGCTGGAACGCATATAACATCTTCCTCGCCGCCGGCGCGCTGCTGCTCGCGCTCTGCTGCGCCGTATATGGCGACGCCTCCGTGCGCGCGGTGAACTGCGTGCTCATCCTCTGCGCCTCCGCGCTGTCCTTTTTCTCGCTCTCCGGCGTCTCCGGGCGCGCGCTGACGGACGCGCGCTGCACATACGAGGCCGTGGGCCTCGCCCTCCGCGCGCTGTTCACGCGCTGGGGCGAGCCCTTCCGCCTGCTGGGCTCCCTCTTTCGCGGCGACGGCCGCGGGCGGGTCCGCGGCGTGGCGCTCGGCGCGCTCTGCGCCCTGCCGCTGCTGCTCCTGTGCGGCGCGCTGCTCGCCTCGGCGGACGCCGTGTTCAGCGGCGTGTTCGGCTCCTTTGCGGACTGGCTGATGGACCTCGACGCGCTGAGCGCGCTGTTCAAGGCGCTGGACACGCTCTTTTTCACGCTCTGCTTCTTCTCCGCCGTCTTTTTTCTCTGCCATCCGTCCGCGGAGGGCAACGCTGAGGCACAGGGGCCGGCGGAGGAGCGTCTCGAGCGCAGCGCCGTGCCCTACGTCACGGCCCTCACGCTTCTCTGCTCGCTCTATGCCCTATTCGCCGCCGTGCAGTTCGAATACCTCTTCGGCGGGGCGGAGGCCGCCGCCATGGAGGGCGGCTGGGCCGAATACGCCCGCAGCGGCTTCATGCAGCTGGTGCTCGTCGCGGCGGTGGACCTGGCCGTGCTGCTCTTCTGCGCGGTGCGCGCCGGGCATTCCCGCGCCGTGCGCGCCCTCTGCCTGCTGCTGGCGGCGCTGACGGCCGTCATCCTCGCCTCCGCCTTCTGGCGCATGAGGCTCTATATCCTCGCCTACGGCCTCAGCGTCCTGCGGGCGATGACGCTCTGGGCCATGGCCTTCATCCTCTGCTGCCTGGCCCTCGCCTCGGTGAAGGCCCTGCGGCCCGGCTTCCGCTTCTGGCCCTGGTTCGCCGCCATCGGCCTCGCCGGCTGGATAGCCTTCAACCTCTGCAACGTGGATGCCCGCGTCGCCGGCTGGAACGTTGACGCCTACCTCGCCGGCGAGCTGGAGAGCGTGGACACCGCCTATCTCGCCGGCCTCTCGCCGGACGTCCTCCCCGCCCTGCGCCGCCTGCAGGCGTCCGAGCCCACGCCGGAGCTCGTCTCGCTCATCGCCGCCCTCGAGTCCCACGCCGGCAGCGATTGGACGGAGTGGAGCCTCTCAAACGTGCGCTACGGCTGAATATAGGTTTACATAACATTGCGACTGCATAAAAAAACGCCCTTCCGCATGGCTCCGCCACCCGGAAGGGCGTTATTACATTCAGCAGCCCCGCTGCGGCGCGCCGAGGAACACCTCCGCCAGGCGTTCAAACTCCTCCGCGTCGCCGCTCGCGTGCAGCTCCAGCGCGCCTATGCGCCGCGCGTTGCAGGCGATGCCGGCCTCGCGCAGCAGGCAGGCGAGCTCCCGCGCGCCGGCGGCGCCGGTGTCGATGAGCGTCACGCCCGGGCCCAGCAGGCCGGCGATGGCCTCCCCCAGCAGCGGGTAGTGCGTGCAGCCGAGGATCAGCGTGTCCACCGCGCCGCCGGCAAAGGGCCGCAGGCAGCGCTCGAGCGCCGCGCGGACGCCGCTGTCGCCAAGCGAGGTGCGCCCGCTCTCCACCAGCGGCACCAGCTCGCCGGTGCCCTCGGTGACGACCTCGATGTCCGGCTCCATGGCCGCTATCTCCCGAGCGAAGGCGCCGCTGCGCGCGGTGGCCATGGTGGCGAGCACGCCCACGCGGCCGCTCCTCGTCGCCTGCACGGCCTCCCGCGCCGCCGGCACCACCACGCCTGTCACGGGCAGACGCGATGCGCGCGACACGGCCCCCAGGCAGTTGGAGCTCACTGTGCCGCAGGCCACAAGTATGGCCTTCACGCCGTGCGAGAGCAGGAATCGCGTGTCGTCAATGGCGATGCCCTCCAGCTCCTCCACGCTGCGCCCGCCGTAGGGCACGCGCGCCGTGTCGCCGAAATAGACGATGTCCTCCGCCGGCAGCAGCCGCCGCAGCTCGCGCACGGCGGTCAGCCCGCCGAGGCCGGAGTCAAATATGCCGACTGGTCGAAGATCCATAGAACCTCCAGGATGCGCAGAGCGCAAAAAAGAATAAGGCGCGCCGCGAACGGCGCGCCTTTGATTATAGCTGATTACTTGTTGCGCACGCTGTCGATGTGAGCGGTGAGGTCGAGCATCTTGTTGGAGAAGCCCCACTCGTTATCGTACCAGGCAACGAGCTTCACGAAGTTGGGGTTGAGGCTGATGCCGGCCTTGGCGTCGAAGATGGAGGTGTGGGGATCGGTGCGGAAGTCGCTGGAGACGACCTCCTCGTCCACGTACTCCATGACACCGGCCATGGGGCCGTCAACGGCGGCCTTGACGGCGGCGCAGATCTCGTCCATGGTGGCGCCCTTCTCGAGGCGGCAGGTGAGGTCAACGATGGAGACATCGGCGCTGGGGATACGCATGGACATGCCGGTCAGCTTGCCCTTCAGCTCGGGGATGACCTTGCCGACAGCCTTGGCGGCGCCGGTGGTGGTGGGGATGATGTTGTCGAAGCAGCTACGGCTCAGGCGCCAGTTCTTCTTGGAGAAGGCGTCAACGACCTGCTGGCTGGCGGTGCCGGCGTGCACGGTGGTCATCAGGCCCTCGACGATGCCGAAGTTGTCGTTGATGACCTTAGCCAGAGGAGCGAGGCAGTTGGTGGTGCAGGAGGCGTTGGAGACGACGGTCATGCTGGGGTCGTACTTGTCCAGGTTGACGCCGCAGACGAACATCGGGGTGTCGTCCTTGCTGGGGCCGGAGAGGACAACGACCTTGGCACCGGCGTCCAGGTGCGGCTGGGCGGCTTCCTTGGTGAGGAACTTGCCGGTGCACTCGAGGACGTAGTCAACGCCGAGCTCGCCCCAGGGCAGCTGGGCCGGGTCGCGGGAGTTGAGGAGCTTCACGGTCTTGCCGTTGACGACCAGGTCGCCGTCCACGACATCGACGCTGCCGTTGAAGCGGCCGTGCACGGTGTCGTACTTCACGACGTAAGCGAGCTGCTCGGGCTTCTTGTCCGGGGCGTTCACGGCGACGATCTCGATGTCGTCACGGACGATGCCGGCGCGGAAGACGAGGCGGCCGATGCGGCCAAACCCGTTGATACCAATTCTGATGCTCATTTTTAATTCCTCCATATCTAAAATGTGTTGTTATTTTTATCGCCTTGAGTATTCTATAACATTCTTCCGAAAATAGCAATACCATATTTGCAATATTCTAAACGTTTGATACATTCCCCCATAAATTGCATCGGCAGCCTTGGTTTGTTCGGCATATCATATATGCGCGGAGCGCGCGCCGGCGCGGAATGCGACGATATCTGACAAAATACTTGAGTTCCGGCGCGGTTTTTGATAAAATGAATTATTATTGCCTGCCGCGCACCATCCGGCGGCGGGCAGCCAAGGAGCCCAAATGAACGACATTGAACAGAGCCTGTACGAACTGGTGAACGGCGCGGCCGAGCCTGCGCTCGGTATCGCCGGCGGGCGCATCATCATAGCGAACGGGCCTGCGCGGGAAAAGCTGGGGCCGGTGGAGGGCCGCAGCGCGCTCTCCGTACTGCCCGCGCTGGTGCTGGGACGAGAGGCGGGCAGCTACTGCGCCTCCCTCGACCTGGGCGGGCGGCGCGTGGCCGCGCGCTTCAGCCGGCTGGGTGGCGCCACGCTCTGCCGCCTGAGCTTCTCCCGCCCGAGGACGGAAATGTCCCGCCGCGCGGGGCTGGAGCACGCCCTGCGCGCCTCCCTCGCAGACCTGCGCCTGGCAGTGGACCGCATCTGCGCCCTTTCCGCCGGGCGCGGCGGCGACGGCGAGCTCGCGCTCGGCGCGGCTTCGCTCAGCCACGGCTATTTCCGCATGGCGCGGACAGTGGTCAACGCCGTCACGCTGGAGGCCGTCTGCAGCGGCAGCGCGGCCTTCGCGCCGCAGGAGCTGGACATGTCCGAGCTCGTCCGCGAGCTGGCGTGGACGGTGGACTTTTTCGCCCGCGGGCGCGGCGTCACCGTGGAGTACGAGAGCCGTCCGGAGCCGCTCTATATGAGCGCCGACCGCACGCTCGTCGAGCAGATGCTGCTGAATCTGCTCTCCAACTCCCTGCTGAGCCTTCCGGACGGCGGCCATGTGCGGCTCTCCCTTGCGCGCCGCGGCGAATGGGCCGTCATCTCCGTGGACGACGACGGCTGCGGCATCGCCCCCGGCCGCTTCGCGGACATCGAAGACGGCGAGGGCAGCCTCTCCGCCCCGCCCGGGCTGGGCCTGCCGCTCGCGCGCTCCATCGCGGAGCTGCACGGCGGCGCGCTCGTACTGGAGAGCCGCCCCGGCCGCGGCACCTCCGCCCGCGTGACGCTGCCGCTCGGCGTGCGCAGCGGGCGCGGAGGCAGCACCCGCCTCTCCGGCGGCGGCGCGCCCTACCGCAGCGGCGGCATGGACATGGTGCTCACCCAGCTCTCCACCTGGCTGCGCAGCAGCGATTACGACAGCCGCCTCAGCGGCGAATAGGAGGACGACATGCGTCTCGATAAATATCTCAAGGTCTCGCGCCTCATCAAGCGGCGCACCGTCGCCAACGAGGCCTGCGACGGCGGCCGCGTCAGCGTCAACGGCAAGGTGGCCAAAGCCTCGCAGGACGTGAAGCCGGGCGACCTCATCGAGCTCGCCTTCGGCGAGCGGCGCGTGCGCGTGGAGGTCGTCTCCGTTGACGAGCACGCCACGAAGAGCGACGCCCCCGCCATGTACCGCGAGCTGTGACCGTCAGCCGCAGGCAGATGTGTAAATTACCGGGCAAAGTGCTTGCATTTTGCCCGGTATTTATATATACTGTTGCCAGATGAACGTAAATTATACCCAATACGTGAAAGGAGCGCCAAACATGATAGTCATATATCAGTCCAACACCGGCTACACGGAGCAGTACGCGAAAATGCTCGCCCGGCGGCTCGACGTGCCCGCCTACCCGCTGGAAAAAGTCCCCAAGTGCCATCTGCACAAGGAGGCCGTGTTCCTCGGCTGGCTCTTCGCCGGCAACATCGTCGGCTACAAAAAGGCCGCCAAAAATTACTGCCTGCGCGCCGTCTGCGGCGTGGGCATGAGCCCCCCAACCGCGGAGCTTGCGGACGGCCTGCGCGTCAAAATGCACGTGCCCTCCGCCGTGCCCGTCTTTTACCTGCAGGGCGGGTTCGACATAAACAAGCTGCACGGCCCGATGAAGCTCATCATGAAGTTCAAGTGCAAGGAGATCGCCGGCCGGCTGGAGCTGCGCGGCGAGCTCAGCGAGGCCGAGCAGGCCGCCTATCAGATGACGCAGACCGGCGGCAGCGCCGTGAGCGACGCCGCTCTCGCCGAGGTGCTGGCCTATCTGAGATAACGCGCAAACCCCCGGAATTCCCGGGGGTTTTGCCTTGCGCCGCGCCGTCCGGAGCGAGGGACGCCCCCTCCGGCGCTCATGGACGCCGCGTGGTTTTATATTATGTAAACCTTTCGCGCGGCCGTGCGCCGTCGTTTCAGCCCCCGCGCTCCGGGTTCTCCCCGGCCGGCACAAGCTCCCGGCCGAGGCTCAGCGCCCTCCTCCACTCGGGTGGCTGGCCGTCGTCGCCCCAGTACTCGTCCACGGAGCTTATCATGTCCCCGTCCAGCCGGATGAAGGACACGGAGTGGAAGGACGCGCCTCCCCCGCGCGGGAAAACGCGCACCGCCGTTATTATAAGCTCCCCGAGGCGTTCCACGCGCTCTATCTCCCCGGCCCAGTTGCCGGGGTATTCGCAGTTTGCGCGGATGAACTCCTCCACAGTGAAGCTCTCGTTCGTATTCGGCCAGTTCACCACGGCGCCTTCGCGGAAAAACCGCCTCATATCGTCCTCCCGCTGGCCGAGGACCGCGTCCCAATAGGCGTATATGTCCACGCGCTTTCCACCTTTCACAGTGCGAAAAAGGGCCCTTCCGGGCCCTTTTTCGTCACTCTATCGAGATCATGTAGTAGTATACCGGCTGCCCGCCGTTCACGACTGTCAGCTCCGCGTCCGGGAAGCGCCCGCCGAGCGCGCCGGCGGTGGCCTCGGCCTCCTCGCCGCTCACGTCCTCGCCGTAATAGACGCTGATGACGGCCGGGTCCAGGGCGTCCGCCGCCGTGGCCAGCTCGTCCACCAGCTCGTCGAGCCCGGTGTAGCTGCCGATGAGCGCGCCGTCCAGCAGCGCGAGGTACTCGCCCGCGTGTATCTGGTGCCCGTCGAACTCGCTGTCGCGCGCCGCGTAGGTCACGAGCGCCGTGTGCACGCCGCCGATGGCCTCCTTCATGTCCGCCGCTATGTCCTCCGCCGTGGAGCCCTCGTCCAGCGAGAGCAGGGCCGTGATGCCCTGCGGCACCGTCTTGGTGGGCACGACGACGACGTTTTTCTTCGTCATCGGCGCGCACTGCTCGGCGGCCATGATTATGTTCTTGTTGTTGGGCAGTACGAACACCGTCTCCGCCGGCGTGCGGTCAACGGCGCGCAGGATGTCCTCCGTGGAGGGGTTCATGGTCTGCCCGCCGGTGACGATGTTGTCCGCTCCCAGCTCGCGGAAGAGCTCGGCCATGCCCGCGCCCGCGCAGACGGCCACCGCGCCGAAGGGCTTCTCCGGCTCCGCGAACTCTATCTCCGGCGCCTTTTCCGGCGCCGGCGCAGCCTTGGCGGCCCCGCCGCCGGCCATCTCGCTGTGCTGCTCGCGCATGTTCTCGATCTTCACCTTCAGCAGCGGCCCGTAGGTCAGCGCCTCGGTGAGCACGTTGCCGGGGACGTTCGTGTGCACGTGTACCTTGATGATCTCGTCGTCATCGACGACCACCACGCAGTCGCCCAGCGACTCCAGGTACCCGCGCAGCTGCGCGGGGTCCTTGCTGTTCTCGCGGCCGACGATGAACTCCGTGCAGTAGGCAAAGGCGATCTCGCCGGTGGAAAAGTCGGAAAAGTCGGCCCGCTCGCGCGCCTCCGCGCCCTGACCGGGGCCCTCATCTCCCGCTTCCTCGATGGTGTAGCCCTCCCCGCGGAGGACGGCCAGCGTGGCCTCAAGGATGAAAAGGTAGCCCTTGCCGCCCGCGTCCACCACGCCCGCGCGCTTGAGCACGGGGTTGAGGTTTATCGTGTCCGCCAGGGCCTCGGCCGCGGACTCGCAGGCGCAGCTCATCAGCAGCTCCAGGTCGCTGCCGTGCTCGGCGAACTCCAGCGCCGCGCTGGTGGAAACGCGCGAGACGGTGAGTATCGTCCCCTCCGCCGGCTTCATCACGGCCTTATAGGCCGCGTCCACGCCGGCGCTCATGGCCTCGGCGAAGAGCTTGGCCTCCGCCCGCTCGCAGCCCTTGAGCTTTTTCGCCAGCCCGCGGAATAGCAGCGAGAGGATGACGCCGGAATTGCCGCGCGCGCCGCGCAGCATTGCGTTCGCGGCGCAGGACGCCGCCTCGCCGAGCGTGGGGAAGCTCTTTTTCCCCAGCTCCGCCGCCGCGGCGCCCATCGTCAGGCTCATGTTGGTGCCCGTGTCCCCGTCCGGGACCGGGAAGACGTTCAGCTCGTTGATGAGCTGCTTGTTCTGTACGAGTGCGGCGTTGGCGCACTGGATGATCTCGCCGAAAAGCGCCGCGTCAATGAATTCTCTCAAGAGGGCCTACCTCCGAACTTCCTGTAATTCTGATATCCGGCTCAGCCGATGATCATCGTGTCAACATATACGTCCACGCGCTTCACCGGCACGCCGGTGGCCATGGCGACCTTATAGCTCACTTCGTTCATGATGCTGCTGCACAGGGCCATCAGGTTCACGCCGTGGTCCACTGCGATGTGCAGCTCCAGCGAAACGCTGCCGTCCTCGCCGAGCCGGGCGGCCACGCCGCGGGACATGGATTCGCGCCGCAGCTGGAACACGCCGTCCTTGCCGCGCGCGGCCATGGCCTTGACGCCAAAGCAGCTCGTGGCGGCGTCCCCCGCCAGGTTGGCAAACACCTCGTCCGTTATCGTGATGGCGCCCTTTTCGTTGTCAAGCCTCACCATGATGCTCCTCCTTTCGGGACATCGGCCCTCGCAGGGCCATTGAGGGTGGGTATGTAATTATAATACATCCGCGCGAAAAGCACAAGGGGCAGTTTCCCGCCCCCTCGCGCTGCGGCGTGGGGATTCCGCACACCTCCGGCCCTTTTTGTCCCAAAAATCCAAAGTGAAAAACATTTTGGCTGTTCGCGCAAAATTTTGTGCTTTTTTAGAGCAAAAAGTAGTTTACATACCCGCCAGGTAGTGATAATATTATAACGCTTTGGCCCCTTCATTCATAATAAAATTGTGGAGATGAAAGTATGGCGAGAAAACTCAAAACCATGGACGGCAACCAGGCCGCCGCTCACGTTTCGTATGCCTTTACGGAAGTTGCGGCTATCTACCCGATCACGCCGTCCAGCCCGATGGCCGACTATGTGGACCAGTGGTCTGCCGCGGGACTGAAGAATATCTTCGGCACCACCATTAAGGTGCAGGAGATGCAGGCCGAGTCCGGCGCCGCCGGCGCTGTTCACGGCTCCCTCAACGCCGGCGCCCTCACGACGACCTACACCGCGTCCCAGGGCCTGCTGCTCATGATCCCCAACATGTACAAGATCGCGGGCGAGCTGCTCCCCGGCGTGTTCCATGTCACGGCCCGCACCCTGGCCAGCCACACGCTGTCCATCTTCGGCGACCACCAGGACGTCATGGCCTGCCGCCAGACCGGCTTTGCCATGCTCTGCGAGGGCAACGTGCAGGAGGTCATGGACCTCTCCGCCGTCGCTCACCTGGCCGCCATCAAGGGCCGCGTCCCCTTCCTGAACTTCTTCGACGGCTTCCGCACCAGCCACGAGATCCAGAAGATAGCCGTTTGGGACTACAAGGATCTCGCCTCCATGGTGGACATGAAGGCTGTTGAGGAGTTCCGCGCCCGCGCGCTGAACCCCGAGCATCCTCAGATGCGCGGCAGCCACGAGAACGGCGACATCTTCTTCCAGAACCGCGAGGCCTCCAACAAGTACTACGAGGCCGTCCCCGGCATCGTCGAGGAGTATATGAAGAAGGTCAACCGCAAGCTCGGCACCGACTACCAGCTCTTCAACTACTACGGCGCGCCGGACGCCGACCGCGTCATCGTCGCCATGGGCTCCATCTGCGACGTGACCGAGGAAGTCATCGACTACCTGAACGCCCACGGCCAGAAGGTCGGCCTCATCAAGGTCCGCCTGTACCGCCCCTGGCGCGCGGACAAGCTGCTGGCCGCCATCCCCGAGACATGTAAGTCCATCGCCGTGCTCGACCGCACCAAGGAGCCGGGCGCCCAGGGCGAGCCCCTCTATCTGGACGTCGTCACCAGCCTGGCCAACGCCGGCCGCAACGACATCCGCGTGATCGGCGGCCGCTACGGCCTGGCCAGCAAGGACACGCCTCCCGCGAGCGTTTTCGCCG
The DNA here is from genome assembly GCA_944387865.1 of Candidatus Scatomorpha stercorigallinarum. Taxonomy (GTDB): domain Bacteria; phylum Bacillota; class Clostridia; order Oscillospirales; family Oscillospiraceae; genus Scatomorpha; species Scatomorpha stercorigallinarum. Next base: position 88,382 of record CALXGN010000006.1, on the reverse strand, counting down.
TCTACAAGGAGCTCAGCAAGGCCAACCCGAAGCGCCAGTTCACCGTCGGCATCGTGGACGACGTCACCCGCATGTCCCTGCGCGAGACCGCCGCTCCGGACACCGCCCCCAAGGGCACTGTGTCCTGCATGTTCTGGGGCCTCGGCGGCGACGGCACCGTCGGCGCCAACAAGAACTCCATCAAGATCATCGGCGACCACACCAACAAGTACGTCCAGGCCTACTTCCAGTACGACTCCAAGAAGACCGGCGGCGTCACCATCAGCCACCTGCGCTTCGGCGACAAGCCCATCAAGAGCCCGTACTATATAAACAAGGCCGACTTCGTGGCCTGCCACAACCCCAGCTATATCACCAAGGGCTTCAAGATGGCCCAGAAGCTGAAGGCCGGCGGCGTGTTCCTCGTGAACAGCCAGTGGGACTTCGCCGAGCTTGAGCACCACCTCGACGCGGACGCCAAGAGGTATATCGCCAAGAACAAGATAAAGCTCGTCATGATCAACGCGATCGACCTCGCCGCCAAGATCGGCATGGGCAAGCGCACCAACACCATCCTGCAGAGCGCCTTCTTCTCCCTGGCCAACGTCATCCCCGAGGACCAGGCCATCAAGTACATGAAGGACGCCGCCACGCACTCCTACCTGAAGAAGGGCCAGGACGTCGTGGACATGAACCACAAGGCCATCGAGCTCGGCGCGAGCGCCTACACCGTGGTGGACGTGCCCGAGAGCTGGCTCACCGCCGTTGACGAGACCAAGCCCATCGAGCTCACCGGCCGCGCCCCGGTCGTCAAGATGGTCAGCGAGATCCTCGACCCCGTCGGCAAGATGGACGGCGACAGCCTGCCCGTCAGCGCCTTCAAGGCCCACGCGGACGGCACCTTCGAACTCGGCGCGAGCGCCTATGAGAAGCGCGGCGTGGCCGTCTCCGTGCCCGAGTGGAACAGCGAGAAGTGCGTACAGTGCAACCAGTGCGCCTACGTCTGCCCGCACGCCACCATCAGGGCTTACGCCCTCAACGAGGAAGAGGCCAAGGCCGCTCCCGCTGCCGCCAAGGTCGTCCCCGTCAAGGCCGGCAAGGGCAAGGGCGTGTACAGCTTCTCCCTGGCCGTCAGCCCGCTGGACTGCATGGGCTGCGGCGTCTGCGCCAACGTCTGCCCGACCAAGAGCCTGACCATGGTGCCGATGGAGAGCCAGCTCGACCAGCAGGATGTCTGGACGTATATGACCGAGAAGGTGTCCGAGAAGAAGGACATGCAGGACAACACCGTCAAGGGCAGCCAGTTCAAGCAGCCCATGCTCGAGTTCTCCGGCAGCTGCGCCGGCTGCGCCGAGACCAGCTACGCCCGCCTGATCACCCAGCTCTTCGGCGACCACATGATAATCTCCAACGCCACCGGCTGCTCCTCCATCTGGGGCGGTCCGGCGGCCACCAGCCCGTACACCGTGAACAAGGAAGGCAAGGGCCCCGCCTGGGTCAACAGCCTGTTCGAGGACAACGCCGAGCACGGCCTGGGCCTCTACCTCGGCCAGAAGAAGCTCCGCGACGACCTCGCTGAAAAGACCCGCGAGCTCATCGCCCTCAGCTGGTGCACTCCCGCCATCAAGGAAGCCGCCCAGAAGTGGCTCGACACCTATAACGACGGCAACGCCAACGGCGAGGCCACCAAGGCCTACATCGCCGCCCTCGAGGACGGCCTGTGCACCGTGGACGAGCTCTGCGCCAGCGACAACGCCGAGATCAAGGCTTTCGGCGAGAAGCTCGCCAAGGCCGGCAAGACCTACTGCGAGTGCGACGCCTGCAAGCTCGCCAAGGAGATCCTTGACAAGAAGGATTACCTGAACAAGAAGTCCGTCTGGATCATGGGCGGCGACGGCTGGGCCTACGACATCGGCTACGGCGGCCTTGACCATGTGCTCGCCAGCGGCGAGGACGTCAACGTCTTCGTGTTCGACACCGAGGTCTATTCCAACACCGGCGGCCAGGCCAGCAAGGCCTCCAACATCGGCCAGGTTGCTCAGTTTGCCGCGGCCGGCAAGGAGATCAAGAGCAAGGCCCTCGCCGAGCTCGCCATGACCTATGGTTACGTCTACGTGGCCCAGGTCGCCATGGGCGCCAACCCGAACCAGACCATCAAGGCCATCACCGAGGCCGAGGCCTATCACGGCCCGTCCCTCATCATTGGCTACGCCCCCTGCGAGATGCACAGCATCAAGGGCGGCATGACCAACTGCCAGGCCGAGATGAAGCGTGCCGTTGACTGCGGCTACTGGAACCTCTTCCGCTATGACCCGGCGGCTGAGAAGCCCTTCACGCTGGACAGCAAGGAGCCTGCCGGCGGCTACCGCGAGTTCCTCATGAACGAGGCCCGCTACTCCCGCCTGACCCGCGAGTTCCCCGACCGTGCGGAACGCCTGTTCGAGGCCAGCGAGGAGAACGCCAAGGCGCGCTATGAGCACCTGCTCAAGCTGAAGAAGATGTACGAGGAGTAAAAGAAAATACGAGGGGGACCGGGGGTCCCCCTCGTAGGCTCCCCTCCATAAAAAATATATGGGCCTCCGGGGCTTTTGCCCCGGAGGCCCATATATTTTGCGCGCCGCACGGCGGCGCGGTTGCGCCTCAAAGGCGCAAGATAAGGTATCGCCCCGAGGCAAAGCCCCGGGGCGATTTTGTCCGCCCTATGCGGGCGGCCATTCCTATGCTTGGGAGGTTTCTGCCACTGACCGCACGGGCTTTTCTAATGTGTCCCATTTTGCTTAAGCAAAATGGGACTTAAATACGCCGCCCGCGCTGGCGGGCGCGGGCGTGCGAAATGCGCCGGGCGGGCGGAGCCCGCCCACGAGGGGTGGTTTGCGTTGGGCGGAACGCCGCGCTTGTCGCGGCGTTATTGGGGGCTCCGCCCCCTTGCCCCCCGGGCGGCTCGCTACGCTCGCCGCGGTTCGCCTCCCCTACATTGTAGGGGAGGTGGCCGCACTAAGGTGCGGCCGGAGGGGTGCCGAAGGTCTGCGGTTCTTTGGTAAGATACGCAAACCTCCAACACCCCTCCGTCGCCTGCTCCGCAGGCGCCACCTCCCCTGCACGGCAGGGGAGGCTTGGGTCTTGCCACAACTCAGCGGCGCGAGCGTAAGCGAAGCCAACCGCGGTCGGCGATGGGCAGGGCTATTCGACACCGGGATGACCACCCGGAACAAGCGCAAAGCAATAAAAGACAGCACCCGGCTCCGACTTCCGCCAAAGCGCTTTTCTTTGGAGTCTGAGGGGTTTCTTTTGGCGCAAGCAAAAGAAATCTCTCAGAACCAGGCCGCAGGGCCTTGCCCTGCATCCCGCCCGCCGCCGCGACGCGGCGGCACAATTTACATTTTTGCGGCTGAATAATTTACCGTCCTGTGCTAAAATCAATGCAAATACCACTCAGGGGTGTTGATATGAGCATACGATACGAGCCCATCATGATGCGGGCCATCGACGCCGTGCGGGAGGCCGGCGAGGTCATTTTGTCGAGCGGCATACACCGTGTGCGGGCCAAGGGCGCTGCCGATTTCGTCACGGACGTGGACGTGGCCGTGCAGGGCTTCCTGGCGCGGCAGCTGGCGGCCATTGCGCCCAATGTACAGTTCATGGGCGAGGAGAAGGACAACTCCGCCATCGACCCCGCGCGCCCCTTCTGGATACTCGACCCCGTTGACGGCACGACCAACCTCATCCACGGCCTGCGGCTGAGCGCCGTGTCGCTGGCCTATGCGGAGGGCGGCGCGGTGCGCTTCGGCGTGGTGTACGACCCCTTCCGCGGTGAGTGCTACTCGGCCTGCGAGGGCTGCGGCGCCAGCCTCAACGGCGAGCTCATCTCCGTCAGCCGCTCGTCCCAGTTCCAGGACGCCCTGGTGGCCGTCGGCACCGTGCCCGGCTACAAGCACATGGCCGGCGAGGCCTTCCGCCAGATGCGCCTGCTCTATGACCGCTGCCAGGACGTGCGCCGCTCCGGCTGCGCCTCGCTCGACCTCTGCCACGTGGCCGTGGGCCGGCTGGACGCCTATGTGGAGCTGATGCTCCAGCCCTGGGACTACGCCGCCGGCGCGCTCATCGTTGCCGAGGCCGGGGGCAGGGCCACCACGCTCACCGGCGAGCCCCTGCCGCTGACGCACGGCAGCGCCGTCCTCGCCGCCAACGCCCCGCTGCACCCGCAGCTGCTGTCCCTGCTCGCCTGACGGGGATATAACACGATAAAAAGCGCCCCGGGAGCCGTGTTTGCGGCTCCCGGGGCGAATCTTTACTCCGTCTCGATGAGGATGACGTTTTTCGTCAGGTCCACGCTCTTCAGCGTGCCGGTGACGGTCTTTTTCGCGCCCAGCATATCCGTCAGCACGACCTTTTCGCCGTCCACGGAGATGCCGGAGACATAGTTCATCAGCGGCCTGCGCTCGCCGCCGCTGACCGCAAAGGCATCCGAAAGGCACATGCTTCACTCCCCCTTTGCCAGCAGCAGGGCCTCGTTCAGCCTGTCGTTGCCGTGCTCAAAGAAGTGTATCGCCTCGTGCACGGACTGCGCCGCTTCGTCCTTGCCCTGCAGCTCCAGCGCGAGAGCCAGGTCGCCCAGCTCCTCGACGTGGCTGCGGTTGTGCTCCAGCGTGTAGCCCAGCAGGGCGATGGTCTGCTCGGGCGTCAGGCTCATGTCATGCGTGTGCTCGTGCCCGTGCCCGCCTTCGTGAAGGGCCATTCTCAGAATGAACATGATCGTCCTCCCTTTCGTCGATCGTTTCTGAGGGTATTATACCATCATCGCCCGCCGTCTTCAATATGCTTTGGCTCCCGCCTCAGCTCCATGTAGACCAGCGGGTAAGGCCTCCCCTGTTCGTCCAGCTCCGTGCGCCGCACGGCCGCAAAGCCCATGTGCTCATAGACCCCGCGCGCCTGCGGGTTTTGCTCGTTCACCGCCAGGGTGCGCACGCCGCAGCGCTCGACGCCGTACCTCAGCAGCGCGCCGCCCATCCCGCGGCCGCGCGCGGCGGCGGAGACGAACAGCATCTCCAGCGACGGCCCCTCCACGCCCATGAACGCGGCGGGGATGCCTTCCTCATCCTCCGCCGTAAACAGCCTGTCTACGCCGCGCAGGGCGCCCGGCACCTCTTTTTTTATCTCCATGAGCTCCTGCTCGGAGAGGAACGTGTGCGTCGCACGCGCGGAGCTCTCCCAGACCGCCGTCAGCCGCTCTATGAGCTCCGGCGTCCGCTCGTTTATTTCCCTGATCGTCATATGTTGAACAGCCTCCTCGCGTTTTCCGCCGTGGCGCGCGCCACGGCCTCCGGCTCCATGCCCTTGACCTCCGCGATCTTGCGCACGACGTATTCCAGCTTCGCGCTGTCGTTGCGCTGCCCGCGCAGCGGCTCCGGCGTCAGATAGGGGCTGTCCGTCTCGATCAGTATCCGCTCCAGCGGCGTGGCGACAAGCGCTTCCAGGTTACGGCGTGCGTTTTTATATGTCACCGGCCCGTCGAAGCCCAGGTACCAGCCGGCCTCCAACAGCTGCCGCGCCATCTGCGCGCTGCCGGAAAAGCAGTGGTACACGCCCCTCAGCGCAGGATAGCCGAGCGTTATGGCCATGCAGTCGGCGTGCGCGTCCCGGTCGTGGATGATGACGGGCTTATCCAGTTCCAGCGCCAGCTCCAGCTGCGCGCGCAGCATATGCTCCTGCAGCTCCTTGTGCTCCTTGTCCCAGTAGTAGTCGAGCCCGATCTCGCCGATGGCCACGGCCCGCGGGTGCGCGGCCAGCGCGCGTATCTCGTCCAGGCTGCCCTCCGTCCAGCTCTCCCACTCCTGCGGGTGCCAGCCCACGGCGGCGTAGATATAGCCATGCCGCTCCGCGATATCCAGCGCCAGGCGGCTCGTCTCCCCGTCGCAGCCGGGGTCTATCACGCACTCCACGCCCCGCGCGGGCAGGGCAGCGAGCAGCTCCTCGCGGTCCCGGTCGAACTGCCGGCTGTCGTAGTGCGCGTGCGAATCAAAATACATACTTCTCGCCTCCACGTGACATTAAAACACATGCCGCCATTGCGCGCAAGGGCGAAGTGTGCTAATATTCACATATGAAAGCGCGATGGCTGACGGACAAGTACATATCGCTGATGCTGCTCGTTTTCCCCCTGTGGACGGGCACGGAGGGCTACGCCGCCATCACCCGCGGCAAATTCCTCTTTTTCGCCGTGCTCAGCGCCCTCTATCTGGCCCTGCTGCTGCCCTGCGCGCTGCTGGTCGGCGAAAAGCCGCGCCGGGCGCGCCTGCCGCAGTGGTTCGCCCTCGCCTTCATGGCCGCGGCCTGCCTCTCGGCGGCCCTCTCGCCCTACGGCCGCGCCGTGATACTGGGCGCGAGCCGCTACGACGGGCTGCTGACGCTGCTGCTGTACGGCGGCATCTTCCTCGGCGTCTCCGCCTTCGGCGAGTGGAAAAAATATTATGTCTACCTGCTCGCCGCCTCCGCCTCCATCTGCTCGCTGGTGGCCATCCCCCAGCTGCTGGGCGAAAACCCCTTCGGCCTCTACCCCGGAGAGCTCACATACTTCGACGCCAATGTGCGCTACACGGGCGAGTTTCTCGGCACGATCGGCAACACCAACCTGCTCGCCGCCTTTTATTGCCTCTGCATCCCCCTCTTTGTCTGGCACGCGCTGACGCACCGCGCGCTGCGCGACCGCCTTGTGCTCGTTGCCGCCGCGCTCTGCCTGGGGGTGCTCATCGCCTCGCGCGTGGCCTCCGGGGCCGTGGCGCTGGCCGCCGCGGCGGTGGTGTTGATACCGTATTATGTAAACTTTACCTCTCACAGCCGCAAAAAGGCGCTCATCGCCGCCGGCTGCCTGGCCGCCCTCTGCCTGGCCGCCCTCGCGGCCGTCTATTTCTACGGCGGCGGCAGCGGCACGCTGCACGAGCTCTCGCAGCTCCTGCACGGCCATGTGGAGGACAGCTACGGCTCCAGCCGCGTGGCCATCTGGCGCGAATGCCTGCGCCTGGCCGGCGAGCGGCCGCTCGTGGGCGGCGGGCCGGACACGCTCGCGCTGCGCACGGACATGACCTTCTCCCGATTTGTGGAAGAGACCGGCTCCACCATGTCCACGCATGTGGACAACGCGCACTGCGAGCCGCTGGGCTACCTCGTCAACCTCGGCGCTCTCGGGCTCATCCCCTATCTCGCCCTCTGTGCGGAGAGCCTGCGGCGCTTTTTCCGCGGCTGTGCGCCGGCCGTGGGCGCGGCGCTCGCCTGTTACCTGGTGCAGAGCCTCTTCGGGCTCGGGCTCTGCCTGGTGGCGCCGCTCGTGTGGATATACATGGGCCTCATCTGCTCCCGGAAGGAGGAGGAAATATGCAAAAACGCTCGCTCGCCCTCGACGCGATGAAACTGCTCGCCTGCGTGGGCGTCGCCGTCATCCATCTCTCCGGTTACGGCCTGGAGCTCTTCCCCATCGGCAGCTTCAGCTGGCTCAGCAGCGCGTTCTGGGATTCGCTGGCGCGCTTCGCCGTGCCCGTGTTCTTCATGTGCACCGGCGCGCTGATGCTCCCGCCCGCGCGGCGGCTGGACGCCAAAACGGTGTGGAAAAAATACTTCCTGCGCGTGCTCATCATCCTCCTGTTCTGGTCCTGGGCCTATTACATGCTGGTGGTCGCGGGCCAGTACATCCTCATCCGCTGGACGGAGGAAAACTTCCTCATAAACTCCATCGTCCACACGCTGAAGTTCGACCACTACTTCCACCTGTACTATTTACAGATACTCCTGCTGCTGTACGCCCTGCTGCCCGTGCTGCGCGTGTTCACCCGCGCCGCCACGGAGCGGGAGATGCGCTACGCCATCGCCGTCTGGGCCGTGCTGGGCATCGCCGTGCCCCTGCTGCGCTATTACCCGCCGCTCGAATGGCTGGGCGGCATCACCACGCAGTACGACATCAACATGGCCTGGTCCGCCATGGGCTACGCCCTGCTGGGGCACTATCTGAATACGCGGGACGTGGAGAGCCTCTCCCTGCGCGGCGGCGTGCTGATGTTCCTCGCCGGCTTTGCCCTCACTTTCGGCGGCACGGCGCTCGCCTCCGTCCTCACGGGCGAAAACGCCCTGCAGTTCATGGAGGGCATGTCCCCCGGTCCGGCGCTGATGGCCGCGGGCCTCTTCTGCGCCCTCCGCCGCCGCTTCGCACAGCGCGCGAGCAGCGCGCGCGTCGCCCGCCTGGTGAAGGCCAGCTTCGCCGTCTATCTCATACACATGGCCTTCGTGATGGCCTTCCGCCAGTTCGGCTTCGACCTCACGGTCATGCCGCCGCTGCTGGCCGTGCCGGTACAGGCGGCCTGTGTGCTCGCGCTCAGCCTCGCCGCCTGGTGGGTGCTCTCCAAAATCCCGATAGTAAAGGACCATCTGATATAATGAAACTCGAAAACGGCGAATTTATCCTCTCCGGCCCGCCCGAAAGCAGCAGCGCCTGCCTCCGCAGCCCGGAGGACGTGATAGCCGCGGTGGACCGCACCGGGCTCCTCCCGCTCTTCGCCGGGGCCGTGCCGGGCTTTTCCGTCGAGGAGCTCACGCCCGCCGAATGGTGGTGGAGCGGCGACCTCGAGCGCGACCCCTGGTACTGGCGCGAGACTATAGCCGCCTCCGGCCGCGCGCTGTACGGCAAATTTTTCGGCGGCAGGGCCGGTTTCGTCTCGCCCGAGTGCTTCCCGCGCTTCGCCAACATACGGCGCGACGGCTATGACTTCGACGCCCTCTATGAGGACGGCAAGGCCAGCCACCGCTGCAAGAAGATCATGGACTGCTTCGCCCTCGCGGACGAGCTGCCCTCCTATGAGCTCAAGAACCTGGCCGGCTTTGGCAAGGGCGGCGAGCGCAACTTCGAGGGCACGGTGGCAAAGCTCCAACAGCAGGCGTACCTCGTGATACGCGCCTTCCGCCGCCGGCGCAACGCCCGCGGCCTCGAGTACGGCTGGCCCGTCGCCGTCTATACGCCGGCGGAGCGCCTCGTGTCCCCCGAGCTCATCGCCGCCGCCTACCGCGAGGAGCCCTCGGAGTCCGCCCGGAAGCTGCTCGGCATCCTCAAAAAAGCCGCCCCCGGCGCGCCCGAGAGCGCCCTTTTGCAGCTGATATGCGGCTCCTGACCACACTTAACGGAGGTAAAAATGATGGATAAATTCGCCAACATGAGCATAAACGACTTCGACGCCGCCCTGGCCTCGAACGCCCCCGCGCCCGGGGGCGGCGGCGCCGCGGCGCTTGCCGGCGCGCTGGCCGCCGCGCTCGGCTCCATGGTGTGCAGCCTCACCAGCGGGAAAAAATCGTACGCGCAGTACGAGGAGGACATCCGCCGCGCCCTCGAACAGCTCGAGGCGGCACGGCGGCACCTCGTCACGCTCATCGACGAGGACGCGCGGGCCTTTGCCCCGCTGCAAAAATACCTCTCCCTGCCGAAGGACGACCCCGAGCGCAAAGCGCACATGGACGCCGCGCTGCGCGTGGCCTGCTATGTGCCCACGGACGTGCTCTACACCTGCGAGGACGTGGCCGGGCTTCTCGCGCCGCTGGCGGAACACGGCCTGCGCGGCGCCGCCTCCGACGTGGGCGTGGGGCTGGAGCTCTGCCGCGCCGCCATGCGCGCGGCGCGCATGAACATCCTCATCAACGCCTCCATCATGCCCGACGAAGTGTTCGCCATGACGCTGCGGCGCGAGTGCGAACTGGTGCTGGGCCGCTGTGAGCCGGTCATCGACGCCGCGCTGGAGCGCGTGGAGGCGCGCCTGGGCCTGGCGAAGTGACTTTTTGCGCAAAATATCCGCAAAAGATATTGACAAATCCCGCCGCGGATGATAATATATCAAGGCTTGTGGGCGCGCGTTCCGCCGGTATTGCTGCTCAGGCGACATGCGCCAGTAGCTCAGTAGGATAGAGCAACTGCCTTCTAAGCAGTAGGCCGGGGGTTCGAATCCCTCCTGGCGTGCCAGTAACGCAAATAATGGTGGGTGTAGCTCAGTTGGTATGAGCACCGGATTGTGGTTCCGGGTGTCGTGGGTTCGAGCCCCATCTCCCACCCCAGAAATGCGGGAGGCCGGCAATGCCGGCCTCTCTGCACAAGTCGATGGTGGGATGTAGTGTAACGGTAACACACCAGACTTTGACTCTGATATTGTAGGTTCGAGTCCTGCCATCCCAGCCACGTCGTCGGCGCAAAGTCCGCTTTGCTCCGTTTCCGGCGAAAGCCAAAGGCTGTCGCCGAAAACTGCGCACGCTTCCTTGCGCCTCCTCTCAAAACTGAATCGGTGATTCAGTTTTGTGTTTCTTACTGACAATGGCATTTCACATATGACCCAGTAGCTCAGCAGGCAGAGCACCTGCCTTTTAAGCAGGGTGTCCGGGGTTCGAATCCCCGCTGGGTCACCAACAAAACCGGCGCGCGGCCGAGCGGCTCAGCGCCGGTCTTATTCTATCCAAGGGGTGATCGTATGGCCGCCAGGGGCGAACGCGAGTTTTCCCAGTCCGTTGACAACGCCATCAGGCTCCTCAACTGCTTCGTTGACAAGGAGGAGCGCGGCATTTCCGAGCTGGCGCGCGAGCTGGACATGAGCAAAGCCAGCGTTTCGCGTATCGTCGCCGCGCTCGAGCGCGGGCGCTTCCTCATGCAGAACACCGACACCGGGCGCTACCGCCTGGGCATCGGGCTCATGTTCTTCGGCGAACTGGTACACGAGCGCAACGAGCTCGCCCGCGCCCTCTCGCCGCTGATGCACGAACTGGCGGAGGCTTACCAATCGACAACGCACCTCGCCGTCATCGACGGCAGCGACCTGATGATAATCGCCAAGATATCCGCCGGCCCCTTCGTGTACATGAGCTCGCACGTCGGCGGCAAGCTGCCCCCCTACGGCACCAGCACCGGCAAGTGCCTGTTAGCCTTTCTTGACCCCGAACGCGCCCGCTACTGCTTTGACAAGATCAGCTTTACCGCCATGACGAAGCACACCATCACCAACATGGCCGACCTGCAAAGCGAGCTGGAGCTCGTCCGCCAGCGCGGCTACGCCGTGGACGATGAGGAATCGCACGAGGGCCTCTTCTGCGTCGGCTGCCCGGTGTTCGACGCCGGCGGCCGCGTCATCGCCGCCATCTCCGTCAGCGGCCGCCGCGACTATCTCCAGCCCCGCCAGGAGGAGATCGCCGGCCACATAAAGCGCCGCCTCGCCTGAACTTAAGACCGCGAATGATGCCCGGCCGCTGCCGGGCATCATTTTGCATATATTCAATAAAAAACCGCTTGACTTTTATGTTGCAAAGTGCTATACAGTAGATGAGCCGCCGCTGGCGGCAAACATTTGGGCTATTATTCGGTATGCTGTTCCGATTATTTTTGCATTCGAGCGAGTTCTCGATTTTTTCTTCTTCAATTTTCGGAATGTTGTTCCTATTATTTTAACAAATCGCATTGTGAGCGCTGTTCACACGTTGCCGTGGGCAATTTTGGCTGGTCGGGAGGTGGATATCTGTAAAAATTAAAAGCCGTGCTTGCCCCGGCAAATAAGAGGGAATAAAATAATAGAAAGGACTGCAAAAATGGACGTAATATCTATCATCGTATTCATCGTGCTCATCGCGCTCGCGTTCTGGCGCAAGGTGAACATGGGCGTGCTGGCCTTTGCCGCCGCCCTCGTGCTCGGCCGCGTGCTGGGCATGACCGACAAGGAGATCATCGGCACTCTGAGCTCCTCCCTGTTCGTAACGCTCTCCGGTATCACGCTGCTCTTCTCTGTGGTCAACTCCACAGGTGCGTTCGACATGCTCTCGAAGAAGATCGTCGCCCTGGCCGGGCACCGCATCTGGGTGCTGCCCATCATCGCCTATCTGCTGGGCTTCTCCCTCTCCGCCATCGGCCCCGGCGCCATCCCTCCCACGACCCTGGTCGTCACCCTCACCGTCTCCATCGCCATCTCCGCCGGCTACAGCCCCATCATGATGGGCGTCATCGGCGGCTGCGGCCTGATGGGCGGCCGCGTATGTGCCTGGACGCCTGAGGGCACGCTCGTCTCCACCCTCGCCGCCGAGCAGGGCCTGGAGAGCGGCGTCATCCTCCCGGTCTTTGCCTTCCAGGTCATCACCACCATCATCTACGCCGCCGTCCTCTACTTCGCGTTCAAGGGCTTCCGCGTGAAGGCCGCCCCCGGCAGCGTCGTCATCGAAAAGGCCAAGGCCACCAAACAGCAGCTCATCGCCCTCGCCACCGTGGTGGTCATGCTCGTGCTCGTCATGGGCTTCGACTTCGACGTGGGCCTCATCTCCTATGTGCTGGCCGGCCTGCTTTTCCTCTTCAACCTGGCCGACGACGGCAAGAGCATCAAGGCCGTCCCCTGGCACACGATACTGATGATCCTCGGCGTCGGCGTGCTGATGAGCGTCATCTCCGAGGCCGGCGGCATCGACCTGCTGTGCAACGCCCTCTCCAACGTCATGTCCCCGAGCACTGTGGCCCCGTTCACGGGCATCACGGCCGGCATCATGAGCCTTGTCAGCTCCGGCTTCGGCGTCGTCTACCCCACGCTCGTGCCGATGGCCAGCGAGCTCGTGGCCTCCGTCGGCGGCGGCGACCCGGTCGCTGTCATCGCCGCGGTCATCGCCGGCGGCTCCCTGGCGGGCTTCAGCCCCATGTCCACCTGCGGCGCGCTCACACTCAGCACCATGTCCACCATCAAGACCGACATGACCAAAGTGGAGCAGGACAAGTCCTTCGTCACCATGATCGTTGTCGCCATCGGCGCCATCGTCTGGGTCGGCGTCAGCACGTTCCTGTTCGCCAACCTCTGCTCGAGCATTTTCTGATAAGCAAGCAATTTTAAGGAGGAATCTATATGAAAGAGATCCGCCTGCACGGTAGGGGCGGGCAGGGCGTGGTAAAGGCCTCGCAGATCGTGGTCCACGCCGCCGTTCGCTCCGGCCTGCACGGGCAGTTCATCCCCTTCTTCGGCGTTGAGCGGAAGGGCTCGCCCGTGTACGGCTACCTCAGGCTCAGCCGTGAGGAGATACGGCGGAAAACGCAGATCTATGAGCCGGACATGATCGTCATCATGGACGACACGCTCGTCACCATGCCCAACACCTACGCGGGGCTCAAGCCCGGCGGCATCGTGCTCATCAACTCCACCAAGCCGCTCGAAGAGCTGCTGGTGCCCGACTGCGCGGGCCTGGTGGCCGAAGTGGCCGCGACGGAGATATCCGAGCGCCGCTTTGGCCGTAACCTGCCGAACACCTCCGTCCTCGGCGCCTTCGCCCGCATCGTCGATCTGGTGGACCGCGAGCTGCTCTTTGAGGAGATCGCCGCCGCCTTCGGCGAGGGCAACCGCCTCGCGGCCGCGGAAGGGTACGACACTGTCAAGATCCTGAAGGGGGAGTGTGCAAAATGAGCGACAGACGATACATAACGCCGGTGGGCGACGAGGGGATATACGTCCTCGACACCGCGAGCTGGCGCACGCACCGCCCGGTGATGGACAAGTCCCTCTGCGTCAACTGCGGGCTCTGCCTGGGCTACTGCCCCGTCAACTCCATCAAGTGGGCGGAAGATAAGGGTTATTACATCACCTACGATTACTGCAAGGGCTGCGGCATCTGCGCCGCCGAATGCCCGAGGAAGGCCATTTCCATGGTCCGCGAAGGGGGGAACAGCAATGGGTAAGATCAAAGTCCTCACCGGCAACTACGCCGCCGCGGAGGCCGCCGCGCTCTGCCGCCTCGACCTCATCGCCGCCTATCCCATCACGCCGCAGTCCTCCGTCGTCGAGCACCTCTCGGAAATGGTGCACAACGGCGAGCTGGACTCCGACCTGGTGCAGGTGGAGAGCGAGCACTCCGCCATGAGCGTCGTGCAGGGCGCCGCCGCCGCCGGCGCGCGCACCTTCACCGCCACGAGCGCCCAGGGCCTGGCCCTCATGTACGAGCCCTACTACCGCATGTCCACCATGCGCCTGCCCATGGTCATGGCCATCGCCACGCGCGAGATGAGCTCCCCGGAGACCATCTGGAGCGGCCAGCAGGACGCCATCTCCGTCCGCGACGCGGGCTGGATACAGATGTTCTGCGACAGCAACCAGGAAATCGCCGACATGATCATCCAGGGCTACATGATCGCCGAGCACCCGGACGTGGTGCTGCCCATCAACGTGTGCTACGACGGCTTCTACAGCTCCCACCTGACCGCCGGCGTGGATATGCCCACGCAGGAGGAAGTGGACGCCTTCCTGCCGTCCCACCGCCCGCTCTACAGCGCCCTGCTCGACCCCGACAAGCCCCTTGCGCTCGACCCCATGACCCCCGGCGAGCTCATGCTGCACTACCGCCGCAGCCACCTGCAGGCCATGCAGAACGCCCTCGCCGTCATCGACGAGACGGATAAAAAGTTCGCCGCCGCCTTCGGCCGCTCCTACGGCGGCCTCATCGAGGAATACCGCTGCGAGGACGCCGAGGTCGTCATCGTCACAATCGGCGGCATGACCGGCGCCGGCAAGGACGCCGTGGACACCGCCCGCGAGCGCGGCATACGCGCCGGCCTGGTGAAGATACGCTTCTACCGCCCCTTCCCCGCGAAGCGCCTGGCCGACGCCCTCGGCGGGAAAAAGGCCTTCTGCGTCGTGGACCGCAGCGTCTGCTACGGCTGGGACCGCGGCCCGATGTATGTCGAGACCTGCTCCGCCATCGAGGACCTCAGCGGCATGGCCCGCTTCTCCACCATCGGCGGCCTTGGCGGCGCGGACATCTCCGTGGCCGACATGGAGGGCGTCATCGACCGTCTCAACGAGATAAAGGACCAGCCGGGCGAGTATGAGACCCGCTGGCTGATGAAGGATCAGGAGGCCGCAAAATGAACTATCTCGACATACTCAGGAACAGCCCGGACATGGTCTCCCCCGGCGTCTCCGCCTGCCAGGGCTGCGGCGGCGAGCTGGTGCTGCGCCGCATATTGCAGGTCGCCGGCAAAAACACCATCGTCTGCGTGCCCCCCGGCTGCATGGCCGGCAGCGGCGTCGTCGGCTGGAACTTTGACAGCGGCATGAAGATACCCGTCCACATCCCCCTGCTGGACAACGCCGCTTCCTTCCTCTCCGGCGTCACGCACATGTACCAGCGCATGGGCCGCGAGGACGTCAACATCGTCGCCGTGGCCGGCGACGGCGCCAGCGCCGACTGCGGCTTCCAGAGCCTGTCCGGCGCGGCGGAGCGCGGCGAGCACATCCTCTACGTCTGCTACGACAACGAGGGCTATATGAACACGGGCTATCAGCGCAGCTCCACCACCACCGAGGGCTCGCGCACCTCCACCACCCCGCTGGGCAGCAAGCTCTCCGGCAAGCAGCAGGCGCAGAAATACGTCCCGCTCATCATGGCCATGCACGGCGTGGCCTACTGCGCCACCGCCACCCCCGCCAACATGGCCGACCTCGTCGGCAAGGTGCAGAAGGGCCTGGCCGCCTCCAAGCACGGCTTCGCCTATCTGCATGTGTTCTGCCCCTGCCCCACCGGCTGGAGCTTTGCCTGCGACCGCACCATCGAAGTCGCCCGCCGCGCCGTGAAGTCCAACATGTTCCCCCTCTGGGAAAAGGAAGGCCCGGTCTGGACGCTCAATTACAAGAACGACAAGCCCATCCCCGTCACCGAGTTCATCGAGGGCATCGGTAAATTCTCCCGCATGAGCGAAGAGCAGATCGCGGACGTGCAGCGCGCGGCCAACGAGCGCTACGCCACGGTCAGGGCCCTCGCCTCCATGCAGGACTGACAAAGGAGGTAAACATGTATATAGATCCCGCAAAATGCGTCAAATGCAAAAAATGCGTCCCCTATTGCCCCGTGGGGGCGATAAAGGAAGCCGACGGGCACATGACGATAGACCTCGACGCCTGCGTCGAGTGCTGCTCCTGCCTGCGCTACGCCAAATGTCCGCGCGACGCCATATACAACGTCCGCCTCGAGCCGCCGCGCGCCTACCGCAAGGCCTTCAGCGACCCCTTCGGCAAGCATGAGAACACCACGCTCAAGCACGCCGGCCGCGGCACCGAGGAGGTCAAGACGAACGACGTCACCGGCATCATCCACGACCTGGACACCATCGGCTTCGCCGTCGAGCTGGGCCGCCCCGGCGTCTCCGCCAGCTTTGAGGACATCCAGAAGGTCGCCATGGCCGTGGCCCCGCTCATCCGGGAGTTCGAGGTCAACAACCCCGTCACCGCCCTGATGGTGGACAAAAAGACCGGCAAATTCGACGAGAGCGTCCTCGGCGAGCGCGTGCTCAGCGCCATCGTCGAGTTCCGCTGCGACCTGGACAAGGCGGAGGAAGTGCTGGAGGCGCTCAAGCAGGCCTCCAAGGAGATAGACAGCGTTTTCTCCCTCGGCCTTATCAGCCGCGTGGACGAGAGCGACGACACCGTGCACGCCCGCCGCGTCATCGACGGCATGAACATCGACGTTGACCGCACCTCGGCCAAGACGAACCTCGGCCTTGGGCGCCCGCGCTATGAGGACAGGATAAAGGAGGCGTCGAAATGACCCACACTCTGCACCGCGTAAAGAGCGAGAACGGCCGCACCAACGACTACGTCGTGCTCATCATGCCCGCCAGGGGCGTGAACAGCCAGGACAGCGTCGAGACGTTCAAAAAATACATCGACCTGCTGGCCCCCTTCCACCCCGTGAACATGGGCGGCATCGGCATCGGCAACCTGGCGCTGAACACCGTTGAGGAGCTGCGCGAGAACATCTCCCCCGACGCACCGATGATACACGCCGTTTTCAGCGACCGCGACACCCTCATCGCCGTCATGAAGGCCCTCAAGGAGGCCGACTACGGCTACTCCGTGGTCGTCTCCGGCCTGGTGGACGACGTGGACTGCTGCGCAAAAAAGGCCGGCATCCAGCGTCACTCCGTCGATCTCTCGCTCGGCATCTGGGGCAAGATCGACAAGCTGCCCGATGAGAAGATAATGGAGATTACCACCATGTGCGGGCACGGCATGATCTCCGCCAACCTGGTCTCCAAGATGATCGACGACATCCGCGCCGGCCGGACCACCGCGCGCAAAGCCGCCGTCAAGCTGGCCGAGCCCTGCGCCTGCGGCATCTTCAATATCGACAAGGCCGAGGCGCTCCTCAACGAGCTGGCCGCCAAACTCTGATACCGCTCAGTCATACTCATACTCCACAAAGCCCCCGGCCATAATATGGCCGGGGGTGAACTATATGTCACGCAGGAAAAAACGCCGCGACGCCATCGCGCTCGACCCGGAACAGCGCGTCTGCCCGCAGTACGACTCCACGGGGATGAAGAAATTCCCCGCCGGGGAAAAACACATCTCCACCGGCCCGGATGTCAAGGACAACTGCGCCGAGGAACACCAGATGTGAGGAAGGCTCTTGCCCGCGGCGCGCGGCTGTGGTAAAATAGGCTGCTATGAATACTACAGATTTTGAAAAACGCTATATCGCAGCGCGCCGCGCGGTCATCGAGGCCGACTTTGCGCGCCTCAACCCCATGCAGCGGCAGGCCGTGCTGGCCACGGAGGGGCCGCTGCTCATCCTCGCCGGCGCCGGCAGCGGCAAGACCACCGTGCTCATAAACCGCGTGGCCAATCTGCTCAAATACGGCCGCGCGTCGGACACGGACGAGATCCCCGAAAACGCCACGGAGGCCGACCTCGCCGTTCTGGAGGCCGGCCCCTCGCCGGAGGCGCAGCGCATCGCCGCCTACGGCCGCGTGGAGCCCTGGCGCATCATCGCCATCACCTTCACCAACAAGGCCGCAGACGAGCTCAAGACGCGCCTGGAGGGCATGCTTGGGCCGGAGGCGAACGACATCTGGGCCCGCACCTTCCACTCGGCCTGCGTGCGCATCCTGCGCCGGGACGCCGACCGCCTTGGCTACCCGCGGGACTTCACCATCTACGATACGTCCGACCGATTGAGCGTCATGCGCGCCATACTGCGCGAGCTGGACCTGGACGACAAGGTCTACCCGCCCAAGAGCGTGCTCGCGCGGCTGGATTCCGCGCGCGACGAGCTGCTCTCGCCCGAGCTCTTCGCCCAGCGCTACGGCGCTTCCGGCGACGTGCGCCTGCGCAAGACGGCGGAGATCTACAAGCTCTACGCCCAGCGCCTGTTCGCCGCCGGGGCCATGGACTTCGACGACCTGCTCTACAACACCGTGCGCCTCTTCCGCGAGTGCCCGGACGTGCTGGAGCACTACCAGCGCCAGTTCAAGTACGTGCTGATAGACGAGTATCAGGACACGAACAACCTCCAGTACATGCTGGCCTCCATGCTGGCCGGCGGCTGGGGCAACATCTGCGTGGTTGGCGACGACGACCAGAGCATCTACAAGTTCCGCGGCGCCACCATTGAAAACATACTCAGCTTTGAAAAGGAGTTCAAGGGCTGCCGCACGATACGGCTTGAGCAGAATTACCGCTCCACCGGCCACATCCTCGGCGCGGCCAACGCCGTTATCGCCAACAACACCGAGCGCAAGGGCAAGACGCTCTGGACAAACGCCGGCGACGGGGACAAGCTCCTGCTCTACACGGCGCAGAACGAGGACGACGAGGCGCAGTTCGTCGCCTCGCGCATCCTCGCCTGGCGCGGGGGCGGCGGGAACTTCCGCGACTGCGCCGTGCTCTACCGCATGAACGCCCAGTCCAACCGCCTTGAGTTCGCCTTCAAGCGCAACGGCATCCCCTACCGCGTAGTGGGCGGCATGCGCTTCTTCGACCGCGCCGAGGTCAAGGACATGCTGGCCTACCTGACCGTGCTGCTGACGCCCGGGGACGACCTGCGCCTGGCGCGCATCATCAACTCCCCGCAGCGCGGCATCGGCGAAAAGACCATCGAGACGGCCCGGCAGCTCGCCGTGCGCCTGGGCACGAGCCTCTACGAGGTCGTGCGCCACGCGAACGAATATGAGGAGCTGCGCCGCGCCGCCCCCAAGCTCATCGCCTTCTCGGACATGATGCAGCGCCTGCGCTCGCTGGCGGAGTCGGAGAGCCTCGACCGCCTTTATGACGCCGTGCTGGAGGAGACGGGCTACGCCCGCGCCCTGCAGGAAAAGGGCGGGGACGAGGCCCTGGCCCGTTTGGAGAACATCAACGAGCTGAAAACGAACATCCTCGGCTACATAAAGGAGACGGGCGACGAGTCGCTCGCCGGCTTCCTCGACGAAGTCGCCCTCTACACGGACATCGACAGCTATGACCGCGAGGCGGACTGCGCCGTGATGATGACCATGCACAGCGCCAAGGGCCTTGAATTCCCCAACGTGTTCATCGTCGGCGCGGAGGAGGGCCTCTTCCCCGGCGCCAGGTGCATCGGCGACCCGGAGGAGATGGAGGAGGAGCGCCGGCTGTGCTACGTGGCGCTCACGCGCGCGAAGGAGCACCTCTACCTCACCTGCGCGCGCCAGCGCATGATCTTCGGCCGCACGACCATGAACCTCCCCAGCCGCTTCGTGGAGGAGATACCCCCCGAGCACCTGGACCGGGCGGGCTTCGACCCGCACCGGCAGGGCGCGCGCCAGGAGGAGCGCCGCGGCGCCCGCAGCGCCGCGCAGAAGCGCCCTCCCCGCTGGGAGACCGTCCCCCACGCCCCCGCGCCGCCCAAAGCGCCGGAGAAGAAGGCCCCCGCCTTCGCCCTCGGCGACCGCGTGGTGCACACGGCCTTCGGCCGCGGGGAGATCACGAAAATGACCCCCATGGGCGGCGACGCCCTCATCGAGATAACCTTTGAAGGCCCCGGCGTCAAGCGCCTGATGCTGCGCGCCGCGGCTCAGCACATGAAGAAGGAAGAGTGATATGCCCAGCAGGAAACAGTCCACAATCGGCCGCCTCGCGCTCCTCGGCACCACCATCATCTGGGGTTCATCCTTCATCATCCTCAAAAACACGCTCAACAGCCTGCCCACGCTCTGGATACTGGCCTTCCGCTTCAGCGGCGCGGCCCTCATCATGGCCCTCGCCGCCAACAAGCAGCTGAAAACGCTCGACCGCCGCGCGCTCAAATACGGCCTCGCCATGGGCGCGGCCCTCTACTGCGCGTACACCCTGCAGACCTACGGCCTGCTCTACACCACGCCCGGCAAGAACGCCTTCCTCACGGCCACGTACTGCGTCATCGTGCCCTTCCTCTGGTGGGCGTTCTTCAAAAAGCGGCCCGACCGCTACAATGTGGCGGCCGCCCTGGTGTGCATAGCGGGCATGGCGCTGGTCTCGCTGGAGGGCGACCTCTCCCTCGGGCTGGGGGACGCCCTGACCATGTGCTGCGGGCTCTTTTACGCCCTGCACATCATCGTCAGCTCCCGCGGACTGGAAAAATACGCCGTCCTGCCGCTGACCACCGTGCAGCTCGCCACCACGGCCGTGCTCTGCTGGATAACGGCGCCCGTCGCCTCGCCCTTCCCGCAGAGCGTCCCCGCCTCCGCCTGGCTGAGCGTGGCCTATCTCTGCGTGATGTGCACCGGCGCCTGCTACTTTTTGCAGGCCCTGGGGCAGAAATACACGAGCGCCCAGTCCGCCTCCATCATACTGACGCTGGAATCCGTTTTCGGCACGCTGTTCTCCGTGGCCTTTTACCACGAACAGCTGACGCTCAAGACCGTCAGCGGCTTTGTCCTCATCTTCGCCGCCGTGCTGATATCGGAGACCAAGCTCGCCTTCCTGCGCCGCAGGGCAAGAACAAAATAAAAAGCGGAGGGCCGCGGCCCTCCGCTTTTTTATCATTCCGGGCACTCGTCCGAGCCCCACCGGCCGCCCAGCAGCTCGCCCCTGACGGCGAAGATGGCGATGATGCTCCACACGGAGAGCACGACGGCCACAGCGGCGATAACGATGGCGGTCGCCTCCTGCGCGCTGGCGTCCATGCGCTCCAGCGGCCAGGGCAGGGCGACGAGCGTGGTCAGCACAGTGCGTATGTTGCGCAGCACGATAAGCTGCCCGGCCTTTTCACAATGGAAGCTGCGCGCGGCGTCCGCCGCGTTCGTCAGCAGCTGGAAGTGGTAATAGAGCCCCAGCACGCCGGCCAGCAGCTGCGGCAGGTACCAGGCCCCGCCCTCCGGCGCGTAGCCCAGCGCCGTGCAGCCCCAGCACAGGCACTCCCAGGCGAACAGCAGGCCCGTCAGCGGCTGCAGCAGCAGCGCGCTGCGCTCCGCGCGCCCCAGCTCGGGCAGGGCCAGATAGGCGAAGATGTAAAACGCCCAGTTGGGCAGCAGCCCAAAGCCGCTGATGTTGATATCGATGTACAGGAAGATATAGCCCACGCCCAGCCGGCCAATGGCATTTGCCAGCATTTCCTTTTCGCTCTTATCCATCCGCGTCCTCCAGATCCAGCACCAGCTCGTCCACAACGTTACCGTTGACAAAAAGCCGCACGGCGAGCGCCGCCGGGCACTCGACCGGCCCTTCCGCCTCGCTCCCGCCCGTGCCGCCGCCGGAGAAAAGCTCCATGCCCTCCTCGTCCGGCGAGAATACCGCCGAGCAGAAGCCGCCGCTGTCGCCGCCGCCGCTGGCAGGATAGAGCGAAGGGGCGTCCACGCCCTCCCAGCTCACGGCGGCGATGTCCTCATCGTCCCAGAGCGGCCGGTACTGGATGGCGGCGTTTTGCGCCTCCGCGCCGTCAAAAACGCGGCTGCCGCGCTCATAGCTTATCTCATAGTTCCGCCACCACTGCGTGAACTCCGCCTGCGGGTCGGCGTTCTGGTAGCCGCCCGGCGTTGAATAGGTGGTATATATGGACGCCTCCACCGTGCCGCCCGCGCACCCGGCGCTGCCTCGCACGAGCATGGGCCGTTCATAGCCGCTCCAATCTGCAGCGTCTATCACCTCACGCCCGCCCGTCTCGCGCACCACGTAAAAGCCGTCCTCGCGCCAGATTTCGACCGGAGTGAAGGCCGTCCAGCCGACCGTGAAGCTGCTGTTCTCGTCGTACCACTCGCCCTTGTGTACGATCCAGCAGCTGTAGCGCCCATTCTCCGTCTCCCGGATGTTGTAAAAGCTTATGTCCGGCGTGCGCCAGTTATTTTTGAGGTATCTGTCCGGCCTCACAGTCCATATACGTGTCTTGTAGGGGTCCTCGCTGTATTCGAGCGTCTCCTCGTACCACTGCTCCTGCATACTCAGCGGCGTGGACATGGCGAAACCGAACACCTCGCCGCTCACCATCGCCTTTGCGTAAGTGTCCAGCGCCCCGGCGACCGTTGTGCAGCGGTTCAGCCGTGTTGCGGCCATGGCGGCGGCAAACTCGTCCTTTCTGTCCGGATGTTGGAACATATGCGCGCTGTAACCCGCCGCCACGCCGGTGAGCAGGGCCGCACACAGCGTCACAGCCGTACACGCGGCTATCAGCGCCATGCCGCGCGGATAGAGCTTGAAGCGGGCGATGGCCTCGATGCGGCGGGCGATGTTTTTCGCGCCGTTGGAGATGGAGCTTGTGCCCGGCGCGCGGGCATAGGAGCTGCTCGCCATTTCGAGCAATATGCCGCCGTATTCGCGCCGCTCCTCGCCCTCCAGCCGTTCCAGCACCCGCTGGTCGCAGAGCGACTCCATGTCGTTCCCCACGCGGTCGAAAACGTACTGCATGAAGGGGTCGCACCAGTGCAGCGCGCGCAGGAAGCACCAGAAAACGTTTTGCAGCGCGTCGCGGTGCTTCAGGTGCAGCAGCTCGTGCAGTATCACCTTTTCGTCCGGCGCGCCCTCCGCCGGCACCGCCAGCACGGGGCGGAAAACGCCGCAGACGAAGGCCGTTTTCAGCCCCGGCACGGCCACCGCCGGGCAGGGCCGCAGGCCGTATTTCCCCGCCGCCGACGCAACGGCCGCCTGCGCCTCCGCCCCCGCCGCCGAGCCTCGCCGCAGCAGCGCGCGCAGATGCGCATAGCGCAGGGCGTACCAGGCCAGCGTGAGCAGCACCCCGGCGGCGTAGGCGATGAACAGCCAGTCCGTCGCGCTCGCCGGCGCGGCGTCTATCCAGGGCAGGACATGGCGCAGCCGTATGGGCTCGAACGCACCGCTGTAGGCCGAGCCGAGCCCCAGCTCCACGGCGCTCTTCTGCGTCTCCACCTCCAGCGCAAGCGACGGGACGACGCCGCGCGTGGTGGAGGCCGGCAGCAGCGCCCTCAGCGCCAGCACGGCCCATACGCCGTACTGCCAGCGCGGCGAGAGCTTGTCGCGCAGCAGCCGCTTGATAAACAGCAGAGCTGCCGCCACGATGGACACCGTCAGCGTCTGATAGAGGAACTCCCATATATTCCCCACGCGCTACACCTCCATCTCGTCGAGCAGGCGGCGCAGCCGCGCGGCCTCCTCGCGGGAGATGTGCGACTCCTTCAAAAAAGCGGCTATCAGGTCGCCCGCCGCACCGTTATACACCCGTTCGAGCAGCTCGCCGCGCTCCGCACGGGCGCAGTCCTCGCGCGTCACCGCCGCGCTGTAGGGCTTTTCCCGCTCGCGGTCGATGCCCACCAGGCCCTTGGCCGCCATGCGTGTGAGATAAGTGTAGGCTGTGTTCTTGTTCCAGCCGCGCTCGTCCTTCAGCCGGGCAGCGATGTCCCCCAGCGCGGCCTCGCCGGCATCCCACAGCGCATCCAGCACCGCCCATTCGGCGTCCGTAAGGCGCATAAAAATACCTCCTACAGTTGTAGTATACATTATACTACAACTGTAGGAGGCTTTTGTCAAGACCCCTTATGCAACGCCGAGGAACTCCTCCAGCGTGAGGCCGTTTTCCATGATGTATGCCGCGGCCTCCTCGCCCACATAGCGGAAGTGCCAGGGCTCATAGATGATGCCGGTGATGTCCGTCTTGTCCTCCGGATAGCGGAGGATGAAGCCGTATTCCGCGCAGTGCTCATAGAGCCACTTGGCGGCGTCCGTCTGGGCGAAGCCATAGTCAAGCGTGGTGTAGTCGCTCGTTATTATGTCAACCGCCAGCCCCAGGCAGTGCTCGCTCATCCCCGGGCGCGCCACTTCCTCAGCGGCGATGGGCTCGGCCTCCGCCTGCGATATGCCCCGCTCGGCCATCACGCGCTGCACCTTGTTCTGGAAAAGCCCCTGCTGGTAGTCGTATGTACGGTAGGCGGAGGTGAGGATAAGGTCCACGCCGGCCGCGCGCCCGCCGTCCAGCATGGACTGCAGTGCCTCCGCCGCCCGCGCGTCGAAGAGGTAGCCCTCCACGTCCGCCGTCTCCACGGCGAAGTCCGCCGGCAGCTCGTAATTGGCGTTCACCAGGCGCAGCCGCCAGTCCGTGCGGTCAAAGGCCGGCATGGACGGCGTTGCCTCCGCGTCATCCTCGGGCTGTGAGCTGACGGCGGCGGCCGCCGCCTCTGCCGCCGCGGCGGCGGAGAGCGGGTCGCCCTCCCGGCCGTCCGTCCCGACGGCCATCCAGCTCGCCGAGAGCAGCGTGAGCATGACGAATATGAGCATTATGAGACCCGCAATGGCCTGTGTTTTCATCCCTCTCCCACCTCACTGCAATGTGAACATCATGTCTCTGATAAGCGAGGGGTACTCGTCCGCATAGTACTTCAGGTGCACCATGTAGCGCAGCGCCTCCCCCTCCGGGGCGCTGTAATATATGCCGAAGTCGGTCTCCATGGACTGCGCGTAGTCCGTCGTCTCCGCCGGCAGCGGGTCCTCGGCGTCCGCGCCGGCCGCCCCGCCCTCGCAGCCGAGCAGCGAGAACCAGCGCTCCGCCGTGTCCGCCGCGCGCGGCAGCGGCAGGCTGTAGTCCTCAACGTTCTTCAGGCACTGCTCGCTGATATACGCGCGGTAGACCTCCTGCGTGTCCAGGTCGATGTGGATGGAAAACCAGTTGCTCCAGTCCCCCGTCCAGCGCTGGTTGAACTCCATCACGCGGATCTGCGCCTCCCCGTCGGCGACGGAGAAGTAGCTTATCTGCGCGTCCGCCGGCTCCGGCAGCGTACTGTCCGCGCACAGGCCCGTGAGCACGCTGTTCGCCAGCGCGCGGCAGGCGATGACGCCCTCGCGCTCGTCCATCGTGGGTTCGAATCCGCGCCGCTCCAGCTCGCCGTCCGTAAAATAGCGCGTGAAGAGCTCCGCCCTCTGGCTGCGGGTCGTGCCCAGCTGCTCAGCCTCGCCGTAGGGCAGCGGCGCCTGCGAGCGCGGCATAAAGAGCAGCGGCAGCAGCGCGCAGGCGAGCATCACCAGCGCCGCGATGATATAGGCCCCGGCGCCCCGGCCGCGCGCCCTCACGGCTCACCGTCCGCGAGCAGCACGCGCACCGTGGTGCCTTTGCCGGGCTCGCTCTCGTATTCGAGCCTGGTGCCGTGCAGCTCGGCGATGCGCTGGCAGAGCGCCAGGCCCAGCCCGGCGCCGTTCTGCGCGCGGGAGCGCGACTTGTCTATCATGTAAAAGGGCTCGGTTATCTTGTCGAGGTCCTCGCGGCGCATCCCGCGCCCGTGGTCGGTGACGTAAAAGGCGTAGCCGCCGTCCTCCCGGCGGCCGGAGAGCTCCACGCTCTGCCCGCGGCGGCTGGCCTTGCGCGCGTTGTCGATGAGGTTTATCAGCAGCGTTTTGAAGAGGTCGGGCTCGATCTCCACCTCGCCCGGCTCCCAGTGCATGTCCAGCTTCATGCCGTCCGCCGCCAGCGAGGGCACAGCCACGGCCGCCACCTCGCGGATGAGGTACGGCGCGTCGAAGCGCCTGCGCTCCACGCCCTGCTTGCCGGCGACGATCAGGTCCAGCAGCTTCAGCGACAGCGCCTCCAGCCGCTTGCCCTCGGAAAATATGTAGCCCGCCGCGGTGAAGCGGTTCTTGGGCGAGAGCTCCATCGAGCGCAGCATGTCCGCATAGCCGATGATGGCCGTCAGCGGCGTTTTCAGCTCGTGGGCGAAGGAGGCGATGAACTCCTCGCGCCGCCCGGCGGCGTCCTCAAGGTTTTTTATCTCCGCGCCCATGGCCTCCGCCTGCGCGCGGCAGCGTTCCAGTTCCCGCCGCTCGCGGCCGCTGTGCAGCCAGGCGGAATAGGCCAGCAGCAGCCCGCCGAGGGCGGAAGCGCCGAGCATGAAGGCCAGGTACCCCCCGTAGCTGGCGCTGAGCGTGCCGGTGGCGTAGCCGGCGCAGGCCGCGGCGCAGATGGCCACGGCGATGGTGCAGCCGGACATCAGCAGCAGGTGTACGGGGAAGCCTTCCAGAGAGGTCTTAAATCTCAAGTCTGTATCCCACCTTGTATACGGCCTTCAGCTTGTCCTCCCAGTGCAGCTTTTTGCGCAGGCGCTGCACGTGGAGGTCAACGGTGCGGGAATCTCCCATATATTCGCTGTCCCAGACGCGCTCGTATATCGTCTCGCGGAACAGGGCGATGTTGCGGTTGCGCACGAAGAGCAGCAGCAGGTCGAACTCCTTCATCGTCAGGCTGATCTCGCGGCTGCCGCGGAACACGGTGCGCGAGCGGGTGTCGATGCGCAGCCCGTCGATGAACAGCTCCTCCTGCCCCTTCCCCGCGCGGCGCAGCACGGCCTCCACGCGCGCGAGCAGCTCCACTATCTCAAAGGGCTTTACCAGGTAATCGTCCGCGCCCAGGCGCAGGCCGCGCACCTTGTCCTGCATGCTGCCCTTGGCGGTGATGAAGATGACGGGCGTCTCCGTGGGCTTTATGTAGTCGAGCAGCTCATAGCCGTCGATGCCCGGGAGCATGATGTCCAGCAGCACCAGGTCGAAGCGCTCGCGCTCCAGCAGATTGGCGGCTGCTACCCCGTCATACGCGCATACGCAGGCGTATCCGGCCTGCGTGAGGTTCATATTTATCAGGTCATTGATCGGTTTTTCGTCCTCAACGATGAGAATCGTACTCAAGGTACACACCCCCCATCGCTGATAATATACCACGATTGCATCAAAGTTGCATCAAGAAAGCCCGGGAAAAGGAAAATTCCGCAAAATTTCTAAAATTATTTCCGTACTACACCGGGGGTATCAGAGCACCTCGAGCAGGAAGTGCGCCATGCTCTCCATGGCCGCGGCGGACTTCTTCGCGGGGGCCATCTGGAAAACGTGCCACATGTTCTCCCACACCTCCAGCCGGCAGTAGCAGCCGGCCGCCTTCATGCGCTCCGCCAGGCGTTCGGAGTCCGAGTACAGTATCTCGTGCGTGCCCACCTGGATGAGCGCGGGCGGGAAGGCGGAAAAATCGCCGAAGAGCGGCGAGAATTCCGGCCGTGAATAGTCCGCGCCGGGCGCGTAGGCCTCGCGCACGGCTTGTATATACTCGTTCGTCAGGATGGGGTCGGCCTCCGCGCGTTCGCTGTAGGAAGCGCCCGAGGCCGTCATGTCCGTCCAGGGGGACATCAGCAGCAGCGCGCCGGGCAGCATCCTCCCCGCGCGGCGCAGCGCCAGGCAGAGCACCAGCGCCATGTTCCCGCCGGCGGAGTCCCCCGCCAGCACCACGTCCTTTGCCCCGTAGCCGAGGTACATCAGGTGGTCCCAGGCGCGGAAGGCGTCCTCCAGCGCGGCCGGATAGGGGTGCTCGGGCGCCAGGCGGTATTCAAAGCTCAGCGTGTCCAGGCCCGTGGAGCGCACGAGCTTGGAGGCCAGGACGCGCGAATAGCCGAGGTTGCCGCTGGTGTAGCCGCCGCCGTGGCAGTAGAGCACGCAGCGCGCGTGCCGGTGCGGCCGCTCCAGGCGCATCCAGGCGGCCTTCATCCCGGAAAGGGAAAACTCCTCCCAGCTGAGCCCTGCCATGGGAGCGGCGAGCTGCCCGAGGAGCTCCTGGCTGCGCCGCTGCTTTTCCAGCTCGGCGCTCGTCATGTCCCCCGGAGCCGTGGCGCTGTGCAGCGCCTTCAGGATGCGCATCGGCATCTCCAGCTTCAGCGGCTCGCCGCTGTATTTCTTTGTCTCTCCGGCCATGCTACGACCTCCTTATGTCCTGCTAAAGGATAACACAGCCGGAGCGATTTGCCAAGTGCTTACGCAGCTTCGATGGCGGACACGATGGCGTCGAACACCTCGTCCTGGCCCTCGCACATGACCATCACGATGGTGCCGTCGTCGAGCGTCTCCAGCTTGGCGTTCAGGGCCACCTCGTACTGGTCGGCCAGATAGTGCTCAAAGCTCGCCTGCTGGCTGCTGATGAAGTTTTCCAGGCCGCTGCGGACGGTCTCCTCACAGCCCTCGGCGGGCATCACGACGGCGATGCCGTAAGCCTTGATGTTGATGAGCGACACGGACATGGCCATGGCCTCGGCGTCCTCGGCGGTGAAGCCCAGCACCTGGTAGTACATCTCGCCGATCTCGTCGCCGGTCTTCATCACGCCGTAGGCCTCGTTATCCTCGTCGCTGCGGGCGGAGGTGATGGCGTTGGCGTAGAGCTCGGCGCGCTCTTCGGCGGTCAGCTCGGGCGCGGCGCTGGGGGTCTGGGTCTCTTCGGCGGCGGGCTCGGAGCCGCAGGCGGCGAAGAGGGCGAGCGCCATCATGGCGGCAAGGGCGATAGCGATGGTACGTTTCATTTTTTCATTCTCCTATGTCTTAACATTCGCGGCAGAGCCGCGGGCTTATGACTGCGCTACAGGCAAAAGGTTCCCCGAAACATAAAAATTTTTTCCGGAAAATATCCCCGGGCGCAGCCCGGGGATCTATGCCGTCCGTATTCGGAAAACAGCTTTCCCGCTGCTCCGGACGGTTTTCAGGCCAAAGAGACGGCATGGCGGCGTATGGGAGCGTGGCCGCTTTTTCCGGCGTCGGGTAAAAAAAGCAGGAAACCGAAACGGTTTCCTGCTCGCCGGCGCGGCATAAAAGCGCCCTTTACAGCAGCATGACGCCGGCCTCGCGGCATTTCTCCACCGTCTCCTCGTCCCAGATGGAGGCCTGCACCTCGCCGATGTGCGCCTTGCCCAGCATCAGCATCGAGAGTCGCGACTGGCCGATGCCGCCGCCGATGGTCTGCGGCAGCTCGCCGTTCAAAAGCATCTTGTGGTACATCAGCTCCCGCCGGTCGTCGCAGTGGGCGGCGGCGAGCTGGCGGTCGAGCGCCGCCGGGTCCACGCGGATGCCCATGCTGGAGAGCTCGAAAGCGCAGCCCAGCAGCGAGTTCCAGACCAGGATATCGCCGTTCAGCGTCCAGTCGTCATAGTCCGGCGAGCGCCCGTCGTGCGGCCTGCCCGAGCGCAGCGGCGCGCCGATGCCAATGATGAACGCCGTCGGGTGCACCTTCACATAGCGGTTCTCGCGCTCCTTGGGCGTCAGCTCCGGCCACATGTCCTCCAGCTCCTGGGCGGTGACGAAGCTCACGTCGCGGCTTATCCTGTCCACGGCGGAGAGCGCGGGGTAGATGGCCGTCAGCGTCTCCTGCGTGTCGCAGAGGGCGTCCACGATGTCGAGCACGGTGCTCTTGAGGAAGTCCAGCTTGCGCTCCTCCGGCAGTATCACCTTTTCCCAGTCCCACTGGTCCACATAGACAGAGTGCAGGTTGTCCAGCTCGTCCTCGTCGCGGCGGATGGCGTTCATGTCCGTATATATGCCCTTGCCGGGGTAAAAATCATAGCGTTTGAGCGCCAGGCGCTTCCACTTTGCCAGCGACTGCACCACCTGCGCGTGCGCGCCCGTGTGCAGGATGTCAAAGCTGACGGGCCGCTCATAGCCGTTGAGGTTGTCGTTGAGGCCGCTGTCCCCGTCCACGAACAGCGGGGCGGAAACGCGGAAGAGGTTCAGCGCCGGGGCGAAGGTGTCCTCAAAAAGGCGCTTCATGAGGCCGATGGCCTTCTGGGTGTCGTATACGGAAAGCAGGCTCTTATAGCCCTCGGGGATGTAAGTGTGCATGTCGATCGACCTTCCTTTTATCTTTATCGGCCCGTGAACAGCTCGATGATCTGCTGGTATATGCCCTCCGCGTCCCGGCGGAAGGCCTTTTCCATGCCCTCGGCGATGTCGCCGTCCGGCACCAGCAGCCGCAGCGAGAGCAGCTCGCCCTTGCCGTCCGCCAGCGAGAGGCTGACGATGACGCCGCCGTCCGTCTCCTCGTGCGCGGCGCCGATCATCGCCTCGCGCGCCAGCTTTTCCGCCACCGGGCGTATCAGCCGCGCGGCCTTGGCGCGCACGGAATATGGCAGGCTGGTCTCCGCCACCTCGCCGTGGGTGCGGCCCTTGTCCGTGATGATGTAGCGCTCGCCGCTGAGCTCCTCCACCAGGCCGCGCTCGGCCAGGTCCGCCAGGCAGTCGCTGTAGTCGAACCAGCCCACGCCCGTGTCCACGCAGCAGAGCTCATAGAGCGTCTGCCCATCGACCGGCGCGGGCAGGCGGCGGAGGACATAGAGTATGAGTATCTTGATATCCAGCTCGCCGTGGATGAAGCCAAAGCTGTCCATTTCCGGCCCTCCTTGCATTTCTGCGCATAGTATAGCACAGTTTTCCCCGCCGGTACAGCCCAAACTTTCGCGCGCCGTGGCACATGCCGTGCCGCTGCGCATACACTGATACTGAAGTACGCCTTCAAATCATCCATGAGGAGGAAACAACATGGCAGACAGGGTTTTGCCCGGCCCGGTGGACGGCACGGCCTGCATCCGGGAGGCCGTCTGCATCCACACGAAGAAGATCTTTGATTCGTGCAGGGATAAAGACTGCATCGAGGACCTCCGGGTCTATCCCACGGTCGGCTCGCAGGCCTACATAGACGCGGCCTTCAGCGTGCGGCCCAAGTCCGCGGAGCTGCTCTACGTGGAGGTCAGCGTGGAGCCCATCACCTTCAACAAGGGCTATTACACCGTGGACGTGACCTATTTCTACAAGATAAACGGCGAGACCTTCCCCGGCGCCAACCCCATCACCGGCCTCGCCATCTTCGACAAGCGCGTGATGCTTTACGGCTCCGGCGCGGGCGTAAAGACTTTCAACTCCGACCCCTGCGACTACGGCTGCGAGGCCGACGGCCTGCCCACGGCGGTGGTCGAGTCGGTGGATCCCATCGCGCTGCACCTGAAGCTGGTGGACCCCTCCGACTGCTGCGTCTGCCCCTGCGGCGAAGGGCGCGAGATACCGGCGGACATCACCGCCCGCTTCGGCGAGGCGCTCGTCACCTCCGACACCGGGCGCAGGCTCTACGTCACGCTCGGCCAGTTCTCCATCATCCGCCTGGAGCGCGACACCCAGCTCCTCATCCCGGCCTACGACTACTGCGTGCCGGAAAAGGACTGCCAGTGCTCCACGCAGGACGATCCCTGCACCGTTTTCTCGCAGATACGCTTCCCCATCGAGGAGTTCTTCCCGCCCGACAGCAGCGACCTGGCCGACAGCACGGCCGCCTCGTCGTCCTCCACTTCCGCCTCCTGAGCGACAGCGCCCCGCTTGCGAGCGGGGCGTTTTTTTGCATCCGGGTATTGACAGGGCCGCCCGTGGTATGATATATATGTGATATCAAATCAATATCAGGGAGGCCAGACCTATGAATGAAGAACGCACCGAAGTCGCCGCGCGGGAGCTGTCGCCGCACAAGGGCATCCCCGTGCTGCTGCTCGACCTCGCCATGCTCATCGTCAGCATCCTGATGATGGTGCTTTCCGTCGCGCTGTTTGAGAACGAAGTCACCTTCCCGGCCGTGGTGCTGCTCGTGCTCGGCATCGCCATGTTCGTGGCCTTTTTTATCGTCCTGGCGGGCTTGAAGGCCGTGCGGCCCAACGAAGCGCTGGTGCTGACGCTGTTCGGCGAATACCACGGCACCATCAGCAAGGCGGGCTACTACTTCGTAAACCCCTTCTGTGCCTCCGTCTGCCCGGCCTATGACAAGGCGGCAGCCGAGAAGGCCAAAAAGGAAAAGGAAGTTGGCGGCAACCCCAGCTCCACCACGCAGATCATAACCACCCGCCAGCGCATCTCCCTCAAGACGATGACGCTGGACAACGGCCGGCAGAAAGTCAACGACGTGCTGGGCAACCCCATCATCATCGGCGCGGTGGTCATCTGGCGCGTGGCCGACCCCACCAAGGCCGTGTTCAACGTGGAGGACTACCCCTCCTTCCTCTCCAACCAGACGGATTCCACCGTGCGCAACGTGGCGCGCCTCTATCCCTACGACATCATGGACGATGAGGACGCCGACTCCGCCGGGGAAAAGACCCTGCGCGGCTCCAGCCAGGAAATCGCCGGCAGCATGAAGAGCGAGCTGCAAAAGCGCGTTGAGGTGGCCGGCATCGTGGTCGAGGAAGTGCGCATCACCCACCTCGCCTACGCCGAGGAGATCGCGGCGGCCATGCTCCAGCGGCAGCAGGCTGCGGCCATCATCGCCGCGCGGCAGAAGATCGTGGACGGCGCCGTGGGCATGGTGAAAATGGCCATCGACCGCCTGGGCCAGGATGAGATCGTGCTCCTGGACGAGGAGCGCAAAGCGGCCATGGTCTCCAACCTGCTCGTCGTGCTCTGCGGCAACCACGACGCGCAGCCCGTGGTCAACAGCGGGTCGTTGTACTGATGGCGGAGCGCAAAATGAGCCCGGAAGAGCGCGAGGCGCAGCTGGAAGCGCGCCTCGCGCGCATCGCTGCCCTCGAGCAGGAGGTCAAGCAGCGCGAAAAGGCGCTAAAGGCCAAGGAGGGCGCAAAAAAGCAGCTCCTGCTCCGCCTCTCGCCCTCGCTCTGGGACGAGATCGCCGCCTGGGCGGAGGAGGATTTCCGCTCCATCAACGGGCAGATAGAATACCTGCTCTCCGACGCCGTCCGCCGCCGCAAGCGGGAAACGAAATAAAACGGCGCAAAAAACCGCCCCCTCCTGCGAGGGGGCGGCGTTTTTTGCCTTCAGCTTACTTCGCGATGTTCTCGCAGAAGCGCATCAGTATGGTGGCCACCTGGGCGCGGGTGGCGGTGTCCTGCGGGCTGAGTGTGGTGGTGCTGGTGCCGGTGATGAGGCCGGCGCCGACCGCCCAGCTCATAGCCGTGCGGGCGTAGGAATTCACGCGCGCGTAGTCATAATAGCCCGTGATGTTGGCGCTGGCGCTGGTGGTGTAGCCGGCGTCCTGCGCGTAGCGGTAAAGTATCACGGCCAGCTGCTCGCGGGTGATGTTGCTGTTTGGCTCAAAGCGGTTGTTGCCCACGCCGGTGACGATGCCCTGGCGGGAGGCCCAGGCCACGGCGGTGGAGTAGTACTGCCCCGCGGGCACGTCCGTGAACGCGCCGGTGAGGGCGCTGGGCTCGCCGGCCAGACGCCACAGGATGGTGACGATCTGCGCGCGGCTGGCGGTGCCGTTCGGGTTGAACTGCGTGGTGCTCACGCCGTTCATCAGGCCCTCGCTGGCCACGTAGGACACAGCCTCGTAGTACCACTCATAGCGCGGCACGTCGGTGAAGTTGCTGCTGTAGCTGCGGGACTTGAAGGTGGCGGTGACCGTCACGTCGCTGTCCGGCATACGGAAGGTGTAGCGCGTGCCGCTGGCGAGGGAAGTGGTGGTCACGTCGTGGCCGTCCTCGTCCTCAACGATGAGCTCGTCCAGCTGATAGCCCGTGTCGGGCGTGACGTAAATGCTGACGGTGTCGTCCTCGTCGGCCACGTTGGGGCTGACGCGGATGGTGCCATTCTTCATGTCGCTGCGGTCGATCCAGGCGACGTAATCGCCCTCGCCGAAGTCGGCGTAGATCTCCACGTCGTACTCGGGCATCTCGAACCAGTAGTAATCGACGTTGCCGTTGTTCTTATACTCGACCTCGGGGTAGATGACCTGGTCCTCGTCGTCGGAGTCGGTGTAGGTGACATAGAGGTCGCCCAGGCGGTAGTTGTTGCTGGGGCTGGCGGTGATGCGGATCTCCTCGCCCTCTTCGGCGACGTCGGTGGTGTTGCCGTCCTCGCCGGTGATGGTCAGGCGGCCGCTGCCGTCGATGTCGGTGGCGATCTCATAGACGCCGTCGGTGAAGTAGGCCCTGACGGTGACGTCGCTGGCCGGCATGTCGAAGTAGAACACGTCGTCGCTGGAACTGCTCTCGTAGTAGTTCACGGTCTGACCGTTATCGGTGCGGGTGATGGTCAGGCTGCGGACGTAGAAGTCCCTGTCGGGGTAAGCGTAGATGTAAACGCGCTTGCCCTCGGCATAGCGGCCGGTGGTGGTCGTGCCGGTGCTCAGGCTGATGCGCCCGTCGTCATAGGTGTAGTTGGTGAGGGTGACCTCGAAGTCGTCGCTCTTGAAGGTGACATAGACCTCGACGGTGGCGTTGCCAGTGCCGGGTACGGTGTAGCTGTAGGTGCCGCTCTTGGCGTCGGTGGCGACGGTCTGGCCCCTGCCGGCGATGCTGACGGTGTTGATGACGTAATTGGTGTTCGCGCGGACGGTGACGGTGACGACACGCCCGTTGATGCTGGCGTTCACAGTGCCGTTGCCGTTGTGGTTGGTGACGACCGTGATGTTGCCCTCAGTGGTGGTGGAGCTGTTCTCGGCCTTTTTGAAGCCAACATGAACAGTGACGTTATTGCTCGGCATCACGAAGGAGCATTCATTGCCCACTACCGCAATACGAACATGTTCATCGTCGGTTCCTACCGTATAGTAGGTATTGGCTGGATCGACCATATAGCCGTCGTCCGGGCTGGCGTTGAAGGTAACGGTCTCGTTCTCGGGGGAAGAGGTCGGGATGTTGGCCTCGCCGTTGTTGCCGACGCTCGGGGTGATGTTGAAAGTGCGTCCGCGGCTGTATGTCCAGTAGTAAGAATAAGTGTTTTTATCCGGGGCCATGGTGTTATTGGCAGCAGTGCCGTTGGTAATATTGTCGTTCAGGAACTGATTGTTGCAGTAGACCGAACCGTTGCTGCCAAGCGTTATATCGATTGCGGAATCCGCATCCTGCTTGGAACGGTAATAGAACAGATAATTGACCTGAACGTCGCCGCTACCGGTTATACGGGAGTTGTTCTCAATAGACATCCAGATGCCGTTTTCTACGACGACCTTGCCGCTGGATCCAATACCCAGCTCATCATTGAACTCGGTAGGATAGGAAATATTCAACGTACCATTGACCGTGATCTTCTCGGCCATTTTATATGTACTCGTGCTGTTGGCAGTCCTTGGGCCGTTGATGGAGGCAACGGAGCCGGAATTGACGGTATATTCTCCGTTGGTGAGAGAAACGCTGCCGCTCTCAACGTCCATGCGGTTCGCGCCAATGATGAGGTCGCTGCCCTTGCTGTACTCGGAACCAGCCTCAAAGCGAATGGTTCCTGCATCTGGATTATGATTGCTCTTCACCACAAGGCTGCCCTCAATGGTTGCAGTAGCGCCCGCGCTAACAGCCAGTTTGCCACTACTCTCATCAAGTTTGCCCGCGACTGTCAGGCTGCCGCCATTTTCGATGTTGAGCTTACCATGGTCGCCAAGTGCGACATTGCTGGTGATATCCATATCGCCTTCAACATTGACAGTGTAGCCAATGCTGGAGCCGTTGAAAGTGAAGCTGCCGTGGATGTCGGTATCGCCAGTCGATTCATAGCCATCACCGGCGGTAAGGGAGCCGTTCACGTCTGTGCTGCCAGACGCAAGCGTGCCGGTGACGTTGACGCTTGCTCCCGACTCGACCTGGAGTTCGTTTATGACCGTAGCCTCACCGCTCACAGTCAGGCTGCCGCTGCCGGAAACGAGGAGCTTGTCGTCAACTTTGAGTTCGCCGTTAACAGTGGAGGCGCCCGTTATCACAAGCTCGCCCTCAGTGTACAGCTTGCCGCCATTGCCGACCGTCACTGCGCCAAGCTGCTGGCCGCCTTTAACGGTTGCAGCGCCGTTCACAACAAGGCTGCCGCTGCAACCAAAGGTGGTTTTTGCAGTCAGCTTGCCGCCGGTGCGGTACTCCGAGCCGCCAACCGTGATTCTGCCGCTGACGGTAACAGTGCTGCTGGTGTCAAAGATGAGCTCGCCGCCCGCCTCGACGGTGACATTACCGGAGAAGTTGGCTTTGCCGGCAATCGTGAGATGGTCGCCATTAGCGACAGTCAAAGTAAGGCCGGTGGGGACAACAAGCCTCTGGCCGGTGGCAACCGTCAAAGTTCCATTAACGGAGCAGTTGGCCGTGACGGTGACCGTTTTGTCCGTTATTCTTGCATCTGAAAGTGCAATAAATGCTGCACTTAACGTTTCATAATATTTCGTTTTCGTGACGTCTTCTGGGTCAGTAGTAGAGGCTACTCCCGTCCCCGTATCCGCCGCCAATGCTGCACCCGGGACCATTGCGGCTATCAGGCAGAGCGCCAGCGCCGCGGCCAGGAGCTTTTTCATCCTCGATTTCATTTCCTACCTCCTATTGTTTCCATTGGTATTCATAGTATGTAACAACCGGGTATTATGTAAATGTCATATTACCATACTCGCTGCCGTTATGCAAGACGGAACGAGCAATTTTCTCTTTTTTCCTCCGTCCCTTCCATATTAACAAATAATTTACTGTTACTTTGGCCCGCCCTGTGCTAAAATTACGCTTATGGAACTGCTTAAAAAGAAAAAAGAGCCGGAACTCCCCTTCAGGCGGGACGTGGCGGTATTCGAGGCGAGGCCCGCCGAGGGCCTGAGCACGGCGCAGGCGAAGGAGCGCATGGACGCCGGCTGGGGAAACCTGCCCATCGAGCCGCCCGGGAAGACCGTGGGCGAGATAATCCGCTCGAACATCTTCACCTATTTCAACATGCTCTTCTTCCTGCTCGCCGCCTGCGTCATCGCCGTCGGCGCGGTGAAGGAGATCATGTTCCTCGGCGTTGTCATCGCGAACATAGCCATCGGCATCGTGCAGGAGCTGCGCAGCAAAAAAACGCTCGACAAGCTCACCCTTCTCACCGCGCCCAAGGGCGCCGTGGTGCGCGACGGCCGCGTGCGGCAGATACCGACAGCGGAGATGGTGCGCGACGACGTGGTGGTGTTCTCCGCCGGCAGCCAGATTTTCGCGGACGCCGTGGTGATAGACGGCGAGTGCGCCGCGAACGAGGCGCTCATCACCGGCGAGGCCGACGAAATAAAGAAAAAGCCCGGCGCGGAGCTGCTCAGCGGCAGCTTCATCGTCTCCGGCGAGTGCCGCGCGCGGCTGACGCGCGTGGGCGCGGACAGCTACGCCAACCGCCTGACGCTGGAGGCCAAGGCCGCCCGCCCGCCGCAGCAGAGCGAGATGATGCGCTCGCTCACGCGGCTGGTGCAGATCATCGGCGTCGCCGTCATCCCGCTGGGCATCATCATGGCGGTAAAGGAGATCGCCTGGCTGGGCCGCGGCGTGCAGGACGGCGTGGTGGCCACGGTCGCCTCACTGATAGGCATGATACCGGAGGGGCTCTATCTGCTGACAAGCATGGCCCTCGCCGCTGGCGTCGTCCGCCTGGCGCAGAAAAAAACGCTCGTGCACGACATGGGCTGCATCGAGACCCTCGCGCGCGTGGACGTGCTCTGCGTGGACAAAACCGGCACGGTTACGGAAAACAAGATGACCGTCGAGGACGTGGCGCTCCTCTGCCCGGACCGGTTTGTTGAGGACGACATAAGGCTCATAATGTCCGACTACGTGGCCGCGATGAGCGCGGACAACGACACCATGGCCGCCCTGCGCCGCTATTTCACCGGCGAGGTGAAGCAGAAGGCCATAAAGGCCCTGCCCTTCTCCAGCGCGCGCAAATACGGCGGCGTCAGCTTCCATGAGGACGAGACATATCTTCTCGGAGCTCCGGACATCCTCCTCGGTCGGGACATCGTGAAGTACCAGCAGCAGATCGACAGCTACAGCGCCAAGGGCTGCCGCGTGCTCCTGCTCGCGCTCTACGACGGCTCGCTGGACGACGAAAAGCCCGTCACGGAGCTCGTGATGCCGCTCGCTCTCATCCTCCTTTCCAACAAAGTGCGCGAAGAGGCGCCGGAGACCTTCCGCTATTTCGCCAGCCAGGGCGTGGCCATCAAGGTCATCTCCGGCGACAACGCCATGGCCGTCTCCGAAGTGGCCAAGCGCGCGGGCATCGCCGGCGCGGAAAAGTACGTCGATGCGCGCACATTGCAGACGGACGAGGACATCGCCGCGGCCATCGAGGACTACACCGTGTTCGGCCGCGTGACGCCCGACCAGAAGCGGCGCTTCGTGCGCGCGCTCAAGGCCCGGGGCCACACGGTGGCGATGACGGGCGACGGCGTGAACGACGTGCTCGCGCTCAAGGAGGCCGACTGCTCCATCGCCATGGCCTCCGGCAGCGACGCCGCCAGCCAGGTGAGCCACATCGTGCTGCTGGACTCCAACTTTGCCTCCATGCCCAGCGTGGTGGCGGAGGGGCGGCGCGTCATCAACAACATCGAGCGCTCGGCGACGCTGTTCCTGGTGAAGAACATCTTCTCCTTCATCCTCGCCATCATCACGCTCATTTTCTCCCTGCCCTACCCCGTGACGAGCTCGCAGATGAGCCTCATCTCCGCGCTCACCATCGGCATACCGGGCTTTGTGCTGGCAATGGAGCCCAACACTACCCGCATCAGGGGCCGTTTCCTGCCCAACGTGCTCTACCGCGCGCTGCCCGGCGGGCTGACGGACCTGTTCCTCATCGTCGGCGTCATATTGTTCTGCCTGGTGTTCGAGATACCGGAGAGCATGATGGGCACCATCTGCACCATCATCCTCGGCGTCGTGGGCCTGCTGGTCGTACACCGCACCTGCCGGCCCTACAACCTGCTGCGGAAAGCGCTGATGGTGTTCCTCACCGCCGGCTTCGCCTTCTGCGTGGTGTTTTTGAAGGACCTCTTCACCCTCTCCGGCATCGACCTCGCCGGCGGGCTGATACTGGGCGTGTTCGCCCTGCTCTCCTGGCCGGCGCTGAAGGCCGTCTCCATGGCCGAGGACAAGGTGCGCGGCGCCTTTATCTCCGCGCGCACGCGCGGCCGCCACGCGGCGGAGAAGGCCAGGCGCAAATTCAGACCCAATCGGGAAGAATGACGTCCTCCCGGGCGACTTTGTTCCAGTCAAAATTTCCGACGAGCTCGCGCGGCGAAACGCTCTCCGGCCGCTCGATGAGCCCGCAGAGGCAGGCGAGCACGCCCGTCAGCCCCTCCGGCGTGTAGCGTTTACGCAGCGACTCCATGTTCAGATCGCCCTCGCGCTTGGACAGCTTCCGGCCCGAGGGCGAGACTATAAGCGGCGCGTGGCAGTATTCCGGCGCCGTGCCGCCGAGGGTCTCTATCAGCCACTTCTGCCGCGGCGCGCTGGGCAGCAGGTCCCTCGCGCGCACAACGCGCGTCACGCCCATTGCGGCGTCGTCCACCGAGACGGCAAGCTGATAGGCGAACACCCCGTCCGAGCGGCGGACGATGAAATCTCCGCCTCCGCGCGCGAGGTTTTCCGTATACGTGCCGTAGTGGCCGTCCTCCACCGTTACATCTGCGTCCGGCGTTATGACCTTAAAGGCCGCGCGGCGCCCGCGCCGCTCGAGCGCGGCGATCTCCGCGCCGGACAGCGTGCGGCAGCGGCAGGAGCCGGGGTTTTCCTCCCCCGGATGCGGGGCCGAGGCAGCGAGCCGCTCCGCCCTCGAGCACCAGCAGCGGTAGAGCAGCCCCTTTTCCCCCAGCCGCCCGAAGGCCTCCTCGTATTCCCGCGTCCGCCGGCCCTGGCGGCAGTCCGGCTCCATCGGCCAGCCGAGGTCCCAGTCGAGGCCCAGCCAGCGCAGGTCCTCCGCCATAAGCCTGGCGGAATCCTCGTAGGAGCGCTCCGGGTCGAGGTCCTCGAGCCGGAAGAGCATCTCCCCGCCGCGCGAGCGCACGTCCAGCCAGGCGAGCAGCGAGGAGAGCATGTTCCCGATGTGCAGCCTGCCGCTGGGGCTGGGCGCAAAGCGGCCTCTGACGGGCATTTTTAATCCCCCTTTAATTGATAGGCAGTAGACTTTTATGTATCATAACATAAGCGCAGCAGAAAGGAAATGCTCAATGCCAAAAAACACGAAGCAGCAGTTCTCGGAAGCGCTGGACCGCCTGCTCGAACGCAAATCCCTCGACCGCATCACCGTTTCCGACATCACGGACGAGTGCGGGCTCAACCGCCAGACCTTTTATTACCACTTCCACGACATATACGAGCTCATCGAGTGGCAGATCGACTGCCAGGTGGCCGCTATTGCCGGGGATGAAAACTGGCTGGAGAATTTCGACGAGCTGCTCGACGGGCTGTTCCTCGGCATGCTGGAGAGCCGCCGGTCCGTGATGCACCTCTACAACTCCCGCGGCTGGCACCATATCATCGATTACATGCGCCGGCGGCTGAGCCCCCTGCTGGAGGCGCGGGCGCGCTACATCGTGGAAAAAGAGGGCATGATGGTGGACGAAGGCGACATCCAGTTCGTCGTACAGATACACGAGATCGCCGCCTACGGCGTGCTGGACACCTGGATCGACGCCGGGATGCCCGGCTCCCACCCCAAAGACCTGGACCGCCTGCACCGCCTGACGCGGGGCAGCCTGGAGCACGCGCTGAGCAACTTCGACCGCCGCGGCGAAAAACGCGACACCGAAGCCTGAAAAGTCCATTGCGCGCGTGCGCGCGAAGTGCTATAATACCCGCTGATTTCTCACTTGGGAGTGATATGCCTTGCGCAGTCTCGCGCAGCTCGTTGCCGGATTTATCAAAACGCACAGGTACTGCCTGCTCGTGCTCTATTTCCCCCTCTACATCGTCACCTTCTTCATCATCGAGGCCAACACGCCCACCAGCGGCTACTGGGTGACCGACCTGCCCATCGACAGTTACATACCCTTCGTGCCGCAGTTCGCGCTCTTTTACGTGCTGTGGTACCCGCTCTTCGCCGTCGTCGGCATACCCACCATGATAAAGGACGGGGCGGCCTTCAGGCGCTGGATGTACTACAACATGTTCACCCTCTCGGCCACGCTGCTGCTGGATGTGCTCATCCCCAACGGCCAGCACCTGCGCCCCGAGGGTGTGGAGGTCACCGACCTCTGGACCTGGATCCTCTCCATCATCTGGGCGGCCGACACGCCGACGAACGTGTTCCCCAGCATGCACGTGCTCGGCTGTGTGGGCGACATCATCTGCTGCTTCGACAGCAGGCTCTTCAAGCCCTGGCACCGCGCCGTCATCACCGTGCTGTGCGTGCTCTGCATGGCCTCCACCGTGCTCGTGAAGCAGCACGCCTTTATCGACACCGTCGGCGCGCTGATATTCATCATCCCCGCCTTCCTCATGTTCTACTA
Organism: Candidatus Scatomorpha stercorigallinarum; assembly: GCA_944387865.1. Taxonomy (GTDB): domain Bacteria; phylum Bacillota; class Clostridia; order Oscillospirales; family Oscillospiraceae; genus Scatomorpha; species Scatomorpha stercorigallinarum. Next base: position 47,228 of record CALXGN010000006.1, on the reverse strand, counting down.
CAGGCGCTTCCTGACCGCGCGCGGGCGCGGGCTCCGGGAAGCCTGACGCCAGAATACGAATGGCCGCGGCCGCTGCGCCGCGGCCTTGTTTTTTCCGCCGCCGCGCCCGGGCACGGCGGCCGCTTTTTGCGGCGGCGGCTTGATTTTTCTGGTTGAAACCTGGCGCTCCCTGGGGTATAATGAAATGATTTCAGCTATACCGAGGCAAGTTATGAGAGACAGCATTTTCGTCAAGGGTGCAAGGGAAAACAACCTCAAAAACATCGACCTGGAGATACCGCGCGACAAGCTCGTCGTGTTCACCGGCCTCTCCGGCAGCGGCAAGAGCTCGCTCGCGTTCGACACGATATACGCCGAGGGCCAGCGCCGCTATGTGGAGAGCCTCTCCAGCTACGCAAGGATGTTCCTCGGGCAGATGGACAAGCCCGACGTGGACTACATCGAGGGCCTCTCCCCCGCCATATCCATCGACCAGAAAACGACCAGCCGCAACCCCCGCTCCACCGTCGGCACGGTGACGGAGATATACGACTACCTGCGCCTGCTCTGGGCGCGCGCGGGCGTGCCCCACTGCCCCAGGTGCGGCAAGGAGATACGCCAGCAGACCATCGACCAGATCGTCGACCAGGTGCTCTCCTGGCCGGAGGGCGCGCGTATACAGATCCTCGCCCCCGTCGTGCGCTCGCGCAAGGGCGAGCACGTAAAGGTGTTCGAGGACGCGCGCAGGGCCGGCTATGTGCGCGTGCGGGTGGACGGGGCGGTCTACGACCTCTCCGAGGATATAAAGCTCGACAAGAACAAAAAGCACAACATTGAGATCGTCGTCGACCGGCTTGTCGTCCGGCCGGACAGCGCCCGCCGCCTGACGGACAGCGCGGAGACCGCCGCCGGCCTCTCCGGCGGGCTGGTGCTGGTGAATGACGTCTCCTCCGGGCAGGAGCAGCTCTTTTCGCAGAACTACGCCTGCGAGGACTGCGGCATCTCCATCGAGGAGCTGGCGCCGCGCATGTTCTCCTTCAACAGCCCCTACGGCGCCTGCCCCACCTGCGCCGGGCTCGGCACCCAGCTGCGCGCCGACCCCGAGCTCATCATCGCCAACCCCGCCCTCTCCATACTGGAGGGCGGCATCCAGGCCCCCGGCTGGGGGAACGTCAAGGGCGACAGCATCGCCAAGATGTACTACGACGCCCTGGCGAAAAAATACCGCTTCAAGCTCAGCACCCCCATCGGCGAACTGCCGAAGGAGGTGATGGACGTGCTCATGTACGGCACGCGCGGCGAGCCGCTGGAGCTGCAGTACGAGACGGCCCGCGGCACGGGCACGCTGCGCCAGCCCTTCGAGGGGCTGGTGAACAGCGTGGAGCGCCGCTACCGCGAGACGCAGAGCCAGTCCATGCGCGAGGAATACGAGCAGTACATGGGCGAATACCCCTGCCCGGACTGCGGCGGCAAACGGCTCAAAAAGGAGGCCCTTGCCGTCACCGTCGGCGGGCTCTCCATCATGGATTTCTGCGCCCTGCCGGTGACGCAGGCGCTGGAATTCGTCGATTCCCTGCCCTCCCGCCTCTCCGCGCGGGACATGGTGGTGGCCGACCGCATCATCAGGGAGCTGCATTCGCGGCTGAACTTCCTTGCCAGCGTTGGATTGCAGTACCTGAACCTCTCCCGCGCGGCGGCCACGCTCTCCGGCGGCGAGAGCCAGCGCATCCGCCTGGCCACGCAGATCGGCTCCTCGCTGATGGGCGTGCTCTACATCCTCGACGAGCCCAGCATCGGGCTGCACCAGCGCGACAACGGCAAGCTCATCAACACGCTCAAGGAGCTGCGCGACCTGGGCAACACGCTCGTCGTCGTCGAGCACGACGAGGACACCATGCGCGCGGCGGACTGGATCGTCGATATTGGCCCCGGCGCGGGCGTCCACGGCGGCGAGGTGGTGGCCCAGGGCACGGTGGAGGACATCATCACCGAGCCGCGCAGCATCACCGGGCAGTACCTCTCTGGCGCGCGGCGCATACCCGTGCCGGCCAGGCGCCGCGAGGGGAACGGGAAAAAACTCGTCATCCGCGGCGCAAGCGAGAACAATTTGAAGGATATCGACGTCGAAATACCGCTCGGGGTGCTCACCTGCGTCACCGGCGTCTCCGGCAGCGGCAAGTCGAGCCTGATAAACGAGGTGCTCTACAAGACCCTGGCCTCCGTCAAGAACCGCGCGCACGTCCGTCCCGGCCGCTGCCGCGGCATCGAGGGGCTGGAGCATGTCGATAAGGTCATCAACATCGACCAGTCGCCCATCGGGCGCACGCCGCGCAGCAACCCCGCCACGTACACGGGCGTTTTCAACGATATCCGCGAGCTCTTCGCCTCCACGCAGGACGCCAAGCTGCACGGCTACGGGCCGGGGCGCTTTTCCTTCAACGTCAAGGGCGGCCGCTGCGAGGCCTGCTCCGGCGACGGGCTGATAAAAATAGAGATGCACTTCCTGCCGGACGTCTACGTCCCCTGCGAGGTCTGCAAGGGCCGGCGCTACAACCGCGAGACGCTGGAGGTGCGCTATAAGGGCAAGAACATCGCCGAAGTGCTGGACATGACGGTGGAGGAGGCCCTCGGCTTTTTTGAGAACATCCCACGCATACGCGACAAGCTGCAGACGCTGCTGGACGTGGGCCTGGGCTACATCCGCCTCGGCCAGTCGAGCACCACGCTCTCCGGCGGCGAGGCCCAGCGCGTAAAGCTGGCCACGGAGCTCTCAAAGCGCTCCACGGGTGCCACGGTGTACGTCCTCGACGAGCCCACCACGGGGCTGCACACGGCCGACGTGCAGCGGCTCATCGACATCCTCGACCGCCTGGCGGACGCCGGCAACACCGTGGTCGTCATCGAGCACAACCTCGACGTGATAAAGGTCGCCGACCACATCATCGACCTCGGGCCCGAGGGCGGCGACGGCGGCGGCACGGTGGTCTACGCCGGCACGCCGGAGGGCTGCGCGCGCTGCGCGGAGAGCGCCACGGGCGAATATCTACGGAAGGTACTGGAAGAATGACCGACTATATCGTAAACGCGCTGACCGGCGCCGACCTGGGCGCGTATTTCGTCACCCTCATCGTCTCCATGATCCCCGTCATCGAGCTGCGCGGGGCCATCCCCCTGGGCGTGGGCCTGGGGCTGAGCCACTTTGACGCCATGTGGGTGAGCATGCTGGGCAACATGCTGCCCGTGCCCTTCATCATCCTCTTCATCCGGCCCATATTCAAGTGGATGACCAGGAAGAGCGAAAAGCTCGGCCGCGTGGTGGAAAAGCTGGAAGCGCGGGCCGAGGGCAAGTGGGACAAGGTGCACAAGTACCAGTTTTTCGGCCTGGCCATATTCGTCGGCATCCCCCTGCCGGGCACGGGGGCCTGGACCGGCGCGCTCATCGCCGCCGTGATGGACATGCGGATGCGCTCCGCCCTGCCCAGCATCGCCCTCGGCGTGGTGATGGCCGGGCTGCTCGTCACCGGCATCACCTACGGTTTCACATCCATCTTTTGAGCCCGCGGGAGGGAATATGGCGGAAGAAGCGGAACTCATCGAAATAAGCGGCCGTATCTCCTCCGTTATCTACACCAACGAGGAGAACGGCTGGACCGTCCTGCGGCTGGACACGCTGGACGGCGGGCTCACCACCGTTGTCGGCACGCTGCCCGCCGCCTATCCGGGCGAGGAGCTGCGGGCCTACGGCGAGTGGGCCACGCACCCCAACCACGGGCGGCAGTTCAAGGCCGAATACGCCGAGCGCAGCCTGCCGCGCACGGCGGAGGACATCTATTCCTACCTGGCGGGGCACGCCGTGAAGGGCGTGGGCCCGGCCACGGCCGCCCTCATCGTGGAAAAGTTCGGCGACAAGGCGCTCGACGTCATCGAGCGCGAGCCGGCAAGGCTGACGGAGATACGCGGCATCACGCCGCGCAAAGCCGAGCAGATCGGCGCCGCCTTCCGGCGGCAGTCCGGCCTGCGGCGGCTGATGGAGCTGCTCTGCTCCCACGCCCTGCGGCCGCTGCTGGCCGTCCGGCTCTATAAATTCTACGGCAGCGATTCGTTCACCGTCCTGGAGGAGGACCCCTACATCCTCGCCGCGCCGCACATCGGCGGCACCTTTGCGGAGGCGGACACGCTCGCGCTGGGCGTGGGCTGCGCCGCCGACGACCCCAACCGCGTGCGCGCGGCGATGGTGTTCGAGCTGCGGCACAACGCCGCCAACGGGCACTGCTTCATCCCCGCGGAAAAGCTCGTCCCCGCCACGGCGCAGTTCATCTCCGTCAGCGAGGAGGCGGCCTCTGCCGCGCTCGATTCGCTGGTGGATGACGGCACGCTCGCGCGCTGCGAGGTCGCCGGGCGCGACGCCTGTTACCTCTCCGAGCTCTGCGAAGCGGAGGACTACGTCGCCCGCCGCCTGCTGCTGATGGCAAAACAGCCGCCGGAGGCGGCCGTGGACACGGACGCCCTGATAGGGCGCGTGGAGCTCGCCGCCGGCATCACCTATGCGCCATTGCAGCGCCAGACCATCGCCCTCGCCGCGCGCAGCCGCGTGATGGCCCTCACGGGCGGGCCCGGCACCGGCAAGACCACCACCGTCCGCGCCATACTGGCGTTTTTCGACGCGCTGGGCATCAAAACGCTGCTCACCGCGCCCACAGGCCGCGCGGCCAAGCGCATGGGCGAGCTGACGGGCCGCGAGGCGGCCACCATCCACCGCCTGCTGGGCGCGGGCTTCCAGGCCGAGGGCGAGCGCGTCGTTTTCGCGCACGACGAGGACACGCCGCTGGACTGCGGGGCGGTGGTGCTGGACGAGTGCTCCATGGTTGACATAACGCTTATGCAGGCCCTGCTGGCCGCCCTGCCGCCGGACTGCCGGCTGATACTGGTGGGCGACGCCGACCAGCTGCCCAGCGTGGGGCCGGGCAATGTTTTCGCGGACATACTGCGCTCGGGCGTGGTGCCCTCCGTGCGGCTGACGGAGATCTTCCGCCAGGCCGAGGGCAGCCGCATCGTGCGCAACGCGCACATGATAATCGCCGGCGAACACCCGGAGCTGCGGGAAAACAGCGGCGATTTCTTCTTCCTGCGGCGCGCGGAGGAGCGCGCGGCGGCGGAGACCATCATGGAACTCTGCTGCGAGCGGCTGCCCAGGCGGATGGGCATAGCGCCGGAGGAGATACAGGTGCTGACGCCCACGCGCAAGGGCGCGCTGGGCAGCGTGGAGCTCAACCGCATATTGCAGTCCGCCCTCAACCCACCGTCCAAAGACAAGCGCGAGCGCGCCTTCGGCGAGGCCATTTTCCGCGAGGGCGACCGCGTGATGCAGGTGCGCAACAACTACGACATGGTCTGGAAGCGCCAGCGCCCGGACGGCCTGCCGCCGGAGAGCGGCACGGGCATCTATAACGGCGACATCGGCTATATACGCGCCGTGGACGCGGAAAAAGAGGCCGTGCAGATCGACTTCGACGGCCGCGTGGCCGAGTGCGGCTTCGACCAGCTCGCCGAAATCGAGCACGCCTGGGCGATGACCGTCCACAAGAGCCAGGGCAGCGAATACCGCGCCGTGGTGCTCGCGCTCGGGCGCGGCGCACCGCAGCTCATGACCCGCGGGGTGCTCTACACCGCCGTCACCCGCGCGCGGGAACTGCTCATCGCCGTCGGCCGCGAAGAAACGGCCTTGCAGATGATAGACGACCACAGGCAGTCGAGGCGCTACAGCGGGCTGCGCGCCCGCCTCGCCGCCGGCGCCTGAGGCATAAATTATGGGGGTGTGACGTATGTCCCAGCTTAAAGACAGACTGCTCGACATCCTGTTCCCGCCGCGCTGCGCCTTCTGCCGCAAGCTGCTCAGGCGCGGCGAAAGCGGCATGTGCGCCAAGTGCGAAGCCTCCCTGCCCTACACCCCGGAGAGCTATCTCGACGGGGCCGACTTTGTGGAGGCCTGCGCAGCCCCGCTCTTTTACGAGGGCGCGGTGCGCGACGCGCTGCTGAGGTACAAGTTCAACGGCGTCACGGCCTACGCCGGCGTCTTCGGCCGGCTCGTGGCCGGCTGCATCCGCGAGCGCCTTGCGGGGAGGTACGACCTCATCTCCTGGGTACCGCTCTCCAGCGAGCGGCTGCGCGAGCGCGGCTACGACCAGGCGATGCTCATCGCAATGGCCGCGGCCCTCGAGCTGGACGACGTGGCGGTGGAAACGCTCAGGAAGGTCGTAAACGTCGCCCCACAGTCCGGCACCGGCAGCGCCGAACAGCGCCGCGCCAACATATCCGGGGCCTTTGAGTGCGCCGACGAGGAGCTCGTGCGCGGCCGCAGGATACTCCTGATCGACGATATCATAACGACCGGCGCCACGGTTTCAGAATGCGCGCGCGTCCTCGGCCTCGCCGGGGCGGAGAGCGTGGTCTGCGCCGCGGTCGCAAGGGGCCGGCCCTGATTAAAGCCGCCCGCTCCCGTCTAAGATACATTTCGGAGGGTACTTTGATATGCTTATTTTCGAACGCGACATCGCAATAGACATGGGCACGACGGACGTGCTGCTCTTCGTACGCGGCAAGGGCGTGCAGGTGCGCGAGCCGACCATAGTGGCCGTGGACAAATACACCGGCAAGCTGCTCAAGGTCGGGCGCGAGGCGCAGAAGATGCTCGGCCGCACCCCGGCGAGCATCGTGCCGATACACCCAATATCGAACGGCGTCATCTCCGACTACGACATGACCGTGGCCATGTTGCGCGAGCTTATAGGCCGGGTGACCAGCTTCAGCCTGTTCAAGCCCCGCGTGCTGCTCACCGTGCCCGGCAGCATCAGCGGCGTGGAGGAGCGCGCGCTGATCGACGCCGCGGTCGAGGCCGGCGCCAGGAAGGTCTACCTTGTTGAGAGCGCCGTCGCCACCGCCACCGGCGCCGGGGTGGACGTCTCAAAGCCGGACGGCCACCTTGTCATCGACATCGGAGGCGGCACCACGGAAACCGCCGTCGTCTCCCTGAACGGCGTGGCCGAGTGCGAGTCCATCCGCGTCGCCGGCGGGGAATTCGACGAGGCGATAGTCCGCTATGTCCGCCGCAGGCACAACGTGCTTATAGGCTCCAAGACCGCCGAGGAGGTAAAGATGAGCATCGGCTGCCTGGTCCAGAAGCCGGACATCGGCCTCGAGGAGGTAAAGGGGCGCGACCTCGTCACCGGCCTGCCCAAAATGGTGCAGATCAGCTCCGCCGAGCTCGTCGACGTGCTCCTGGAGCCCGCAAAGACGATCCTCGAGAGCATACACCTCGTCCTCGAGCGCACGCCGCCCGAGCTGGTGAGCGACATTTCGCAAAACGGCATAATAATGTCCGGCGGCGGCAGCCTGCTCTATGGCTTCGACCGCCTCGTGGAGGAGGACACGGGCATACGCACCCTCGTGGTGGACGACCCCGTCTCCTGCCAGGCGTACGGCGCGGGCAAGATGCTCCACGGGCTGAACGACATGCACGACGGCATGGTGAATTTCGCCCGCAAGAGGCAGCTCCGCGCGTGAACGTTTTGGCAAAATGTCCTTGACAGGCGGAATGAACTGAGGTATATTACTTTTTGCGCGCAGTCGCAGATTTTTGAAAGGAGGCGTACAGGATGGCCCGCAAGTTCAGCAGCAAGGCAGCAATGTTTTTCACTACCCCGGCGGCGATACCTGTATGCCATTAAGGGCGCCTTTGGCGCGTTTTCGGCCTTACATGCACCGCCTTCCGGCGGTGCATTTTTGTGTCTATGGGGGATAAAATGACGGAAACAAAACTTACAAGGGGCGGCAAAGCCTCGCTTATAGGCCGTTTCGTGCGCGCCGTCTGGGGACATTTTGTCCTCGGGCTGCTCTTCGCCATGCTGGGCATGGCCTTCAACGCGCTCACGCCGCAGATAATCCGCGTGACCGTGGACTCCATCCTCGGCTCGGAGAGCACGAACCTCCCCGCGTGGCTGCTCGCCGCGCTCGGCTTCGAGGACCTGCGCGCCGAGCCCTACCGCGCGCTCTGGATAGCTGCGGCGGCGGTCGCGGTCTCCGCGGCGCTCAGGGCCTTCTGCGGCTACGGCCAGCGCGTCTCGCTGGCGAAGGGCTCCGAGGGCTTCGTGAAGGGCATACGCGACGCGCTCTTCGGGCACATACAGTCCCTGCCCTTCGAGTGGCACACCGCCCACCAGACCGGCGAGATGATACAGCGCTGCACCTCGGACGTCGAGGTGATACGCAACTTCGTGTGCAACCAGCTTGTCGAGGTCGCCCGCACGCTGTTTCTGATGTCGCTCTACCTCTCCATCATGTTCTCGATGAACGTGCGCCTCTCGCTGATCGTCGTGCTCTTCGTGCCTGTCACCGGGCTGAGCTCCTGGCTCTTTTACCGGCGCATCGCCTCCCGCTTCAAGGCGGCGGACGAGGCCGAGGGCGAGCTGACCACCATGGTGCAGGAAAACCTGACCGGCGTGCGCGTGGTGCGCGCGTTCGGGCGGGAAATGTACGAAATCGACAAGTTCAACGAGAAAAACGACGGGTTTTCCAGCCTCTGGATCAAGCTCGGGCGCGTGCTCAGCCTCTTCTGGGCCTCCGGCACGCTGCTCACCAGCGCACAGGTGTTCGTCACCATCGTCGCCGGCGTGGTTGAGGCCGTGAACGGTGACCTGACGCTCGGCAGCTTCCTCGTCTTTGTCAGCTACTCCTCCTCCCTCGCCTGGCCGATAAGGAGCCTCGGGCGCGTCCTCGCGGAGATGAGCAAGGCCGGTGTGTCGATAGACCGCGTGGGCTACATACTCAACTCCGAGCCCGAGGGCGCCACGGGGCAGGAGCTCACCCCGCCCATGACGGGCGACATCGAATTCAAGCACGTCGCCTTCGGCTACGAGGGCTGCGAGGTGCTGCACGACGTGAGCTTCACCATCCCCGCCGGCTCCACCTTCGCCATCCTCGGAGGCACCGGCAGCGGGAAGAGCACCCTCGTCCACCTGCTTGACCGGCTCTACGACCTCGGCGAGGGACAGGGGGAGATAAGCGTCGGCGGCGTGGACATACGCGACATTGACCGCTCCTACCTGCGCCGGAACATCGGGCTCGTGCTGCAGGAGCCCTTCCTCTTCTCCCGCACGATAGCGGAGAACATCTCCGCCGCGAAGCCGGGCGCGGAGGAGGCCGAAATACGCCGCGCGGCGGGCATCGCCTGCGTGGACGAGGCCATCACCGAATTCGCCGACGGCTATGGGACCATGGTCGGCGAGCGCGGCGTGACGCTCTCCGGCGGGCAGAAGCAGCGCGTGGCGATAGCGCGGATGCTGATGCAGGGCGCCCCGATCATGGTGTTCGACGACTCCCTCTCCGCCGTGGACGCGGAGACGGACGCCAAAATACGCGCCGAGCTCGCGCACAGCCTCGGCTCGGCCACGGTGATACTCATCTCGCACCGCATCACCACGCTCATGCAGGCGCAGCGCATCCTCGTGCTCTCCGAGGGGCGCGTGGCCGATATCGGGACGCACGAGGAGCTCATCGCCCGCCCCGGCATCTACCGCGACATCTACGACATCCAGATGAGCAGCGACGACAGGCTGCTGCTCGGGGAGGAGGCGGCGAAAAATGGGATATGACGAACAGGAATACAGCCAGAAATTCAGCATCCGCACCTGGAAGCGCCTGCTGCCCTTCGTCTCGCCCTACAAGAAGGCCTTTGCCCTGATGCTCTTCTTCAACTGCCTGACGGCGCTGATGGACGTGCTGCTGCCGCTCTTCCAGCGCTACGCCGTGGACGAGTTCATCGAAGCGGGCACGCTCAACGGGCTCTGGGTGTTCGCGCTCTGCTACCTGGGCGCCATCATGACGCAGACGCTCGCCGTGCTCGGCATGGGGCGCAACTCCATGTTCATCGAGATGACCGTGGGGCGCGACATGCGCCGCGCCGCCTTCACGCACCTGCAGACGCTGAGCTTTTCCTACTACAACGTGACGCCCGTGGGCTATATCCTCAGCCGCGTGATGAGCGACACGATGAAGATCGCCGGCATCATCGGCTGGGCGCTGCCGGACGTCATCTGGGCGGTATTCTACCTCACGGGCGCGCTCATCTCCATGCTGCTGCTCAACTGGCGGCTGGCGCTGGTGGTCATCGTCATCGTGCCGCTGATAGCCCTCGCCACGGCCTATTTCCAGGGCCGGCTGCTGCTGTGGAACCGCCGCGTGCGCAAGCTGAACAGCCGCATCACGGGCGCCTTCAACGAGGGCATCACGGGCGCCAAGACCTCCAAGACGCTGGTCATCGAGCGCGACAACACGGAGAGCTTCCGCCGCCTGACCGGCGAGATGTACGAAAGCGGCGTGAAAGCCACGCGCGTGCGCGCCGTGTACGTGCCGCTGGTGCTCTTCCTCTCCACCATGGCGGTGGCGGTGATACTCGTGCGCGGCGGGCAGCTCTCGCTGCAGGGGCTCATCGAGCTGGGCACGCTCTCCGCCTTCACCACTTACGCCGTGGGCATCTTCGAGCCCGTGCAGCTGGTGGCGGAGTATATCGCCGAGTTCATCAGCATCCAGGCCAGCATCGAGCGCGTCACCGGGCTGCTCGACACCGAGCCGCTGGTGAAGGAAACGCCGGAGGTCGTTGAGAGATACGGCGACTCCCTGCACCCAAAGCGCGAGAACTGGGAGCCCATCCGCGGCGACATCGAGTTCCGCGACGTCACCTTCCGCTACCCCGACGGCGGCGAGGACGTGCTCAGCCACTTCAACCTGAAAATCCCCGCCGGCACCACCGTCGCCATAGTCGGCGAGACCGGCGCGGGCAAGAGCACGCTCGTCAACCTGGCCTGCCGCTTTTTCGAGCCCACCTCCGGGCAGATACTGATAGACGGGCGCGATTACCGCGAGCGCAGCCAGCTGTGGCTGCACTCCGCCATCGGCTATGTGCTGCAGAGCCCGCACCTCTTCTCCGGCTCCGTGCGCGAGAACATCCGCTACGGGCGGCTGGACGCCACGGATGAGGAGATCGAGGCCGCGGCCCGCGCCGTGTCGGCCGACCGCGTGGTGGAGCGGCTGGAAAACGGCTGGGACAGCGACGTCGGCGAGGGAGGGGACAAGCTCTCCACCGGCGAAAAACAGCTCATCTCCTTCGCCCGCGCCGTCCTGGCGGACCCGCGCATCTTCGTGCTCGACGAGGCCACCAGCTCCATCGACACGCAGACCGAGCAGCTCATCCAGGACGCCATCGAGCACATACTCACGGACCGCACGAGCTTCCTCATCGCCCACCGGCTCTCCACCATCCGCCGCGCCGACCTGATACTGGTCGTCCACGACGGGCGCATCGTCGAGCAGGGGACGCACCGCGAGCTGCTGATGAAAAAGGGCTATTACCACGAGCTCTACAGCAAGCAGTTCGCCGAGGAATCCGCCCAGCGCATACTGCAATAGCACCACCCACGGACAGGGAGGCCGCCGGCCTCCCTGTTTTTCCGTATGCAGCGCCTTTTGAGCCAAAATTCTTGCAAGGGGCGGGGAATTCGTATATAATAGTTTCTGCTCCGCGAGCGGGGCAAGTCCTTGTAAAAAGGAGCGACTGCATATGCGATTCACCAAAATGCACGGCTGCGGCAACGACTATGTCTACGTCAACTGCTTTGAGGAGACGGTGGAGGACCGCCCCGCCCTGGCGCGGTATGTCTCCGACCGGCACTTCGGCGTGGGCGGGGACGGGCTCATCTGCATCTGCCCCTCCGATGTGGCCGATTTCCGCATGGATATGTACAACGCCGACGGCTCGGCCGGCGAGATGTGCGGCAACGGCATCCGCTGCGTGGCCAAATATGTATACGAGCACGGCATGACGGATAAGACCGTCATCGACGTGGAGACGGGCGCGGGCGTCAAGACCCTGTGGTTGAATGTGGCGGACGGCAGGGTGGAATCCGTGCGCGTCTGCATGGGCCGGCCGGAGTTCGCCTCTGCGAAGATACCCGTGCTGGCGGACACGCCGGAGTTCATCGGCCAGCCGATGGAGATCGGCGGCACGCTCTGGTCCGTCACCTGCGTCAATGTGGGCAACCCGCACGCGGTGGTGTTCGTGGAGGACGTCGACTGGCTGGACCTGCCGGATATCGGCCCGCTCTTCGAGAACGACCCGCGCTTCCCCGAGCGAATAAACACCGAATTTGTCGAGGTCATAGACGAGCACACGCTGAAAATGCGCGTCTGGGAGCGCGGCAGCGGCGAGACCCTCGCCTGCGGCACCGGCTCCACCGCCTCGCTTGCCGCGGCGGTGCTCAACGGCAAGTGCGCCGAGAGCGCCACGCTGCGCCTGCGCGGCGGCGAGCTGCTCATCGAGTGGGACCGCGAGGCGGACCTCATCTACATGACCGGCCCCGCCGTCACGGTGTTCGACGGCGAGCTGAAGCTGTGAGGAGGCGCGCAATGGTAAAGCTCAACGAAAACTACTCAAAGCTCCCCGGCAGCTACCTCTTCGCCGAGGTCGCGCGGCGCACGGCCGCTTTCTCCGCCGCAAACCCGGACGCCGACATCATAAAGCTCGGCATCGGGGACGTCACCCTCCCCCTGCCCGAGGCCTGCGTCGCGGCGCTCAAGCGCGCCGCGGACGAGATGGCGGATAAGGCCACCTTCATGGGCTACGGCCCCTATGAGGGCTACGATTTCCTCCGCGAGGCCATAGTGGCGAACGACTACGAGCCGCTCGGCGTGAAAATCTCGCCGGATGAGCTCTTCGTCTCGGACGGGGCCAAGAGCGACTGCGGCAACATCGGCGACATCTTCTCCGAGGACTGCGTGGTGGCCGTCTGCGACCCCGTGTACCCCGTCTATATCGACGCCAACGCCATGTCCGGCCGTGCCGGGGACTGGGACGGGGAAAAGTGGACGAACATCGTCTACATGCCCTGCACGCCGGAAAACGGCTTCTTCCCCGCGCTGCCCGAGCGCGTCCCGGACCTCATCTACCTCTGCTTCCCGAACAACCCCACCGGCATGGCCGCCACCAGGGAGCAGCTCCAGCCCTGGGTGGACTACGCCAACGAGCACGGCAGCGTCATCCTCTACGACGCGGCCTACCGCGCGTACATCACCGACCCGGCCCTCCCGCGCAGCATATACGAGATCCCCGGGGCCGAAAAGTGCGCAATAGAGTTCGGCAGCTTCTCCAAAACCGCCGGCTTCACCGGCACCCGCTGCGGCTGGACAGTTATCCCCCGCGCGCTGGTGCGCGGCGGCGAGAGCCTCTACGACATGTGGATGCGCCGCCAGTCCACCAAGTTCAACGGCACGGCCTATGTCATCCAGCGCGCCGCCGAGGCCACCTACAGCCCGGAGGGCAAGGCGCAGATCGCTGAAATGATAGGCTACTACATGGAAAACGCCCGCGTCATACGCTCCGGGTTGTCCGCCGCCGGGCTCGAGGTGTACGGCGGGACGGATTCCCCGTACATCTGGTTCCGCGCGCCGCACGGAGCCGGCTCCTGGGAGTTTTTCGACCGCCTGCTCAGCGAAGCGGGCGTCGTAACCACCCCGGGCGAGGGCTTCGGCCCCAGCGGCGAGGGCTTCATCCGCGTGACCGCCTTCGGCGACGCGGAGCGTACCCGCGAGGCCGTGGAGAGAATAAAAGGCATACTCTGAAAATACATTTTATCGGAGGGTCATATATGAAACTTGTCATCGGCACCCAGGAGGAAGCCTGCGCCCAGGCAGCGCAGCGTTATGTAAACCTGCTCAACGCCAAGCCCAACGCCGTACTCGGCCTGGCCACCGGCTCCACGCCGCTCGGCCTCTACGCCGAGCTGGCCCGCCTCTGCGCCGCGGGGGGGCTCTCCTTCGCGGAGTGCAGCACCTTCAACCTTGACGAGTACATCGGCCTTGACGGCACGAACGAGCAGAGCTACCGCTATTTCATGGACCACAACCTCTTCTCCAAGGTTGACATAAAAATGGAGCGCACACATGTCCCCTCCGGCAGCGTGAAGGACGACGCGGAGGCCGCGGAGTACGACAAGCTGATCGACGAGGCCGGCGGCATCGACCTCCAGCTCCTCGGCATCGGCAACAACGGACATATCGGCTTCAACGAGCCGCTCACGCCCTTCACCTCCGTCACGCACATCGTCAAGCTGACGGACTCGACGCGCGAGGCCAACAAGCGCTTCTTCCGCTCCATCGACGAGGTGCCCACGCACGCCGTCACCATGGGCATACACACCGTGATGAAGGCCCGCAGCATCATCCTGCTCGCCTTTGGCGAGGCCAAGGCCGACATCATCAAAAAGACGGTGGAGGGCCGGCCGGACATCGCCGTGCCCGCTTCCCTGCTGCAGCTGCACGAGGATGTGACTCTCTACCTCGACCACGCGGCGGCGGCCAAACTCTCTTAAATATCCCAAGCGCCGCGCCGGCGCGAACGCCCGGCGCGGTTTGCCTGTTTCCAGGAGGTAAACATGTCAAAATATTTCGGGACGGACGGCTTCCGCGGCGAAGCCAACGTCGATCTCACAGCCGAGCACGCCTTTAAGATCGGGCGCTTCATCGGCTGGTACTTTGGCCGCGGCAAGGGCTGCAACGTCGTCATCGGCAAGGATACGCGCCGCAGCAGCTACATGTACGAGTGCGCGCTGGCCGCCGGGCTCACCAGCTCGGGGGCGGACGCCTATCTGCTGCACGTCACCACCACGCCCAGCGTCAGCTACATCGCGCGCGTGGACGACTTTGACTGCGGCGTGATGATCAGCGCCAGCCACAACCCCTATCACGACAACGGCATCAAGCTCATCAACGGCGACGGCGAGAAGATGGAGCAGGCCGTGCTGGACGAGATAGAAAAATACCTCGACGGCATCGCGCCCGAGCCGCCGCTGGCCGTGGGCGCCGACATCGGCCGCACGGTGGATTACTCCGCCGGGCGCAACCGCTACATAGGCTATCTCATCAGCCTCTCCACCCACTCCTACAAGGGCGTGAAGGTCGGCCTGGACTGCGCAAACGGCAGCACCTGGATGATTGCCAAGAGCGTGTTCGACGCCCTGGGGGCGGACACCTATGTCATCAGCGCCCGGCCGGACGGGCTGAACATCAACGTGGACTGCGGCTCCACCCACCTCGCCAACCTGCAGAAGCTCGTGCGCGAGGAGGGGCTGGACGTCGGCTTCGCCTTCGACGGGGACGCCGACCGCTGCCTGGCCGTGGACGAAAACGGCGAGGTGGTCTCCGGCGACAAGATAATGTACATCTGCGCCAGGCACATGAAGGACCGCGGCCGGCTGGACACCAACACTGTCGTCACCACCGTCATGAGCAACCTCGGCCTCTACAAGGCGCTCGACGCGGCCGGGATAAACTATGAAAAGACCGCCGTCGGCGACAAGTACGTCTGGGAGAACATGCGCGAGCACGGACACCTCATCGGCGGGGAGCAGAGCGGGCACATAATCTTCTCCAAATACGCCACCACCGGCGACGGGCTCATCACCGCGCTCAAGGTGATGCAGGCGATGCTGGACACGCGCCAGCCGCTGAGCAAGCTCTGCGAGCCGGTGACCATCTATCCGCAGGTGCTGAAAAACGTCGTCGTGGACGACAAGGACAGCACGCTTGCGGACAGCGCCGTCACCGCCGCCGTGGCCGCCGAAGAGGCGCGCCTGGGCGACCGCGGGCGCGTCCTCCTGCGCAAGAGCGGCACCGAGCCGCTGCTGCGCGTGATGGCCGAGGCGGAAACGGACGATGAGTGCGAGCGCAGCGTGGACGCCATAATCGACGCCATGCGCAAGAGCGGCCACCTCGTGGGGGTGAAGTGATGTACAAAATAAATGACCTGCTCGATCTGAGCCACACCATCGCCGCCCCCCTCTTCGAGGGACACGAATATCCATGGGAGGTCCTGCCGGAGATAAAGGGCTTCATCCTCGCCCTTGGCCCCACGCTGCCGGAGGCGGAATTCGACCATCCGGCGGAGGACGTCTGGATAGCGAAGGACGCGAAGGTGTTCCCCTCCGCCTACATCGGCGGCCCCTGCATCATCGACCACGGCGCGGAGGTGCGCCACTGCGCCTTTATCCGCGGCAGCGCCATCGTCGGCAAGAACTGCGTGGTCGGCAACAGCGTGGAGCTCAAGAACGCCGTGCTCTTCGACAATGTGCAGACGCCGCACTACAACTACGTCGGCGACTCCATCCTCGGCTACAAGTCGCACATGGGCGCGGGCAGCATCACCTCCAACGTCAAGAGCGACAAGACGCTGGTGGTTGTCAAAAACGGCGACGAATACCTCCCCACCGGGCTGAAAAAATTCGGCGCCATCCTCGGCGACTATGTTGAAGTTGGCTGCAACAGCGTGCTGAACCCCGGCTGCGTGCTGGGCCGGCGCGTCAGCGTCTACCCCACGAGTTCCGTGCGCGGCGTGGTGCCCGAGGGCTGTATCTTCAAAGCCCCCGGCGAGATCGTCCGGCGCGTATAAGGACATAAAATGCCCCGGCTCTGCCGGGGCATTTTTGCATTTTGTTATTGACATATGCCGGTTTGCGTGCTATATTATTGGCATAAGCCAATAACCACGGAGGTAGCAAACATGAAAATAGCAGTCACTTACGAAAACGGCAGCGTGTTCCAGCACTTTGGCCACACCGAGCAGTTCAAGCTCTACGACGTCGAGGACGGCAAGGTCGTCAACAGCGCCATCCTGCCCACGGGCGGCTTTGGCCACGGGGCCCTGGCCGGCTTCCTGCGCTCCCACGGCGTGGACGCCCTCATCTGCGGCGGCCTGGGCGGCGGCGCGCGCATGGCCCTGGCCGAGGCGGGCATACAGCTCTACGCAGGCGTGCAGGGCAGCGCGGACGCGGCGGTGGAGGCCCTGCTGGCGGGCACGCTCAGCTACAGCAGCGACGCCAACTGCGACCATCACCACGGCGAGGGCCATGAGTGCGGCCATCACCACGGCGACGCCGGCTGCGAGGAGCACCACGGCGGCCACGGCCATGGCCACGGCTGCTGCCACGGCTGATGCCCCGGCCGCGGAAATGCCGGCGCGTCTGCGAGCTGCCTCTGCACACGGAGTTCGGCCCCCGCTCGGCGGCCGGCGAGCGCCTGGCCATGGCCGTGGACGAGTATGAGTGCATCCGCCTCATCGACCTCGAGGGCCTGACCCAGGAGGAGGCGGCGGCGCAGATGCAGATCAGCCGCAGCACCGTGCAGGCCATCTATAACTCCGCGCGGCACAAGCTCGCGCTCTGCCTCGTCGCCGGCCGCGAGCTGGTCATCGGCGGCGGGGACTATGAGGTCTGCCCCCGCCAGCGGCCCTGCGGCTCCTGCCGCCGCGACTGCCCCAGGCACAGCCGCGAAAACGACATATGAACGCAGAAAGAGCGCCCCGCGGGGCGCTCTTTCTTATTCTTTTTACTTGACGTCCATCGGCTTTTCGCCCTTTTTGAAGTGCAGCTCCTTCAGGCCCTCCACCTCGTCGCAGACGGGCTTGAACGAACACACGCTGCAGTCGGTGGCGAGGCCGTCCATGATGTGGTTGAGCGTCAGCGTTATCGCGTCCACTTTTTTCGCCGTTTCGGCGAGCTCCTGGCAGAGCTGCCTGTCGCCGGTGACGAAAATGATCTGCGCGTGGTCGATAAGGCTGTTCTCCTTGTACTTTTTGATAAAGCTGTTGCCGATATGGCGGAAGCTGAGGCCCTTCTTCACCGCGCGCCTGGAAACGCGCACCTGCTCGCGGCGGTTTTCCGGGGAAATACGCATCATGTATCCCTCCGGGAACACATGGTACTTGACGAACTCCATGTTGCGGATGGCGCTGAAGGCCTCCTGGTCGTCGCCGCTGATGTCGTTCACGTGCAGCAGGGCGATGCGGCAGAAGGGGCAGTCCGCGCGGATCTCGCCGATGTCCGGGCCCACGAGCGTCACCCGGTCCGCGCCCACCAGGGCGCCGTCCGTGGTCACGCAGGTGAAGTTGCCGGCGGGGTTGCTGCCGCCGCCCAGCTCATAGGCGGCGTCCCGCCCCAGGACAAGCTCGTTCTGCCCCAGGTCGCGCCAGGCGGCGGAGGGGTCGTAATCCCAGCTGCGGCCGTTGGCGGAAAGCCTGCCCAGTACCTCGCGGATTGTGGGATCGTAAAGCTCCATATCAGAACTGCACGTCCCTGACCTTGCGGTCGTGGAACTTGTTGAGCACCGTATAGAGCCAGCCGACGAGCTTCATATCCAGGTTGAGCATGTATATGGTGAACAGCACGCCCACCACAGCCGCCATGATACCGAACAGCGTTTTGAACAGCTTACAGATCTTGCAGCCTTTCTTCATTTATTTGACCATTCCTTTCATCTCAGGGTGTGCGGTCACGCCGGGCCGCGCCCGGCCCTCGCCGGTCAGTTGGCGGCCTTGGCCAGGCCCTTCTGGCGGGCGTACTCGGCGGCGCCCAGGGCGCCCATCAGCTGCGGGTCGGTCTTGAGGTTGATGACCTTCAGCTTGAGGACGTGCTCGATGGCCTGCTTCAGGCCCTCGTTCTTGGCGCAGCCGCCGGTGAGGGTGATGGAATCGGTGGCGCCGGCCTTCTTCGCCATGACGAAGCAGCGTTTGGCGACGGCCATCTCGATGCCCGCGGCGATCTCGTCGGTGGGCTTGCCCTCGCCGACGAGGGTGATGACCTCGCTCTCGGCGAAAACGGTGCACTGGGCGGTGATGGGGATGACGTTCTTGGCCGTCAGGCTGAGGTTGGAGAATTCCGGCAGGCTGAGCTCGAAGGCGTTGGCCATGGCCTCGAAGAAGCGGCCCGTGCCGGCGGAGCACTTGTCGTTCATGGCGAAGTTCTTAACGGTGCCGTCGGTATCGATGCTGATGCCCTTGACGTCCTGGCCGCCGATGTCGATGATAGCGCGGACATTGGGGTCCGTGACGTGCACGCCCATGGCGTGGCAGCTGATCTCGGAGATGTTCTCATCCGCGAAGGGGACCTTGTTGCGGCCGTAGCCCGTGCCGATGAGGTAGGCGAGGTCCTCGCTGCTGTTGAGCTCGGGCACCTGGTCGATGACTTCCTTCATCGCCATGATGGCGCTCTGCTCGGAATTTATCTTGCTGCGTATCGTGGTATTGGCCACCATCTTGCCGGTCTCGTCCAGGATGACCGCCTTGGTGTAGGTAGAGCCTACGTCGCACCCTCCAAAGTACTTCATTATATATTTCCTCCCATTAGATTCAATATTTTTTATTCAAAGTGGCCCAGCGAAGGGTATTACCAGGTGATGTCGTCCTCGAACTCTATCAGGCTCTCGTCCGTGGGCTCGGCCTGGATAATGGCGCGCATGTAGTTGGAGACCTTGGCGCGCATATCGCGGCGGGAGACGGTGCGGGGATCCATCAGGTCGTGCTCGACCCAGATGAGGTGCAGCCCGCGCTCGCGCGCCTGCTCGTCGAAGAGGCCCTGCAGCCCCGCCATCGTCTTGCAGCAGACGTGCTGGTACATGATGATGAAGTTTGCGTTGAACTGCTCGCAGACCTTCCACAGCTCGTCCAGCACGTGGACATAGCCGCCGTTGGTGTGCTTGCGCATGACCATGCGCTCGTACAGGCGGGCCAGGTCGCGGATGGCTTCCTCGTGGTCCTCGGTCTCAAGCTGCTTGGTGAAGTTCAGGCTCTCCATCTCCACCAGGACGCCGATGCCCCAGGCGTTGGCCAGCCAGTTGGAGAAGTTCGCGTAGTAGTGCGCCGGGCAGCTCCAGACCACCGCGCGGTACTTCATCGGGTGGCGGTAGGGGTTGCAGCGCTGCTCGTAGGACTTGTACATCAGCTTGCGGACCTTGTAGAAGGTCTTCATGACGTCGGGGTTGAGGCCGCCGTCCATCTCGTAGTTCCACTTGCGGAAAAGCTCGTAGCAGGGGCCGATCAGCTGCGGATAGGGGGTGGAGTTCATGTCCCACTTCTCCATCTCCATCTTCGTCTGCTCGTTGAAGCGGCGGATGACCTCGAAGTAGTGGTCCCAGTCCCACTTTTCGCCGGTGATGTCCTCCACCCACTTGATGCAGTGCCACATGTCCTGCGCACCGCACTCAACGGTGTCCTCGTCGTCGTAACGCACCGGGAGAGTCAGCGGGAAGGTGGGGATACCGAGTTTCTTCAGGCGGCGCTCCTGGAAGCTGGTTGCCATGTCGGAGCCGTCACAGGGCGTGGAGGTCGAAATGAAGCCGAGCCCGCAGTGAGGCAGGGCGTCGACAATGGCGCTGCCGCTTTCGCTGGTCGGGACCGGGCAGGTGTCCGCCGGCAGGCCGTAGCTCTCCACGGCGTCGATATAGGGGATGCAGATAAGCTGGTCGAGCTCGGAGACGAGGAACACGGGGATCAGCTGATAGGGCAGGCCGATGAGGCCCGGGAAGCCGGCCATCATCTGCGCCATGGTCATCTCGTCGAAAAGCATGATCTTGTTGTTTATCTTGTCGTTGCCGCCCAGGCGGCGGTCGGCCATCAGCAGCTTGGCGATGCAGTCCTCCGTATAGCGGTAGATGTCCGCCATCAGCAGGTGGTTCATCGTCACGGCGCGGCCGCGGAAGCCGAGGGTATTGCGGTCTATGAAGGCCGGGCAGGCCAGATAGGAGCTGAACCAGCGGTATTCAAAGAGGCCGAGGGCAATGGTCAGCGGGTCGCGCATGACCATCTTTATCATGTCGCGCCAGATGATGAGCCAGCCGTAGAAGTCGCGGGCAGTGCTCTCAACGCCCTTCCACTCGCGGCGGGTAAAGGCTATCGCGCCCTTCTGATAAAGCCGCCCGAGCTGCCTCTCGCCGTTTATAACGCGGTCCCACTTCTCCTTGGGAGGCAGGGCGGCGAAGCTCTTCACCTCGTCGGCGATGCGCTCGCGGTCCAGCTGGGCTTTGTGCTTCATTTTACCGGCGAAGTCCTTCCAATCCACCTCGCTGATGAGGTCCTTCCAGATTTTCAGGTCGCTCTTCGCGTTTTTCTTGATCCAGTTTATGTTCGCCTTGAGCATTTATTTGACCTCCTTCCCCTGCTGTATGCGCTTGATCTCCAGCGACTCGACAAACGCCTGGAAGCGAGTGCGGAGCTGGCCGGAGGTGCGGGCATTATACGGGCGGTCTATTGTGAGCACGGGGTGGCCGTACTCCTCGTGCTGTACGTGGCTCGCAAGCGCGCGCTCGAAGCCCCAGAAGTCGCAGAACTTCACGTTCTCGTAAATTATGCCGTCCGCGGAGTACTCGCGGGCAAGGCGGTCGGCAGTCTCGCGCCGCTGGGCGATTTTTTCGTTGGACATGAAGCGGGGACACTCGCTGGTGAGGAGGTAGTGCCGGCATATCTGCCTCAGGGCGGGCTCCTCGTCGTTCAGCTCGATGACCTCGCGGCCGGGCAGCGCGCCGAAGCAGAAGCGGTCGAAAACGATGAAGGCCCCGGCCTCCTCGAGCATCCTGGTGAGGTTCGGGTCGTCCACCTCGGAGCCGACTATGCCGACGCGGCAGCGGTACCAGGGCTTCGCATCCGGCTTGCGCTTTTTGACCTCCGTCAGCGTCTCCTTCAGGTAGGGCAGGATCAGCCGCTGCGGGCAGCAGAAGCTCACCATGTTGATGACGTGGAACTCATAGCCCGTGATGGGCGGGTTGGGCTTTTTGCGCAGCTCGCCGAGCTCGGTTATGATCTTGCAGATCTCGTTGTGCCTCGCCACGGAGTCGCGCAGCGCGGCGTCGGAGATGTCGACGCCCAACTTCTCGTGCATGGTGTTAAGCACGCGGTTCTGCATCTGCGTCACGTAGTGGTCGAGCGTGTAGTCCGTGTACTTGTAGGGTATGTCCGCGTGGGTCACGAAGAAATTCGGCTTGTCGATGCACTTGAGCAGCTCAATGTTCTCCATGCAGCGGTTCATCTGCGCGCAGGCGTCCACGCCGCAGAGCCCGTCCAGGAAGTTGTAGCCGCCCTCAATGGCCCTCTCGACGACGGCGCGGCAATACTCGCAGGTATAGTTCGACATGTAGTACGAGGCTATGTCGATACTGCCGGTGTTCGGCGCGCGCAGCCTGACCGAGAAGCAGTTGTCCACATTGAGAAGCACTTCGGGCATGTGGTAGCAGGTGAAGCCGAGGGCGAGCTGCCCCTCCTCCTTCGCCTGACGCACAAGCTCGTTGTGCGCGCTGTCAAGCAGGCTCTCAAAGTAGATCAGATGCTTAAGATCTTTCAAATGTCCACACCTCTCTCATAATCATAGGATATCTATCTTCCGGAGCGCTTCTCTCACTCCGCAGAGCACCTTGGAACCTTCCGCAAGACCGAAAACGCTCTTGCCCTGTATGTCGTTCGCCGCCTGCTGGTCGTCAGCTTCTATGTAGGCCAGGATTTCCACGCCCTCGATGGAGATGAACCTGTTCAGCTCCGGGTTGGTCACGCGGTTTATTATCGCGCCAATTCGGTCGTACATCACCAGCTCGTCCGCCACCTGCTTTATCGTCTCCGCCACGTGGGTCCCCTTGCGGCTCTGGTCGGAAATTAAAATCAGGTGGCTCACCTTCTCCATCACGCGGCGCTGTATCTGCTCGATGCCCGCCTCTCCGTCTATTACAACGTAGTCGAAGTCGTTGGCGAGCATGCCCACGACCTCTTTCAGATAGGCGTTCACGCTGCAGTAGCAGCCCTCGTTCTCCGGCCGGCCGATGGCCAGGAACGAAAAGCCGTTCGTC
Source organism: Candidatus Scatomorpha stercorigallinarum (assembly GCA_944387865.1). Lineage (GTDB taxonomy): Bacteria > Bacillota > Clostridia > Oscillospirales > Oscillospiraceae > Scatomorpha > Scatomorpha stercorigallinarum. Next base: position 24,545 of record CALXGN010000006.1, on the reverse strand, counting down.
TCCACCATCGTGTCGAATATGCGGAAGCGCGACTCGTTGAGCAGCTCGATGGCCTCCCGCGGGCGGCCGTCCTCCGCGCTCTTTATAACGGCGCGGCGGATATCGTCCAGCGAGCCCGTCACCGTCACGCCCAGGGCCGTGGAGAGCCCCACGGCGGGGTCGGCGTCGATGGCCAGGATACGGCTGCCGGGGCGGTCCTCCGTCAGCACGCGGACGATGGCCGCTGCCAGCGAAGTTTTCCCAACGCCGCCCTTGCCGGCCAGCGCCAGGATCTTCGCCTTGCTCTCACCCATCAAATCCCCCCTTGGATATTAGGATAATGTGCACAGATTGCTTGATAATAAGTTAGCATACATTGACGCGATTTACAAGATAAAAAACAGACAAATTTGCGATTTTTTGTTGGATGTCCCTGTTTTAAACTGCTTTGAGTGAGTTTTCTCGCCTCCAGCGGCGCTTCAGTCAGGGTTTTTCTTGACTCGCCGGAAGGAAAAAGGTAAAATACCGTTTATGGAAAACATCAGTCTCAGGCCGGGGGAACACGCTTCCCACGCCTATATCGTCGCCTCCCCCTCCGCCGCGGAGCGCACGCGCGCTTCGCGCCGGCTGGCCGCCGCCATCATCTGCGAGGGCGCCGGCGAGCGCCCCTGCGGCCGCTGCCGGGCCTGCCGCAAGAGCCTGGCCGGCATCCACCCGGACATCGCCGCCATCGCCCCCGGGCAGGACGCCGAGGGCAAGAAAAAGCGCGGCATCACCGTCGGCCAAGTGCGGGACATCTCCGCGGACGCGCAGGTGATGCCCAACGAGGCGGCAAAAAAGGTATATATCATCGACGACGCGGACACGATGAATGCGTCCGCGCAGAACGCCATGCTCAAGCTGCTGGAGGAGCCGCCCGACAGCGCGGCCTTCATCCTCTGCGCCGCCAACCCGGAGCTGCTGCTGGTGACGGTGCGCTCGCGCTGCGTGCTTTTGCGCATCAACGCCGACGCGGAGGAGGACGGGAGCGCCCGCGCCGCCGCGCGTGAGATGCTCTCCGCCCTGCTCTCCGGCCGGCGCTCCGAGCTGGTGCGCTGGTCCGTCTCCGCCGGCAATATGGACACGCTCTCCGCCCTGGCCATGTTCCGCACCGCGCGCGAGGCCCTGGCCGACGAGCTCGCCGGCCGCGGGGAGCTGGGCGCGCCCGCCGCGCGCTGTGTGGAGCTGGACGCGCTCTTTTCCCGCTGCGCGCAGTGGCTGGGCGTTAACACCGGCGTCAAACACGTGATGGGGCTCGTCTCCGTCAGCGGCGATGCGCCGCAGGAAGAAATGAGGAAAGAAAATTGACCGAAGTTGTCAGCGTAAAGTTCAAAAATAACGGAAAAGCATACTATTTCGACCCGGACGGCAACCATGTCGAGGCGGGCGAGGACGTCATCGTAGAGACCTCCAAGGGCCTTGAATACGCCACCTGCGTGATCGGCAACCACTACATCCCGGACGACAAGATCATCCCCCCCATCCGGCCCGTGGTGCGCGTGGCGACGGACAACGACAAGCGCGTGGCGGAGATAAACCGCCAGCGTGAGGCGGAGGCGATGGTCATCTGCCGCCAGAAGATAGCCGAGCACGGGCTGGAAATGAAGCTCGTGGGCGCCGAGTGCAGTTTTGAGGGCGGCAAGACCACCTTCTTTTTCACCAGCGACGGCCGCGTGGACTTCCGCGAACTGGTGAAGGACCTGGCAAGCGTGTTCCGCAACCGCATCGAACTGCGGCAGATCGGCGTGCGCGACGAGGCGAAGATGCTCGGCGGCATAGGCATCTGCGGCCGCCCCTTCTGCTGCAGCCAGTTCCTGGACGATTTCCAGCCCGTCTCCACCAAGATGGCCAAGACGCAGTCCATGTCGCTCAACCCGGCCAAGATCTCCGGCACCTGCGGGCGGCTGATGTGCTGCCTGCGCTACGAGGAGGAGGCCTATGAGGACCTGGTCAAGACTGTGCCCAAAAACGGCGCCTTTGTGGAGACGCCCGCCGGCTACGGCAATGTGACGCAGGTCAACCTGCTGCGGCGCACGGTGAAGGTGCGGCTCGACGGCGAGGGCGAGGACGTTTTCAAGACCTATTCGGCGGACGAGGTGGCCGCCATCCCCGGCGGCCGTCCGAAGCCCGGCGAGCCGCTGCCGCATCTGCTCAAGACCCGGCCGGCAGAGGAAGCGCCGGCGGAGACGTCCGCCGCCCCCGCCGCCGAGGCCATCCCCGAGCAGGAGGGCGCGCCCGCCGCCGAAGAGCGCCGGCGCGTGAACGTCCAGCGCGAAGGCGCGCACCGCGAACAGCGGCGGCATTTTGAAAAGCCGCGCCGCGACCGCGAGGCCGCGCCCAGGCGCGACGGCGGACAGCAGCGGCAGGAAAAGCCCCGCCGCGGCGACGGCCAGCGCCCGGACAGGCAGGGCGGTAAGCCGCGCGACAGGCAGCAGCGCCCGCCGCGCGAAAACCGCGAGGGCCGCGAACAGCGCGAAAATCGCGAGGCGCGCGAAAACCGCGAGCAGCAGCCGCGCGAAGGCGGCCAGCAGAGGCCGCCGAGGCGGGGATACAGAAGAAAATAAAATACGAGGGGGACCGGGGGTCCCCCTCGTAGGCTCCCCTCCATAAAAAATGCATGGCTCTTTGGGGCTTGTGGCCCCAAAGAGCCATGCATTTTGCGCGCCGCACGGCGGCGCGGTTGCGCCTCAGAGGCGCAAGATATGGTATCGCCCCGAGGCAAAGCCCCGGGGCGATTTTGGCCGCCCTATGCGGGCGGCCATTCCTATGCTTGGGAGGTTTATGCCGCTGACCGCACGGGCTTTTCTAATGTGTCCCATTTTGCGGGGCAAAATGGGACTTAAATACGCCGCCCGCGCTGGCGGGCGCGGGCGTGCGAGATGGGCGGGGCGGGCGGAGCCCGCCCACGGACGTGGTTCGCGTTGGGCGAAACGGCGCGCTTGTCGCGGAGTTTATTGGGGGCTCCGTCCCCTTGCCCCCTGGGGTTTCTGCAAACTTAGTGCCGCGAGCGAAGCGAAGCAACGCACGGTCGTCTGCGTACAAAGCCATCCGACAACGGGATGAGCGGCCGCGAAACGCGGAAACCCGTAAAAGACAGCACCCGCCTACGACCCGCACCAAAGCGGTTTTCTCTTTGGAGTCTGAGGGGTTTCTTTTTGACAAGACAAAAAGAAACCCCTCAGAAAAAGGGTCGCAGGGGCCTGCCCCTGCTCTGTCATCAGTCAGATGACCATATTCCCATCGACGCCTAATATCTGGCCGGTGACGAAGCTGGCGGCGTCGGAGGCCAGGTAGACGGCGGCGGCGGCTATGTCCTCCGGGCGGCCGATGCGGCCGAGGGCGCTGGCGTCGGCCATGGCCTGCTTGTCCTCCGCCGTGAAGCAGGAGAGCATGTCCGTGTCGATGGAGCCGGGGGCGATGGCGTTCACGCGGATGCCGGAGGGCCCCAGTTCCTTGGCCAGGCCCTTGACGAAGGCGATGATGCCGCCCTTGGTGGCGGAATAGGCCGTCTCGCAGGAGCCGCCGTACACGCCGAGTATGGACGACATGCACAAAATACAGCCGCGCTTTTCATGCACCATGTGGGGTATCGCCGCCCGGCAGCAGTTGAAAACGCCGCCCAGGTTGACGTCCACGATGCGCCGCCATTCGCTGTCCGTCATGTCCGTCAGCAGCCCCGACCAGGCGATGCCGGCGTTGCACACCAGAAGGTCGAAGGGCCCGGCGGCGTCGAACATCGCCTGTACCTGCGCGCTGTCCGACACGTCGGCCCGCACGGCCTCCGTGCCCAGTTCGGCGGCCAGGGCCTCGGCCTTTTCCCGGCTCTGGATGTAGTTTATGGTAACGCGCCAGCCGCTTCCGGCCAGCGCGCGGGCCACCGCCGCGCCGATACCGCGGGAGGAGCCCGTGACGAGAGCTTTTTTCTGCATATTATCACCCGCCGACAGTGTATCACATCCGCGGGATTTGTAAAGCCCCCGTAACTTGACACAGCGCACAGCGCGTGTTATGATGGCCGTAGTACAAGGAAAAGGGTGGGAAGATGCGCAAATAAACTGGTCTTAGCTGTGGAAAAAGCGGCGCGCCGAGGGCGCGCTTTGTTCCCATGCCGAGATCAGATGCGCTCTGTCCGCGCCCTTATCATACGGCGTGGGCTCTTTTCGCGCGTCCGGACCCGGTGTGGGCCGGACGTTTTTTGCGCTCTGCGCAAGGAAAGGAGCTGTGCTCATGCTTACGATAAACGACCTTGACATCACCTGCCGCCGCGACCTGCGCACCGTGGTCTCGCGCCTCAGCCTGACGCTCGGCGCCGGCGAGCGCTGCGCCGTTGTTGGCGAGGAGGGCAACGGCAAATCCACGCTTTTGAAGCTGCTCTACGACCCCGCGCTGGTCGAGCCCTACGCCGAATACACGGGCAGCTTCTCCTTCGGCGGCGACCGCCCAGGCTATCTCCCGCAGGAGGCGGACGGGAGCGAGCTGGCCCTGCCGGCGGCGGGCTATCTCGCGCGCTCGGCGGCCTTCCGCGAGCTGAACGGCCGCGAGCGCGCGGCGCTGGAGCGCTCGCTGGGCCTGCCGGCGGGCGCGTTTGCCCTACAAAGGCCGCTGGGCTCCTTCTCCGGCGGCGAGCGGGTGAAGCTGCGCCTGGCGCGCGTGCTCGCCGCGGAGCCGGACGTGCTGCTGCTGGACGAGCCGACGAACGACCTCGACCTGTCCGCGCTGGAGTGGCTGGAGGACTTCCTCCTCGGCTGCGGCAAGCCGGCGCTCTTCGTCTCCCACGACGAGGCGCTGCTGGAGCGCTGCTCGACGATGGTGCTGCACCTGGAGCTGCTGCGGCGCAAAACGCTGCCGCGCTCCACGGTGTCCCGCCTGCCCTACGGCGAATACGTCGCCGCGCGCTCGCGCGCCATCGCCCGGCAGGAGCAGATATCGCGCAAGGAGCGCGCGGAGTTCGACGAGCGCATGGAGCGCTTCCGGCGCATAAGGCAGCAGGTGGAGCACGACCAGGCCGCGCTGACGCGGCAGGACCCGCACTCCGGCCGGCTTTTGAAGAAGAAAATGCACGCCGTGCAGTCCATGGGCCGGCGCTTTGAGCGCGAGCGCGAGGCCCTCACCGCCCTGCCGGAACTGGAAGAGCCGGTGTTCCTCACCTTCCCGCAGTCGGCCTCCGTACCGCGCGGGAAGCGCGTGCTGTCCCTGGAAGCGCCCGTCCTCGCCGCCGGCGGGCGGGAGCTGGCGAAAAATGTGCGCCTTGAGCTCTTCGGGCCGGAAAAGGTGTGCATCGCCGGCCCCAACGGCGCGGGCAAGACCACGCTGCTGCGCATCATCGCCCGGGAGCTGCTCGCGCGGCGGGACATCCGCGCCGCATATATGCCGCAGGACTACGCGGAGACGGTGGACCTGTCGAAAACGCCGGTCGAGCTGCTGAACGCCTCCGGCTCACGCGCGGAGGAGACGCGCGTGCGCGAGCTGCTGGGCAGCCTGCGCTACACCACGGACGAGATGGCGCGCCCCGCCGGCGAGCTCTCCGGCGGCCAGCGGGCAAAGCTGCTGCTCTCCGCGCTCGCGCTCTCCGGCGCGAACGTGCTGGTGCTCGACGAGCCCACGCGCAACCTCTCCCCGCTCTCCGGGCCGGTGCTGCGCCGCGCGCTGAGGGCCTTCCCCGGGGCCGTCATCGCCGTCTCGCACGACCGCAAATTCATCTGCGAGGTCTGCTCGCGCGCGCTGCTGCTGACGCCGGAGGGGCTCGTCCCCCTGGCGGGCGCTTAGGCGCAGAAGCGGTGGTTGCCGATGGTCAATATCTCCGGCCGCGACCAGATCCACTCGCTGGTGGCCGTCTGCGGGTTGAAGTAATAGATGGCGCCGCCCGTGGGGTCGGCCCCGGCGAGGGCCTCGCGCGCCGCGCGGTAGGCGCTGTCGGCCACGGGCTCGTCCCACTGGCCGTCCTGCAGGCAGGAGAAGGCCCCCGGCTGATAGATGACCCCCGCGATATCGTTGGGGAAGGACGGGTGCTCCACGCGGTTCATCACCACCGCGCCCACGGCCACCTGGCCCACATAGGGCTCGCCGCGCGCCTCGGCGGATATCAGCCGCGCCAGCAGCGCCAGGTCGCCGCCGGAGGCGCCCTCCTGCTGACCGCCCGCGGGAAGGCCCAGGGCCGTCAGCGTGGCCGGGCCCACACGCCCGTCCACCTCCAGGCCGTTCACGCGCTGGAACTCCTCCACCGCCTCCTCGGTCTCGCCGCCGAAGACGCCGTCCACCGCGCCGTCGTAATAGCCCCACTCCTTCAGCCGCCGCTGCATCTCCCGCACCAGCTCGCCGGAGGAGCCGCGGTCATAGGTGGCGGCGCTGGCCGCCTGGGCCAGGGCGATGAGCAGGATATTGAGCGTGAATATCGCCGTCAGGGCCAGGATGAGCTTTTTTCTTTCGGTCATATGAAAACCCCCTCGTACCGCAAGGATACGAGGGGGCGGGCTTTTTTATTCAGGGAATAACTTACATCAGAGGGCCGCGGTCTCGGCGTAGGCCACGATGTGGCCCTCGCTGTTCTCGCTCAGCTCGGCGCCTTCGCCGGCCAGGACCTCCTGGCAGTCCGCCGCCGGTGCGCCGGTGACGTCCACGGTGGCGGAGATGGTGAGCGTGCCGGGCAGGGAGATGGCCGCCGCGTCCGCCGCAGTGGCGGTAAGGCTGCCGCTGCCGCTGATGGTGACGTTGCCCTCGTCGCCCGCGCAACTGATCACAGCCGCGCCGTTGGTGGCCTCGATGGTGTTCACGCCCTCGAGCACGATCTCCAGCTCGCCGCCGGAGTAGCTGATGACGGGCTCGTTCTCATCGCTGGAGCTGAGGACTGCGTCCGTCAGCTTGAGCACGCCGTCGGCGTATTCGGCGCCGCCGAAGCCAAGGCCGGTGAGCTGGCCGTCGCGGATGAGGTTGATGCCGCAGACGGCAAGGTTCTCTATCGCCTCCGGCTCGGGCGTCGGCGTGGGGGAGGCGTAGACGATGTCGCTCTCAGACACGACCACGTCGGGCAGCTCGATCTCCGGGGTCTCGGCCGCTTCGGGGTCCTCGTTCTCATTGCCGCAGGCGGAAACGCCCAGCAGCAGCGTGAGGCAGAGTATGGCGCAGAGGAATTTCTTCATCGTAAGGTATTTCTCCTTTCTTATCAGCCGAGGCTGCGCGTGCGGATCTCCTCCAGGAGCTTCGCCTGGAACTCCGCGAGTGCCACGGCGCCAAGGTCGCCGCCCGCGCGCGTGCGGACGGAGACGGTGCCGGCCTCGGCCTCTTTGTCGCCGACTATAAGCATATAGGGGATCTTTTTGCTCTGGGCTTCGCGGATCTTGTAGCCGATCTTCTCGTTGCGCAGGTCGGTCTCCACGCGCACGCCGACGCTTTCCAGTTCCGCGGCCACTTTTTTCGCGTATTCGGCCGTGCGGTCGGTGATGGGCATGACCTTCACCTGCACAGGCGCCAGCCAGGTGGGGAACGCGCCGGCAAAGTGCTCGGTGATGACGCCGATGAAGCGCTCGATGCTGCCCAGCACCACGCGGTGAATCATCACGGGACGGTGCTTGGCGCCGTCCTCGCCCACATACTCGAGCTCAAAGCGCTCGGGCAGCTGGCTGTCCAGCTGGATGGTGCCGCACTGCCAGGTGCGGCCGATGCTGTCGGAGAGGTGGAAGTCCAGCTTCGGGCCGTAGAAAGCGCCGTCGCCCTCGTTGATGGTGAAGCTCTTGCCCATCTCCGTGATGGCTTCCTTCAGGATCTCCTGGTTGTGCTCCCACTGCTCGACCGTGCCGATGTGGTCCTCCGGCATGGTGGAGAGCTCGATCTCATACTTGAGGCCGAAGGTGGAGTAGACCTCGTCGAACAGCTTGACGACGCCCTTGATCTCGTCCTTCATCTGCTCGGGGGTCATGAAGATGTGCGCGTCGTCCTGGGTGAAGCAGCGGACGCGGAACAGCCCGTGCAGCGCGCCGCTCAGCTCGTGGCGGTGCACCAGGCCCAGCTCGCCCACGCGCAGCGGCAGGTCGCGGTAGGAGTGCGGCTCGTTTTCATATACCAGCATCCCGCCGGGGCAGTTCATGGGCTTGATGGCGTAGTCCTGCTCGTCGATGACCGTGGTGTACATGTTGGCCTTGTAATGGTCCCAGTGGCCGCTGCGCTCCCAGAGCTCGCGGTTGAGGATGATGGGCGTGGAGATCTCCACATAGCCGTAGCGCTTGTGCACCTCGCGCCAGTAGTCGATGAGCGTGTTTTTCAGCGTCATGCCGTTGGGCAGGAAGAAGGGGAAGCCCGGGCCGGCCTCGTTCATCATGAAGAGCCCCAGCTCGCGGCCCAGCTTGCGGTGGTCGCGCCTCTTCGCCTCTTCCAGACGATCGAGATAGGCCTGAAGTTCCTCTTTTTTCATGAAACAGGTACCGTAGATGCGCTGGAGCATCTTGCGGCTGGAATCGCCGCGCCAGTAAGCGCCCGTGCAGTTCATCAGCTTGATGGCGTTGCCCTTGATGCGCCCGGTGTTGTCCAGGTGCGGGCCGGCGCAGAGGTCGGTGAACTCGCCCTGCTTATAGAAGCTGATGGCCTCGCCCTCCGGCAGGTCCTCGATGAGCTCCACCTTATAGGGCTCGTCCCGCTCCTCCATCAGCTTGATGGCCTCTTCGCGCGGCAGCTCGAAGCGCTCGATGGGCAGCTTCTCCTTGCAGATGCGGCGCATCTCCTCCTCCAGCTTCTCCAGCACCTCGGGGGTGAAGGTCACGTCGCTGTCGATATCGTAATAGAAGCCGTCCGCGATGGCGGGGCCGATGGCCAGCTTGCTCTCCGGGTACAGGCGCTTGACGGCCTGGGCCAGGACGTGGCTGGTGGAGTGGCGGTAAGTGTCGCGGTATTCCTTATTCTCAAAGGTGTATTTGTTTTCTTCCATGTTTTTTTACCTCCCCCTGAATGAAAAACACCCCCGTGCCGCCGCGCGGCGCAGGGGTGCGCTCGGTGACGCACGGTTCCACCCTGAATTTGGCTCAGTAGCGGGATAACGGCCGCCGGCCGCGCGGGCTTGCTTTCTCGCCCGCAGGCTCCGGAGCGGTGGAGCCCGCCTGCCCGTCCGGGGCGCCTTGCAGCCTGTGAGCGCCCTCTCTGCTCCGCGGGTGGTGCGGTCCTTCTCCTTCATCGCCTTTATGCGAGTGGAATCATAACACTATTATTAAAATATGTCAAGAAACTATGCCCGATTTATACTTGAATTTATTGTGAATTCGCGCCGCCGGGCATAGCTTTGTCCCGGCGGGCATAATTTATAGGGAAAAAACTACGGGGAGGCCTGGCGATGAGGCGTGCTGCATGTGTGATATTGACCCTTTTGCTGCTTACATCCCCCGCCGCGGCGGCGGGCGCGGAGGGGGGCGCTTCCGCCCCGGCGCTGGAGGTGGCGGCGCCCTCCGCCATATTGATGGAGAAAACGACGGGCAAGGTGCTCTATGAAAAGAACGCCGACGAGCGCCGCCCTCCCGCCTCCGTCACCAAGGTGATGACCATGCTGCTCATCGCCGAGGCCGTGGACGGCGGCGAGATCACGCTCTCCGACGAGGTCACCGCCTCCGCCGAGGCGGCCTCCATGGGCGGCAGCCAGGTGTGGCTGGAGGAGGGCGAGCGCATGACGGTCTCCGACATGCTCAAGTGCATCGCCGTCGTCTCCGCCAACGACTGCGCCGTGGCCATGGCCGAGTACATCAGCGGCAGCGAGGCGGCCTTCGTCGAGCGCATGAACGCGCGCGCCGCCGAGCTGGGGCTGGAGAACACGCATTTCACCAACTGCACCGGCCTTTTCGACGACGAGGAGCACTACACCTCCGCCCGCGACATCGCCGTCATGAGCCGCGAGCTGATGCTCCACGGCTGGATACGCGACTACACGACCATCTGGATGGACAGCATACGCGACGGCGAATTCGGCCTGAGCAACACGAACAAGCTCGTGCGCCACTACGAGGGCTGCACGGGGCTGAAGACGGGCTTCACCTCCGAGGCCATGTACTGCCTCTCCGCCACCGCGGAGCGCGAGGGCATGGAGCTCATCGCCGTCATCATGCACGCGGAGAGCATCGAGAGCCGCAACCGCGACGCCTCCACCCTGCTCAACTACGGCTTCGCCGGCTATGAGCTCTGCGCGCTGCGGCCGGACGGCGCGCTGCCGCCCGTGCGCGTCACCCTCGGCGAGAGCGACAGCGTGCAGCCCGTCTGCGAGGGCGAGAGCGCCCTGCTGCTGGAAAAGGGCACGGTGTCCGGCGTGGAGCGCACGGTGGCCCTGGCGGAGAGCGTGCCCGCGCCCGTCAGGGCGGGCGACCGGCTGGGCACGCTGACCGTCACCGCCGGCGGCGAGACGCTGGCCGAAGTGCCGATCGTGGCCGGCGGGGACGTCGAGCGGCTGAGCTCCTGGGCGCTGCTTGGGCGGATGCTGGGCCTGCTGGCCGGCGTACAGTCCGCTTAGCCCCACTTTCGCGCCGTATCCCGGCTGAATCCGGCGCCCATCCCCCACTTTTGAGCATTCCGGGCAGATTTTGCTTGTATTTTGCGTGGGATGTAGTATAATGTAAGCACCAAATTTTGCTTGTGAGGGATGTGTACGATGATAAAAGTCGACCTCTCCGGGGCGGAGCAATTTTTCGAATCTTCCGGCCCTGATTACGCCGCCGCCGCGGCGGCTCACCGCACGCTTGAGGAAAAGAGCGGCCCCGGCGCCGATTTCACCGGCTGGCTGGAGCTGCCGCGCAGGATCAAGAAGGGCGAGCTGAAGGGCATCCTCAGCGCCGCCGCCAAGATCCGCGGGCGCTCGAAGGCCCTGGTCGTCATCGGCATCGGCGGCTCCTACCTGGGCGCGCGCGGGGCCATCGAGCTGCTGCGCCCCCTGCCCGGCCCGGACGACCCGCGTATCTTCTTTGTCGGCAACGGCCTCTCCCCGGACTATCTCAACGACGTGCTCGCCCAGCTGGGGGACGACGACTTTGACGTCAACGTCATCTCCAAGTCCGGCACCACGCTGGAGCCGGCGGTGGCCTTCCGCTTCTTCCGCGGCCTGCTGGAGAAAAAATACGGCGCCGCCGCCAAGAAGCACATCTTCGCCACCACGGACAGCGCGCGCGGCGTGCTGCGCACGATGGCGGACGCCGAGGGCTGGGAGACCTTCACCGTCCCCGGCGACGTCGGCGGGCGCTACAGCGTGCTCTCCGCCGTCGGCCTGCTGCCGATGGCCGTGGCCGGCATCGACGTGAAGGCCGTCGTGAACTGCGCGATAGACGCCTTTGCGGCGATGGACCTGCGCAGCCCCGAAAACCCCGCCTGGCAGTACGCCGCCGCGCGCCAGCACCTCTATGGCCGCGGCTACAGCACTGAGATCCTCGCCTGCTACGAGCCCTCCTTCCGCTTCATGGCCGAGTGGTGGAAGCAGCTCTACGGCGAGAGCGAGGGCAAGAACGGCATCGGCATCTTCCCCGCTTCCGTTGAATACACCGCCGACCTGCACTCCATGGGCCAGTACATCCAGGACGGCCCGCGCACGCTGATGGAGACCGTCGTCTCCTTCGAGAGCGCGCGCACCTCCCTCCCCGTGCCCTTTGGCATGGGCGACCCGGACGGGCTCAACTACATCGCCGGCCGCGACCTTGCGGACGTCTGCCGCGTGGCGCGCGACGCCGTCAAGGCCGCGCACATCGCCGGCGGCGTGCCCAACCTGGCCGTCAGCGCCCCAGCGCGCGACGAGCAGGGCTACGCGGAGCTGGTCACCTTCTTCGAGCTCGCCTGCGCCATCTCCGGCTACATCTCCGCCGTCAACCCCTTCGACCAGCCGGGCGTGGAGGCCTATAAGAAGAACATGTTCCACATGCTTGGCAAGCCCGGCGCCTGATACGATTCATAAACTTTTGATTAACTTTGATTTTACCCGTTGAACTCGGGGCGGAAAGATGGTAAGCTGTAATAAAGAACAGCTTGCCATCTTTTCTTTAATGCCAATAAAACAAATAGTAAGGAGCGTGACGCAATATGGTCAAGATCATGGTGGGCCTGAAGGGGTCGGGAAAAACCAAACGCCTCGTGGAGCTCGTCACCAAAGCCGTCGAGGAGGAACAGGGCGACGTCATCTGCATCGAAAAGGACAAAAACCTGACATACGACATCCCCTATCAGGCCCGTCTTATCCACGCGAGCGACTACAACATCGGCACCTTCGAGTTCATGAAGGGCTTCATCAGCGGCCTGCGCGCCGGCAACTATGACATCTCGCACATATTCATCGACAACTTCCACAAGATGTTCAACTCCAACGCCGAGGACCAGGTAGTAGATTTCCTCGACTGGCTCGACAGCTTCGCCGCCAGCGAGGGCATCAAGTTCACCATCACCATGACCGCCGACCCGGAGACCCTGGGCGAGGATATAAGGAAATATATGATGTGAAAATATACGAGGGGGACCGGGGGTCCCCCTCGTAGACTCCCCTCCATAAAAAATATGTGTACGTCCGGGGCTTTGCCCCGTACATACACATATTTTGCGCGCCGCACGGCGGCGCGGTTGCGCCTCAAAGGCGCAAGATAAGGTATCGCCCCGAGGCAAAGCCCCGGGGCGATTTTGTCCGCCCTATGCGGGCGGCCATTCCGTAGCTTGCGGCGTTGGGTGCCACTGACTACACAGGGTTTTTCTAATGTGTCCCATTTTGCTTAAGCAAAATGGGACTTTGATACGCCGCCCGCGCTTGGGGGCGCGGGCGAGCGAGATGGGCGGGGCGGGCGGAGCCCGCCCACGGGCGTGATTGCGTGGTTTGGGACGGAGTGCTTGTCGGAAGGTTATTTTGGGGGCTCCGCCCCCTTGCCCCCTGGGCTTCTGCGCGGCAGTGCCGCGAGCGAAGCGAAGCAACGCACGGCCGGCGATGCAGGAAACTCATTCATCGACGGGATGACCACTTTTGATAACTGAAAACCTGTAAAAACACGCAAAAAACGCTCCGATTCGCACCGGAGCGTTTTTCTTTGGGGCGCCACTCCCGTTTCTTTGGGCAAGGCCAAAGAAATGGGGTGGCACGTGGGTATTATGCGGTGGCGGCGGTTATGGCGTTGCGCCTGACCAGCAGCCGCGCGAAGACAAAGAAGGCCGCCGCCAGCACAACGCTTGCCAGCGTCAGGTTCCACGGGGTCGCGAACAGCCAGTCGAGGAAGCGTCCCAGCGTCAGGGCCACGGCCCTGAACCGGATGACAACGCTCGTGAAAAGTATTATCACCGCGCCAAAGCCGAGGGACACGGCCCATTTGCCGAATTTGTTCAGCCGCCAGTACATGAGCGAGGTGAAGCTGCCCAGCGCGGCAAGGAACACGCTCAGCGCGAGCAGCGCTGTGCTGCTGACGGCGAGCTCGCCGGTCCTCTCAAGGAAGGGCTCCCCGTAGTAGAGCGCGCCGAAGACGTCCACGATGTATACGCCCGTACCTAATTGGTTCCAGAGAAGGGTGAGCAGGAAAAACACGATATTTAGGACCACCGCAGTTATAAGCATACAGGCGGTGTTGGCCGCGAACGTGGTGCCGCGCCCTGCGCCGTTCTGGATCCCGAGGCGCATGTCCTCGCGGACGCTCACTATGCTGAGCACGAACATGAAAATCGCAACAGGCATGCCGAAGTTCATCGTTGTGCTCTCCATGACGACCTCTCCGCTCCCGTCGGACGTTGATATCTGCCCGAAGGTGACTATCCCAAAGTAGCACAGCACGGTCAGTGCTATCATTACGACTATCACAACGGCCATGCTCATCATGCAGTCGCGCATCCTGTACTTGAAAACCGGTGCGAATCTCATTTTCCTTCCTCCTCATTCATAAGGCTGATGAAGTAGTCCTGCAGCCCGATGCCGCTGACCTCGAGCCCGTCGGGGATGTTCCTGTCCGGCTCGCCCTCGAAGCTGGCGGTCTTCAGCCCGCCGATGGCCGTTACGGAGAGCAGCCCCCGCCGCCCGGCGATATATTCGTCCACGCGCGCGGCCGGGCCGCTTACCGTATAGGCTGCGCCGGAGAGCTCCTCGGCCGGGGCGTCGCGGATTATGCGGCCCTTCTTTATGATGACCGCGTGGCTGATGAGGTTCGCCGCCTCCTGTATCAGGTGCGTGGAGAGGATGGCCGTCTGCTCGCCCTCGGCGCATTTTTCCATCAGCAGCCGGTAGAAGAGGTCGCGGTGCTGCGCGTCCAGCCCGAGCACCGGCTCGTCATAGATGACGTATGGCGCGTTCGAGGAGAGGGCCAGCGTCAGGCGGAAGATGCTCGCATAGCCGGTGGAGAGGGCCTTGACCTTCTTTTTTACCGGCAGGGCGAACTTCTGCGCCACGCTCATGGCGTAGTCCATGTCGAAGCCCGGGTAAAAGCTCTGCGTTAGCTTCAGCGCCCCTTCGACCTTCATGCTGTCAGGGAACAGGTTCGCTTCCGCCATCATGTACACCTTGCCGAGCGCCCTGTCGTTGCCCGGCGCGCTCTCGCCGTCGATAAGCACCTCGCCGCTGTCGGCGTAGATACGGTTGGTTATGATGTTCAGCATGGTCGTCTTGCCCGCGCCGTTGGCCCCGAGGAGCCCGTATATTTTCCCTTCGCCAAACCTGACGCTTACGGAGTCGAGCGCACGGACGCCGCCGTAAGCCTTGGTGACGTTTTTCAGCTCAATCGACATCTTCATATCCTCTTTCCATCATTTTTTTCAGCTCGTCGAGCGTGATGCCCAGCGCCTTTGCCTCCCTTGCCGCCGGCTTTGCCTGCGACTCGTAAAAGCCCTCGCGCCGCTTTGCGAGCAGGGCCTCCCGCGCGCCCTCGGCCACGAACATGCCCACGCCGCGCTTTTTATAAACGAGCCCCGCATCCACGAGCAGGTTGATGCCCTTGAGGGCCGTCGCGGGGTTTATCTTCAGCGCCGCGGAGTATTCCGTGATGGAGGGTATCTGCCCCCCCTCGGGAAAGGCGCCGGAGATAATGCCGTCCTCCAGCATCTCCGCAAGCTGGAGGAATATCGGCCGCGAATCGTCGAATCCCGCCACGTGCTCACCTCCTTGTCTGTCGGTTAGTTACTTGAGTAATTAACCGTGGCACTAACATACCAGAGCCGCGCCCGTTTGTCAATAGGTTTTTGAAAAAAATTTGCCCGCGGAGGGGCTCAACCCCCTCCGCGGGCGCCGCGCCTGCCGGGAACGCCGCTGGCCGGGTAGCGTTTTGGCGTGTCCGTCTGGCAGAGCAAATAGTCTATGCTCACATTGTAATAGTCCGCGAGCTTGATGAGCAGTTCATCCGTAAGCGGCTGCGTGCCTGTTTCAACATAGCTGTACTTACGCTGCGTTATCCCGATGTGTGAAGCGAGCTCGCTCTGCGTGAGGTCATGGTCCTCGCGCAGGTCCCTTATGCGGTTGCTTACAGCGGCCATGTTCTCCCCCTTGGCAATAGGATGCCGCCATTATAGTTTAGATATTATTTATCTATTGACTTTTAGATAGAATTCGTCTATGATGTAGCTGCGACGTCGCAAAGCCCCGGTATATCTACAGAACAGGGAGTGGGAAAAACATGGAAAACAAAAATGGAAGCGTCCCCGGCAAGGGCGCTGCCGTAGCGAGCATGGTTTTGGGCATAATCGCCGTGGTGCTCTGGTTCTTCGGCTATTCTGCCATCATATCCGTCGTGCTCGGCATCATCGGCCTCATACTTGCCGGCAGTTCCAAGAAAGCCGGTTTTGACGGCGGGCTAAGGACGGCCGGCTTTGTGCTGAGCCTCATCGGCCTCATCGGCGGGGCCTTTTTCTTCATAGCCTGCGTCGCCTGCGTGGGAACGCTGGGCGCGGCGGGCGTATTCGCCTGAGCCTGGCGGGAGACCCCGCCGCGCGGGGCCTCCCGTCTCTTGCATCATGCTTCCCTATTTTCATATTTTCGGCTACACCCTGCCTGCATACGGCGTAATGGCGGCGCTGGGGTTGCTGGCAGCCATCGCGTATATCTTCCTCGCGCGGCCGCGAGGTAGCGTCACGGCGGACGTGGAGCTCTCGTTTGTCTGGGGCCTTGTAGGCTGCTTTGTGGGCGCCAAGCTGCTTTATCTGCTGACCGTGGCGCCGGAGCTGGCCGCCGCACTGGGAGAGCCGGGCGTGGGACTGTTCGAGGCCCTGTCGCCGTTCCTCTCCGGGGGCTTTGTGTTTTATGGCGGGCTCATAGGGCTGCTCCTGTGGGCTTATATCTATTGCCGCGCTGCGAAGGCCGACTACTGGGCGGTCATATGCCGCGCCCTTCCCGCCGTGCCGCTGGCGCACGGCTTCGGCCGCATCGGCTGCTTCCTCACCGGCTGCTGCTACGGCCGGGAATGCAGTTCGCTCGGAATCGCCTTTGCGCACAGCGAGATTGCTCCCAACGGCGTGCCCCTGTTCCCTGTCCAGCTTGTCGAGGCCGCCTGCGTACTGGGGCTGTCGCTGGTGCTTGCGTCCATGGCGCGGCGCGGCCGTCCGGGCCGGGAAATGCTCGCCGTTTATCTCATATCGTACGGGGCGCTGCGGTTCATCCTCGAGTTTTTCCGCGGCGACGGCTACCGCAGCTTCCTCCTCGGGCTGTCCGTCTCCCAGCTTATTGCCGTATGCACCGTGCTCTTCGCAGCATTCCTCCTGTCCGTGTGCAAAAGATGTTGACTTATCCTTATGAAATGGGTATAATGACTGGGTAAAAGGCAGAGACGGGCAGGAGTAGGCGCGTTGCGGATGCAAGAGAGGGAGCGGTCTGGTGCGAGCTCCTCTGAAGCGCCGCCGAAGGTCGGCCCCGAGCCTCCGCGCTGAACGGCGGGCGTGCCCCGCGCAAATAGGCCGGACGGGCGCCCCCGTTACCGGGCAGCGAGCGTCACGCGCACAGCGCGTGGAATTCAGGTGGTACCGCGCATCACTGCGTCCTGAGGATCTCCCTCGGGGCGCTTTTTTCGTGCCGCGGGGATGAAAATGGAGGAGGAAAAATGAAAGAGCTTCCGAAAGTGTACGACCCCAGCCAGGTCGAGAAGAAGATCTACGACATGTGGCTCGACGGCGGATACTTCCACGCCGAGCGCGACCCCAACAAAAAACCGTTCACCATCGTCATCCCGCCCCCGAACGTCACGGGGCAGCTCCACCTGGGCCATGCCTTCGACGAGACGATACAGGACATCCTGATACGCTACAAGCGCATGGACGGCTACAGCGCCCTCTGGCTGCCCGGCTATGACCACGCCGGCATCGCCACGCAGATAAAGGTGGAGGAAAAGCTCCGCAACGAGGGCAAGACCCGCTTCGACCTGGGCCGCGAGGGCTTCCTGGACGAAGTCTGGGCCTGGAAGAACAAGTTCGGCAACCGCATCGTCGAGCAGCTGAAAACGCTCGGCTGCTCCTGCGACTGGCAGCGCCAGCGCTTCACGATGGACGACGTCTGCGCCAAGGCCGTGCGCGAGACCTTCGTCGACCTGTATAAGAAAAAGCTCATCTACAAGGGCAAGAAGATCATCAACTGGTGCCCCAAGTGCACCACCGCGCTGAGCGACGCGGAGGTGGAGTACGTCGATAAGCCGGGCCACCTCTGGCACGTCCGCTATCCCCTCAGCGACGGCAGCGGCGACCTGATAATAGCCACCACCCGCCCGGAGACCATGCTGGGCGACACCGGCATAGCCGTCAACCCGGCCGACGAGCGCTATAAGGACATAGTCGGCAAGACCTGCATACTCCCGCTCGTGGGGCGCGAGATCCCCATCGTCGCCGACGAATACGTGGAGATGGACTTCGGCACCGGCTGCGTGAAGATGACGCCCTGCCACGACCCCAACGACTTCGAGGTCGCCCAGCGCCACGGCCTGGAGTTCATCCTCATGCTGGACGAGCACGGCTGCGTGATAAACGGCGGCAAGTACAACGGCATGGACCGCTACGAGGCCCGCAAGGCCGTCGTGGCCGACCTGGAGGCCGGCGGCTACCTTGTAAAGGTGGAGGACTACGCCCACAGCGTCGGCACCTGCTACCGCTGCCACAACGACGTGGAGCCGCTCTACTCCGACCAGTGGTTCGTGAAGATGCAGCCCCTGGCCAAGGAGGCCATCCGCGTGGTGGAGGACGGGGAAGTGAAGTTCGTCCCCGACCGCTTCTCCAAGACCTATCTGAACTGGATGTACAACGTCCGCGACTGGTGCATCTCCCGCCAGCTCTGGTGGGGCCACCGCATCCCCGCCTGGTACTGCGACGACTGCGGGCATGTCACCGTCTCGAAGGAGGACGCCACGGAGTGCGAATGCTGCCACTCCAAAAACATCACCCAGGACCCCGACGTGCTCGACACCTGGTTTTCCAGCGCGCTCTGGCCCTTCTCCACGCTCGGCTGGCCGGACAAGACGCCGGACCTCGACTATTTCTATCCCACGGACGTGCTCGTCACCGGTTATGACATCATCTTCTTCTGGGTTGCGCGCATGATATTCTCCGCCTGCGAGCAGACACACAGCATACCCTTCCACACCGTGCTGATACACGGCATAATCCGCGACCCACAGGGCAAGAAGATGTCCAAGAGCGCCGGCAACGGCGTGGACCCGGTGGAGATCATTGAAAAATACGGCGCGGACGCCCTCCGCTTCAACATCATCACCGGCAACAGCCCAGGGAACGACACCCGCTTCTATGTCGAGCGCTGCGAGGCCATGCGGAATTTCGCCAACAAGCTCTGGAACGCTTCGCGCTTCGTGATGATGAACCTCACGGTCACCGACACCAAGCTGCCGGAGAAGCTGGAGCTGCCCGACCGCTGGGTGCTCAGCAAGCTCAACACCCTCACCGGCGAGGTGCGCGAGAACCTTGACAAATACGAGCTCGGCATCGCCGCGCAGAAGATATACGACTTCATCTGGGACACCTTCTGCGACTGGTACATCGAGCTGGCCAAGTCCCGGCTGAACGGCGCGGACGCCGCGGCGAAGGAGGGCGCGGAGCGTGTGCTGCTCTTCACGCTCACGCAGATTCTCAAGCTGCTGCACCCCTTCATGCCGTACATCACCGAGGAGATATACCAGGCCCTGCCGCACGAGAGCGAGGCGCTGATAATCGCCCCCTTCCCGAAATACGACGAGGCCCTCTCCTTCCCTGAGGACGAGCGCAGCTTCGAACTCGTGATGGACGCCATCCGCGCCATCCGCTCCCGCCGCGCGGACATGGGCGTGCCGCCCTCCCGCAAGGCGCGCGTGATCGTCTGCACCGCCGAGGAGGCCACATTCCGCGCCGGCGCGCCCTACTTTGAGCGCCTGGCCAGCGCCAGCGAAGTGGACGTCGAGGGTGCCGGCTTCGGCGAGTCCGCCGGCATGGTCACGGTCACCACCCCCGCCGCCCGCATCCTGATGCCGATGGCGGAGCTCGTCGATATCGCCGCCGAGCGCGAGCGCCTGAACAAAGAGCTGGAAAAGGCGCACAAGATGCTGGAGGCCCAGGAGCGCAAGCTCGCCAATGAGAACTTCGTCTCCCGCGCGCCGGAGGCCGTCGTCAACGCCGAGCGCGAGCGCGCCGAAAAGGCCAAAGCCCTCATTGCCAACATCGAGGAGAGCCTCAAAGCCCTCGGTTGACCAGGCTGCGCCTGGAGGCGGTTGCGCTGCGCGCCGGTCTATGGCAGGCAAGCAGAACCTTATAACAGAAAACCCGCGGGGCGCTGCCCCGCGGGTTTTGTTCTACGCGACGTAAAAGCCTCCCCTACTTGTAGGGGAGGTGGACGCACTTTAGTGCGGCCGGAGGGGTGCCGAAAGCCTGCGGTTCTTACCGAAGATGCGCAAACTTCAAGCACCCCTCCGTCGCCTGCTGCGCAGGCGCCACCTCCCCTGCACGGCAGGGGAGGCCCAGGCTGCGATAAGGAGGCAGATGCGCTGCGCGCCGGTCTACTGAAACTTCCGACAGTGAGGCGCGCAGCGCAAATACCTGCGGCCGTTGGCCGCCTTTGGAGTCTGAGAGGTTTCTTTTGGCGCAGGCAAAAGAAACCCCTCAGTATTGATTCGCAGGGACTTAAAGTCCCTGCTCAGCTCACTCCTGCGGGTGGCTCTCCTGCCAGAGCTCACCGGCCTTGACGGCCCACTTTTCGGCCTTCTCGCGGCACTTGTCCGTGAGGACGTCCACGTCCTCGGGGGCCTCGACGTCCGTGCTCCTGGCGCCGGACTCGTGTACCATGCGCTTGAGCGCGTCGGGGTTATCCAGCAGCGGGCAGGGGCGCAGGTGGTTGCAGTTGAAGGGCTGATTTTTGTGGTAGGCCATGAACAGCGGGGACTTGTAGGCCTCGAGCAGCGTCTTTTCGCGGATGTTGCTGTCGGCGTAGTGGATAAAGGCGCAGGGCTCGATGTCGCCCGCGGCGTTGATGTGCAGATAGCTGCGCGCGCCGGCGATGCAGCCGCCCACGAACTCGCCATCGTTCCAGAAGTCCATGGTGAAGATGGGCTTCGTGTGGCGGAACTCGCGTATCCGGCGGTACATGAACGCGCGCTGGTCGGCGGAGACCATCAGCTCCGGCACGGCGTTCTTGCCCACGGGCATGTAGGTGAAGAGCCAGGCGAACTTCGCGCCCTTGGCTATCATGTCGTCGAAATACTCCTCGCTGCCTATCACGTCGTAATTTTTGGAGGTGTAGCAGCAGGAGATGCCGAAGGGAAGGCGGTTGCGCTTCAAAATCTCCATCGCGCGCACAACGGCGGCGTAAGTCCCCTTGCCGCGGCGGTCGTCCGTGGCCTCCTCAAAGCCCTCGACGCTGATGGCGGGGACGAAATTCTTCACGCGGAGCATCTCCTGCGCGAAGTCCTCGTCTATCAGCGTGCCGTTGGTGAAGGCGGAGAACACGCAGTCGTTGTGCTCCTCGCACAAGCGTATGATGTCCTTCTTGCGCACCAGCGGCTCTCCGCCGGTGAAGAGGAACATATAGGTGCCCATTGCGTTTGCCTGATTGACTATATCGTCCATTTCCTCGTATGTGAGGTTGAGCCTGTTGCCGTATTCGGCGGCCCAGCAGCCGGTGCAGTGCAGGTTGCAGGCGCTGGTGGGGTCCATCAGTATCGCCCAGGGCACGGAGCAGCCGTGCTCATCCTTCACCTTCTGCTGGCGGGGCATGCCTATGAGGGCGCTGTTGACGATGAAGTTTTCAAATATCTTCATCCGCACGCCCTCGTCGATGTCCGTCCACAGCGACTTTATGTAGCGGCTCCAGTTGGGGTCGTCCAGCACGGCCTCAACGCCGTTGATCTGGCTGCTGAGGACGCCGTCCTTATCGAACTTTTTCGCCCAGTCGATGAGCTGGGGGATGCTCTGCTCCGGCGGCTCGCGGAGCATTTTCAGCGCGTGTTTGACGGCCAGCGCCCGCGCGCCCTCGGCCAGTGTTTTTGCTGCCATTGATATCTTCCTTTCACGCGGCAGTCGCCGCTGGTTATCGTGTATATAGAAGTATATAACGGCGCGCGGCGGAAAATACACATACAAAGCGGGGCGCATGTCGGTTTTTCGACATACGCCCCGAATTGTCGCTTCAGCCCGGCACAGTCTCGTAGGACCTGCGCAGGGAGAGGTTTCCGCTGGTGGTGGAGACGTCTATCACCTTGTCCCCGCCCCCGCCGGATGCGCTGTCCGCGCGGTAGAACTGGGAGTCAAGCGCGCCGGACACGGTGGTAAAGTCGAGCGTCCAGTCCTCGTCCGGCAGGGAGAAGAGCACGCTGCCGGAGACAGTGTCCGCCGCAAGCCGCTCCGGCGTGACGGCAAAGTGCTCGGTGACATCGCCGGAAACGGTGGAAACGCTCATTTCCGACGCGGTGCCGGTGTAATAAACGTCGCCCGAGATCGTGGCAAGACGCACCGTATCCGCCATGACGCTGCGGATGTCCAGCGCCGCGCTGACGGCAAAGACGTTCAGGCCGTCCAGCCCGCGGGCCAGCTCCTCCGGCAGCAGCAGCGTGAGCTTTTTGTCCGGCAGGTCGTTCGCTCCGCTGCGGCAGTACTGGATGTACAGCGTCCCGTCCTCGACGCCGTAGCGCAGCGCTTCATAGTCGGGGATGCTGTCGAGCCCCTTCTCTCGGAAGCTTATCTCCTCGCCGTCATATGGCGTTATGTCAACTCCACCCGCTATCCAGGCGATGTCTATGGAGCTGACGCCCTCCGCGCTGACGGCATACTCGCCGCTTTCGGAGAACTCGTTTGTCCAGTCATGGCCGGCAAAGGCGCCGTCCGCGCCGTCCAGAAGGCCCTCTATGACCTCGTTGGCGATGTCGGCCGCACCCTCCGTCAGGCCGCCTGCGATGTCCGCGGCGCTGTCCAGCGCGCCGTCCACGATGCCGGCCGCGCCCTCCATCATGTCGTCAAAGCCCGACCAGAACTGCTCCCAGCCCTCCGTGGGCGCTGGGCTGGGCTCGTGGGAGTCCGGCGCTTCCGCAGCGCCGCGCCGCGTCAGGGCGAATATGCCCGCCGCCACGATCAGCACGGCCGCCGCGCTGACGGCGGCGATCAGCGCCCCGCGCTTTTTGCCCGGTGCGGCCGGCTTTGCGCCGCCCTCCGGCGCGCGCTGGCGCAGGATGTCCGCCGCGATTGCATAGACGTCGTCCAGGCGGTCCACGGCCTCCTGTTCGCTGAGCCCGTCCTCCTCCATCATGTCGTCTATCAGCTCGGAATAATAATCAAGGTGCTCGCGCCGCTCGCTCTCCGGCAGCCGGGACAACTCGCCCGCGAGCGCCCTGAGGAATTCAGCTTTCGTCATATTTCTGCCTCCTGACATAGTCGTATATGGCCTCGACTTCAGCCTGGCTCTCCAGGAAATCGTCTATCCTCAGGCGGCCCAGCGGCGTCAGGCTGTAGAGCTTGCGCAGCCGCCCGCTGTGCTCCACGCTGCGGTGTACCAGGCAGCCGGCTTCCTCCAGCCGCCGCAGGATAGGATATAGCGTGGACTCGGAGATGCTCACCGAGGGCGTGAGGTCCTTGACGATCTGGTAGCCGTGCGATTCGCCGCGGCAGAGCGCCGCCAGCACGCAGGCTTCGAGCAGCCCGCGCCTGAGCTGAGGGTCTTTCAAGGTTTATACCCCCTTTCGCAGAATACTATATCACGCATAGTATACGCCGTCAAGCACAAACTTTGCCCGACGGGCAAAAAGGTGTTGTCACTGAGGGCATACGATGATATTATTATGGCGCAAGGAACGAGCAGCGCTCCAAGGAGGTAATATATATGCACTGCACGAAAAAGATAACGTCCGACATGACCTGGGTGGGCGCGGACGACCGCCGTCTGGCCTTTTTCGAGGGCGTCTACGGCGTGCCCAACGGCGTCTCCTACAACTCCTACCTCATCAACGACGAAAAGACCATCCTCTTCGACACGGTGGACAAGGCCGTGGCGCACGCTTTCTTCGACAACGTGGCCTATGCCCTGGGCGGGCGGAAGCTGGACTACCTGGTCGTCTCCCACATGGAGCCCGACCACGCCGCCACCATCGAGGACATCGCCCTGCGCTATCCCGAGGCGACGATCGTCTGCAACGCGAAGATCAAGACCATGCTCGGCCGCTTCTTCCCGACCGACCTCTCCGGGCGCGTCCAGCTCGTGAAGGAGGGCGACACGCTGAGCACTGGCCGGCACAACTTCACCTTCGTGATGGCGCCGATGGTCCACTGGCCGGAAGTGATGATGACCTACGACACGACGGACAAGATACTCTTCTCGGCAGACGCCTTCGGCAGCTTCGGCGCGCTGAACGGCCGCATCTTCGCCGACGAGGTGGACTTCATGCACGACTGGATCGACGAGGCGCGGCGCTACTACACCAATATCGTCGGCAAATACGGCGCGCAGGTGCAATCTGTGCTGCGCAAGGCCGCCGGCCTGGAGATAAACTACGTCTGCCCGCTGCACAGCTTCGTCTGGCGCCGTGACTTCGGCGCGTTCCTTGAGAAGTACCTCAAGTGGAGCAGCTACGAGCCCGAGGAGCGCGGCGTGATGATCGCCTACGCCAGCGTCTACGGCCACACGGAGAACGCGGCCAACATCCTCGCCGCCAGGCTCTGCGACCGCGGCGTGAAGGTGCAGATGTACGACACCTCCGTCACCGCCTCCAGCTTCATCCTCTCGGACGCTTTCAAGTACAGCCACCTGGTGTTTGCCGCCACCACCTATAACGCCGGCATGTTCTCCACCATGGAGCACCTGCTGCACGAGATCACCGAGCACAACCTGCAGAACCGCAAAATAGCCCTCATCGAGAACGGCACCTGGGCCCCCATGAGCGGCAAGCTGATGCGCGAGTCGCTCTCCACGCTCAAGGGCACGGAGTTCATCGGCGACACGCTGACCGTCAACTCCGCCCTCGCCGAAGGCCAGCTCCCCGACCTCGACGCCCTGGCAGATACGATAGCCGAGAGCGTCAAAGCCGAGCTTTGAAACAAAGGCCCCCGCAAGGGGGCCAGTGCCACCCCATTTCTTTGGTCTTGCCCAAAGAAACGGGAGTGGCGCCCCAAAGAAAAACGCTCCGGCGGTAGTCGGA
>CALXGN010000005.1:0-155623 GCA_944387865.1 Candidatus Scatomorpha stercorigallinarum | reverse complement strand
CCGCCATCCAGGATTACAGTAACCTGGCCAGCCAGTACGCCATGAGCTGCCGGACGGGCCAGACCTGTTTCCTCACCTTCATCAACGGGGCCTTCGCCCTGCTGATCCCGGCGGCGCTGCTCATCGCCTCCGGCGGGGATGTGCGCACGGCGCTGGTGAACCTGATCTTCTACGCCCTGTTCGCCCCCGCCTGCGGCCAGATGATCAACCGCATCATGTATATGAGCGAGGCGGTGATGGAGGCCGACGAGGCCATCGGCCGCCTGGACGAGATCCTGAGCCAGCAGCCCATGGAGGAACCGAAGGCCCCGAAGAAGCCGGCCAGCGACGCCGTAGCCTTTGACCATGTGACCTTCACCTACCCCGGCGCGGACCGGCCCGCGCTGGAGGATGTGAGCTTTTCCGTCCAGCCCGGTGAAGTGGTAGCCCTGGTAGGACCCTCCGGCGGGGGCAAGACCACCGCCGCCAGCCTGATCCCCCGGTTCTGGGATGTGGACAGCGGCAGCGTCACCGTGGGCGGCGCGGACGTGCGGAAGCTGGACAGCGCTGCCCTCATGGGGCAGGTGGCCTTTGTGTTTCAGGATACCCGGCTGTTCAAGGAGAGCTTGCTGGAAAATATCCGGGCTGCCCGGCCGGATGCCTCCCGGGAGGAGGTGCTTGCCGCCGCCCATGCCGCCCAGTGCGATGACATCCTGGAAAAGCTGCCCCAGGGGCTGGACACGGTGGTGGGCGCCAGGGGTGTCTACCTCTCCGGCGGGGAACAGCAGCGCATTGCCCTGGCCCGGGCCATTTTGAAGGACGCTCCCATCGTGGTGCTGGACGAGGCCACCGCCTTCGCCGACCCGGAGAACGAGCATCAGATCCAAAAGGCCTTTGAGACCCTGACCCGGAACAAAACGGTGCTGATGATCGCCCACCGGCTGTCCACGGTGCAGAACGCGGACAACATCATCGTCTTAAACGAAGGAAAGATCGCGGAGCAGGGCAGCCACAGCGCATTGCTTACGAAAAACGGCGTCTACGCCGCCATGTGGGCGGACTATCAGCGCAGCGCCCAGTGGAAAGTGGGAAAGGAGGCAGCGGTATGACGAAGAAATTACAGCACATCTTCGCCCTCAGCGAGAAGGGGGCCAGGGACCTGGTGAAGGCCGTGTTCTGGTGCTTTGTGTGCAATTTGGCCCTCATGCTCCCCGTGGGGGCGGTCCTGTTCACGATTCAGCATCTTCTGGGCTGCCTGGAGGGCGGCGGCAGTCCTATGGACGGCTTCTGGCTCTATGTGGGCTTTGCCCTGGCGGTGCTCCTTCTGCTGTTCGTCCTCCACTGGTTCCAGTACGCCTCGCTCTACATCGCCACCTACCGGGAGAGCGCCAACCGCCGGGTGAGTTTGGCGGAGACGCTGCGCAGGCTCCCCCTGTCCTTTTTCGGCAACCGGGACCTCAGCGACCTGACGGCCACCATGATCGCCGACTGCTCCAGCCTGGACCAGATGTTCTCCCACTATGTGCCCCAGCTGTTCGCCTCCATCGGCTCCACGCTGGTGATCGGGGCGTGCATGTTCGCCTGCGACTGGCGCATGGCCCTGGCGGTGCTGTGGGTGGTGCCCGTGGCGGTGGCGCTGACGGCGGGAAGCAAGAAGATCCAGGACGCCTTCGGGACGAAAAACATCCTGAACAAGCGGGCGGTGGCCGACTGCATCCAGGAGGGGCTGGAGACCATCCGGGACATCAGGGCCTGCCACCGGCAGGAGCGGTATTTTGGCGATCTGGAGGCAAAGCTGGCCGCTATGGAGGGCAGTTCCATCCGCTCCGAGCTGGCCACCGGCGTTTTCGTGTGCTCCGCCCAGGCCTTCCTGCGGCTGGGGCTTGCCACCACGGTGCTCACCGGCGGGGCGCTGCTGCTGGCCGGGGAGCTCTCCTTCCTATATTTCCTGGGCTTCCTCTTTGCCGCCGCCCGGCTGTACGACCCCCTGGGGGTGGTGCTGCAGAACATCGCCGCCACCTTCAACACCAGGCTGCAGATCGAACGGATGCGCTCCATTCTGGAGCAGCCGGTGCAGACGGGGACGGAGGACTTCCGCCCGTCCAGCTATGACATCACCTTTGACCACGTCTCCTTTGCCTACCGGGAGGGCGCGGGGGTGCTGGACGATGTGAGCTTCACCGCCAAACAGGGAGAAGTCACCGCCCTCATCGGCCCCTCCGGCGGCGGGAAGTCCACCGCCTGCAAGCTGGCCGCCCGATTCTGGGACGTCACCGGCGGGAAGGTATCCCTGGGCGGGACGGACGTGTCCACAGTGGAGCCGGAGACGCTCCTGCGCTCCTACTCCATGGTATTCCAGGACGTGGTGCTGTTCCGGGACACGGTGATGGAGAACATCCGCCTGGGCCGCCGCGGCGCCACCGACGAGGAGGTGCTGGAAGCCGCCAGGGCCGCCCAGTGCGACGAGTTCATCCGCAAGCTGCCCCAGGGCTATCAGACGGTGATAGGCGAGAACGGCTCCACCCTCTCCGGCGGGGAGCGGCAGCGGATCTCCA
Organism: Candidatus Scatomorpha stercorigallinarum; assembly: GCA_944387865.1. Classification (GTDB taxonomy): domain Bacteria; phylum Bacillota; class Clostridia; order Oscillospirales; family Oscillospiraceae; genus Scatomorpha; species Scatomorpha stercorigallinarum. Next base: position 153,089 of record CALXGN010000005.1, on the reverse strand, counting down.
TCGCCCGCGCCCTGCTGAAGGACGCGCCGGTGGTGCTGCTGGACGAGGCCACCGCCAGTCTGGATGTGGAGAACGAGAGCGCCGTACAGGCCGCCCTCTCCCGCCTGCTCCGGGGCAAGACGGTGCTGGTCATCGCCCACCGGATGCGCACCGTGGCGGGGGCCGACCACATCGTGGTGCTGGAGGAGGGCCGTGTGGCCCAGCAGGGCGCCCCGGCGGAGCTGATGGAGCAGGGCGGCCTCTACCGCCGCATGGTAGAGCTCCAGAACAGGAGCGCCCGGTGGCGGCTGGGGTAAGGGCCTTTCCCGCTACACAGCGCCGCCCGGGCAGCAGCCATGGCGCTGAGCCCCCGCGCCTCCGCGGCGCCCTCAGTAAGATCCCGTCCGCTCTGCGGACGGGATCTTGTCCTATTTTCCACGCATCATGGCCGCCACGCTGCACGGAGTGCCGCCAAATCTCTCCCGGAACGCGCGGTAAAAGTTTGAGACGCCCTGATAGCCCACTGCCCGCGCTATCTCGTCCATGTTCATGTCGCGCTTCTCAATCAGCTCAAGGCATCGCTCCATTCGCATGGCGCGTATATACTCGCCGACACTTTTTCCTTCGGTCAGGCGGAAAGCAAGCTGTAGCTTGTTTTTGTTCAGGGCGACCCTTTTGCATAGCTCGGATATCGTGGGGACGCCGCCCAAGTCCTCTTTAATGATCTGCTTCGCCCGCAAGACGGCGGCGATCTCATCTTCCCTCAGATAAACAGGTGGAGCGGCCGCGTACCGCTGCACCATATCCAGCAAATGCCCGGCGGCGCCCAGGCCCTGGCCCCGCATCCAGAGCTGGAATGCCTCCCCCGTAAGGGGGCACTTCTCAATGCGCTGATAAATGGACAGCAGCTCCGGGCAATGGAGCTCTCCGCCGGTCAGGGAGCGTTTGGCGTCCTCCCAGAAACTGTCATAGAGAGCGACGTTGTTTTCCCGGAAAAAGGATTCCTGGAAGTACATCCCCCGGAAGCGGAGGCGCTGCCCTCCGGTCATTTTCATAAAAAGCGGGGCCGGAGAATTGAAAACATAGCAATCCATGCCGTTGCGCGATCCCCTCGCTTCCGCTTTCCGGTTATAGCTCACCATCTGCCCCTCTTCCGTAAAGCTGAGCCCTATATACCGCTGCCGGATCTGTGAGCGTATCACCAGGTCTTTGGGAAATACGACATCGGCCGAAGCTACGCAAAACCCATGCAGGTCTCCCCAAAACCGGACATAAGACGTCGCGTCAAAAAAACTGAACAGGGTGCAGTTCCCGGTCTCTTTCCGCTCAGCCCCCAAAGAGCCGTAAAACAATATTGTTTCGTCTACATCGTGGATCGTGATCATCTGGCGCTGACCTCTATATCGAAATGGCACGCGGGCTCCTGTTTTGGCACGGTTTGCAATTAGTCATGCCTAACCCATTGGATAGAGTATACCAGAGAAAACGCCAGAAATCAAGGCTTTCCTGAACATTGCCGGTCAATGGCGCCGCCCTCCGGGTATGGCCGCTGCACTTGACAGGGAAAGGGCTTTTCCGCATAATAGGCGCTGGTTAGGCATTGCTAACCAATGGCGGCGCCGCCTTCGCGCTCTTTATCCTGTTTAAAGATGGAGAAGAAGAAAACATGAAAGATGCAACGAAAAATACCGTTCTGCGGGTATTTCAAACCGCACAGTGCAGTTCTGCCCGGTATATATGGGGCGTGGCCTGCTCCGCTGTCAGCATATTGCTGTCGGGCCTTCCGTTCTATACGGTCTATCGGATCGTCCGCATCTTTCTGGAAGCGTCCTTAAACGATACGGCTGTAGACGTATCTGCTGCATGGCTGTGGGCGGGTATCACGGTGGCAGGCATCGTCGTTGGCATCGCGCTCTCGATCGCCGGCAGCTTCATCTGCCACTCCTGCGCCTTCCATGCGCTCTATGGCCTGCGTATGCGTATCCTCGATCACATGGGCAGGCTGGACCTGGGCTTCTTCACGGGCGGGCAGTCCGGCGCGGTACAAAAGGCCATGAGCGACAACATCGAGAAAATGGAAAGCATTATTGCCCACGATGTATCGAACCTCATTGGCGCCGGCCTTTTGCTGGCCTCCCTGTCGGTGCTGCTGTTCTCCATCAATGTACCGCTCGCCTTGACGATCGTTGCCGCGTTGGCGCTTGCGTTCATCATTCAGTTTTCGGCTTTTGGCGGGAAGCGGGGGCAGAAGATCTGGACGGATCTCAACCGCTCATCTACGGAAATGGACGCGGCATTTTCAGAGTATGTGTCCGGGATGGAAGAAGAAAAGATCTTTGGCAGGCCGGAGGCCGCGGCTTTGCGGCTGACCAGCTTGATAGAAAAGAATCGAAAAAACCTGATGGCCTACCTGAAACGGGTGACGCCCATTTACGGCGCCTACAAGACCATCACGCTCTCTGTGCCGGCCTTTCTTTTAGCCGTGGGATGTGTCCTGCTGTATCTGTACCCCGGCGACCACGGCCTGATGATGGAGCTGCTGATGTTCCTTATCGTCGGCCCGGCGGTGATTAGCCCGCTGATGGAACTGGTGGAGTTTGGAGCGGACCTGCGGGACCTGGCCGTGCGGATAGACCAGATCGAGGGCGTTATGAAGATGGAGCCGGTAGCGGAAGGCGCGTGCGGCGCCCCGCCGGGCCCTGCGGAGCTTGCGTTCAAGGACGTGAGTTTTTCCTATCAGAATGCGGCGGACCCCCTGCGGCGCATGGCGCTGGAACATGTCACGATGCACATTCCGGCAGGTTCCTTCGCGGCCCTGGTCGGCCCCTCGGGCGGCGGGAAATCGACGGCCGGGCAGCTGCTGGCAAGGTTTTGGGATGTGGAGAGCGGGAGTATCTCAATCGGCGGAAAGGATATACGGGACTATTCCACCAAGGCCCTTATGGATACGGTCGCTTTTGTGTTCCAGGATACCTACATATTCGCGGAGAGCATTTATGACAATATCGCCATGCACCGGGATGTGACATGCGGGGAGGTGGAACGGGCCGCGAAGGCTGCGCGCTGCCACGATTTTATTCAGGCATTGCCGGAAGGCTATAAAACAAGGGCCGGCGACGGCGGGCACAAATTATCCGGCGGTGAGGCGCAGCGCATCGCCATTGCAAGGGCGATGCTGAAAAACTCCCCCATCGTCGTGCTGGATGAAGCGATGGCCTTTGCGGACGCGGAAAATGAGCTGGCGCTGCGGGAGGGCATGGCAGGATTGCTGAAGGGTAAGACCGTCCTGATGATCGCGCACCGCCTCTATTCCATCCGGGACGCAGATATCATCTTCGTTCTGGACGGCGGGAAGCTGAAAGAACAGGGGACGCACCAGGAACTGCTGCAGAAGGGCGGCCTGTATGCGCACTTATGGGCGGTCCAAAATGAAACCGAAAACTGGCGGATGAAAGGAGGCGCGGCGAATGTTTCAGATGATCCGGCAGTTCACCTTTCATAAGCCGAAGGAGATCGTCCAGCCCACCGTCTGGCTCTTCCTTTCGCAGGCGTGCAGTATGCTCCCGGCCATTTTGGCATACATGGCGATCTATACTCTGGGGCAGGCCTTTGTGCCGCCGTACACATTGGATCTGCGGCGCCTTATCGTGCTTGCGGCGATCGGTCTGGGATATATCCTGCTCCAATATGCGGTAGAGCTGGTCTCCTACTACTTCACCTATGGGCGCGCTTACAGCGATACGGCCAAGAAGCGCGTGGCATACATCCAAAAACTGCGCCGCCAGCCGCTGGGGTTCTTTTCGTCCAAGGAGTCGGGCGAACTGATCAGTTCCTTTGCCGGCGATTTCGCAAACGTGGAATACGCGCTCTGCTACTGGCTGCCCTATCCCATTGGCGTGGGGGCGCTGCTGATGATCTCGATCGTATGGATCGGCGTTTATGACTGGCGCATGGGGATCGCCATGTTCGGGATGCTGCCGGTCTGCGCGGCGCTTATGTTTGGCATCGCCCGTATCAAGGAAAAACACAGCCGGCAGGTCATGGCGGCGAAGGCCCGCGCGGCCACGCAGGTCAACGAATATCTCCACGGTATGAAAGACCTGAAGGCGTACCATCGCACGGGGGAGGGCTTTCATTCTCTGGAAACGGCCATGCGGAGACTGCGGGATGAGTCGCTAAAAGAAGAGGCGGTGGCGGGCAGCCTGTCCACACTGTGCTCCTCTTTGGTAAAGTTCATCGTCCCCGTTACGGCTGCGGCCGGGCTTTATCTGCTGATCGGCGGCACTCTGTCAGTCCTGGACCTTGCGGGCTTTCTCGTTTTGGCGGCCAAGCTGGTGGACTCGGAGTTGATGGTCGTCATCAGCATATCCGCGCTGCGCGGGATGAGGCCCTCCGGCGAGCGGTTGGACAAGGTCATGACGGCAGACGAGCCCCCCGGCACGGAAACGCTCGAAGAAGGCGCTTCTTATCAGTTTGAGAATGTGTCTTTTGGATATGGGGCGGCCGCAGATGTTGTAAAGGATGTCTCGTTCACTGCCCCGGCCGGTTCGCTAACGGCTTTGGTGGGCCCCTCGGGCAGCGGTAAATCCACCCTGCTTCGCCTGATGGCGCGGTTTTGGGACTATCGCTCCGGGCATATCCGCATGGATGGCAGGGACATAAAAGATGTCAGGCCGGACAGCCTGCTTTCCCGCGTCTCCATGGTCATGCAGAGCGCCTATTTGTTCCGGGGGACCATCCGGGAAAACCTTTGCTTTGGCGATGACGGCATCACCGAGGAACAGATGATAAAGGCGTGCAGGCAGGCCCGCTGCCATGGTTTTATCTCGGCGCTGCCTGAAGGGTACGACACGGTTATTGGCGAAGGAGGCGCAACGCTTTCCGGTGGTGAGCGCCAGCGTATCTCGCTTGCCAGAGCATTTTTAAAAGATGCGCCGGTCCTCCTGCTGGACGAGCCGACCGCCTCCCTGGATGCAGATAATGAGGCAATGGTGCAGAAGGCATTGGACGGCATTTCCAAAGAGCGCACGGTCGTCATGATCGCGCACCGGTTAAAGACTGTGCGCAGCGCAGCGCAGATCATCGTATTGCAGGATGGAAAGGTGGTACAGAAAGGCACCCATGACCAGCTTGCCGGGCAAGAAGGGCTCTACGCCCGGCTGTGGGCGCTGCAAAGCCAGGCCGGGGGCTACACATTCAATCGATCTCAGGAGGTTTTTAAATGAAAGGAAAAATGCTGAACCTGAAGGAATTCGTCATCGTTCTGCTGCTGGCCTGCGTGGAAGCGGCTATCGCGCTGGTGGCCACCATACCGTTTGCTGCAAACATGCAGCTCGTCTATTTCCTCGCGCCCGGCCTTGCGGGCCTGATCAACGGTATTGTCTACGTACTGCTTGTAAAGAAGTGCCCGAAGATCGGCACGCAGTTCATCGTCCCCATGGTCTACGGCCTGTACTTCCTGTTTACGGGCAGCGTCTATGTATTCGTGTTTTTCGCGATCCTGGCGGCCGCAAACGAACTCATCATGCTGGGCGGCGGCTACCAGAGCAGGATACGTCCCGCCATCCCTCATGCGCTTACCTGGATGCTGAATGCGATGGGCAGCACACTGACCATGCTGCTGTTCCGCGACAGTTTGGTGCAAAGCTATGTGGCCATGGGGATGGACGCCGCCGGTGCGGACGCGGCCATCGCGTCTCTGGAAGGGTTCTGGCTGGCTCCGCAGAACATCGCCGCCGCCCTGGCTGCCGCTGCGGCTTTGTCCGTTGCCGGATATGCGCTGGGCATGAAAATGCTGGGCAAACACTTCAAGCCCGCCGGAGTTGCGTAATGGAAAAACGAAAGCAGGGCCATTTCCGGCCTGACCCCCGCACATGGCTGCTGCTCTGCCTGCTGGGGACCGCCTCGGTCCTGCTGGTACGCTCTGAGAGCGGAGGGGCCTGCCTGTTCCTGGGGTGCCTGCTGGTCCATCTTCTGTCGGGAAACGGGGGCAGGCTCCTTACTTACACGCTGTATTACCTTGTTTTTTATGCCGTCGGCTGGGCGGGCGTACGGCTGCTGGATGGCGGCGTGGCCTTTTCCGTAAGCTCCATGCTCTCCAGCATGGGTATCGTCGGGAGGAAAACACTGATCCCCTTGTCCTTCGCCGCCGCCCTTGCCGGAGAGCCGACCGGTTCTTTGATGGCGGCTTTGCAGGCCATGCGCTTTCCGAAAACGGTCGGGATAGCGGCCTCGGTAGTCCTCCGCTTTTTCCCGACCATAGCCGGGGAATACCGGGCCATCCGCTCGTCCCAGCGCTTTCGGGGAATCGGGGTGGGCGTTATCCACACGCTTACCCATCTGCCTTCTACGGTGGAGTATATTTTGATACCGCTGATCCTGAGGACGGCAAGGGTGGCAGAGGAACTTTCCGCATCTATGACCGTGCGCGGCGTGCGCTTTTCCGGCGAGACCGTCAGTTACCGCCCCATTCATTTCAGCTGGAAAGACGGCGCTATTTGCGCATCCATGGCGGCGATCGCCGGCGCGGTCTTCGCGCTGGAGAAAGGAGGGGCCCTGTGATCGAACTGCAAAACATCTCCTTCTCCTATGCAAACAGCCGAGAGAACAGCGCGCTGCGCCGCATCGATCTGACTGTAGAAAAGGGCGAGCTGGTGATCCTGGCCGGGAAAAGCGGCTGCGGAAAAACGACTTTGACAAGGGTCCTCAACGGGCTTTGTCCGCAGTTTTATCCGGGAGACCTTACAGGAAGCTATCTGCTGGATGGGCAGGACGCCCTTAAAATGACCATCCATCAGTTAGGTACGATGGTGGGCAGCGTATTCCAGGACCCGCGCAGCCAGTTTTTTGCCACCAATACGACCGACGAGATCGCACTGGGGATGGAGAACATCCCATTGGCGCGCCCGGTCATGCGGAAGCGGGTAGAGGCAGTATGCGCGCAGATGAACATCGGCCGGCTGCTCGACCGCCGGATATTCCATCTGTCCAGCGGGGAAAAGCAGCTTATCGCCCTTGCGTCCATCTGCGCCATGGAGCCAAAGGTCATCGTCATGGATGAGCCTTCCGCGAACCTGGACAGCGACGCCATGGCGCGGCTGGGCGCGCTGCTCTACCGGCTGAAAGCAGCCGGGCATACCATTATCCTGTCGGAGCACCGTTTCCATTATGTGCGCGATTCCTTTGACCGGCTTATTTTTATGGAGGACGGCGCGATCTCCGCCATCTACGGCCATGACGAGGCATTAAAGCTCCCTGAAAAACAGCTTGCAGCCATGGGCCTGCGCCCCTTCGGCGCGCCGGCTTTTCATGTTGGCGGCGCTTTCCGGCCAAAGCCGGAGGACGACCTGCAGGTCTCCGAGATATCCTGTATGCTGGACGGGCGGCAGATCCTGGAGGAGGTCTCTTTCTCGGCAGGAAGCGGAAAGGTCCTCGCCATTGCGGGGCCAAATGGCGCCGGGAAGTCTACATTATGCCGGGCGGTGACCGGGCTTTACCGGGCGATGGGAACGGTGCGGCTCGACGGGGAGTATCTGAAGCGTAAGCGGCGCACGGACCGCTCCTTTTTTGTGCAGCAGGACCCCGATCACCAGCTCTATGCCCCTACGGTCTTGGATGAGTTCTGGATCGGAAAAAGAAAAACGCCCGCCCTGGGGGCGGCCGCGTTGGCGAGGTCAAAAGAAATGGGCTTGGACGCTTTTCAAGGCAGGCACCCGGCCTCGCTCTCCGGCGGCCAGAAGCAGCGGCTGCTTTTAGCGATCGCGGCGGCCAGCAACAGGAGCCTTCTTGTATTCGATGAGCCCACAAGCGGGTCGGATGGCTACCACATGCATCTGACAGCGCAGCTTTTCAAACGGCTCGCAGCCGAAGGGAAGTGCATCCTGCTGATCACACACGACATGGACCTGATCGCAAAAGCCGCCGACAGTGTGCTCTACCTTGAACAGGGAAAAGTGCGCTACCACCGCAATGTCCTGCGGCAGGCACAGGCGGCATCCGCAGGATATTAGTTCACCCATTTTTGCCTGCGGCAAAAAACGTCATCCACTCCGCTGCCTCTGTCCCTCTTCTCAAAACCGGACCCGCTGCGCTGGGCTTCGGTTTTGTTTTTTTGTTGTGCGCCCATATGCTTTGGGCCGGCGGACTCTTGCGCCGCGGGCGCAGGCATAAAAAATCGTCGGAACAGAGTGAACTCTGTTCCGACGCTGGTGCGCGAGGCGGGACTTGAACCCGCACGTGCGTAGTGCACACTAGAACCTGAATCTAGCGAGTCTGCCAATTCCACCACTCGCGCATTTTTTCACATCTCGTGGATGCTCGATTATAATAGCACCTCCGGCGCGTCTTGTCAACATTTTTTTCGCGCACTTGTCATATATTCATCCGTCTGCTATAATCCAGTTATCAGTCCATCAGGAGGCAGGAAATGTATCAACAAATAAACCGCGCCGCCCTCAAGGCCGACGCCCGCGCGGCCATGCGCGAGTCGCGCGCCAATCCATATGTCACGGCCCTGGTGCTCGTCGCGGTGAGCTACCTGCTCAATTATCTCTCCATGCGCGTCACGGGGCTATATGAGCTGATGCCGCAGATCTATGCCTACCTTGCGGGCGCGCATTTCACCGAGGAGGAGCTTTTGCAGCTCTATTACCGGCTGAACGAGCCGCGGCTGGGCGGGCAGCTCATCGACCTGCTCATCAGCGCCGTGCAGCTGATGCTGAACACGGGCTTCATGCTCTTCTGCCTGCTGGCCGTGCGCCGCGCGGCCAACGCCCTGGGCAACCTGCTGGACAGTTTCGGCATGTTCTTCCGCATCCTCGGCCTCAGCATCGTCACCGGCGTGTTCACCTTCCTCTGGAGCCTGCTGCTCTTTGTCCCCGGCATCATCGCCGCTTACAGCTACCGGCAGGCCTATTACCTGCTGCTGGAGCACCCGGAGATGGGCATCATGGAGTGCATACGCGAGAGCAAGGCGCTCATGTACGGCCACAAGGCCGAGCTCTTCGTGCTCGACCTCTCCTTCCTCGGCTGGATGCTCCTGACGGCCATACCCTTCGTCTCTGTATACGTCCTGCCCTATACGGAGACGACCTACGCCGCCTATTACGTGGCTATCAGCACCCGGCACGGCGCAGGGCAGCAGCAAATGTGACGGATGATCAAACAGTAAAGCCCGCCCGGGGCCCGGGCGGGCTTTCTTCATCTCTGCGCGATGCCGCGGAACACGTCCGCCGTGCGGTAGAGGTACACCAGCTTGACGATGCCCAGCACCGTCAGCGCAAGGGCGGCGGTGATGGTGGCCAGCATGGCCAGCAGCATCAGCCCCGAGAGCAGCAGCGCGGCCACCGCCGTGCCGGTGAACAGCGCGTACCAGCGCAGCAGGCTGCGCCACTTGTCCGCCAGCTCGTCGTCCAGGGCGCTGAGCAGGGCGGCGTGGGCCATGTATTCGTAGCACTCGCCGCCAAACGCGGCGGCCAGCGCCGCCAGCGACAGGAAGAGCGCGCCGCTGACGCTGTATACGCCGGAGGTGACAAAGCTCAGCGCCGTCTCGAGCACGACGGCCAGCAGCGTGAGCGCGCCGGCGTGGCGGTAGCGGCAGTCGCTGCTCCCCAGGCTCAGCAGCAGGGCGGCATAGGCCGCGCGCGAGAGCACGGACACAACGAGCCCGGCCAGCACGAGCGCCGGCAGCCGGGCGTTCTGCGCCAGCGCGGAGAGCAGGCCGGGGATGATGAGCCAGAACAGCAGCTGCAATTTGCGCGCCACGGGACGCGCGCTTTCTGCCCCCTCGCTGCGCCCGCGCTCCGCGGCCGCGCGTTTGGCGAGCCGGCGCTCCGGCTCGCGCGAGCGCCAGCCCAGGCGCTCGCAGCTGCGGCTCTGCGGGCAGGCGGAGCAGTTGCCGTAGCGCAGCTCCACACAGCAGCGGGCGATGGGGCACTCGGCGTTGGACGGCTCGCCCGGCCCCAGCCGGCAGCCGGGGCAGCTTATCTCCCCGCGCCGCGCGCAGACGCCGCAGTCCTTGCCGCAATAGCCTGTATCCACCGTGAACGCCCCCAACTCAATTTTATCCCATCATAGCACGCGCCTGAGCGTCCGTCAAGCGGCGCGGCCGCCCTTGCGCCGCGCGCGGAGGCGTGGTATAATGGAGGCAGTTTTGCAAGACTAACCAAGGGGGATACGGATATGCTCGAAGGGCTGCTGAGGATAGCGCTGCACCTGTGCCTGATACTCTGCTGGGTGGCGCCGTTCAGCTTTGTGTTCTGCCTCGTCGCCGCCATCAAAGAGGCGGTGAACGGCGGCAACAACGACATCAGCTACGGCCTTGGCGCGGCGTTCAGCCTGCTGGTGATCGTCGCCGCCGTGGTGCTCGCGCCGCTTGTGTGAGCCGCCGGGATGTGCTACAATGGCTTTACACACCCGACTTGAGAAGGAGGCGCCCCCTGTGAAAAAACTGTTTGCGCTCGTTCTGGCGGCCTTCGCGGCGCTGGCGCTCGCGGCCTGCGGCGGGGAAGAGGCGCCGGCGATGTACGTTGAGCCGGCGGAGCTGACGGCGGAGGAAGATGCGGTGGCCGGCCTGCTGGGGCTGGACACGGAACAGCACATCTACGACGTCGTGCTCGATGAAGACGTGCAGTCCATGAGCGTCCGGGTCTACGAGCTGGAAGACGGCGAGTGGCACGAGCGCGTCGGCGGCTGGACGCAGTACACGGAGCCGTCCGGGCGCATCGCCCTGGGCTTTGACAGCATCCCGGAGGGCATACGCATCGCCGTGCAGCGGAGCGGCGGCAATACGGGCGCGACGACTTATACGCCGGAGGCCACGGAGAGCCTTGACGGCCTGGCCCGCGGGACTTCGCTGCTCTCGCAGCGCGCAGAGCTCGCCTATGGCCGGGAGCAGCCGCTGGCCATCCAGGTATTCACAAGCGGCAGCGAGATGCGCACCTTCCAGCCGGAGAGCTTCTTCGAGCCGGAGCTCTACGAGGGATATGAGCACGTCTGCGCCGTGACCGTGGCCTTCAGCGACCAGAGCGTGGCCGAACTGACGGCAAGCGGGGGGTGAGCCCCGCCCGGCCGGCGGCCCTGCGGCTGTGCGCTTTTGCCATCAGGGCAACCATATGTGAAAACACGCAAAACCGCCCCGGTGTGAACCGGGGCGGTTTTTTTCGGGCCTTACGCCCGCTCAGCCCTCTGTGGCGGCGAGCTTCCCCCTCAGGCGGTGGACGGCGATGGCCAGCTGCAGGCGGCGGGCGGTGGCCGGGTCGTCGGTGTCCGCGCCCAGCAGGTCACCGATCTTCTGCAGGCGGTATTTCATCGTGCTGCGGTCGATGAACATGCTGGCCGCCGCGCCGGAGAGGCGGTTGCCGAAGGCGAGGTATTTTTCCAGCGTGTCCAGGTACTCGGTGTGGTTGCGCTCGTCGTATTCGGCCAGCGCGCGCACCTCGGAGAGCTCCAGCACCGTGGGGCCCACCTGGGCCAGCGCGCCGGCGAGCATCAGCTCCTGATAGCTGTCGCGCGCCGTGCGCATGCGCCCCGAGCCGGGCAGCGCGGCCAGCGTCAGCGCACCCATGGCCTGCCGGCGGTAGCCGCCGCGCTCGTTGAGGTCCGAGAAGCGGTCGGATACGCCGCAGCGCAGGGCGCGCCCCTCCGTCAGGCAGCGGAGCTTGTCCTGCAATATGGACGTCTCCCCCTCCGGCACCGAGCAGCAGAGCGCGAGCAGACGCCCGTCGCTGACGAGGTGGAAGCTGTGCGGCAGCAGGCGCGAAAGGCTCTGCTCGGCTTCGTGCAGCGCGGAGGCGTCGCGGCCGCCCTCCAGCGCCGCGAACACATAGCCGCCCCGGAGCGAGCCGCCGCCTTCGCCGTCCAGCCGCAGGTCGTAAAGGTTGCCGAAAACGCTGCGGGAGAGGTCGCCGTCCCCCAGCAGCAGCTCGCGCGCCACGCCGGACTCAAGATAGCTGGCCTTGTATCCGCCCGGCTCCCAGGCCGGGACGCGGTCGTAGTAGTCATAGAGCTGCGTCAGGCGCTCGAGCGTGCGCTCCAGTACGCCCTGCGGCAGCCCCGGCGGGGCCGCAACGCCCAGTATGTGCCGCGGCTCGCCGCCGGCGGGCAGCAGCCGGCAGAGCGCGGGGCCGTCCCCCGCCTCGCCGGGCAGGAACGCGGCCGCGCGGCCGCGGAAAAGGTCCCTGGCCCGCTCGTCCCGGCGCTCAAGCAGGGCGCGCAGCGCCGGCCGGAGCGCCTCCTGCCCCTCCCCGGCTGCGGGGACGCTCATCGTCTCCAGTCCGCCCGTGTCCAATATGACCGTGGCCATGCCGGTGAGGGAAAAGAGGCCCTCCAGCGTCTCGCGCAGCTCCAGGCCGTCCGTCAGCGCGCCGAGCAGCAGCTCGTCCAGCCTGGCGGAAAGATCTTTTTCAGCCATTGGCGCCCCTCCTCTCCGCATCGGACAGCTCCGCCAGTTCCAGCCCCAGCTGCAGCGCCGACGCCGTCTCCGCGTCCGAAAGGTCGGCGTGCAGCAGCTCCTCCACCTTGCGGATGCGGTTGATGACCGTATTGCGGTGCAGGCCCTGGGCCTCCGCCACGGCGGCGGGGCGGCGGAAAAGCTGCAAATAGAGCCGCAGCGTTTGCAGGTATTCGCCGTCCAGCCCCGCCAGCGCTTCCAGCGGGGACGAGCGCGAAGCGGCCGCGCCATAGCGCCCCAGGGCGCAGCGGCCGACGATGGCGGCGTAGCTGCCGCTGAACGTGCTCACCGGCCCGCCGCCGGCGGAGAGGGCCAGCAGCGCCTGCGCGCGGCGCTCGGAAGTCTCTTCCAGCGAATCGAATATGTCGCTGGTGCCGGCGCGCACCCCGCACAGGCGGGCGACGGACTCCAGCCGCTCCAGCGCGCGCCCCCTTTCCCCGCCGCTGAGGCCGCTCTGCAATATGTAGAGCCGCTCCTCGCCCGCGAGGCAGCCGACAGCGCCGCTTCCCCCCTGGCAGAGGCGCCCGCGCAGGTATTCCAGCGTGCTCACCCCGCGCCCCTCCGCCGAGACGATGACGATGGCGTAAGGCGGCTGATGCAGCGCGCCGGAGAGGGCCGCGAGCGTCTCCGGGCCGTATTCGTTGCGGATCAGCAGCCGCTCCACGGCGCCGCCGCGCCCGTCGCGGCTGCGGTCGAGTATCAGCCGGGCGGCGGCGCGGGCGATGAGGTCGTTGGCGCGCAGGGCGTCCTCCCGGCGGCAGTCCTCGATCATGATGCCGCAGTAGGCCGCCAGCCGCCCGTCGGCCATCACCGGGCCGCAGGCCTGCGGATAGCCCTCGCAGGTGCCGGTGTCGAAGCAGAGCGAACGGCCGTGCTCGTACATCTTCTCCTGGCTCTCCAGGTAGTTATAGCCGATGATGGCGCTCTCGGCGGCGCTGCCGCGCTCGGCCATGTCCTCCCAGTGGCTGTAATAAAACGGCCGCGGGAAGGCGTAGGCCAGCATGTGGAACGTGGTGTCGAAACACACCAGCGGCAGTGCGATACATTCGTACACCCGGTCGAAGAGCTCCTGAAGGCTACCGCCGCTGAGGATGGCGTCCAGCAGCACGCTCTCCAGCCGCTCGTGGTCGATGCTTTTCACGTCCCTCGCCTCCTTCTTACGACAGCGTTTTCACAATTTCCCTACTATAATATATAAAGAACACGTCCATGTCAACCGTTGTCCCCGTCAGAATCAACATATCCGCTGTGCAATGCGAGGAATCCGCGGCGGGGAGAATCCGCATTTTTGATATTTACCCCAAAAAGCTGAAAGCCGCATATTTGCTTGATTCCTGCCGTGCGCTGTGCGTTTTGCTGTAAACAGCCCCCCTGTTTCCGCGCCGCTGACAGTGTATAATGACGGGCTCTGTGTTAAAATGTAGTCAATCAAGCCGGGAGACCGGTGTTTTAAGAAAGGATGCTGAATTATCATGGATTACGGCCTCAAGGACAAGGTAGTGCTCATCACCGGCTCCACCGGCGGCATCGGCCAGGCCCTGTGCCGGGCTTTCGCGGCCGAGGGCTGCAAGCTCGCCATCTCCTCCACCGCCCAGGAAAAGCTGGACGCCTTCGTCCCCACCCTGGACATCGCCCCCGAGAAGCTGGCCACCTTCATCTGCGACGTGACCAAGGAAGAGGAAGTCAAGGCCTTCGTGGACGGCGCTTACGCCGCCTTCGGCTCCATCGACGTCGTCATCCCCAACGCCGGCTATGAGGGCGAATACCAGCTCATCCAGGACTGCACCTACGAGTCCTACATGAAGGTCTACGGCGTCAACGTGTTCGGCGTGGTGTTCACCTGCAAGTACGCCGCCCCTTATATGATCAAGCAGGGCAAGGGCGCCGTGGTCGTCATCGCCTCCAACGGCAGCTACACCACCGCGGCCGGCATGAGCGCCTACTGCTCCAGCAAGCACGCCTGCGCGGGCGTGGCCAAGAGCGTGGCCCTCGAGCTCGGCCCCCACGGCATCCACTGCAACTACCTCTGCCCCGGCGGCGTGGAGACCCCGATGATCCACCGCATCGAGAAGAATACCTTCGGCGACACCAAGACCCACGAGGAGTGCGAGCAGATATTCGGCGCCGCCTATCTCGATAAGCGCTACTGCCGCGCGGACGAGGTCGCCAACCTGGCCCTCTATCTCGCCAGCGATGTCTCCAGCCACATCATGGGCAGCGGCATCCGCATGGACGCCGGCATGGACGCCCTCTGCTGAGCGTTTTTCCACATTTGTCAGTAAAGCCCTCAGATATCACTCAAAAACAGGAGGAAGAAAAAATGTTCGATCTTCACGGTAGAGTAGCAGTCGTCACCGGCGCTTCCGCCGGCCTGGGCCGTCAGTTCGCCCTCGCTCTCGCCCGCCAGGGCGCCGACCTCGCCATCCTCGCCCGCCGCGAGTGGAAGCTGAACGAGGTCGCCGAAGAGATCCGCGCCGTCGGCGTGAAGTGCCTCGTCGTCCGCTGCGACGTCAGGGAGCCCGAGGACGTGGCCAACGCCGTCAAGGCCGTCATTGCCGAGTACGGCAAGGTCGATATCCTGGTCAACAATGCCGGCGGCGGCAAGAGCAAGCCCCTGGACGAGTTCCCCGAGGAGGACTGGATCGACACCGTCAACACCGACGTTTTCGGCGTCATGCGCTGCACCCGTGATTTCGGCCGCGAGATGCTGAAGGCCGGCTACGGCCGCATCATCAACATCGCCTCCATCCTCGGCAAGGGCGGCCTGCCGGAGATCCCCATCAGCGACTACGCCGCCAGCAAGGGCGCCGTCATCAACTTCACGCACCAGATGGCCACCGAGTGGGCGCAGAAGGGCATCACCGTCAACTGCATCTGCCCGGGCTTCTTCCCCAGCGAGGCCAACAGCCCCGAGGCCATGGCCGCCATGGATTACTTCATCAAGGACCGCACCCCGATGGGCCGTCCGGGCCGCGAGGGCGAGCTCGATTCCACCGTCGTCTATCTGGCTGCCGACGAGAGCTCCTATGTCACCGGCAACATCTGCACCTGCGACGGCGGCTGGACCGCCATCTGAGCGCAAAATAAAAGGGAGGAACACACCAAATGTCCTGCTGCGATAAGAAATACGACTACAGCGTTCTCTGGCGTCCCATCGACATCAACAAGTGCCGCATCCGCAACCGCATCAGCATGTCCGGCATGGGCACCTTCACCCCCACCACCGTCGACCAGGTGGAGACCGAGAGCGGCCTGCGCTATTACGAGGAGCGCGCCAAAGGCGGCATCGGCCTCATCCACACCGGCGCTTACTTCATCGACGAGAAGTGCGCCCAGGGCGGCCGCACGCTGGACTTCTCCAGCGACAAGAGCATCCCGAGCGGCACCCAGCTCACCGAGCGCGTGCACCGCTGGGGCGCGAAGATATTCGCCCAGCTCTCCTGCGGCACCGGCCGCAACGGCATGCCCCAGATCGGCGAGCGCGTGCCCATCTCCTCTTCCGAGAACCCGAGCTTCTACAACCCCAGCATGATCTGCCGCGCCCTCACCGTGGACGAGATCCACGAGATGATGGAGCACTGGAAGGTCGCCGCGCAGAACGCCGTTTTCATGGGCTTCGACGGCATCCAGATCCACGCCCACGCCGGCTACCTGATGGACCAGTTCATGAGCGAGATCTGGAACCACCGCAAGGATCAGTACGGCGGGAGCTTTGAAAACCGCTGCCGCTTCGCGATGGAGACCGTGGACGCCATCCGCTCCGTCGTCGGCCCCGACTTCCCCATCACCTACCGCATCAGCCTTGACCACCGCTTCCCCGGCGGGCGCACCATCGAGGAGAGCATGAAGATACTCGACGTGCTCGACAAGTGCGGCATCGACGCTTTCGACATCGACGCGGCCTGCTACGAGACGATGGACTACATCTTCCCCACCCGCTACACCGGCGAAGCCTGCATGGCCTATGTCTGCGAAGAGGCCCGCAAGCACATCACCCACCCCATCATCAACACCGGCAACCACAGCATGGAGAGCGCCGTCGAGCTCATCGAGAGCGGCAACGCCGACATCGCCCAGTTCGGCCGCCAGTCCATCGCCGACCCGCAGTTCGCCAACAAGCTGCGTGAGGGCCGCCGCGAAGACGTGCGCCCCTGCATCGTCTGCAACGAGGAGTGCATCGGCCGCATCTTCGGCCGCCTGACCCAGCTGAGCTGCACCGTCAACCCCTCCGTCGGCTTTGAGACCGCCATGGAGGTCAAGCCCGTCACCCGCCCGACCAACGTCGTCGTCATCGGCGGCGGCCCCGGCGGCCTGGAGGCTGCCCGCTGCGCTGCCGAGCGCGGCTGCTCCGTCACGCTGTATGAGAAGGACTCCCGCCTGGGCGGCACCTTCCTCACCATCGCCACCGGCGACTTCAAGTGGCGTATGCCCCAGCTCATCAAGTGGTACGAGGTCCAGCTGAAGAAGCTCGGCGTGAAGGTCGTGCTCAACACCGCCGTCGCGGCCGACGACCCCGTGCTCAAGAGCGCGGACGCCATCTTCGTCGCCACCGGCTCCAGGCCCACTGTGCCGCACATCCCCGGCATCGACAACAAGAAGGTCATCGACGTCGTTGATGTGCACAAGAACGGCATGCCCGAGGGCGAGCGCGTCGTCATCTGCGGCGGCGGCCTCTCCGCCTGCGACACCGCCATCGAATACGGCGCCAAGGGCCGCAAGATCAGCATCGTCGAAATGCTGCCCGACGTCGGCAACGACGTGATGGTCGTCAACAAGATCAGCGTTGACCGCCTGCTGAAGGAATACGGCGTGGAGCTGCTCACCAGCACCAAGGTCGTCGGCATCACCGACGAGGGCGTCGAGGTCGAGCACGAGGGCGCGAAGCGCGTCGTCCCGGCGGACGTCATCGTCTCCGCTTTCGGCCGCAGCCGCAACCTGGAGCTGGCCGACGCCATCCAGAACGCCTATCCGACCAAGACCACCATCATCGGCGACTGCATGAAGCCCGCCAAGGCCGGCCCGGCCATCCGCGAAGGCTTCTACGCGGCCATGTCCCTGAAGTAAGTCCAAAGCGCACAAACACACAACGCCCCCGCCATTGCCGCGGGGGCGTTTCGCAAAAGATATCGCTTTAAGGAGGGGAAAAAGTGAACGAATCCAAGAAATTTTTCGGCTATAAGGCGGCGATAGGCGCTTTCCTGGTCATGTTCGTCAACCTCGGCGCCTGCACCACCCTCGGCATATTCCTTACCTCGCTCAGCGAATACAGCGGCTGGGACCTCGGCATGGTGGGCTATATAGGCACGGTGAACACCATCGGCAACGTAGTGCTCAGCCTCGTGGCCGTAAAGGCGCTCAGCAAGCTCGGCGCTAAAACCACCATGCTCATCTCCGTGCTTGCCTGCGCGATACACGTGCACCTTTACACCTTTGCCGTACCCGGGCAGAACATATCCACACTCGTGTTCTACTACCTGGCCGGCTTCATGGCCTCCTTCTCCATCACCTTCGGCACCCACGCCGTCTGCTCGAGCGTTATCGCCGACTGGTTCGTGGAAAAGCGCGAGCAGATCTCCGGCATAGTGTTTTCCGGCGCTGGCTTCGGCGCGGCCATATGGGTCTTCGCCGCCGGGCAGCTCTTCAAGGTCGTGGACTTCAAGGGCTGCTACCGCATACTCTCCATTTTCATCCTCGCAATCGGCCTCTTCTCCGTCATCTGCCTTATAAAGGACCCGAAAAAAATGGGCCAGAAGCCCCTCGGCTGGGACAAGGCTGGCGCCGCCTCCGATGCCGGTGCGGCTGTTGACGTCCCGGGCGTGAGCAAGAGCGAGGCCCTGCGCTCCCCCGCCTTCTGGGTGCTCGCGCTCGCCCTGCTCTTCGTGTGCATGAGCGGCTCGGCCTATATGAGCTACGCCCCCTCCTGGTGGCAGGCTAACGGCCTTGACGCCACCGCCGCCGCCAACTGGAACGCTATCTATCTCGTGATTTCCGGCGCGGTGCTGCTCATAGTCGGCAAGGTGTTCGCAAAGGCCGGCCCGAGCATTTTCACAGTCATCGTCTGCGTCGCCTTCGTCGCCGCGATGGCCTGCATGGTCGCGCTGAACGGCCACCCCGTCACGCTGATACTCGTCGGCTGTGTCGTCTTCGCCGCGCTGGCCTATCCGCTGAACGCCAGCATCCCCGGCCTTATAGGTCAGAGCGTCTTCGGCGGGCGCGACTTCGCCGCGATATCCGCCACGCTGATGACCTCAGTCTATGTCGGCCAGGCCCTCACCGCGCCCGTGATGAACGCCTTCCTCGCCACCGAGGGCGGCATGGGCACCGCGTGGCTCTTCTTCGGCGCCACGGCGCTGGTAGGCATGGTGTTGATAATCGTCTCCATCGCCATCTCCCCCATGAAAAAAGCCGCCAAATAAGCCTTTGGTCATTCCGTATATAAAAAAGCTCCCCCGGGCCGTGCCCGGGGGAGCTGAGTTTTTGTACACTATCTCACACCAGCAGATAGATCATCAGTGGGAGGGTGGCGGCGGAGAGGACTGTGCTGACGAACACGTTCTGGCTGGCGAAGGTCTCGTCCTTGCCGCTGCGGATGGTCAGCGCTGTGGCCAGCATGGCCGTCGGGCAGGCGGCGAGGATCACCGTCACGCCGAGGGCCATCTCATCGTGCACGAAGGGGCGCAGCGCGGCCCAGACGGCCAGCGGGCCCAGTATCAGCCTCACAAGGCCGACGGCATACACCCGCCAGTTGCCCAGCGTGCTCTTCAGCGGCACGGCGCCAAGGCTGGCGCCCACCACCAGCATGCTCACCGGCACGGTGCCGGCGGAGAGCACGCTGAAGCACTCCACCACCGGCGCGGGCAGCTCCCAGCCGGTGAGGAAAAAGGCGATGGCCACGAACGTCGCTATCAGCGGCGGCGAGATGGCGCTTTTGATGTTCATGCCCTTCGTACTGCCGTTTATCAGCGCCACGCCCAGCGTATAGATGAACAGGTTGAAGGGGATGTTGGATATCGTCGCCACCAGCACGCCCTCAGCGCCGTAGACGGACTCCACCACTGGGAAGCCGACGAACACGGTATTCGTGAACGCCACGGCGAAAGCGGCGATGCCGCGGTCGTCCGCCGGCACGCGCAGCGCTCGCGCCGCCAGTACGCCCAGCAGCGAGCAGACGATTATCATGACGAAAAATCCCAGCGTGTAGATGCCGATGTCCGCCAGGGAGAGCTCCATCTCCGCGCTCGTCACGGAGTTAAGTATGGTGAACACCAGCAGCACGTTCAATACGATCTTTGATCCCGAGCGGGTGAATTCCGGCCCCGCTACCCCGAGCTTCGCGCAGGCGAAGCCCACAGCCATGATGAACACGAGGATGCCCATCTGGGTGAACACCGGGGTCATGTCCAAGTCTTACACCTCTTCCTTCATTTCTCCTTATCTGCCGGCGATAAGCCGCGCCGGCCCGGCTCATATGTGCAGCAGCACCGTTGAGAGCGAAAAGTATATCAGCAGGCTGACGGCGTCCGTGATGGTGCTGATGAGCGGGCTGGCCATCACGGCCGGGTCGATGCCTATCTTTTCCGCCGCCATCGGCAGCGTGCTGCCGACCGCCTTGGCAAAGGTGACGACGAAAATGAGCGTCACGCTGACGGTGAAGGCCACCAGCACCGTCACCTCCGCGTTCCCCAGCAGCAGCCGGTCCACCAGCAGCATCTTCACGAAATTGACGCAGGCCAGCGAAACGCCGCAGAGCACGGCCACGCGGATCTCTTTCCACACCACGCTGAGGATGTCCCGCGGCTCCGTGTCGCCGATGGACAGGCTGCGGATGACGGCGGTGGAGCTCTGCGAGCCGGAGTTGCCGCCCGTGCCCATGAGCATGGGCACGAAGCCCGTGAGCACCGTGCAGCGGGAGAGCGCATCTTCAAAGTGGGTGATTATCATGCTCGTAAAGGTGGCCGAGAGCATGAGGAACATCAGCCAGGGGATGCGCCGCTTCCAGATGTCCACCACGCCGGCGCGCGAATAGGGCGTGTCCGAGGGGGAGATACCGGCCATCAGGTCGAAGTCCTCCGTGGCCTCCTCCTCCAGCACGTCGATGACGTCGTCAACGGTGACGATGCCCACCAGGCGGTCCTCTTTATCCACCACGGGCACGGCCAGCAGGTCGTAGTCGGAGATGCGCTCCGCCGCCTCGCTGCGGCCGTCCGTCGTGCGGCAGAAGATGACGTTGCGGTCCATGATGTCCTCGATGACGGCGTCGTCGTCCGAGAGCAGCAGGTCCTTGACCGTCACCACGCCCTCCAGCCGCCGGTCGGCGC
Source organism: Candidatus Scatomorpha stercorigallinarum (assembly GCA_944387865.1). Taxonomy (GTDB): domain Bacteria; phylum Bacillota; class Clostridia; order Oscillospirales; family Oscillospiraceae; genus Scatomorpha; species Scatomorpha stercorigallinarum. Next base: position 132,344 of record CALXGN010000005.1, on the reverse strand, counting down.
TGGTGACGTAGCAGACGTATATCGTCTCCTTGTCGTCGCCGATGCGGCGGATGCGCGCGATGCTCTCGCGCACGTTCATGTACTTTTTCAGGTCCACGAACTCGGCCGTCATGATGCTGCCGGCCGAGTTCTCCGGGTATTTCAGGTACTGGTTTATCAGCGCGCGGGTCTCCGGCGTGGCGGCGCGCATGACGCGCTTGACGATGTTCGCCGGCAGCTCCTCCATCATATCCACGGCGTCGTCCACGTACATGTCCTCGACGATCTCGCCCAGCTCTTTATCGGTGATGGAGTTGATGATCTCCTGCTGCTCCGGCGCGTCCAGCTCGGCAAAGACCTCCGCGCCGCGTTCCTTGCTGAGCAGGCGGAACACCGTGGCCATTTTCACGCTGTCCTCCTCGCCCAGCTCGGTGATGAACTCGGCGATGTCGAACTGGTTCATCTCCTCCAGCTCCTGCTGCAGGGCTTTCAGCCGCTTTGAACGCACGAGCTCGAGCAGCCGTTCCCGGCGCTGGTCGTAACTTTTCTCCTCCAAGGCGCGCACCTCCTCACTTCGCAGCGCGCACAGCGCGTTACACGCCCATGTACTCCTTCTGCACGTCCGTCATGCCGTCGATCTCCACGTTGAGGGAGGCCAGCTTGCGGCGGGCGACGGCGTCGTCGATCTCGCGCGGGACCCTGATGGGCTCCACGGGGAGCGCGCCGCGGTGCCTGGCCAGGTATTCGGCGGAGAGGGCCTGGACGGCGAAGCTCATGTCCATGATCTCGGCCGGGTGGCCGTCCGCGCAGGCCAGGTTGACCAGGCGGCCCTCGCCGAGGACGAATATCGTCTTCCCGTTCGGCAGCTCATAGCCGGTGATGTTGTGGCGCGCTTCGTACTTGCGCACGGCCAGCTTCTCCAGCCCGGCCATGTCGATCTCCACGTCGAAGTGACCGGCGTTGGAGAGGATGGCGCCGTCGCGCATCAGCTCGAAGTGCTCGGTGGTGATGATGTCGCGGCAGCCGGTGACGGTGCAGAAGATCTCGCCCACTTTGGCGGCCTCGCGCATGGGCATCACCTCGAAACCGTCCATCACGGCCTCCAGCGCGCAGATGGGGTCCGTCTCCGTGACCACTACGCGCGCGCCCAGGCCGTCGGCGCGCATGGCCACGCCCTTGCCGCACCAGCCGTAGCCGCAGACGACGACGCGCTTGCCGGTCACCATCAGGTTGGTGGTGCGCATGATGCCGTCCCACACGCTCTGGCCCGTGCCGTAGCGGTTGTCGAAGAGGTGCTTGCAGTCGGCGTCGTTCACCAGCATCATCGGGAAGGGCAGCAGCCCGGCCTTGGCCAGCTTGTTGATGCGGGTGATGCCGGTGGTGGTCTCCTCGCAGCCGCCTATCACGTCCGGCAGCAGCTGCGGGTAGTGCGTGCGGATGAGCTCAAGCAGCTCGCCGCCGTCGTCGATGATGATGTTGGGCCCGAAAGCCAGGGCGTTCAGCAGCTGCTTCTGATAGTCCATTTCGGCGGAGCCGTGGATGGCGTGCACCTCCAGGCCGCCGGCCGCCAGGGCCGCGGCCACGTCGTCCTGCGTGGAGAGGGGGTTGGAGCCGGTGACGCACATCTGCGCCCCGCCGGCCTGCAGCACCTTGCAGAGATAGGCTGTCTTGGCCTCCAGATGCACGGAGAGGACCACCTTCAGCCCGGCGAGGGGCTTCTCGCGCGCAAAATCCGCCTCGATGCTGCGCAGCACAGGCATGTTGCGGCGGACCCAGTCGATCTTCAGTTGGCCCTGGGGCGCCAGGGAGATATCGGCGATTTCGTTCATGACGAGCCTCCTTTATCAATGTTAGCACCCTATTTTATCACCTCCGGCCCGCCGATTCAACAAAAACCGCCCGATACTTTGAGTAAAATCGCCATATGGTCCCGGGCGGCCCGCGATGCGCGGATTTTGCATTTTCCAAAAGCATTTCTTCCGGCGCACATTCCTGTATTTTTCACAAATATTGTTTGTATCTTGATTATTGTCACACGATGTGTTAAATTATAGATGGCGCAGCTGCATCATTTTTTGTGCAAAAATACGAGTAAGTGCAAAAAACAGCGCCCGAGGTGATTTTCGGATGTATCGGGAAAAGCTCGAAAGCTACCTGGAAAACAATCCCTTTGCCAAGCTGAGCGATGTGGTGACGCAGATACTCTATGACGAGATCGTCGTGCTCGACATCCCGCCCGCCTCCAAGATCAACATCAACCAACTGGCGTCGGACTTCGGCATTTCCCGCACCCCGGTGGTGGAGGCCATCAACCGCCTGCAGGCCATCGGCTTTGTGGAAACACGGCCGCATGCGAGCGGTTTTTACGTCACGGACATGAACATGCGCGACATGATAGAGCTCTATGACGCGCGCATGGCCATCGAGTGCGAAGCCGCCGCCCTCTGCGCGGAGAAGGCCTCGCCGGACGCCATACAGCGCCTGGATGAGCTGGCCGCGGAGTTCAAGCGGGCCGTCGCCATGACGGACGGCAACCGCCTGAAGGACACGGATATGCCCTTCCACCAGCTGATCGTGGAGTCCAGCGGCAACAAATACCTGATACGCAGCTACCGCGAGCTGCTGCCAAACCTGACGATGTACCAGGGCTCCTGGCCCAAGTTCATCCCCCCGGAGGGCGAGAACCCCTGGTCGAGCCAGGTGGTGCATCAGCACGGGGCCATCGTCTCGGCCATCAAGCTGCACATCCCCTCCCTCGCGCGGCAGTCCATGGCCGAGCATATCCGCTCCAGCCTCAATTTCGTCGCCTATTCGGACACGACGGACGACCCCTTCTGGATCGTCAAGCGCTCGGCCGAAAAGCAGCGCGCGAAGCCGGAAGCGTCCAGCCAGAGATAAGCGAAGGGAGCAGGGAAATGAAAGAGGTCATCGTCCTCATCGGCAACTATGGCAGCGGCAAGACCGAGCTGGCGCTCAACTTCGCCTTCCGCGCCGCGCGGGAGGGGAAAAAGGTCGAGCTCATCGACCTGGACATGGTGAACACCTATTTCCGCCTCACGGACCGCGGGAACCTCATCAAGTCCCGTGAGATACGGCTGGTGTCCCCCAACTACGTACACACGAGCGTGGAGACGCTCTCGCTCCCGGCCGAGGTGGCCAGCGCCTTTGCCCTCGACTGGGACACCGTCATTTTCGACGTCGGCGGCGACCCCGCCGGCGCCACCGCCCTTGGCAGATACTACGAGGACTTCGCCGCCCTGCCGGAAGGCAGTTTGCAGGTCCTCAACGTCGTCAACACGCGCCGGCCGATGGCCGGCACGCCGGAGAAGCTCGTCCACCTGATGCGCGACATGGAACGCCACTCGCGCCAGCGCGTCTCGGGCTTCGTCAACAACACGAACCTCGCCCGCCTCGCCTGCGTGGAGGACCTGCGCGACGGCTACGAGGTGATACGCGAGGCTTCGCTCGCCTCCGGCGTCCCGGTGCTCTACACCACCGGGCGCCCCGACCTGCTGGAGACCTTCCTCAGCGAGGGGCATGAGTGGGAGTTCATCGGCACGCCGATGCCGATAGAGACCTTCATGCACCGCGACTGGGAGACTTTTGTGAAAGAGGGTCTGTGAGCCAAAACTGTGCGCGGATCATCCAACTCTATATCATTATCAGAAATGAGGTAGAAGCATGGTAAAACACACGATCAACGAGGAGCTCTGCAAGGGCTGTGGGCTGTGCGTGCGCGCGTGTCCCAAAAAGATCCTGCAGATCTCCAAGACCAAGCTCAACGCCAAGGGCTATCATCCGGCTGAGATGACGGACATCGCATCCTGCATAGCCTGCGCGGCCTGCGCCCGCACCTGCCCGGATGTCGCCATCCGCATCGAGAAGGAATAGGAGGAGGAACGAGACATGGCATTGACTCTTATGAAGGGCAGCGAAGCCATAGCGGAGGCCGCCATCCGTGCCGGCTGCCGTTACTTCTTCGGCTACCCCATCACTCCGCAGACTGAGATCCCCGAGTACATGTCCGCCCGTATGCCCGAGATCGGCGGCTGCTTCCTGCAGGCCGAGAGCGAGGTCGGCGCCATCAACATGGTCTACGGCGCGGCCGGCACCGGCGCGCGCGTGCTCACCAGCTCCTCTTCCCCCGGCGTCTCCCTCAAGCAGGAGGGCATCAGCTACATAGCCGCCTCCGAGCTGCCCTGCGTCATCATGAACGTCATGCGCGGCGGCCCGGGCCTGGGCAGCATCCAGGCCGGCCAGGGCGACTATTTCCAGGCCACCAAGGGCGGCGGCCACGGCGACTACCACCTCGTCGTCTTTGCCCCCGCCTCCGTGCAGGAGGCCATCGACCTGATGGCCGTCGCCTTCGACACGGCTGATAAATACCGCAACCCCGTGATGGTCGTGGCGGACGGCATGATCTGCCAGATGATGGAGCCCGTCGTCCTGCCCGAGATGCAGGATTACAAGGTCGACTACAGCGTCAAGACCTGGGCTGCCAACGGCCACGGCATGAGCAAGCCGCAGCGCGCCATCATCAATTCGCTGTACATCAACACCGACGAGCTGGACGTCCTCAACGAGCGCCTGCAGGCCACCTACCGCGAGATCGAGGCCAACGAGGTGCGCTACGAGGCCTATAACCTCGAGGGCGCGGAGATCGTCTGCACCGCCTTCGGCACCGTCGCGCGCATCACCAAGAGCGCCATCGACGACCTGAAGGAAGAGGGCTTCAACGTCGGCCTCATCCGTCCCATCACCCTCTGGCCCTTCCCCTATAAGGAGCTGCACGACGCGGCGACCGCCCCCGGCGTGAAGGCCGTGCTGGACGTGGAGCTGAACGCCGGCCAGATGCTGGAGGACGTGAAGCTGGCCATGAACGGCGATCAGAAGGTGGACTTCTTCGGTCACTACGGCAGCCATATGCCGACGCCGGAGGAGATCAAAGAGAAGCTGCTCAGCATGAGGGAGGTACTGTAATGGCCGTTGTATTTGAAAAGACCAAAATGCTGACCGACGCGGTGCTCCACTACTGCCCGGGCTGCAACCACGGCATAGCGCACCGCCTGGTCGGCGAAGCGATAGAGGACCTCGGGCTCGAGGACAACGTCATCGGCGTCGCGCCCGTCGGCTGCGCCGTCTTCGCCTATAACTACTTCAACTGCGACATGTACGAGGCCGCGCACGGCCGCGCCCCCGCTGTCGCCACCGGCATCAAGCGCGTGCACCCGGAGACCTGCGTGTTCACCTACCAGGGCGACGGCGACCTGGCCTCCATCGGCACCAACGAGATCGTCCACGCCACCCACCGCGGCGAGAAGCTCACCGTCATCTTCATCAACAACGCCATTTACGGCATGACCGGCGGCCAGATGGCCCCCACCACGCTGATCGGCCAGAAGACCACCACCAGCCCCTATGGCCGCAGCGAGGAGTGGTGCGGCGCGCCCATCAAGATCTGCGAGATGCTCAGCGCGATCCCCGACTGCTACTACGCCGAGCGCGTGGCGCTGAACACCACCGCCAACATCGTTAAGGCCAAGAAGGCCATCACCAAGGCCTTCCGCTACCAGATGGAGGGCCACGGCCTGAACATCGTCGAGATACTCTCCACCTGCCCCACCAACTGGGGCCTCAGCCCTGTCGAGGCCATGAAGTGGCTCGAGGAAAACATGATCCCGTACTACCCGCTGGGCGTATACAAGGACAAGGGGGCCGAATAAAAGATGAAGGAACAGTGTATATTCGCAGGCTTCGGCGGGCAGGGCATGCTGCTCATCGGCAAGTTCCTGGCCGAGGCCGGCATGGAGACCGGCAAACACGTCTCGTGGCTGCCCAGCTACGGCCCCGAGATGCGCGGCGGCACGGCTAACTGCTCCGTCGTCGTCTCCGACAAGCCCGTCGCCTCCCCGCTGATCTCCATGGCGGACACCGTGCTGGCCATGAACCTCCCCTCCATGCTCAAGTTCCAGAGCGAGGTCAAGCCGGGCGGGCTGCTGCTCGTCAACAGCAGCATCATCGACGAGAAGTCCAACCGCGACGACTGCGACGTCGTGTACGTCCCCTGCAACCACATCGCCGAGAAGATCGGCAACCCGCGCGGCGCGAACGTGGTGTTCCTGGGCGCCTATGTGGCCAAGAAGCCCGACGTCATCAGCGAGGAAGCCATCATCAACGCCATCCGCGTGGAGCTTGGCGAGCGCAAGGCGAAGTTCTTCGAGGGCAACGTGAAGGCCCTCCAGGCCGGCATCGAATACGTCAAGAGCCTGTAAGGCCGGCCAAAGCAAAATAGCGCCGGGCCGGGAGCACATCTCCCGGCCCGGTTTTTTCATATCCTGCCTTTTTCAGAAGTCCAGCGTGGCGAAGTAGTCCTCCGGGGTCTCCGCCCGGCGGATGAGGCGGTCGGAGCCGTCCTCGCAGAGCAGCACCTCCGCGCTGCGCAGCTTGCCGTTGTAATTATAGCCCATTGCGTGGCCGTGCGCGCCCGTGTCGTGTATCACGAGATAGTCGCCGACGTCGATCTGCGGCAGCCAGCGGTCCACGGCGAACTTGTCGTTGTTCTCGCAGAGGCCGCCGGTGACGTCGTAGAGGTGGTCGCAGGGCGCGTCCTCCTTGCCGGCGACGGTGATATGGTGATAGGCCCCGTACATCGCCGGGCGCATCAGGTTGCAGGCGCAGGCATCCACTCCGATGTACTCCTTGTGTATGTGCTTCTGGTGGATGCACTTCGTGACAAGGCAGCCGTACGGCCCGAGCATATAGCGGCCCATCTCCGTGAAAATGCGCACGTCGCCCATGCCGGCCGGCACGAGTATCTGCTCGTACACGCGGCGCACGCCCTCGCCGATGGCCATGATGTCCGGGTGGTGGCCGTCCGGGCGGTAGGGTATGCCGACGCCGCCGGAGAGGTTGATGAAGCCGATGTGCGCGCCCGTCTCCTCGTGCAGCTCCACGGCCAGGCGGAAGAGCTGCATGGCCAGCGCGGGGTAATAGTCGTCCGTCGTGGTGTTGGAGGCGAGGAAGGCGTGTATGCCGAACTCCTTGGCGCCCTTTTCCATGAGTATGCGGTAGGCCTGGAACATCTGCGGCTTGGTCATGCCGTATTTCGCGTCCCCCGGGGAGTCCATGATCGTGTTCTGTATCTCGAAATACCCGCCCGGGTTGAAGCGGCAGCAGATGGTCTCCGGTATATGGCCGATGGTCTGCTCGAGGAAGCTGATGTGCGTGATGTCGTCAAGGTTGATGGTGGCCCCCAGCCTGTCCGCCAGCACGAAGTCCTCCGCCGGCGTGTCGTTGGAGGAGAACATGATCTCCCCGCCTGTTATGCCCTGCCGCTCGCAGAGCATGAGCTCCGTCAGCGAGGAGCAGTCCATGCCGCAGCCCTCCTCGCGGAGTATCTGCATTATCGCGGGGTTCGGAGTGGCCTTGACGGCGAAAAATTCCCTGTATCCCCCGTTCCAGGCGAAGGCCTCGTTCACCCGGCGCGCGTTCTCGCGGATGCCGCGCTCGTCGTAGAGGTGGAAGGGCGTGGGGTACTTTTTCACCAGCTCCTCGATGCGTTCCCTGGTCACGAACGGCCTTTTTGCTTCCGTCATGCCTGTTCTCCTCCCTTTCCGTCAAAAATTATGCTTATCCTGGTGCCCTTTTCGGGCGCGCTCTCGGCCTCGACGCTCGCGTGGTGCCAGGCGGCGGCGTGCTTGACGATGGAGAGGCCGAGGCCCGTGCCGCCCGTGTCCTTGGAGCGGCTCTTGTCCACGCGGTAAAAGCGCTCGAACACCCGCCCCAGGTGCTCCGGGGCGATGCCGATGCCGTTGTCCTCCACCGAGAAATACGGGCAGCCCTCCCGCTCCCCGGTGCGTATGATGACCCGGCCGCCCTCGCGGTTATACTTGATGGCGTTGTCGGCCAGGTTCGTGAGCATCTCGTCTATCAGCGGCGCGTTGCCGAGGACCGTGGCCCCCGGGCCGGACACCGTCACCGTCACGCGGCAGCGCTCGGCCTCCACCTCCAGCCGCTCGGCGCAGCGGCGCGCGGCGGCGGCCAGGTCCACGCTCACGGGGTTTTCCCTTATGGAGCCCTCGTCCAGGCGCGAGAGGCGGATGATGTCGTCGATGAGCGTTATCAGCCGGCGGGACTCGGCGTAGATCTTCTCCGCCAGGCGCGGCCAGTCCTCGCGCCGGGCGAGGCCGGATACCATCATCTCCGCATAGCCGGAGATGGAGGTGATGGGCGTTTTCAGCTCGTGGGAGACGTTGGCCGTGAATTCCCGGCGCAGCTCCTCCGCGCCCTCTGCGCGCGGCGCGTGTTCGCGTTCGTACATGCCGCCCGCCTCACTTTTCCGCCATGTAGCCGACGCCGCGGACGGTCTTTATCATCGTCCCGGCCTCGCCCAGCTTCAGGCGCAGCGCGCGGATGTGCACGTCCACCGTGCGCGTCTCCTCGCCGCCGGAATAGCCCCAGACGGCGCCCAGCAGCTCCTCGCGGCGCACCACGGCGCCTGCCCGGCGCATCAGGTATTCCAGCAGGTCGAACTCCTTGGCCGTGAGGGATATCTCCCGCCCGGCCAGCTCCACGCGCCGGGCGGCGGGGTCGAGCGTGACGCCGCAGGATGCGAGCGTGCCGCGCTGCTCGCCGCGGCGCAGCTGCGCGCGCACGCGGGCGAGGAACTCCATGATGCCGAAGGGCTTGGCGATGTAGTCGTCCGCCCCCAGGTCGAGCCCGCGCACCTTGTCCATCTCCTCGCCGAGGGCGGACATGATCATCACCGGTATCTGCGCGGTCTCCGCCCGCGAGCGCAGGCGGGAGAGTATCTCCAGCCCGTTCTCCCCCGGCAGCATGATGTCCAGTATCACCAGCTGCGCGCGCGAGGGGTCGAGCGCGGAATAGAACTCCGGCGCCGAGTTGCAGCAGGTTATCTCGAAGCCGGCGGAATCCATGGCGTAGGCCACCAGCTCGCGTATGCTCTTGTCATCCTCCACGACGTATATCACTTTTTGGCGCACCTCCGTGTCAAAAAGGGCGCAGTCTGCGCTGTTTCCAGTATATACTGAGCTTGTGGACTTGTCAAAACCCCGTTTTACGAAAAAATACTTTGATTCGTGGCGAAAAAATTGTATAATGGGACGAGGCAAAGAAAGGCGGCCACGCCCTCACCATAGATTTGCGATCGGAGGTAATCTGATGGATCAAAGAGAACTCACAGAAAAATACGTTCCCAACGATGACATCTATCTCTTCAACACCGGCGGCGCGCGCATGGCTTATCTCACCTTTGGCTGCCGCTACATACCCGGCTGCGATATGCACCGCTTCGTGGTATGGGCCCCCAACGCGCGCGAGGTCTCGGTCGTCGGCGACTTCAACGGCTGGGACAGCTCCGCCGATCCCATGTACCGCCGCGAGGACGGCGTCTGGTGCGCCTTCATCCCCGGCGTCAAGCAGGGCGACATCTACAAATACCGCGTCGTGGACCAGGGCGGCAACGCCGTGCTCAAGGCCGACCCCTTCGCCTTCCACGCCGAGACCGGCCCCGCCACGGGCAGCAAGGTCTGGGACATCGAGGGCTGGGATTGGCAGGACGGCAAATACCTCGCCGCGCGCGCAAAGCGCGACGCTCTGCGCTCGCCGATGTCCATCTATGAGCTGCACCTCGGCTCCTGGCGCGTGAGCGAGGGCGAGACCTTCCCCAACTACCGCACGGTGGCGGACGAGCTGGCGGAATATTGCAGCGGCATGGGCTACACGCATGTGGAGCTGCTGCCCATCACGGAGTACCCCTTCGACGGCTCCTGGGGCTATCAGGTGACGGGCTATTTTGCCCCCACCAGCCGCTACGGCACGCCGCAGGACTTCATGTACTTCGTGGACAGGCTGCACAGCGCCGGCATCGGCGTCATCATCGACTATGTGCCCGCGCATTTCCCGCGCGACGCGCACGGCCTGCGCCTGTTCGACGGCACGCCCTGCTATGAGTGCAGCGAGCGGCGCATGGCCGAGCACCCGGACTGGGGCACGATGATCTTCGACTACGGCAAGCCGCAGGTGCAGAGCTTCCTCGTCTCCTCGGCCATGTTCTTCTTCGACAAATACCACGTGGACGGCATCCGCGTGGACGCCGTCAGCAGCATGCTCTATCTCGACTACGGCCGCCGCGGCGGCGAGTGGACGCCCAATAAGGACGGCGGCAATATCAACTACGGCGCGGTGGACTTCCTGCGCGCGCTGAACCACGCCGTGCTCAGCACCTACCCCGGCGCCGTCACCATCGCCGAGGAGAGCACGGCCTATCCCCTTGTCTCCCGCCCGCCGGAGGCCGGCGGTCTCGGCTTCACGTTCAAGTGGGACATGGGCTTCATGCACGACACGCTCGATTACATGGCCCTCGACCCCTATTTCCGCAGCTACAACCATGACCGCCTGACCTTCTCCATGATGTACGCCTTTTCCGAAAACTTCGTGCTCTCCTTCTCGCACGACGAGGTGGTGCACGGCAAGGCCAGCATGGTGAACAAGATGTGGGGCGACTACGACACCAAGTTCGCCTCTCTGCGCGCGCTCTATGGCTATCAGTTCGCGCACCCGGGCAAGAAGCTGATGTTCATGGGCGGCGAATTCGCCCAGTTCATCGAGTGGAACTACAACCAGCAGCTGGACTGGATGCTGCTCGACTATCCCAAGCACCGCGGGATGCTCGAATATGTCCGCGACCTCAACCACCTCTACGCCGCCACCCCCGCGCTCTATAAGATCGACGACTCCTGGGACGGTTTCATGTGGCTGAACGTGGACGACGCCGCGCGCAGCAGTGTGGCCTTCATGCGCCTCGCCCCGCGCTCGCGCTCCTATCTGGTCTGCGCGTTGAATTTCACGCCCGTGCAGTACGACGGCTTCACGATCGGCCTGCCCCGCCGCGGCACGCTCACCGAGCTCATAAATTCCGACGACGTGAAATACGGCGGCTCCGGCGTCCACAACGCCGCGGAGATACGCTCCGCGGACGAGCCCTTCGCCGGGCAGAAATACAGCGCCGCCATCACCCTGCCGGCCATGAGCGCCGTCTGGTTCAAGTTCACCCCCGAGCCGCGGAAAAAGCCCGCCGCCAAGGCCAAGGCCGCGCCTAAAAAACGCAAGAGCGCCAAATGACACGCGAGGGCGCGCATCTTCTGTGAAAGGAATGATCAAGCATTGAAACGTGAGTACCAGCAGCTCCTGCTTGACAAGGGCTGGGAGCGCCTCCCCCGCGTGCTCATAGCCAGCGCCGAGTGCGCCCCCATCTCCAAGACCGGCGGCCTGGCCGACGTGGTCGGCACGCTTCCCAAGAGCCTCGCAGCCCTGGGCCTGGACGCGCGCGTCATCACCCCCTATCACCACTGCGTGAAGGAAAAATACCGCGACCAGGTGGAGCACATGTTCAGCTTCTCCGTGGACCTCGGCTGGCGCAGCCAGTACGTGGGCATCGAAAAGCTGGTGCTCGACGGCGTCACCATCTACCTGGTGGACAACGAGTATTATTTCGGCGACAAGATCTACCGCGGCGGCAGCGCCGAGGGCGAGCAGTACGCCTTTTTCACCCGCGCGGTGCTGGACGCCATCCCCAACCTGGGCTTTTTCCCCGACGTGCTGCACTGCAACGACTGGCACACGGCCATGCTGCCCATGCTGCTGCGCACGCAGTACGGCTACTTTGAGCACGGGCGCATAAAGACGCTGCTGACCATCCACAACATCGCCTACCAGGGCAAGTTCAGCTTTGACTTCTTCCGCGACCTGCTGCGCGTGGAGGACCGCTATTTCACGAGCGAGTTCATGGAGCTGAACGGCTGCGCGGCCTTCCTGAAGGCCGGCTGCGTGTTTGCCGACCGGCTGAACACCGTCAGCCCCAGCTATGCCAATGAGATATGCACCCCCGCCTTCGGCGAGGGGCTGGAGGGCATACTCTCCGCCCGGAGGCACCAGCTGAGCGGCATCATCAACGGCATCGACAAGAAAGTTTTCAACCCCCACTCAGACCCGGCGATATACAAGCGCTATGACAAGGGCCACCTGCGCGGCAAGGCCGCCTGCAAGGACGCCCTGATGCACGACATGGGCCTGGAAGCGGCCGCCGGCGTCCCGCTCGTGGCCATGGTCACGCGCATGACCCGCCAGAAGGGCTTCGACCTGGTGGAGCGTGTGCTGGACGAGATGATGGCATTCGACATCCGCTTTCTGCTGCTGGGCAGCGGCGACGGCGAGTATGAGGGCTTCATGCGCGCGGCGGAGGAGCGTCACCGCGGCCGCGTCTGCTCCTACATCGGCTATAACGACGAGCTCAGCCACCGCATCTACGCCGGCGCCGACATGCTGCTGATGCCCTCGCTCTTCGAGCCCTGCGGCCTCTCGCAGATGATCGCCATGCGCTACGGCACGCTGCCCATCGTGCGCGAGACGGGCGGGCTGAAGGACAGCGTCGTGCCCTATAACCAGTACACCGGCGAGGGCACCGGCTTCTCCTTCGCCAACTTCAACGCGCACGAGATGAAAGCCACCGTGGAGCGCGCCGTTGGGATCTACCGCGACCAGCACGACGTCTGGGAGAGCCTGATGCGCAACGCCATGAGCGTGGACTTCGGCTTTGAGCGCTCCGCCGACGAGTATGCGCGCCTCTACATCGAGCTGCTTTGAACGCGGGGTGCGACATGTCTGGTAGCGAAGCTGTGACCGTATATTTCGGCGGCGAGGCCCACGAGGTGTGGACGAACGACGGGCTGCAGGTGAACTACACCGGCCGCCTGGGCGTCCTCGCCGTGAACGAGGGCGGGCGCGAGCGCGCCCTGGCCCCCGAGCCCGGCCGGGCCGGGGATGTCAAGGCCGACTACAACGAATCCGCGCGCAGCGCCGAGCTGGCCGCCCGCCTGAACTCCGGCGCGGTGCCCGCGCTCACCGGCGCCTATTTCACCGCCGCCGCGCGCGCCGCGCGCGCCGTTGCCTCCGTGGGCGCGCCCTCCGAGCTCCCCGTGGCGCTGCGAGGCGAGCTCTCCGGCGGGTTGGACGCCGTCATCCTCCCCGAGCTGCTGCGGCTGCTGCTGGACGAGCGCCGCATGGGCTGGGACGATGCCGTGCGCCTGGTCTCCGAGTGTTTCGACCTGCGCATGGCCGGCAGCGGCGGCAGCGTGGCCGTGCCCCTGGGGGCCGTGGCCGCTTTGCAGCCGCGCACGGCCTCGCTCATCCGCGCCGTGAACGACCGGCTCTGCTCGCGCCTGTGGGACGCCTGGCCCGGCGACTGGCGGCGCATCGGCGAGAGCGCCGTCATCCGCGACGAGGAAGTTTACACCGAGACGCTCTGCGCCGCCATGTGCGCGCATATATTCTGCACGAAGGAGAGGCGGGCGGGCTCGCTGCGCTCGATGTACATACTCGCGCCCGCCAGGTTCACTGACATATGATCATTTCCTCACTTCAGCCCCACATCACCCACGACGCGGCCAGCGAGAGCGACCGGCGGCCCATCGGCGCCGTCCGCGCCGGGCAGAGCGTGCGCCTGGGCTTCCGCGACGGCGCCGCCGCCGTGCTGGACGCCGAGCTCGTGCTGAACGGCGACGGCTTCGAGCGCCGCTACAAGATGGCGCTCACCGGCGGGCGCTGGTACTGCGACCTGGTGCCCTCCACGGAGCCCGCCGCGCTCTGGTACTGCTTCTGCCTGCGCCTGGAGGAGGGCGAGTTCTGGCTCTGCGCCGCCAGCGGCGGGCGCTTCGGCCAGCTGCAGAGCTCCCGCGGCTCCGCCTTCCGCCTGACGGTGTACGACGCCGCCTTTGAGACCCCCGCGTGGTTCCGCCGCAGCGTCATGTACCAGATCTTCCCCGACCGCTTCGCGCGCGACACCTCGGACACCGCCCAGCGCGGCATTGAATACCACCGCTCGCGCGGGCGGCAGGTGAAGTACCACGAGGGCTGGAACGAGCCCGTGGACTGGCAGCCCAACAGCGCGGACGGCTTTTACTTCCCGCTGGACTTCTACGGCGGCACGCTGCGCGGCATCGAGAGCCGCCTGCCCTACCTGCAGGCCCTCGGCGTGGGCGTCATCTACCTCAACCCCATTTTCGAAGCGTGCAGCAACCACCGCTACGGCACGGGCGACTACCTGAAGGTGGACCCCGTGCTCGGCACCAACGAGGACTTTGAGCGGCTGTGCAAAAGCGCCGCCAAAAGCGGCATCCGGGTGATGCTGGACGGCGTTTTCTCGCACACGGGCGCGGACAGCGTGTATTTCAACCGCTTCTCCCGCTACGACAGCGCGGGCGCCTATAACGCCGGCGAGGCTTCGCCCTATTACTCCTGGTACGACTTCCGCAAATGGCCGGGCGAATACCGCTGCTGGTGGAACTTCCCCGACCTGCCCGAGGTGGACGAGAACGACGCGCGCTGGCGCGAATTCGTCATCTCCGGTGAGGACAGCGTCGTGCGCACCTGGCTGCGCCGGGGCGCTTCCGGCTGGCGGCTGGACGTGGCCGACGAACTGCCGGACGAGGCCCTGGCCCTCATCCGCCGCGCGGCCAAGGACGCCGACCCGGAGGCCGTCGTCCTCGGCGAGGTGTGGGAGGACGCCGTGACCAAGACCAGCTATGGCGCGCGGCGCAAATACGCCCTTGGCGAGTCGCTGGACTCGGTGATGAACTACCCCTTCCGCAGCGCCGTGCTGGACTTCCTCACCTTCCGCTCTGACGCCCGCGCCCTGGCCGATTTTCTGCTCGGCCAGCGGCTGAATTACCCCGCGCCGCTCTATTTTTCGCTGATGAACCTGGTCTCCTCGCACGACGTGGACCGCGCGCGCACCGCCCTCGCCACCCGGCTGGACGCCCGCAGCATGACGCGCGAACAGCAGGCCGGCTTTATCATCACGGACGCGCAGGACGAGCGCGGCTGCGCCATGCAGCGCCTGGCGGCCGCCATACAGTTCGCCATCCCCGGCGTGCCCAGCGTCTATTACGGCGACGAGACGGGCATGAACGGCATGCTCGACCCCTTTGACCGCGCGCCCTTCACCGTCGGCAAGCGCCCGCTGGTGGACTGGTACAGCAAGCTCGCCGAGCTGCGCAACGAGAACGACGCCCTCTCCATAGGGGCGGCGGGCTTCTCCGCGCCGGACGCGGACGTGCTGACCGTGCTGCGTTTCGTCGGCGGCGGGCGGGATGAATTCGGCCTGGAGGCCGAAAACGGCGCCTTCCTCGCCGTCATCAACCGCTCGGCCTATGAAAAGCGCATCGTCGCCGACCTCTGGGCCGGCCACGCCGGCCTCACCGCCGCGGAAACACAGTCCCTGCGCGCATCCGGCATCACACGCGCCCGCTGCCTTCTCAGCGGGGACAGCGCCGCCGTCTCCGAGGGGCTGGTGCAGCTGACGCTGCCGCCCGAGTCGGCGCGCATCTACCGGCTCATATAAAAACCGTGTCCGCGCTCTCACAGCTGCGAGAGCGCGGACAGCTTTGGAGAGAGATACATGAAACAGTCAAGACCCTTCCCCGCCGTCACCGTCACCAAAAAAGCCGAGCTCGCGCTCCGCAGCGGCCACCCCTGGGTATACGCCGCCGAGATAACCGCGCGCGAGGGCGAGTGCCCCTCCGGCGGGATAGTCGACGTATTCTCGCAAAAGGGCGCGTGGCTCGGCGCGGGCTTTTTCAGCGCGGAGAGCAAAATCGGCGTGCGCATCCTCTCCGACAACGCCAACGAGCGCTTCGAACCCGCCTTTTTCGAGCGCCGGGTGAAATACGCCCTCGATTACCGCCGCGCGGTGATGGGCGCGGACTTCGGCTGCTGCCGGCTCATCTTCGGCGAGGCGGACGGCCTGCCCGGGCTGACTGTCGACCGCTTTTCAAACCTCCTCTCCGCGCAGGTGCTCTCGCGCGGGACGGACGGGGTGAAGGACGTGATATACTCCGCGCTCCTCGCGCAGCTCGAAGCCATGGGCGAGCGCATAGACGGCATATACGAGCGCAACGAGAGCCCGATACGCGCGCTGGAGGGCCTTGAGCAGTACAAGGGCTGGTACGCCGGCGCGCCGCACCCGGAGAGCGCGCTCACCGAGATCTGCGAGAACGGCGTGCGCTATGCTGTTGACCTTGAAAACGGGCAAAAGACCGGCTTTTTCCTCGACCAGAAATATAACCGCCTGGCCGTGTCGCGTCTGGCGGCGGGGCGGCGGGTGCTCGACTGCTTCACGCACACGGGCTCTTTCGCCCTCAACTGCGCCCGCGCGGGCGCGGAGCACGTCACCGCGGTGGACGTCTCCGAGTCCGCCGTGGCCCTTGCGCGGCAAAACGCCGCCCTCAACGGCCTAGAGGACAAAATGGACTTCCTGGCAGCGGACGTATTCGACCTGCTGCCCAAGCTGACGGAGGAGCGCGCGGACTACGGCCTCGTCATCCTCGACCCGCCGGCCTTCACCAAGAGCCGCCGCACCGTCGCCGGCGCGGAGCGGGGGTATCACGAGATCAACTACCGGGCCATGCGCCTGCTGCCGCGCGGCGGCTACCTGGCCACCTGCTCGTGCAGCCACTTCATGCCGCCCGCGCTCTTTGAAAAAATGCTGCGCTCCGCCGCCCGGGACGCGAACGTCTCGCTCAAGCAGGTCGAGGCCCGGCAGCAGGCCCCCGACCACCCCATACTCTGGAACGTACCGGAGACGGAATACCTCAAGTTCTACATCTTCCAGGTGGTATAGGCTTGACTTTCCCGCCGCCGTATTCTAAAATCGTTGTCAAAAGCATACCCCCACAGGTATAGGAGGCAGTATATGAGACAGTGCATGGACGCCGACAACCTCCACCGGCGTTTGAAGAAGATCATCGGGCAGGTGCAGGCCATCGACCGCATGGTGGACGAGGATGTGCCCTGCGAGGACATCCTGGCGCAGATAAACGCCGCCAAGTCCGCGCTGCACCGCGCGGGCCAGGTGGTGCTCGAAGGGCATATCAAGCACTGCGTGCGCGACGGCATCGAGCACGGCGACGCCGACCAGACCATTGCCAATTTCACCAAGGCCGTGGAGCGCTTCGCCAACATGACCTGAGCGGCCAACGGCCGCTGGTATCTGCGCTGCGCGCCTCATTGACGGAAACGTTCCGATAGACCGTGCCGCAGGCAGATGCCACCAGGCGCAGCCTGGCTTCGCTTACGCTCGCGCCGCTGAGTTGCAGCAAGCCCCTTGCCTCCCCTGCGCGGCAGGGGAGGCTTTTACGCCGCGTAGAGCGAAAGCCGAGGAGCGAGAGCTCCTCGGCTTTCCTACTTATAAGTTTCCGCAAACCTGCCGTAGACCAGGGCACAGCCCTCTGCCTCCAGGCGCAGCCTGGTCAGGTGCCGAGGTAGGCTGCCTGGACGGCTTCGTTTTTCAGCAGCTCCTCGCCGGTACCGGTGAGGGTGATGCGGCCCGTCTCCAGGACACAGCCGGTGTCTGCCGTTTGCAGGGCCATGTTGGCGTTCTGCTCGATGAGGAGGATAGTGGTGCCGCGCTCGTGTATCTCCTTGATGATGTCGAAGATGCCGCGGACGATGATGGGCGCGAGGCCCAGGCTGGGCTCGTCCATCATGATGAGCTTGGGGCGGCTCATGAGCGCGCGGCCCACGGCCAGCATCTGCTGCTCGCCGCCGGAGAGCGTGCCGCCCGCCTGCCAGGAGCGCTCCTTCAGGCGCGGGAACAGGCTGTAGACCCACTCGAGGTCCTCTTTCAGGTCGTCGTGGCGCAGATAGGCGCCGATCTTGAGGTTTTCCAGCACGGTGAGGTCGGCAAAGATGCGCCGCCCTTCCGGCACCAGGGTGACGCCGCGCTTGACGATGCTCGTGGGGTCGGCGCCGGTGATGTTCTCGCCCTCGAAGGTGATGGAGCCGCCGGAGGGCTTCACCAGCCCGGCGATGGCGCGCAGCGTGGAGCTCTTGCCCGCGCCGTTGGCGCCGATGAGCGTGACGATCTCGCCGCGCCGGACGTCGAAGGAGATGCCCTTGACGGCCTCGATGCCGCCGTAGCTCACTTTCAGGTCCTTGATGCTCAGTATGACGTCGCTCATTCTACCACCCCCAGGTATGCATCGATGACGCGCTTGTCGGCCTTGACCACCTCGGGCGTGCCGGAGGAGATGAGCTTGCCGAAGTCGATGACGTAAATGCGGTCGGAAAACTGCATGACGAGATCCATGTGGTGCTCGATCATCAGTATCGTCAGGTCGTGTTCGCGGCGCAGGCGCACGATGTATTCGCCCAGCTCCTGCGTCTCCTGAGGGTTCATGCCGGCGGCCGGCTCGTCGAGCAGCAGCAGCTTGGGGCTGGTGGCCAGCGCGCGGGCGATCTCCAGCCGGCGCTGGATGCCGTAGGGCAGGCTGCCGGCGACCTCGTCTTTCAGGTGGTCCAGCCCCTGCTCGGCCAGGAGGGCCATGGCCTCCTCGCGCATGCGGCGCTCTTCCCTGCGGTTGAGGCGCAGCGTGGCGGAAAAGACGTTCTGCTTGGCGCGCATGTGCTTGGCTATCAGGACGTTATCCAGAACGCTCAGCGCCGAGAAGAGGCGGATGTTCTGGAAGGTGCGGGCGATGCCGAGGTAAGTGATCTTGTCCGGCGTGGGGGCGTAGACCTTGTTCGTCGTAACGTCGGGGTCGATGGCCCGGGCCAGCTCGATGCGCGCGCCGGCGCGGTCCTTCAGCTGCGCGAGCAGCCGCTCGCGCGGGGCGTTATAACCGGCCTCGATCTCGGCTTTGCGGGCCTCGGCCTCGTTATACAGGGACTTGCGCTTTTCCTCGTCCTTTTCGCTGTCGAGGCGGCCGGCGATCTCTTTTTCGGCGGCGGCAACCCCGGCGGCGCACCTGGCGTCGAGTTCGGCCAGGGCGGCGAGGGTCTCCGGGTCGTCCTCCCCGCTGTAGTCGGAGCTGTAGCGCGCGGCGTTCGTGCCCAGGTATTCCCTGGCCATTTTCCCGCCCGGGTGGTTGCGCACTATCGTCCGGCCCATGAAGTTTATGATGCCGTTGGTGGGCTGATAG
The DNA here is from genome assembly GCA_944387865.1 of Candidatus Scatomorpha stercorigallinarum. Lineage (GTDB taxonomy): Bacteria > Bacillota > Clostridia > Oscillospirales > Oscillospiraceae > Scatomorpha > Scatomorpha stercorigallinarum. Next base: position 113,370 of record CALXGN010000005.1, on the reverse strand, counting down.
ACGCCCGTGATGCAGTTGAAGGCCGTGGTCTTGCCCGCGCCGTTGGGGCCGATGAGGGCCACGATCTCGCCCTTGTTGACCTCGATGGAGAGGTCGTTGACGGCGACGACGCCGCCGAACTGCATGGTGATGTTCTCCATGCGGAGGACGTTCTCAAGCTTCTCACTCATCGCCATCCGCCTCCTTCTTCGCCTCAGCGGCCGCCTTTTTCGTGGCTGCTTCGCGGTATTTAACGACTTTTCTGATGTACAGGCCCAGACGGCGGACGATGTAGGGCAGTTCCCTGTCGCCGAACAGGCCGCGGCGGAAGAAGAGCACGACCACCATGATGATGACGCTGAACACCACCATGCGGAAGCCGGCGCGGAGGAAGGGCACTTCCATCCCGCCCGCTATGGCGTAGTAGATGTCATAGGCCAGGACGATGGCCCCGGGGACGAACACCGCCCACATCTCGGAGAGCTTCTTCGCCCCGCTGCGGCGGCGGCGCCAGACAAGCAGGGCCGTCAGGGCCACGGCGGCTGCGGCGAGGACGATGATGAACGTCCAGCGGTCGCCGGCGCTCTTGAACACCGTGGCGACGTCCAGGAAGCGCAGCCACCACTCGCTGCACGCCGTGTAGAGGAAAGCGGCGAACACGCTGCCGGAGACGGAGCCGATGCCGCCCAGGACGACGATCAGCAGTATCTCGTACGTCATGGTGGAGGTGAAGGTCTTGGCCTGCACCTGGTTCATGTACATGGCCAGCAGCGCGCCGCCGACGCCGGCGAAAAAGCTGCTGATGACGAAACTCATGCGCTTGTGCCTGGCAAGGTCGATGCCCATGGCCTCCGCGGCCACCTCGTCCTCGCGGATGGCCTTGAACGCGCGGCCATAGCTGGAGTTGATGAGCAGCACGATGAGCCAGACGCACAGCGCGGCGATGGCGAAGGCTGCAAAGGTGGAAAGGCGCAGGACGATCTGCCCGTCCGCGTTGGTGATGTTGAAGTTGGAGAGCGTGGGGTAGTTCTTGAGCGCGTTGGCGCCGTTGGTGATGCGGCCCAGCTCCGTCCACTGGAACACAGCGCGGATGATCTCCGCGAAGCCCAGCGTGGCGATGGCCAGGTAGTCGCTCTTCAGCTTGAGCACAGGCAGGCCGATCAGCCAGGCGATGAAGGCCGCCACCAGCCCCGCGGCCGCGATGGCGATGAGCACGCCCAGCACGAGGCCCACGGCAGCGCCCACGCCGCTACCGCCGAAGAGGTTTTGCAGCGTCTCCGTGATGGAGAAGTTGATGTCCGAGCCGTCATAGAGGTAATAGACGCTGTCGCGCTGCGCGCTGGGGATGGTGAGGATGGCGTAAGTGTAGCCGCCAAGGAGCATGAAGCCCGCCTGGCCAAGGGAGAAGAGGCCCGTGAAGCCGTTCAGCAGGTTCATGCTGACGGCCACCAGGGCGTACACCGCGCCCTTTTTCAGGGTGGTAAAGACGATGATGTTGGCGTTGGGGTCGAGGACGTTCTCCAGCAGCACCACCGCCGCCAGCACGGCCAGCACGGCGACGAAGGCGATGACGGAGCCGCGGCGGCTCTTTTTTTCAAGCGTTACAGCAGGCATGTCGCACCTCCTCAGACCTTGTCGGTGGCCTTCTCACCGAAGAGGCCGGTGGGCTTGACCACCAGGATGACGATGAGCAGGACAAAGGTGATGGCGTCCGAGAAGATGGAGAGGCTGGTGCCCTTGACGATGTTCTCGCAGATGCCGATGATGAACGCGCCGATGACGGCGCCGGGGATGGAGCCGATGCCGCCGAAAACGGCCGCCACGAAGGCCTTCAGGCCCGGCATGGCGCCGGAGAGGGGCACGATGCTCTGGTAGTTCGTGAAATACAGCAGGCTGCCGACGGCGGCGAGGGCGCTACCGATGATGAAGGTGAAGCTGATGACGGAATTGATCTTGATACCCATCAGCTGGCAGGTCTCGAAGTCCTTGGCCGCCGCGCGCATGGCCATGCCGATCTTCGTCTTGTTGATGAGGATGGTGAGCGCGGCGATCAGGGCCACCACCAGGAAGGGCGTTATGATGACCGCCCACTTGACGGACGTGCCGTAGATGGTGACGGTGTCCGAGAGGAACGGCAGCTGCGGATAGTTCTGCGGCAGGCCGCCGGTGTAGTAGGTGGCAAAGTTCTGGATGAGGAAGCTGACGCCGATGGCGCTGATCATGACGGACATGCGCGGAGCGCTGCGCAGCGGCTTGTAGGCCGCGCGTTCGATGAAAAAGCCGAGCGCCACCGTGGCCACGATCATCAGCGGGATGGCGACGCCGAGCGGCAAGCTCGCCGACATGTAGACGAGCATCAGGCCCGCCGTCATGAAAACGTCGCCGTGGGCGAAGTTGATGAGGCGCAGGATGCCGTAGACCATCGTGTAGCCGATGGCTATCAGCGCGTACTGCCCGCCCACGGAAATGCCCGACAGCAGGATGGAAACTGCATATTGCACTTATTTCTCTTCCTTTCGTTGCCTGGACTGCCTCGTAAGGAGCCGTTTTTTACGTCCCGGCCCCTTACGAGCCGGTCCAAACGCTTATCATACTTTGGCGAGGGCTTGCGCCCTCGCCAAAGCGTATCTTTTCAGCTTTGCAGCCGCGCTCAGGCGACGGTCTGCGTGCCGCCGTCCGTCCAGGCGACGGCCACGTTGTCGGAGATCTTTATGTAGGCGGTGTCGCGCACGGCGTCGCCGTTCTCACCGAAGGTGATGTTGCCGGTGATGCCGTCATAGTTGACATCCCAGAGGGCGTCCTTGATGGCCACGGGGTCCGTGCTGCCGGCGAGCTTGATGGCCTCCAGGGCGACGTTATAGGCGTCGAAGCCCATGACGGAGACCGCCGCGATCATGTCGTTGCCGCCGTTGTTGTCGAGGTTGACGCTGTCGGAATTGATCCAATTCTTGAAGCCCTCGTCGAACTCGGCGTTGCCGCCCTCGTTGTAGAAGGTGGTGACGATGAGGTCGAGGTTGCTGTCCGCCGCCGCGGCGAGGACGGTGTTGTTGTCCAGCGTGTCGGAGCCGAGGATGGGGATGGCGAGGTCCATGCTCTTGGCCTGGGCGATGATCTGGGTGGAGTAGGTGATGGAGACGGGGATGAACACGACCTCGGCCTGCTCGCTGACGGCCTTGTTCAGATAGCTGGTGAAGTCGGAGTTGTTGGTCTGGAAGTTGTCGGAGACGACCGTGCCGCCGAGGGCCTCGAAGGCCTCCTGGAAGTAGTTCATCAGTCCGGCGTCGTAGTCGTTGCCGGCTTCGCCCAGCATGTAGGCCTTGCGGGCGCCCAGCTGGTCAAAGGCGTAGTTGGCGAGGACGGTGCCCTGGAAGGGGTCGATGAAGCAGGCGCGGAAGTAGAACTCGTTGCCGATGGTGACCTGCGGGTTGGTGCAGGTGACGCCGATGGCGGGGATCTGGGCCTGCTCGAAGATGGGGCCGGCGGCGATGGCCGCGCTGGAGCCGTAGGTGCCGAGGACGATGCTCACGCCCTCAGAGACCAGCTGGCTGGCCGCCGTGGGGGCCTTGGAGGAGTCGGAGCCGTTGTCGGAGGGGACGAGCTCGACCGTGTATTCCACGCCGCCGACATCGACGGTGGGCTGCAGGTAGTTGGCGTACTGCATGCCGAGCATCTCCTGCTTGCCGCCGGCGCCGCTGTCGCCGGTGAGGGGCTCGAACACGCCGATCTTGATGACGTTGTCGCCCTCAGCCGAGGGGGCGTCGGACTCGGTCGCCGGAGCGTCGCTCTCCTCCGCCGCCGGCTCCTCGCCGCAGGCGGCAAAGGCAAACACCATGCAAAGGGCAAGAAGCAGTGCAAGAATCTTCTTCATTTTTGATCCTCCTATATCACACATTAGCTGTTCGTCCATTGTGCGCGCACAAATGTCCGTCTGAGCCATGCACAGATTATAAACCTTTGCTCACGCGAATGCAACACAATTTGTTCACATTCCGCTTTAATTTGATAGAATGTTGCAGCGGCACGAAATTTGGCGCGTCCGCGAGCGGAAAACTATGCACTTTTACCATGGCCGTCCTCAGATGACGGCCGGGCCCGTGCGCCAGTCGCTGCCGCCGCGGCGTTCTTCCCGCGCGGACGCGGCGAGGACATAGAGGTCGCGTGCCGCCGCGCCCAGCTCGAAAACGGCCAGGTGTTCCCGCGGCAGCTCCCGCGCCACGGCGGGCTTGGTGATGATGGGTATGCGCGTGCGCCCGGCGATCAGGCGCAGGGCCTCCCGCCCGCGGGCGGTGGCGGCCAGGATGCGCGCATAGGGCGGCACGCCGTCCGCCATGCCGCGGCTGACGCCGAGGCAGGCGCACATGCACATGCGCCGCAGCCGCGAGAGGGCGTAGCGCCTGGTCTTGGCCGCGGAGAGGACGCCGTCCCAGCCCGGCTCTTCGCGCGCGGCGCGCATCAGGCGGTTGGCCAGGCCCTCGCCGGCGTCGGGCAGGGCCTCAAAGGCCGCGTCGGGCAGCAGGCGCAGCCGCGAGAGCAGCGCCGGCTCCAGCGCGCGCATCGAAACGGGCCCGCGGCCGTGCTCGCGCTCGCGCGCGTATATCCCCGCCGCCGCGGCCGGGATGAAGGGCGCGATGTCCTGCCAGGCGGCCAGCTGCGTGCGCAGTTCGCTGGCCGAGCGGATGCCGCCGCTGCCGCCCACGCCGTCGTGCTCCGCGCCCTCGCGGCGGAAGGTGAGCACGCGCATGTCGCTGCGCAGGTCGTAGAGGGCTTTGATGTACTCCACGGCGAGTATGTTGTTCGGCGAGCTCAGGAGCTCCGCGCTCTCCGGCGAGCGCAGGGCCAGCGCGCTCTGCCGCGCCGCGGCGTAGGGCACGCCGTCCGCCAGCGCGGCGCGTATCTCCGGGCCCAGCGTGGGGTCCAGCAGGGCCTCCGCCGCCGCGGAGAGGGCCCCGGCGTCCCCGCTCTCGCTGCCGAACGAGAGCACGTCCACCGCGCGCAGGGCGTGCAGCAGGCCCACGGCCCCGCGGGCGAAGCCCTCCGCCGAGCTCAGCGCCCAGGGCAGCGGCAGCTCGAACACGATGTCCGCGCCGCAGCGCGCCGCCGCCTCCGCGCGGGCGAATTTGGAGTACACCGCCGCCTCGCCGCGCTGCACGAAGTCGCCCGACATGCAGCAGACGATGACCGCGTCCTCCCCCAGCTCCGCGCGCGTGCGCCGGATGTGCCACTGGTGGCCGTTGTGAAAGGGGTTGTATTCCGCCACGATGCCCGCTATCAGCATATCTCCCCGCCTCCTTGCGAAAACACTTGCGTTTTAGGGCATATAAGGATACAATAACAGTATCCATAATACTATACCTCTTCCGCAATTTACAATAGTGAACAGCAGAAAGGAAATCGGAAAATGAAAGTTTTGGTCATCAACGCGGGCAGCTCCTCCCTCAAGTACCAGCTCATCGACATGGAGGGCGAGCAGCTCCTCGCCAAGGGCCTGTGCGAGCGCATCGGCATCGACGGGCACCTGAAGCACACCCCGCTGGTGGGCGGCAAGCCCGTTTTTAACGAGGACCTCCCCCTCCCCACGCACTCCGAGGCCATCGCCGCCGTCATCGACAAGCTCACCAGCGCCGAGTACGGCGTGGTCAGCTCCATGCACGAGATCGACGCCGTCGGCCACCGCGTCGTCCACGGCGGCGAGAAGTTCGCCAGCAGCGTGTTCATCACGGACGAGGTGATGAAGGCGCTGGAGGACTGCACCCCCTTCGCCCCGCTGCACAACCCGGCCAACATCACCGGCATCAACGCCTGCATCGACGTCATGGGCAAGGACGTGCCGCAGGTGGGCGTCTTCGACACCGCTTTCCACCAGACCATGCCCGCCAAGGCCTATATGTACGCCCTGCCGTACGACTACTACACCAAAGACGGCGTCCGCCGCTACGGCTTCCACGGCACCAGCCACCGCTACGTCTCCCAGCGCTGCGCCGAACTCATGGGCAAGCCCATCGAGGAGCTGAAGCTCATCAGCTGCCACATGGGCAACGGCTCGAGCATCTGCGCCATCATGAACGGCAAGAGCGTGGACACCTCCATGGGCTTCACCCCGCTGGTCGGCCTGCCGATGGGCACCCGCGTGGGCGACGTTGACCCGGGCGCCATGCAGTTCATCATGAACAAGTACGGCCTGGACATCGACGCCATGCTGAATATCCTCAACAAGAAGTCCGGCGTGCTGGGCGTCTCCGGCGTCAGCAGCGACTTCCGCGACCTGGAAGCCGCCGCCGAGGAGGGCAACGAGCGCGCCCGCCTGGCCCTTGACATGTTCGACTACTCCGTGGCCAAGGTCGTCGGCAGCTATGTGGCCGCCATGAACGGCGTGGACGCCATCATCTTCACCGCCGGCGTGGGTGAGAACGCCCCCACCACCCGCGCGGGCATCTGCCAGTACCTGGGCTATCTGGGCTGCGAGATCGACGAAGCGGCCAACGCCAAGCGCGGCAGCGACAACCGCATCTCCACCGACGCCAGCAAGGTCCAGCTCTGGGTCATCCCCACGAACGAGGAGCTCGTCATCGCCCGCGACACCCGCGACATCGTCTCCGCCCTGTGAGCGCATAAAAAAAACAGCCCCGCCGTCCCCAACCGGGCGGCGGGTTTTTTTATTCCGTTCCCCACGGCTCGCCGGCCTCTGCTGAGTACTCCGCCGGCTCTGCCGGCGGGGTCTCTGCCTCTGAGCGCAGCCGCAGCAGCGGCGCGCAGATCACCGAGGCCAGCAGCAGCGAAAATATGAGCGCCACGGCCGCGACTGTCTGCTTCATGTGTCCGTCCCACCTTTCATAAGTCCGTCGATCACGCTGTAGAGCTCCCCCGCGCCCTTCACACGGACGGTGAAGCTCCCCGAACAGTCCACGCTCCCGCGGCCGTCCGCGCGCACGAAGAGCCACACCGGCCCGCCGGCCGTGTCGATGAACACGCGGTAGTCCCCTGCCTCCGTGCGGATAGCGCCCTTGCGCTTCACGCCGCCGTATTCGAGCGAGCGCGCCGCCGCGGCCGCGGCCTCGGCTTCGTCGCCGGAAAATTCGCGCACCTCCCCGCCGGGATACGCCGTCACGGTCATCGCCGCCGCGCCGCTCTCGAGCAGCGCGAGCTCGCTGCGCAGCGCGCCCCGCGCGCGGACGCCGCGGAGCGCGAAAAAGGCCGCGCATATTACAGCAAGGCACGCCGCGGCGATTGCCGCCGCGCGGCGCTTTTTGTTCAAAGCCGTGTGCGCCCTCATTTCCCGCTCAGCCTCCCCGCGCCCGCCAGCCGCATAGTTCCGGCAGGAGCGCTTCCTCCGGCGTTAAGCTGACGCTGAATAGCTGTTCTCCCTTGGCGCAGCCCGCGTCCGTGTACTCGAGCCGGTTGACCGTGAAGCTCGGGAGTTCCGTTTTCGGCTCAATGAGCAGCTTGGCCCCGTCGCCGAGCCGGAACGCGCTGTACTCCCGCCCATCGAGCATGGAGGCGGAGGCGTCGCGCAGCGTGAACCACTCGCACTCGGCGGCAAATTCGGAATACGGCTCGGCGGGCAGCTCTATGTCTGTTGCATCCGCCCACACGGCCTCCACGGCGTCGCGCAGCGGCCCGGTGTTGCCAAGCTTTACGTCCCGCTCGGGCGAGAACAGCACAGGAGTGTCCAGCTCAAAGAGCGTGATAGTGGTAAGGCCCGACATCGAGTTTATATGAATGTCGTAATCGTTGTCGGAGCCCTGGTATATGTCCCTGTTTGTCGGCCCGGCGAAGCTCAGCTCCCGCGCGGCGTCGATTATATCCAGCGCATCCTCGCCTGACAGGCTTATCATGCCGTCAGACGGGCCGATAATATTCACCGTGTACTCCGTGCCCTCGGGCAAATCAAGCTCGGAGCGGAAGGTCATGTAATATACCGCGCGCCGCACGCCGAGTATCGCGGCGATTATAAGCGCCACGCCAATCAGACCGAGCAGCGCCTTGAAGAGTTCCGATTTCATCAGCTTTTTCATTCCGGCTCCCTTCTGTCAACATGCCTTGTCCCGCCGCATCCACCCGGCGGGAAGCCGTTGTGCGGCCGCTGACCTCATTCCGCCGCGCGGCGCTTTTTGTTCAAAGCCGTGTGCGCCCCCATTTCCCGCTCAGCCTCCCTGCGCCCGTCAGCCGTACAGCTCCAGCCCGAGTACGAACCGAAGCGCAAAGCATACGATGAGATCCTTCCTGTTTACCATCCTGCCCGGCCTTCTTTCCGGTGGTCAGCCGCGCGTCACTCGCCGGCCTGTGTAATCGGGGCGTCCGGCAGCTTTGCGAGCTCGGTTTCCCCCATCACCTCGCGGCCGTCCGCGTCCTCAAGGCTCTCAAGCGTCATTACATCGCCGCGGACGTCGAATTTGCCCGTATAAACGCTGTCTCCCTCGCCGTCGCGCAGGAAAAGCGTCCGCACTCCCTCGCTGGTCACAGCGCGGAGCTCCTCCCAGCCGGCCCCGGTTTCCAGATACGCCGTCACCTCGCAGCCGCCGCGGCCGTCCTCCCGGCTGACGAGGTAAAACCCGCCATCCTCTCCTGCCCAGACGGAGGGCTCCGCCCAGGGGCCGGACGAGTACACCCGCTCCTGCCAATCAAAATAGCTGTGCCGGTGGATATTCAGATATACACCGAACGCCAGCAGCGGCAGCAGCAGTATGCCCAGGCACAGAAGTATGCACTTTGCTGTCCCATCCTTCACTTAAGCCACCCCGGAGTTTGCCCCGAGCCGGGCATATCCAAGTCCGCCCGGCGCACCAACATAAACCGCACCGCCGCGGGGGCGTCACTCCCCGGCTTCTGTAATCGGCGCGTCCAGCTCCGGCTCCTTCCGGCGGAATTTTCTATGTATGAGGTAGAGCAAGATCCTGTCTACGCTCGTTATTTCATTCGGGAGAGCCACCATATACATGCGGAATGCGCCCGTGTAGTTTTGGAAGTATTCTTTGACGGCAATGACAGCCACTATACGCGCTACTTCGAGGGCAATGAACAACACGCGCTCGCGCCTTTGCAGCTTTCGCCACGAGAACAGATAGCATAAAAAGAACCAGCCGAAAACCAGCATCGGGAAAAACAGGATACAGTCCACTATCAAATCTATATTAATTCCGACGGCTGCTCCAACGTCATGATAGGCATAGTACAGCTCCCTGTCCGCCTCTGTCATGCCGTTCGGTCTGTACATAAACGGCGGGCGCACGGCGTCGCCGCTGAACACGATGCAGATAAGCGCGAAAATCACCTGCTGCGCGATAAATGCGCCTATAAGCCTGGTTCTCCAGCCCCGGCTGTCAATGTCTTTCAGTGTCCCGTCCATAGCCACTCCTAATTACAGATGGGAGAAAGGATAACAGTGTACATTTTGAGCACCTTCAGAAATGTACTTAAATGGATGTTCATGCCATCCGGAAACCGCTGCAACGCCATCGGGATATACAGATCCTTCAATTACATACATGCAAATTATTTCTGCGTACCCGTCTGCCTCTTCAACATCATCCCATCCAGTCGCTGACATCGAAATAAGTATGTTCATCAGGACAGTCATTGCAGGAAATTGCTCGATTAAGCTATAATCAAGCAGGCCAGCCACGAGTTCATACAACAAAAGCGTTCCACTGTCAGGCAATCCATTTTCCACATCCTCCGGCGTCAATAAAGTTACTGCAAATGCCATATCGACGCCGAATTCTTCCAGTTCTTCGGACGTCTCATAGTATATGATCCCACCTTCGTCGAATCTGTATTCTACTGTCCCCGGATATGGATTGCCGTTCTCATAGAGCAGCATCTGCGTATACGAATCCTGCAAATACCACCTGTACGCGAGCTCGTACACCTCCGGATAACCTGCCAGCTGTTCGCCAACGACCTCCATTCTCTCATCGACCATCCTTTGGACCTCCATGTCGATCTGCTCCATCGTCATGGTCTGTCCCTCCTCCGCGGTCACCTGAGCGTCATCCGCAAAAGCTATCGTGCCAATGGAAAAGCTCATCGCAAGTGCGAGCAGTATGCAGCCAATCCTCTTTTTCATAATTTTCTCCTTTCATTATAGCATAGCTGTTTTGCGTTGTCTACTGTGGGTTTGCGCTTTTCCATCGCCGCCGCCCCGCTGTGGCCTCCTTTGGCTTGCAATTTGATTATAACACGTATTATTATAAGTTTCAATATTAATTATTGACAAAGAGGATTTATTCATGTTATTATAAACGCACAATCGATTGGAGTTTTCTTATGGCCAAAGAAACAGATTCCGGACATTCGTTCGAAGCTTTTTACAAGCGTGCAACCAGTCCGCTCGTTGTGCTGCGCCTGCTCTCTGAAAAGCCCATGTACGGCTATGAGATAACGCAGGAGATGAAGCAGCGCAGCGGCGGCAAATACACCATGTCACTGCTCTACCCCGTGCTGTACCGCCTGCTGGACCAGGGATACGTCTGCGAGGATCACACGGAGGTGGCCGTGGGCCGTGCGCGCACTTATTACGCCATAACCCCGGAGGGGCTGGAGTATTATAAGCGCACCGTGCAGGACTACCGCCGCATTTCCGGCGTGTTCGAGCAGCTGCTGGAGGGAGGGCCAGGCGATGACTAAAGCGGCAAAGAAGTATCTTCGATGCGTCTCGCGGCGTCTGCTCGCCCTGCCCGCCACCCGTGCGTCCCTGCTCGCCGCTCTGGGGAAGGAGATCGCCGAGCGCTGCCCGGAGGGCGGCTTCGACGACATCTCTGCCGAGTTCGGCGCGCCGGCTCACGCCGCAGCAGAACTGCAGCTGAACGTGAGCGAGGCGGAGCTGGCCGCCGTCAGCGCGCGGCAGAAAAAGCGCACCGCGATGCTGATAGGCGCATGCGCCGCGCTGGCGCTCATGCTCGGGGTGTATGTGTGGTATGTCCAGACTAATGAAGTCGTTTTTGCAACCAGTGTTATAACACAATACCGATAAGAGGTAATGTTATGAAAAGGCTCCCTCGCCTGATTGTTGCTACCATAGTCCTCGTTTGCATGTTCTGCACTTCAGCATTTGCCGGTTTTTGCGGTGAAGCTTGCGAGATCACATACTTTGACGACGGCTCATACTGCATAAGCCGCATAGTGGAATATAGTTCCCCCGCGAGCAGGGCCGCCAACACTGTTGCTGAGGGCGAGCGCTCTATCGACTACTATAGCGCTTCCGGTGATATTCTGTTCACCCTCACGCTCTACGGCACCTTTACTTACGACGGCAACATTGCCCTTGCCACGTCCGCTGACTACGACTATGATATCTACGACACGCTTTGGTCGCTGGACAACGGGCGCGCCTGGTGCACCGGCGCCACGGCCCTGGCCGAGGCCACGTTCAGCCACCCTCTCCTCGGCGATGTCGTAATAAACACCTCGCTGAGCTGCAGCCCGGACGGGCATCTCTTCTGACTCCCACGCTCTTCCTTTCCTCTTCCCGCCGAATTGGGGCCGGACGCCGTCCGGCCCCAATTTCCTGTTGACAGGCCGGGGAAATCATGCTACAATACTCAGGCCGCGTCGAAGGGGCTTTAAGCGGCCATGCCCGCCCCCAGAGCGAGTCTCTTGAAGAGAGGAATGAAACACACATGAAGCACGCCATCATCGAGACCGGCGGCAAGCAGTACCGCGTGGCGGAGGGCGACGTCATTTTCGTCGAGAAGCTCAACGCCGAGGCCGGCGAGACCGTCAAGTTCGACCGCGTCCTGGCCGTCATCGACGAGGACAGCTCCGTCTTCGGCACCCCCGTGGTGGAGGGCGCCGTCGTCACCGGCAGCGTCGTGAAGAACGGCCGCGGCAAGAAGGTCCGCGTCTATAAGATGAAGCCCAAGAAGGGCTATCAGCGCCTGCAGGGCCACAGGCAGCCCTACAGCAAGGTTCAGATAAACAGCATCGCCTGAAGTAGTTCCGCACTTATTGATTCGGAGGTGTAACTTATGGCACATAAAAAGGGAATGGGCTCCACCAAGAACGGCCGCGACAGCGAGTCCAAGCGCCTCGGCGCCAAGAGGGCGGACGGCCAGTTCGTCCTGGCCGGCAACATCCTCGTCAGGCAGCGCGGGACCAAGATCCACCCGGGCACCAACGTGGGCAAGGGCAAGGACGACACCCTGTTCTCCCTGGTCGACGGCACCGTGAGGTTCGAGCGCTACGGCAAGGACCGCAAGAAGGTCTCCGTTTACGAAGAGATCGCCCAGTAACAAAGCGGCGGACGAGCTTCCCTCGTCCGCCTTTTTTATTATGCTATAAGGAGTAGACTATGGCCTCACCCTTTGTTGACAAGGTAACGATAGACGTCCGCGCCGGGAAGGGCGGGGACGGGGCGGTGGCCTTCCACCGCGAAAAATACGTTGCGGCCGGCGGGCCGGACGGCGGCGACGGCGGCCGCGGCGGCGACATCGTCTTCAAGGCCGACGACAACATGTCCACCCTGATGGACTTCCGCTACAAGCGCAAATTCGTCGCCGGTGACGGCCAGAACGGCCAGGGCAAGCGCTGCTCCGGCAAGGACGGCGAGAGCATCGTACTGCGCGTCCCGCGCGGGACGCTTTTGCGCGACGCAGACAGCGGCGCGATAATGCACGACATGTCCTCCGGCGAGGACTATGTGGCCTGCCGCGGCGGGCGCGGCGGCTGGGGCAACAAGCACTTCGCCACCCCCACGCGCCAGGTCCCCCGCTTTGCCAAGCCGGGCCTGCCCGGCGAGGCGCACCGCATACTGCTCGAGCTGAAGCTCCTCGCGGATGTGGGCCTTGTCGGCTTCCCGAACGTCGGCAAGAGCACGCTGCTCTCCGTGGTCTCCAACGCGCACCCGAAGATTGCCAACTACCACTTCACGACGCTGTTCCCCAACCTCGGGGTGGTGTATGTGGACGAGCACGTCTCCTTCGTCCTCGCGGACATCCCCGGCATAATCGAGGGCGCGAGCGAGGGCGCCGGCCTCGGGCACGACTTTTTGCGGCACATCGACCGCTGCCGCCTGCTCATCCACCTTGTGGACGTCTCCGGCAGCGAGGGGCGCGACCCCGTGGAGGATTTCGAGACGATAAACTCTGAGCTCTCGCGCTACAGCCCGGAGCTGGCCTCCCGGCCGCAGCTCGTCGCCGCGAACAAGTGCGACCTGCTGGACGACGCCGGGCGCGAGAACCTCGAAAGACTGCGCGCCCACGTGGAGGCCAAGGGCCTGAGGCTCTTCGAGATCTCCGCGGCCTCCACCCACGGCACGCGCGAGCTGATGCGCGCCGCCGCGGCCGAGCTGCAGCACCTGCCGCCCATCGCGGTGTTCGAGCCGGACTACGTCCCGCCGGCGATCGAGCCCGGGAAGCCGGAGGACGTGAAGATAACGCACGACGGGGACGCCTGGTATCTGGAGGGCGAGTGGCTCGCGCGACTGGTGGCCACAGTGAACTTCTCCGACTATGAGAGCCGCATGTACTTCGACCGCAACCTGCGCGAAGCCGGCATCTACGACCGCATGGAGCAGCTCGGCGTCAAGGACGGCGACACGGTCAGCATCTACGACATCGAATTTGAATATCAGAGCTGAAAAAAGGAAAAAGGCCCGCAGGGGCCTTTTTCCTTTTCCTCGCGGGTCTTCTCGCCTGGTAGCGTATTTGCTCACTTATCTTTATTGGCGTTGATCTTTGAAATGATCGCTCCTGTGCAGATGACCATTTCAAAAGCAAGAAAGAAGCCAACGCCGATAACGATCCCGCCCAATTCCCCCATACCGTCAAACCAATGGTAGAATACAGCTAAAAATATCCATTCCAAAACTACGGCGCCTGATCCGATCAAGATATACTTCCAGATATTTTTCATAACACCACATTCCTCCGTGAAGTTCTGTTGCCCAATTTCTATAAAAGTATAGCAAAAAAGCATGAACAAATCCAATCCTAATGAATGGCCCTGTCGTTTTTTGTCCTTGACACGCATTTTACATTCTGGTATAATACATCGAAATGTGGCCCGCGGTTGCGGGCTTTTGGCGCGCTTGAAGGGAGGCACAGCATGGATACGTTCGTCATCAAAGGCTGCCGGGCGTTCGTTGCCGGCCGTTTCGTCCCCGCCGACGTGGAGGTCTCCGGCGGCGTGGTTTCCCGTTTGGGGCGTGATATCGCCCCCGGCCAGGGCGTTCCTGTTTTTGAATTCGATAACTGTTTCCTTTTTCCCGGTCTCACCGATGTGCATGTACATCTTCGAGAGCCGGGATTTTCTTATAAGGAGACGATGGAGAGCGGCACGCTCGCGGCCGCTCGCGGCGGCTTCACCACCGTCTGCGCCATGCCCAACCTCGACCCCGTGCCGGACAGCCCCGAGCACCTGGAGGCCGAGCTGGCGGCCATCCGGCGCGGCGCGCTCATCCGCGTGCTGCCCTACGGGGCGATAACGCGCGGCGAGCGCGGGCAGGAGCTGGCCGACATGCGCGCGCTGGCGCCGTATTGCTGCGGCTTTTCCGACGACGGGCGCGGCGTCCAGAGCGAGGAGATGATGCGCTCCGCCATGCAGCTCGCGGCGGGCCTGGGCAAGATCGTCGCCGCCCACTGCGAGGTGGACAGCCTCCTGCGCGGCGGCTATATCCACGACGGGCGCTACGCCAGCGAGCACGGCCACCGCGGCATCTGCTCCGAGAGCGAGTGGCGCGAGGTGGAGCGCGACTGCCGCCTGGCGCGGGAGACGGGCTGCAAGCTGCACATCTGCCATGTCTCGACGAAGGAGTCGGTTGACATAATACGAAAAGCGCGCGCCTCCGGCGCGGACGTGACGGCGGAGACGGCCCCGCACTACCTGCTTTTGACGGAGGACGACCTGCAGGAGGACGGGCGCTTCAAGATGAATCCCCCCCTGCGCACGGCGGCCGACCGCGCCGCGCTCATCGAAGGCATCCTCGACGGCACGATAGGCATGGTCGCCACCGACCACGCGCCGCACTCGGCGGAGGAAAAATCCCGCGGGCTGGAAAAGTCGGCGATGGGCGTCGTTGGGCTGGAGACGGCCTTCGCCTCGCTCTACACGGGCCTTGTGCGGCCGGGCGCCATATTGCTGGAAAAGCTCGTGGAGCTGATGAGCCTCTCCCCCGCCGCGCGCTTCGGGCTCGAGTGCGGCATCGCGGAGGGCGCGCGGGCCGACCTGGCCGTGTTCGGCCCCGATATCACCTGGACGGTGGACCCCAACGATTTCGCCACCCGCGGCCGGGCCACGCCCTTTGCCGGACGGGTGCTGAACGGAAAATTCCTGATGACAGTCTGTGGAGGTAAGATCGTATGGAAAGGATGAAAAGGCGCCTGGTGCTGGAAAACGGCAGCGTCTATGAGGGCGAGGGCTTCGGCGCGGACACGGACGGCGTCTGCGAGATCGTGTTCAACACATCCATGGTCGGCTATCAGGAGATCGTCTCCGACCCGAGCTACACGGCCCAGGCCGTGGTCATGACCTACCCCGTGATAGGCAACTACGGCATAACGGACGAGGACTTTGAAACCCGCACGCCCACCATCGGCGCGCTCATCGTGCGCGATTACAACGACAACCCGTCCAACTTCCGCTATACCAAGACACTCGACGAGCTGATGGTGGAGTACGGCATCCCCGGCGTCTCCGGCGTGGACACCCGCCGCCTGACGCGCGAGATACGCGGCGAGGGCAGCCAGAAGGCGCTTATCACCACCCCCGCCGTGAGCGTGGAGGAGGCCCTTGAGCGCCTGGCCGCCAGCGAGCTGCCTCACGACTCCGTCTCCCGCGTCAGCTGCAAAAAGCGCTGGTACTCCCGCACGAGCAACCACACGCACACGATAGTTGCCGTGGACTGCGGCATCAAGCTGGGCATCGTGCGCGCGCTGAACCGCCGCGGCTGCAACGTCACCGTCGTGCCCTGGAACACCACGGCGGAGGAGATAGACTTCATGAAGCCGGACGGCGTTTTCCTCTCCAACGGCCCCGGCGACCCGCGCGACGTCCCCGAGCTGGCCGAGACCGTGAGGCGCCTCCGCGGGAGGTATCCCATATTCGGCATCTGCCTCGGGCATCAGATCATCTCCCTCGCCTACGGGGCGGAGACCTACAAGCTGAAGTTCGGGCACCGCGGCGGCAACCACCCGGTGCGCGACCTGGCCACCGGGAAAATCGAGATAACCAGCCAGAACCACAGCTACGCCGTCGACCTCGCTTCGCTGGAGGGCACGGGCCTTACGGCCACGCACATCAACCTGCTCGACAACACGGTCGAGGGCGTGGAGTGCGCGGCGGACCGGATCTTTTCCGTGCAGTACCACCCGGAGAGCTGCCCCGGCCCGCAGGACAGCGGCGCGCTGTTCGACAAATTCATTTCCATGCTGGGGGAGGGCGTGCGCAATGCCTAAGAGGACTGACATCAAGAAAATAATGGTCATTGGCTCCGGCCCCATCGTGATAGGCCAGGCCGCCGAATTCGACTACGCCGGCACGCAGGCCTGCCTGGCCCTGCGCGAGGAGGGCTATGAGGTCGTGCTCGCGAACTCCAACCCCGCGACCATCATGACCGATACCACGATAGCCGACAAGGTGTATATGGAGCCGCTCACGCCCGAATACGTCGCGCGCATCATCCGCTATGAGCGGCCGGACGCCATAGTGCCCGGCATCGGCGGGCAGACGGGGCTGAACCTGGCCGTGGCGCTGCAGCGCTCCGGCGTGCTGCGCGAGTGCGGCGTCGAGATACTCGGCACGAGCTGCGAGAGCATCGAGCTGGCCGAGGACCGCGAAAAATTCAAGGAACTCTGCCTCTCCCTCGGCGAGCCCGTGCTCCCCAGCGAGACGGCGGAGAGCATCGAGGGCTGCCTCGAGGCCGCCGGGCGCATCGGCTACCCCGTGGTGCTCCGCCCGGCCTTCACGCTCGGCGGCACCGGCGGCGGCTTCGCGGACGACGAGGCCGAGCTGCGCGAGCTGGCCAAGCACGCGCTGAGCGTCTCCCCCGTCCACCAGGTGCTGGTGGAGAAGAGCATCCGCGGCTATAAGGAGATCGAGTACGAGGTGATGCGCGACGCGGCGGACACCGCCATCGCCGTCTGCAACATGGAAAACCTCGACCCCGTGGGCATACACACGGGCGACAGCATCGTCGTGGCGCCCAGTCAGACGCTTACGAACCGCGAATACCACATGCTGCGCGACAGCGCGCTGAAGCTGATACGCGCCCTCGGCGTCGAGGGCGGCTGCAACGTGCAGTTCGCGCTCGACCCGGAGAGCTTCCGCTACTACCTCATCGAGGTGAACCCGCGCGTCTCGCGCTCCTCCGCCCTGGCCAGCAAGGCCACCGGCTATCCGATAGCCCGCGTCTCCGCCAAGATCGCCGTGGGCATGACGCTCGACGAGATAATGCTCGCCAACACCCCCGCCGCCTTCGAGCCCTCCCTCGACTACGTGGTGACGAAAATGCCCCGCTTCCCCTTCGACAAGTTCGCCGGGGCCAGCCACAAGCTGGGCACTCAGATGAAGGCCACCGGCGAGGTCATGGCCGTCGGCCGCACGATAGAGGAGAGCCTGCTGAAGGCTATCCGCTCGCTCGAGATAGGCGCGAGGCACGTCTATCTGCCCAAGTTCCACCACATGCCCGTGGACGAGCTGCTCGACTATATAAAGGACGGCACGGACGACCGCATATTCGCCATCGCGCAGCTCATGTGGCTGGGCGTGGACTATAACCGCATCTGCAACATTACCGGCATCGACATGCTCTTCCTCGACAAGATACACAATATCGTCGAGCTCGAGCGCGAGATCAAGGACCGCCCGATGGACGTGAACTGCCTCCGCCGCGCCAAGCGCATGGGCTTCTCGGACAGCCACCTGGCCCACCTCTGGAAGTGCTCGGAGATGGACGTCTATGAGCTGCGCCGCTCCATCGGCCTCTTCCCGGTGTACAAGATGATAGACACCTGCGCCAGCGAGTTCGAGAGCTATGTGCCGTATTTCTACTCCACCTATGAGGAGGAGAACGAGTCCGTGGTCTCCGACCGGCCGAAGATAATCGTGCTCGGCGCGGGGCCGATAAGGATAGGCCAGGGCGTCGAGTTCGACTACTCCACCGTCCACGCCATAAAGACGATAAGGGCGCACGGCTACGAGGCCATAATCATCAACAACAACCCGGAGACCGTCTCCACGGACTACACGACCAGCGACAAGCTCTATTTCGAGCCCCTCACGGTCGAGGACGTCATGAACATCATCGAGCTGGAAAAGCCCCTCGGCGTCATCGCCACGCTCGGCGGGCAGACGGCCATAAACCTCGCCCCGCCGCTCATGGAGCGCGGAGTGAAGCTGATAGGCACGGACTGCGAGGCCATCGAGCGCGCGGAAAACCGCGACCTCTTTGAAAAGCTGCTCGAGGAGCTGCACATCCCGCAGCCGCAGGGCCGCGCGGTGACGGACATAGAGTCCGGCGTCCGCGCCGCCGCGGAAATCGGCTACCCCGTCCTCGTCCGTCCGAGCTTCGTGCTCGGCGGCAGGGCCATGCAGATAGTCCCGGACGAGACCTCCCTCCGCCGCTATCTCGGCGAGGCCGTCAGGATAGACGAAAAGCAGCCCGTGCTCGTGGACCGCTACATCGCCGGCAGGGAGTGCGAGGTGGACGCGGTGTGCGACGGCGTGAACGTCTTTGTCCCCGGCATAATGGAGCACGTGGAGCGCACGGGCGTCCACTCCGGCGACAGCATCAGCGTCTATCCGCCCATGAGCCTCTCCGAGGGCGTGAAGGCCACGATCCTTGACTACACCCGCCGCCTCGGCCTCGGGATAGGCATAGTCGGGCTCTACAATATCCAGTTCATCGTCGACAGGGACGAGAACGTGTTCATCATCGAGGTCAATCCCCGCTCGAGCCGCACCGTGCCCTTCATCTCCAAGGCCACGGGCTACAGCCTGGCCGACATCGGCACGCTCGCCATGCTGGGCGTTTCCCTCCGCGAACAGGGCATCACTGCGGAGCTCGCGCCGGAGAGCGGCAGGCACTATGTAAAGGCCCCGGCCTTCTCCTTCAGCAAGCTCTCGGGGCTGGACGCCTACCTCTCCCCCGAGATGAAGTCCACCGGCGAGGCCATTGGATATGACAACGCCCTGAACCGCGCGCTCTACAAGGCGCTGCAGGCCTCCGGGATGAACGTGGCGAACGCCGGCACCGTGTTCGTCACCATCGCCGACTGCGACAAGGAAGAGGCCCTGCCGCTCATCCGCCGCTTCTACGACCTCGGCTTCAACATCGAGGCCACGGAGGGCACGGCGAAGTTCCTCAAGAGCCACGGTATCCGCACCCGCGCCAAGAAAAAGATCAGCGAGGGCAGCGAGGAGATCCTTGACTCCATCCGCCGCGGCTATGTGAGCTATGTCATCAACACGCGCGACCTCTCCAGCCCGATAAGCCACTCGGACGGCTATGAGATACGCCGCTGCGCGGTGGACAACAACGTGAGCATCTTCACGAGCCTGGACACGGTGCGCGTCCTGCTCGACGTGCTTGAGGAGATCACCATCAAGGTCTCCACCATAGACCTCGCATGAAGAAGGGCATTTTTACGCTGGTAAACAGCGAGGAGCTGCTCCCCGGCTACCGCCGGCTGACGCTGGCCGGGGATACGGGGCCTCTGCGGCCAGGTCAGTTCGCCGAAGTGTCCGTGCCGGGCTATTTCCTGCGCCGGCCCTTCTCCGTGGCGGACAACGGCGAGGGCTGGCTGCGCATCGCCGTGCGCGTGGCCGGCGCGGGCACCGCGGCGCTCAACGCCCTCGCCCCCGGCGCGGAGCTGGATGTGCTCTGCGGCCTGGGCAACGGCTTCGACCTCAGTTCCGCCGGCAGCTGCGCGCTGCTTGTGGGCGGCGGGAGCGGCATCCCCGCGCTCTACACGGCCTGCCGCGAGCTTATCGCCTCCGGTGTGGAGGTGCGCGCCGCGCTGGGCTTCAACAGGGACTCCGAGGCCTTTTACACCGGCGAATTCGCCGCCCTCGGCGCGGATGTGGAGGTGTACACTGCCGACGGCTCGCTCGGCCGCAGCGGCTTCGTCACCGCCGCGCTCGCGGATTTCGAGTACACGAGCGTCTACGCCTGCGGCCCGGTCCCCATGCTCCGCCGCGTGGACGAGCTGACCAGGGCCCCGGCCCAGCTATCGCTTGAGGCGCGCATGGGCTGCGGCTTTGGGGCCTGCATGGGCTGCACGGTGGAGACTGTGGCCGGCCCGAAACGGGTCTGTAAGGACGGGCCGGTTTTCCGCTCCGGCGAGCTCGTCTGGAGCTCCGTCGCCGGGGCCTGAGCAAGGAGGGACGCATATGGACACCAGAGTCCCGCTCTGCGGGATCGAGCTGAAAAACCCCGTCATCCCCGCCTCCGGCACATTTGGCTACGGGCGCGAATTCGCGGAGATATACGACCTCGACTGCCTGGGCAGCTTCTGTATGAAGGGCACGACCGAAAACGCCCGCTACGGCAACGCCGCGCCGCGCATTGCGGAGGCCCCGTCCGGCCTGCTCAACAGCGTGGGGCTGCAGAACCCCGGCGTGGACGCCGTCATCGAGCGCGAGCTGCCGAACGTCGCGCGCATCTTCCACGGCCCGGTGATGGCCAACGTCTGCGGCTTTTCCGTGGACGAATACGTGCGCGTGGCGGCGAAGTTCGACGCCCAGCCGCAGGTCGGCTGGCTGGAGATCAACGTCAGCTGCCCCAACGTGCACGGCGGCGGCATGGGCTTCGGGACCACCTGCGAGGGGGCGGCGGAGGTCACGTGCGCCGTCAAACAGGCGGTGAAAAAGCCCGTCATCGTCAAGCTCACGCCCAACGTGACGGACATCGCCGCCATCGCCCGCGCCTGCGAAGACGCGGGGGCGGACGGCATATCGCTCATCAACACCGTACTCGCCATGCGGCTCGACCTGCGCACGCGGCGGCCCATCCTGGCCAACGTCACCGGCGGGCTCTCCGGCTCGGCGGTGTTCCCGCTGGCCGTGCGCATGGTGTGGCAGGTGTACGAGGCCGTGGGCATACCCATCGTCGGCATGGGCGGCGTCTCGCGCGCGGAGGACGCCATAGAGCTCATGCTCGCGGGCGCCACCGCCGTGGGCGTGGGCGCCGCGAACCTTACAAACCCCTTTGCCGCTCGGGACATAGCGGATGGCCTTCCTGCGGCGATGGAAAAGTACGGCATCAGCAATTTAGTTGACATAATAGGAGGAGCACACAATGGCTAAGGACGTTATCATCGCCCTCGACTTCCCCGACCGGGAACGGACGCTGGGCTTCCTGGACCGCTTCGACGGCGAGCGCCCCTGGGTAAAGATCGGCATGGAGCTCTTTTACGCCGCCGGGCCGGACATCGTGCGAGAGATAAAGGCCCGCGGGCACCGCATTTTCCTCGACCTCAAGCTCTGCGACATCCCCAACACCGTGCGCGGGGCGATGCGCTCGCTGAGCGCGCTCGGAGTTGACATAATCAACCTACACGCCTTCGGCACGGCGGACATGATGCGCGCCGCACTGGAGGGGCTGACGCTGCCGGACGGCACGCGGGAGACGAAGCTCATCGCCGTCACCATCCTCACCTCCACCAGCGAGGAGACGCTGCACCGCGAGCTCTGCATCGAAAAGCCGCTCTCTGAGACGGTCATGCTCTACGCCGAAAACGCCCGCGCCGCGGGGCTGGACGGTGTTGTCTGCTCCCCGCTGGAGGCGGGCGAGGTACACGCGCGCTGCGGGGCGGATTTCCTCACCGTAACGCCCGGCGTGCGCTTCTCCGGAGGGGAACGCGGCGACCAGGTGCGCGTGACCACCCCGGAGCGGGCGCGCGAGCTGGGCAGCGACTACATCGTCGTCGGCCGCCCCATCACCGGCGCGGAAGACCCCGTGGCGGCCTGGAAACGGGCGCGCGCAGAATTCCTGGGAGGTAACGGCTGATGGAAAAATTCGACGTTTCCCGCGCCCTGCTGAGCATCGGCGCGGTGTTCCTGCGGCCTGACGAGCCCTTCACCTGGGCCAGCGGCATCAAGAGCCCCATCTACTGCGACAACCGCCTCATACTCACCGCCCCCGCGGTACGCGACGGCGTGGAAAACGCGCTTGCGGAGATGATCGCGCGCGAATTCCCCGGCGTGGAGGCGCTGATGGGCACGGCCACGGCCGGCATCGCCCACGCGGCCATCGCCGCCCATATCCTCGGCCTGCCCATGGGCTATGTGCGCTCCGGCGCCAAGGACCACGGCCGTCAGAACCGCATCGAGGGCCGGCTGCTCCCCGGCGAGCGCGTCGTGGTGGTGGAGGACCTCATCTCCACCGGCGGCAGCGCGCTGGAGGCCGTGGAGGCCCTGCGCGAAGCGGGGGCGGAGGTGCTGGGCATCGCCGCGCTCTTCACCTACGGCATGGAAAAGGGCAAAAAGCGCCTGGCCGAGCACGGCGTGCGCGCCGTGTGCCTGACGAACTTCGACGAGGTCGTTACCGCCGCCGCAGAGGACGGGGCCTTCCCGGCGAGCTACGTGCCCGCGCTGACGGCCTTCCGCGACCACCCGGACGACGGGAGCTGGATGGAGGCGCTGAAATGAGGCACCTCATCGACATCCGCGATCTCTCCCCGGCGGAGATCGCGGAGATCCTCGACCGCGCGGACGACATCATCGCCCACCCGGACGACTACCGCGAGAGCTGCCGCTATAAAAAGCTCGCCACGCTCTTTTTCGAGCCCAGCACGCGCACGCGCCTCTCCTTCGAGGCGGCGATGATGGAGCTGGGCGGGAACGTGCTGGGCTTTTCGGAGGCTGCCAGCTCCTCGGCCAGCAAGGGCGAGAGCGTTTCCGACACGGTGCGCGTCGTCGGCTGCTATGCCGACATCATCGCCATGCGCCACCCCAAGGAGGGCGCGCCGCTGGCCGCCTCGCTCTGCTCCACCGTGCCCATCATCAACGCCGGCGACGGCGGGCACAACCACCCCACGCAGACGCTCACCGACCTGCTGACCATCCGCCGCGAGCGCGGCTCGCTGGACGGCTTCACCATCGGCCTCTGCGGCGACCTCAAGTTCGGCCGCACGGTGCACTCGCTCATCGCCGCCCTGACGCGCTGCGAGGGCGTGAAGTTCGTCTGCATCTCCCCCGAGGAGCTGCGCCTGCCCAGCTATGTGAAGCAGGACGTGCTGGCCAGGAGCGGCTGCGAATATCACGAAGCGCGCGACCTGGCGGATGTGCTGCCGGAGCTGGACGTGCTCTATATGACCCGCGTGCAGCGCGAGCGCTTCTTCAACGAGGAGGACTACCTGCGGCTGAAGGACTGCTATATCCTCACGCCGGAGAAGCTCGCCGGGGCAAAGCGCGACATGGCCATACTGCACCCGCTGCCGCGCGTGAACGAGATCGACACCGCCATCGACTCCGACCCGCGGGCCTGTTATTTCCGCCAGGCGCTCTGCGGCAAATACGTGCGCATGGCGCTGATACTGAAACTGCTGGAGGAGGCTGGGAAATGAACATCGACTCGATAAAAAACGGCCTCGTCATCGACCACATCCGCTCCGGCGGGGCGATGCGCATCTACGACCTGCTGGGCCTGGGCTCGCTGGACTGCACCGTGGCCATCATCAAGAACGCCCAGAGCGGCAAGATGGGCCGCAAGGACATCATCAAGATCGACACCGTGACGGATATCGACCTGGACGTGCTGGGCTATGTCGATCCCGGCATCACCGTCAACGTCATCCGCGGCGGCGAGCTGGTGGAAAAGAAGAACCTCACCCTCCCCGAGCGGCTGGAAAATGTGCTCCGGTGCAAGAATCCGCGCTGCATCACCTCTGTGGAGCCGGGGCTCAAGCAGGTGTTCTTCCTCTCCGACCGCGAGCGCAAGACCTACCGCTGCCTCTACTGCGAGGCCAAGGCCGAGCGCTGAACGGGGGAATTTTGCCAAACGCCTTGCCGCGGCGCGGCACGTATAGTATAATCATTGTATCTGAATCAAGAGGTGACTGTGATGGCACTTACTCTCAGGGACTTTGAACGCGCGGCAAAGCGCATCTCCGGCATTATCCACGAGACCGACCTGGACTTCAGCTCCACTTTCTCCGCCCTCACCGGGGGCGAGGTCTGGCTGAAGTGCGAGAACCGGCAAAAGACCGGCTCATTCAAGATACGCGGCGCGGCCAACAAGATCGGCGCCATGGTCGAGCGCGGCGAGGCCACGGCCGTTGTCGCCTCCTCCGCCGGCAACCACGCCCAGGGCGTGGCCTACGCCGCCACGCAAAACGGCATCCCCTCCACCATCGTCATGCCCCGCGCAGCGCCCATCGCCAAGGTGCAGGCCACAGAGGGCTACGGCGCGCGCGTCGTGCTCTGCGGCGACTGCTACGACGACGCCTACGCCCGCGCGATGGAGATCTGCGAGGAGGAGCACGCGACCTTCCTCCACCCCTTCAACGACTATGAGGTCATGGCCGGCCAGGGCACCATCGGCCTGGAGATACTCAGCCAGCTGCCGACGGTGGACACCGTCATCGTGCCCGTGGGCGGCGGCGGGCTGCTCGCCGGCGTCGCCACCTGCATCAAGCTCGCCAACCCGCGCGTGCGCGTGGTGGGCGTGCAGGCCGAGGGGGCGGACGCCGTGGTCCGCAGCTTCCGCGAAGGCCATCTGACGGCCAGCGACAGCATCTCCACCATCGCCGACGGCATCGCCGTCAAGGCCCCCGGCGACAAGACCGTGGAGCTCATCATGAAATACGCCGACGACATGGTCACTGTCTCCGACAACGACATCTCCGCCGCCATTTTGATGCTCATGGAGCGCACCAAGCAGGTGGTGGAGCCCTCCGGCGCGGCCAGCCTGGCCGCTGTCCTCAGTGGGCACGTGGACATCCGCGACCGCAAGGCCGTGTGCCTGCTCTCCGGCGGCAACATCGACGTCAGCGTCATCCACCGCGTGGTGGAGCTGGGCCTCGTCTCCCGCCACAGGCGGCTTAAGTTCTTCGTGCGCCTGGCGGACACGCCGGGCAGCCTGATGCAGCTGCTGCAGGTGGTGGCCAACAGCAACGCCAACATCCTCACCATCAACCACGACCGCATGAGCCTCACGCTCACGCCGGCGGAGATACTCGTCCACATCGGCTGTGAGGTGGGCGGGCAGCACCACGCCGACGCGGTCATCGAAAACCTCAAGGCCGCGGGCTACAGCCCGGTGCTGGAATGAGCCGCTGGATAGAGGCGGCGTTCAGCGCCGCGCCCGGGATGCTCGATGCGCTCTGCGACAAGCTGACGGAGCTGGGTGCCGGGGGGCTGGTCATCGAGGACGAGGCGGACTTCCGCCGCTTCCTCGAGCAGAACAGGCAGTACTGGGACTATGTAGACAGCGAGCTCGAGGAGCGCTACCGCGGGCTCTCACGTGTGAAAGTGTACGTCAGCGACGACGGCGCCGGCCGCGCGCAGCTGGCCGCCTTTACCGAGGGCACGGGCCTGGAGCCCGTCACCGCCGTGGTGGACGAGGCCGACTGGCAGGACAACTGGAAAAAATACTACAAGCCCATCGAGATCGGCGAAACGCTGCTCGTCCTCCCCCGCTGGGAGCCGATCCCGGAGGAGAGCGAACGCAGGATACTGCGCATCGACCCCGGCCTCGCCTTTGGCACCGGGGCGCACGCCACCACGCGCATGTGCCTGAAGGCGCTGGAGAAATACGCCGCGCCGGAAAAGTTCGTGCTCGACCTCGGCTGCGGCAGCGGCATACTCGGCATCGGCGCGCTCGTGCTCGGCTGCGCCTACTGCGCCGGCTGCGACGTGGACCCCAAGAGCCCCGACGCCGCGCTGGAAAACTCCCGCCTGAACGGCATCAACCCCGCCATTTACCACATGTACGTGGGCGACATCCTCGCCGACGCCGGGGTGCGCGCCGAGCTGGGCGAGGGCTATGACATCGTGCTCGCCAACATCGTCTCCGACGTCATCATCCCCCTTGCGCCCTATGCGCGGGACTTCATGTCGCCGCGCGGCGTGTTCATCACCAGCGGCATCATCGAGGGCCGGCAGGACGAGGTCCGCGCCGCCCTGGAAAAAGCCGGCTTCAAGGTGATCGAGCACGAGAGCGAAGAGGGCTGGCACATGTTCGTGTGCACGAAGTGAAGGCCGTGCCCCAGGTGATAATATGTTCAGCTACATCATGAAACAAAAGCGCCTCCTGCTGCTGGAGGCCGCCGCAGCCACCCTCCGGGCTGGCTGCGGCGTTCTGCTCTCGTTCGCCATGGGCGAAATGACGAACTCGGCGGTGGACGGACAGGTGGCCGCGCTGCTGCGCTCAAGCGCCGTCTGCGTGGCCTGCCTGGCCGCGCTCTACGGCCTGCAGGTGCTGGAGATGTACCTGCGCAAGACGCTCAGCGGCCGCTGCATACTCGCCCTCAAGGCCGACCTCTACTCCGCGCTCCGAGAGCGCGGCGCGGCCGCCCTCCACGAGCAGCCGGACTCCTACTACCTCAATATGCTCCAGGGGGACGTTGAAATACTTGAGCGCGACTACTTCGACGCCATCTGGCGGGCGATAAACCTCTCCATCCAGGTCGTCTGCTGCGCCGCCGCGCTGATAACGGTGAGCGCCAGGCTCTTTTTCATCTTCGCGCTGGTCTCCATCGTCCCGCAGCTGGCCTCACGCTGGTTCAAGCGCCCGCTGCAGCGGCGGAAGGACGGATTCTCGCAGCAAAACGTACAGTGCGTGCAGAAGGGCCGTGAATTCATCGGCGGCTTTGACACTATCCTCTTTTTCTCCCGCGCGGAGGTGTTCATATCCCGCCTGCTGGACGAGGACCGGCGCCTGGAGCGCTCCCGCCGCCGGCGCGACAGCTTCTCCACCGTCGCCTCCGGCGGGGCCAACGCCATCAATATGGTGGCTCAGATCGTCTGCATGGGCGCGGCGGCCTATTTTATCGCCGTCGGCGAGCTGCGCATCGGCGCGCTCACGTCTTCCACGCAACTTCTGAACTTCATCTTTTCCCCGCTCAACGTCGTTGTCAACTGCGCGCTGGCCATCGTCTCCACGCGCGGGCTGCGGGACAAGTTCACCGCCCTCATCCGCGGCGTGCGCCCTCGCGGCGGCGAGCGCTTCCGCAACGGGGACATCGTCTTTGACAACGTCACCGCCGGCTATGCCGGGCACGAGGTGCTGCACGGCTTCTCCTGCCGCATGGAGCACGGCGGGCGCTACGCTGTCGTCGGCGCTTCCGGCGCCGGCAAGAGCACGCTCGCGCGCGCCCTGATGGGCACGGCTCGCGTCACCTCCGGGAGCATCACCATCGGCGGCGTGGACGTGGAAAAGATGCCGCTCGACGAGCTCTACCGCCACGTGCTCTACATCCCGCAGGACACCTTCCTCTTCGAGGGCACCGTGAGGGACAATATCAGCCTGTTCTCCGGCGGGGCCAAGGCCGATGAGGCCGCGGCAAAGGCGGCGCTGCCGCCCTCGCTGCTCTCCGAACAGGCCGGCGGCGACCGCGGCGCGGCCCTCTCCGGCGGGGAAAAGACGCGCCTTGCCGTGGCGCGGGCGCTGTGCTCGCCGGCGGAGGTGCTCATCTTTGACGAGCCGGCCTCCGGCCTCGACCCGGACACCGCCGGGGAGATCGAGCGCGCGATCGGCGCCATCAGCGGCCGCACGGTCATCGTCATCACGCACAACTGGGACGAGGGCTATCTGGGCAGCTTCACGGGCGTGATAAGGCCGCAATAAGGCATGCGCCCCGGCGCACGGAGCGTCAGGCATATATTTACAGAAGCCTCCCCGGCAGGGCCCTGCCGGGGCGGTCTTTTTGCGCCGGGCTGTACACATTTGACAAAAATCACAGCCGATAATCGTCATGGCGGGCAGTTGACCGCGGCTCCGTCACTATTTATAATAGTCAACAAGCAGAGCACACACCTGCAAATTTGCGCCGAGGGGGGCGACTGTCACGCGGAAAATGGTATGTATACTGCTCCTGGCGGCCTGCTGCTTCCTGCCGTTCACGGGCTGCGCAGCCCACAGCGGCCCCGCGGCGGATATACCAAAGGCCATGGAGCAGCTCCTGCTGGAAAGGGGCTATCCCGCCGCCCTCATCGACGGCCTGATACCGCAGCAGCTTGAGCGGCTCTATACGCTTGTGCGCGAAAACGGCTGCCATTACTGCGGCGCCCCTCAGGCTGCTCAGCCTCCCTGTGAAACAGGCGGCAGCGGGCTTTACTTTGACGTCATGCCGTCCTGTTCAACAGTTTTTATAAACGGGCAGACGCGATATACCAGGTTTTACTTTACCATCGTGTATGAATGGCTCGAATTGCCGCTCAACCGGTTAGAGGATGCCATAACCGCCAGCTGGGATCCTGGTCTGCTCACCTATGACGGCGGTTTTGAGAGGAACGACTACTTCCTGCGCAACAACAGCGAGTGGGTGACCGCAGGCACCTCCGCACGGCCGGCCAAACTGGCGCAGGGCGCCCTCGGCACGTTCACCGCCCTTACGTCAACGGATGTCAATGACGAGGACATTGGGCTCGTCGGCGGACTTAAAGGCGACGTGTCGTTCGAACTGGTACCAACCGATTCGTATTCAATGGGATATCTCCCGGGGGAAAATGTTGCGGCTGTCGCATGTGAATATGTGCACGGCAAGCTGCTGCTTACCGACTATGCGATCGCTCATGCGGACATAGGGTATACGGAACTGGACGATATGTGAAATAGATAAGGAGGGTGTGCGCATGTCCCGGCCGAAAAGCCTTGATCTCAAAAGGGCGGCTTTCATCGCCGTTCTGATACTGCTCGCGCTGTCGGTGTTCCTTAACCTGCACCTGCTCTACCGGCTGCGGGAAAAGCCCGCCGAGCTGAGCGGGACTTACCGTAAAATCAGCGCAGAGGCGCATGAGACCGCCGCGCGCTACCTGGTCTTCAACCGGGACGGGGACGATTTTGTGATCTACGAGGGCGATACTGTGCTCGATCTCGGCCACTGCTCCCCCGGCGGCGTGGAGGGCTTCTACTCACTCGAGGGTGAAAACGGCCTCTACGCCCAGCTCTACGCCGGCGACGGGGAGATCTATATCTCCACCACGCAGGGCGATTTGGAGATCTACGGCCAGGTGGGCACGCCGATGGTGCTCTCCTCGGAGATAGAAGCCGAGATCGGCTGGGAGCTGCCCGGATAAGCGAAACTGCAAATAAAAAACAAACAACCGGCCTTTTGGGCCGGTCGTTTGTTTTAGAGAGGGGAAAATGTATGGAAAAGGAGTGAGAAGTATCAATAGATGTCGCTGGTCTCCACCAGCGCGACCTCCACGTCGAAGGTCTCGCCGTTGCGGTAGACCGTCATGGTGATGGTGTCGCCCACCTCGAGCCCGGCGATGATCTCGCCCACCTGGGCGGTGGTGGTGACGCCCTGGCCGTCGATGGCGGTGATAACGTCGCCCTCCGCCAGGCCCTTGGCCGCCGCGTCGCTGCCCTCGGCCACCGACACGACATAGAGCCCGTCCGGCAGGCTGTAGGCCGCTGCCGCGTCCTCGGGTATGGGGCCGATGGTGACGCCGATGGCCGCCCGGCCGGTGACGCGCCCGTTGCGCAAAAGCTGGTTCACGACCTCCTGGATAGTGGACGTGGGGATGGCGAAGCCGATGCCCTCGATGGCCGAATAGGCGGAGGTGCCCATCATCTTCATGTTGGTGATGCCCACCACCTGGCCGTACATGTTCAGCAGCGGGCCGCCGGAGTTGCCCTCGTTGATGGCGGCGTTGGTCTGCAGCAGCGTCATGCTGTGGCTGTTATAGGACACGTCGCGATTGATGGCGGAGATGATGCCGTCCGTCAGCGTGCCGCGCAGCTCTTCGCCCAGGGGGTTGCCGAGCGCGGCCACCGCGTCCCCCACGGAGACGGCCGTGCCGCAGAATTCGGCGGGCGTGAGGCCCTCGGCCTCCACCTTCAGCACCGCCAGGTCGCTGACATTGTCCGCGCCCACGAGTTTGGCCTCCAGCTCCCGGTCGTCCCAGAGGGTGACCGTGACGGAATCCGTACCATCCAGGATGTGGGTGTTGGTGACGATATATCCGTCCTCCGTGAGGATGATGCCCGTGCCCCAGAAATAGCCGCTGCCGTCCGGCACCATGGCGGTGATGCCCACCACGGAGGGGATGCAGCGCTCATAGAGCTCGCGCAGCGTCAGCTCCTCGGTCTCATCCGGCACCGGCGCCGTGGTGAGGCGCACGTCCGGCTCCAGCTCCGCGCGGGGGATGTCGTTCTCCCCGGTGATGGTGTTGGATGCGTCGTAGTAGTGGTCGAAGAAATCCCGGTAATCGTCAAAGCCGCCCGGCTGTGAGGGCGCTGTCTGCTCTGCCGGCGGAGTTGGCTCCGCCGCCCGGTCCTGCGTGAAGATGAGCGAGCTGGCCGCGATGACGACCAGGCAGATGAGGCCGATGGCCACGGCGCGGACGCCTGCCCGCCCTCTTCGCGGCGCCGCTGTGGGGGCGGCGCCGCTTTCGGGGGTGTGGCCGCCGGCGCGTTGGGGAGGTATCTGTGGTGTGGGATGGGGGTGCGCGCCGGCGGGCCGGGATGGTGCAAACCAGTTGGGGAACCCGTCCGCGCACGATGTGTCGTACCAATCGGAGCGGCGGGAGATGTCTTCTTCATTCATGGAAGTTCACCCCTGTGGCTGAGATAAAGATAAGCCTGAAATTTGTGCCTGATATGAATAAAATCAAAACAAAGTGTGAATTCGCGCTATTTCCTGACCTTTTTGCGGCGCTCCGGCTCCTGCGGCTTTTCCGCTTTCGGTTTTTCGGCCTTCTGCTTTTCCGCTTTGGGCTTTTCCGGCTTCTGTCTGGCGGCCAGGCGCAGCGTGAACACGAATTCGGTGACGCCGTCGCGGCTGGTGACGGCGATGTCCTCGTTGTGGGCGTCGAGGATGTTTTTGACAAGATACAGCCCGAGGCCCACGCCGTCCCGGTCGAGGCTGCGGGAGCGGTCGGACTTGTGGAAGCGGTCGAAGATCAGCGGCAGGTCGTCCGGCGGGATGGTGGCGCCGCAGTCCTTGACGGAGATGTACGCCCTGCTGTTCTCCTTCCAGAGCGAGAGCGTGAGCGTGCTGCCGCGGTCGGCGAACTTGACGGCGTTGTCCAGCAGGTTGTAGAGCACCTGCGTGATGGCGTCCGGGTCCGCCGTGACCATCATGTGTACCTCGGGCAGCTGCAGGTCCACGTCCAGGCCCTTCTCCTCCGCGCGCGCCTCGAAGTTCAGCAGCGTGCTGATGATGAGCTCGTTCACGTCGAAATCGCGCCGGCGCGTGAGGTCAGCGCCCTTGGTCTGCATGCGCGAGAGGTCCAGCATCTGCCGCACCAGGCGGGAGAGGCGGCGCGTCTCGTCAGCGATGGTGGTGAGGTATTTTTCCTCCTGCTCCTTGGGGATAGTGCCGTCCAGGATGCCGTCGGCGAAGCCGGCGATGGTGGTCATGGGCGTTTTCAGCTCATGCGAGACGTTGGCGATGAACTCGTTGCGCATCTGCTCCGAGCGCTGGAGCGAGTCGGCCATGTTGTTGAAGGCCGCCGTCAGCGAGGCCAGCTCGTCGGCGCCCTCCTCCTGCGTGACGCGGACGGAGAAGTCGCCGTGGGCGAATTTGCGCGCGGCCGCGGCCATCTCGTCCAGCGGCTTGGCCAGGCGCTTGGAGGTGACAAGGCTCATGATGAGGGCCAGCGAGAGCACGGCCAGGGACACCATGAAAAACACCCAGATAAAGGTCTGCCACGCGCCGATGATGCGCGAGCTGTCCGTGCTCATAAACACGTAGCCCACGGGCCCCTGCCCGCCGCCGGGGTCGATCTTCTCCCCCACGATATAGCGCATGGTGTCATAGAGCCCGTCGAGCGTGCCGGTGACGCTGAGCGTGCCGGCGGAAGCAAGCTGCATGATGGTGCTCTCGCCCACGCTGCGGCGGATGTGCGGGCAGGCGCCCGGCTCGTCGCAGCAGGAGAGCACCAGGCCGTCGGCGTTGGTGACGACGATGTCGTTGCCGCTGAGGAGGGATGCGCCGTTGAGCAGCACGCGCACCTCCGGGCTGCTGAGGACGCCATTGACCGACTCTGCGGTGTAGACGCCGGCGTCGAACTTCGTGAGCACCATCAGCGAGACGACCTCGGCGCTGTCCTCCATGCTCTCGCGGTGGGAGCTGATGATGAAATCGCGCCCGAGGAACACGAAGGCGACGCCCACCATGAGGAAGCTCATCATCACCATCAGCGCCGTGGCGCTGAAGTTGCGGAAGTAGATGCTCTTCATGGCCGCTTACTGGTCCAGGACCTCGAATTTATAGCCCACGCCCCAGACGGTCTTGAGCGACCACTTGTCGGAAACGCCCTCCAGCTTTTCGCGCAGGCGCTTGATGTGCACGTCCACGGTGCGTGAATCGCCGAAATAGTCGAAGCCCCAGACCTCGTCCAGCAGCTGGTTGCGCGTATAGACGCGGTTGGGCGTGGAGGCCAGATGGTAGAGCAGCTCCATCTCCTTCGGCGGCGTGTCGATGCGCTTGCCGTCCACGATCAGCTCATAGGAATCAAGGTTGATGACCAGCTTGTCGAAGGTGAGCTTCTTCTCGCCGCCGGCGTCCGTGCCGTCCGCGCGGCGCATGACGGCGTGGATGCGGGCCATCAGCTCCTTCACGTCGAAGGGCTTGGTGACATAGTCGTCCGCGCCCATCTCCAGGCCGTTTATCTTGTCGAAGGTCTCGCCCTTGGCCGTGAGCATGATAATGGGCACTTTGGAGTGCTGCCTGACGGCGCGGCAGACCTCCCAGCCGTCCTTCACGGGCAGCATGATGTCCAGCAGTATGATGTCCGGGTGTTCCTCCTCGGCCATCTGCTCGCCCTTGCCGCCGTCGGCGGCGATGAGGACGTCGAAGCCGTCCTTTTCCAGGTAGAGGCGCAGCAGCTCGGCGATGTTCTTGTCGTCCTCGACGACGAGGGCTTTTTTGTTCATATATCCACCTTCTCAGTCAGAAGTATCGTCCACCAGGCAGATGATCCACTCGCCGGAGGAGTTTTTCCAGCCGGTGAGCGGCCCCTCCGTGCAGAGGGCGTTCATGTTCAGCGCCTCGCCGGCACAGCCGGACGCCATCAGCGCGCCGTCGGAGCTGTAGAGCTCGCCGTCAGCCGTCAGGGCGAAGCTGATGCCCGTGAGGCCGTCCGTCACCAGGCGCTCCACGTCCGTGGCCGCCACGCGGCTGTATTCGTCCATGGCCGCCGTGCTGCCGTCCGCCAGCTGCACCAGGTAGAGGTAGCCCGCGTGATCCAGCAGCTCCACCGCGCCGGAGAAATACACCTGCGAGCCGTCGGCGCGGAAAACGCGCACGCCGTTCGCCCCGCGGACCCAGAAGCCCTCGTCGCAGGGGACGCCCGTATAGCCGTAGAACACGGCCTCGGTGCAGTCGTTCACGGTGTAATACTTGCCGTCGGCGAGGATATAGGCCGGCGTGACCTCCACGGAGCCGACCGCGCCCAGCTCCAGGCGCACATTGCCGGCGGAGTCGATAATGCTCCAGTTGCCGCCGCTCTTGACGGCGGCGTTGCCGCCGGCGAAGGAGGTGGCGTCTTCATACTGGCGCTCGATGATGAAATTCCCCTCGGCGTCCAGATAGCCCCAGACGCCGTCGTTGCAGACGGCCGCGCGGCCGTCGGAGAAGGGATAGGCCTCGTCGAAATAGCTGGGCAGGTCGTTGTAGCGGTTGAGGAAATTGCCCTCCATGTCGAGGAAGCCGTAGTCGCCGTTGGAG
This sequence comes from Candidatus Scatomorpha stercorigallinarum, assembly GCA_944387865.1. Classification (GTDB taxonomy): domain Bacteria; phylum Bacillota; class Clostridia; order Oscillospirales; family Oscillospiraceae; genus Scatomorpha; species Scatomorpha stercorigallinarum. The sequence goes on along the minus strand of CALXGN010000005.1, from coordinate 79,618 downwards.
TAGTGCGCGAGCATGTAGCCGCTGCCGTACTGGGCCAGGCTGGCCACGCTGCCGGCCGCCAGCTCGTAGCGGGCGGAGAAGTTGGCGGTGTCAAAGAGCACCTCGCCCTCGTTGTTGTAGCAGACGGCCAGGTTCTGCTCGGCGTCCGAGATGCAGAGCACGCCCGGCTCGAAGGCCAGGATCTCCGTGTAGTCAAAGCCCGTGCACCAGTCGCCGTAGGCCGAGCAGGCGGCAAACATGCCGTCCCTGTTCTCCAATATATAGATTGGCGTCTGGTAAGTCTCGCCGTCCGCCGTGAAGCTGGCCGGCGTCACGGAAACGAGCACGGGGTCGAGCACGATCTCGCCCTCGCTGGTGGCGAGCCCGCCGCCGATGGGCAGCAGCGTACCGCCGCGGCCCGTGACGAGCGTGGGCATATAGCCCTCCTGCGCGCGGGAGAAAATGGCCTCATACACCGCCGGCTCGCCCAGCAGCGAGCGGTCCGTGCTCACGTTGGGGCCGGCGCGCAGGGCGTCCGCGTCGTCCAGGGCGTCCAGGTCGCCGCTCTCGGCCCGCTCGACGGCGGGGTCGATGTATTCCTCCTTCACGGCCGCGAACTGCTCGGAGAGGCCGCAGCCGGTGAGCAGCAGGGCGAGCGCGAGGGCCATCGGTATCACGATCTTTTTCATTCCGCAGCCTCCTCTCCGCCAAGGGCGGCATCGTCCGCCGCCTGCGGGGCAAAATAGCCCTGCGAGGAGATGAACGCCTGCCCCACGCTGCCGCAGAGCCAGTCAAAGAGCGTCCTCTCCGGCGAGCCCTCCGCCGCCGAGGCGCTGACGCCGGCCAGGTACTCCGCCGTCAGCGGGTACTCGCCGCTCTCCACCGTCTCCGCCGAGGGCAGCACGCCCTCGACGGCCAGGAGCTTATAGCCGTCCGCCTTGCCCTGCACGACGCAGGGGTAGTAAAAGCCGAAGCCGATGGCGCCGGCGGCGGTCTGGTATTCGTTCACCGCCGTGCACAGAGCCTCGTCGCAGCCCACCAGCGCGCTGAGCGCCGCCACGGAGCCGGAGCCGGCCTCGCGGCCGATGACGACGATATCCTCCTCCGCGCCGCCAAAGGCGGCCCAGCTGGTCTCGTCGCCGTCGAAGATGTCCTCCAGGTCGCGCAGGGAGAGGCTCTCGATGGGATTGGACTCGGAGACATAGAACACCAGCGCGTCGCGCGCGACGGACTCTGTCTCCACGCCCGCGGGGATGTTGCCCGTGTCCACGGCCAGGGCCAGGGCGCACTCGCCGCTGCCCAGGGCCTCCCAGGCGTCCGCGCTGGCGCCGGAGGCGACGCGCTTCGCGGCCTCCGTGCGGTCCGTGCCCAGCATGATGGCCGTCACGGCCCGGGCGAGCTCGCCCGCCGCCTCGCCGGCGGCGACGGCGGGGTACGTCTCCGGCGTGAAGGCGTACTCCGGGGCGGCCGAGGGCGCGGCCGTCTCCTCCGGGGCGAATTCGCCGCAGGCGGAGAGCAGCAGCGCGAGCGCTATTATAAAGGGTAAGAGCTTTTTCATGTCTTTCCTCCCGATAGCTGTCTGCATTTGTATTATATAATATCATTTATGAACAATCTGTCAATTATTCATTTGCGCCTATTGACAACCGCTGTGCTCAGTGATATATTAGCACTCGAAGGTCGAGAGTGCCAATAATGAGCGCGCGGCCTTCAGAGGTGAGAGATGGAACTCAGCGAACGGAAAAAGAAAATACTCACCGCCGTCGTCGAGGAATATATCCGCGCGGCGGAGCCCGTCGGCTCCAAGACCGTGGCGCAGACAGCGGGGCTCACCTGCTCCTCTGCCACCATCCGCAACGAGCTGGCCGAGCTCACCGCGATGGGCTATCTGGAGCAGCCGCACACCTCCGCCGGCCGAGTGCCGACGCCGCAGGGCTACCGCATCTACGTCAACGAGCTGATGGAGCGACACAAGCTCTCGCTGGAGGAGACGGACGCCATCAACCGCGGGCTGAACGAGCGGCTGCACGAGCTGGACCACCTGGTGAGCGACATCGGCGCGCTGGCCTCGAGCCTGACTAACTACCCGGCCATGGCCATCGCCGCCGCCCCGCCGGCTACGATCTCGCGCTTTGACCTCATTTACATTGACGCGAACACGTTCATCATCGTGGTGATGATGAGCAACAACACGGTGAAGAACAAGCTCGTCCGCCTGCCGGTGTCCGTCGGCCAGGATATGATACAACGTCTGGCCTCTGTTTTCAACGCCAATTTCACGGGCATCACCGAGGACCGCATCACGCCGCTGGTCATCCGCTCCGCGGAACGGGCGGTGGACGACACGATGGGCCTGACGGGCGTCATCGCCTCCTTCGCCATAGAGGTGCTCTGCGACGCGCAGACCGCCGAGGCCGCGGTGTCCGGCGCGAACCGGCTGCTCTCGCAACCCGAGTTCCGCGACCCGGACAAGGCGCACGCCCTGATGAGTTATATTTCGGACGCTGAGCACATCAAAAACCTCCCGTCTGTCTACTCTGGCGAGGGGACGAACGGCATAAAGGTCCTGATCGGCCCGGAAAACGTGGCCGAGGAGCTGCGCGACAGCAGCGTGGTCCTCGCCGAATACGACATGGGCGGGGACGCCAAGGGCCTCATCGGCGTGGTGGGCCCCACGAGGATGGACTATTCCTCCGTGGCCGCCAAGCTGGGCATGATAGCGGACGCCCTATCACAGCACTTTGGCCGCGGCTCCATGCCGCCGCCGGGGCTGGACAACAAACTCGTTATAAAGGGAGATTCAAATGAGTAGCAATATGGACCCGCACGAGCAGGAAGAAAAGATCCCCGCGGAGGAAGCGGCGCAGAGCGAAGCGCCGGGCTCCGGCGAGCAGGCCGCGGAGGCCGCGGCGGACAACGGCGCCAAGCCCGACAAGAAGGACAAGAAGGCCGAAAAAGCGGAGAAAAAAGCGGAAAAGAAGCTCTCCGCCTGCGAAGAACAGCTCAATGCCGAGCGCGACCGCTACCTGCGGCTGCTGGCCGAGTACGACAACTACCGCAAGCGCAGCACCCGCGAGCGCGAGAACATCTATTCCGACGCGCTGACGGACACGGTGACAAAGTTCCTGCCCGTCTACGACAACCTGGTCCGCGCGCTGGAGCAGTCCACGGCCGACGAGGCCTACCGCAAGGGCGTCGAGATGATAATGACTCAGTTCAACGACATCCTCACCAAGCTGGGCGTCACGCCCATCGACGCGCTGGGCCAGAAGTTCGACCCCACGCTGCACAACGCCGTCATGCACGAGGAGGACGCCGAAAAAGGCGAAAACGAGATCGTGCAGGAGCTGCAGAAGGGCTTCAAGCTGGGCGACAAGGTCATAAGGTTCGCGATGGTCAAAGTTGCGAACTGAGGCCTTTCACATAAATCGTATATTCAATTCTTTCAAATAAACGGGAGGAAATCAAAATGGGAAAAATCATTGGCATAGATCTGGGCACCACTAACAGCTGCGTGGCCGTCATGGAGGGCGGCGAAGCCGTCGTCATCCCCAACGCCGAGGGCGCGCGCACCACGCCGTCCGTCGTGGCCTTTTCCAAGACCGGCGAGCGCATGGTCGGCCAGGTCGCAAAGCGCCAGGCCGTCACCAACCCGGACCGCACGATAAGCTCCATCAAGCGCGAGATGGGCAGCAACTACCGCGTCACCATCGACGGCAAGAGCTACTCCCCGCAGGAGATCAGCGCCATGGTGCTGCAGAAGCTGAAGGCCGACGCCGAGGCTTACCTGGGCGAAAAGGTCACCGAGGCGGTCATCACCGTCCCCGCGTACTTCACCGACAGCCAGCGCCAGGCCACCAAGGATGCCGGCAAAATCGCCGGCCTGGAGGTCAAGCGCATCATCAACGAGCCCACCGCGGCCGCCCTCGCCTACGGCCTCGACAAGGAGACCGACCAGAAGATCATGGTCTACGACCTCGGCGGCGGCACCTTCGACGTCTCCGTGCTGGAGATCGGCGACGGCGTCATCGAAGTCCTGGCCACCGCCGGCAACAACCGCCTCGGCGGCGACGACTTCGACGAGTGCATCACCAAGTACCTGGTCGATGAGTTCAAGCGCGACCAGGGCATCGACCTCTCCACCGACCGCGTGGCCATGCAGCGCCTGCGCGAGGCCGCCGAGAAGGCCAAGTGCGACCTCTCCGGCGTGACCAGCACCAACATCAACCTGCCGTACATCACGGCGGACGCCAACGGCCCGAAGCACATGGACGTCACCCTCACGAGGGCGAAGTTCAACGAGCTGACGCACCACCTGGTGGAAAAGACCACCGGCCCCGTGCGCCAGGCCCTCTCCGACGCCGGGCTGAAGGCCAGCGACCTGAGCAAGGTCCTGCTCGTCGGCGGCTCCACCCGTATCCCGGCCGTCCAGGACGCCGTCAAGACCCTGACCGGCAAGGAAGGCTTCAAGGGCATCAACCCCGACGAATGTGTCGCCATCGGCGCGGCCATCCAGGGCGGCGTCCTCGGCGGCGACGTCGAGGGCATCCTCCTGCTGGACGTCACCCCGCTGAGCCTCGGCATCGAGACCCTGGGCGGCGTGTTCACCAAGCTCATCGACCGCAACACCACCATCCCCACCAAGAAGAGCCAGATCTTCTCCACCGCCGCGGACAACCAGACCTCCGTTGAGGTCAACGTCCTGCAGGGCGAGCGTGAGATGGCCGCTTATAACAAGAGCCTCGGCCGCTTCCACCTGGACGGCATCGCCCCGGCAAGGCGCGGCGTGCCTCAGATAGAGGTCACCTTCGACATCGACGCCAACGGCATCGTCAACGTCAGCGCCAAGGACCTCGGCACCGGCAAGGAGCAGCACATCACCATCACCGCCTCCAGCAACCTCAGCAAGGAGGACATCGACAAGGCCGTCCGCGAGGCCGAGCAGTACGCCGCGGAGGACGCCCGCCGCAAGGAGGACGTCGACACCCGCAACGCCGGCGACCAGATGGTCTATCAGACCGAGAACACCCTCAAGGAGATGGGCGACAAGCTCGACGCCGCCGACAAGAGCGAAGTTGAGAGCAAGCTCGCGGCACTCAAAACCGCACTGCAGGGCAGCGACACCGCGGCCATCAAGTCCGCCACCGAGGCCCTGACCCAGGCGTTCTACAAGGTCAGCGAGAAGCTCTATCAGCAGAACGGGCAGCAGCCGGGGCCGGACGCCGGCAACAACGGCGGCAGCACGGGCGGCGACAACGGCGGCCAGTACTACGACGCCGACTACGAGGTAGTTGACGACGACGACAAGAAGTAATTACCCATTTTCCCCTCTCTCATATATCAGCAATCCCTGCACGCAAAAGCGGGCGCACTTTTCCGTGCGTCCGCCTATGCGCGCTAAGACGAGGTGAAGCCTATGGCGGAACAGAAACGCGACTATTACGAGGTCCTCGGCCTGGACAAGAGCGCCAGCGAGGACGACATTAAAAAAGCATACAGGAAGCTCGCAAAGCAGTACCACCCGGACCTGCACCCCGACGACAAGGAGTGCGAGGCCAAGTTCAAGGAGATAAACGAGGCCGCGCAGGTGCTCGGCGACCCGGAAAAGCGCGCTAAGTACGACCAGTACGGCCACGCGGCCTTCGACCCCAACGCCGGTTTTGGCGGCGGCGGCTTTGACGCGGGCGGGTTCGGCGGCTTTGGCGGTTTTGGCGATATATTCGGCGACCTTGGCGATATTTTCGGCTTTGGCGGCTTCGGCGGCCAGGGCTCGCGCCGCGCTGGCCCCCGCAGGGGCGACAGCGTCCGCGCGTCGGTCAGCATCTCCTTCGAGGAAGCGGCCTTTGGCTGCAAGAAGGAAGTGCAGGTAGGCCGCGTGGAGGAGTGCCCAGACTGCAAGGGCAGCGGATGCGCAAGCGGCACTACGGCGGAGGTCTGCTCCAACTGCGGCGGCACGGGCAGCGTAAAGACCACCCAGCGCACGCCCTTCGGCATGATGCAGTCCACCGGGCCCTGCCCCAAGTGCGGCGGCACCGGCAAGATCATCCACCAGCCCTGCCCCACCTGCCGCGGCAAGGGCAAGGTGCGCCGCAACCGGCGCATCAGCGTGAACATACCCGCCGGCATAGACGACGGGCAGACGATATCCATCAAGGGCCAGGGCGCGGCCGGCGAACAGGGCGGCCCGGCCGGCGATTTGCTGGTCACCGTATCCGTGCGCGAGAGCGAGCAGTTCGAGCGCGACGGCTCGTCCGTCCTCTCCGCGGCCGATATCAGCTTTGCGCAGGCCGCGCTGGGCGCGGAGATCGAAGTGCCCACGCTGGACGGCAAGGTCAAGCTCACCATCCCCGAGGGGACGCAACCCGGCGCTGTGTTCCGCCTGCGCGGCAAGGGCATCCCCTATCTGCGCGGCGGTGGGCGCGGCGACCAGTACGTCACCGTCAACATCGCCGTGCCGAAAAACCTCAGCGGCGCACAGAAGGACGCCCTGCGGGCCTACGCCAAGGCCATGGGCGAAAATGTGCCCGAGCACACAGGCATCTTCGGCCGGAAGAAAAAATGACAACACAGCTGCAGGCGGGGCAAAAGCCCCGCCTGCAAGTCTGTCAGATAAGGCAATGCCTTATCTGACAGAGGGGATCGCGCTCCGCTGCGCGCCTTAATTGTCCACCTTCGGCGGACAAGCCGGCACTCCGCTGCGCGATAAGTGTTTTTCCCGAGGTACACGCCCCCGGGAAAAACGGATCCCACTTTATTTGCGGCTGCGGCCGCAAACTCTGCGAGGCTTTTTACAAGCTGTCAGGCGGGGCCAAGGCCCCGCCTGTTTCCATGTATGGCTGTTCCCGCCCCGCCGGGCCATCTATCGCGTATCGCCACCCTGACGCCTCCCGCGCCGCGCTCCGCGCGGCCACTGCCTCCAGACGCAGCCTGGGCGCGGCCATTGCCTCCGGGCGCAGCCTGGGCACGGCCTCGTGCAGCCCGGCTATTTCTCCGGGCCGCCCCCGTGAACCGCACCGCCGCGCTCCGCGCGGCCTCTGCCTCCAGACGCAGTCTGGGCGCGGCCATTGCCTCCGGGCGCAGCCTGGGCGCGGCCTCGTGCAGCCCGGCTATTTCTCCGGGCCGCCACCGTGAACCGCACCGCCGCGCTCCGCGCGGCCTCTGCCTCCAGACGCAGTCTGGTATTTTTGACGGGTGGCGAGGCCGCCGCGGATGTGCCGCTCGGCCTTGTTCAGCTCCAGCAGCCGCCGCACCTCGGCGCAGAGCGCGCTGTCCACGCTCTCCAGTCGCTCAGTGATGTCCTTGTGTACCGTAGACTTGGAGACGCCGAAGGCTTTGGCGGCGGCGCGGACGGTGGCGCGGTTTTCCGTTATGTACTCCGCGAGCCTGACGGCGCGCTCCTCGATGTCTGTCCTCATATACACCACTCCCGGCTTTTCGTGGTTGATTATATGAGTCCTGCCGGCGGCATTATGCTTGCGCCGGCGCGCCGGCCGTGGTATGCTGTCCGCGGAGGGATGTACATGATCGTCTACTATACCGGCACCGGCAACAGCGCCCACTGCGCAAGATACCTCGCACGCCGGCTCGATGAGGACTGCCTGGACTGCTTCGCGTATATCAAAAACGGCGTCGCCGCCGAGCTCAGCTGCGTGCGCCCCTGGGTGTTCGTCTCGCCAACCTACGGCTGGCAGATACCGCGCGTGTTCGCCTCATTTATCCGCGCCGCGCGCTTCAACGGCAGCCGCGAGGCGTATTTCGTCATGACCTGCGGCAGCGAGATAGGCAACGCGGAGCCCGCGCTGCGCGCGCTTTGCGCGGAAAAGGGCCTTGAGTTCCGCGGCGTGCTGGAAGTCGTGATGCCCGAGAACTACATCGCCCTCTTCTCCGCCCCCGGCGAGGAGGAGAGCGCCGGTATCGTCGCCCGGGCCGAGCCCGTGCTCGAGCGCGGCGCGGACTGCATCCGCCGCGGGGAGCCCCTCCCCGCCCACAGCGCCGGCGCGCTCGACCGGCTGAAGAGCGGGGCGGTAAACCGCGTCTTTTACCGCTACATCATCAAGGACCGCGCCTTCTGCGCCACGGACGGCTGCATCTCCTGCGGCAAATGCGCCGCCGTCTGCCCCGTGAACGACATCGTCATCGAAAACGGGCGGCCCGTCTGGCAGGGGAAGTGTACGCACTGCATGGCCTGCATCAGCCGCTGCCCCGTGCGCGCCATCGAATACGGCCGCGGCACGGAGAAAAAACGCCGCTACTTCCTTGCGGAGTAGCGGCAAAATGAAAAAAGAGGGCTCACGGCGAGCCCTCTTTTTTCGCTCAGATGCGCTCCTTGACCTTCGCCTTCTTGCCCACGCGGTCGCGCAGGTAGTACAGCTTGGCGCGGCGGACCTTGCCGCGGCGCAGGGTCTCCACGGAAACGATCGTGGGGGAATGCACGGGGAATACCTTCTCGCAGCCAACGCCGTAGCTGATGCGGCGGACGGTGATCGTCTCGTTGATGCCGCCGTGCTTCTTGGCGATGATGGTGCCGTCGAAGGCCTGGTTGCGGACGCGGTTGCCCTCCTTGACGCGGACGGTGACGCGCACGGTGTCGCCGACGTTCATTTCGGGCAGTTCGCTCTTCATGTACTGCTCGGTCAGAGTCTTGACCAGATCCATAGTGATCCCTCTTTCGATTACGGACGTTCATGACCGGCGGGCTCTGTGCCTCGGCAGCGGACCGTCCAAACTGTGCTTTTACTCAAAGCCTTGGTATTATAGCATGTTTACGCGCCGAATGCAAGCATATTTTGCCCGGACGGCGCAATTTTGCGCACCTGCGGCGCGTGTGGGCGCGTTTGGGGCGGTGGGTTTACATAATTTATTTAATCTTCTGTTACGTAATCCCGCACCAGGCCCCAGAGCTCGGGCTTGACAGTGACGGCGACCTCCATGCAGTCCTCGCGGTAGTCCACGGCGGTGACGGCGGCCTCCCGCCGCAGCGTTTCCAGCACGCCGCCGCGGTCGTAGGGCAGGCGCAGCGTGACGCGCCGGCTCTCGCGGCCCAGCACGGCGGCGATGGCGCGCACGAGCTCCGCCGTGCCCTCGCCGGTCTTGGCGCTGAGGCAGACGGTGTTCTCGCCGTGGGGCAGCTCGCCCAGGTAGCGGTCGCACTTGTTATAGACCCGGATGCATGGCGTGGCGCCAGCGCCGAGCTGGTTTATCAGCTCCTCCACGACCTCGATCTGCGCGCTCATGTCGGGGCTGGAGATGTCGATGACGTGCAGCAGCACGTCGGCGTATTTGAGCTCCTCCAGCGTGGCTTTGAAGGCCTCCACCAGATGCGTGGGCAGCTTGCGGATGAAGCCGACGGTGTCCGAGAGCAGCACCTCCTGCGCCTCGTCCAGCTGCAGGCGGCGGGTGGTGGTGTCCAGCGTGTCGAACAGGCGGTCGTTGGCCGGGATCTCCGCGCCCGTGAGGGTGTTCAGCAGCGTGCTCTTGCCGGCGTTCGTATAGCCGACGATGGCCACCACGGGCATGGCGTTGCGCTCGCGGCGGCGGCGCTGTACGGAGCGCACCTTGCGCACCTGCTCGAGCTCCTCGCGCAGCTTCTGTATTTTTCGGCGGATGTGCCGCCGGTCGGTCTCCAACTGCGTCTCGCCGGGGCCGCGCGTGCCTATGGGCGAGGCCCCGCCGGAGGCCGTCTGGCGCACCAGGTGCGTCCACATGCCGGTAAGGCGCGGCAGGAGGTATTCGTACTGCGCGAGCTCAACCTGTAGCTGGCCCTCGCGCGTGCGCGCGCGCTGGGCGAAGATGTCGAGTATCAGCCCGCTGCGGTCGAGCACGCGCACGCCCAGCTCCTCGCCGAGGACGCGCATCTGGCTGGGCGTGAGCTCGTTGTCAAAAACGGCGAGCTGGCAGTCCGCGTTGGCGATGAGCTCCTTCAGCTCGGCCACCTTGCCCTCGCCGATGAAGGTGCGCGGGTCGGGCGCGGCGCGCTGCTGCAGCACGGAGCCCACGCACTCGCCGCCGGCGGTCTCCACCAGCGCGGCCAGCTCCTCCATCGATATCTCGCCCGAGCGCTCGGCCGGGGACATGCTCGCCGCCGCGAGGCCGGCCAGGACGGCGCGTTCTTTTTTCTTCGTGGTATCGTTGATAGTTTTCACCCCGCAAAAAGCATGTCCGCCCCGCGCACAGCGCCGGGCGGACACAGCCGTTCATCGTAATTACTTGATGCCGTACTTCTTGTTGAACTTGTCAACACGGCCGCTGGTATCGACCAGCTTCTGCTTGCCGGTATAGAACGGGTGGCACTTGGAGCAGATCTCAACGGAGATGTTCTCACGGGTGGAGCCGACCTCGATGACATTGCCGCAGGCGCACCGGATAGTGGTCTTATAATACTTGGGGTGGATGCCTTCCTTCATTGTTCCTCACCTCTGATAGAGCTGCCTTGAGCACGAAACGTGGTTACAAAGCGCAAGGTGTATTTTAGCATATAGCGCGGCGCATTGCAAGTAAAAAGTGCATTTATTTTTCGCCTGTACTCATATTTTTTGCCTAATGCGCCCTGTTATACTCGCTTCGCAGGTATTCGTCGTAGTCCCAGTCGGCCTCCGTGGCGATGTCCAGCACGTTCCCGTCCGCGTCCAGGGCCTCGGCGCGCGTGACGAAGGGGTCCACGCCCACGTAGTCCGTGCCGTGCTCATAGATAAAGCAGCCGTCGAGGTTCAGCGGCACGGTTATGTCCCTGTATCCATCCCCCGGGGCCCAGAGCTCAAAGCGCACCTGCGTCGCGCCCGGCACGTCGCAGGCCCCAAGCACGATGCCGAGGTCGTCGAAGAAGTACGCCACCGTGTTGTCCTTCGTCAGCAGCTCGCCGGGCAAGAGCCCCCAGCCTATCGTATAGAAGGCCGCGCCCTTTTCGAAGTACTGCGCGGAGACATAGCCCCTCCCGGCCGCGTACACCCTCACGAGCGCGCTGGACTCCTCCGTGCGCACTATGGACGGCTCCGGCAGGTTGTGCCCCTCCAGATAGGCCGAATACGCGCTCTCGAGATCCATATACGGGTCTATGAGGAAGAATACAAACACGGAATATATTATAATTACCGTTATGTAAGCCGCAGCGGCAAAAATCCTCTTCCTGTTCATGCCGCGGCCCCCCAATCGCCTATCTCGACCTCGAATTCGAGCTCCATGCCCGTGTACTCGCTGCCTATCCACAGCGTGCGGGCGTCCTCGCTTATGCCCACGGCGTCGGGCGAGTGCTCGCCGCTATTCATGTACTCGAGGCTGGTGTACATCCGCGTCATGAACTGCACATAGTCGACGCCGGAGCCGTAGTTGCCGTTCACGCGGAAGCGGTCTACGGGATATTCCGCGCCCGTGTCGTCGCGTATATAGCTCGCCTCCCACCAGACCTCCGGCAGGCGGCTGAAGGAGGGGTATTCGGTCATGGTTCTTATTTCCACATAGCCGCCCTCGTATATGAGCACCTCGTCGAGAGTCACCGTGCGGTGGCTCAATTCGCGGCTTTCGTCCACGTCCACTATGCACACCGGCTCGCCCACGCCGTAAAACCTGTCGAAGCTCGTATATTGCGGCGCGGCGCTGCCGAATAGAACGGTGGGCAGGAGGAACAGCGTTCCGGAGAGGCCCATCACAACCACGCCGACTATAAATGTCCATTTGGATATCAGCCATGTCCAGCCGATGAACTGGTTGTGGGCGCGGTTCAGCTCGCGGCCTATCTCTTCGGGGTCGCCCATGCCGGCCACGGCCTCGGCGGCGGCCTGGCGCGCGTCCGCCCCGCCGGCCATGCGCTGGGCCGCCGCGTCCTCCAAGTGCGCTTCCAGCTCGCGTTTGATGCCCCGGCGGTCGGGCGTGAAGCGCACCTGGCGTACTACCCGGGAAATAAACTCGTCCCACTCAGGCAAACGCACGCGCGCCACCCCCTATCACCTTTTCCACCGAACCGGTGAACTCCTCCCACTGCCGGCGCTCGGCGGTGAGCTGCTTTTTGCCCGAGGAGGTTATGCGGTAATAGCGGCGCTTTTTGCCGTTTTCCGCCGCCTTTTCGTAGGCCTTCACCCAGCCCTGGGCCTCCATCCGGTGCAGAACGGGATAAAGCGAGCCCTCGCGCATCTGGAACACGTTCTCGCTGCGCGCGGCCAGCTCGCGGATGATGTCGTAGCCGTACCTGTCCCCCTCGCTCAGCAGCGAGAGCAACATCAGCACCGTGCTGCCGCCCAGAAGGTTTTTGTCCATGCCGCCGCCTCCTTACATAGATGGTCTATGTATAATATACCTTGTTGCTCTAAGTATGTCAACAGGAAAAGCGCCCCGGCGGGCCGGGGCGCTTGGGGAGGCGGAAAATCGCGGGTTGATTTAGTTAAGTAAGTTGATTATACTGTCAACTGGGGGACGGAGGCGAGCAGGCCGCGGATGGCGTGGAGCAGGGGCTTGGCCTGGCAGCGGTAGACGCGGCCGTTGACGGACACCTCGCCCACTTCCGTGAGCATGACGCTGTCGCCCGTGGAGACGTAGACGGTCATGAGGCGGTAAGCGCCGCCGATGCTGCCCCGGCCGAGGAAGGTGCCCAGTTTGGGGCGGCAGCGGCTCATTTGCAGCAGCTCGAGCGCTTCCGCGTACTCGGGCATGTCCGGCGTCAGGCGGTAGCGCTCGGATATGCCGCTGAGCTCGCCGTCTTCGGCGCTGTGCTCCAGATAGGCGATTTCAAGCTCGCCGAGATCTTCGCCCTCCGGCAGCAGGCGGACGGGCCAGCAGAAATAGGCGCCCACGGCGGCCACGAGCAGAAGCGCCGCGGCGATGAGCAGTTTCTTTTTCATGGCTGCGCCCCTTTGTCAGCGCTGGAGGCGCTCCCGGGGGACGCGCGACCAGGCGGCGATGAAAAAGCCGTACACCGGGGACATGGCGCGGAAGCCGTCCGCCACCTGCTGTGCGAGGGCGGGGCTGAAGAGGGCGTCGATGCCGCCCTCCTCGTGCGTCAGGCAGAGGCTGCGCTGGTCGAGCCAGGCGCGCTCGTACTCCGGCGCGTCCGGGTGGCGCGTGCGCTTGTAGCGCGTGTCCTCCAGGGCGAAGTCCGGGCGGGCGAGCGCGGCTTTTTTCGCATTTTGCCAGGCGGAGCCATTTTCCTTTATCAGCGTGCGCGCGGCGTCCATCACCTCCGGCGGGGTCTGGTACCAGCCGCAGCCCCAGCGCAGGGCGCGCGGGGAGAACTCGAACCAGAAGCCCGGGAGGGCGACGTATTTCTCGCGCAGGAAGATGCACCACATCACGTCGCGGTAGATGGGCAGGTCCGGGCCCCGGCGCGTGTCCCGCCAGATGCGCGAGATGCTCTTCCCCACGCGGGGGTCGCAGACGATGGCGGGGTCGATGTCCGCCAGGGCGGGGGCAAGGGCGAGCGTGAGCTCCGCGAGCGGCTCGAGCACCAGCGATTCGTATTCCGCGCGGTGCGCGTGGAACCACTCGCGGGAGTTCATGGCGCGGTTGAGGGAGAGGAAATCGAGCGTTTCGAGGGTAAAGGGCATCGCTCGCCTCTCAGTTCAGGAAGTCGCGGAGCTTTTTGCTGCGGCTGGGGTGGCGGAGCTTGCGCAGGGCCTTGGCCTCGATCTGGCGGATGCGCTCGCGCGTGACGTTGAACTCCTTGCCGACCTCCTCCAGCGTGCGGGTGCGGCCGTCCACGATGCCGAAGCGCAGCTCGAGCACCTTTTTCTCGCGGGGGGTGAGGGTGTCCAGCACGCTCATCAGCTGCTCCTTCAGGAGGGAGAAGCTGGCGGCCTCGCTGGGCTCGCTGGCGTCCTCGTCGGGGATGAAGTCGCCCAGGTGGCTGTCCTCCTCCTCGCCTATGGGGGTCTCCAGGCTCACGGGCTCCTGCGCGATCTTCAGGATGTCGCGGACTTTATCGACGGGCATGCCCATCTCGTCGGCGATCTCCTCCGCGCTGGGGTCGTGGCCCAGCTCCTGCAGGAGCTGGCGGGAGACGCGGATGACCTTGTTGATGGTCTCCACCATGTGCACGGGGATGCGGATGGTGCGCGCCTGGTCGGCGATGGCGCGGGTGATGGCCTGGCGTATCCACCAGGTGGCGTAGGTGGAGAATTTGTAGCCCTTGGTGTAGTCGAACTTGTCAACGGCCTTGATGAGGCCCAGGTTGCCCTCCTGGATGAGGTCCAGGAAGAGCATGCCGCGGCCCACGTAGCGCTTGGCGATGGAGACCACCAGGCGCAGGTTGGCCTCCGCCATGCGGCGCTTGGCCTCCTCGTCCCCGTCCGCCATGCGGCGGGCCAGGTCCTGCTCCTCGTCGGGCGTGAGCAGGGGCACCTTGCCTATCTCCTTCAGGTACATGCGCACAGGGTCGTCGGTGGAGAAGGTGTCCACCAGGCTGTCCGTGTCGGCCAGCTCCTCCTCGGTGACCTCCTCGATGTCCTGCAGCTCCTCGATCTCGGGCAGGGCGTCGTCGTCCAGCGGGGGGATGATGTCCTCGCCGGAGGTGTCGATGCCCAGGTCCTCCAGCTTGTCGTAGAACTTGTCCAGCTCCTCCGGCTCCAGCTTTAGGTCGTCGAGCGTGTCCATCAGCTCCTTGCTGGTGAGCTTGCCGGCCTTCTTGCCCTTTTCGACAAGCGCGTTGAGCTTTTCCTCCTTGAGCTTGGCGGCGGCCGCGGGGTCGAACTCCTCGACGGAGGGCTCGGCTGGTTTGGCGGCCTTTTTCTTCTTCGGCGCGTTGCCGGTCTCGGCGGTGATCTTGTTCTTGTTCTCTTCCATGCTCATCTCAGCCCCTTTTTTCTTTCTTCATTCGTTCCCAGAGCTCCATCACGCCCTCCTCGGAGGGCGCGGGGACGCTCCGGCGTTCCTTCATGATGCTTATGTAATCGGCCAGCGCCCGCGCGCCGTTGGCGGCGGACTCCGGTTTCTGCATGATGCCCGTCAGCAAACTGAGCTCGTCCGGGCTCAGCTCGCCGCTCATGGCGGCGGGCGCGATGGAAGCGCCCGCGTCCGTCCTCCGGCGGAGGGCGGAGTAGATGTGCCACAGCTCCGGCGAGGAGAAGTCCTCCTCATCCAGCGCCTCGCGGCCGCGGAACAGCGCCGGGTCCAGGCCCAGCAGGCGGATGACGCCCTCCTCCGCCGCGGCGGAGCGCGGGTCCTTATAGGTGATGCCCTTCACCTGCGGCTGCGAGACGCGCACGGGGCGCAGCTCGCGCTCCAGCGTGCGCCGCTCGCGGCCCGAGCGGCGGCGGCGCGTGCGCTCCACCTCGCCCTTCACCGCCGCCTCGGAGACGGAGCAGAGCTCCGCCACGCGGCTGGCATACACCTCGCGCTCCACCGCGCCGGGCAGCGTGGAGAGGATCTCCGTGGCCTCTTTGAGGAAGCCCAGCCTGCCCTCGTCGGTTTTGAGGTCGTATTTGGCCTTCGCCGTGTCCAGGCGGTAATCGACGTGGTTCTCGCTCTGCTCCAGCAGCGCGCGGAAGGCGTCCGCCCCGCGGGCTTTGATGAACTCGTCCGGGTCCTTGGCCCCCTGCACGGTGAGCACGCGCACGCGCAGCTCCAGCTTGTCCAGGATGCCGATGGCGCGCTGCGCGGCCTTGCGCCCGGCCTCGTCGGCGTCGTAGGCGATGACGATCTCGTGCGTATAGCGGCTGAGCAGCCGCGCCTGCTCGGGTGTGAGCGAGGTGCCCAGCGAGGCGACGGCGGAGTCGAAGCCCGCCTGATGGAGGGAGACGACGTCGATATTGCCCTCCACGAGGATAATGTATCCGCTTTTGGACTTTTTAGCCAGATTCAGGCCGAAAAGATTGTGGCTTTTGCTGA
This sequence comes from Candidatus Scatomorpha stercorigallinarum, assembly GCA_944387865.1. Lineage (GTDB taxonomy): Bacteria > Bacillota > Clostridia > Oscillospirales > Oscillospiraceae > Scatomorpha > Scatomorpha stercorigallinarum. The sequence continues at coordinate 63,832 of CALXGN010000005.1, read as the reverse complement.
ATACCGGCGTCTCCGGCGTGTTGAGGTACTTGGGCTCCCCGTCGCCCAGGATGCGCCCGGAAAAGGCCACCACCTGGCCGCGCACGTCGATGACGGGGAACATCAGCCGGCCGCGGAAGAGGTCGTACACGCCGCCGTTTTTGCCCTGGCGCACGAGCCCGGCCTGGCTGAGCTCGCGCTCCGTGAAGCCTTTGGCCTTCATGGCCCGCGTCAGGCTCTCCCAGCTGTCCGGCGCGCAGCCGAGGCCGAAGCGGCGGGCCGTCTGGGGGCTTATCTGCCGCCGCTCAAGATAGCGCCGCGCGCCCTCCCCCGCCGGCTCCGAGAGCTGCGAGTAGAAGAACCGCGCCGCCTCCCGGTTGAGGGCATAGAGCCGCTCGCGGCGGCCGCGGCCGGGGTCGCCGCCGTCGTCGGGGACGGTCATCCCCGCGCGGCGGGCCAGGAACTCCACCGCCTCCCGGAAGGAGAGGTTCTCGATCTCCATGATGAAGTTGATGACGCTGCCGCCCTTGCCGCAGCCGAAGCAGTGGTAGATCTGCTTGGAGGGCGAGACGGAAAAGCTCGGCGTCTTTTCGCTGTGGAAGGGGCAGAGGCCGAACAGATTCTGCCCCGAGCGCTTCGTCAGCGGGACGTATTCCGCCACCACTTCCTCTATCGGGTTCCTCTCCGCCAGCTCCTGCAGGAAGCTGTCAGGTATCGGCATCCTTCGTCCCCCTTTCGCTTTTCATCTGACGGCCCAGCTCTTCGGGATGAAGAGCTCGGAATAGACGTCCATCACATACTTGTCCGTCATGCCGGAGACGTAGTCCGTCACGGCGCGCTCCAGGCCGTCCTCCTCCGCCAGGCGGCGGTAGTCGTCCGGCAGGGCGGACGGACGGTTGACATAATATTCCCATATGCTCCTGAGGATATTCCCCACCTTGCTCTCCTCGCCCTTGGCCACGGGGTTGCGGTAGACGTGCGAATACATGAACTCCGTGAACTCGTGCACGGCCTCGCTGATGGGCGGCGACATCAGTATCACGTCCAGGCCGGCGCTGGCCTCGATGACGTCCGTGACGATGGCGTTGATGCGCTGGCTGTTGCGCGCGCCCAGGCGCTCGCGGACGATGGCCGGCTCGTCGCCGGGGAGGATGATGCCCGCGCGTTCGGCGTCGTCCAGGTCGTGGTTGATGTAGGCGATGCGGTCCGAGAGACGCACGACGTCGGCCTCCAGGCTGCCGCGCGGCTGGCCGGTGGTGTGGTTGAGGATGCCGGTACGCGTCTCCCGGCAGAGATTGAGGCCGCGGCCGTCCTTTTCCAGGCGGTCCACCACGCGCAGGCTCTGCTCATAGTGGCGGAAGCCGCCGGGGTAGATCTCGTTGAGCGCGCGCTCGCCGGCATGGCCGAAGGGCGTGTGCCCCAGGTCGTGCCCGAGGGCGATGGCCTCCGTCAGGTCCTCGTTCAGGCGCAGGGCGCGGGAGATCGTGCGCGCCACGCGCGCCACCTCCAGCGTGTGCGTGAGGCGCGTGCGGTAGTGGTCGCCCTCCGGCTGCAGGAACACCTGCGTCTTGTGCTTCAGGCGGCGGAACGCCTTGCAGTGGGTGATGCGGTCGATGTCGCGCTGGAAGCAGGTGCGCAGCTGGCACTCCTCCTCCGGCACGGCGCGCCCGGCGCTGCGGGCGGCCCTCACCCCTTTTTCACAGACGAGCGTGAACTCGTCGTGTTCCCTTCTCTCTCGCGGACAGGACATGCGCTTGACCCCCTCGCTTATCTAATACGCCGCCGGCGGCGAAAACCCTTCTTTTTTCCGAAAAAATTTTTTACAGCGGGAATTCGAACATGCGGAACTCCGTCCAGCCCGTGTCCTCGTAGAACATCTCCTTCGCCGCCACGAAGCGGAAGCCGGCGCGCTTATAGAGCCGCTCCGCCGGCTCGTTGCCGCCGAGGACGTCCAGCCGCACGCAGGCCGCGCCGCGCGAGCGGGCCAGGGCGAGGCACTCCTCCACCACCCGGCGGGCAACGCCGCGGCCCTGGCGGTCCGGGTCCACGCCCAGGACGTGGAGCACGTAAACGCGCTCCGGCGGCGCCTCGACGGCCCAGGGCAGGCCCTCGTAGCCGGGGTTATAGTCGTTGTTGACGATGACGGCGGCGGCGATGTCCGCCCCGTCCTCGAGCAGCCAGAGCTCGCCGCGGCCCAGCGCATCGCGCAGCTCGTCGTCCGAGGGGTAGACGCTGCGGCGCCAGCCGGGGTCGAACGGCCCGCCCTCCATGCGGTCGATGAGCCGCCAGTAAAAATCGCGTACGCGGGTGAATTCCTCCGTTTTTGCGCAGCGGAAGTCCATTTTGCCGCCCCCTTTACAGCTTCTGCGGGCGGAACACGCCGCCCAGCACGCGCAGGCGCGCCGCGCCCGCCGTCATATCCGAGAGGCGGCCGGCGAGCTCCTCCGCCGCGCCGGCGGGCAGCAGGGCGGAGACGGTGACGAATTCGCCGAAGCCGCCTTCAAGACCCTCCGCGCCCGCGCCCTCCAGCGCGCGGCGCACGCGCTCGTACTGCGCGTATGTGCAGTCGAGCTCCACGCGCTGCCACTCGGCCATGCGCGCGCGGCCCGCGGCCTCCAGCGCGAGGGCGGCGGCCTTTGAATACGCCCGCACCAGCCCACCGGAGCCCAGCAGTATGCCGCCGAAATAGCGCGTCACCACGCAGCAGACGTCGCACACGCCCGCCTGGCGGAAAACGTTCAGCGTCGGCTGGCCGGAGGTGCCGCCGGGCTCGCCGTCGTCGCTCCAGCGCATGGCCCCGCCGCTGAGGACGTAGGCCCAGACGTTGTGCGTGGCGTCGGCGTGTTTTTTGCGTATGCGCTCGACGAAGGCCATGGCCTCCGACTCGCTCTCCACGTGCTCCACCTGGCCGATGAAGCGCGATTTTTTGTCGATGTATTCCGCCTCGCCGTAGCCGGCGGGGATGATGTATCCGTCCATCACTGTCCTGCTTTCTGAGCGGTATTTATTTATTATACTATATTTTATCAACATCTGGCAAGAGCCGCGGCGGGGGGGAACTTTTTGCGGCGGGGGGCGTCGTATTTTCAGTTAAGTTTTGGCAAGGAGGTACAGGGCATGAAAAGACAGTTGGCGGCCATCGCGGTTTTGGCGTTTGCGGCAAGCGCGCTCGGCGGCTGCGGCTCCGGCGGCGGCCTGCTGCCGGAGGATGTGGAGAGCGTGGCCATCACGCACTATTCCTGCAGCGTTGAGGAGGCCTGGGAGCTCGACGCGCAGGGCGCCGCCGCGCTGCAGGAGTTTGAAGCGGGCGCAAGGCTGCGGCGCGTCACCTTTGAGCCCGGCGAGGCGCCGAACGACGCCGAGGGCTTCGAGAGCTGGGTTTTCGACGTGAACGGCGGCGAGGGCGGCTTCACCTATGTGTCCAACGGCAGCGGGGAATACGTGCTGATGGACGGGGAATGGTACGTGCTTGAAAACGGCGTGCCGCTTGCCTGAAACGGGCGTCCCTCGTTTGAGGGACGCCCGTTTTTTGCGCATTTGGCGCTCAGCAGGAGCTTATCAGGCGCAGGTAGAACTCCGCGCACTTGACGATCTTGTAGGTGGGGATGCGCTCGTCGTTGCCGTGTATGCCTGCGCGCTCCTCGTTCGTCATCTCGATGGGGCAGAAGCGGTAGACGTGCGAGCTGATGCGCCCGTAGTGGCGGCTGTCCGAGCCGGCCAGCATCAGATAGGGCGAGACGATGGCCTCCGGCCAGGTGGAGCGCACGGCGGCGCACAGGCGCTGCCAGCCCTCGCTGTCGCCCGTTTCCGAATAGGGCGAGGGCTCCGAGCAGGGGCCGCGGCGCAGGCGGATGTTCTTGTTTTTTATGAGCCGGTGGATGCGCGCTTCCGCGCTCTCGCAGCTCTCGCCGCAGATGACGCGCAGGTTGAGCCCCACGCTGGCCTCCGGCGGCATCACGTTGTTGGCAGGGCTGCCGCTCATCTGCGTGACGGCGCAGGTGGTGCGCACCAGGGCGTTGAGCTCGCCGCCCATCAGGCGCGTGGCCAGGCCCAGCAGCGGTGAGAAGAGCCAGAGGTTGGCCATTATCAGCTTCACCGGCCAGATGGAGTGGCGGCCCAGGGTGTCCAGCATCTCCGCCGCCGGGGGCGTGAGCGTATAGGGGAAGGGGTGCGACTCGATGCGCGTGACGGCCTTCGCCAGTTCGCCGGCTATTGTGTGCGCCGGGGGCGCGGAGGCGTGCCCGCCGCGGCTGGCCATCTCCAGATGCAGCTGCATCTGGCCCTTTTCGGAGGTGCCGATGAGCGCGCAGGGCTGCTTGACGCCCGGGAACACGCCCTGCACCACGGCCCCGCCCTCGTCAAGCACCAGCGCGGGCGTCACGCCGCGCGCGGCGAGCGTGTCCACGATGTCGGACGCCGAGGGGCCGGCTATCTCCTCCTCGCCTGAGAAGGCGAAATAGATGTCGTTTTTCGGCGTAAAGCCGCTCTTTATGAGCTGCTCGGCCGCCTCCAGGCAGGAGCAGAGGGTTATCTTGGTGTCCAGCGCGCCGCGGCCGTAGAGCACGCCGTCCTCGATCACGCCGCCGAAGGGCGGCTGCGTCCAGGTGGACTCGTCGGCGGGGACGACGTCGTAGTGCGCCATCAGCACGGTGGGCGCGCTGTCCCCCGCGCCTTTCCAGTGATACAGCAGCCCGCAGCGGCCGATGTGCTCCGGCGGGCATTTTTCATGCACGGCGGGGAAGCGCTCGGCCAGCAGGGCGCGGAATTTATCAAATTCCGCGGCGTCCTCCAGCGAGTGGTCCAGGTTGGAGACCGTTTTGCAGCGGATCATGTCCGCCAGGTCGTCGATGGCCTTCTGCCCGTCCACGCGGACGGCATCCGGCGCCGGCGCGGCCTCCTCGCGCGGCTTAAAGCGCAGCGTGCGCGCGGCGAGCACGGCGCCCAGCGCGCCCAGCGCGGCGGCGGAGCCCAGGGCAAGGGTCTTCTTCATCCTCACACCAGTCCTTTCTTATAGAGGATACGCGCCGCCGCGATGGCGATGATGGCCCCCACGGGCACCAGCACGCCCACGGAGGAGGCCAGCGACGGCACACAGACGAAGAGCGCAACCATGAATACCAGCGGCGCCATGGCCACGCGCCAGTTCTTGGAGACGTACACCACCGCCAGCGGCCCGAAGAGCGCGGGCAGGATGTTGTCGAACGCCGGCTGCAGCACCGGCGACTCGATGAAGCCGCGGATGGCGCTGAGGGCCAGCACGCCGATGGCTATCACCGCCGTGGTGACCAGGCTGGAGACGCCGATGGCGATGGTGGAGATGACCTCCCCCTCCTCCGAGCCGGGCTCCACGCCCGCGCTCTCCATGGCGTTGAGCGCGCAGGGCACCTTGAGGCTGGTGAGGTTGCCGGTGAAGAAGCCGAGGTAGCTGCCGCCCGTGCCCAGCATCGGCACGTAGGTCAGCACCTCGATGGTGCCCACCGTCCAGTAGATGGGCGCCACGCCCAGCAGGCCCTCCAGCACCCAGGTGAGCGGGGGCCAGGCGTCGTACACCACGCAGATGGCGGCGGGGACGGCCAGCAGCAGGGCGAAGCCGGTGAGCATCCACCAGCGGCCCACGAAGTGCTCATAGTCGCGGAAATTCGTGTATTTTCCCATTCTCGTCCCCTCCCCTCAGGCTATGGCGTTTATCAGGTCAGTGATGGGGATGCTCAGCGCCATGCCGCCCAGCATGCTGATGGGCAGGGCGTAGTCCTCCATCCACTTCCACTTGAGCACCTTCACGAACACGGCGCAGACGCACATGATGAGGGCCGAGGCTATCATCACGAAGCAGGGTATCCAGCCGCGCAGGCCCTCGCTGACGGTGGCGAACACCATGCCGAGGAAGGCGCTTATCATGCCCAGGAAGAGGGCCGTCATGAACAGGCTGCCCCACTTCTCGTCCTTCTGGCGGATGCGCATGACGCCGTTTTCAATTTTTTTGCCCACAGTAGGCACGAGCACCGTGCCGGGGATTATGCCGAGCGTCATGACCCAGGCGATGGTGGCGAACACCATGGGGTCGGTGATGAGCTGCGAGAGGTCCGTCCTCACCGCGGCGGCTGCCGAGGCGGCGGCGGGCGTCTCATAGGTGAGCGCGCCGATGACGGAAAGGCGCAGCCAGGGCAGGGGGAAGCCCAGGGCGCGCGAAAGGGCGATCACGCCCAGGAGGATGCTCACCGCCGGGGCGACGGTGAAAATGGCGGACGAGACCGCCACGCGGCGCAGCACCTTCGGGTCCATGCCCAGCTTCTTCGCCCGCTTCCAGGCGAGGACGATGAAGCGTATGCTCATGGCGATGACGAACAGGATGACGACGGCCACGAGGCCGTACATGAATGGTCCGTTGGGGTCGAACACGGCTCTCACTCCTCTCTTTATGACAAGTCTATCACAACCGGCGGCGGCAGACAAGGTTTTAACGGCCTTTTTGCCGCCGCGCGCTCACTTTGCGTACATGCGGCCCACGATGTAGTTGCTCACGCGCCGGGGCAGCAGCTTGGCCGCCGCGGCGGCGGCCTTATAGGGCGCGCCCAGGGCCTTGAGCGGGGACGAACGGCGGCGCAGCGCCATTTTCGCCACGTAGGCCGCGGCGTCCTCCGCGCTCATGCCCGTCTCCTCGTCGTGCTCCATGCGCGCCACGCTGCGCGCCACGCGGCCGCCGTAGGGGCCCTCCTCCGCTGTCTTTTTCCGCGCGGCGGTGAAGCCCGTGCGGATATCGCCCGGCATCACGGCGCAGAGGCTGACGCCGAAGGGCCGCACCTCGTTCTGCAGCGCCAGGACATAGGCGTTGACGGCCGCCTTGGACACCGAGTACCAGAGCTGGAAGGGTATCGGCAAAATGCCGGCGATGGAGCTCATGCAGACGATGCGCCCGCCGCCCTGCGCGCGCATGGCGGGCAGCACGGCCCGGCAGGCGTTGTCCATGCCGAAGAGGTTGAGCTCCAGCTGCGCGTGCGCGTCCGCCGCGCTCGTCAGCTCCGCCGCGCCGGAGATGCCAAAGCCGGCGTTGCACACCAGGATGTCCACGCGCCCCTCGCGCGCGAGCACCTCGTCCACGGCGGCGCGCACCTGGGCAAAGTCCGTCACGTCGGCGGCCAGGTGCGTCACGCCCGGCTGGGGGCGCTCGTGGCGCGAGAGCTCGTATACGCGGCAGCCCGCCGCGGCCAGGGCGGCGGCCGTGCAGCGGCCGATGCCGCCGCTGCCGCCGGTGACGATGGCTGTTCTGGTCATTTCTCCCTGCCTCCAGATCACTTAAAGAATTTCAAGCAATTATAATGCCCGCCGGCCACACTGTCAACGCCCGCGCTCAAAAATGAAAAATCAGGCTTTTCTTTATTGCAATTAATGATATACTATAGTCGCCCGCGCAGCGGGACGACTATCAAAGGAGGCCCATCATGTCGGACTTTGCCAAGGCCCCGGCCACCGAAAAGGAACTTGCGGTCATCGACCGCTATTGGCGAGCGGCCAACTACCTCTCCGCCTGCCAGCTCTATCTGCTGGACGACCCCCTGCTGGAAAAACCTCTCAGCGCCAGCGACATCAAAAAGAAGATCGTCGGACACTGGGGCACTGTCCCCGGCCAGAATTTCATCTACACCCACCTCAACAGGGCCATCAAGAAATACGGCCTGGACATGATATACGTCTCCGGCCCGGGCCACGGCGGCAACGCCATGGTCGCCCAGGACTGGCTGGACGGCAGTTATCAGGAGGTCTATCCGAACATCACCCGCGACCGGGAGGGCATGCAGCGGCTCTTCAAGCAGTTCTCCTTCCCCGGCGGCATACCCAGCCACGTCGCGCCCGAGACTCCGGGCTCCATCAACGAGGGCGGCGAGCTCGGATACTCCCTCGCGCACGCCTTCGGCGCCGTGACGGACAACCCCTGCCTCATCGCCGCCACCGTCGTGGGCGACGGCGAGGCGGAGACCGGCCCGCTGGCCACCAGCTGGCATTTGAACAAGTTCATCAATGCCAAGACGGACGGCGCCGTGCTGCCCATACTGCACCTGAACGGCTATAAGATAGCCAACCCCACCGTCTTTGCCCGCATCCCGCACGAGGAGCTTGAAGCCTTCTTTGCCGGCTGCGGCTGGGAGCCGCATTTCGTGGAGGGCAGCGAGCCGATGGCCATGCACCGCGCGATGGCGGACGCGCTGGACGAGTGCGTGGAGAAGATACTCGCCTGTCAGGCCGACGCGCGGGAAAACGGCAACATGCTGCGGCCCAGGTGGCCGATGATCGTGCTGCGCACGCCCAAGGGCTGGACGGGCCCGGACTATGTGGACGGGCTGAAGGTGGAAGGCTACTGGCGCGCGCACCAGGTGCCCATACAGCCGGACTCCACCGAGCACATCCGGCAGATCGAGGAGTGGCTGCGCAGTTACCGCCCGCAGGAGCTCTTCGACGCCAACGGCGTGCCGATGCCGGACCTGCTGGACTTCCCGCCGCGCGGCGAGCGGCGCATGGGCGCCAACCCCCACGCCAACGGCGGCAAGTTCCTCCGCGACCTGCGGATGCCGGATTTCCGCGATTATGCGGTAAACGTGCCCTTCCCCGGCGCGGTGGAGGCGCAGGACATGTCCAAGCTGGGCGAATTCGTGCGCGACATCTATAAGCTCAACGCCGCCGAGCGCAATTTCCGCGCCTTCGGCCCGGACGAGACGAACTCCAACCGCCTGAACAGCGTCTTTGAGGCCACGGACAGGGCCTGGGACGCCGGGACCGTGGACTTCGACGACCATCTGGCCCCGGACGGGCGCGTGATGGACTCCATGCTCAGCGAGCATGTCTGCCAGGGCCTGCTGGAGGGCTATCTGCTCACGGGGCGGCACGGCTTTTTCAACAGCTACGAGGCCTTCATCCGCATCGTGGACAGCATGTTCAGCCAGCACGCCAAGTGGCTGAAGGTCTGCAACCAGCTCCCGTGGCGCGCGGACATCGCCAGCCTCAACTACGTCCTCGCCAGCAACGTCTGGCAGCAGGACCACAACGGCTTCACGCACCAGGATCCCGGCTTCCTCGACCACGTGGCGAACAAGAAGGCGGACGTCGTGCGGCTCTATCTGCCGCCGGACGCCAACTGCCTGCTGAGCTGCTTCGACCACTGCATAAGGAGCCGCAACTACGTCAACGTCATCGTGGCGAGCAAGCACCCGCGCCCGCAGTGGCTAACCATGGACCAGGCCGTCAAGCACTGCACGCAGGGCATCGGCATCTGGCAGTGGGCCAGCACGGACGAGGGAGCGGAGCCGGACATCGTCATGGCCTGCTGCGGCGACACGCCCACGCTGGAAACGCTGGCCGCCGTCACCATCCTGCGCGGCGCCTTCCCGGAGCTGAAGATCCGCGTGGTGAACGTCGTCGACCTGATGCGCCTGCAGAGCGAGGAGCAGCACCCGCACGGCCTCAGCCAGCGGGAGTACGAGGCCATCTTCACGGCGGACAAGCCCATCGTGTTCGCCTTCCACGGCTATCCCAGCCTGATACACGAGATGACCTATAAGCGCCGCAACAAGAACATCCACGTCCGCGGCTACATCGAGGAGGGCACCATCACAACGCCCTTCGACATGCGCGTGCTCAACCACCTCGACCGCTTCGACCTCGTCATGACCGCGGTGTACAACCTGCCGCAGCTCGGCAACCGCGGGGCCTACCTCATCCAGCAGATGAAGGACAAGCTCGTGGAGCACAAGCAGTATATCGCCGAATACGGCGTCGACCTGCCCGAGGTCACGAACTGGCAGTGGAGCGGGGCGAAATAAAAAAGAGCATAAAAAAAGGACGCCCGCGGGCGTCCTTTTTTTATTTTGCCTTCCTCTTTACCGCCAGCGCGAACAGCGCCGCGGGCAACAGCAGCAGCTCGGGCCGGTCGCTCACCGCAAAGGGCGTCAGCACAGGGGCATCCAGGTAAATGCCCAGCGTCGCCGCATAGGCGATGAAAACACAGGCAAGATACAGTATGGCCACGGCGGCGCCCAGGATGACGAGGGCAATTTTAAGGGGCCTTTTCAGCGGCAGCGGGCGGGCAAAGAAACTGCATACCAGCGCGACGGCGGCCCAGCCTCCGCCGAACCACACGAGGCCGCGGGCGAGCACCGCGAGCACCGTCCATTTGGGGTATCGGTACGTCACGCCCAGTATCGCGCCCGCCGACTTCATATTGAGCCCGCAGAGCATGGCTATTAGCGACGCGGCGGCGAGGGACAGCATCAGCCAGTCGACCCAGGCGAGTTTGACGCGGCGGGCGGCGCGGGGCTCCGGCGTGCCGGCGGCGTTTTCGTCGAGCAGCCACTCGGAGTCTATGTCGAAGGCGCGCGCGAGGCCGGTCAGGCCCACGGCGTCCGGCAGGCACTCGCCGCGCTCCCAGCGCCCCACCGCCTGCCGCGTGACGCCGAGCTCCTTCGCCAGCCGCTCCTGCGACCACCCGCGCCCCGCACGGAGGGTTATCAGCTTTTCTGAGAAAGTCATGTATCGCGCCCCCTTCATCGATGCTGTTGTTCAGACGGGCCTTTCCTCTTGGCTGCGTATCCCAGCAGGAGGCCCGGGAGGATAAAAAGCTGGGGCACCGCGCTGACAGGCTGAATGGCCCTGTACCAGGAACCGGCAGAAATGATCTGAAGGCCATCCAGCCACACCGGTATTGCACATATCAGCAGGGCCGCAAGTGCGGCAACGCCTACAGCAAGAATGATGCGTCTCGCCCTTGCGGCCATAGAGCTTGTCTTCACGAGCCGCAGGCTCAGCGCCGCAATGCTCCATCCAAAACAAAACCACACGCCGTACCAAATCATCAGGACCAGCCACATATAAGGCGGATAGTGGTACGCCGTCCTGTAGTACAGTCTGGCCTCGTCCATGCTCAGCCCGCAGAGCATGGCTATTAGCGACGCGGCGGCAAGGGACAGCATCAACCAGTCGAACCAGGCGAGCTTGACGCGGCGGGCGGCGCGGGGCTCCGGCGTGCCGGCGGCGTTCTCGTCAAGGAGCCACTCGGAGTCTATGTCGAAGACGCGCGCAAGGCCGGTCAGGCCCACGGCGTCCGGCAGGCATTCGCCGCGCTCCCAGCGCCCCACCGCCTGCCGCGTGACGCCGAGCTCCTTCGCCAGCCGCTCCTGCGACCACCCGCGCCCCGCGCGGAGGGTTATCAGCTTTTCGGGAAACGTCATTTCTTCCCCCACCTCCTTTCCTCGAGTTTAGCATGGGCGCGGCGCGATGTAAACGCAATACTTGTTGCCCCCGCCCCCGGCGCTATTTGGCAGCGTCCGATCGCAGCGTTTGGTTGATTTCCGCGGCGCTTTGTGGTAGCATAGGGCGAACCCTGTCGAAAGGACCGTACCCATGAAAGCTGAACGGATATTCGCAGCGCTGCTCGCCGCGGCGCTCTGCCTGCTGCCCCTGGCCGCCTGCGGCGGCGAGCCGGAGAGCAGCCCCACGCCCGACCCGCACGAGGGCATGGTGTACATCAACATCGGCGACTACTACGACTGGATAACCCCCGCGGAGGGGCTGGAGCTCTCCGGCTTCACGGAGGACGACTTCACGCTGCGCGAGGACGGCATCGTCGAATATAAGGGCGACGAATACGACACACGCCTGGGCATCGACGTCTCCTTCTATCAGGGCGAGATCGACTGGCAGGCCGTGGCGGAAGCCGGAGTGGAGTTCGCCATGATACGCTGCGGCTACCGCGGCTACGGCGAGGAGGGCAACATGGCCGAGGACACCATGTTCCGCCAGAACATGGAGGGCGCGCTGGCCGCCGGGCTCGACGTGGGCGTGTACTTCTTCTCACAGTCCCTCGGGGCCATCGAGGCCGCCGAGGAGGCGCTGTACGTCCTCGACCTGATAGAGGGCTATGACATCACCATGCCCGTAGCCTTCGACTGGGAGCCCGTGGCGGAGGCCGAGCGCTATGAGGAAGTGGACGGCGAGGCCCTCACCTCCTCCGCGCTGGTGTTCTGCGAGATGATAAAGGACGCCGGCTACACGCCCTGCCTCTACACCTACCGCCACCTGGCCTATTATGAGTACGACCTCTCCCGCCTGGCGGACTACCCCATCTGGATAGGCGCGCCCGGCATGTGGGACGACTTCTACTACGAGCACGACATCTGGCAGTTCTCCTTCACGGGGCAGATACCGGGCATCCCCGCCGACGTGGACCTCGACCTGCAGTTCATCCCCCGCGCGGAGAGCAGCCCCTCCCCATCCCCCGCCGCGGGCGTCGAGGGCTGAACGCAATAAGCAAAAAAACATCCCCCGCCGCGGCGGGGGATGTTTTTCCTTTTATATCTGCGGCAGTTTGGCGAAGCTTGAGCGTAGCTCCTCGTCGGTGGGGATGTAGTCGCCCATCTCGCCGTTGTGGAACTTCTCATAGGCCACCATGTCGAAGTAGCCCGTGCCCGTGAGGCCGAAGAGGATGGTCTTTTCCTCGCCCGTCTCGCGGCACTTCACGGCCTCGTCCATGGCCGCGCAGATGGCGTGGCTGCTCTCCGGCGCGGGGAGGATGCCCTCGCAGCGGGCGAAGGCCTCCGCCGCCTCGAAAACGCGCGTCTGCGGCAGGGACACGGCGCGCATCAGCCCCTCGTGGTAGAGCTCGCTGAGCACGGGGCTCATGCCGTGGTAGCGCAGGCCGCCGGCGTGGTTGGCGGAGGGGATGAAGCCGCTGCCCAGCGTGTACATCTTCGCCAGGGGGCAGACCTTGCCCGTGTCGCAGTAATCATAGGCGAACACGCCGCGCGTCAGGCTGGGGCAGGAGGCCGGCTCCACGGCCAGGAAGTCATATTTGCGCTCGCCGCGCAGCATCTCGCCCATGAAGGGGCTTATCAGCCCGCCGAGGTTGCTGCCGCCGCCGGCGCAGCCGATGATCATGTCGGGCACGACGCCGTATTTGTCCAGCGCGGCCTTGGCCTCGAGCCCGATGACGCTCTGGTGCAGCAGCACCTGGTTGAGCACGCTGCCCAGCACGTAGCGGTAGCCCTCGTGGCTGGTGGCGTCCTCCACAGCCTCGCTGATGGCGCAGCCCAGCGAGCCGGTGGTGCCGGGGTTCTCGGCCAGTATCTTGCGCCCCACCGCGGTGCTCGTGCTGGGGCTGGGGGTGACGGAGGCGCCGTAAGTGCGCATCACCTCGCGGCGGAAGGGCTTCTGCTCATAGGAGCACTTCACCATGTACACCCGGCAGTCGAGGCCCAGATAGCCGCAGGCCATGGCCAGGGCCGTGCCCCACTGGCCCGCGCCCGTCTCGGTAGTGACGCCCTTCAAGCCCTGGTTCTTGGCGTAATAGGCCTGGGCGATGGCGCTGTTGAGCTTGTGCGAGCCGGAGGTGTTGTTGCCCTCGAACTTGTAATAGATCTTCGCCGGCGTCTGCAGCTTTTCCTCCAGGCAGTAGGCCCTCACCAGCGGGCTCGGGCGGTACATCTTGTAAAAGTCGCGTATCTCCTGCGGGATGGGGATGTAGCGCGTGTCGTTGTCCAGCTCCTGCGCCACCAGCTCGCCGCAGAACACGTGGCCCAGGGCCTCCGCCGTGATGGGCCGGCCCGTGGCGGGGTCCAGCAGCGGCGCGGGCTTGGCCGGCATGTCGGCGCGGACATTATACCAGGCCATGGGCAGCTCGTCTTCGGTGAGGTATGTCTTGTAGGGGATCTTTTCGCTGGTCATGGCAATTTCTCCTTTGCATAAAAATAAAAAACTGCCCCGTATGGCCGAATACGGTCATACGGGACAGGATAGAACGTTTCCTGCGGTGCCACCCGAATTGGCGCGAACGCGCCCGCTTTGCCCGCGCCATCACGCGGCCGGCGCTGTAACGGGCGCTCACCCGGGAGTTAGCTTCGCTCCCCTCATGAGTCCATTCCCCGCACATTCGCGCTGCGGCGCTCACAGCAAACGCGCCGCTCTCTGAAAGCCTCCCGCGCGGGTACTCTTCTCAGTCATCGGTTTGAGGCGATTTAGTGATTCACAGTATAGGCCGCGGACGGCAGTTTGTCAAACCGGCAAAATAGCCAAAATTCTATTCTCCGGTTTGTGCACTATTTCCAGCCTCCCCGCCGATGTCCGCCGCCAGCTCGTCCAGCAGCGCAGCGAAGCGCTCCGTCTCCTGCGCGCCGTGGCGGCTCTCGAAGCGCCGCACGGCCTCACAGAGCTCGCGCTCCAGCGTGCCCACGTAGCCATAGTACTTGGGCGTGAGGACTAAATAATATTCACGCCGGTCGGCGCCGGAGTTCTCCTTCAGCAGATAGCCCTTGCGCACCAGGCTGGCCACCTTATAGGTGGCGTTCGACTGGGAAATGTTCAAAAAGGCGGCGAACTGGCTGACCGTGGGCCGCCCCAGCTGGCGGATGACCTCCAGGGAGAAGGCCTCCATCGCCGAGAGCGAGCCGCGGCGCTCGCGCACCAGCGCGAACACCTGGCGGCAGTATTCGCTCTTGAGCTTTTCATATACGCGCAGAAAGCTCTCCTGAAGCATAAACTTTCACTCCCGGCGGATATAGTTGCGTTACTTGTTCAGTATCAGGCCGATGAACACCAGCGGCTCGGTGCCCTTGTTGACGATGGCGTGCTGCTCGCCGCTGTCGGTGAAGCTGACGTCGCCGGCGCGCAGGGTGGTGATGGTGCCGTTGTCGTTCAGCTCGCCCTCGCCGGAGAGCACGAAGTAGGTCTCGCAGTCACCCTGGTGCGTGTGCAGCCCGACGCCGCAGCCGGGCTCGAGCGTGATGACGCTGTACAGCTTGCCCATGCCGCCCAGCTGCTCGGGGCCGATGATGGAGAGGAGCTGCGCCTGGCCCGGGCCGTCGCGCATGCCCTCCCAGATCCTTTCCTGACGGTTTTCCGCTCTGATGACCATGTTCTTTACCTCCTGATCTTATTTACAAATGTCATGCGCGGCCAGGGCGAAGATCTTCACCGCAGTCAGCGCATCCTGTATATTTATCCGTTCGTTGGCGCCGTGCAGGTTGCTCTCGAAGCCGGGCATGGATATGCCGAAGCCGACGCCGCCCTCGATGTCGTGGACATAGGTGCCGCCGCCAGTCTTCAGGCACTCGCCGCGGCGGCCGGAATAGGTCTCGTAGCAGCGCAGCAGCGTCTGTACGAACTCGCCGTCGCCCGGCGTGTGGTGCGGGGCGGTGAGCTCGCCGCTGGCGCTGATGCCGGCGGCGGCCATGGCCTTCATCGCCACGGCGCAGCAGTTTTCATAGGTGGCGCAGATGGGCACGCGGCAGTCGAGCTTGCCCATCAGGCCCTCTTCGCCGAGGTCGATGACGTTCAGCGAGGCCGTGAGGGGGCCGGAGAGCTCGTCCGCCTGGTCGATGCCCAGTCCCTCGCCGCCGTAGGCCCCGTGGGGGAATAGGTCGGCGAGCGCGCGCACGGCGGCGTTCGCCGGCGCGTCCGGGGACAGCGGCAGCGCGGCCACGATGCCCAGCAGGGCCGTGAGCGCGTTGTTGGCCCCATCGGGATAGGCCGCGTGGCCCTGCGTGCCGTGTACGCTCAGGCGCACGCCGTCCCCGGCGGGCTCGCAGAGGAGGTCGACGCCGTATTTGCCGGCAGCCTCATGCGCCGCCCAGAGGGCCGTGTCCGCATCCAGGCCCAGCACCAGCGCCGTGGCGTCCCCGGGGATGACGTTAACGCGGAAGCCGCCGTTGAGCGCGGCCACGCGCGGCAGCGCGTCCGACTTCGCCCAGCCGGCGCTGAGGTCCGGCGCCCAGCGGCCCTTCTCCGTGTTGTAGACGGGGAAGCCCGTGTCGGGCGTGACGGTGTTGGGCGCGGGGGCGTTGCCCTTGTAAAAATACGGCAGGTCGCCGGAGCCGGACTCCTCGTCCGTGCCCATGATGAGGCGGATGCCGTGGCTGAGCTCCACGCCCAGCTCCTTCAGGCAGCGCATGGCGTAGAGGGCGATCACCACCGGGCCCTTGTCGTCGTCCGTGCCGCGGCCATAGAGGCAGCCGTCGTCCTTTTCCGTGGCGGTATAGGGGTCGGTGTCCCAGCCCTCGCCCTCGCCCACCACGTCCAGGTGGCCGAGGATGTCCAGCGCGCTGGGCTTTTCGCTGAAGAAGGCCGCACCCACGGCGCCGCCGTACATTTTCGTCTCAAAGCCGTACTCCCCGCAGAGGGCCAGGGCCTCGTCCAGCGCCCTGCGCGGCCCAGGGCCGAAGGGCGCGCCCTCCGCCGGCTCGCCGCGGACGCTCTTCACCGCCACCAGGCGGCCGATGTCGCGCAGAAGCTCCGCGCGGTGGGAGTCCACCCACTGCGATATCCTGTCTTTAATTTCCATCGTTTATCAGCTCCTTTGTCTGCCTTTCGGCCTCGGCACAGATGCGCGCCGGGTCGTCGCCGACGAAAAATTCGCCGTTTTCATAGAGTATGCGCCCCGCCACCATCGTCAGGCGCACGTTGTCCTTCGAGCCGCTGTAGACCAGGTTCTTGGCCGGGGCGTGGATGGGCCGCATGTTGGGCCGGCCGAGGTCGATGACGGCGATGTCCGCCTGCTTGCCGGCGGCCAGGCAGTCGCAGTCCGCCAGGCCCATGGCCCGCGCGCCGCCCGTGCAGGCGGCCAGCAGGATGTCCTCCGCCGGGCAGGCGGCGGCGTCATGCTCGCGGAGCTTTTGCAGCACGCAGGCGAGGTACATCTCACGGAACATGTCGAGCGCGTTGTTGGAGGCCGGGCCGTCCGTGCCCACGGCCAGGCGGATGCCGCGCCGCTTGAGCTCCGTCAGCGGGGCGATGCCGCTGGCCAGCTTGGCGTTGGAGGCCGGGCAGGTGACGGCGGTGAGGCCGCGCTCGGCGAATATCTCCATGTCGCGCTCGGAGAGCCACACGCAGTGGTAGCCGCCGCCGCCGTAGTCGAAGAGGCCCAGGGAGTCGAAATACTCGGTGGGCGACATGCCGCGGCGCTCATACGCGCCCTTCGTCTCGCTCTCCGTCTCCGAGTCATGCGTCCAGAATGGGGCGCGCAGCTCATGCACGAGCTCGGATAGCTCCCTGCCCAGCGTGTCCCCCGCCGTGTACTCGGCGTGCATCCCGGGCAGGTAGCTGATGAGCGGGTGCAGCTTGTTGAACTTTGCGTAGTCGTCCGCCGCCACCTGCACGCTGTCCCCGTCCGAGAGCGCGCCGCACATGACCGTGCGGAAGCCCATGTCGATGTTGGCCTGGGCGTAGGCGTCGCGGTGGAAGTACATGTCGAAGCTGGCGGTGATGCCGCTGCTCAGGTACTCGAGCACGGCCAGTCGCGTGAAGGCATAGACGCGCTCGGGCGTCAGCCGCGCTTCCAGCGGGAACACCTTCTCGTTCAGCCAGCGCAGCAGCGGCAGGTCGTCAGCGTAGGAGCGCAGGAAGGTCATGGCCGAGTGGGTATGCGCGTTCTTGAAGCCGGGGATGACGAGCGAGCCGCCGAGGTCGATCTCCCGCTCGAAGGCGGGCCGTTCCCCGCCGCGCTCCGGGCCCACATAGGCGATCCTGTCGGCGTCCGTCCACACTTCGCCGCGGAAGTACGAGCAGTCGGCGCCCATCGGCATCACGAGGGCGTTATAGAGGCGAATCATCTGATCACTCCTTCAAAAATACCGGCGGCGCCGGCCTATAAAGGTTATCACCGGCGCGCGTAAAAGTCAATTTGCAAAAGCGGCCGCGCTGTGCTATGCTCATGGCCAGGAGGCGATGAAAAATGCAGCCGCAGGAGTTCATGGACTTCGTCCACACCCTTGAGCGCATGAAGTGCAACACCCGCCACAGCTATACGAGCACGCTCCGGCACGAAAGCGTGGCCGAGCACACCTTCCGCATCGCCGCCATGGCGCTGCTGCTGGAGGGGGAATTCCCGCAGCTCGACATGGCGCGGGTGATAAAGATGTGCCTGGTGCACGACTGGGGCGAGGCCGTCACGGGCGACATCCCCTCGTTCCTCAAGACGGACAGCGACGAAGCGCGCGAAGCAGATGCGGTGGACGCGCTGCTCTCCCGCCTGCCGGAGCGCCGCGGGGAGCTCGCCGCGCTTTTCGCCGAGCTCAACGCCCTGGAGACGCCGGAGGCGCAGCTCTTCAAGGCCCTCGACCGCATCGAGGCCGTGATACAGCACAACGAAGCGCCGCTCTCCACCTGGATCGAGCGCGAGCGCACGCTCAACCTTGAATACGGCGTCGAGGACTGCGCGCGCTTCCCCTTCATGGCGCAGCTGCGGGAGATAGCCGCCGAAGAGACGCGCCAGAAGCTCGCGCGCGGGGAATGAGCGCCGCTATCCCCTCCAGCCGGCGCGGCGCAGCAGCGCGAGCGAGCGCGCGTCCGCGCGCCTGACGAAGGCGGCCAGGAAGTCCTCGCCGCTGTCGTAGGCGGGGATCAGCTTCATCCCCGGCGGGGCGGCCTCGGCCTCCGGCGCGGGCGTGACGAGCACGCCGCCGGCCTCGGCCTCCTTCATGGCCACGGAGCCGGCGCGGTAGAAGTGGTCGCGGCGGATGTGCTCCAGCTCGTGCTCGAGCTTCGCGCGCCGCCGCTCCTCGCCCATGCGGGAGTTGAGGTAGATGTCAAAGCTGCCGTCGTCATTGGGGACGGTGACGCCCTCCACGGCGGCGGGCAGCTCCACCAGTCGGACGAAATAGTCCGGCGTCCACACCGGCCGTCAGCCCCCTTCGCGGGCCCGGCGCAGCGCTTCGATGATGGCCACGGCCTGCTCCACGTCCGCCTTCGTGGCGTCTTTGGAGACGGAGAAGAGCATCCGCAGCTCCGGCCGCGCGGAGAGCTGCTCAAGATATCCCGTCAGCTCCTCGTCGCCGTTGACGGCCGCCTTCGGCAGCTGCTCGGCGCAGAGCTCCTCGGTGGTGACGCCGAAATAGTCGGCGATCTTGGCGCGGGTGGCGTCCGTCGGCTGGCAGCCGTGCTTCCAGCGCGTGACGGCGGATTTCTGAAATCCCAGCTCCGTCGCCACGGCGGTGGGCGCCTTGCCCACGCCGTTGCACAACCGCAGGTAGTTCTCGTAAAACATGCTCCGGCCTCCCAAAGTTTTCTGCTAAGACGATATCACACTTTGTGAACTTTTGCAACCCTTAGTCGCGGCAAAAACAGCGCCCAGGGCGCTGTTTTTTTGTTTTTTGCCCTATACGGCGGCATAGATGAGCGCCGCGGCGATGAGCACGGCCTCGAAGAAGCAGATGAGCGGCATGCCGACGGTGAAGGATGTGTGCAGCGTCTTGTGCCGCAGGGCGTACATGCCGAGCATGACGCCGGGGCTGCCGCCGAGGAAGGCCACGAAGAAGAGCGTCGCTTCCGGTATCCGCCGGCCGCCGCGCTTGGCGCGGGACTTGTCCACGGCCATCAGGGCGAAGCCGTCGATGTTTATAAAGAGCAGGTAGGCCCCCAGGAGGATGTATATCACGATCATGCCTGTCCCTCCAGCTCGCCGTAATACCAGCCGCTGACGCCGTTGTGCTTCACCAGGTAGCCGCGGCTGGTGGTCTCGACGACGCCCACCTCGTCGCCGGGCGCGAGGGGCAGGGCGTAGTCCGTGCAGTCGTTGCAGCGGACGGCGCCGTCACTGCCGCGCCGCAGGTACTTTGTGAGGATGTCGAGCTCGTAGCCCGTGCGCAGGTGGCGGCAGCGGGAGAACTCCTCCCCTTGTTCGAGCACTTCCACGACATTGTCGCCCCAGCGGATGTAGGCGCTGCGCTGCGAGGCCGCCTGCGCCGTTTTCACGCGGCGGAGGGGGAAGGGGTCGTAGTAGACGCAGCCGAAGTCCTCGCTGCCGTTGCGCGGGATGATGAGCGCGTTGAGCTGCCCGTCGTCCTTGAGCACGCAGCCGCCGTCGATGCTGACGATATGGCTCTCGCGGTCGATGAGCGGGTCAGCGCAGGTGATATCGCCGCCGTAGAGCACCACGGGCCAGTGGCCGACGATCACCCACTTGTCAAATTTCCGCCCCTGGCGCATGAAGTTGTCGTTTTTCATGCACTCCCAGCCGTCCCAGCCGGCGGGGTCGCCCTCCGGCAGGCCGCCGTGGACGAAGGTGTAGTGCTCCGTATCCAGCACGTGGGGCAGCGAGTCGATGAAGTCCAGCTCGGGCCGGAAATGCTCCGCTATCGCCGCGCGCATGGCGACGACGTCCGGCTCCGGCGAGAGCGGGAAGCCTATCTCCTCGCACATCTGCGCCAGCAGGCCCGGGCCCCAGCCCATTCCGTTGCTGGCGAAATAGCGCCGCAGGTAGCCCTCCGTGTAGTGCTGCGGGCGGTATATCTCCTCCTGCCAGCAGTCGCAGTTGCCCTGCACGGCGAGCACGCGGCGCTTCTTCGCCAGGTCCATGATATAGCGCAGCGTGGCGAGGCTCTGCGGCCCCTTCTCCACCATGTCGCCGCAAAAGACGAGCGTGTCCTCCTCCGTGAGCGCCAGCTTGCCCAGCAGCCCGCGCAGGTAGGGCAGGTTGCCGTGGATGTCGGAGATGGCGATGATGCGCCCGCTCTCCGGCAGCTGCGCGCGGGCGATCCTGGCCGGCCACATCATATCG
The DNA here is from genome assembly GCA_944387865.1 of Candidatus Scatomorpha stercorigallinarum. Classification (GTDB taxonomy): domain Bacteria; phylum Bacillota; class Clostridia; order Oscillospirales; family Oscillospiraceae; genus Scatomorpha; species Scatomorpha stercorigallinarum. Next base: position 43,323 of record CALXGN010000005.1, on the reverse strand, counting down.
GACGCTCCATCAGGTACTGCTCGGAGGAGACGCCGGCGTCCCGCCGCAGTTTTCTGAAGCCGTAGTGCTCGTAAAAGCCGATGGCGTGTTCGTTGGTGACGGCCACGTGCAGGCGCAGGGCGCGCCGGCCCTGGCCCTCGAAATAGGCGGCGGCGCAGCCGATGAGCTGCACGCCCAGGCCGTGGTCGCGGAACTCCGGCAGCAGGTAGAGCAGGCTTATCCAGCCGCAGCCGTCGTCCCGCCCGCGGCGGGGGTCCAGCTCCAGCACGCCCACGGGCGTGTCTCCGCTCATCACCTTCATCAGGCAGCCGGGGGCCTTGGCGGCGTGCGAGCGCGCGCTGGAGAGATAGACGCTGGAGACGAAGCCGGCGTCGCTCCCGTGGGCCACCACCCAGCTGTCGCGGTAGCAGCGCAGGTAAAAGGCCGCGTCCGCGTCCCTCCGCGGGTCCAGCGGCTCAAAGCGCAGGCTGGACATGTCCTCCTTCTTCGTGTCCCGCCACCAGGACTGCTTCGCGAAGGTGGAGAGCGCGCCCAGGTGGCTGTTGTCGTTATAATACTCCACCTCGATGCGCCCGGCATCCACGTGGAGCAGGGAAACGGAGGTGTTGTCCCCGTGCATCATGGCGTTTTCGCTGGTCAGGCCCAGCGCGCCCATGAGGAATATCTTGATGGCCATGCCGTGCGAGACCACGGCCACGGTCTTCCCCTCGTTTTCGGCGGCGATGCGCCGTATCTCCGCCGTCATGCGCCGCTGGACGTGCTCGAAGCTCTCGCTGCCGGGCACGGCCCAGTGCTCGATGTCGTTGTTGAACTTGTACATCTCCTGCGGCCAGCGGTAGGTGAGCTCCCCCCAGGGCTGGCCCTCCCAGACGCCCATGCAGATCTCCCGCAGCTGCTCGGTCTTGTGCAGCGTCAGGCTGCGGCCGCGGAGGAAGGCCCCCGCCGTCTCCACCGTGCGGTCCAGGTCGCTCGAATACACCGCGTCGATATGTATGCCCCGGAAGCGCTCCGCCAGCGCGTCGATCTGCTTTTTGCCGCGCTCGGTGATGCGCCCGTTCCAGTGCCCCTGCGCGCGGCGGAAGAGGTTGCCCTCCGCCTCCGCGTGACGTACCAGATAGATATCCGTCATGCTCATGCCTCCGTGTTCTGCGCGCCGCGGCCGCGTATTGACCGGCGGCTCCGCCTTGGGTTATAATAGGCGCGTAAGGTCATTTTACTATATATCTCGCAAATAGACAAGCGGAGGTTTGCGCCTTGAAAGTGATACATCTCATCAGCGGCGGGGACACCGGCGGGGCCAAGACCCACGTCCACTCGCTGCTGCAGAACCTCTCCCGCAGCGTGACGGTGACGCTCGTCTGCTTCCGCGGCGGGCCCTTCGCCGAGGAGGCCGCCGCGCTGGGCATAGACACGCGCGTTTTCGCCGGCGGCTTTTTCCACGCCCTGCGCGAAGTGCGCGCGCTCATCGCCGCGGAGGGCTGCGACATCATCCACTGCCACGGCTCGCGCGCCAACCTGGCCGGCGCACTGCTGCGCATGAGCACCAGGAAGCCCGTGGTCAGCACCGTGCACAGCGACTACCGGCTCGACTACCTGGGCCGCCCCGCCGCCGCCCTCACCTACGGCAAGCTCAACGTCTTCGCCCTGCGGCACATCAAGTACCACATCGGCGTGTCGGACGCCATGCGCGCGCTGCTCATCAGCCGCGGCTTCCCGCGCGCCACCACCTTTGCCATCTATAACGGCCTCGACTTCTCACGCAGCGTACCGCAGCCCGACCGCGCGGCGTTCTACGCGCGCGTGGGCGCCAATGTTGGCCCCGGGGACGTGGTCGTCGGCGCCGCCGCGAGGCTCGACCCGGTGAAGGACCTCTCCACGCTCGTGCGCGGCTTTGCGCTGGCAAAAAAGTCCGTCCCCGGGCTGAAGCTCATCATCGCCGGCGAGGGCGCGGAGCGCCCGGTGCTGGAGTCCCTCGCGCGCGAGCTGGGCGTGGCGGACAGCATTACGCTCGCCGGCTGGCTGGACGACATGGACGAATACTACGGCTCGCTGGACATCAATACGCTCACCAGCATCTCCGAGACCTTCCCCTACGCCATAACCGAGGGCGCGGCGCACCGCCTGCCCACGGTCTCAAGCCGCGTAGGCGGCATACCGAGGCTCATCGAGGACGGCGTCACCGGCTATCTCTTCGAGCCCGGGGACTGGCAGGCGCTGGGCGAGCGCATTGCGCGCCTCGCGTCGGACGCGCGGCTGCGTGAGAGGCTCGGCGAGGCGATATTCGAGCGCGCGGCGCGCGACTTCTCCATGGAAGCCACCTGCCGCGAGCAGCGCGCCGTCTATGAGGAGATACTCTCGCGCGAGGCCAACGGCGGCCGCGCGGGCGTCCTCATCTGCGGGGCCTACGGCATGGGCAACGCCGGCGACGAGGCCATCCTGGACGCCATCACGGCGGAGATGCGCTCCATCGACCCGCTGATGCCCATCACCGTCCTCTCCCGCGACCCGGAGGGCGCTGAAAAGCGCCTGGACGTGGACGCCATACACACCTTCAACGTCCCCGGCTTCCTGCGCGCCATGCGCCGCCGCAGGCTGTACATTAACGGCGGCGGCAGCCTGATACAGGACGTCACCAGCCGCCGCAGCCTCTGGTTCTACCTCTTCACCCTGCGCGCGGCCCGGCGCTGCGGCTGCCGCGTGATGATGTACGGCTGCGGCATCGGGCCCGTGCGCCGTCCCGGCGGCGTCAAGAGCACGCGCCGCACCATCAGCTCCTGCGTGGACATCGTCACGCTGCGCGAGCCGGACAGCATGGAGGAGCTGCACCGCTTCGGCGTGCAGGGCCCGGAGCTGATACTGGCGAGCGACCCGGCGCTCACCCTCTCCCCCGCCCCGGCGGAGGAGATCGACGCCGAATTCAAAAGCGCCGGCGCCGACCCCAGGGGGAAATATATCTGCTTTGCCCTCCGCCGCTGGCCGGGCTTTGAGCAGAAGGCGGCGGACTTTGCCGCCGCCGCCCGCCACGCCTATGAAAAATACGGCCTCACGCCGGCCTTCGTCTCCATCAACCACAAGAGCGACGGCGAGGCCGCGGCCACCGTGGCCGCCCTGCTGGGGGACGTGCCGCGGGTGTTCATCCCCGGCCCGCTGCCCTCCGCGCTGGCCATCGGCGTCATGTCGCGCATGGAGGTCGTGGTGTCCATGCGCCTGCACGGCCTCATCTTCGCCGCCGGCCAGGGCGTGCCGCTGGTGGGCGTGAGCTACGACCCCAAGGTGACGGCCTTCCTCCGCTGCGTGGACGGAGCCTGCGTCTCCCTTGAGGAGCTGACGGCGGACGGCCTCTGCTCCCTCATCGACGGCGCCGCCGCCCTCCGCGCCGACCCCGCCGCGCTCGAGGCCTCCGTCGCGCGGCTGCGGGCGATAGAGCACAGGAATACGGAATCGGCGGCACGGCTACTTGGTACGAAGGGGACTGCGTCCCCCTCGTAGGCTCCCCCTCGCGCCGCACGGCGGCGCGGTTGCGCCCACGGGGCGCAAGATAAGGTATCCCCGGCAGGCAAAGCCCGCCGGGGATTTTGGCCGCCCTATGCGGGCGGCCATTCCTATGCTTGGGACGTTGGGTGCCGCTGACCACACGGGGTTTTCTAAGGTGTCCCATTTTGCGGGGCAAAATGGGACTTTGATACGCCGCCCGCGCTGGCGGGCGCGGGCGTGCGAGATGGGCGGAGCGGGCAAAGCCCGCCCACGGACGTGGTTTGCGTGGTTCGGGACGTGGTGCGTGTCGGGAGGTTATTGGGGGGCTCCGCCCCCTTGCCCCCTGGGGCGGCTCGCTGCGCTCGCCGCTATTTAATGCCTCCCCTACATTGTAGGGGAGGTGGCCGCGCGTAAGCGCGACCGGAGGGGTGCCGAAGGTCTGCGGTTCTTTGGTAAGATGTGCAAACCTCCAACACCCCTCCGTCGCCTGCTGCGCAGGCGCCACCTCCCCTGCACGGCAGGGGAGGCTTTGAGTTCCTGCAAACTTAGTGCCGCGAGCGAAGCGAAGCAACGCACGGCCGGCGGTGAAATAAACTCATCCGACACTGGGATGACCACTTTTGATGACTGGAAAGCTGTAAAAACACGCAAAAAACGCTCCGACCCGCACCAAAGCGGTTTTCTCTTTGGAGTCTGAGGGGTTTCTTTTTGACAAGACAAAAAGAAACCTCTCAGAAGCCCCCTCGCGGGGGCCTCCCCTCAGCGCGGCGCGCAGCGCAACTGCTTCCAAACGCAGTTTGGGCGGCTATTTTACTTCGTATTTTTCCAGTATCTTTTCCTTCCAGACTTCCTGCGGCTGGCCGCGGTAGCTTTCTATGTAGTCCACGAGCTTTGGGATGTCCGTGAAGGTCTCATAGAGCGCATAGCCGTCCTCGCTGAGGAAGCGCTCGGCGACGGCGCGGCGGAGCATGGCGTCCATGGCGTCGTAATAGCCGCGGGTGTTGAGCACGGCCATGGCCTTGGCGTGGCGGCCCAGCTGCTTGAGCGTCAGCGCCTCAAAGAACTCCTCAAAGGTGCCGATGCCGCCGGGCAGCGTGACAAAGGCGTCCGACAGGTCCTCCATCAGCTTCTTGCGCTCGGACATCGTCTCCGTGAACAGCATCTGCGTGCAGCCCTCATAGAGTATCCCCGGCTGGTCGAAAAACCGCGGGGCCACGCCGATCAGCTCCCCGCCTTCTGCGTTGGCGCCGCGGGCTGCGGCGCCCATCAGCCCGCTGGTGCCGCCGCCGAACACGACGGCGTGCCCCCGGCGCGCCAGCTCCGCGCCCAGCGCGCGGGCCTCTTCAAAATACGCCTCGTCTATCGAACGGCTGGAGGCCGCAAATACGCATACTTTCATGCCCTCACCCCTCAAAGTCCAGCACGCGGCGCATGCGCGCGAGCGTCAGGCGGTTGCGGATGGCCGAGGAGATGTCCAGCAGCTCCGGCCGCAGCGCCTCGTCGATGCCGATGTCGCGCAGGCGGTATTTCCCGTCCAGCGCCCTCAGCGTGTCCGCGAGGGACTCGGCGGAGGGTATTTGCGATATTATGTAAACTATCTCGTCCCAACAGTCCACGATGCGCCGCGCGTCGAAGCGCTTCAGGACATCATCGGCGTTCTCCGCGATTATCCCGTCCGCGAGCGGCCCGAACTTTTCCCTTATCCAGCGCTCGTCGAGCGGCTCGAAGGGCTTTGCCCGCGGCTTCAGCCGCGCGAGGCGGTGGTACTCCTCCGAGACCACCACCGCGCCCACGCCGACGCATTCGCCGTGCAGGCCGTGCGCGGACTCGAAGCGCGGGGGCTTCATCTCCACCAGGTGGGCTATCAGGTGTTCCGCGCCGGAGGCGGCGCGGGAGGAGCCCATCATCTGCATGGTGAGGCCGGAGTACATCTGCGCGGCGGTCATGGCCTCGAAATCCGGGCGCTCGCCGTGCAGCAGGCCGGCCACGCTGCGCTCCATCAGCGCCATCGCCTCCCGCGCGAGCAGCGCCACGCGCAGGCAGTAGTGCTCGCCGGAGACGAGGTGGGCTATCAGCCAGTCGGCCAGGGAGATGTGCTTGGCGAGGATGTCGGCCACGCCGCTGACCGTCAGCGACATGGGCGCGCCGGCGATGATGTTCAGGTCCGTCACCACCAGCGCGGGCGCGTGCATGGGTATGGAGCGCTTGTGCCCGTCGATGACCACCGAGCAGACGTTGGCCGTGAAGCCGTCCGACGAGGCGAGCGTGGGTATTGCAACGAAGGGTATGCCGAGGGTGTTCGCGTTGTAGCGCGCGAAGTCCATGAGCGTGCCGCTGCCCACGGTTATGATGACGTCCGGGTCCTCCAGCTCGGGGACGATGGCCTCGATGAGGCCCTTTTCCGAGTGCAGGCCGCGCGCTTCGAGCACGATCTCCTTGTCCGCGCGCACGTGCACCATGCCGGGCAGGTTGTAGGTGTTGGTGTCATAGAGCACCGTGCGCCGGCCCGTAAGGCCGCAGGCATCCATATAGCGGTCGAAATCGCGCAGCGCGCCGTATTCGGCCACCACCAGCTTCGTCTCCAGCGGGTGAGCGCGCCCGCAGGCGCACGGCCCTGAGTATTTTGCGCAGTCGAGGATCATTTCAGGCGCACCTTGAGCTCCAGCGCCCGGCGCGCGCTGTCCGCGATGCCGTCCGGCGTGAGGCCGAAGGCCTCGAGCACCGCCTCGGCCTTCCCGGAGCGGCCGAAGACGTCCTGCACCCCGTGCCTGACGACCGGGACGGGGTATTTCGCGCCCACCGCGGCCGCGACGGCCTCGCCGAGCCCGCCGATGACCGTGTGTTCCTCACTGGTGACGATGCAGCCCGTCTCCCGCGCGGCGGCGAGGATGAGCTCCTCGTCCAGCGGCTTTATCGTGTGTATGTCCAGAACGCGCGCGGAAATGCCCTCCTGCGTGAGGATATCCGCGGCGGCGAGCGCGCGCTGCACCATCAGGCCCGTGGCGGCGATGGTCACGTCCGTCCCCGCGCGCAGCACGGCCCCGCGGCCGAGCTCGAACTGATAGCCGGGCGCGGAGTCGGTCACCGTCTCCACGGCCATGCGGCCCAGGCGGATGTAGGCCGGGCCCTCATATTCGGCGAGGGCGGCCATGGCCAGGCGCATCTCGTTGGCGTCGCAGGGGTTGAGCACCATCATCCCGGGGATGGCGCGCATCAGCGCGAAGTCCTCGATGCACTGGTGCGTGGCGCCGTCCTCGCCCACGGAGAGCCCGCCGTGCGAGCCGGCGCACTTGACGTTCAGGTGCGGGTAGCCGATGGAGTTGCGCACCTGCTCATAGGCCCGGCCGGCGACGAACATGGCGAAGGAGCTGATATATGGCTTCTTGCCGCAGGTGGCCATGCCGGCGGCCACGGCCGCCATGTTGCCCTCGGCGATGCCCATGTTGAAGAATCTGTCGGGGAAGGCCTTGGCGAAGGTCTTGCTCATCGTGGAGCCGGAGAGGTCGGCGTCGAGCGCGACGATCTCCGGGTACTTTGCGCCCAGCTCGGCGAGGGCTTCGCCGTAGGCGGCGCGGGTAGCTTTCTTCTCTGCCATTTTCACTCGACCTCCAGTCTCTTCACGGCGGCGTCCAGCTCCGCCACGGCCTTTTCATACTGCTCGGCGTTGGGCGCCTTGCCGTGCCAGCCGGCGTCGTTCTCCATGAAGGACACGCCCTTGCCCTTCACCGTCTTGGCAAGGATCGCGGTGGGCGCGCCGGCGTTCTGCCTCGCCTGGGCGAAGGCGGCGCGCAGCGCGTCGAAGTCGTGCCCGTCAACCTTTATTACATGCCAGTTGAACGCCGCAAACTTGGCGTCCAGCGGCTCGGAGGGCATCACGTCCGCCGTGCGGCCGTCGATCTGCAGGCCGTTCACGTCCACGATGGCGCAGAGGTTATCGAGCCCGTATTTGGCGGCGCTCATGGCCGCCTCCCAGACCTCGCCCTCCTCCACCTCGCCGTCGCCCAGCAGGGCGTAGACTCGGTAGGGCGCGCCGTCCAGCTTGCCGGCGATGGCCATGCCCACGGCGGCGGAGATGCCCTGCCCCAGCGAGCCGGTGGACATGTCCACACCGGGGACATGCGCCATGTCCGGGTGGCCGGACATGTGCCCTTTGATGCTGCGGAAGAGCTCCAGATCCTTTTCGGGGAAATAGCCTCTCAGCGCAAGGATGGAGTAGAGCGCGGGGGTGCAGTGCCCCTTGCTGAGCACAAAGCGGTCGCGCCCCGGCGCGCGAGGCGCGGCGGGGTCGATGCGCATCTCCTCGAAATAGAGCTCCGTCAGTATATCCATCGCCGAGAAGGAGCCGCCGATGTGGCCGCTCGCGGCGCGGAACACCATTTCCATGCCCAGCCGGCGGCCCTTCGCCGCGGTGAGCTCAAGTTCCCTGTTAGTCATAGAAAGTCCTCCTGACCGTCATGTAAAGACACAGTAATAAACACAGTATATCATTCCTCGTCCGGCTTTTCAATGCTGCTCTTTGGAGCAAACTTCCCTTGCCAAATTCCCCCTTATGGTCTATAATCGCAAGCAGCAAAACACAAAGGAGCGATTACCATGTCTGACAACAAGTACCGCATCACTGCGGATTCCGGCTGCGACCTCTCGCTCGAGCTCTGCGAGAGCCTGGGCGTGCTGCCATATAAGATGCCCTTCACCATGGACGGCGAGCCGATGGTGGACGGCATGACGGAGGAGAGCTTCCGCCAGTTCTATGAGATGATGCGCGCCGGGCGCATCGCCCGCACCAGCCAGATCAACCCCGGGGAATTCATCGACTTCTGGCGCCCGCTCGCCGAGGCCGGCGAGGACGTGCTGCATGTCTCGCTGGCGGCGGCCATCTCCGGCTCCTGCAACAACGCGCGCAGCGCGGCGGAGACGCTGATGGGCGAATACCCCGGCTGGACCTGCCGCGTGGTGGACTCGGCCAACGCCTCCGCCGGCTTCGGGCTGATGGTCCTGCGCGCGGTGAATAACCGCGGCGGCGGCCTCGATCTGGAGGCCAACGCCCGCGAGCTGGAGGGCGTGGCGCACAATGTGAACTCCATCTTCACCACCAACGACCTCACCTATCTCTACCGCGGCGGGCGCGTCAGCCGCACGGCGGCCGCCTTCGGCACCGCGCTCAATATCGTGCCCATCATGCACCTGGACTATGAGGGCCACCTGGAGGTCTGGCAGAAAGTGCGCGGTGACAGGCAGTGCTTCAAAAAGCTCATCAAGGACGTCAAGGAGCTGGTGGTGGATGCCGCCGGACAGACGCTCGTCATCTCCGAGGCGGACGCGCCGGAGAAGGCGCGCGAATTCGGCGAGGCGCTGAAGGCCGAGTGCGGCTTCAAGGACGTGTTCTACACGCACATCGGGCCCATCATCGGCGCGCACACCGGCCCCGGGCTCATCTCCGTGTTCTTCGTCGGCAAGGAGCGGGTATAAGGCCGGGATAAGCCAATGCCGCGGGAACGGATGCGTTCCCGCGGCCTTTTTTGCATCGCGCCTCAGAGCGTGACGACGGTGTAGCCGTGCCCCACGGCGGGGAGGAATTTTTCAAACACGTCCGCCGTGCTCAGCTTCAGCGTGGAGGTGTTCACGCAGGGGTGGCAGCCGAACTCCGTGCCCTTGAGCACGTCGCCGTCCACCAGCAGGCGCACCTGGCCCTCGCTGTCGTTCATCAGCCCCATCACGGAGACGGAGCCGGGGGCCAGCCCCAGCAGGCGCTCCATGTCCTCCGGCGTGCCGAAGGAGAGCCGCGCCGAGCCGATCTGCGCGGAGATCTCGCGCGTGTGGAAGGGCTTGTCCCCCTGCACGAGCAGCAGGTAAAACTGCGTCTTCTGCCGGTTGCAGAGGAAGAGATTCTTGCATATCTCCATGCCCAGGGCCTCGTCCACCGCCTGGCAGGCGGCCATGGTGTCCACATGCTCGTGGTCGGCGCGGACGTAGGCGATGCCCAGGCTGTCCAGCAGGTCGTATACGGCCGTCTCCCGCGGCAGGCGCTGCGCGCAGTCCTGCGGGCGGCCCTGTGATAGCTTTACTTCCATGTATGACGCCTCCGTTTTTTGTTCAACGGAGGCATCATACCACTCGCGGCGGGAAAAATCCAGCCCCTTTCGCGCGCTAACCCAGCGCCACGTCCAGCACCATCATCAGCGCGAAGCCCATGAGCGTGACGAAGGCCATCAGTCCCCGGCGCTCGTTGGCCAGGCTCTCCGGTATCAGCTCCGCCACGGCGACATAGAGCATGGCCCCGGCGGCGAAGCTCAGCAGGCCCGGCAGCAGCATCCGCGCGCCCATCACCAGCAGCGCCCCCGCCACGCCGGCCAGCGGCTCCACCACGGCGCTCAGCTGCCCGAGGAAAAAAGCCCGCCGGCGGCTGAGCCCCTCCCGCAGCAGCGGCAGGCTGACGGCCGCGCCCTCCGGGAAATTCTGTATGCCCACGCCCAGGGCCAGCATACAGGCCGCGGAGAGGGCCGCGCCCCCCGGCGCGTGGGCGAGCGAGCCGAAGGCCACGCCCACGGCCATCCCCTCCGGTATGTTGTGCAGCGTCATGCCGGCCATCAGCATCATCCGCCGGCGCGAGTGCGTCCCGCGCTCCGCCAGGCGGCCATAGGCCCAGTCGCCCGCCCAGAGCAGCGCCCCGCCCGCGAGCAGGCCCGCGCAGGCCGTAAAAGCGGCGTTCATCCCCAGCGCCTCCGCCTGCTCCAACGCCGGCGAGAGCAGCGACCAGAAGGAGGCCGCCGTCATGATGCCCGCGGCGAAGCCCAGCATGGCGTCCAGCGCCGTGCGCCTCGCTCCGCGGACGCAAAAGACCAGCCCCGCCCCCGCCGCCGTCACCGCCCAGGTGAAAAGCGTGGCCAGCAGCGCCTGCCAGACGTGGCCGAGCTGTGAAAACCAGTCAAACATAGCATACCCCACAAAAGCGTTCTGCGCCATCATATGCCGGCGTGGCTCCCGGGGGCACAAAAATACCGCAGGGCGGCGGCCCGGCGGCAAATTTTTCCAATATAGGCCATAAAAAACATCTGACCCTCACATACTGCCCGATACATACTTTTCAAAGCCCTACGCAGTTACTTCCAAGTTTTATTCTTCCCGTATGTCTCATTTACGCGGCTTTCGTTCGCCATTCGCGCTGTGCGTTTATTTGGCATTCGCTTGCCTGCGTTTTTTGACATCTGGTCAAGTGCAAACTTTGCGTTCCGCTTTTATATGTATCGATTTTTCGCAGGTGAGGGTCAGATGCTGTGATTCTTGGTATCTAACATCCATTTAACCTCTCTTTCTACAGATTTCGGATCTCCGGCTGCGCACGTTTGCTGGGAATATGTTCTTCAAAAGCCCCGAACAAATATGCTATCCTCTTCTCATTTTTGCTTTTACCAAAGCCAGCTCACATTAACGGCTGCTCATGATAACATGTTCCGCAATTCGTATGCCGCCCGGTATCGATCCGATACACCGATAAGGCCTTGGCTTTTCGCCTTGCCTTTACCTTCTGGTCATAATATACCACCACGCCCCGTAAATGTCAACAGTAAATGTGCTCGTTTCACAAATTTGTCGAACATCACGAAAATTTAACATTCGTCGCTGTTGGGTTATCCGCCATTAGCCGGGTGTGATAAGATAAAAAAGGTGCGGCCCGGATGATCCGGGCCGCGCCGCTTTATATGAGCGCCGCCGTCACGCCCTCCGCCGCCTCCGCGCGGAACACGGGCAGCCACTCCACGCCCTCCGGCGGCTGCGCGCGCAGCGAGGAGCAGGCCACACGGCCATCCCCCGCCCGGCGGGTGAAGATGGCCGCCGAAGCCCCGGCATCGCCCTCGCGCGTGTCCAGCAGCCTCAGCGCGCCCTCCGGCGGCCCGGGCGAGAGCGAGCCCATCGGCGAGGAATTCTTCATACGTTTTGTCCACTTCCAGCCTCCATTTTTATCCTGCGCAGCGCCTTTGTCGCGCGGATGGCCATGCCTGCGCCGAGCGCGGTGACGATGAGCCATACGGCGAAGCCGGTGGCGACCGTCATCGCCGTGCGGAACACGCTGTCGTCCGCCGTGCCGAACTGCGCCAGCATCGCCGTCTCCAGGGCGAACATGCTCACCAGCGCCGCCGCCATACTGACGGCGCGCGCCGCGCTCATCACCGGGCTGCGGTAGCGGCGGTAGCGCGCGAGGTTTACGGCGCCCATGATCGTTGCGTAAAAGGTGTAAAGCGCCATGGCGTAGATAAGGTTTCCCGCGTAGGCAAAGCCGCCGTCGCCGTGCATCACCAGCACGACCACGCCCGCCAGGATCACATTCATCAGCATGAGCAGCACGCCGCAGAGCCGGCTGCGCCGCCATTCCCCGGCCATGTCCGCGCCCAGGCCGCGCCGCCGGGCAAAGCGCAGCAGCAGAAACCGCAACACGGCGAGGAACATGTAATACGCCGCCAGCGTGCCGTACCAGTAGGAATGATATGCAAGGCCATATACCGCGTTCAGCGCCGAATAGAGCGCGTTCAATCCCAGCGAAACGTGCAGCGCGCTGTTCACGCGGAACTCCGGCTCGTCCAGATAGCGCTGCATGAGCGGTATGCGCAGCACCCTTTCGCGGCAGCGTCGAACAAGCGCCACGGCGTTCGCACAGACGGCCGCGAGCGCATAGGCGGAGAAGAGATAGGACGCATAGGCCAGCGGGCCGTCCTTCTCCCCGGCGGTGAATACATATACGAGCAGCGCCGCGGCGCCGCCGGCGCAGAGCAGCACGGCCGCCGCACCCGGGTAGAGCAGCCGGCGCAGCGCACGCTTCAGCGCGTCCACCTTACGTCCATGCGCCGTCCGTCTGCCGCTCAAAAAACGCCCGCCTCCGTCTGCGCGGCGGGGGCGAGTATCATGACATAGCGCCGCAGCGCCGCCAGCGCGCCTTCCACCGTTTCGCGCGCCATGCCCGGCGTGCCGAAAACGGGGTATATCACGTGCCGGCTGTCCTCGCGCGCGCAGGTGCGCCCGTCCGTGCCGGCGATCTCGCTGAAGATGATGCCCGCGCCGTCGCGGCCGCAGAAGTCGCCGGGATAGGTGTGCAGCTCGCGCCCGCGCATCCCCTCGAAGGGGGCCTTCTCCGTGCCCAGGAAGAGCTCCACGCCGCCCTCGATGTAGTCCACGTCGTGCGTGCCGGAGAGCATACAGGTCGTGAGCTCGAACAGAAACGGCACTTCCGTCACCGGGTTGTCAAAGGGGAATGGCTGGCCCTTGACGATCACGGACTCGAATTGCAGCATCACGGTGTAGGTCTTTTTGAACTTGCGGAAGAATCGGAAATAGGGGTCCTCGCCAAAAACGGCGCGGCGCTCATAGCCGGCGAATTTCGCGCGCGTCTCCTCGATCTCCCGCGCGGCCAGCGCGCGCCACTCGTCCACGCGCCACTCCGAGCGCGGCGGATAGCGCACCTCCAGCACGCCGAACGGTATGCCGCAACCTTCCAGCGAGGCATCTTTGCGTATCTCCAGCATATCGAGCCCTCCGTCCATCAAAGTGTACTGTGATATGATAAAGTGTTTTGCCCAGGCTGTCAAGCCGCCCGGAGCCACGCCCCCAGTTGAAAAAAGCAGCGAAAGCCATTGCTTTCGCTGCTTTTGACGTATTCTACGCCTGTTTATCCCGCAATTACCGCATATTATAGCACTCAGGCAGGGATTTGACCCATCGTGCCAAACGCCCTGTTTGCCACTCCGACCAGCTGCGCTGGTTTGTTGTACTTTACCCTGGCATAAACGTCCATTGTCATTATCAGACATCGTTCGCTTATATTGAATGAAGCATTTTACGAGCCTTTCCTCTTTTTCCATCCAACAGAAAACTGCTCGGTGTCTATCACCAGTTGAGAAATGTACTGTGCGCGATCCCGAGCATCCGCGCGGCGGCGCGTGCGCTGATATCATTGCTGAGATAGCTGTCCATCAACGGATAAAAGTCCTCGGGGATAGGCAGCTTTTCTCTGCCGAAGCGCACCCCGCGCGCTTTCGCCGCCGCTATGCCTTCGGCCTGCCGTTGCCTTGTATTCTCGCGCTCCACCTGCGCCACGTAGCAGAGGATCTGCAGCACGATATCTGCTATGAATGTGCCTGTGAGATCTCTGCCTTTTTGGCGGGTATCTAAAAGCGGCATATCCAGCACGACTATGTCCGCGCACTTCACCTTGGTGATATGCCGCCACTGTTCCTGTATCTCGGTGTAATTTCGCCCAAGCCTGTCGATCGATTTATTACAAGCACATCTCCGGCCCTTATGCGCCGCACCAGGCATTTGTACTGCGGCCTTTCAAAATTTTTGCCGCTCAACTTGTCGGCATAGATGTACCTCTCCGACACGCCAAACTCCCGCATGGCGACGAGCTGCCTTTCCTCGCACTGGTCTCTGCTGGATACGCGCACATATCCGTACATTTTTCCCATAAATATGCCTCCTATAGTATGAAAAAGTACCACCGTATAGGATGCCATCATTCACCGCAAAATGCGGAAAGAATATATTATTCCATCTGGATTTTTTAAGAAGGCTCATTAAATTTTGTCACACACCCTGTACGGGTGCCTGCTGAACGGGCGCAGATCCGTGAGCGATATTTCTGTAAAAGTTTCACGTGATCCGATCATCTCACCTCCGTGTTTGTCCTGATTCGGCCGCAAATATCAGCCCTTGATTTAGCCCATTTACTCACCCATAAGGCGATTTAACCCCTTATCAACCCGTAAGATCCGGTCAGGACGCACCAGATTATTACATAAAGTTTCAAACAAAAAAGCAGCGAAAGCCATTGCTTTCGCTGCTTTTGACGTATTCTGATGACCTTTAGCGCTTGCTGAACTGGGGCGCGCGACGGGCGGCCTTGAGGCCGTATTTCTTGCGCTCCTTCATGCGCGGGTCGCGGGTGAGGTAGCCGGCGGCCTTCAGGGGCGCGCGGAAGCTCTCATCGACGGCCAGCAGGGCGCGGGCGATACCGTGGCGGATGGCGCCGGCCTGGCCGGTGACGCCGCCGCCGGTGACGGTGGCCTCGATATCGACCTTGCCGACGGTGCCGGTGGTGACCAGCGGCTGGCGGACGATGAGCTTCAGCGTCTCCAGGCCGAAGTAATCGTCGATGTCGCGGCCGTTGATGGTGATGGCGCCGGTGCCGCCCGGGAAGAGGTGCACGCGGGCGACGGAGGACTTCCTGCGGCCGGTGCCGTACATATAGGCCTTCTTGCTCTTATAGGTAGCCATTATTCTTTACCTCCTTAGCGGTCCCAGACTTCGGGCTTCTGGGCGGCGTGGGTGTGCTCGGCGCCGCGGAAAACGCGCAGGCGGTTGAGCTGCCAGTTGGCGATGGTGTTCTTCTGCAGCATGCCGCGGACAGCCAGGCGCATGGCCAGCTCGGGCTTCTGCTTCATCAGGCGGTCATAGCGGGTCTCGTGCAGGCCGCCGGGATAGCCGGAGTGGGTGCGGTAGTACTTCTGCTCGAGCTTCTTGCCGGTGAGGACGGCCTTCTCGCAGTTGATGACGATGACATAGTCGCCGCAGTCCACGTGCGGGGTGTAATCGACCTTCAGCTTGCCGCGGAGCAGGTCGGCCGCCAGAGCGGCGGTCTTGCCCAGGGGCTTGCCGGCAGCGTCGATAACGTACCACTTGCGCGCGACCGTCTGACTGTTCAGCATGGTAGTGGACATTTTCTGAGCCTCCAGTATATTGATAAATATTTTGACAAAATGCCTGGCGCGCAATAGAATGTATCTCAAGCGCGCCTTATTTTTATAACACCGCGCGCATGGATTGTCAACAGCGAATTTGATTAGCTCTGGCAATGCTCGCTCATGCTCCCGTTTCCTCTTGAATACTCGCGTTTTCTTGATTTCGATTTTCGTTTTTTGGAGGCCGCAATGGACCTGGACAGATTCACCGGCTATGTCCGCCGCTGCGCGGACGACTATCACATGCTCTGCGCGGGCGACCGCGTGGCCGTCGGCGTCTCCGGCGGCAAGGATTCGATGGCCCTGCTGGCCGCGCTCGCGCACCTGCGGCGCTACCACCCCTCGCATTTCGAGCTGGAGGCCGTGACCATCGATATGGGCTTCCCCGGCATGGATTTCGCGCCCGTCGCCGCGTGGTGCGCAGCCAACGAGGTGCCGTACACCATTGTAAAGACCGATATCCGCGAGATAGTTTTCGACGTGCGCCGGGAGGACAATCCCTGCTCGCTCTGCTCGAAGATGCGCCGCGGCGCGCTGAACGACGCCATGAAGCAGCGCGGCTGCAACAAGCTCGCGCTCGGCCACCACTTTGACGACGCGGTGGAGACCTTCCTGATGAACCTGCTCTTTACGGGGCAGCTCGCCTGCTTCAAGCCGGCCACCTACATGTCCCGCGCGGACGTCACGCAGATAAGGCCCATGCTGTATCTGGGCGAGGGTACCATCGCCTCCCTCGTGCGCGACGAGGGGCTGCCGCTCGTCCCAACCACCTGCCCCGAGGACAAGGAGAGCAAGCGCGAGGAGATAAAGCTCCTCATAAAGCGCCTCTCTGCCGAGTACCCCGACCTGAAGGACAAGGTGTTCGGCGCTATGCAGCGCCTGCCGCTGGACGGCTGGGGCAAAGGCGCGCCCTGAGAGCGGGGAGCGGCGCGCCCCCTCAGAAGTTTTGCGGAGGCACTATAACATAGACCCGCCGCGCGCGGCAAGCGCCGGCAGACAGGAGGCAAGCCATGCCGGAATGGTTCACCGTCGGGCGCATCGACGCTCAAACATATGTCATCAGCGAGCCGCGCCACTGGGAGCGGCCGCACTGTTACCTGCTGGAAGGCTCGGAGCGCAGCCTGCTTATCGACACCGGGCTCGGCATCTGCGACATAAGCGTCCCTGTCTCCGCCCTCACCCGGAAGCACGTAACCGCCGCGCTGACCCATGTGCACTGGGACCACATCGGCGGGCTGCGGCACTATAGCGACTTCTGCGCCCACGCGGCGGAGCTCGGCTGGCTCAACGGCGGCTTCCCGCTGAGCATCGAGACGGTGCGCAGCTTCGTCGTGACGGGCTGCGACCTGCCGGAGGGCTTCGACGCGGCCAAATACGAGCTCTTTCAGGGCTCTCCCGCGCGCCTGCTCGGGGACGGGGACGTGATAGACCTCGGCGGCCGGCACATCGAGGCGGTGCACACCCCCGGACACTCGCCCGGGCACCTGTGTTACTACGAGCGCGAGCGCGGCTATCTCTTCACCGGCGACCTCGTCTACGAGGGGGAGCTGTACGCCTTTTATCCCTCCACCGACCCCGAGGCCTATCTCGCCTCGGTTGAAAAGATCTCCGCACTGCCCGTCGGGCGAGTCCTGCCCGCCCACTTTTCGCTCGGCGTCGCGCCCGGGCTAATAACCGAAATACGCGACGCCCTGCGGGGCCTCGCCGCGTCCGGCGAGCTCCGGCACGGCACGGGCCTGCACGACTTCGGCCGCTGGGCCGTCAAGCTGTGAACAGGCCGTTAAAAATCCCGCCGGGCGCTTGCGCTCCGGCGGCGTCTGTGGTAAAGTAGTCACACTTCATGGAAACGAGGTGAAAGCATGGACAGCTGCAGTTGCACATCCGGGACCGGCAGGGCCGTTTGGCGCCGGGCCGGGCGTGAGCGCGCCCTGTCCGTGCGTTAGCGCGTTTTGCGCGCCTTTGGCCGCTGCCGTCCCCACCAGCACCTGCACAGTCAACCGGGCCGTGCGTGAGCGGGCGGCAGCGGCATTTTTATGCCCTTTCCGCCCTCCCACGGCCTTCCGTCCCGGGAAACGCATCCCGGCTGTGTAAAAGGCAAAGGAGGGAACGCCATGACCATCATCAACAACAGCATTTTCCGCGCCTGCTCCCGCCGCCCGGCGGCGTATGAGTACATGACGCGCGACTACGTCTCCGTACAGGAGGGCGCGAGCGTGCGCGAGGCCATGCGCTCGCTGGTCAAGCAGGCCGGCGAGCGGGAAAACGTCTCCACCATCTATGTGGTGGACGCCGCCGGCATACTCACGGGCTCCATCGAGCTCGCGCGGCTCATCCGCGCCCGCGAGGGGGACGCGCTCGCCTCCGTCACGGAGCGCGACGTCCCCGCCGTGAACATAGGCGAGGACGCCACGGGCTGCGCCGCCCGGCTGCGCGCGCTGGGCGCGGAGGGCGCGCCCGTGGTGGACGGCATGGGCCGCCTGCGCGGCGCGCTGACGGCCGTGGAGCTCGCGCGCATCGAAAGCGGCGCCATGGACGAGGACTATGCCCGCCTGGGCGGCCTGACGGAGGGCGAGGACCTCTGCGAGCCGCTGCGCTCGAGCGTCCGCAAGCGCCTGCCCTGGCTGCTCGCGCTGCTGGCCCTGGGGCTGGTGGTGTCCAGCGTGGTGGGCGCGTTCGAGCAGGTGGTGTCGCGCCTGCCGCTCATCATCTCCTTCCAGTCCCTGGTGCTGGACATGGCGGGCAACGTGGGCACGCAGTCGCTGGCCGTCACCATCCGCGTGCTGACGGACCGCCGCGCCGGCCGCGCGCAGAAGCTGCGCCTGCTGGCGAAGGAGACGCGCGTGGGGGCGGCCAACGGCCTCGCCCTGGCCGTGCTCTCCGTGGCCTTCATCGGGCTCTATCTCGTCCTCTTCAAGGGGCAGGACGCCGCGCTGGCCCTCTCTGTGGCCTTCTGCACGTCCGTCGCCCTCGCCGTCTCCATCGTCCTCTCGAGCGCGGCGGGGACGGTCATCCCCCTGGTATTCGACCGCCTGCACATCGACCCCGCCGTGGCCTCCGGCCCGCTGATCACCACCGTCAACGACCTCATCGCCGTCGTCACCTACTACGGCCTCGCCTGGCTGCTGCTGATGCGCGCCGTCTGAGCCGTACACTAAGGAGGATACCATGCCCCAGCACGTCACCGTCACCGCCTACGACCCCCGCTGGCCGCAGCTCTATGAGCGCGAGGCGGCGGCCATCTCCGCCGCCCTCGGCGGCGCGCTCTCCGCCATCCATCACATCGGCAGCACCGCCGTGCCCGGCCTGGCGGCCAAGCCCATCATCGACATCATGCCCGTCGTGCATTCGCTCTCGGGCGCCGACGCCGCGCGCGGCGCGCTGGAGGCGCTCGGCTATGAATATCTGGGAGAATTCGGCATCCCCGGCCGGCGCTACCTGCGCCGTGGCGGCGACGAGCGCACGCATCAGGTGCACATCTTCGCCGAGGGGGACCGGGAGAACATCGCCCGGCACCTGGCCTTCCGCGACTACCTGCGCGCGCACCCGGACGTGTGTGCGGAATACGCCGCGCTCAAGCGCGCCCTGGCCGGAAAATATCCCTTTGACATCGGGGCCTATTGCGACGGCAAGGAGGAGTTCGTGAAAAAGTACGAAGACGCCGCGCTCGCCTGGGCGGAGGGGAGGTAAGGATGGAATACACCGTCATCGACCTCGAGCGCTGGCCGCGCCGGGAGTTCTACGAGCACTACATGCGCGCCGTCCCCTGCACCTACAGCATGACCGTGCGCCTGGACATCACCAACATACGCCGCCTGGGCTACCGCCTCTACCCCGCGCTGCTCTGGCAGCTCACGTGCGCCGTGGACGCCTGCGAGCCCTTCCGCATGGCGCTGCGCGGTGAGGAGCTGGTGTGTTACCGGCGGATGCGCCCCTGCTTTACGGTGTTCCACGCTGGGAGCGGCAGCTTTTCCAACCTCTGGACGGAGCACGCGGAGAGCTGGCCGCAGTTCCTGCGCCAGTATGAGGAGGCGCTCGGGCGCTGGGGCGGCGTGGAGGGCTTTTCCCCCCAGGGCGAGATGCCGGAGGACTGCTTCACCGTCTCCATGCTGCCCTGGGCGGAATTTGAGGGCTTCAACATCAACACGCCGGGCTTTGGCTATCTGAAGCCCATCTTCACGCTGGGCCGCTTCCGCGAGAGCGGCGGCAGCACGAGCCTGCCCCTGGCCCTGCAGGTACACCACGCCGTCTGCGACGGCTACCACGCCTGCCGGTTCCTCAGCATCCTGCAGGACGGCATCGGCAGCATGTAAAAAGGGAGGCCCGCCATGGAATACAGCATCGACGACCGCGCGCTGGACGTCCACGAGTTCCTCAGCCTCGCCCACAGCGTCTGGCCCGGCGACTACGACGTTGAACTCACGCGCCGCGCGCTGGAGCGCACGATGAACATCAGCGCCTATGAAAGCGGCCGCCTCGCCGGCTGCCTGCGCATCCTCACGGACGGCTGTTTTTTCGGCACCATCACCGAGCTGCTGGTGCGCCCCGAATACCGGCGCCGCGGCCTGGGCAGCCACCTGCTGCGCCTGGCCGCGGAGAACACGCCGACGATGCTCTATTTCGGCGCGCAGCCGGGGCTGGAGGGCTTCTACGAAAAAACGGCTGCCGCAGGAGCCTGCAGTCCTATGTCATCGACAGGCCGCAAAAATAAAGCCGCCGGGCGGATGTTCCGCCCGGCGTGTTTTTTTATCCCTCCCGCAGGGGCTCGTCCGGCCGGTCGAGGGCCGGGCGCTGTTTTTTCATCACAGCGAGCGCCATCGCGCCCGCCAGCAGGCTGGTGAGCGGGAAATTGAGCCAGATGCCCGTCAGCCCCAGCGGCCAGAGCACGGCGACCAGCGCCACGGGGAACAGCAGCGCCGTGCTGACGGAGATGAGCGAGGCGGGCACGGCCTTCTCGATGGCCAGCATGTAGCTCTGCGTGGCGAAGGAGTACCAGCGCGTGATATAGGTGACGGCGAAGATGCGCAGCGCGCCGACGCTCATCTCCAGCACCTCCGGCGGCGGCTCGGCCACGAAAAGGCGCGTTATCTGCTCCGGGAACAGCGCCACCAGCGCCGCGGAGGCCAACGACACCACGGCGCTGGCCGTGTAGCAGCGCCGCTCGATGGCCCGCACGCGCGAAAACTGCCGCGCGCCCCAGTTGTAGCCCACGGCGGGCTGCAACGAATCGCACATGCCATAGAGCAGCGGCTGGATGAAGCCGTCGGCGAACATCAGTATGCCGTAGACGCTGACGGCCGTCTCCCCGCCCAGGCGCACGAGCAGCGCGTTCATGATGATGCTCGTGATGCGCCCGGCGATGTTATTGAGGAAGTTGGGGCTGCCGCAGGCGACGATCTGCCGCGTCATGGCCCGGGAAAAGCGCGGCTTTGTAAAGCGCAGCAGGGCCTTGCCCCGCACGAAGGGCGTGAGCGCCGCGCACACGCAGACGATCATGCTCAGGCAGGTGCCCAGCGCCGCGCCCCAGATGCCGGCGTCCAGCACGCCCAGGAAAAACAGCTCCAGCGCCGCGGCGAGGGCGCTCATGAGGATGTTCAGCCACATGCTGCCGCGGATATAGCCGCAGATGCGCAGGTAGTTGTCCGCGGCGAAGATCATGGTCGTCACCGGCGAACAGAGGGCGTAGACGCGCAGGTACTGCACGGCGAGGGCCGCAAAGTCCCCCTCCGCGCCCATCAGCTCCATGATGGCCGGCGCCAGGGCGTAGATGAGCGCGCCCGTGGCCGCGCCGGAGGCGAAGATCAGCACGCAGGCGCAGGTGAAGATGTTGTCAGCCTCGCGCTTCAGCCCCTTGCCCAGGTCCACGGCAATGGGCACGGAGGAGCCGACGCCGATGAGGTCGGCGAGGGCGAAGTTGATGATGACGAAGGGCATGGCGAGGTTGAGCGCGGCGAAGGCCGTGTCGCCCAGGAACTGCCCGACAAAAACGCCCTCCAGCGTCTGATAGAGGGCGGAGGCCAGCATGCTCACCGCGCCGGGCAGGGCGGCAAGGAAAAAGAGCCGCGAGGGCGGCGTCTGTGCGAACAGCCTGTGCTGGTCCATCAGCTGTCCCCTCCCAGCACGCGCCGGCGCAGCTCCTCGCCGAGGGCGGATTCAAAGCGCTCGATGGCCGGGATGAAATCCGCGCCGAAGTCCGCCACCGTCTCCTCCATGGCCGCGCGCTCGGCCTCCAGCACGCCGCCCAGCAGCCCGTCGATATAGCCCCGGCCCTTTTCCGTCAGCGCGATGCGCTTTTCCCTGCCGCCGCTGAGCGTCATATAGCCGTCGGCCACGCACTCGCGCACCACGGTGTTGAGCGTGGTCTTGGGTATCAGCAGCGCGGTGCATATCTGCTTCTGCGTGTGCTCCGCGCCGTCCGCCAGCTCATAGAGCAGGTTGAACTTGTTCTCGGACACCCCCAGCGCCTTGGCGGCCAGGTAATAGAGCCCGTTTATCCGGTTCGAGCAGGTGTAAAAGCGCGCGACATACTCTTTAATGCTGTCCATGTTCCCTCCGGGATATAACGATACGGATACGTACTATACTGTTATTATAGTACGTATCCGTATCGTTGTCAAGCCTTTGCCGCTCAGGCGGCCTCCGCTTCGGGCTCATATATGCTCAGCTCCTGCCCGTCCGTCCAGACAGTGACGGTGCCGTCGAGGTCCGTGCGCAGCAGCTCTATGCCGCGCTGCGCGAGCAGATCCACGACCTCCTTGTGCGGGTGGCCATAGCTGTTGTCCAGCCCGCAGGAGGCGACGGCAATGCCGGGCGTGGTAATATCGAGCACCTCTTCGTCCGTGGAGGTGCTGCTGCCGTGGTGGCCCAGCTTGAGCACGTCGCAGTCCAGGTCATAGCCGCCGATGTAGGCCGAGTCCTCGATGACGCCGTCGGAGGCGTCACCCGGGAAGAGGAAGGAGCGCTCGCCGTAGTCCACGCGGATGATGAGGCTGGAATCGTTCAGGTCGTCGCCCCAGTCGCCCACGGGGCCGACGAAGCTCACCTCCGCCCCGCCGAGGGTGAAGGTGCTGCCGATGGTCGGCACGGTGACATAGAGCCCCTGCTCCGCCGCCGCGTCCTCGAAATAGGTGAACGCGCCGGAGGAGCCGTACTCCGTGTACGGCGCGAAGAGCGTGCCGATATCCACGGCCTCCACCACCTCGTCCATGCCGCCGCAGTGGTCGTCGTGCGCGTGGGTGACCACGGCGTAGACCAGGCTGTCCACGCCGGAGGCGGCAAGATAGTCCACCACGGTCTGCCCCTCCTCGGGCACGCCGGCGTCTATCAGCATCGCCTCGCCGTTGCAGACGATGAGCGTGGCGTCGCCCTGCCCCACGTCTATGTACGACACGGCCAGGCCCTCCGCCGGCAGCTCCGCGATGGCGGAGACGGGCAGGGCCTCCCGGCCCAGCAGGCCGTCCAGCCACTCGCCCAGGCCCAGCGGCTCGGCGAAATACATCAGCACCAGCAGCACGGCGAAGCCCAGCGCGCCCAGTATGCCGCCGCGGCGGCGGCCCGCGCGGGGCCTTCTCCTCTGTGCCATAAATTACCTCCTTTTACCGGCAAAAACGGGGCTTGCGCCCCGTTTTCTTTTCTGTTATACCGTGGCTCACGCGCCGCGCGCCTCATCCGGTATCTCAATCGGGTCTATGCCGTTGAAGTTGGAGAGCGTGACATGCACGTACGCCTCGCCGATGGCCACGTCGAGCTCCATGTCCACGGCGGCAAAGGCCTTCTCCATGAGTTCGTCCATCAGCGCCGCCATGTCGATCTCATAGGCCACGGGCAGGCCCGTCTCGTCGTCCAGCCAGATGGAGAGCCCCATGCCGGACGTGAGCTGCGGCGCGCTGCCGCTGTCGATGCCGAGCATCTCGAACATGCTGTAGGCCCCCGAGCGCTCGAGGGCTTCCGCCATCATGTCCGCCGGTATCTCGCCGTCATAGCGCGAGGCGGCCGCGCCGCGCACTTCCTCCTCGCCCGCCTTTTCAAAGGCGGAGGCGCAGCGGAGGTAGAATTCGAGGCCCTCCGCGGCCGAGAGCTGGCCGAGGCCGCCGGCGTCCATGGACATCGCCGTCCAGTTCACGGCGTCCGTGCTCATGTAGGCGGTGTAGCCCTCGCCGGACTGCTCGACATAGTACTCCATGCGGGAGGGCTGGCCCATCGCCACCGTGTCCATCACGGCGTGCGCCGCCAGCGGCTCGTTCACCGAGTCCATCGAGACGCTGGTGGAGATGGGCATCTCCACGCTCTCCCCAGCGGCGGTGAGCGTCATGTCCACGCTCATTATCATGTCCGTGTGCTGGCTTGTGACGTCCTGCATCTCCCTTATGGCCCGCGCCATGGCGGACTCGAAGCTCTCCTGCCCGCAGGCGGGGAGGGCGAGCGCGAGCAGCGCGGCCAGCGCGAGGGAGAGGATACGGGCGGATCTTTTCATACTTGCCCCTTTCTGCGGCCTCAGACGCCGCGGTTCTTGAGCACTTTCAGGCGCACGAATTCCTCGCGCTCTTTTTCCTCCAGGGCGTCCGTGATGCGGGCGATGTCCGCGTCCAGCCCGGGGAGGACGATGTTCTTCAGGGCGTTGGCGCGCTTCTGCGCCTTTTTGATGGCGTAAGCCAGGCGGTAGATGGTGTTCTCTGTCTCCGCCAGGTCGCGTATCAGCCCCTTGACCTCCTGGAACTTGAAATAGGCGTCGTCCAGGTCGGAGCTGGTGAACGCCAGGCCGTAGGGCGGGCCGCTGGTCTTTGTCTCCTCCGCGGAGACGTAGGGCAGCTCCACGCCCATCACGGAGCGGTAGCGCAGCGAGACGCTGTTGTCGATGGGCACGGCGGAGGCGCCCTCCGCGGCGCTGCCGCCGGTGGATATCTCCGCCAGGCGCATCGAGGCGTATGCCTCGGCGAAGGCGTCGTCTATCTGCGACTGCAGCCGCTCCGCGCGGTCCATCAGGCCCATGATCTCGCGCACGAGTATGTTGCGTTTGCGGTCCATCAGCTCATAGCCGGTCTCCGCCAGCGCGTGCGAGTGTTTGGCCGCCGTCAGCGCGCCCTTTGTCGGCGCTGCCTGCGCCATAGTGCCTCCGCCTCCTTTCTTTTATGCCGCGGGCCTCAGCCCTGGCCGTGGTAGTGTTCGTCGAGCACCTTGTCGGACACGCGGGAGAGCGCGCTGCGCGGCAGGATGCTCAAAAGGTCCCAGCCCAGGTCCAGCGTCTGCTCCAGCGTGCGGTTCTCGTACATGCCCTGGTTGACGAAGCGCTGCTCGAATTCGGAGCCGAACTTCAGGCTCAGCTTGTCGTTCTGGGATAGCTCGTCCTCGCCGATGACGGTGGCCAGGCTGCGCGCGCTGGACACCTCGCTGTAGGAGGCGAAGAGCTGGTTGGAGAGGTCGGGGTGGTCCGCCCGCGTGAAGCCCTTGCCCGTGCCGTCCTTCATCAGGCGGCTGAGGCTGGGCAGGATGCCCACGGGCGGGTAGACGCCCTTCTGCGAGAGCTCGCGGGAGAGGACGATCTGCCCCTCCGTGATGTAGCCCGTGAGGTCGGGGATGGGGTGCGAGATGTCGTCGCCGGGCATGGTGAGGATGGGCACGAGCGTCACGCTGCCGCTCTTGCCGCGGATGAGGCCCGCGCGCTCATAGAGCGAGGCCAGGTCTGAATACATGTAGCTCGGGAAGCCCTTCCTCGAGGGGATCTCGCCCTTGGAGCTCGAAAACTCGCGCAGGGCCTCGCAGTAGAAGGTCATGTCCGTCATTACCACGAGCACATGGTAGCCGCGGTCAAAGGCCAGGTACTCGGCGGCCGTCAGCGCGCACCTTGGCGCGAGGATGCGCTCGATGATGGGGTCGGAGGCCAGGTTGATGTACATCACCGTGCGCCCGAGGGCGCCGGACTCCGTGAAATCGCGGCGGAAGAAGTCCGCCGTGTCGTTTTTGATGCCCATGGCGCAGAAGACGATGACAAACTTGTCGCCCTCCGCGTCGCTGGCCACGCGCGCCTGGCGCACGATCTGGGCGGCCAGCTCGTTGTGCTTCATGCCCGCGCCGGAGAAAATGGGCAGCTTCTGCCCGCGGATGAGCGTGCAGGTGGCGTCGATGGCGCTGATGCCCGTGAGTATGCAGCTGCGCGGGTACTGGCGGGAGACGGGGTTGATGGCGGCGCCGTTGATGTCGCGCGTCTCCTCGGCGTAGACTTCGGAGAGTCCGTCCGCCGGGCGGCCGGTGCCGTCGAAAATGCGGCCCAGTATCTCCTCCGAGAGCGGGATCTCCATCGGCTTGCCGGTCAGGCGCGTGCTGGTGCCGGCCATGTCGATGCCGCTGGTGCCCTCGAACACCTCAGCCACCACGCGCTCGCCCTCGATCAGTATCACGCGGCCGCGGCGGCGGCTGCCGTCCTCCAGCGTGAGCTCGATGAGCTCGTCATACTGGGCGTCCTTCACGCCGTCGAGCGCGATCAGGGAGCCGTTTATCTCCGAAAGGCCCGTATATTCTATACGCATTGCGCCGCCCCCTTATGAGTTCAGCTTGCGGACGTGCGCCACGGCGGCGTCCACTTTGTCGATGTACACCTGCGGGTCGGTCCCGCCGCCGAGGCCGAACTTCATGCGTTCGAGCTCGGCGAAGATGCCCGTCTCCGTCAGCATCCGCAGCGGGATGTTGGCGGCCACCAGGCCGCGGGCGGCGTCGTAGAGGTGCAGTATGATCCTCAGCATGGCCATCTGGCCGGCGGGGAGCATGTATGTGTCGTTTTCATGGAAGGCGTTCTGCTGCAAAAAGCCCTCGCGGATGACCTTCGCCGTCTCGATGACGAGCTTCTGGTCGTCCGGCAGGATGTCCGCGCCGATGAGCTTGACGATCTCCTGCAGCTCGGACTCCTCGTTCAGCAGCGCCATGATGCGGCCGCGCATCTCCTCGAAGTCCTCGCCGAAGTTTTTAGCGTACCAGGGCATCAGGTCGGTGAGGTATTCGCTGTAGCTGCCCGTCCAGTTGATGCTGGGGAAGTGGCGGGCGTAGGCCAGCGAGCGGTCGAGCGCCCAGAAGCAGCGCACGAAGCGCTGGGTGTTCTGCGTAACAGGCTCGGAGAAGTCGCCGCCCTGCGGCGACACGGCGCCAATGACGGTGACGGAGCCCTCCTCCCCGCCGAGGGTGTCCACAAACCCGGCACGCTCATAAAACCCCGCCAGGCGGCTGGGCAGATAGGCGGGGAAGCTCTCCTCCGCCGGCATCTCCTCCAGGCGGCCGGAGATCTCGCGCAGGGCCTCCGCCCAGCGGGAGGTGGAGTCGGCCATCAGCGCCACGTGGTAGCCCATGTCGCGGTAGTATTCGGCGATGGTCATGCCCGTGTAGATGGACGCCTCGCGGGCGGCCACGGGCATGTTGGAGGTGTTGGCGACGAGGATGGTGCGCTCCATCAGCGGCCGGCCGGAGCGCGGGTCGCGCAGCTCGCGGAACTCGTCGAGCACCTGGGTCATCTCGTTGCCGCGCTCGCCGCAGCCGAGGTAGACGATGATGTCGGCGTCCGACCACTTGGCGAGCTGGTGCTGGACGACGGTCTTGCCCGCGCCGAAGGGCCCGGGGATGGCGGCGCAGCCGCCCTTGCCCACGGGGAAGAGCGTGTCGATGACGCGCTGGCCCGTCACCAGCGGGCGGTCGATGCTGCGGCGCGCAGCGAAGGGCCGCGGCGTGCGCACCGGCCAGCGCTGGCTGAGCGTGAGGGGCGTTTTCCGCCCGCGCTCGTCCTCCACATAGGCGATGGGCTCGGTGACGGTGTACTGCCCGTCGGCCTTCACGTCCACCGCGCGGCCGCGGACGCCGGCAGGCACCATCGAGCGGTGCTCGATCATGCCGCTCTCCTGGCAGGTGGCAAAGACCTGCCCGGGGGCGAGGGCGTCGCCCTCCTTCACGCGCAGCGTCACCTCCCATTTCTTCTCGGCGTCCAGGCTGTCGAGGTTCATGCCGCGGGCGATGAAAGGCCCGGCCATGGCCTCGATGCGGCTCAGCGGGCGGCCGATGCCGTCCATGATGCCGCCAATCAGCCCCGGCCCCAGCTGGATGCTCATGGGCTTATAGGTGGGCACGACCTCCTCCCCGGCGGTGAGGCCGGTGGAGTCCTCGTATATCTGCACCACGCTCTCCTCGCCGGAGGCGGACACCACCTCGCCGAAGAGGCGCTGTTTGCCGACATAGACGAGGCTCATGCGCGGCAGCTCCCGCCCGCCGCGGACGCGGATGACGGGGCCGTTTATACCATAAATGTAGTAGTGGGGCTTTTCCATTTCACATCTCCATGCTGAAGCCGGTCGTCTCGGCGAACCGGCCCTCAAGGTCTTCGAGGGCGGAGTCGAAGGTGAGGTCCGCACGGCGGGAGAGCTGCGGGCACTCGGCGATGAGGCCGCCCAGGGCCTGTTCGCCCTCCGCGAAGTCCAGCTCCACGCCGGGGAAGGCCGCTTTCAGCCCCCCGGCCTGGCCCATGTCCTCCGCGCGCAGGTACACGGTCACGCTCTCTGCGCCCGGCAGGGCGGCGAGCGCCTTTTCCAGCAGCGCGCGCAGCATGGCGCCGTAGCCCTCTCCGGCGGCAGCCTGCCGGATGCGCTCGCGCACGGCGGCGAACACCTCGTCGGCGCAGTCCTCGCGGAAGCGGAGCAGCTCGCGCTTCGCGGCGAAGGCCGCGGCGGTCACGCGCTTGTCCTCCTGCGAGCGGGCGTCGGCCTCGGCGGCGGCGATGCGCCGCTCGCGGTCGCGCTCCATGCCGGCGCGGCACTCCTCCAGCGCGGCGGCCTCTTCCTCGGCGGCGTCGGAGCGCACCTCGGCCGCTTCCGTCTCCGCGGCGGAGACCATGGCCGCCATGAAGGCGGCAAGCTTGTTGTCTTTTTCCATGTCGTCCTCCTCAGAGCCTGATGCCGATGGCCTCGCGTATCAGCCGCGTGATGGAGCCGGATATCCTGCCGGCCCCGCGGCTGTCCGCCACCATGTTCACCAGCGGCCGCCCGGCCGAGAGCTTTATCGCGTCCAGCCGCTCGCGGCAGAGCTTATAGCAGCCCTCCGTGACGATGAGGACGGCGATGCCCTCGTCCTGGACGGCGCGGGTGACGGCGGCGTCCACCTCCGCGGCCGTGTGGGCCATCACGCCGTCGATGCCGGCGAGACGCATGCCCGTGAGCACGTCCGCGTCGTTGGATATGCAGTACCAGCGCATCAGAGCAGCACGATGACGATGGCGATGAGCAGGCCGTAGATGGCGATGCCCTCGGCCAGGCCGACGAACACCAGGCTCTTGCCGAAGGTGCCCTCGTTCTCCACCATGGCGCCGATGGCGGCGCTGGCGGTGCTGGAAACGGCGATGGCGGAGCCCACGCCGGAGATGCCGACGGCCAGGGCGGCGGCCAGATAGCCGATGGCCATGGTCCAGTCGGTGCCGGTGGCGGCAGCGGCAGTGGCGGCGGCGTCGGCAGCGGCGTCCGCCGCGGCCACGCCCTGGGCGAGGAACACGACGCCGCAGACGGCGAACATGGTGAAGAAGCCGGCCAGGTTGGCGTAGAGCGGCTTTTTCACGCTCTTGCCGTGCTTGGCGCGCTTATAGATGGCGATGAGCGGAAGGACGATGAGCACGAGGACCGCGAGCAGGGGATAGATGAGCTTGAGCATGGCTTTTTTACCTCCGAATCAATAAGCTTTTTGTGCCCGCGCTTATGCCGCGCGGGAGGCGGTGTTGGTGTAATCGATCGTCACCGGCTTGAAGGGCGTGCCGCTGCCGGTGTAGAAGCGGCCGAAGAGCTCGTAGTATTCCAGCCTCAGCACCTGGATGCAGACCAGCGCGGTCTCCAGCACCATGACGAAGGCGTTGCCGGCTATGAGGCCGATGACGCCGCCGACGGAGAGGCTGCCCGAATCCGCGCCCGTGAGGGTGTAGACGACGAGCATCATGATGGCGTGGATGATGGCGTAGGCGCCCGCGCGCAGGAAGCTCAGGCAGTTGGAGAGCCAGGAGAGCACGGCCTCGAAGAGGTCGAAGAAGCCCATGCCGATCATCATGCCGATGCCCTGGTGCATCTTGTGCCCGGCGAGCAGGCCGCCCAGCGGCTCGCCGAACCAGATGCTCAGCAGCAGCACGCCGAGGTAGATCCAGTAGGCGCCGCTCGTCAGCAGGGGGATGTCCAGCGCCAGGGTGCACACCGCGCCCCCCGCCATGGAGATGAAGAAGAGCACGCCGGCGACGCCGTTGGCGGAAAAGAGCGCCTTCTGGTAATTGCGCTGGCGGAAGCCGGTGATGATGTTGAAGATGCCGCTGATGAGTATCAGCACGCAGCCGGCGCCCACGGCGATGAGCAGTATCGTCATCGAGTTGCTGTCCTCCAGCACCTTGAAGCCGGGCAGGATGTGCTCGTTGCCGAACACGCTGCCGTATACGAAGCCGAACAGCACCGCGCTGCAGCCCACGGCCGCCAGTATGCGGCCCAGCCACATGCCGCGCTTTTTGAACATGTAGAGGCCCACCAGTATCAGCACCGCGCCCTGGCCCACGTCGCCGAACATGACGCCGAAGAGCAGGCAGTAGGTGATGAGCATGAAGATGCTGGGGTTGGGCTCGCCGTAGGCGGGGTAGCCGTACATCTCCACGAAGGGCAGGAAGATGCGGGAGAAGAAGCCGGTCGAGAGCTTCACCGGCGCGTCCATCGCGTCGTGCCTGCCGGGCTCCTCATAGTCGCAGGTGCAGCCGAGCGCTTTGGCGGCGGCGGCAAAGCCCTCGCCGTCGTCCTCCGGCACCCAGCCCATGAGGCAGAACTTGCGCCCGTCCGTGCTGGCGTAGGAGCGCAGGGCGCACATCTCGCTGTGATATTTGAGGAAGCTGTAGCGCCGCAGCAGCTCCTCCCTTTCGCGCTCGCGCAGCCCGTCCGTGGCGGAAGAGAGCTTCTGCGCCTCCTCGCGCGCCGCCTGCGCGTCCTTCGTCAGCTCCGCTATGCGCTGGGCGGGCACGCCCGTGAGCCCCGCGCCCTTGGGCGGCTCCTCGCTCTCGAAGCCGTACTCGCGCATCAGCTCCGCCGCGCGCAGCTCGTCGTCCGGCAGCGTAACATAGACGCAGCGCACCTTGCCATCTTCCGCGCCCATGCGGAAGAGGTAGATGAAGTCCTCGCGCTCGGCCTCCGCGGCCAGGTCCGGCCAGTCCTCCTCCGGCGCGGAGCCGAAGGACACCGTCATGTGCGTGGCGCCCAGCAGCTCGCCGATGTCCACCGGCAGCTGTTCATAGGGCTTCAGCGCCGCGCACAGCGCCTCGTCGTCCGCCGCCAGGCTCAGCTTGGCGTTCTTCTGCGCGAGCACGCGCGCCGCCTCGGCGGAGACGCGCGAGACATAGCCGGCGCAGTCCTCCGGCGTGTAGCCCCTGTCCCTGAACTCGGCAAAGGCGGGCTCCACCCCCAGTTTCGACATCAGGGCGACGGCGGAGTCCAGCGCCAGGCGGCCGTCGTCCGACGTGTCCGGCGACTTCGTGCGTCCCCGGAAGAAGCGCGACGCCTGAAGCGGGTGGAACTGCCTGTCGAGCACAAGGTTACAGATAGCGGCATCCAGCTCATTCAGCGGGCCCGTTACCGTGGCCCTCAACAGCCTGTCCGTAGCCAAATCCCGACCTCCTCACTGTAAAATGTATTTTTCCGGGCTCAGCCCATAGCCCAGCGCGACGAACGCGCGCTTGAGCATGGCGGCCTCGTTTTCCTTCAGCGTCAAAAACGCATATACGGTGCGCAGCGTGGGCGCGCCGTGTATCACGCGGCGGTAATAGGCCTCCTCCGCCGCTTCGGCCACGCGCTCCGGCGGCGTGTCGCCCAGGCCCGCCAGCCAGCGGCCCACGCGCGAAGCGCGCAGCACCTCCATGGCGGCCTCGTCGCTCTCCGCGGCCATCACTTTCTTCGCCGTGTCCGCCCCCACGCTGCCCAGCGGCAGCAGCAGCTCCGCGGCCCGCTCCGGCGGCGTGTTGAAGCGCCGCAGGCGCAGCAGATAGGTGACGTTCACCATGTCCGCCCGGAAACTGACGGCCTCGATAAGCGTGTTTTTCCCGGGGCCTTTGTATTCCCGGCGCAGGTAATTGGCCAGCGCGCGGTTGAACTGGGCCTCCAGCGAGAGCACGGCCTCGGCATAGACGGGCAGGCCCGTCTTTTTGTCCAGCTGCATGGAGCGCAGGGCGGGGCCGTAGATGCTCTTCTGGCAGAGCGAGACGAGTTCCGGGAAGCTGCGCGCGTCCCTCAGGCGGTTCAGCTCCTGGTCATGCGTCCCGGCCGGGGCGTTCAGCGCGCTCTCCGGCGCGGCGGGCGCGCCGCCGGCCGCCAGCCGCCGCAGCGCGGCCTTGATGGCCTTCAGCTCCCGCTCAAGGGTGATGAAGCGCAGGAAGTCCTTCGACGTGTCCGACGCCGTGCGGTAGAGCCGCTCGAAGTCCGCGAGCAGCTCCTGGTCGAGCGCGGCGGAGAACTGCTCCTCCGTCGTGCCCACGGCCGGCAGGGCCTTCACGGCCTGCCGCCAGCCGTCCGACCGCGCCAGCAGGGCCACCAGCTCGTCCTGCGAGCTGAGCGCGCAGATGCGCCGGCGGTCCTCCGCCGAGAGCATCGCGGCGTACTTGGCCCGGGCCTCCACGGCGAGGGTGATATCCAGGGCCCGGCGGTTGACGTTATTCATCCGTCTGCCCCGTCACGATGGCAAAGACGCGCTCGACATAGCCCTCGCGCGCAGCCTGGAAACGCGCGCGCAGCACCTTCAGCTTTTCGTCCTTCTCTTCGTTTATGCGCACGATCTCCGCATCCGCGCGGCTGTGCTCGCGCGCCCGGGCGGCTTCCGCCGCGCTGCGGACCCCCGCGTCCAGCTCCGCGCGGAGCTTCGTCCGGCCTTCCTCGATGCGCGCGGCCAGGCAGTCTTTCAGCCCGCGGGCCTCGCACTCCAGGCGCTGCGCTTCCCGCTCAGCGCCAAGCAGCGCCGCAAGCACATGCGCATCCCCCTCGGGGCCACGTGCCGCGGCGCCATCTATCTGCTTCGTGGAGCTCAATACAAAAACCTCCCTCCGATAGCTTTTGATAAGGATAGCACATCTCCGCGAAAAAGAAAAGACCCAATAGCGTATTTTGTTAATTCTTTATCAGTTTTTTCGGTAAATTTTCGTGCTTTCTCAAGAAAAAACTGAAAAGGACTTTTCACTTCCGCCCGCCTGCGCTATACTTATCAAAAAAGCCACGGAGGAACTGCCATGAAATATGTACTGATAATAGGCGACGGCATGGCCGACGACCCCATCGCCGCCCTCGGCGGGCGCACGCCGCTGGAGGCCTGTGAAAAGCCCTTTTTCGACTCGCTCAGCGAGCGCGGCGAGCTGGGCCTGGTGCAGACGATACCGGAGGGCTTCCCCCCGGGGAGCGACACTGCCATCATGTCCATCTTCGGCTGCGACCCGGCCAGATACTTCTCCGGCCGCGCCCCGCTCGAGCTGGCCGCCTCCGGCATAGACATGCCCGCCGGCTCCGCCGCCTACCGCTGCAACATGGTCGCCCTCGGCGGGGACGAAAACCTGCCCTTTGAGGAGAAAACCATGGTCTCCCACAGCGCCGGCTCCATCGAGGGCGAGGAGAGCGACGCGCTCATCGCCTGGCTCTTCGCACAGCCGGAGTTCGCCCGCAGTGCCGCCGCGGCGGGCCTCACCGTCCACCCCGGCTCCTCCTTCCGCCACCTGGCCGTGCAGGAGGGCGCGGACATCACGGGCATCGTCCTGGCCCCGCCGCACGACCACCTGGACGAAAAAATAGGCCCCATCCTCCCCGCCGGCTGCGCCAACGCCGCCGTGCTGCTGGACCTGATGGAGACGGCCAACCGCCTGCTCGAGCACCACCCGATAAACGAAAAGCGCCGCGCGGAGGGCCATCTGCCCGCCAACGGCATCTGGTTCTGGGCCGAGGGCAAGGGCGCCAAGCTGCCCAACTTCCCGGCGCGCTTCGGCGCGGACGGCGGCGTCGTCTCCGCCGTGCCGCTCTGCCACGGCATCGCCCGCCTGGTGGGGCTGGAGCCCATCAGCGTCCCCACGGCCACCGGCGAGTGGGACACGGACTACGAGGCCAAGACGCGCGCGGCGCTCGACTGCCTGCGCGATCACGATTTCGCCGCCATCCACCTCGAGGGCCCGGACGAAGCCACGCACAACCACGACCTGGAGCACAAGATATACAGCGTGGAGTGCCTCTCCGAGCGCGTGGCGAAGCCGCTCTGCGCCGAGCTGAGGGCACGTGGGGAGGACTTCCGCCTGCTCATCCTCTCCGACCACCGCACCTTCATGCACAACGGCGCGCACGGCGCCACGCCCGTGCCGTACATGATCTACGACAGCCGCGAGCTCACGCCCGGCTCCGGCCTCGGCTACAGCGAGGCCAACGGCGAAAAGGGCCCCTTCCTCAGCTCCGGCACGGAGCTGATGCCGCGCCTCTTCCAGCAATGAGCGGCGTCACGGTGCAGGCCCGCGCCAAGCTCAACCTCTCGCTGGACGTGCTGGGCAAGCGGCCGGACGGCTATCACGAGCTGCGCATGGTGATGCAGAGCTCCGGCCTCTGCGACGAGGTCTATGTAGAGCTGCGCGAGAGCGGCTATTTCATGGCGGAGACCAACCGCAAATACATCCCCTCCGGCGAAAAAAACGAGGCCGTCAAGGCCGCCCGCGCCTTCTTCGCCGCCGCCGGGCTCGACCGGGGGGCCTATATCCGCATCGAAAAGCGCATCCCCGTCTGCGCCGGGCTCGGCGGCGGCTCGGCGGACGCCGCGGCCGTACTGCGCGCGCTGAATGGGCTGACCGGCGCAAACTTCGGCGCGCAGGAGCTGCGGGACATCGCCGCACAGGTGGGCTCGGACGTGCCCTTCTGCGTGGAGGGCGGCACGGCCCTGGTGACCGGCCGCGGGGAGGCAGTGCAGGCCCTCTCCCCCCTGCCCGGCTGCGCCGTGGTCATCTGTATGCCGCACTTCACCTGCTCCACGCCGGAGCTCTTCGAGCGCATCGACTCGCGCGCCTCGGCCTGCCGCCCGGACACGGCGGGGCTGCTCGCCGCGCTGGAGGCGGGCGACCTGCGCGGCGTGGCCCGGCGCATGTACAACGTGTTCGAAGACGCGCTGGAGCGCCGCGGCGCGCGCGCCGTGGCGGAGATCAAGGGCGCGCTGCTGGACAACGGCGCGCTGGGCGCCGTCATGAGCGGCTCGGGCAGCGCCGTTTTCGGCCTGTTCGCCAGCGAAGAGGCCGCCGCACGCGCCGCCTGCGGCGCAAAGCCGCTCTGCCGCGACGTTTTCCTCACGCGCGCGGAGCCGGCCCATGAAAACCTTGGCAGCGGCTGACGCGGCATATTTTGCCCCTCCCGGCGCATAATAACAGCGCAGTAAATCTGGGAGGGAAAACGATGCACAACATGAACACCGCATTTTTCAAGGGCATGGGCATGGGCCTTGCCATCGGCGCCTCCGTGGGCATGGCCCTGGCCCCGAAAAAGAAGGGCACCAACGTCGTCGGCAAGGCGCTGAAGGCCGCCGGCGAGCTGGCCGACAACATCTCGGACGCCATGATGAGGTAAGCGCGAATATTTTTGTCAAAAACCTAAAAAAGCCCTTGCAATTCGCTTCCGGCTGTGCTATTATATCAAGGCGCTCAGAAAGAGCAGAATGTGCGCCGTTAGCTCAGCTGGATAGAGCGTCTGGCTACGGACCAGAAGGCCGGGGGTTCGAATCCCTCACGGCGTGCCAAAAGGAAACGACAGCTTTTAGCTGTCGTTTCCTTTTTTGTTTATGCAGTCCAGTCCGCGGCGCTCATTGCCCGCGCCTGCGCTTGACGCGCATCCTGCCGCGGGGAAGCTCCTTTTTGGCGCTGGCTATGTATTCGCGCAGCAGCAGCTCGAATTTGTCGGCCAGGAGCTCGCGGTTCTGCTCGCGGCCCAGCAGCTCGCGCGTGACCGCCGCGGCCTTGCGCAGCTTCTGCTCCGTCAGGTCGGTCAGCGTGTGCGCGCCGGTGCTCTCCAGCGCGTCGAAAAACACGTCCGTCAGCGCGCGCCGCTCCTCATAGCTGAGGTCCTCCGTCCAGCCGCGCATGGCGTCGCTGAACACGCGCGTGCGGAAGGGGAAGTCCGCGCAGCGGACGAAACGCGTGCCCTTCACCTGCCAGGTGAAACCGTTGTGCGCGGCGATGCCCGTCTCGCAGCTCTCGACGATCTCGAAGTCGTCGTCCGTTTTCAGCAGCACGCCCACCAGCGAATACTGCGGCAGTATCGTGCGTATGCGCCCCTTTATGCGGCGGAAGCCCTCGTGCCCGGCCACGCCGTCGCGGAAGCCGGGGCCGTCGTTGTTGTATACGGCCAGCAGCCGCCGCTGCACCTCCTGCGGCGCGTTCATGGCGGCGTAGACGGCGAGGTTGCCGCCCTTGGAGTGCCCGCCCACGCGCAGCGGCCGCTCATAGCGCCAGGCCGCGCGGCAGAGATAGGCCAGCGCCTCTTCCTGCGCGGGCACGGTGCGCATGGAGCCCATGTAGAGGTCCTCCTTCCAGGCCACCAGCGTGTCGTCCGTGCCCCGGAAGGCGACGAAGGCCGTGCCGTCCGGAGAGAGGACGGTCACGGCGCAGAATTGCAGCTCGCGCCGCTCGTCCACGCGGTTCTCATAGTCCGCCAGGACGAGCCGGGAAAAGCGCGCGCTGCGCAGCATGTGCTTCACCATCGTCACCGAGCCGGGCGCGAGCAGCACGCCCAGCCGCCGGTCCTCCTCGCCGTAGAGCGCGAAATAGCGCTTCGCGGCCTCGGCCAGGCTCATCGTCCCCTCCGCGGGCACGATGCCGGTGAAGTCCAGCGAAGTGAGCTTGCACAGCAGCAGGTTGTCCACTTCATTGAAGGGGGAGACGTCGAAGCCGAGGTCCCCCCGCCAGTCGATGTAATCGGTCGCGTTCGCCATGTCACAGGTTCTCTATCGCGTGGCGCATGTAGGGGTTGTGCTCGCGCTCGATGGAGAGGCGGCTGCACTCGGCGTGCCCGGGATAGACCTCGTAGTCCCCCGGCAGATCGGCGATGCGCCGCAGGCTGCGCAGCTCGGTCTTCATGTCCCCGCCCGGCATGTCCGTGCGCCCGGCGGAAAGGCGGAAGAGCGTGTCGCCCGTGAAGAGCGCGTCCTCGCAGATGAGCGTGACGCCGCCGGGCGTGTGCCCCGGCGTCTCCATCACGCGGAAGGCGAGCGAGCCCACGCGCACCTCGTCGCCCTCGGAGTAGAAGAAGGCCCCCTCCGGCGCCGCGAAGGGCCGCCCGAAGCCGTAGTTTAAGCCGACTTCCTTCTCGTTCACATAGCAGCGCGCGCCCGTTTCCTCCAGCACGGCCTCCAGCGCGCCCGTGTGGTCGAAATGGGCGTGCGTCAGCATCACGGCCGTGCATTTGAGGCGGTTGTCCTCCAGATAATCGAGTATGGTGTTGCTCTCCGCGCCCGGGTCGATGACGGCGCACTCGAGCGCGGCCTCGTCGGTGACGACGTAGCAATTCGTCTCCAGATGGCCGACAGGCAGGGTCTTTATCAGCATTTACAGTTCCTCCGTATCCAGGATGATGGTGACGGGCCCGTCGTTGACGCTCTCCACGAGCATCTCCGCGCCGAATTCGCCCGTCCCCACGGTGAAGCCGCGCTCCCGGCACTCGCTTATCACCAGCTCATAGAGCGGCACCGCCGTCTCCGGCCGGGCGGCCCGCGTGAAGCCCGGGCGGCGGCTCTTCGCGTCCGCGTAGAGCGTGAACTGGCTGACGATGAGCAGTTCCGCGCCCGCGTCCCTGGGGTTGACGTTCATCTTGCCGTTTTCGTCCTCGAAAACGCGCAGCCCGCAGATCTTGTCGGCGATCTTGCGCGCTTCGGCCTCCGTGTCGTCCGTGCGCACGCCGAGCAGCACCAGGAAGCCCTTGCCGATGGCGGACTTCACTTCCCCGTCGATGGCGACGGAAGCGGAGCGCACCCTTGTCACAACAGCCCTCACGAGCTCGACCTCCTCACTTCAATGACGCCGCGCACGGCGCTGATGCGGTTCATGATGGTTTTCAGCTCGGCCAGGTCCCGCACCTCCACGGTGACCACGGCGGTTGACTGGTCGTTGCCCACGTCCCGCGCCGAGAGCCCGCGCACCTTGGCGTTGAGGGCGTTGAGCACAGTGGCGATGTCCATGATGAGGCCTGAGCGCTCCTTGGCCAGGATGTGCAGCGTGGTGATATAGAGGTCCGTGGTCTTGTCCGCCCAGCTGACGCGGATCCAGCGCCCGTCGTCCTCGCCGTTCATCCGCTGGCGCAGGTAGTTCTGGCAGTCCGTGCGGTGGATGGAGACGCCGCTGCCGCGGGTGATGAAGCCCACGATGTCGTCCCCGGGGACGGGCGTGCAGCACTTGGAGAACTTGATGAGGCAGTTGTCCAGCCCCTCCACCAATATGCCGTGCACGGCCTTCTGCGGGCGGGCGACGCGCTTTTCCGCCTGCTCGTTGATCTTGTCGAGCACCGTGCGCTTCTCCGGCTTGCGGATGTGCGAGAGCTCGTCCTTCACGCGGTTGACGCTGCGCACGGCCGTCTGCCCGCCGTAGCCGATGGCGGCGTAGAGCTCATCCATGCTCGGCACGGAGAGCTTTTTCAGTATCGCCGGCAGCACGTCCTCGTCCATGATGTCCGCCATGGCCAGGCCGTTGCGGCGCATCTCCGCTTCGAAAAGGCTGCGGCCGTACTGGATGTTCTCCTCGCGCCGCTCCTTTTTGAACCACTGCTTGATCTTCGTGCGGGCCGAGGAGCTCTTGGCCAGCTGCAGCCAGTCGCGGCTGGGGCCAGGCGCATTCTTCGACGTGCGCACCTCCACGATGTCGCCGTTTTGCAGCACGTGGTCGAAGGTGACGATGCGCCCGTTCACGCTCGCGCCCACCATGCTGTTGCCGACGCCGGAGTGTATCGCGTAGGCGAAGTCTATCGGCGTGGCCCCCGCGGGGAGGTTTATCACGTCGCCGCCGGGGGTGAACACGAACACCTCGTCGGCGAACATGTCGATCTTCAGGTCGTGGACGAACTCGCTCGCGTCCGAGTCCTGCTGCGCCTCGAGCAGGCGGCGCACCCAGGCGAACTTCTCCTCGTCGCCCTCCTTCACGCCCTGCTCGCCGCTCTTGTACTTCCAGTGCGCGGCCACGCCGTACTCGGCCGTCAGGTGCATGTCCCAGGTGCGTATCTGCACCTCGAAGGGGATGCCCTCGCTGCCGATGACGGTGGTGTGCACGCTCTGGTAGCCGTTCGGCTTGGGCGTGGAGACATAGTCCTTGAAGCGGCCGGGCACGGGCTTGTACATGTCGTGTATCATGCCCAGCACGTTGTAGCAGTCCGGTATGCTGTCCACGATCACGCGGAAGGCGCAGAGGTCGAAAATGCCGTTGATGTCCAGCTGCTGGGCAAACATCTTGCGGTAGATGCTGTAGATGTGCTTGATGCGGCCGTAGACCTTGGCGGTCACGCCCTCGGAGCCCAGCCGCTCCTCGATCTGCTTCTCCACCTTGTCCATAAACACGCGCAGCGTGGGCATGCGGCTGGAGAGGGCCTCGGTTATCTCGTTGTACCCCTCGCGGTCGAGGTAATAGAGCGAGCGGTCCTCCAGCTCCCATTTGATCTTCTGCATGCCGAGGCGGTGGGCGATGGGGGCGTAGATCTCCATCGTCTCCGCGGACTTCACGAGCTGCTTTTCATGGCTCTGGTAGTCCATGGTGCGCATGTTGTGCAGCCGGTCGGCGATCTTTATCAGGATGACGCGGATGTCCTTGGCCATGGCCATCAGCATCTTGCGCAGGTTCTCCGCCTGCTCCTCCTCGTGGCTGGTCCACTGCACGCGCGTCAGCTTGGTGACGCCCTCCACGATGTCCGCCACCGTGGAGCCGAAGAGCTTCTTCACGTCCTCGTGCGTGATGGGCGTGTCCTCGATCACGTCGTGCAGCAGCGCGGCGATGACGCTCTCCTCGTCCAGCCCCAGCTCGGTGAAGATGATCGCCGCCGTGGCGATGCAGTGCGTGACATACGGCGAGCCGTCCCGCCGCTTCTGGTTGGCATGGGCCGCCGCGGCGTACTCATAAGCCGAGCGCACGCGGTCGAGGTCTATCGAATTGTTCCCGGTCCTGATGCGCTCCTCCAGGTCGTGCCAGCACTCCTCGGCGTTCAGCGGTGAGGGCGCCGGCGGCGCCGGGATGATCCGGTCGTCATACGAACTGGACTTTTTTATCTCTTCCGCCACGGTCTCATCTCCCTTCCGAGTATTTCTGTCTCAGCTTGCGCAGATGCATCACCAGCGGGTGGGCGTCTAGGTCGGCCTTGCCCTCCCGGTGCAGCATCCTTATGCTCAGCGCCGTGCCGTTGAGCACGGCGGCCACCAGCCCCACGTCGCGCATCACGCGCAGGCAGAGCAGCAGCTTCGCCGGGTGCATCCCGCCGGGCCGCCAGTGGGCCACATCGTCGATGTCCCCCTCCGCCGCGCCGCCGCGCCGCTCCAGCCAGCGCCAGACCTGCACGAAGTCCGAGCGCTGCGGGCAGAGGTCGGAGCCCTCCCAGGGCCCCAGGCCCTCCGCGCCGCCCAGCACCTCGCGGCAGAGCGGCAGCGTGTCCGCCGGCCGCAGGGCGGTCATCAGAAGCTGTACGGAGCGCACGCCGTGGTATTCGTTCACCTGCGGGAAAAAGGCGGCGTCCACGCGGTCGCCCGCGCGCGCGCCCAGCTCCTCCTCCCGGCAGGAGAACATCACGGCGTCGTAGGCCGCGCCGCCCTTGGCGATGCGCAGCCGCAGGTGCTTGCCGCCGCCGATGGGCGTCACGCGCTCCAGCAGCGCGTCCGTGATGCAGAGCGTGGGCCGCGGGTTGCCCGCGCCGTAGGGCTCCAGCCGCTCCAGCGAGGCTACGCAGTCCATGGTCAGCAGCGCCGGGTCCTCCACGCGCAGCTCGCAAGCGAGCACGGCCGGCTGCGGCGGCGGGGCTTTCTTATAGTATTCCGCGAGCGCGGCGCGGAAACCGTCCACATTTTCGCGCTTTATCGTCAGCCCGGCGGCCAGCGCGTGCCCGCCGAAGCCCTCCAGCCACGGCGCACAGGCCGTCAGCGCGTCGAAGAGGTTGAATCCCCCGTAGCTGCGGCAGGAGCCCTTGCCCAGCTCCCCGCTGAGGCAGATCATCACCGCCGGCAGGGCGAATTCCTCCGCCAGGCGGGAAGCGGCGATGCCTATGACGCCCTGGTGCCAGTCCTCGGAGGCGAGGACGATGGGCCCCTCCGGCGGCGAGCGGCGCAGCATCTCGTGCGCGTCCGCCCAGATGCCCTGCTCCAGCTCCTGCCGCTCGCGGTTGAGCCGGCAGAGTTCGGCGGCGCAGCGCTCGGCCTCCGCGGCGTCGTCCGTCAGCAGCAGCTGCACGGCGGCGGCCGTGCGCCCCAGCCGGCCCGCCGCGTTCAGCCGCGGGGCCAGCGTGAAGCCGATGGTGGCCGCGTTCAGGTGGCGGGCGGCGGCGCCGCTCTCGTTCAGCAGCGCGCGGAGGCCGGGCCGCTCTGGCCGTTCGAGCATCTGCAGCCCCCGCCGGACGATATAGCGGTTCTCGCCCGTGAGCGGCATCACGTCCGCCACCGTGCCGGCGGCGACCAGGTCGGCGTAGCGCTCAAGGACGCGCCCGGCGTTCCCCTCCACGGCGCAGAGCAGCTTGAAGGCCACGCCCACGCCGGCGAGGCCGCTGTTGGGATAGCGGCTGCCGGGCCGCTTGGGGTCCACCACGGCCACGGCCTCCGGCAGCGCGCCGGCGATGCACTCGTGGTGGTCGGTGATTATCATGTCCATGCCCAGTTCCTTCGCGTGCCGGGCTTCCTCGCGGGCGGTGATGCCGCAGTCCACCGTGACGATGAGCTGCGCGCCGCGCGCGGCCAGGGCGTCGATGGCCGCCATGTTCAGGCCGTAGCCCTCCTCCAGGCGGTCGGGGATATAGGGCTCGCAGTCGATGCCGCGGGAGCGGAGATAGAGCGTCATCATGCAGGCGGAGGTGATTCCGTCCACGTCGTAGTCGCCGAAGACCGCCACGCGCTCGCCGCGCTCAAGGGCCAGCTTCAGCCTGGCGGTGGCGGCGGGCATGTCGGGCAGCAGCATGGGGTCGCCCAGGGCCTCCTCCCCGCCGTCGAGGAAGCTGAGCGCCGCCTCCGGCGTGTCCAGCCCCTTCAGCGCGAGCAGCGCAGCCAGCAGCGGCGTGCAGCCCGCGCGCAGCAGCTCCGGCGGTATCTCCGGCCCCTTGTCCGGTATGTCCCATCTGGCGTATCTCATCAGCAGCTCCCGGTAAAAATAAAAGACGTTCGTCCGCAATTGCGATAATAAGATATTATACCATAGCTTTTGCCAATCGCAATAGCCAATGTCGCTTGACACCGCAGGGCGCCGGGTGATAACATAATAAGCGCTTGCCGGTGTGGTGGAATTGGCAGACACCTGGGACTTAAAATCCAAAGTGCACCTTGACTGCCAGGAGCTGATTTTCCTTGTAACATCAAGGCTTCCAGAGTTTTGAGATAATTCGGTTTTTACGATATCCCTCCAAATGTCCCTCCTATTTTCAAACTAAGCGTTCCGTGCTATAATAAGACACTCTGAAAACTTAACACGCCGGTGTGGTGGAATTGGCAGACAC
The DNA here is from genome assembly GCA_944387865.1 of Candidatus Scatomorpha stercorigallinarum. GTDB lineage: Bacteria > Bacillota > Clostridia > Oscillospirales > Oscillospiraceae > Scatomorpha > Scatomorpha stercorigallinarum. Next base: position 1,442 of record CALXGN010000005.1, on the reverse strand, counting down.
CTGGGATTTAAAATCCCATATCCCTGAGGATGTACGGGTTCGAACCCCGTCACCGGCACCAGAAGCCGCAGGCAAAGCCTGCGGCTTCGCTTTTCAAAGGTTTGCTTTCTCCATAGCTAAGTAATCACTCAGTCGGGAATACGTTGAGGATGGCATTCGCAGATGTTTCTTTAGAGCTGTAGTCCAAGTGCGTATAGATGTTGGCAGTTGTTGATATAGTGCTATGACCAAGCCACTCTTGGATGTCTTTCAGACTTACTCCGTGCGCATATAGAAGGCTGGCACACGAGTGGCGCAAATCGTGAAAGCGTATTCTTTTGAGTCCGTTTTTCTGCAGCAGCTTTTGAAACGCCATTGTGATATATCCCGGTTTAATTCGCTGCCCGAGTTCATCCACATACACGAATTCCAAATAGTCGGTGCAATAGCTCCTTCCGCATACCCTGCGGTTTTCTTCCTGAGCGGTGCGCAGCTCGAGCAGCAGCTTTTCAAACGGCTCGACTATGGGGAGTGTCCTTCGGCTGGACTTCGTCTTAGTCCGTTCCTTTTCTACTATCGTCTGTTTGCCGCCGATATTTGTTTCGGTGACAGTATATTGGATCGAAAACCGCTTTTTCTCGAAGTCAATTGCGTCCCATTTAAGGCCCACTATCTCGCTTCGCCTCAGTCCATAGAACGCGCCGAGAATTACAGCAAGCTCCAGCTTAGTCCCTTTTGCTGCAGCGAACAGGGCTTCAAGCTCTTTGTCTCCATATATTTCGGAAGAAAAAGAGTTTTTTCTCGGTCTTTCAACTCTATCTGCCGGATTATATGGTATAAGGCCGACCTTGAATGCATATTTCAGGGCTTTGTGAATGTTAGCATGTCTGTGGATTACAGTGTTGGCGGACACATGCTCAACTAACAGGCAGTGCGTGTAGTACCGCTGAATATCCGTAGGCGTGAGCTCTTTCAAAAGTATTTGCTTATCCTCAAAATACGGGATAATGCGCTTTTCAACGATATATGAGTATGAGCCGTAAGTCGACATCTCAACGCTGTTCTTAATCATTCCCAGCCATTCTTTCATAAACTCCGTAAAGAGGATGTCACTCGCCGACTTGTTTTCCTTTGAAATCTCGTCCTCATATGTCTTTCGCAGCTCATCCAGCATCTTCTCGGCCTTGCGTTTGTTCCCTTTTACAGTGAGACCCGTACTGACGGACTTGGTTTTTCGTTTACCGGTGGAGTCCTTAAAACTCAAAACCATCTGATAATATCCGTTCTTTTCGCGCAGATGACCAGCTACCATGTTTTCCTCCTTTCGGTAACCGCAATTTCCATCTGCTGTTGACGTTCAAATTATACTTGTCAACACAGAATAATGCAATGATACGGCTACGCCCGTTGGATTACTTTCAGGTAGCTGAGAATATGTATCTTCGGAATCTTGTAGGTTCTGC
>CALXGN010000004.1:0-158658 GCA_944387865.1 Candidatus Scatomorpha stercorigallinarum | reverse complement strand
GTCGGTTTAATGGAACGCGGCACCTCGTAGATGACGTACTCGGTGTCAATGAAGCGCCCCTGCTCGTCGCGGAGCTGGCGGCGCTCAAGATACCCGAGCTGTTCCAGCTCATTGAGGCCGGTGGAGACATAGCTCTTGCCGTGCGGCGAGATTGCGGTCAGGCCCGCGAGAGTGTAGTCCCAATCGTCGCGCAGGGTGAGCATGGTGCCGAGCAGCCCGCGTCCCTTGAATGACAGCCGCATATCCCGGAACGGATAGTTCGGCATGATGGTGAAGTCGCTGTTTTTCTCAATACGGAATACCGCCATTTGTGTTTCCTCCTAACTTCAGAACGTCAGCACCGTAGTTGGCTATGAGCAAGGCGTGGATGATGAGCCGAAACTCCTCATCGTCAACAATCTCAGCATCGGCAAGGTCATAGAGCGTCAGTCCCAGCCCACCGCACGTGAGCGCCTTTGCCGCCTGGATGAGCGTATAGTCGTGCTCGGACACGCCGCGCATGACCATGAACATCGGCTCAAAGCCGCCTGGCATACAGGCGTTCCACGACCGTTTGAGCAGCCCACGATTTGAGCCGAGCAGGTACAAGACAGCAAAAAAGCGTGGATTTCTCCACGCTTGATAGCCCACGCTTTTCAGCAGCAGGCGGGTATTAAATTCGTGCTCGGCGCTGAGCCAGAGCGAGCCGCGGAAGTGCAGCACAAGCTGCCCGAGCCGCCGGATAAACGCCTCGTCTGTGATGCCTCCGAACAGCCCGCGCACGGCGGCAGCGTAGCTGACCACTCCCGCCTCAATACGCTCGGCGAGCCACGGGCAACCCACAGCCTGACACTTCCGATGCTGCCACTCGGCGCAGTATTCGCAGGCTATATCCTCGGGTTTGTAATGGTACGATAGAATCACCCCCCAATGAAAAAAGCCGGGAATCCCGGCTTGTGGTGTAAATTTAGAATCAATCATACTGCTAATGGAGCAAATTCCTTGCAGCATTCATCTATCCATTGTGTATCTCTTTTTGCCAAAGAGTAGATCCTCTTGGTGACGTCGAGCAATCTGAGAGCAATTTCAACGGCTCCTTTACTGTCAGCGAAAAGTTCTTTCTGCTCATTTTTGCCATGTGCATATCCATTCCTAATGTCTAAAGCGTCTGATTGAAGACTTATCCAATACGGCTCGGTAATGTCTATTGTTTGAAAGCCCCGATTTGTAAGTTCTCTGCGTATGGATCTTAAAAGACCTCCTCTAGAAAATTCTCTATCAGGCACGGCTTCGCCCGCCGAATTGACTTTGGTGAAAATGTGAGCACAGCTTGATTCAAAGGCAGCCGCAGATAACATGACACTTGCTCTGGCGTATGCACCGGCATACCAGTCATCAGGCAGTCGCTCAGTTTCACATGATTTTGACAGGAAGAAATATGCGTCATCCCATAGTTGAGAATGGTCATCAGATATGAGAGTCAGTGTGAAATAACTACTCACGTTGTACGCCCTCCTATATCGGGTAAAGCAATTAAATGCTTACGACCTTAATTATAGGAGGAACCCTCTGCCATTTCAAGCAGAAGCGAGCTCACCTCTCAGCCTCCCGCCGTCGCTTTTGCTGCTTCTGCCACTGTTCCAGCAGCTTGATAATAGTCTCCTCCATGCGCTTCGGTGTGTACGAGGCTGGGAAGTATTTGCGCAGCGTGTCGCCTTTGAGCGTGACGCGCTCGACCTCTTTCTTTTCCTCCGACATGATGGCGCGCATGACAGCGACGTCCAGCTCGCCGCGCTGCGAAAACTGCTTCAACCGTTGCGCCTGTGACAGCGACGGCGTGGCCTGTTCGCTGTCCATCGCGTCGAGCAACATGGTCTGCTCATCATGACGCAGCGCGGTAAGCTCATACGCCGTCGAGACGCCGATCTGCCTGTTGTCCACCATGTCCAGCAGCGCGGGGACAAGTGCCGTCAGGGACGCCACGCGCCGCAAAGTGTCGCCGCTGATGCCGAGCGTTTTCGCCACTTCATCGTCGCTTCGGAACTTCGCCGCAAATTGCGGCGAAGTTAAATCTGTCCGCGCACCTTGGCGTTTCGCTGCCTCCAGATACATCTTGTACGCCCACGCGCGCTCGCTGGGGAGCACGTTCTCGCGCTGGATATTGCTGCATACGAGCTCGGCGACAGCTTCCTCGTCGCTCATGTCGCGCACGATGACGGGCATGGCGTCCAAGCCTGCCAGCTCGCACGCGCGGAAGCGCCGGTGCCCGGCGACTATCTCGTAGCCGCCCTCCGGGTCTGGCCGCACAAGCCCCGGCTGTCTGACGCCGCGCTCCCTGACCGTCGCCGCTATCTGCTGCATGACCGGGTCATCGTCCCGCACCTGATAAGGCTGACGCGGCATAGAGCCGTAGCCCTTGAACGGATGCAGCCTATTTAACGGAATGGAAACTACAGTTTCTCGTGCTCCATCTGCCAGCACTTTTACCTCCAATGAATACAAATTAGATTTTTGAAAATCAACAGCAAATGAAAAATGAATTGTTTGTTACATGGGCTACAGCATCCCTCCAACATCCCTCCAAGTCCTATTTGGATATGAAAAAATGCTGATTTGTGATAAGGCTCAATATCACTGACTTTTTCACCGTCAAGAACCATAAGTGCTTGATTTTCCTTGATTTTTTGAAGCTGTAGCTTCCTTTTGAGTCCACTCCGTTCCGATAGCTTCTATTACATTTTGAAAACTTAAAATCCCATATCCGCAAGGATGTACGGGTTCGACCCCCGTCACCGGCACCACGTCGCCGCGGACGGCATATCGTCCGCGGCGACTTTTTGCAAAAGTCACCTCTCACTCATTCTGTCGCGGCTTCTTCTCAACTGCGACCCGCTGCGCTGGGTCGCGCAGTTGGTTTTCTATTTGTAATGCTGGGTGTCTTTTTGTCAACACGACCCACATCTGCGCAAAGCCCGCTCTGCTCGTTTTTGGCTGCAAAAAGGAGCGGCACGGGCTAGGGCCGTGCCGCTCCTGGGGGAGTTCGGGCGCGTTATTTATACTCCGTGCGCCTCTATGGCCGGCGCCGCCAGCTGGGACTCCTCCACGCGGCGCTTCCAGTTGCGGAAGAAGATGACGAAGCACACCATGTTGGCGATGAAGGACACCACCCAGCTCACGGGGTAGGATAGATAGAGCGTGAACAGCGTGCGGTCCGCGGCGAAGATGGTGTAGATCCAGACGATGCGCAGCCCGCAGGCGCCCGCCAGGGTGACGAGCGTGGGCGTCACGGAGGGGCCCAGGCCGCGTATGGAGCCGCAGGTGACGTCCATCAGGCCGCAGGTGAAGTATGTAAGGCAGATGAGCCGCAGCCGCACAAGGCCGTAGGAGATGACCTCCGCGTCGCCCGGCGTGTAGATGCCCAGCAGCTGCTCGCCGAAGAGCACGGCCAACGCGCCCAGGGTGCAGCCAGCCACCGTGGAGCAGAGCAGGCTCCACCAGAGGATGGGCTTAATGCGCTCGACCTTGTGCGCGCCCACGTTCTGGCTGGTGAAGGTGATGGACGCCTGGTAAAAGGAGTTCATCGCCGTGTAGACAAAGCCCTCGATGTTGCTGGCGGCGGTATTTGCCGCCACGATGGCGGAGGACTTGAAGGAGTTCACCGCCGCCTGGATGAGGACGTTGGAGATGTTGAACACCACGCTCTGGATGCCTGTGGGCACGCCCACGCGCAGTATGCGCCCCAGCTTGTGGCGGTCGATGCGCAGCGCGCGCAGCTCCAGCCGGCAGGCGGTGCCGCTGCGCATCAGGCAGCGGACGGTGAGCACGGCGGAGATGAGCTGGCTCATGACGGTGCCTATGGCAACGCCGGCCACGCCCATGTTGAATACGATGACGAAGAACAGATTGAGCCCCACGTTGATGACGCCGCCGCAGAAGAGGAAAAAGAGCGGCCGCCTGGTGTCCCCGATGGCGCGCAGTATGCCCGCGCCGAAGTCGTACACCATCAGCGCCGGCATCCCGGCAAAGACGATGCGCATATAGAGCACGGCCTGGTCGATGACGTCCTCCGTGGTGCCCATCAGCACCAGCAGCGGCCGCGCAAGGAACATGCCGGCGAAGAGCATGGCCACGCCCGTCACCAGGCCCAGCAGCATCGCCGTGTGCACCGTGTCGCCCACGTCCTTCCAGGCCTTCATGCCGTAATATTGGGCCACCACCACGCTGCCGCCGGCGGAAAGGCCCATGAACATGTTGACTATCAGGTTGTTCAGCGAGCTGGTGGAGCCCACGGCGGCCATGGCGCCGGTGCCCGTATAGCGGCCGACGACGATGATGTCCGCCGCGTTGAACAGCAGCTGCAGGATGCCCGAGAGCATCAGCGGGACGGAGAACACCAGCAGCTTGCCCAGCAGCGGGCCGTTGCACATGTCTAAGGTTTTATCGCGGTCCAATTTAAGTCACCCTGCATCGGTATTGAAAATATGTGCCCCTCTCGTTTGGCGCGCAGGCAATGATATCAGATGCGCGGGCAAAATGCAACCATGCGCGGCATATTTTTTCACCGCGCCGCGCGCAGGAAAACGCCCCGGGCGCGCACCCGGGGCGTTAGCTGTTATCGCGTTTATTTTTCCGGCATCTGCCGCTCCAGCCAGAGGGTGTTGCAGGCGTCGGAGGGCATCTTGTGCCCGTCGCGCGGCGAGAGCGTGAAGCCCATCACCGCCGGGCCGTCCGCCGAGGCGCTGCGCTTGAACTGCTGGACGAAGAATCTCCGGCAGTAGCTCTTCAGCCAGTGCAGCAGCGTGGGCCGGTCGAACATGCCCTCGAAGGCGATCTCCGCCAGGCGCAGCACCTTCGCCGGGCTGCCGCCGCGCATTATCATGTGATAGAGGAAGAAGTCCTGCAGGATATACGGCCCCACGGAGTCCTCGCTCTTCTGCAGCAGCTCGCCCTCCTCGCCGATGGGCAGCAGCTCCGGCGTCACCGGTGTGTCCCAGATGTCGCGCAGCGCGGCGGCGAGCACGGCGTCGTCCGTCGTCTCGGAGACGTATTTCACCACAGCGCGCACCATGGTCTTGGTCATGCCGGCGTTGACGTCGTAGTTGGATATCTGGTCGCCGTTATAGGTGCACCAGCCGTCCGCCTGCTCGCTGAGGTCCTTGGTGCCGACGTCGAGGCCGCCCACCTTGTTGGCGATGTCCAGCAGCACCATCGTGCGCTCGCGCGCCTGGGCGTTTTCAAACACGACGCTGTGGTCGTTCAGGTCGTGGCCTATCGTCTCGAAGTGCTTTTTCACGCTCTCGCCTATCGGGATCACGCGCAGCTCCGCGCCGAGCTGTTCGGCGATGGTGATGGCGTTGTTCTTCGTGCGGTCCGTGGTGCCGAAGCAGGGCATAGTCACGGCGACGATGTTTTTGCGGGGAAGGCCGCAGATGTCCATGGCCCTCGCGCAGGCGAGCATTACGAGCGTGGAGTCCACGCCGCCGGAGACGCCGATCACGGGCCGCCAGCAGTTCGTGTACTGCATGCGCTTGATGAGGCCCTCGGCCTGGATGGTCAGGCAGCGCTCGGCGAACTCGCCGAGGTCCCCGTCGGGGACGAAGGGCTCGCGCTTTATGCGCCGCGTGAGCGCGGTGTCTGCCTGCTCCAGCTCCCAGAAGCAGTGGTCGGCGCCACAACAGCTCATCCCGTCGTAGGTCTGCTCGCGTATACGCGCGCCGCAGAGGTTGAAAACGTCGGTCTCGCTGACGGCCATGCCGGAGCCGCTCTCGCTCACGGCGAGCGTCTCGCCGTCGTCCACCACGGCGCAGAGGCCGTAATAGGTCTTGTCCGTGGTGCTCTCGCCCCGGCCCGGGGCGGCGGAGACGGCGGCGCAGTGCAGCCTCTTCGTGTCCGCCTCCAGGGCGGCGAGGGTCTCGCGCCTTGACTGCACGCTCATCGGCTCGTCGCTCAGCTCGGCGATAACGGTGGCTCCGGAAGCGCAGAGAGCGGCGGTGGGCGGCACGGCCAGCTTCCTGTCGGCGGCGAACCGCACCGCCACGGAAAGGCCGTTTATCGCGCCGTCCGCGCTATATATGATGGCGCTCCCGGCGCGGCAGCAGTTTTCACCGCCGAGGTCCACTACTTCGATCTCGCCCTCGGGCAAGGCGGAAAACACCGTGCCGCGCACGTTGGCGCGGGCGGTAAAGCCCAGCACTTCCCCGCCGCACACGGCGGCGGCAGCGCTGTACAATTTCCCGCCACACGCGAGGGGCAGGCCGACGACGGCGAGCATGTCGCTGCCCGCGGTGGCCTCCGCCACGCGGAGCAGGGCCTCCATCGCCGCGTCCGTCAGCGTGCGCTGATAAAAGAGGTGGCCGCAGGTGCAGCCCGTCAGGCAGAGCTCTGGGAACACGAGCGCCTTGACGCCCAGCGCTTCCGCCTCCCTGATCTTCTCTATCACCCTTTCGGCGTTGTACGCCGGGTCGGCCACCCGTATCTCCGGGGCGGCGGCGGCGACTTTCAGGAACCCATCCTTCATTTTACAACCATCACCCTGTTCTCATATATCACGCACTCAGGCGTGTCGTTTACGCCGTATTGCGGGAGGACGTCCGAAAAGTCCGGCCCCTCCCCGTCGAAAAATCCGTTCTCCACCAGCTCGCGCACGACCTCGATCAGCCTCATGCCATCGCCGTCCAGCAGCGCGTCCGGCACGTCGGCCACCTGGCCGTCCGCGGAGATGAAATAGGGCCACTGCCAGGCGGTGTACGCCTCGCTGAGCGCGCCGCAGAGCCGCCACCAGCTGTTGAGCTCGATGGAGGCGGCGTTCAGCGCCGCCAGTCCCAGCGTGGTGCTGGAGCTGTCGAGCCGGCTGCCCGGCTCCGCGGGCAGGTAGCGCCCGTCGTTCGACCAGATGACATAGTCCGTGCTGTACATCCGCGCGTAGTCCTCCGCCGACCAGTCGGCGGCGCTGGCCGGGCACATGCCGAGCGCGCTGTAGACCGTCTCGCTGTCGGAGAGCGGCAGGCCCGGCTTGTGGTCGCCGAAGAAGAGTATCACCGTCGGCTCCTCGCACTGGGAGAAATACTCCACCAGCTTCCCCAGCGAGGCCGAGGCGTCCGCCGCGCCCTCCACCACGGAGGCCAGTATGCCCTCGCCCTCTTCATCCAGCGGGCTCTCGAAGGGCCAGTTGTACTCGTCGTACTTGTCCGCCGTGTAGGGCGTGTGGTTCTCCATCGTGATGGCCCAGATGAACACGGGGGCGTCCGCCGTCTCCCGCTCATAGAGGTCCACGACAAGGTCGGCCATGTAGTCGTCGGAGTAGAACTCCCCCGCTATCTTGCCCGACATGTAGCCCCAGTAATCCGGCGCGGCGGCGGCCTCCGGGTCGATGGCCGCGAAGTCGTCGGAGAAGAATATCTCGTCGAAGCCGAGCTGTGAATAGAGCCCCTCGCGCTCGTAGATGCCGTCGTTGAAGGTGTGTATATAGGCCGTGTAGTAGCCCGCGTCCCGGAAGAGCTGCGGCACCGGCGGCGTTTCCAGCAGCCGGGCGGCGTCCCACTGGTAGATGTTCTCGTCCGAGCCGAAAAAGCGGCTGTTGATGCCGGTGAACACCTCCATCTCGATGTTGGAGGTGCCGTAGCCCAGCGTATGGGTGTAGAACGTGCCGGACACGCCCTGCTCCTGCACGGCGTGGAAGTCCGCCACAGGGTCGCCTTCAAACTCGACGCCCGGCAGCTCCGTCACGTCGAAGAAGGACTCGGAGAGCACGAAGATGACGTTCGGCTGCTCCTCCGCGCCCGTCTCCGGCTCATAGCCGAGGGCGAAGGCCTCCGCGTCGTCGATCAGCCGCTCCTCCGGCGTGCGGTCGTCCGTGACGTCCTGCGGCTTTTCCTCCCCCGGGGCCTCGCCGCTGAGCACCACCGAGCGCCAGAGGCCCAGCAGCGTCCCGCAGCGGGCGTTGACATAGGCCTGCGAATAGGCCGTGCCGGAGGTGCGCGCCGCGCCCATGGGGGCGTAGAACCAGCCCTCCGCCCAGGCGGGCACGCCGTAGAGGCAGATAAAGAGCGCCGCGGCCGCCAGCGCCGTCATCAGCGAGCGCCGGTAGGGCATTTTCAGCGCGCGTGAGGCGAAAAAGAGCCCGGCGAGCGCCGCTATGGTGAGCGCGAAGGCCAGCACCGTGAGGCCGGAGACGGTGATGGACGCGCTGTTGAGCTCCACGATGCCGCCCAGGCGCGAGATCAACTTGAGGTCGGCCAGGTAGAGCGGCGTGGAGGTGATGAGCGTCTTATAATAGTTGGCCGTGACCAGCGCGAGCGCGGCCAGGGCCGTCAGCACGCCGGCGGCGAAGAGGCTCTTCACCAGGCAGCCGAGCGCGCAGATCAGAAGGGCGAGGAATATCTCCGTCGCCAGCGCCTGCGGCGAGCAGCCGAAGGCGTAGAGCGCCGCCGCGGCGATGTCCTGTTCCTCGATGAGGGCGGCGGCGAAGGCGAGCACGAGCGCAAAGGCAAAGCCCGCCGCGGCGGAGAGCAGCGGGATGTGCTCCCGCGGCCGCCCCGCCGCCATGCGCAGTGAGTCCATTTTTTATCAGTAGGCGAGTTTTTCCGCGAGGTAGTCCTTCAGCTGGTCGATGGGCAGGCGCACCTGCTGCATGCTGTCGCGCTCGCGCACGGTCACGCAGTGGTCGGCCTCGGTCTTGTCGTCGCCGACGGTGGTGAAGTCGAGCGTCACACAGTACGGAGTGCCTATCTCGTCCTGGCGGCGGTAGCGCTTGCCGATGGAGCCGGTGTCGTCATATTCGCACATGAAGTCCTTCGAGAGCTCGGCGTACAGCTCCCGCGCCGGGCCGGCGAGCACCTCTTTCTTGCTCAGCGGCAGCACGGCCACCTTGATGGGCGCCAGCGCCGGGTGCAGGCGCAGCACCACGCGGGTGTCCTTCTTCGCCTCGTCCACGACCTCCTCGTCGTAGGCGTCCACCAGGAAGGCGAGGGTGACGCGGTCGGCGCCGAGGCTGGGCTCGACGACGTAGGGCACATAGTGCTCGCCCTTCTCCTGGTCGAAATAGGTGAGGTCCTGCCCGGAGTGCGTCTGGTGCTGGGTGAGGTCGTAGTCCGTGCGGTCCGCAACGCCCCAGAGCTCGCCCCAGCCGAAGGGGAACAAATACTCAAAGTCCGTCGTCGCTTTGGAGTAAAAGGCCAGCTCGGCCGGGTCGTGGTCGCGCAGGCGGAGGTTTTCCTCCCTCATGCCCAGGCCGGTGAGCCAGTCGCGGCAGAAACCGCGCCAGTAGGCGAACCACTCGAGGTCCGTGCCCGGCTCACAGAAGAATTCGAGCTCCATCTGCTCGAATTCGCGGATGCGGAAGATGAAGTTGCCCGGGGTTATCTCGTTGCGGAAGCTCTTGCCTATCTGGCAGACGCCGAAGGGGATCTTGCGGCGGGTGGTGCGCTGGATGTTCTTGAAGTTGACAAATATGCCCTGGGCGGTCTCCGGCCGGAGATAGACCTCGCTGGCCGTGTCCTCGGTGACGCCCTGGTGGGTTTTGAACATCAGGTTGAACTTGCGTATATCGGTGAAGTCGCACTTGCCGCAAACCGGGCAGGGGATATTGTGCTCGCGGATGAAGGCGACCATTTCCTCATTGGACATCGCCTCGGCGGAGACGCCCTCCATCGGGTTTTCGGCCAGCCAGTCCTCGATCAGCTTATCCGCGCGGTGGCGGCTCTTGCAGCTCTTGCAGTCGATGAGCGGGTCGTTGAAGGTCGTCACGTGGCCGGATGCCACCCAGACCTGCGGGTTCATGAGTATCGCGCTGTCGAGCCCCACGTTGTAGGGGTTTTCCTGCACGAATTTCTTCCACCAGGCGCGCTTGATGTTGTTCTTCAGCTCCACGCCGAGCGGGCCGTAATCCCAGCTGTTGGCAAGGCCGCCGTAGATTTCGCTGCCGGCGTAGATGAAGCCGCGGTTCTTGCAGAGGGCGACAAGCTTCTCCATGGTCTTTTCGCTGTTTAACATGAATATACTTCCTTTCCCGCAGATGGCTTCTGCGGAGATTTACACGGGCCGGAAAGTGTGATATTATATCCGATACGGCGCGCTCCCCGGCGCGACGAATATCTTATCACAAATTCCGAGCCATATCAACATAAGTTAAACTTTAGATTAATTTAAGGTAACGGTGATAAAAATGAAAAAGACAATACTCAGGAATTACGCCAGGCTCATCGTCCGCACGGGCGCAAACGTGCAGAAGGGGCAGAGCGTCATGGTCTACGCCGGGCTCGACCAGCCCGAATTCGTGGAGATGGTGGCCGACGAGGCCTATAAGGCCGGCGCGTCCGAGGTGGAGGTCGTCTGGCAGCACCAGCCGCTGACAAAGCTGAACGTCCGGCACAAGAGCGTGAAGCGCCTCGGCGAGGTGAAGGACTGGGAGATAGCCAAGCAGCGCTGGCAGGCGGACACCCTCCCCGCCCGCATCCACATCATAAGCGACGACCCGGACGGCCTCGCCGGTATCAACCAGGTCAAGTACGCCAAGGGCATGCAGGCGCGCTACGCCGTGCTTAAGCCCTTCATAGACGCGCGCGAGAACCGTGAGCAGTGGTGCATCGCCGCCGTGCCCGGCGTCAGGTGGGCGAAGAAGGTGTTCCCCTCCCTGCCCAAGGGCCGCGCGGTCGAGGCCCTGTGGGAGGCCATACTCTCCTGCTCCCGCGCGCTCGAGGGCGACCCGATACAGAACTGGGTGGAGCACGACGCCTATCTCGCCTCCCGCTGCGAGCACCTCAACTCCCTCGGCCTTGTCGCACTCGAATACAGGTCCGCCAACGGCACGGATTTCCGCGTGGGCCTCATACCCGAGGCGCAGTTCATCGGCGGCGGCGAGCGCATAAAGATAAACGGCGTCCTCACCAACCCCAACATCCCCAGCGAGGAGGTTTTCATCACCCCGAAGGCCGGGGAGGCCGAGGGCATAGTGTACGCCACTCGCCCGCTCTCCTTCCAGGGCGTGCTGATAGAGGACTTCAGCGTCCGCTTTGAAAACGGCCGCGCCGTAGAAGTACACGCGGCGAAGAACGAGGCCGCGCTGAAGCAGCTCATCAGTATGGACGAGGGCTCGGCGATGCTCGGCGAGTGCGCGCTCGTACCCTACGACAGCCCCATCCGCAACAGCGGCGTGATGTTCTTCAACACGCTCTTTGACGAGAACGCGGCCTGCCACCTGGCCCTCGGCCGCGGCTATTCCAGCAACATCCGCGATTTTGACAGGTATTCGCTCGAGGAGCTGCGCGCCATGGGCGTGAACGACTCCATGGTGCACGAGGACTTCATGATCGGCTCCGAGGACCTGAGCGTCACCGGCGTGACGGCCTCCGGCGAGCGGGTGCAGATATTCAGGAACGGCGGCTGGGCGTTCTGATGCCCGGCACGGAGGACAAGATGGAGAACAACACCAACAACAGCTCATATAACGACTTTGACGACCTCGGCGCCGAAACCAGGCAGTACATGGCCGAGCACATGGGCGAATTCAAGACCGCCGGCGGCGGTTCCATCGCCGAGGAGCTGCGCAGGTTCATCGAGCAGGACGTGGAGGCCACGGCGGACCGCCCGGCCGTCCCCGCCCAGCCCCTGCCGGAGGACGCCGGCGAGGAGACGCGCCGCTTCATGGCGGCGGATGCGCCGGCGGACACGCCCGTTCACCGGGACGCCGAGCCCCTCCCCCGCCGCGGCGCGGCCTATCAGCAGCGCCCGGGCGAGCAGGCACCCCGGCGGCCCGTGCAGGAGCCCGGCGCGGCGCGGCGCGGCGTACAGGAGCCCTCCCGCCCGGCGGCGGAGCCGCGCCGGCCCTCGCAGGCCTCCCAGCAGCCCCAGCGCCGGCCGGTGCAGGATCAGCAGCCGCCCCGGCGCGAGCCCCAGGGCGGCTATCAGCAGCGCGGCGGCGAGCGCACGGCCCCGGCGCGCACCGGTGCGTCCGCTCCCCCTCCCCGCGGGCGCGACGAGGGCGGCGAGCGCCGCCAGAGCCGGCGCAAATACGCCTACATCGCCCTCGCCTCGCTGGCCGCGGTGGCCATCATCGTCGTGGCGCTGGTGATACTCCTCAGCGGAGGCGGCGGCGACTACGACAAGAGCTACAGCCGCGCGATGGAGCTCTACATCGACGGCGACTACGCCGCCGCCATCGACGCGCTGGAGGCCGCGCGCCGGATAGACGACACGGAGGAGGCCGTCGTGCTCCTGGCCCGCTGCCACGCCGCGCTGGGCGACCTGCCCGCCGCCGAGAGCGTGCTCTCCGGCTGGCTGCTGACGCACGAGGGCGCGGACGCCTCCGCCCTGCTCGAGCAGTACCAGTCCGCCGGCGGGGACGGCGGGGAGCTGACCATCGGCGGCCAGAGCGTGGACCCCGAGAGCGAGAGCCTCGCCATCTCCGGCACCGCCCTCACGCACGCCGACCTGGAGGCCGTGGCCTCGCTGGAAAAACTGCGCGTGCTCAGCCTCAGCGACTGCGCCATCAGCGATATCTCCGCCCTCTCGCGCCTCACCGGCCTCACCTCCCTCACATTGAAGGACAACAACATCGAGGACATCTCCCCCCTGCGCGCGCTCACCGGATTGCGCACGCTCTACCTCTCCGGCAACCGCGTGACGGACTACACTCCGCTGCACGCGCTCACGAACCTCACCACGCTCGACATCTCCGGCATGGAGATCACCGAGGAGCAGCTTGAGGCGCTGCAGGAGGCCCTGCCCGGCTGCGCCGTCATCTCCGACGAGCCCACGGTGGAGCTGGTGGAGATCACGCTCGGCGGCGTCACCTTCACCTCCGACGTGACGGAGCTCGACCTCTCCGGCCGCGGCATAGACGACATCTCCCAGCTCGCCGTCTGCGAGCAGCTGGAGTCGCTCGACCTCTCCGGCAATGAGATAAGCGACCTCTCCCCTCTCGTGGGGCTCTCCGCACTGCGCGAGCTCAACGTCTCCGGCAACGAGGTGGCGAGCCTCTCGCCGCTGATGGGCCTCTCCGCGCTCGAGCGGCTGGACGTCTCCGCCAACAGCGTCAGCTCCATCGCCGCCCTCTCCGGCCTCGCTTCGCTCAAGTATCTCGACCTCTCCGAAAACGCCCTCGGCGGGACGGACGCCCTCGCCGGCCTCACGGCGCTGGAGGAGCTCGGCCTGCGCGCCACGGGCATCGGCGACGGCGCGCTCAGCGCCCTGCACGGCCTTGCCTCCCTGCGCCGGCTGGACATCGAGGAAAACGCCGGCCTCACGCTCTCCGGCGTGAACGCCCTGCGCGAGGCCCTGCCGGACTGCGAGATACTCGTCACCGAGGAGCTGCTGCAGGTGGCCCTGGGCGACGGCCTCTACGACCCCGCCGCCACGGCGGTGGACGCCTCCGGCCAGAATGTGCAGAGCCTGGACGGCATCGAGCGCCTGACGGGCCTCACGCAGCTCGACCTCTCGGACAACCCGGGCCTTGACATCGCCGGCCTGGGCCAGATGACGGGCCTCACGGAGCTCATCCTCTCCAACTGCGGCCTTGGCGACATCGGCGAGCTCTCCTCGCTCACGCGCCTGCTGGCGCTGGACCTCGGCGGCAACGCGGACATAACGGACATCAGCGCCCTCGCCTCGCTCGAGCGGCTGCAAACGCTCGATCTGAGCGGCACGGGCGTGACGGACGTGTCCGTCCTGGAGGGCCTGCCGCGGCTGAACACGCTCATCCTCACCGGCTGCGAGATAGAGGATCTCAGCGTGCTGGAGGACTTCCACGGCCTCGACTATCTTGACCTTTCCGACACGGGCATTTCACGCACGGAGCTGCTCTGGCTGAGCACCGCCCTGCCGGGTTGCACGATATACACATAAAGTTTACGAAAACCCCTTCTTTTTTCGCTCGGGATGTGTTATTATGTAATCGGCAATACCCATCATATGCCGGAAGGAGCTGAAACCAATGAAGTTCACGTTCACGGAAAAGAAGATGGACGCCTCGGAGGACCTGCGGGCCTACGCCGAAAAGAAGATCGGCAAGATCGACCGCCTGTTCCGCACGGAGAGCGACGCCTATGTGACGTTCAGCACCGAGCGGGGCCGCTTCCGCGCCGAGGTCACCATCAAGAACAGCGGGATGTTCTACCGTGTAAGCGAGCTCACCAGCGACATGTACGCCTCCGTCGATTCGGCTGTCGCCAGCATCGAGAGGCAGATACGCAAGAACAAGACGCGCCTGGAAAAACGGCTGCGCGACGGTGCGATAGAGCGTGAGATCAAACCTTTCAACGTCCCCGCGGAGGACGCCGGGGAAGAGGAATTCAAGATCGTCCGCAACAAGAAGTTCTACATCGCGCCGATGAGCGTGGAGGAGGCCATTTTGCAGATGAACCTCCTCGAGCACGAGTTCTTCGTGTTCCGCAACACGGACGAGCGCGACGCCTTCAGCGTCGTCTACCGCCGCAAGAACGGCGGCTACGGCCTGATCGTGGACAGCAAGGACTGACATATCCAGCCCCCTCCCCGGAGGGGGCTTTTGCTTATACCGGCATGGCCGGGAAGGAGGTACACATGGCAGACAACATGAGCGGCGAGGTCCGCACCTGGCTCGACGCCCTGCGCGGCCTTGACGTGCGCGCGAAAAAGATGTTCGGCTGCTACTGCCTCTACTGCGACGGGCAGGCCGTCGGCTGGATAAGCGGCGGCGCGCTCTCCCTGCGCGAGGCGGGGCTGGACTACATCCCGCCGGACATCCGCCGCCCGGCCCCCGGCGACAGGATACAGGAATACGTCGTCCCCCTCGACTACGCCTCGGCGGAATGGCTGCCCCGCGCCGTGCAGGATACGGCGCGCCTCCGCGCGCAGGCGGGGGATGCAGGGACGAAAGCCCCTGCGGCCCAATACTGAGGGGTTTCTTTTTGTCTTGTCAAAAAGAAACCCCTCAGACTCCAAAGAGAAAACCGCTTTGGTGCGGGTCGGCAGGTAAAATCTGCCCGTCAGTTCGGGTCGTGACTGACTTTCAGGTGGTCATCCCGTAGTCGGATGACTTTGCCCATCGCCGGCCGCGGTTGGCTTCGCTTACGCTCGCGCCGCTGAGTAAGCAGAAACTCAAAGCCTCCCCTGCCGCGCAGGGGAGGTGGCGCCTGCGGAGCAGGCGACGGAGGGGTGTTGGAGGTTTGCGCATCTTACCAAAGAACCGCAGACTTCCGGCACCCCTCCGGCCGCACTAAAGTGTGGCCACCTCCCCTGCACGGCAGGGGAGGCTTTTACGTAGCGTAGAACAAAACCCGCGAGGCGAGAGCCTCGCGGGTTTTCTGTTATAAGTATCTGCAAACTTCCCCGTAGACCGGGCCGCAGGCAACCGCCTCCAGGCGCAGCCTGGTCAAGCGGCAGTTGAATATGCCCGATTCAACCGCCGCTTGCTGTCATTTGCCCGCCGCGGGCGTTACACTGTGCTTGTAAGCCGGAAGGAGCTGAGCTATAATGACAGCAAAGGGGAGTACGATAATATGTTCGACATGTCAAAGATCGGCCGCACCATCGCGCGGCTGCGCAAAGACGCGGGGCTCACGCAGATGGGCCTGGCTGACGCCATGGGCATCAGCTTCCAGGCCGTCAGCAACTGGGAGCGGGGCCAGACGATGCCCGACATCGCCAAGCTGCCCCAGCTGGCCGCCATTCTCGGCGTCAGCGTGGACGAGCTGCTGGGCTCGGACGAAGCGCGTGTGGTAGAGCGCGCGATGGCCGAGAGCGAAGCGCCGCTCACCGTACACGAGCTGGCCGAGGTGGCGCCGCTGCTGCCGCCGGCGGAGGCCAAGCGCAACTTTGAGCGCACGAAGGACGAGGCCGAGCAGCGCGGCGGGCGCATCAGCCTGGAAGAGCTGGTGCCGCTGGCGCCCTTCCTGGACGACGCGGACATCTCCCGGCTGGTGCTTGCCGCCATCGAGGACGGCTGCGAGCTGGAGGAACTGGTGCCGCTGGCGCCCTTCCTGGATGAAAGCGACCTTGGCCGGGCCGTCAGCCGCGCGCTGGAGCTGGGCGGCGCGCCCGACTCCCTGCCGGCGCTGGCGCCATTCCTGGACGAAAGCGACCTTGGCCGGGCGGCGGAGGCGCTGATGGAGGGCGGCGGCGTGCCCGGCGACCTGGCCGCGCTGGCCCCGTTCATGGACGAGTCGGAGCTGGGCCGCCTGGCCGGCAAGTATATCGACGGCGGCGGCGAGCCCGGCGAGCTCGCGCCCATCGCACCGTTCATAGACAACGACGAGCTGGGGCGCATCGCGCGCGCATATCTCGACCGCGGCGGCGACCCCGCCGAGCTGCTGCCCATCGCCCCCTTCATCGGCGGGATGCTGGACGAGATCGTGCTCGGGCGCATCATCAAAAAAGGCTGCTCCGGCAGCCTCACGGCGGCGCTGTCCTTCCTCCGCCATGAGGGCAAAAAGAAACGCCGCGACGGGGATGCAGGGACTTAACGTCCCTGCGACCCAATACTGAGAGGTTTCTTTTTGTCTTGTCAAAAAGAAACCCCTCAGACTCCAAAGAGAAAACCGCTTTGGTGCTTGTCGGGAGGTAAAATCTGCCCGTTAGTTCGGGTGGTGACTGACTTTCAGGTGGTCGTCCCGTCGTCGGATAGCCTTGCTCAACGTCGGCCGCGGTTGGCTTCGCTTCGCTCGCGCCGCTACCGGGATGATGATCGTTAGTGCCGCGAGCGAAGCGAAGCAACGCACGGTCGGCGATGCAATAAACTCATTCACCCTTCGGGATGACCACTTTTGACAACTGAAAAGCTGTAAAAACACGCAAAAAACGCTCTGGTTTTGCACCAGAGCGTTTTTCTTTGGGGCGCCACACCCGTTTCTTTGGGCAAGACCAAAGAAATGGGGTGGCACCTGGGTCTTGCAGGGACGTTAAGTCCCTGCTCCCCGCCCGGCCATTGGCCGGTCATTTGAATATCTTCTTCACTGCCGGCACGAGCAGGCCGCCGAGCGAGTTGCCCACCGTGTTGACGATGATGAAGAGGACGGCGTCGGCGCTCCAGCTGCCGGTGAGGGAGATGAAGTACATATTCGCCACGCAGTGCTCAAAGCCGCTGATGGCAAACACGGCCACGCCCAGGAACAGCGCCAGGTACTTGCCCAGCGCGTCCGGGATGATGCGGTAGCCGTCCACGGCGATGAAGATGAGCACGTTGCAGAATACCGAGAGGACGAAAACGCTCAGCAGCCCGTCGCCCAGCTTGGCGGCCACCAGCGGCGCGGCGGTCTCCGCCAGGGCGGGGTGTACGCGCGTCAGCCCCAGCAGGGCGGTGGCGATGAGCGTGCCGCCCAGGTTGCCCAGCCAGATGAGCGCCAGGTCCCAGAGATACCTGGGCCCGTTGTCCAGCAGGTAGCAGACCTTGCCGGTGAACAGGTTGAAGCCGTAGTTGCTGATGGCGAAGAGCCCGGTGGTGAAGAACAGCGCGGCCACCACGCGGTTTTCGATGGAGAGGAAGGCCGTCCCGCCGATGGAGACGAAAAAGCCCGCCATGACGCCGTATGCGAAGGTCCTCACTGCTTTCATATGTACCTCCCACGTTACTGCCGCCGCTGGCGGCGGTTTCTCTCCCAGATGAGCGCCAGGCCGCGCAGCGCGGCGTGCCCGTCCAGCTCGAACGCCCGCTCGCAGTGCGGTATCACCCTGGCCGCGTGCGCGCCGGTGGCGATGAGCGCGGCGCGCACGCCCAGCTCCCGCTCGATGCGCGACACCATGCCGTCGATGGCCGCCGCCGCGCCGAACACGGCGCCGGAGCGCATGCAGTCCGCCGTGTTGGTGCCAACGCATTTGCGCGGCGCCTCGAAGGGCACGCGCGGCAGCAGCGAGGCCGCGGCGCTCAGCGCGTCCGCCGCCAGCACGGGCCCCGGCATGATGCAGCCGCCCAGCAGCCGCCCGTCCGCGCTGAGGACGCTGAAGGTGGTGGCCGTGCCCACGTCCACCACGATGGCGGGCGGGGCGTGGCGCTCCAGCGCGCCCACGGCGGCGGCCACCAGGTCCGCCCCCAGCTGTGAGGGGTCGTCGATGCCGATATTGAGCCCCGTTTTCACGCCCGCGCCCACGACCAGCGCCCGGCAGCCCGTGACGAGCTCCGCGGCGGCGGCGAGCGTAGCCGTCAGCGGCGGCACCACGCTGGCCAGCGCCGCGCCCTCGAAGCCGCCGGCGTCCACCCCGTGCAGGGCCAGCATCCGCTCCAGCAGCACGGCGTATTCGTCCGCCGTGCGCGTCGCGCGCGTCTCCAGCGAGGCGGCGCAGAGCACCTCCCCCCGCTCCAGGCAGCCCAGGTGGATCTCCGCCGTGCCGGCGTTCAGCGCGAGCAGCATATCAGATGACCCCCCTGCGCCGCGCGTAGATGACGCGGCTTATCACCGGCGAGAGGACAAGGTTGAGGGCGAGCTCGATGACGAAATTCACGCCCGCCAGCCCGAGGAAAACATAGAGCAGCGGGTTGGCGGCGTTGCCGCTGTCCGCCGCCCAGGCGGACATCCACTCGTTGAAAGTATCGTTGAAGAAGAAATAAAGCCCCGCGCAGAAGATGCCCGTATTTACCACGGGGCTGGCCACCGCCGCGCAGGCGACGCCCACGTTGGAGCGCTTCGCGGAGCGCTCGGCGGCGCGCTCGGAGCGCAGCACCAGCGCGCTCTGCCGGTCCGCCGCGCCGCTCCTGGCGACGAGGTTGTAGATTGCCCCCGCCGCCCAGCCGGCGGCCGCGCCCTTCACCAGGCAAAGGAGCGCCGTCACGAGCGGGTCAAGGTTCCAAAGTATGGAGCCGCTGGGGTCCGCGCCGGTGGCGCAGGCAATGGCCACCACCGCGCCGAACACCGCGCCCAGCCAGGCCCCGGCCTTCGTCCCGTAGATCGCCGCGCCCACCACGATGGGCACCAGCGTCAGCGTCACGGGGAAGGCCCCTATCTTCACGAAGGTGGCCACGAGCTGCAGCACGACCACCAGCGCGGTGAAGATGGACAGGCCCACGAGCCTTTTCGTCTTCTCTGTGCTGTTTGACATTATTAAATTACCTCCTGCTGCTGTTCCGCTCCCGGCGGATATAGCGCATGACCGATTATACCCTATCCTCCGCGTTTTGCAAGGCTTTTCGCCGCTTTGGGCGAATAAATGCGCAAAAAAGCCCGGCTGTTGCCGGGCTTTTTGCCTTTTTTGTTTAGCAGACGCCCTGTGCGAGCATGGCGCTGGCGACTTTCAGGAAGCCGGCCACGTTCGCGCCGACCATCAGGTCGCCGGGCTTGCCGACCTCGACGGAAGCGTCGTAGGCCGCGTGGAAGATGTTCTTCATGATGCCCTGCAGGCGCTGGTCCACTTCCTCGAAGCTCCAGGAGAGGCGCATGGAGTTTTGCGTCATCTCCAGGCCGCTGGTGGCGACGCCGCCGGCGTTCGACGCCTTGCCCGGGCTGTAGAGCAGCCCCGCCTCCTGCACGGCCGCGATGGCCTCCGGCGTGAGCGGCATGTTCGCGCCCTCGAAAACGCCCATGCAGCCGTTGGCGATGAGGGCCTTTGCGCCCTCGAGGTCCATCTCGTTCTGCGTGGCGCAGGGCAGGGCGATGTCGCACTTCACGTTCCAGATGCCGTGGCAGCCCTCGTGGTACTCGCTGCCGGGCACTTCGTCGGCATAGACCTTGATGCGCGCGCGGCGCTTCTGCTTGATGTCGATGATCTTCTTCAGGTCAACGCCGTTAGCGTCGTAGATATAGCCGTTGGAGTCGCACATGGCGACCACCTTGCCGCCAAGCTGTGTCGCCTTCTCCGCCGCGTACGTCGCAACGTTGCCGCTGCCGGAGACCACGACCGTCTTCCCGGCGAAGCTATCGCCCTTCATGCACCTGAGGGCCTCCTCCGCGAAGTAGCACAGCCCGTAGCCCGTGGCCTGCGTCCTCGCCAGGCTGCCGCCGAAGGGGATGCCCTTGCCGGTGAGCACGCCGCCCTGGAAGGTGCCCGTGATGCGCTTGTACTGGCCGAACATATAGCCTATCTCCCGCGCGCCGACGCCGATGTCGCCCGCAGGCACGTCCGTGAACTGGCCGATGTGCTTATACAGCTCCGTCATGAAGCTCTGGCAGAAGCGCATGACCTCGCCATCGCTCTTGCCCTTGGGGTCGAAGTCCGAGCCGCCCTTGCCGCCGCCCATGGGCAGGGTGGTGAGGCTGTTTTTCAGCACCTGCTCAAATCCGAGGAACTTGATGACCGAGGCCGTCACGCTGGGGTGGAAGCGCAGCCCGCCCTTGTAGGGGCCGATGGCGCTGTTGAACTGCACGCGGAAGCCGCGGTTCACCTGCACCTTGCCCTTGTCGTCCACCCAGGGGACGGAGAACTGGATGAAACGCTCCGGCTCCACGAAGCGCTCCATGATGCCGTTCTTCTCATACTCCGGGTGCTGCTCCACCACGCTCTCCAGGCTCTCCAGCACCTCCATCACGGCCTGATGGAACTCGCTCTCGCCCGGGTTGCGCGCCAGCACGGTCTCGTACACCCTCTTGAGATAAGCGTTTGTAAGCATTTGCTAAAACCCTCCACATTGTTAATTTTATATTGTACTCATTGCCCAATTCCTGCCTCCATTTTACTCCATGCGCCGCTCCAATGCAATAGCCGCGCATAAATTTTCGCCTGAAGCACGTGAAAATTTTGTCTGGCCGCGGCAAAAAACTTTTTTACGAAGGCCCATATTTCTTATTGACAAACCCTGCCCGGTCTGCTATTATAGTCGAGCCGGTGTCATGCTGGTATAGCTCAGTCGGTAGAGCAGCTGATTTGTAATCAGCAGGTCGGGGGTTCGAGTCCGTCTACCAGCTCCACTGATCAAGCCGCCCAATCAAATATGGGGGTGTTCCCGAGTGGCCAAAGGGGACAGACTGTAAATCTGCTGGCAATGCCTACGGTGGTTCGAATCCACCCGCCCCCACCAAGCGCCAAAATGCTTTTGCGTTTTGGCGCTTTTGTTTATATCCTTATCAGACATATTACCAATTCCGTCTGCATCCTGTGAGGCGCTTATGGACGAGATCAAGAAAGGACAACGGAATATACGCTTCTACATACTCGGCGTGCTGCTGGCGGTGGAGCTGCTGATGAGCTTCTCCTTCCTCGGCTATGTGCACGTGGAGCCCATCTCCATCACCTTCGCCTATGTGCCGGTGCTGCTGGCGGGGGCGCTGCTGGGCCCGGCGGAGTCCACGGCCGTGGGCGCGGCCTTCGGCCTGGCGAGCATGTGGAAGGCCGGGGCGGGCTATGTCTCCTCCTTCGACCGCCTGTTCTCGCCATTGAGCGGCTACCCCTTCGGCAGCATCATGCTCAGCGTGGGCGCGCGTATGCTCTTCGGCCTCGTGGTGGGGCTCTTATATGCGGCCGCCCGGAAACCGAAGCGCGCGGGCATATGGATCTGCCTGGTCTCCTATTTCGGCAGCGTTGTCAACTCCTTTTTCGTCTACTCCGCGCTCTGGCTCTTTTTCCCGGAGACGGGTTACACGCCCCTCAACTGCCTGAGCAGCCTTACCAGGGCGGACAACATCGCCTCTTCCCTTGCCTGCGTGGCCGTGGTCTATGTCTGCTGGCGCATCAACCGCAGCCGCCAGTGGCGGATGTTCGAGGAGCGCTTCGTCAAGGCCCGCAGCCTGGGCCAGAGCGAGCGCTACCACACGCTCTCGCTGGTCGTCATCATCATCGCCACCATCTGCATGGCCGCGGCGGTGGGCATATATTTTGTCAACCGCATGCAGTTCGCCCTGGAGCAGAGCGGCCTCGTGCTCTCCGACGCCAACTACGCCGACCTGCTGCATTTACAGGTGCAGTTCCTCATCGGCATCCTCTCGCTGATGACCCTGGTGATCATTTTCCTCATCTTCAACCGCCGCTATGCCACCTATATGAATTATGAAGCGCGCACGGACCCGCTCACCGGCGCCATGACGCGCCGCGCCTTCTTCCAGGCCTGCAAGCGCCTGATGGCCGGCCTGCAGCCGGCCGCGGACGGGGTCACGGCATATTTCATCATGCTCGACGTGGACAGCTTCAAGTCCGTCAACGACGAGCACGGCCACCCGGAGGGCGACCGCATCCTCAGCGAGACGATGGACGAACTGCGCGACGTGTTCAGCCGCGGCGTCGCCGGGCGCATGGGCGGCGACGAATTCGCCCTCTTCCTCTACCGCCCCGTCAGCCGCGAGGAGCTGGAAGCAGCGCTGCGCCTGCTGCAGGAGCGCGTGCACCACATCCGCCTGCCGGGCGGGCGCGTGACATGCAGCGTGGGCGCCTTCCCCGTCCCCGCCCCGATGCCGCTCGAGGACGTCTACAAGGCCGCCGACAGCCTGCTCTACGAGGCCAAGCAGCGCGGGCGCGACTGCTTTGTCATCGGCGGCGCCGGCTGACGCCGCTCAGGCGCGGAAATACCGCGGCCCGCGCGTTTTTATCCCTTTGACGTTAACAGTGTACGGCCTTGCGGTGCTATAATCTCCCGCGGCGCGCAGAAAAGCGCGCCGCTTTGCGCGTTGATATGACCATCACGGGCTGTGCCCCGCCCTCCGGAGGGATAAAAATGTTCCGTTCCGCCCTCGCCTTCATGAAAAAAGAGACGGTGCTCACCGCCGCCGCGGCCCTGGCCCTGCTCTCCATGTTCCTTGTGCCGCCGGACGCGCAGTACGCCGGCTACATAGACTTTGACACGCTCGCGCTGCTCTTCTCGCTGATGGCGGTGATGAAGGGCTATCAGCGCTCGGGGCTCTTCGACCGCCTGGGCGGCCGGCTGCTCGCCCATGTGCGCAGCACGCGCGGGCTGCTGCTGGCGCTGGTATTCCTGCCCTTCATATCCAGCATGGTGATAACGAACGATGTGGCGCTCATCACCTTTGTCCCCTTCGCGCTGATCGTCCTGCGACTCTCCGGGCAGGAGCGGCTGCTGATACCGGTGGTCGTGATGCAGACGCTGGCGGCCAACCTGGGCAGTATGCTCACTCCCATCGGCAACCCGCAGAACCTCTATCTCTACTCCCGCTCGGGCATCAGCTTCGGCGGGCTCTGCGCGCTGATGGCGCCCTATGTCCTGCTCTCCGGCGTCTGCCTGGCCGCGGTGATACTCGTCCGCCGCCCGGCGGCGGTGGCCGTTGCGGGCCCGGGTGCGGCATCGCCGGCCCGGCCGCCGCGCGCGGACAGGACGCCCCTCTACTGCACGGCGCTCTTTGCGCTCTGCCTGCTCGCGCTTTTCGACGTGCTGCCGCCGCTGGCGGTGGCGGCGGTGGCGCTGGCCTTCCTTTTGCTCTGCGACAGGCCGCTGCTGCGCGCGGTGGACTACTCGCTGCTGGGCACTTTCGTGGCGTTCTTCATCTTCATCGGCAACCTGGGCAGGCTGGAAATATTCCGCGGCGCGCTCTCGGCCTTCATCTCCGGCCGCGAGGAGCTGGCGGCCGTGCTGGCCAGCCAGGTGATAAGCAATGTGCCCGCCGCGCTGCTGCTGGCCGGCTTCACCCAGGACTGGGCCGACCTCATCGTCGGCTGCAACCTCGGCGGGCTGGGGACGCTCATCGCCTCCATGGCCAGCCTCATCTCCTACCGCCAGGTGGCCGGGGCCTATCCCGAGCAGCGCGGGCGCTATTTCCTCTGCTTCACCGCCGCCAACATCGCCCTCCTGGCCCTCCTGCTCCCCATCGCCGCCCTCCTCTGACCGGCCAGCGGCCGGGGGCAGTTGCCGCCGCCAAGCTGCGCTTGGATGCAGATGCGCTGCGCGCCGGTCTACGGCAAGTTTGCAGAAACATATAACAGAAAAGCCGGGGAGCTCTCGCTCCCCGGCTTTTGTCCTACGCGACGTAAAAGCCTCCCCTACTTGTAGGGGAGGTGGACGCGCGCAAGCGCGGCCGGAGGGGTGCCGGAAGTCTGCGGTTCTTTGGTAAGATGCGCAAATCTCCAACACCCCTCCGTCGCCTGCTCCGCAGGCGCCACCTCCCCTGCACGGCAGGGGAGGCTTGGGGTTTTCCGCAAATTCAGCGGCGCGCAGCGCCTCTGCCGCCGGACGCAGTCCGGCTCCCCTTTTAAGGGGAGCTGTCAGCGAAGCTGACTGATGGGCCGTTGGCCAACGGGGCGTCTGGCCTGCGCGCTTACCTGCCGAGCGCTCGGCTGGCCACCCCTCCGGCCGCACTTTCGTGCGGCCACCTCCCCTTAAAAGGGGAGGCAAGTGGCTTTGCGCAAATACCCGCGGCCGTTGGCCGCCTCCAGGCGCAGCCTGGGGCCTTGCGCTTATTGGCAAACGATGCTACACTGTCGTAAAAGATATCATGGAGGCTGCACATATGACAGAACGCATCGGTATCGTACAGGGCGACATCACGCGCTCGGACGCGGACGCCATCGCCAACGCGGCCAACACCTCGCTGCTGGGCGGGGGCGGCGTGGACGGGGCCATACACCGCGCGGCGGGGCCGCGCCTGCTTGAAGAGTGCCGCACGCTCGGCGGCTGCCAGACGGGCCGCGCCAAGATAACGAAGGGCTATGACCTGAAGGCCAGGTATGTACTGCACACCCCGGGCCCCGTCTGGCACGGCGGCGGGCACGGCGAGGCGGAAGCGCTCGCCTCCTGCTACACCTCCTGCCTGGAACTGGCGAGCCAGTACGGCTGCCGGACGGTGGACTTCCCCAGCATCTCCACCGGCGTCTACGGCTACCCGGTAGATAAAGCCGCGCGCGTGGCCCTGCGCGCCATCAGCGGCTATCTCGCCGCGCACCCGGAGATCGAGCGCGTGCGCATGGTCTGCTTCGACCAGAGAACGAAAGCGGCCTATGAGGCCGCGCTCGCTGAGCTGTGAGCGCGCGCACGCTGGGCCTGACCGTCTCCCCCGAACAGGACGGCCGGCGCGTCCGCAGCCTTTTGCAGGGCCCGCTGGGGCTCTCCGCCGGGCTGGTGACGCGCCTGAAGCAGCGCCCCGGGGCCGTGCGGCTGAACGGGCAGGCCGTGCGGACGCTCGACGTGGCGCACGCCGGCGACCGCCTGGAGGTGGACGTGGGCGACACGCGGGAGGGCGTTTTCGTCCCCGGCGGCCCCGCGCTGGACATCCTCTATGAGGACGAGGACCTGCTTATCATAAACAAGCCCGCCGGCATCGCCGTGCACGGCCGTTCGGAGCGCGGCGAGCCGACGATTGGCGCCGCCGTGGCCCGCTACCTGGGCTCTGCCGCGCCCTTCCACCCCGTCAACCGCCTTGACCGCGGCACCACGGGCGCCATGTGCGCGGCCAAGAACGGCTATATGCACGACCGCCTGCGGAAGATACTGCACACGGACGCCTTCCGCCGCGAATACCTGGCCGTTGCCTGCAGCGAGATGCCGGAGCGCGCGGGCGTCATCGATCTGCCCATCGCCCGCGTGCCGGGCGAAAAGCGCTTCCACACCGCGCCGGAGGGCCTCGCGAGCGTCACGCGCTATGAGGTGCTCGGCAGCGCCGGCGGCCTTTCCCTGCTGCGCCTGCGGCCGGAAACCGGGCGCACGCACCAGATCCGCGTCCACCTCGCCGCGCTCGGCTGCCCCATCGCCGGCGACCGGCTCTACGGCGGCGGCACGCTGGCGGCGCGGCCGCTGCTGCACTCGGCGGCGCTCTATCTCGTCCACCCGCTCACGGGCGCGGCCGTTTCCGTCACCGCGCCCATGCCGGAGGACATGCAGGAGGTGCTGCGCGCGCATGAGATTGTCCTATAACTCCCCCGTCATCCTCAGCTTCGCCCTGCTCAGCCTGGGCGCGCTGGTGCTCGGCGAGCTGACGGGCGGCGAGACCACCTGGGCCCTCTTCACCACCTACCCCGCCCCGCTCACGGACCCGCTGACCTATGTGCGCCTTTTCGGCCACGTGCTGGGGCACGCGGACTGGCAGCACTACATCGGCAACATGCTGATGCTGCTGGTCATCGGCCCGCCGATGGAGGAGCGCTACGGCGGCGGGGCGCTGGCCCTCTCCATCGCCGCCACCGCGCTCGTCTCCGCCCTCGCGCAGTGGCTGCTGTTCCCTGATACGGCCCTGCTGGGCGCGTCCGGCATCGTGTTCATGCTCATCGTCATGGCCTCCCTCTCCGGGATGCGCCGCGGCGAGCTGCCGCTGACGCTGCTGCTGGTGCTCGTGCTCTACCTGGGCCAGGAGGTGCTCGCCGGGCTGTTCACGCGCGACAACATCTCCCAGCTGACGCACATCATCGGCGGGCTGATGGGCGCCGTGCTCGGCTTTGCCCTGCGCCGGGCCTGACTCAGCCCAGCGCCAGCCGCCCCTCGCCGTCGGGCGTGAAGTATATCACCGGCGCGGCGGCGAAAACGGCCTCCGCCAGGGCCGCGGCGTCCTCCAGCGCCCCCTCCGGCACGCAGACGGGCGCGAGCTCTATCTCCCCCGCCACATGCGCGCTCACCGCCTCGCGCGAGACGCGCGAGGCCATCAGGGCGTCCATCGCCTCGCCGAAGGCGGAGCTGTCGCCCGTCACGCCCAGTTCCTCGCCGGAGAGCGTCACCAGCCAGCCGCCCTCCACCCCCTCGCAGCGCGCGAGCAGCTCCCGCGCCAGCGCCGCGGCCGGGCCATCGCCGGCATTGAAGGCCGGCCGGGCGCGCAGCTCCAGCTCCGGGGCCGCGCTCTCGCCGCGGGCCACTTCCGCCGCCGCGGCGGAGGCCGCGCGCAGCGCGCTCCCCACCTGCGCGCGCGTCCAGCGCCCGGGCAGCTCCTCGCCGCCGGCGCTCACCGTGTACTCCCAGCGCAGGTTGGCAAAAATGAACAGCAGCAGCGCCGCGGCGGCCGCCGCGGCTTTTTTCAGCTTCAAAGCCATCACCTCCCAGTTAACATAACACATTGGCGCCCGGCGTCAAGGCCTTCGGCAAAACTTGCCAGGAAAAGCCTGCTTTCTCCCGCCGCGCGGGCATATCATGTGGACAGGAAGGGGTGAGGACATGGCTTACGAGGACTCTGCGCGGCCCATGGCGCACAGCCTGACGCTGGATGAGCGCGCGAAGCTCACCGTCACCGGCGTGGAGGAGGTGGAGAGCTTCGACGAGGAGCGCATCGAGCTGCGGACGGTGAAGGGGAGGCTCACCATCAGCGGCGAGGGGCTGCACATCGGCCGGCTGAGCCTGGAGACAGGCGAGCTGAGCGCGGAGGGCGCGCTCAGCGGGCTGCAATATGAGGACGCCCCGCCGGGCCAGGGCGGCTTCTGGGCGCGGCTCTTTGGCTGAGCAGATGCTGCTGCCGATACCGCAGCAGGCCGCCCAGGCGGCGGCAGCCCTCGCGCTGGGCGCACTGCTCGCCGCGCTCTACGACTTCTTCAAGGCGTTCCGCCTGCGGGCGCGGCGCGGCTGCCTCACGGCGGCGGCGGACACGCTCTTTTCCGCCGCGCTGCTCGCCTCCCTCTTCGCCTTCGCCCAGGGCCCCGGCGAGGGGCGGCTGAGGCTGTTCATGCTGGCCGCGGCGGCGCTCGGCTGGGCCCTCTGGCGCTGCACGCTCTCCCGCGGGGCCCTGCGGGGCTTCTCCGCGCTGGCGGAGGCCGCCGCGCGCGCGGCGAGGCCGCTGAAAAATTTCCATCCCCTCAAAAAAATTGCAAAAAATATCTTTTCAAATTGCCGATATGGGTTTACAATATGGAAAAACCGCCGCCGGCGCTCAGGCTCCGGCAGGACTGTCAACGGAGGGCAGGATGAAACTAAGCAGGTCTGGGATTATCGCTCTGCTGATCGCCGCCGCCCTCTCGCTGTACGCCCTCGCCGGCATAGCGGCGACGGAGTCCGCCGCCGCGGAGTACGGCCAGCGCCTGGAGGAACTCAGCCGCCGTGCCGGAGAGCTGGAGCGGGAGAACGCCGGCCTTGAGCGTTCGCTCGCCCTCTCCGATGAGCGCGGCGCGCTCGAGCGCGCGGCCCGGGAGCTCGGCCTCGTCTATCCCGGCGAGACCGTGTTCGTGTTCGCGGGCGGACGGGACAATCAAACAGGGGGATAGAGAGCCAAAAATGCAGCTTCAGGTGGGAATGGTAGTCGAGGGGAAGGTCACGGGCATCACCAAGTTCGGGGCCTTTGTCACCATGCCGGATGGCAAAAGTGGGCTGGT
Source organism: Candidatus Scatomorpha stercorigallinarum (assembly GCA_944387865.1). Lineage (GTDB taxonomy): Bacteria > Bacillota > Clostridia > Oscillospirales > Oscillospiraceae > Scatomorpha > Scatomorpha stercorigallinarum. The sequence goes on along the minus strand of CALXGN010000004.1, from coordinate 130,626 downwards.
CCACATATCCGAGATCGCAAATACCTTCGTCAACGACGTGCACGACTATGTGCAGGAGGGGCAGACGGTGAAGGTCCGCGTCCTCAGCATCGCGGACGACGGGAAGATCAACCTCTCCATCAAAAAGGCCGAGGAGCCCGCTCCCGGGGCGAGGCCGGAGCGCCGCGCGCCGCGCGCGCCCTCCGCAGCGCCCAGGCAGCACATGGGCGGCGGCCGACAGGGCGTTCCGCCCGCCAACGGCCCCTCGGGCGACCAGAGCTTCGAGGATAAGCTGAAGCATTTCATGCAGGAATCGGACAGCCGCATGGCGGACAACAAGATGTATTCCGATCACCGCACCTCCCGCAGGAGGAAATAAGCGCCGCATCAGCGCGCAAAGCCGCAGCGTCCGGCAACATCAGCGCCGGAGGCCGCGGCTTTGCGGCGTTTTTGGCCCCAACACACGCATATTCGGAGGTTTTTCCCGTGAACGACTGCTACATCGTCTGCGCCGCGGACATGGCCCCGGCGCGCTTCACGCCCGGGGAGGGCGACTATATCATCGCCGCGGACGCCGGCTGCCGGCACCTTGAGCGGCTCGGCGCGCGGCCCGACCTCATCGTCGGCGACTTTGACTCCCTGGGCCGCATCCCCAGCTTCCCCAACGTGGAGGTCTGCCCCGTGGAGAAGGACGACACGGACTCGATGATCGCCCTGCGGCACGCCGTCACGCTCGGCTGCCGGCGCATACTGCTCTTCGGCGCGCTCGGCGGGCGGCGGCTGGACCACACGCTGGCCAATATCCAGGCCCTGGCCTGGGCCCGCGCGCAGGGCGCGGAGTGCTTCATCATCGGCGAGGGCTGCGCCCTCACCGCCATCGCGGACGGGGACGCGCTGCGCTTCGACGATCGCTACCGCGGCGACTTTTCCGCCTTCTGCCACGGGCCGGACGCCGCCGGCGTCAGCGAGCGCGGGCTCTATTACCGCCTGGACCGGGCCGTCCTGACGGCCGCCTTCCCCCTCGGCGTCAGCAACAGCTTCACCGGCGAGGCGGCGGAGATCTCCGTCGGGCGCGGCACGCTCATCGTCTACTGGCAGGACGACCCCGCCCTCCCCCTGCCGGAGCGCGGGAAAATATGAAAGCGGGGCTTCATTTATGACTGAGCTGAACGAAAAAGACCTGGAGCTGATAGGCGCCGCGCGCCGGGCCATCACCGCCAACTACGACGGCGAGCGCTATATGCACACGGTGGGCGCCGCCGTGCGCACCGCCGGCGGGAAGATATACGTGGGCATCAACGTCTACTCCGTCCACGGGGCCTGCGCCGAGCAGGTGGCCCTGGGCGCGGCGATGACCGCCGGCGAGCGCGAATTCACGGACATCGTGGCCGTCCGCGGCCCGGAGGGCGCGGAGCTGCTGCCCCCCTGCGGCAACTGCCGCCAGCTGCTCAGCGACTACGCCCCCAGCTGCCGTGTCATCGTCCCCACCCCCGCCGGCCCCCGCAAGGTGCCCGCCAAAGAGCTGCTGCCCTTCGCGTATGAGGTGGAGTGAATATGGCCTTTCCGAAAAGGCAGCGTAGCCTCACAGAACGGGCTATTGACCTGCGCAAGTCCATGACTCCGCAGGAACGGCATCTGTGGTACGATTTTCTGCGGCAATATCCCGTCAGATTCTACCGGCAGCGCGTAATTGGCAGCTACATCGTTGATTTTTATTGTGTCAGGGCGCGCCTCGCTATTGAGCTTGACGGCTCACAGCACTTCGAGGACGCCGGCCTTGCAAGCGACGCCGAGCGCGATTCCGTGCTGAGTTCCGCGGGCATTGCCGTACTGCGTTTTTCCAACGCTGACGTTAATGGAAAATTCCCTTCCGTCTGCGCGGCCATAGACATGGAAGTAAAGCGCCGGCTGAAAGTATAGCCAGCCCCAAAGCCTCCCCTGCCGTGCAGGGGAGGTGGCGCCTGCGCGGCAGGCGACGGAGGGGTGCTTCCGAATCGCGGTGTTCTGTTCTATTTCAGCAGCGCAGGACGCTGACACCCCCCAGTCAGGCGCAAAGCGCCTGACAGCCCCCCTGCACGGCAGGGGGGCCTTTTACTTGCCCCGACCATTATGTCGGGGGATTTTTTGTTTGTTCATAAATAATTCGCAATTAGATTTATATAAATTACTTGACAAAGTTTGCGGCGCGTGCTATCATGTTATCCGTAAAAAACCGGGAGGCGGTCTGAATGAAAAAGACACTTTACAGCCTGATGCTCTCCGACGACGTCGTGCGGGAGGTGGACGCCCTGGCGCACCGCCTGGGCACCAACCGCTCGAACCTGATAAACCAGATACTGGCCGACTATGTCTCGGTCACCACGCCGGAGCGCAGGATAAGCGATATATTCCACGCCGTGGAGCAGATGCTCGCGCCCTCGCGCGACCTGGTGCCCTTTTTTGCGCCCAACGCGCTCACCATGTCGCTCAAGTCCAGCCTGGAGTACAAATACCGGCCCACGGTGAAGTACGAGGTGCAGCTCTTCCGCTCGCTGGAGGGCTCGCTGGGCGAGCTGTCGGTGGTGTTCCGCACGCAGAGCGCCGCCCTCATCGAGGCCATGACGGCCTTCTTCCGCCTGTGGAAGCACATCGAGGACAAGCTGCTCGCGCCGCTGCTGAGCCAGCAGATCGACTACGCGCTCTATGACGGCAAGTTCGTGCGCAGCATCGCCGTGCCGCGCGGGCGCGACTGCACGGCGGAGGACATCGCCGGCGCGCTCTCGGACTACATCAAGCTCTTCGACCGGCTGATGAAGGGCGCGCTCTGCGGCCGGCTGGACGAGCGGGCCGTGGAGGCGGAGTATTACGCCGACCTGGGCCGGAGGAACGTCCTCATCTGACGAACGGAGGTAAGCAGTATGAACGCTGAAAAATATACGCAGAAAACCATAGAAACACTGAACACCGCGCAGGCCATGGCGCAGGAGAACGGCAACCAGTACCTGACCGCCGAGCACCTGCTCTACGCCCTGGTGGACCAGGACGGCGGGCTCATCGGCTCGCTGCTCTCGCGCATGGGCGCGGACTGCGACGCGATCCTCGCCGAGCTGGACACCGAAATCCGCAAGCTCCCGCGCGTTTCCGGCAGCGGCGGCGGGCAGGTGTACGCCTCGAACGAGCTGAACAAAATCCTCCGCTTCGCCGAAAAGGCCGCGGAGAAGATGGGCGACAGCTACATCTCCGTCGAGCACCTGATGCTGGGCGAGTTCAGCGAGGGCAGCGCCGCCGTCAAGCGCCTGCTCTCCAGCCACGGGGTGACGCGCGACGGCTTCACGCGCGAGCTCGCCAAGGTCAAGACAGGCCCCGTGAACAGCGACAACCCGGAGGACACCTATGACGCGCTGAACAAATACGGCACTGACCTTGTGCAGCGGGCGCGGGAAAACGAGCTCGACCCCGTCATCGGCCGCGACGGCGAGATCAGGAACGTCATCCGCATCCTCTCCCGCAAGACGAAGAACAACCCCGTGCTGATAGGCGAGCCGGGCGTCGGCAAGACGGCCATCGCCGAGGGCCTCGCCCAGCGCATCGTGCGCGGCGACGTGCCCGACGGCCTGCGCGACAAGTCCATCTTCTCGCTCGACATGGGCGCGCTGATCGCCGGCGCGAAGTACCGCGGCGAGTTCGAGGAGCGGCTGAAGGCCGTGCTCGAGGAGATAAAGCGCAGCGAGGGGAAGATAATCCTCTTCATCGACGAGCTGCACACCATTGTCGGCGCGGGCAAGACCGAGGGCAGCATGGACGCGGGCAACCTCTTAAAGCCCATGCTGGCGCGCGGCGAGCTGCACTGCATCGGCGCGACCACGCTGGACGAATATCGCAAGTACATCGAGAAGGACGCCGCGCTCGAGCGCCGCTTCCAACCCGTGATGGTCAGCGAGCCCACGGTCGAGGACACGATAAGCATCCTGCGCGGGCTCAAGGAGCGCTATGAGATCTTCCACGGCGTGCGCATACACGACAACGCCCTTGTCGCCGCGGCCACGCTCTCTAACCGCTATATCACCGACCGCTTCCTGCCCGACAAGGCCATAGACCTCGTGGACGAGGCCTGCGCCATGATACGCACGGAGATAGACTCCATGCCCAGCGAGATAGACGATATCCGCCGCAGGATAATGCAGCTTGAGATAGAGGAGATGGCCCTGAAAAAGGAGGATGACCAGCTCAGCCGCGACAGGCTCGAGAAGCTCCGCGCGGAGCTGGCCGAGCAGAAGGACAAATTCAACGCGATGAAGTCCCGCTGGGAGGCCGAGCGCGACAGCGTGGACGAGGTAAAGCGCATAAAGGGCGAGATCGAGCACATGAACGGCGAGATCGAGAACGCCCAGATGAACCTTGAGTACGAAAAGGCCGCGAGGCTGAAATACTCCGACCTGCCCGCGCTGCAGAAGCAGCTTGAGGAGGCCGAAAAGCGCGCCGAAAAGCGCGGCGGCGAGAACACCCTCGTGCACGACACGGTAACCGAGGAGGAGATCGCCAACATCGTGGCCAAGTGGACCGGCATCCCCGTCGCCAAGCTCGTAGAGGGCGAGAGGGAGAAGCTGCTCCACCTTGAGGACGTCATCCACAAGCGCGTCGTGGGCCAGGACGAGGCCGTAAAGCTCGTCACCGAGGCCATACAGCGCTCGCGTGCCGGCATCTCGGACCCGAACCGGCCGATAGGCAGCTTCCTCTTCCTCGGCCCCACGGGCGTGGGCAAGACGGAGCTGGCCAAGAGCCTGGCCGAGTGCCTCTTCGACGACGAGCGCAACATGGTGCGCATAGACATGACCGAGTACATGGAGAAATACTCCGTCTCCCGCCTGATCGGCGCGCCCCCGGGGTACGTCGGCTATGACGAGGGCGGCCAGCTCACCGAGGCCGTGCGCCGCGCGCCGTACTCCGTCGTGCTCTTCGACGAGGTGGAGAAAGCCCACCCGGATGTCTTCAACATCCTGCTCCAGGTGCTCGACGACGGCCGCATAACCGACAGCCAGGGCCGCACGGTGGACTTCAAGAACACCATCATCATCCTCACCAGCAACCTCGGCAGCCAGTACCTGTTGGAGGGCATCAAGCCCGACGGCAGCATCAGCGCCGAGGCGCAGGAGGCCGTGCGCGCAGAGCTGCGCCGCTCCTTCCGCCCTGAGTTCCTCAACCGCCTGGACGAGATCATCATGTTCCGCCCGCTGACGCGCGAGAACCTCACCGGCATCGTGGACATCATGGTGGAGGGCCTGCGCTCCCGCCTGGCCGGCCGCTCGCTGGGCCTGGAGCTCACGGATGCGGCCAGGGCGCTCATCATCGACCGCGGCTACGACCCGCTCTACGGCGCGCGGCCGCTGCGGCGCTACCTGCAGAGCAGCGCGGAGACGCTCATCGCCCGGCGCATCCTCTCCGGCGACCTGCCCGCGGGCAGCACGCTGGTGCTGGACGTGGAAAACGGCGAGCTCGTCTGCAACGTAAAGTGATATGATCAGCCGAAAGGCGCACGCTTACCGCGTGCGCCTTTTTCATATCAACAGCCCGCGCCGCTCTCCCTGCGCTCGAGCAGCTCCTTCAGCCGGCCCGTGAGATCGTTCACGCCGCCGCCGGAGAGGAGATCGTATATCGGGCTGTCCTGCGGCTCCCAGGGCGTGTCGAGCGAGCGCTTCATCCGCTCGATGAGCCCGGCGTGCTCCGCCGCCCTGCCGGCGGACTCCGCGAGCTCGATCCGCGCCGAGAGCCACATCCACTCGGGCAGGCCCGCCGCGGAGCTCACGCCCTCTATGGCCGCGGCGATGCTCTCCGCGTCCTCCTCCCTGCCGGATTTCAGCGCGTCCTCCACCAGGTGCATCATTGCCGTCACGGCCTCGGTAATGCCCTCCAGCGCGCGGCTCTGCCAGATGCCGCGCGCCTCGTCCGCGCGCCCCTGCGCCGTATAGAGCAGCGCCAGCTGCTCGCGGCGGTCGATCTGCGGCCGCGGCAGGGCCTTGATGAGCGCCTCCGCCCGCTCCAGCTCGCCGTTTTGCCGGCAGCGGGCGAGCACCATCACCAGCGCGGCTTCGCGTATCTCCCCGTCCGCGCTCTCGAGCAGCTGCTCATACCAGCCGTCGAGCGTCCGCCGGTACTCCCCCTCGTCCTCCACTCCGCAGAGGAAGAGCGCGCCGTCCAGGTAATAGGCTGCCGAGAGCAGCAGCTTTTCGCAGCTGGGATATTCGCGTATCTTCTCCACGGCCCGCCGGAAGGCCCGATCGTAGCCCTCCGAGCGCGCCATGCCGTCGAGGGAGTTTAAAAATTCGCCTATCTGCGCGTCCGTCAGCTCCTCGCTGAAGTCCAGCAGCGTGTTCAGGTCCACGCCCAACAGCCGCGCGAGGGCCGGGAGCAGCGTGATGTCCGGCAGGCTCGCGCCGCGCTCCCATTTGTTGACGGCGCTGGCCGTGACGCCGAGGCGCTCGGCGGCCTGCTCCTGAGTTAGGCCAAGCTCGCGGCGCTTTTCCCGTATTATCTCGTTTATGCGCATGTTATCACCCCGGCATCAGGATACCACAGCCGCGCATGCGGCACAATCGCGGCCGATTCAAAATGCGCGCGGGAAAAATGAGCCGCGCTCACGGCCGGAGAGACGTCGTTTGGCGCATATGGGCTTGACAGTAAAGGGGGTTTATAGCTTACTATAGGGGTGGGAGGCGGTCACATGAACATCAAGGAGATGGAGCAGCGCAGCGGCCTGCCGCGCTCCGGGATACGCTTTTACGAATCCGAGGGGCTACTGAGCCCCGCGCGCTCTCCCAACGGCTACCGCGACTACTCGGAGGACGACCTGGACACGCTGACGAAGATCAAGCGCCTGCGTTCGCTGGGGCTCTCGCTGCAGGAGATAAAAGAGGTGCAGTCCGGCGCGCTGCCGCTCGCCGACGCCCTGCGCGCGCAGCTCGTGCGCCTGGGCTCCATGCGCGGGGAGATGGCGCGGGCCGAGGCCGAGTGCCGCTCGCTGATCGACGCCGGCGCGGGCTGGGCGGACATGATGGACGTGGCCCTGCCCTCCCCCGCCGCGCAGGAGGCCTTGCCCGGCGCACAGGGGGAAGAGCCGGAAGGCGCAGCCGCTGGGGACGATTTTCCGCTCACGGGCCGGGAGGCCGCCGCGCGCGCCGGCCAGCCGCAGCAGGAGGAGCGGCGCCTGTATTTCGACACGGGCATCAAATACTACAGCTCCTCATATTCCGTCACGGAGTGGACGCAGGGCTTCTCCGAGCCCGGCCCCTGGCGGCGCTACTTCGCGCGGTTCATCGACTCGTGGCTGTACGCCACCGCCATGCTCGCCTTCGTCACACTCGTACTGGGCCTTAACCCGACGGACGAGGGCGTGGGGGCGTCCATTTTTGAATGGCTGCTCCGCTCGCTGCTGCTATTGACGGTCGAGCCGCTGTGCCTGCACTTTTTTGCCGCCACGCCGGGCAAGTGGCTGCTTGGCATCAGCGTCAGGGACTATGACGGCAAATGCCTGAGCTTCAGCGAGGCCTTCGCGCGCACCTGGAAGGTCTATGTCATGGGCCTCGGGCTGGGCATCCCCATCGCCGCCTTAATCACCTATCTGCTGGCCTACCGGCGCTCCCTGAAGGGCGAGGACCAGCCCTGGGACAGCGAATACGGGCGCTGGATACCCGTCTACCGCGCGCCGCGGCGCGCGGGGATCACCGCCGCCCTCGCCGCCGGCGGGGCGGCCGCGCTGCTGCTTGTGGGCGTGCTCTGCATCGCGCGCTCGCAGATGCCGCCCCACCGCGGCGACCTGAGCACGGAGGAGTTCGTTGAAAACTACAACGAGCTCTCCGACTACTTCGGCATCGGCGGCGCGTATGTGAAGCTGACGCCGGAGGGGCTGGTCGAGGATGCGCCCGACGGCACATATGTCCTGCACCTCGGCAATGGGACGCTGCCCGAGTTCCACTTCACGGAGGAAGGCGGCGTGCTCACGCGCGTGGAGTTGAGCGTGGACTTCGCCGGCGAGGACGGCGCGCTCGCCAGCGGCTACGGCCGCTATTACCAGCTGGCCGCCATGGCCTATATCTGGGGCCGGCCCGGCATGGGCATGTTCAACTTTGACGCCAGGCAGGAGGTCGTGGACTGTGTGTACGAGCATGCCAACGAGGCCTATGCCGCCGAATGGGGCGGCGTGACGGTGATAAACGACCCGCGCTACAGCGGCTACAGGGACTACGGCGGCCGCCTCTTCCCCGTCGAGGGCGAAGTGCAGCGGCAGGAGCTGAGCTTCGTGATGGAATGTGGATAAATCAAAATTATTGTAACGTCAGGCGGCCCACAGCCTTGAAAAAGTTGTCATTCTCATGTATTATTATGTAGGATGACGTATCCGTGGGGTGATGTTGGTGGGCCTTGAACTGACTCTGCTCTCAGAAAACGAATACGAACGGCTGGGCTCCGGCGAGATGACGCCGGAGATGGCGGCGCATTACCTGCAATGCGGCGAGTTCCGCCTGCGCGGTTTCGACGAGGTGCTGCGCTCGCTCTATCCCCGGCCGGACCTGATGGAGCGGCTGACGGCGGAATTTGGCGGCGGGCCGGATGTGAACGGCGAGAGCGGCGCGCGCACGGTGCGCAACTGGGTCTCCGGCCGCGCGCAGCCCTCGCGGCGGGAGGACGTCTTCCGCATCGCCTTCGCCCTCGGCCTCTCGGAGGGGCAGACGAGCCGCCTGCTGGGCTCCTGCACGGACTATGGGCTGCACTACCGCGAGGGGCGGGACGTGGTGTACGCCTGGTTCCTGCGCCGCGGCGCGGCCTACGCCGAAGCGCGGGACTTTTTCGCCTCGCTGCCGCCGGTGCCGCAGGAGGATGCCGCCCGCGGCGTTGTCACCTCGCACCTGACGCAGAACATGCAGAGCGCCTTTTTGCAGGTCCACAGCAGGGAGGAGCTGCGCGCGTGCTATATAGCCAATTTGCCGAACTTCGGCGCGCTGCACACGCGGGCCTACGCCTATTTCACCCGCTATCTTGACCGGCTGATACACCCCATCCCCGCCTGGACGGGGCTGGAAGAGCCGGACTACTCGATGGAGGCCGTGATGCGCCTCTATTTTTCCATGAACATGCCCTCCAGCCGCTCGCGGGCCGGCTACAGCGTGGTGCAGCGGCTCATAAAATACAACTGGCCCAACGCCACGGCGCTGAAAAATATCCGCTCCCGCCGCGCGGACGTGCCGCGCAAGCTGCTGCTTCTGCTCTATGTCATCACTGAGAACGTGGTGGACGACGAATACTGCGAAACGGACGAGGAATACCTTTCGCCGCGCGAGCGGCTCAACGACCACTGGATGGCCCTCAACGCCATCCTCACCGACTGCGGGATGCCGCTGCTCGACCCGCGCAACGCCACCGACTGGTTGGTGCTCTACGCCGTCACCGCCGGCGACGAGGGCATGAGCGAGCGCATGGAGAGCGTCATCGAGCACATATTCAAGGACGTATAAGCGCATAAAACAAAGGCCCCGGGGCTCCCCGGGGCCTTTTTGCGCATATTTTTGTCACTCGAAGGGGCGGAAGCCGCCGCTGCCGCTGAGCTCGCCGCCCTCCAGCCGGATGGACCACGAGCGGTCGTTGGTGACGATCGTGCCCTCGTTCACGAGCCCGCCGCGCACGGTGACCGGATTTCCCAGCCTGAGCTCGCCGTAGTTTTCCAGCACGCCGGCGATCTCCGTGCAGTAGACGGCGTTCAACCCCTCGAAGGAGACGACGCCGCGGTTCTCCAGCACGGCCTCCGCGCCCAGCGCGAGCCGCGGGCGCAGCACGAGCGTGCTCTCCGCGTCCACCTCCAGGCGCCCGGCGTCGAGCGCGAAGTCGTCGTTCATGAACATCAGGCTGCCGCCCGCTATGCTGAGCTCGCCCGCGGCCACGTTGACGGGGGCGACGTTTATCATGCGCCCGCCGGAGCTGATGTCCGCCGTGAGCTGCGGGACGTCCATGCCGGCGGCGATGGCCAGCGTGCCGCCGCTGATCTCCGCGCTGCGCAGGGAGATGCTGCTCCCGTTGTTGTAGACGAGCATCGAGCCCTGGCCGAGGGATACCTCCGTGAAGGACAGCGACGAATGGCGCGTGTAGGCCCAGGAGCCGTCCTCGAGCGTCAGCCTGCCGCCGTCGCCCAGGCCGCGCCAGTCGCAGAGGAACTCCGCCATGCCGCCGCTGCGCACCGTCAGGTCGTCGCAGTAGAGCACGCCGTTGACGCAGAGCACCGTCCCGTCCACGGTGAGGGACATGCCCGACGGCACCAGCAGGCTGCCCCCGCCCTCGATATACACCGTTTTGGTAAATGTGCGCGGCTGGGTGAAGCGCACGCCGCCGTTGATGACCACGCACTCCACCGCGGGGTCTGCGAGGGCCGCCAGCAGCTCCTCCTCGCTGCCCACATAGGCGCGCTCGGCGTCGCCGTCGATGAGCGAGAAGTCCACGCCCCAGACAGGGCCTTCTATCTGCCCTTCGATGACCGTCTGGTCGCGGTGCAGTATCACGCCGGCGTACGAGTTCAGCTCCGCGCCCTCCTCCACGGCAAGCAGCGGAGAGCCGTCGTACATGTCGATGACGCCCATGTTGTCCAAGTACCCGCCGGCGGCCACGCGCAGCTCGCCGTCGTTCGTGAGGTAGTTGGAATTGTTCATGTAGCCGGCCACGCGCAGCGTCCCGCAGTTGAAAACGGGCCCCATGGGCTGATAGGCGCCCTGCTGCACGTCGATGGTGCCGGCGTTTATGGTGAGCGCGCCGTCGCTGGTGACCACGCTGCCCTCCGCATCGAGGCTGACGCTGCCAAAGTTTATAAAGTCCCTGAAGAGCACCACCTGGCCCGTGGGCAGCAGCTCGCCGCGGTTGACGGCAAAGCCGGCGCCCTCGTCCAGCCAGACCTCGGCAGACGAGACGCTCCCCTCGTTGACGAACACCGCATCCTCGCCCCAGCCCAGCCAGACATTGCAGCTGACCGTACCGCGATTGACGAACGGCGCGCCGCTCATGAGCAGTTTGCCCTCGCCGCTGAGCGCCGCGCCCCCGGCGACATACACGGCCGACCTGGCTTCCACATCCGACGTGAGCTCGATATCGCCCTCCACGAGCACGGAGCTGCCCATGGCCAGGGCCTGGCTCAGCTCGTCGATGTTGCTCACGCTGACGGCGTCCGCCGGCAGGGCCGGGATGGTGTAAACGCTGCCGTTCAGCGCGCCCAGCTCCCCGTCCGGCCCGGCGAGCAGCCTGCCCTCTTGCAGGCAGACGGCGGCGCCGATGTCGCAGCCGGCAGCGGCCACCAGGCGGCCTTCGCCGGCGATGAGCGCGCCATCCATGCCTGTGACGGCGCCCTCCACCCAGAGGACGGCGTTTTCGCCGAGCGTGATGATGTTGCGGATGTCCAGGCTGGCGCCCTCCGGGATATGGACGGGCTTGTCGATGACGGTGCTGCTGCCGATGAAGCAGTCATCGCTGATGGAGATGGCGCCGACGCTGCCGTTTTCGAGCAGCGTGAGGATATCCTCCGGCCCCGCCGTGACGGCGTCGGCAAAGAGGCTGTCAAAGTCAGGCAGGGCCTCAGCCTCCGGCGTCTGCGCCGGGGCGGTCTCCGCCGCCGTGGGCAGGGCGGAGGGCACGGTCACGTCCTCCCCGCCGCGGGGGATGAGCGCCAGCGCGAGGATGAGCAGCGCGGCTGCCGCCGCGGCAAGGCCCGGATAGAGCCGCCGCGCGGGCTTTTTTGCCGGCTGCGGTGGCTGCGGGGGCGTGGGCGGCTCGGGCGGCTCGGGCGGCTCGGGCGGTTCGGGCGGCTCCGGCTTCGGCGGCTCCGGCGGGAACACGCCCTCGTAGAGCGCCGTGTGCAGTTCTTCCACGTTCTGGAAGCGCTGGTGCTGCTTTATGCCCATGCCGCGCAGCAGCGCGCGCTCCTGCCTTTCCGTCAGCTCCACGCCCAGGCTGCGCGGGCGGATGAGGTCGTCGTCCAGCAGGCGGTCGAGCGCCTGCGGCGGCGTTTTGCCTGTGAGGCAGTAGTAGATGGTGGCCGAGAGGCCGTAGACGTCCGTCCAGGGGCCCTGGCCCTTGTGCTGGTATTGTTCGATGGGCGCGTAGCCGTGCTTGAGCGTGATGGTCATGGTCTCGTCGCCCTGGGCCGATTCGCGCGCGCAGCCGAAGTCCAGCAGCCGCACCGCGCCGCGCTCCAGCATCAGGTTGTCGGGGCTGATGTCGCGGTGTATGAGCCCCGCGGAGTGCATCGCGCCGAGCGCGGAAAAGAGCGGCTCGATCATGTGCAGCAGCTCGCCGGCGGGTATGCGCCCGCCGCGCTGCGTCACGAGTTCCTTGAATGTCGTGCCGTCCACGTACTCCATGACGATATAGACGGTATTGTTGGCCTCAAAAAAGTCGCGCACGGAGACGATCTCCGGCTGTTTGTCCATTTTTGCCATCGTCCGCGCCTCATAGAGGAAGCGCCGGCGGCCCTTGTCGTAGTTCCCCTGCGCGCCCGCGTAGCAGTGTACCTCCTGCGAGACGTCCGCGTGGCGCGAGACCCAGGTGGTGGGGAAATATTCCTTGATGGCGACTTTCAGCTCCAGCTTCAGGTCGCAGCCGATGTAGGTGATGCCGAAGCCGCCCTCCCCCAGCACGCGGCCCACGAGATAGCGGTCCATGAGCACGGTGCCGGGAGGCAGGTGGTGCGGCATGGGCATATACGTGCCCGAGGTGAGGCCGCAGCTGGGGCAGGGGCCCTCCTCGCTGAGGAGGCTCATGCAGTATGGGCAGTATTTATCCCTCCGGTCCACACGCCGCGCCTCCCTTCATTGCGTCATATGTTCTCATTATACTTGTTCCTCCGGACGTGTTCAAGTGCATTCACGCGGCGGTGGCGATGCAGCAGATATAATACGTGCCGTCCTCGCCGACAGACATGGCCACGCCGACGCCGTCGTAGTAGCCGCTGATGTCCTCGTCGTAAGCGGCGAACTGCTGCGCGACTTCCAACAGGTATTCACCCAGCGCCTCGCCGTCCTCATAGCTGCCGAAGGACCTTATGAACTGCCAGGCGTTCGCCCAATCGACCTCGTATTCGCGCAGCGCGTCGCCCCAGTCGCTGCCGTCCGGCCGCTCCGTGGTGAAGCTCTCCGCGAGCTCGGCGGCGCGCGCCATGCACGCGCGCGTGAGGGCCTCGTTGGGCGCGATGGCCTCCGTGACGCCGTCTTCCGCGCGCGCCTCCTCCATGAGGATGGCCAGCGCGTTCGACATGAACCAGGACGCGCTGAGGCTGACGCCGTCGGCATCTTCGTATATGTTCATCTCCAGGGAATACATGAGCTCCTGCGGGAAGAGGATGTCCCCGCGCAGCCAGTAGTCGGGCACGCCGTCCAGGCCGTCCGCGGCGTTTTCGTTGATCCAGGTGACGGGGAACTCGCTGACGCTCGTCTGCGGGATGATCTCATCAGCGTCGTTGGGGAAATCCATGATGACGGCGTTGGAGCTGTCGGCCAGGGCGTAGACGATGCCCGCATCGTCCACGTACACCAGCACCAGGCTGCCGTCGCCCGTGTCCTCGCCGAATGTGAACACACGCACGTCGCCCTCGAGCCCCCAGATGTCGTAAAGCTCCGTTTCCGTCACGTATCCGCTCTCCATCTGCTGCACCGCGCGCACGGGGCAGCCGCTGAAAGCGCCCTCGGCCACCCGGGCGCCGCTGAATACGATCACGCAGGTGAGCGACGTGCAGCCAGCGAAGGCCTCCGCGCCGATCTCCTCCAGCCCCTCCGGCAATATCAGCTGCTCGGCATAGCTGTTGCCGCTGAAGGCCCCCTCGCCGATGGCGCGCACGGGCAGCCCCTCGATCTCCTCCGGCGGGGCGAGCGCTGTCTCATTGCCGGTGTAGCCGACGACCGTGGCGGAATCCCCGCCGAGCACGTACTCATAGCCGTCCTCCGTCACGCCGTCGGGCACGACGGGCGTGGGAGTGGGCTCTGGCGTGGGGCTGGGAACGGAACTGGGGACGGCGCTGGGCGCGAGCGAGAGCCCGGGCGCGCCGGTGACGGCGGGCTGTACAGGCGCCCCCACGTCCCTGTCATCGCCGCCGAACAGGCCGCTGATGGCGAGCACGATGGCGATGACGGCCACGGCCGCCGCGGCGGCCGCGATGGCGGCGATGCGCCGGGTGCGCGCCGGGAGCCCTCCGCTGCGCACGTCGCGCTTTTTCTCCTCCTCGGGCGGTGTATAGCCGTTCCCGCCGGTTTTTTCGCGCCGGCGGCCGCCTTCCCTGCCGCCGTCCTCCGCCGGGCCCGCATAGAGCGCGGCGGCCAGGTCCTCCATGGCCTGCGGGCGGCGGGCCGGCTGCACCTCCATGCCCCAGAGCAGCGCCGCCTCCTGCCTGGGCGTCAGGTCCGAGCCCAGCGCCGTGGGCGCGGTCAGCTCCCCGCCCTCCAGCCGCTCGACGGCGGGCGTGGGCAGGCGGCCGGTGGTGCAGTAGTAGATGGTGGCGCAGAGGGCGTAAATATCCGTCCAGGGGCCCTGCCCGCGCGTCTGGTACTGCTCGACGGGGGCGAAGCCGTGCTTGAGCTGCACGCTCATGCTTTTGCCGTTCTCCATGGAGCGGGCGCAGCCGAAGTCGAGCAGCTTGATGCCGCCGGAGGGCATCCACATCAGGTTGTCGGGGCTGATGTCGCGGTGGATGACGCCCGAGGCGTGCAGCCGCCCCAGGTCGCCTATCAGCGGGCGCAGGCGGCGCAGCAGCTCCTGCGCCGGTATCACGCCGCCCGTGCACATCATGTTTTTTAGCGTCGCGCCGTCGAGGTACTCCATCACCAGATAGGCCGTGCCGTTGGCGCGGAAAAAGTCGCGCACCTGCACGATGGACGCGAGGGCGCCCTGCCGCGCGAGCAGCCGCGCCTCCTCGAGGAAGCTCTCCAGCGCGCCCTGCAGCGTCTGCTCAAAGCCGCTCCTGGCCTCCACGGCGACGCCGTTCACGCCGCGCTGGGCGCACTGGGTGGGGAAGCACTCCTTGACGGCCACGCGCTCGCCGCTGTCCATGTCAACGGCGATGTAGGTGATGCCAAAACCGCCCTGGCCGATGGCGGCGCCCGTCATATAGCGGTGCAGCCCGCTGCCGTTCAGCACAGTGCCGGCGTGCAGCTGGCCCTCGCCGGGCTGCCAGCTGGTGCTCTGGCCGCAGTTGGGGCAATAGGGCGTATCCGTCGGGAACATGCAGTGCGGGCAATAGGCCGCCATATCACATACCTCCCCTGCCGGTGACGATGAAGCGCTCGCGCTGCGAGCCGAGGGAGAAGCTGTCGCCCTCCCTGAGCTCGACCGCCTGGCTGGGCGAGAGCTTGCGCCCGTCGCTGAGGAACGTGCCGTAGGTGGAGCCGAGGTCCTGCAGATAGAGCTTGCCCTCCGTCAGCATCAGCATGCAGTGGACGCTGCTGACGCCCTGGGTCTGCGGCGGGAACACCAGGTCGTTGCGGTTGGGGTCGCGGCCCATGCGAAGCTGGCGGCCGATCTCGAACCGCCGCCCGGCGAAGCAGCCGGAGACGCACTGCACGCGCAGGTCGCTGCCGGGAGCGGGCTTTTTGCGCTTTTTGCCGCCCTTTGGGACGAGCTTTTTGATGGCGAGCGCCAGCAGTGCAATCAGGATAAGCGCGCCCAGGCCGATGAGGACGAAGAGCAGCCAGTTGCTTCCCCAGCTGGTGTCGTATTCGATGCCCAGCTGGTCGAGCATGTCGGATGCGTAGCTGACGCGCACGGCGTAGTAGGAGTTCACGTCGCCGGTGGAGACGTCGCCGCCCGCGCCGTAGGTGTTGATGCCGATGACCTGGCCGTCCTCATTGAGCAGCGGGCCGCCGGAGTTGCCGTGGTTGAGCTGGGCCGTGTGCTGGATGAGGCGGGTGTTGCCGAAGGTGGCGCCGGTGGTGAAGCGGGAGACGCTGCCGTCCGTCATCGTGGAGCTGGCGACGGTGCCGAGTATCTGCCGGCCCCAGAAACCCTCCTCCGTGTCGTCGCTGCTGCCGGGGTAGCCGAGGGCGTAGACGCGGTCAAGCTCGCTGACGGCCTCCTCATCCGGCAGTATGGGCAGGGCGATGCGGTCGGCCGGCGCCTGCGCGGCCTGGATGACGGCATAGTCGGGGTAAAGCGTCTCGGAGTAGTAGAGTATGGAGCAGGGGATGCACTGGCTGGTGTCCAGCGTGCCCGTGGCGGGGTCCCAGGCGAGGTCGCTGGTGAGGATGTAGAGGTTGACGGCGGGGGCGGCCACGTCGCCCAGGTAGTCCCCGCTCTCGCTGAAAACGGGCACGGTGTCCGCCACCACGTGGCTGTTGGTGATGAATATGTCCGTGGGCTCGCCGGCCTCGCCCACGCCGAAGCCGGAGCCGGTGTAGTAGCCGGCGTCATAGGAGATGGTGCCGTCCGAGCTCATGATGCCCATCTCCGGCAGCAGGGCGACGAAGCGGACGACGCCGCTGCGCGTATCGCGGATGTCCACGCCGCAGGCGGAGAGCGAGAGCAACCCCAGCGCAAGGATGGCCGTCAGGGCGATGCTGATGATCTTCTTGCTTTTCATATCTGACCCCCCAGATTCATTCTGTCTCCAGCCACACGGCGGCGGCTGTGTTGTTGTCGTTATTTCCCGGCACGCGCTGCGCGAGCCGCGCGCGCATCAGCCCCAGCCACTCTTCGGGGCCCTGAGCGGCGGACAGGTCGGCGCACATCTCGTCTTCCAGCACGTACTCCCAGAAGCCGTCCGTACACATGAGGAAGGCATGGGCGCCCTTTTCCAGCGTCTCGGCGTGCGTCTCCACCTTCAGCTCGCCGTCCTGGCCCAGCGCGCGGTAGATGCGCGCGCGGTCCTCGTGGAAGCGAATTTGGTCGGGCGTGATATTGCCCAGCATCACGGCGATCTGCGAAGCGCTGTGGTCGCGCGTCTGGAACACCAGCGCGCCGTTGTGGAAGTGATATATCCTCGAATCGCCCACATGGGTCCAGGCGGCGCGGCCGCCGCCGAGCGCAAGGACGGTGATGGTGGTCTTCATGGCGCAGGCGCGCGTCTGCATAGAGAGCACGCGCCCGTGCGCGGCCTGCACCAGGGCGGCGAGCTCCGTCTCGCTGACGGCGCCGCTCCATAGCTCCTGTACGCACTCCGCCGCCGCGCGGGAGGCCTTTTCGCCCCCGCCGTGGCCGCCGAGGCCGTCCGCCACCACGGCACAGAGCGCGCCGCCGCGGTCTATGAACGCCAGGCAGTCCTCGTTGTACGGCCGGCCGCCGGTGTCCGTATAGCTGGCCGTGCGTATCATGCGCGCGTCCCCCTCTCCAGGCCGATGACGACGGCGGTGTAGTTGTCCTGCGTGGAGTAGCCCTTGGCGGACACGGCGCGGCGTATCTCCTCCGCCGCCTGCTCCGGCGGCAGCAGCAGCGCGTCCGCCAGCTCGGAAACGCCGAGGGCGTTATAGACGCCGTCGCTCATCAGCACCACGCGGTCGCCGGGCATCAGCGCGATGGGCGCGGCGGGGAAATCGACGTATTTCAGCCGCCCCATGCCGAGATAGCTCGTGAGCCCGCCGGCGCGCGGGTGGCTGAGGGCGGACTCGAAGCTGCGCTCGCCGTTCACCGCCGCGCACAGCAGCTCGTTGCGGTAAACATGCTCGCGGTCCAGCGTATAGAGCGCGCCGTCGCGCAGCAGGGCGATGCGGCTGTCACCCACGGAGACGAAGCTCAGGCAGCCGTCTCGTACCAGCGCGGCCACCAGCGTGGAGCCGCTGCGCGAGGCCCCGCCGGGGCCCAGCAGGGCGTTCACGGCGTTGTTCGCCCGCCTCAGCAGCTCCAGCAGCACCAGCTGCGGCTCGCCCTGGACGTTGCAGAAACTGTCAAAAACAGCGCTCACGGCGCACTGGCTGACCCTGTCGCCGTCCGCGAGGCCGCCCATGCCGTCCGCCACCACGGCCAGCAGGCCGTGCTCGGGCCACAGCTCCTCCGGCAGTACGGCGAAGCAGTCCTGCTGGCTCTCCCGCGCGCCGGTCTCGTGCACCTTGCCCACGGAGAGCGTCACGCCGCCCGCGTAAGCCGCCGGGGCGCGCCGCCGGCGCGCGCGGACGATGAAAAACACGGTCAGGGCGATGATCAGCGCCAGCGCGGCCGCGCCCGCCGCGATCATCCAGGTCTCCAGGACGAGGCCTGCCGTCTCCGCCGCGCCGGCAGCGGCCGGCGTGGGCGTGGGCGTGGGCGGCGGCAGGGTGGGCAGCGGCGTGGGCGAAGGCGTCCCCGGCGTATAAGCGCTCGCGGCCCCCGATGGGGGCAGGGGGAAGCTGCCCGTCAGCAAAAGCCCCCAGAGCCCGTTCGCCGCCGTCATCGCGCTTCCTCTTCCCAGCCGAACTGCTCGCCGCACAGCCCCACGAACATCAGCTTGGTAGTGCCGATGGATATCACGTCGTAGTTGTGTATCTCCACCGCGCCCAGCACCGTCTTGCCGTTCACCTTGATGAGGTTGCGCCCGGCGCTGGGGCCCACGTAATAGACTCGCTCGCTGCTGTCATAGGCGACCATGGCGTGGTTCTTGCGCGAGATCTGCTGGTCGCCGCGGATGTGGATGTCGCCGGTCTCGCGGCCGATGTAGTTGTAGCCGGCGTGGATGCGGAAGTCGCTGCCGCGGCAGGAGCCCTCGATGCAGACGAGCCAGCCGACGACCGGCTCCGGCCGCCCCTCGGCGGAGTCGGCGCCGATGATGGTGGGGTCGAAAGGCTCGATGCGCGCGTCGCGCTCCACGTCCACGGGCTCGGTGCGGCCCACGCCGGAGCCGCCCTGCGGCCCGCCCACGGGCTCCGTCTTGCCCACGGCGCCGCTGCACTCCGGACAGCTGGTGTGGAGCGCCGCATTGTAATAGTGGCCGTTAGGGCACTGTACCATCTTGATCTCCATATTTTTACCTCCCACGTTGCTGTATTTTTGAGCTGTGACCACTATAGCACAGGCACATCCGCCCTCCGTCCAACTTTTTTCCGCCGCCGGGGGCACAGTTCCGCCCCGGCCATTGCCAGGAGCGCAGGGTAGTGGTAAAATATCGTTCAATACAGCCTGCGGGCAGGAAAGAGGCGCTATATGTACGAGCTCATACGCACCGGGGAGCAGTCCTATTACATCGACTGCCCGGCCAAGATCGGCGTTTACGTGACCGGGGACGGGGCCTATCTCATCGACGCCGGCGGGGACAAGGACGCCGGCCGCCGCGCCCGGAAAACACTCGACGGGCAGGGCTGGAAGCTGCTGGGCATCCTCGTCACGCACTCCAACGCCGACCACATCGGCGGCTGCCAGTACCTGCAGCGCCAGACGGGCTGCCGGGTGTTCGCGCCGGGCATAGAGGCCCAGTTCACGCGCACGCCCATCCTGGAGCCCGGCTTCCTCTACGGCGGCTTCCCGCCGGCGGCGCTCAGGCACAAGTTCCTCCTCGCCGCGCCCTGTGAATGTGAGGGCACCGCCTCGCCGGCCTTCCCGCAGGAGGTAAAGGTCCTGCCGCTGCCGGGGCACTTTTTCGACATGTGCGGCTACCTGCTGCCGGACGGCACGGCCTTCATCGCCGACTGCGTCTCCAGCCCGGATACGCTGGAAAAATACGGCTTCCCCTTCATCTACGACGTGGCGGCATACCTGGCCACGCTCGACGCCCTGCCCGGCGCCGGCGCGAAGATGTACGTCCCCTCCCACGCCGCGGCCTGCGAGGACATCGCGCCGCTGGCGGCGCTCAACCGGCGGCACGTGGAGGGCCTGTGCTCGCTGGTGCTGGAGCTCTGCGCGCAGCCGGTGACGTTCGAGGAGGCGCTCAAGCGCGCCTTTGACCGCCTGGGGCTCGAGCTG
Source organism: Candidatus Scatomorpha stercorigallinarum (assembly GCA_944387865.1). Classification (GTDB taxonomy): domain Bacteria; phylum Bacillota; class Clostridia; order Oscillospirales; family Oscillospiraceae; genus Scatomorpha; species Scatomorpha stercorigallinarum. The sequence continues at coordinate 110,796 of CALXGN010000004.1, read as the reverse complement.
AACTTCCAGCAGTACGCCCTCGTGGGCTCCACGCTGCGCAGCTTCCTCGCCTATCTGCTAGACGCCGGGCGCGTGAGCGCCGAGTTTGCGGAAAACCGGCTGCTCTGGCGCTCCGTCTGATAAAAAACGGCGCAAAAACGCCCGGGACTTCGGTCCCGGGCGTTTTTTATTGGGCATATGGGCCGTTTACCGCTCCATGAAGCGGGCGAGGAAGTCGCGCGTCTCCTGCTTTTCCGGCGCGGTGAAGAGGCGCTCCGGCGCGCCCTGCTCCCAGATCACGCCGTCTTTCATGAACACCACGTTGGCGGAGACGTCGCGGGCGAAGGCCATCTCGTGCGTGACTACCAGCATGGTCATGCCGTCCGCGGCCAGAGCGCGCATGACGGAGAGCACCTCGCCCACCATCTCCGGGTCGAGGGCGCTCGTCGGCTCGTCGAAGAGCAGCACCTCCGGGTCCATGGCCAGCGCGCGGGCGATGGCCACGCGCTGCTTCATGCCGCCGGATATCTGGCGCGGCTTGGCCTTTATATAGGGCGCCATGCCCACGCGCTCGAGGTATTTCATGGCGTTGGCCTCCGCCTCGGCGGCGGAGCGCTTGAGCACCTTCATCTGGCCCACCATGCAGTTTTTCAGCACGGTCATATTGTCGAAGAGGTTGAAGCTCTGGAACACCATGCCCACCTTGGCGCGGTATTTGTTGGGGTTCACCTTGCCGCTGACGACGCTCTCGCCGTGGAAGAGCACATCGCCGCTGCTGGGCGTCTCCAGCAGGTTGATGCACCTGAGCAGCGTGCTCTTACCGGAGCCGGAAGCGCCGATGATGCTCGTCACGTCGCCGGCGCGGACGTCGAAGTCGATGTCCCGCAGCACTTCGTTGCTCCCGAAGCTCTTGGAGAGGTGGCGGACTTCAAGTATGGCGTCGCTCATTTTACCGTCCCTCCCTTGAACTGCCGTTGCTGTTTTTCAGCCCGCCGCGTATCCGCTTGCGGCCCTCCTCGCCGAACTCGCTGCTGCGCTCGTCAAAGGGCGTGCCGCGGTCCGGGTGGCTGTAGGTGCCGGCGGCCATGGTGAGGTCGTCCGTCTGCACCAGCTCGTAGCTGCTCTTGCCGTCCATGCGGCGCTCCAGCCACCGCAGCAGTATCGACGCCGTCAGCGTGACGATGAGGTAGCCGACCATTTCGATGGTGGCGCTCGGGAAGTACTTGTTGTTCAGCGCGACCAGCTGGCGGTGGAAGGCGAAGAACTCCATAAAGCCGATTATGAACATTACGGAGGTATCTTTCACGTTGATGATGAAGTTATTGCCTATCTGCGGCATGATGTTGCGGATGGCCTGCGGCAGTATGACGCTGGTCATGGTCTGGAAGTGGTTCATGCCGATGCTCTTGGCGCCCTCGGTCTGGCCGGGGTCGATGGAGATGATGCCGCCGCGCACGCTCTCGGCCATATATGCGCCGGTGTTGATGGAGACTATCAGGATGGACGCCGCCCAGATGCTGTCAAAGCGCATGGCGTTGTTGGTGAAGTAGGGCAGGCCGTAGAAGATGAACACGGCCTGGAGTATCATGGGCGTGCCGCGGAATATCTCCACATAGGCGCGGACTATCGCCCGCACGATCTTGAGGAGCACCCGCTTCGCCGCCGGGTCCTTCCTGGTGCAGGGGATGGTGTTGAGGATGCCGCAGGTGAGGCCGATGATGAAGCCTATCAGCGTGGCGATGAGCGCCAGCACGAGCGTATTGCCCATGTTTTTGAGGTACATCAGCCAGTATACGTCGAGCAGCGCCCATATGTCGGATATCAACTTGGAGAAAACGTTCATCGGCGGTCAGGACCCCTTTATATTTATTCGCGGGTAACAGGGCGCGGCCGGAAGGTCGCGCCCTGTGAAAGGCATTGCAGCTGCGTCAGGCAGCCTGTCAGATCTCGGGCTGGATGGCGATGGCGTAGTCCATGATGGTGTTAAAGTCGGCGGAGTCCATCTGCCCGAGCACGGCGTTCATGGCGTCGAGCAGGGTGGTGTTGCCCTTCTGGACGCTGATGCCGATGTTGACGTTCTCGGCGCGCTCTTCCTCGCTGGCGAACTGGAAGTCGCCGTCGGTGCCGGAGAAGTTGAGGATCTTGAGGCCCTCGTTATTGCGCACGGCGGCGGTGGCGGTTGGGACGTCGGTGCAGATGTAGTCGCACTGCCCGGTGGTCAGGCTCATGATCATGCTGGGGGCGGTGTCGGCGGGGGCGAGCAGGTTTACGTCGGGGATCTGGGGCAGGCAGGAGTCGTACCAGATGGTGCCGCTCTGCGCGGTGGCGGTGCCGCCGGCGAGGTCGGCGATGCTCTGGGCGCCGGCGTACTCGCCGTCGGCGGTGGTGACGACGACGATGTCGGCATAGTAGTACGGGCCGGCCATGTCAACTTCGCTCATGCGGTCGGCAGTCATGCTCTGGCCGGCAATGACGGCGTCGTAGGTGCCGCTCTGCACGCCGGGGACCAGGCTGTCCCACGCGCTGGAGACGACTTCGAGCTCCCAGCCGTAGAGGTCGCAGATGATCTGGCTCATCATGACGTCGTAGCCGTTGGCGTAGCTGCCGGAGGCGTTGGAGACCGCGACGGCGTCGTTGGAGTCGTCGATCTGCGTCCAGTTGTACGGAGGATAGGCGCACTCCATGGCGATGGTCAGCACGCCGTCCTCGCAGCCCTGCACCGCGGCGGGGTCGACGTCCTCGGGGACGGTCAGCGCGTCCACAATGGCCTGCACCTGGGCCTGCAGCTCCTCGGCGGAGAGGACTTCCTCCCCGCTGCCTTCCTCTTCGGTGCTCCCGCTGCCGCAGGCGGCGAGGGCAAACACCATGGCGAGCGCCATGAGCGCCGCAAGGATCCTTCTTGTCATTTTCATCTTTTCCTTTCGCTTCTCTTTTCCACGCGCATCCGCGCGGCGGGTCTCGCGCCCGCTGGTTCCCATTGCGAAGCTCAAGGAGAAACAAAGCTCTTGATGAACAAGCGCTCCAGTGGCTCACACGCCGGCCGAACAATGCCGATGGATTCGCTGAGACGAGGCAGATGCAATGTTTCGCAACCGCTGGCGGGCTTTGTGCCCGTCAAGGGGGCGAAACGCGGCAGATACCCGTATCAGTAGAATCAAGCGGCGTTGGGCGTGCCGGGGCGTGAGGCACATAAAAATAACCGCCCCTGAGCTTCATCCGGTGGTGAAGTCAATGGCGGCAAAAATGCTTTCACTGTTTTCGATAGCGCTCCACAACCGTGACAGTCCGACGGATGTTATCCCCCGGCCCGGGCACCGAACACACAGACACACATCCGGCCCCTCGGCGGCTTCCCCTTTCGGCACACGCTGTCTGGCGTTTTGCTGTGCGTACTCTTGTCGGCCGCGCCTCTATCATTTCATATGAAATTAGGCATTATTATACACGCTATCGCGCGTTTGTCAAGGGCTTTTTCGCGCTGAAGCAAAAAATCCACGGTTTTTCGCCGCGGGCGCGGGCAGGGCGGCTTACCGTCTTGCGCCCTGCGCGCCGCCGTGGTAGAATCAGGCTGCGCGGCGGGCAGCGCCGCGCGGAAGCCAAAAGAAAGGATGCGCGCGGCATGCCCGAGCTGAAAATAGCGCTCATGCAGCTCCTGCCCGGAGACGGGCCGGAGGAGAACCTGGCCCTCGGCCTCGACGCCTGCCGCCGTGCGGCGGGTATGGGGGCCGACATCGCCCTTTTCCCGGAGATGTGGAGCTGCGGCTACCGCATACCGCAGCGCCCGGAGGAGCTGCGCGCCCTCTCCGTCCCCGCCGGCGGGGAGTTCGTGTCCGCCTTCAGCCGCGCCGCCGCGGAGCTCGGCATGGCCGTCGCCGTAACATACCTCGAGCGCTTCGAGCCCTCGCCGCGCAACTCGCTCGCGCTCTTCGACCGCCGGGGGCGGCGCGTCCTCGACTACGCCAAGGTCCACACCTGCGATTTCGGCGATGAGCGCACGCTCACCGCCGGCCGCGCCTTCCCCGTCTGCGAGCTTGACACCGCCGCAGGGGACGTGAAGGTGGGCGCGATGATCTGCTACGACCGCGAGTTCCCGGAGAGCGCGCGGCTGCTCATGCTCGCCGGGGCGGAGCTCATACTCGTGCCGAACGCCTGCCCGATGGAGATAAACCGCCTGTCGCAGCTCCGGGCCCGCTCGTATGAAAACATGCTCGCCCTCGCCACCTGCAACTACCCCGCGGGGCAGCCGGACTGCAACGGCCGCTCCACGCTCTTCGACGGCGTGGCATACGCCCCGGGGGAGGCCGCTTCGCGGGACACCTGCGTGCTGGAAGCGCCCGGCGAGGCGGGCATCTACCTCGCGCGGCTCGATCTGGACGCGCTGCGCGCCTACCGCGCCGCGGAAGTCCACGGCAACGCCTACCGCCGTCCGGAGCTCTACGGTGCGCTCTGCTCGCGCGAGGTGCGCGAGCCCTTCATCCGCCCGGACCGCCGGGCATAGATCAGGGAGGACGATATGGGAATAACTGACATACTGCACACAGGCGGGCTCTATCTGCCCGGCGACGCGGAACTGGCGCGCGAGCAGGCCGCGAGGCAGGAGCTGCTATATGAATTCAACGCCACCCGCCCCTCCGAGCCGGAGCGGCGCGAGCAGCTGCTGCGGGAGATGTTCGCCGAGCTGGGCGAGGGCTGCTACATAGAGCCGCCGCTGCGCGCGAACTGGGGCGGCGCGCACGTACACTTCGGCAGCAATGTTTTCGCCAATTTTGCCCTCACGCTTGTTGACGACACGCACATCTACGTCGGCGACTGCACGATGCTCGGCCCCAACGTCACCATCGCCACCGCCGCCCACCCGGTGCTGCCCGAGCTGCGGGAAAAGGCCTACCAGTACAACCTGCCCGTACACATCGGGCGCAACTGCTGGCTGGGCGCGGGCGTCATCGTCCTGCCGGGCGTGAGCATCGGCGACAACACCGTCGTCGGCGCGGGCAGCGTGGTGACGCGCGACCTGCCCGCCAACGTCGTGGCCGTGGGCAGCCCCTGCCGCGTGCTGCGGGAAATAGACGAACGCGACCGGGAATTCTACGCCCCCGGCCGCCGCATCGCACCTTCCGCGCCCGAGGGCGCGTGACTATACGAGGAGGTAACTGAAATGGCAAAAGATACCCCGATAACGCTCAGGAATCAGGTCATTTATTCCGTTTTCGTCCGCAACCACAGCCCCGAGGGCACCTTTGAGGGCGTGCACCGCGACCTCGACCGCATCGCCGCGCTGGGCGTGGACATCATCTGGCTGATGCCCATCCACCCGCTGGGCGAGGTGAAGCGCAAGGGCACGCTGGGCAGCCCCTACGCCATCCGCGACTACCGGGCCGTCAACCCCGAGTACGGCACGCTGGAGGACTTCCGCCGCCTGGTGGACGGCATCCACGAACGCGGCATGAAGTGCATCATCGACGTGGTCTACAACCACACCTCGCCGGACTCCGTGCTCGCGCACGAGCACCCGGAGTGGTTCATCCGCGACGCGCAGGGCGCGCCCATGCCCCGCGTGGCGGACTGGAGCGACGTGGTGGATCTCGACTACTCCGCCTCCGGCGCGCTCTGGGACTATCAGATAGACACGCTGAAGATGTGGGCGGGCATCGTGGACGGCTTCCGCTGCGACGTGGCCCCCATGGTGCCGCTGGACTTCTGGCTGCGCGCGCGCGAGGAAGTGGCGCAGGTGCGCCCCGGCTGCATCTGGCTGGCGGAGTCCGTGGAGCCGCTCTTCATCGCCTATAACCGCGCCAACGGCACGCCCTGCCTCTCCGACGCCGAGCTCTACCGGGCCTTTGACCTCTGCTACGACTACGACACGGCCAACGCCTATCTGGCCGCGCTGCGCGACGCGCAGAAGCTCGCGCCCTACGCCGCGGCCGTCAACACGCAGGAGGGCATCTTCCCCGAAAACTACGTCAAGCTGCGCTTCCTGGAAAACCACGACCGCCCGCGCGCGGGCTTCCTCATCCCCAGCCTCAGCGCGCTGGAGAGCTGGACGGCCTTCAACTACTTCCAGCGGGGCGCGGCGCTGGTCTACGCCGGGCAGGAGCGCGCGGCAAAGCACCTACCGAGCCTCTTCGAGCGGGACACCATCGACCTGGAGCACGGCCCCGACCTCTCGCCGCTGATGGCCCGCCTGGCGCAGATAAAGCGCGAGCGCATCTTCGCCGAGGGCAAGTACAGCGTCCAGGCCCACCCCTGCGGCGCCCTCACCGCCTCCTATTCCCTGCCCGGGCGGCAGCTCTTCGGCCTCTTCCCCGCCTACGGCCAGAGCGCGCTCGTGGAGTCCGGCCTGCCCGACGGGCAGTACACGGACCTCATCAGCGGCGAGACCGCCGAGGTCTGCTTCGGCATGGTGTCCAGCGCCGGACGCCCCGTCATCATCGACGCCGCCCTGCGGTAAGGAGGGCGGCCAACGGCCGCTGGTGTTTGCCTGCGCGCCGCGCTGTTGGAAGCCTTTCGGTAGAACGGGCCGCAGGCAGATGCCTCCTTATCGCAGCCTGGGCCTCCCCTGCCGTGCAGGGGAGGTGGCGCCTGCGGAGCAGGCGACGGAGGGGTGTTTGAGGTTTGCGCATCTCTGGTAAGAACCGCAGACTTTCGGCACCCCTCCGGCCGCGCTTGCGCGCGGCCACCTCCCCTACAAGTAGGGGAGGCTTTTGCGTCGCGCAGGACAAAACCCGGGGAGCGGAAGCTCTCCGGATTTTCCACTTATAGGTTCCTACAAACCTTACTGTAGACCAGGGCACAGCCCTCTGCCTCCTTATCGCAGTCCGGGGCATAAAAAAATTGCCCGTATGCTTTCGCATACGGGCAACCCCCGCCGCTGCCGTGGGGACCCGATTATAACCTGCACGACTCGGCAGGTGGGTCGCCTCCCCCGCGCTACCTCGCTTCCAACTTCCGGTCCATGGTACCGGGAGGCCTGCAATCCACGCGGGGATGCAGCGTCCCTTATTAAAAATGTGGGTCTAAAAGGGTCCAGGCAAATGCCGTTCCGCGCACAGGGCAGGAATAAAAACCGTTTTGGGCGCCGGGGGGAACTTATTCCTCATCCGGCTCGTCAGAGTCCTCGTCATCGAAGAGCTGGGCCATGAAGGCCTCGTACACCGCGGCGAGCTCCTGCTCGTCGTCCACGGAGCAGAACACCTCGTCGCCGTTCTCCTCCTCGATGCGCAGGAGGATATAGCCGTAATCGGGGTCGTCCTCGTCCATGTCCGCGGGGAGGAAGGCCGCGTAGCTCCGGCCCTCATATTCGAGCTCCGCGAGCTGCTCGAGCTCGAACTCGTTGCCGTCCTCGTCCTCGATGGTGATGTAGCTGCTGCCGAAATCCTCGTCCATTGTCAGATGACCTCCGGGGTTATCTCTTTGCTTTGCAGGTCTATTTTACTCTATTCCCGAGCAGAAATCAATCGTATTTTTTTCTCAGGGCGCCGCGCGGCCGCATTTTCTACGAGCCAAAGTCCTCGAGCAGGGTCAGAAGTTCCTCGCGGTCGGCCACGGCGATGCCGTTTTTGACGATCTCCCGGTCCGCCTCGCGCAGCGAGCGCGTCTCTATGTCCGTGACGGTGATGGGCCCGGCGTCCGACTGCGGGCTGAACACGCCGATGCAGCCGTTGTACTCCCGCAGCACGAACTCCGCCTCCTCGATGGCGCAGCTGGGCTCGTAGTGGAACGGCGCGCGCTTTTCCTCCGGGCGGGAGGCCAGCGCGCTGATGCCGGAGAGGGCGGAGACCGCCGACCAGGCCGCCGCGCCGGCCAGCACCGTCAGCGCCGCGCACTTTATCCAGGTGCTTTTCACGTATTTTCACCCCCTTCGGGTAAATTATCCCACGAAGCGGAGAAACTATACTCCGCCGCGCAGGCGCGCGGAAAACAAAAATTTGTTTTTTAGCTATCCCTTTGCGACAGATTGTGGTATATTAATATTCTACAATGGCCTGTAGCGGCCGCGGCCGCGCGAAGGCCAGGGCACGGAGGTGCGAACACGAATGGATAACGACAAGCTCCACCGCGTGGGGAAGGCCGCCGGCAGCGTTGCCGGGGGCGTTTTCGGCGCGGTCGGCCTGGCTGTGAAGATATTGGCGACGGCGGTGCTCATCTTCCTCACCACGGGGCTGCTCTTCGCCTGCATATTTGCCTTCTATGTCAAGACGACGCTGCAGGACGACCTGGACGTCTCCCTCTCGGACTACTCCCTCTCCGAGTCGAGCATCATCTACTACGAGGACAACAACGGCGAATGGCAGGAGCTCGCCACCCTCTCCGGCAGGGAGAACCGCATATGGGTGGACCTGGAGGACATCCCCGACTATCTGGTGAAGGCACTCGTCGCTATCGAGGACCGCCGCTTCTATGAGCACAAGGGCGTGGACTGGTTCCGCACGCTGGCCGCCATCACCACCATGTTCTCCTCCTCGGACGACATCTTCGGCGGCTCCACGATAACCCAGCAGCTCATCAAGAACCTCACCGGCAACAACGACGTCACCGTCAAGCGCAAGCTGATCGAGATATTCCAGGCGCTGGAGTTCGAGAAGAAGTACGACAAGGACGAGATCATCACCTGGTACCTGAACGCCGTCTATTTCGGCGAGGGCAGCTACGGCATCTACGCCGCGGCCAAGACGTACTTCGGCAAGGAACCCAGCGAGCTGACCCTGGCGGAGAGCGCCGCCATCGTCGGCATCGTCAACCTGCCCACCTATTACAGCCCCTTCTACAGCGAGGCCAACAACAAGGCCCGGCAGGAGACCGTCCTGCGCGAGATGTACGAGCAGGGCTATATCAACTATGACGAATACAGCGCCGCCGTCAACGAACAGCTGGTGTTCGCCCGCTCGGCCAACGAGGCCGGGCAGCAGGAGATCTACTCCTGGTACGTGGAGACGGTCATCGAGGACGTGAAGGCCGACCTGATGGCGCAGAAGGGCATCAGCGCCGACGCGGCGGAGCAGCTCCTCTATTCCGGCGGCTACCGCATCTACACCTGCTACGACCCGGACATCCAGGCCGACGTGGACGCCGTCTATCAGAACTTGGACGCCCTGCCCAAGTCCTACCGCCCGGGAGAGCAGCAGCTGCAGAGCGCCATCGTCATCATGGACCCCTACACGGGCGCCATCGTGGCCCTGGCCGGCGGCGTGGGCGAAAAGACGGCCAACCTCATCACCAACCGGGCCACGCAGTCGCAGCGCCCGCCCGGCTCCTCGCTCAAGCCCCTGAGCGTCTACGCCCCCGCCATCGAGGCCGGGCTCATCACCCAGAACACGCTGGTGGACGACGCGCCTCCGGGCGAGATAACGCTCTCCGGCGACCCCAACTGGTACCCGCGCAACTCGGGCAACAATTATAACCGCGTCGTCACCATCCGCCGGGCGGTCATGAGCTCGCTGAACACTGTTGCCGCGCAGGTGCTGGACAAGCTGGGGGTGGACGCCTCCTATAACTTCCTGCAAAACAACCTTGGCATCACCACGCTCATCGAGCAGGACAGGAACTATTCCTCCCTCGCCCTGGGCGAGCTGACCAACGGCGCCACCGTGCGCGAGATGGCGCAGGCCTTCTGCACCTTCGTCAACGGCGGCATCTTCACCGAGAGCCACGTCTATACCCAGGTGACGGACGCCGCCGGCAGCGTGGTTCTGCAGAACAACATCGAAACGCACGTGGCGATGAAGGCCAACACGGCCTATAACGTGCTCGACATGCTCTACGGCGCGGCCAGCAGCGGCACCGGCACGGAGGCCAACTTCTGGACCATGCCCGTGGCCGGCAAGACCGGCACCTCTTCGAACTACTGGAACCGCTGGTTCTGCGGCACCACGCCCTATTACACGGCCGCCGTCTGGACCGGCTACGACATGCCCGAGCAGATGTACTTCTACGGCAACCCCGCCGCGCAGATCTGGCGCAGCGTGATGGCCCCCATACACGAGGGCCTGGAGTGGAAGAGCTTCCCCAGCCCCACCTATGTCGGCGGGGACACGATGATCTTCGGCGACCTCAGCTCGCCCTCCCCCTCCCCCTCTCCCAGCGAGGAGCCGCAGGAGAGCGCCGAGCCCGGCGGGGACATCGAGCCCACCGAGCCCGTAGAGCCCGCGGAGAGCACGCCGCCCGATGATGACGGCGGCAACGCCTCCACCGAGGACGACGACCCCGGCTACTATTTTGAAGAGTAGCAAAATGTGCAGAATACGGGCAAATACAGCCAAAACAAACGCGAATACAGCGCCGGAAATACTTTCCGGCGCTGTAATTCTGGAAAAACTGTTGACAAATCTGACGCTATGAGTTACAATACGGTTACAACGTTGTAGGGAAACGTGTTTCCGCCATATGGAGGTTTTATAAAATGGCAGCACCCAAAGAGCTCGTCTACAAGGGCCATCCCCTTCGCCGGAAGGACAACATCATCTACTTCGGCAGCATGGCCGACAAGTATATCATCATGATGCAGATCCTCGAGACCAAGAAGATACAGGACCTCGAGGTTGCCACCCGCGTCTCCGTCCAGCTGCAGCTGACGGACCCGGACCTCAAGAGCCGCGACCGCGTGGTGAAAAAGAGCGAGAAGAACAGCCTTTACGCCGCGATGGACGTGGCGTCCGTCTGGCTCGACAGGGCCCTTGCCTCCAAATAAAGAAAAAGTCAGGTCTCTTACATGAAGAAAGCACTGCTCCGCGCGCTGCTCACTGCGGCGCTGGGCGCGTGCGCCCTTGTGTGCACGGCCCGGGCCGACTGTGTGGGCGGCGCGGTCACTTCTACGGACGTCAACCTGCGCTCCGGCGCGGGGACGGACACCGCCATCCTTGACACCCTGCCCGCCGGCAGCGCGGTCATCGTCACCGGCGAGGCCGCCGGCGGCTGGTACCCGGTGCATCACGCCGGGCTGAACGGCTACATGAGCGCCGAATACCTCGAATTCTCCGCCGATATGGACGTCGCCGCCTCCGGCGCCGTCTCCGGCACGGACGTCAATCTGCGCTCCGGCCCGGGCACGGACACGGCCATCGTGCGCGTGACGGCGGAGGGCGAGGACGTGAGCGTCCTCGGCGTCAGCGGCAACTGGTACCGCGTCTCCGTGGGCGGGGACGCCGGCTATATCCGCAGCGACTACGTGGCCCTCGCCTCCGCGAGCGGGGAGGCGGCCGTTGAAGATGCGCCGGCGCCCTCCGGCAGCGGCACGGGCGCGCAGGTCGCCGCCTTTGCGCAGCAGTTCCTGGGCACGCCCTACGTCTGGTCGGAGGAGAACCCTGAGCGTGGCTTCGACTGCTCCGGGCTCGTCAGCTACTGCTTCCAGTCCTTCGGCTATCAGACCAACCGCACGGCCGCCGCGATCTTTGAAAACGGCGTGGCCGTGGAGAAGGCGGACCTGCAGCCCGGCGACGCGGTGTTCTTCTGCAGCGACAGCTCGAGCGCCATCAGCCATGTGGGCATCTACATAGGCAACGGCAAGATGGTACACGCCAGCTCCAGCGCCGGCGAGGTCATCATCACGGACATGGACGCCAGCGGCTACTACACCCGCAACTACGTCGGCGCCAGGCGCATAGCGGAATAACGTCAGGGAGGGCTTCGGCCCTCCCTCTTCTTTCGCGGCACAGCCGCGCAGACAAGCCCCGGGCGGCTTATTCGGCAGACATTATATGGGGGTGCTGCATATGGAGATACGGCTTGTGCCAATAAACAGTGCAAACATGGACGAGTGCCTGGCGCTTGCGGTCGCGCGTGGACAGGAAAAGTACATATGCCCCAATTCGGAGTCTCTCATGGCGGCGGCCGAAAACCGCGATATAGCCAGGCCCTTTGCCATCTACGCCGGAGATACGATGGTGGGTTTTACGATGTTCGCCTTCGACTCAGCTTATGGCGACCCGGATGACAGGTACTGGCTGTGGCGCTTCATGATAGGCGCCGGCTACCAGGGACAGGGCTACGGCAGCCTCGCGCTGAAGGAGATAATCGGCTACTTCAGGCAAAACGGGGCCGGGCACATCCGCCTTTCCACAAAGGCGGACAACGCCGCGGCCATCTCACTGTACAGAAAATACGGTTTCAGGGAGAGCGGCGGGATGAACGGTGATGAGACGGTGTTCTATCTGAAACTGTGAAGTCACCCGCCGCTGCGCGCAGAGATGCCCCCGGGGCCATGGCCCCGGGGGCATCTCGTCAATTCAATTATTCCGCGCCGCGGCTCACCCGATGGCCGCCCTCAGCTGCGGCAGCGAGTACTCGAACATCCTCCGGTGTCCCGCCGGGCTCGGGTGGATGCCGTCGCGGCTGAAAAGCCCCGTGAAATCGCGCGCGGAGAGGAAGGCGCTGCGCACGTCGATTATCGGCAGGTCGCGCTTCGCCGCCGTCTTTATGACCTCGAGGTTGTACATTTCGTTCCAGTGCTCTATGCTGTCCGTGGTGCCGAGGAAGCGCATCAGCGCCGCACCGTCCAGCTTGCGGGAAAACCACTCGAAATAGCGCCTTCCCCAGACGGGGATCAGGCTTATCACCACCGGGCGGCTGCCCAGCGCGATTATCCTGTCGAGCACGGCGTTGTAGCACTCGCGGAAGCGCTTGACGGGCGTGTTGCAGTCGTGCGGCGCGTCCGGCGTGTCCGCCACGTCGGCCCAGTTGAAGTCCGAATCGTTCCCGCCGAGCATGACCAGCGTGTTCGGGCACTGCGCGATGTCGCCCTCAAAGCGCCCCAACTTCCTCAGCGCGGCCTCGCTCGTGAGGCCGAATTTGGAGTGGTTGCGCATCTCCGTGCCCAGCGCGCCGCCGAGCAGGTCCACAAAGGACTCCTTGCAGCGGGCATAGCGCTCGCGGTCCTCCAGATATACGACGCCGCCGGTGATGGAGTCGCCGACGATGCAGATGGGCTCAGACATGTCCGTCCCTCCTCATCAGAGTTTCTGAACAGATTATAACGCCTGTGTCGTCCCATGTCAATATCAAAGAAACAATAATTTTAATAGAATCTTTAGTTTCCGGCTTCCATGCGGTAAGTGAATGTGCTCCCCTTCCCCGGCGCGCTCTTTACGGAGACGCTCCCGCCGTGGGCCTCGGCGATCTGCTTGACCATCGAGAGGCCGAGGCCGCTGCCGCGGTCCGCGCCGCGGGAGGCGTCCGCCTGCCAGAAGCGGTCGTAGATGTGCGGCAGGTCCTTTTTGGCGATGCCGATGCCGTCGTCGGCCACGGCCAGGGCCAGAGCGTCGCCCTCGCGGCGCAGGGAGACGGTGACATGCCCGCCCTCGGGCGTGTATTTGATGGCGTTCTCCACCAGGTTCTGCACCAGGCGGGTCATCAGCCCCACGTCGATGTTGGCGTAGACGCCGCCCTCTATCTCCTTTTTCAGCTCCACGGCCTTGCCGGCGGCCATGGCCGTCTCGTCCGTGACGATCTCCGCCAGCTCGGAGAGGTTGGCGCGCTCGAAGGCCGCCTGGTGCGTGCCCTGGTCCATGCGCGTGATGCTCAGCAGCTTTGTTATCAGCTCCGACATGCGCTTCGCCTGCCGCTCGATCACCTCGATCGACTCGGCGTAGTCCTCCGCGCTTTTGGCGTTCTGCTTTGCGTACTCGCACTCGGCGAGGATGACGGCCGTGGGCGTGCGCAGCTCGTGCGAGGCGTCGGAGGCGAAGCGCTTTTCGCTGTTGAAGGACTGCTCCAGGCGGTCGAACATGCGGTCGAAGGTGGCGGCCAGCTTGTGTATCTCGTCGCGCCCGCGGCGCAGCCCGATGCGGGCCGTGAGGTCCTCGCCGTCTGATATGGCGTCCACGGTGTCCGTTATCTGCCGCACGGGCAGGAAGGCCCGGCGGGCGATCAGCCAGCCCACCACGGCCGTTATCAGCACCAGGACGGGCAGCAGTATCAGCGCGAGGATGGTTATCACGCGGGCGGCGGAAAAGTCGTTGTCCGCGCTGGTCACGCCCCGCAGCCAGACGCCGCCGTGGTCGTCGGGCACGAAGAGATCATAGACCAGGAACGGATCGCCCTCCACGCTCACCTGGCGTATCTCCCCGTTGTGGAACTCGCCGGAGCCCTCAAAATCGGCCGCCCCCGCGCCGGCCAGCAGTTCGCCCGCCGGGCTGTAGACCTGGATGTAGACATTGTGGCGGTAAAAGTCAAGGTCGTCGAGCTCGAGATAGCCGTCGTCGTACTCCACGTCGTCGATCTCGTCGTGGACGGCATCCAGCAGCGTGCCCTCCGCGCTGTCGGACATCACGCCGCGCCCGGCGATGAGGATGGTGCCCATCACCAGGCAGACGACGAGCAGCATCATCAGCGTGAAGTAGATGGTGACGCGGGCCTTGATGGAGATGAACCTCATGGCTCGTCCCTCAGCACCCAGCCCACGCCGCGCACGGTGTGGATGAGCTTTTTGTCAAAGTCGGCGTCGATCTTGCGCCGCAGGTAGCTGACGTACACGTCCACCACGTTCGTGCCGCCCTCCCAGTCGTAGTTCCAGACGTTGTTCTCGATGCTCTCGCGGGAGAGCACCGCGCCCTTGTTGCGTATCAGGTATTCGAGCACGGCGAATTCGCGCGCGGAGAGCTCGATGGCGCGCCCGGCGCGCTGCACGCTGTGCTTCGCCGCGTCCAGCACCAGGTCGCCACAGGTGAACACGTTGGTGCTGCTGCCGGCCGCGCGGCGGGTCATGGCGCGGATGCGCGCGAGCAGCTCGTCGAAGGCGAAGGGCTTCACCAGATAGTCGTTCGCGCCCAGGTCCAGCCCCTCCACGCGGTCGCCGACGGCGTCCCGCGCCGTGAGGAACAGCACGGGCGTGTCATCCCCCTGCGCGCGCAGCCGGCGGACGGCGGAAAAGCCGTCCAGCACGGGCATCATCACGTCGAAGATGGCGGCGTCATAGTCCGCCGCGGCCATATAGTCCAGCGCCTCCGCGCCGTTATAGCAGGCGTCCACGCTGTAGCCCGCCGCCGCCAGGCGCTTGGCGATGATGCGGTTGAGGTCCCGCTCATCCTCCACGACCAGTATCCTCATGCACTCACGCTCCTTGTACAAAGTTTCGCATGTTTTCCTTAGACCAGTATTAAATATACCACGTGCGCGGCCGCGGCGGGGAAATTTTCACAGTTTTAACATTCCTCTAATCTTCCGCGTGTTAATATGGAGCCGTCAACAACTGCAAGGAGGATCTGCATGAAAAACTTCAGCGCCAAAAAGGCCATTATCATCGCCGTCATCATCGTAGTGCTCATCGTCGCCGCCATCTGCATATGGTATTTCGGCTTCTACACCGCGGGCACCATCGGCGGCAGCGCCGCCAAAGCCGCCGCGCTCAACGACGCGGGCCTCACCGCCGCCCAGGTCACGGGCCTGGAGAGCGACTTTGAGAACGAGGACGGCTTCAAGTACTACGAGGTCAGCTTCATCTACAACGCCATGGAGTACGAGTACGCCATCGACGCCGCCAGCGGCCAGGTGCTGCACATGAAGAGCGAGTCCGTATTCGACTGACCAAACTGCGACAAGCTGCGCTTGGATGCAGATGCGCTGCGCGCCGCGCTGACGAGAGGCCCCCGCAAGGGGGCCAGTGCCACCCCATTTCTTTGGTCTTGCCCAAAGAAACGGGAGTGGCGCCCCAAAGAAAAACGCCCAGGCTGCGCCTGGAGGCAGATGCGCTGCGCGCCTCACTAACGGAGGTCATCCGTTGGTGAGGCGCGCTTCTTTGCATCCAAGCGCAGCTTGGCCGGCCGTGCACTGCTTCGCTTCGCTCGCGGCACTAACGTATAGTCGGCCGACCGCCAGCGGCGCGAGCGAAGCGAAGCCAACCGCGGTCGACGTTGTGCAAAGCTATTCGACTACGGGATGACCACCTAAAAATCAGTCACCACCCATACTGACGGGCAGATTTTACCTACCGACCCGCACCAAAGCGCTTTTCTTTGGAGTATGAGGGGTTTCTTTTGGCGCAGGCAAAAGAAATCTCTCAGGAAAAGGGTCGCAGGGACTTTCGTCCCTGCATCCCCCTGCCTGCGGGCGGGCCGCAGGCAAATACCGGCGGCCGTTGGCCGCCCTCCACACGCAGTGTGGCTACATGGAGCCGATGAGGCCGGTGAGGACGTTGCCGACGGCGTCGGCGAACTGCTCGATGGAGCGGATGCGCACCAGGTCGCGGCCGTAGATGCGGCGGGCGTTGGGCAGGTCCTCTTCCTCGCCGGTGAAGACGCACATCACGGAGACGCCCTGGCGGCGGAGCTTTTCCACCTCCGCGGCCGTGTCCATCACGCCGGGGAGTCCGTTGTAGTCCTCCTTTTTGCCGGCGCTGACCAGCTTGCGGTCGTCGTTCGGGCTGGCGTCGGAGAGTATCATCAGGATACGGCGCTCCCCGCGCGAGCCGCGCATCATGTAGCCCGCCGCGCGGATGGCCAGCCCGTCGCGGTTCCAGCCGGCGGAGCAGTATTCAAATACCGCCTCGTTTTTGCGGTCCTCGTCATAGTCGCGGTAGATGCGCAGCACAGTGCAGCCGTTTATCGTGCAGAAGGAGTACACGCGCGTGGGTATGCCGCAGCGCGTGAGGCTCTCGGCGATGATGTACGCCTGCGAGGCCACGCTCTCCTGCCGCTGTATCTGCGAGGCGGAGGCGTCGAGCAGGATGTCCACCGTCAGCTCGGTGTCCGTGCCGCGCTCGGGGCGGGTGAACACCGTGTCCTCGTTCAGGTATATGGCGCGCCAGAGCCAGCCCGGACGCAGCTCGCCCGCGCGGGACTTGATGCGCGCGTCGTCCAGGTGGACGAGGATGCAGTTGCGGATCTTTTCGGCCAGGCGGGCGATGGTCAGCCGGTTGCGGACGACGTCGTCCATGTAGTATTTGCGGTTGGCCTCCGCCTGGCGGCGCGCGGCGCTGCGCTGTACCAGAGCCTCGCGGTTCTTCAGTTTCCCGGCCGTGACGCCGCCGCGCGTGAAGTGCAGCATGCAGTCCCAGTGGTTGCCCGTGCACAGCCGCTCCTCGATGCGGTGCAGGTCCCCCGTGCCGTACATCGAGGGGCCGAAAAACTCCTCCAGGTACTCGCGCATCTCCGGCTCCGTGCGCTCGCCGCTCATGCGGCCGCGGACGCGCTTGTCGCCCTTCGAGCCCTCCTCGTCGTCCTCGCTGCGCACGGTGGCGCCCAGCGTGTTCCGCCGGCGGCCCAGGCGGATGTGCCGCAGCCAGCTGCGCGAGCCGCGGGCCGTCACCGTGGGGACGAAGGAATAGTAGACGCTGAAAAAGTCTCGCAGCCGCTCGACGACCTCCGCCTCCGTCAGCTCCGGCGGCAGCTCCAGCGCGTCGAGCATCTTTTTTTCGCGCTCCGTGAGGGCCATGCCCTCCCCCAGCGCGCGGCGGTAGTGGCCCAGCTTCAGCCGCTCCGTCTCCTCCATGTCGCGCTCCTGGCGCGCCGCGCCGTCCACCAGCTCGCGGGCGTACTGCCGCCGCAGGCCGGGCAGGGCCGGGCGCTCGGCCTTCGAGCGCTCATAGGCGTAGTTCTCCAGCGCGATCCACACCAGTTCCTCGTATTCCGGCCCCTTCGCCGTGCGCGTGAAGGACTGGAACAGCTCCTTCAGCTTGCCGAAGTCGCAGCACTGGTAGGCCGCGCCGATGATGCTGTTCATATAGACGTCCGCGGTGCCGTCGCCGTTATAGGCGTGGTACTCCGAGTGCAGCGAGTAGTCGCGCGCCGCGGTCCATATCTGGTTGTTCGCCCGGCGCTCTTCGCGCTCGGCCTCGCGTTCGCTGAGCATATCAGTCAAAGAGCCCGCCGCGGCCGAGGTCGGCGGGGATGCGCGCGGTGATCACGTCCTCCACCAGCTTGCGCTCGAAGGGGTCGAAGGCCTTGTTGACGATGCCCATGCGCAGGGCGTCCACGGCCTTCAGCCCGCGGTCCATCAGCCCCACGGCGCTCATCAGTCCGCGCAGGTCGAGCGCTTTCGTGCTGATCTCCGCGCTGTCGCACTTTTTCCGCAGGTCCTGGAAGAGGCCCGCGAACTGCTCGGCCCAGGCGTCCTTCAGCGCGGGGTGCTCGCGCTTGAGCAGCTTTTTCAGGTTTTCCGGGGAAATGGGCGGCATCTCGATGACGGAAAAGCGGCTGACGAGGGCCTCGTTCAGCTCGCGCGTGCCGGCGTAGCCATAGTTCATGGTGGCGATGAAGCGCGTGGCGCCGTCCATCTCGATGCGGTCGTAGCCGGGCACGTCGATCACGCGGCGGAAGTCCAGCGTGGCGTGCAGCACGGCCAGGGACTCGTTCTTGGCCATGTTGATCTCGTCCAGGATGCCGAAGCCGCCCAGCAGGGCGCACTTGGTGATGGGCCCCTGGCGGAAGCTGACTTCCCCGCCGGTGAAGGTGTCCGTGCCGATGAGGGAGGCGGCGTCCGTATTTATGTAGAAGCTCACGTCCCAGCTGGGGCGGCCGAAGGCCGCGGCCAGGTTCTCGGCCAGGACGTTCTTGCCCGTGGCCTTGGGGCCCACGAGCAGCAGGTTCTCCCCGCAGAGCAGGGCAGTGGCCGCCTGTTCCCAGATCTCCCGGCCGTAATACTCGAACCGGGGCCGCTCCGTCACGCGGCGTCCGGCCTCCGCGGCCACGGGGTGCTCGCTGCGGAATTTTTCAATGGCGGAAATGATGGCGCCGTCCACGCCCTCGCGCTTGAGCAGGTCTAACATATGGGCTGCCTCCCGGTCGTTGATTTAGTCGATTAAACGAATGTTAAATCGAAAGCCGTCAATATTCTATCACGCTTTTGCGGTATGTCAAGCGCCTATCAGCCGAGGATGATGAGCTCCTTGGGCGCTTTGGTGATGTCCACGTTGCCCTCGCCGGTGAGGTAGAGCACGTCCTCGATGCGGACGCCGAAGCGGCCCGGCAGGTAGATGCCCGGCTCGGCGGAGATGACGGCGCCCTCCGGCATGGGCTGCGTGTTGGAAGGCGCGGCGTTGGGGGCTTCGTGGATGTAGAGGCCCACGCCGTGGCCGAAGCCGTGGCCGAAGTACGCTCCGTAGCCGGCGGCGGCGATGACGTCCGCGGCGGCCTTGTGGATGTCCGCGCCGGGGACGCCGGGCCTGGCTGCGGCGATGCCGGCCAGCTGCGCGCGCAGCACGGTGTCGTAGACGTTCTTCATCTCGTCCGTCACGCTGCCCACGGCCACGGTGCGCGTCATGTCCGAGCAGTAGCCGTTCTTGATGCAGCCGAAGTCCATGGTGACGAAGTCGCCCTCGCATATGAGCTCGTCGCCTGGCACGCCGTGGGGCATGCTGCCCTTCGCGCCGGCGACCACGATGGGGTCGAAGGAGTTGCCCTCGCCGCCGTGGCGCAGCATGCGGTAGGTGATCTCGGCGGCGATCTCGCGCTCGCTGACGCCCGGGCGGATGAGCGGCAGCACCTCTTCAAGGGCCTTTTCGGCGATGCGCTGGGCGGCGATGAGGCTTTCCAGCTCCGCGGCGGTCTTGCGCTGGCGGAGGGCGGTCACGATGGCCTGGGAGGGGCGGAAGGCGAGGCCCAGCCGCTCCTCCAGGCGCAGGTAGAGCCCGTGGGTGAGGTACTCCTCCTCCGCGCCCAGAGAGCGCACGCCCAGCTTGCCCGTGAGCTCCGCGAGCGTGGCGGCCAGGGGCTTTTCGCGCGTGGTGAGGACGCACTCCACGCCCTCGGCGCACTCCTTTTCCGCCGCCTCGATATAGCGCGAGTCGGTGACGACGAAGGCTTTGTCCGGCGTGATCAGCGCCGCGCTGTCCTGCGGCATGAAATCCGTGGCGTAGTAGATGTTCCTGTCGTCCATCAGCAGCAGGGCGTCGAGCCCGGCTTCCTTCACCGCGGACTGTACTCTCTCAAGGTTTGCCATTTTTGTTTACCTCCATAGCTGTCTTCTTTATTGCGTGCCGCCGCTGGAGGCGGCGTCGTAAAGCAAAAGGTCTTCCGGCGAGAGCGGCGGCGTCACCGGCTCCCCCGCCACCTCCACGGCCACGGACGAGACGCCGTCCACGGCGCAGAGCGTGAGCGCCAGGCAGCCGTCGCAGAGCGTCTTTTCCACGCCCGCGAGCGCGGCGTAGCCCTCGTCGGCCTGCAGCGTCAGCAGCGAGCCCTCCAGCCGCCAGGAGAGGATGCGCGCGTCGTATGGCAGCGCCTGCAGCTCCGCGTCCGCCGCCGGGGAATTCAGCGCCCCCACCAGCGCGGAGATGACGGCCTGCGGCTCCTGCGAGGCGACGGACAGCGCCTCCGGCCGCAGCAGCGCGCCGCCGCTGCGGTAGCCCTCGTCCACCGCGCGCCAGACGGCGTATTCGTCCGCCTCCGCGCCGCAGCCGGCGCAGAGGGCGAGCGCGAGGGCGAGGATGAGCGCGAGCGCCTTTTTCATACGCTGCCGCCTCCTTCCTCCTCCGGCGCGGCCGGGAACGAAACCGTGAAGCGCGTGCCGCGCTCCGGCCTTGCGGCCACGTCGATCTCCCCGCCGAGGGACACTACGGCGTCGTGCACTATCGAAAGGCCGAGGCCGCTGCCGCCCTTTTCGCGTGAGCGGGCCTTGTCCACGCGGTAGAAGCGCTCAAAAATGTGCGGCATGTCCTCCTCCGGTATGCCTATGCCCGTGTCCTCAACGGTGAGCAGCACCCGCGCGCCGCGGCGCTCGACATCCAGCGACACCGAGCCGCCCTCGACGTTGTATTTGACGGCGTTCTCCGCCAGGTTGAAAACGATGCGGTAGAGCTCGTCCTCCGAGGCGAGGACGAAGCAGCCCTCCCCCGCCGCGCAGCTGAAGGCGACGGACATGTCCCCCGCCAGCGGCGCGAGCAGCCGCGCCGTGGACGCCGCCGCCTCGCCCAGGTCCACGCGCGTGAGCTCCCGCGGCGCGCCGGCGTCCCGGCGGGAGAGGTCGAGCAGCTTTTCCGACGTGCGCTGCAGCCGCTCGGCCTCGGAGGCGATGTCGGAGACGAATTCGCGCACGGTGGCGGCGTCCATGCCCTCGCTCTGGGTGATGCTGTCCGCCAGCAGGCGGATTGCCGCCAGCGGCGTTTTCAGCTCGTGCGAGGCGTCGGAGACGAATCTCCGGCGCTCGGCCTCCGTCGTTTGCAGCCGCTCCGTGAGGTCGTTGAACTCCTCGGAGAGCTCGGTCAGCTCGTCGTTGCCCTCGGGCTTTATCCGGTGCTCATAGTCGCCGCCGCGCACCACGCGCATGGCCTCCGCCAGGCGCGTTATGCGCGATGTCAGCGCGCGGGAGAACACCACGGTGAGGGCCATCGCCGCCATCAGGCAG
The DNA here is from genome assembly GCA_944387865.1 of Candidatus Scatomorpha stercorigallinarum. Taxonomy (GTDB): domain Bacteria; phylum Bacillota; class Clostridia; order Oscillospirales; family Oscillospiraceae; genus Scatomorpha; species Scatomorpha stercorigallinarum. The sequence goes on along the minus strand of CALXGN010000004.1, from coordinate 89,550 downwards.
ACGAGGGATATCATCCACAGCCGGCTCTGGACGGAGAGGATGAGCTCCGCCTGCGCCGTGTCCTGCTCGCAGATGTACACCGCGCCGGAGAGCCCCGCGCCGGAATAGACGGGCAGGGCGGCGCGGGAGGTGAAGGCCCCGTCCCCAAAGCGCGACCAGAACACGCTCTTGCCGCCGAGCGCGAGCGCGATCTCCGAGAGCAGGGCGTACTGCCCCACCGCGGAGGGCGAGGCGCTGTCGTACACCGTGCGCGCGTTCTCGTCCGTGACCAGGATGCGCTCCAGCCCGGAGACGTCCAGCAGGGCCATCACCTGGCCCACGCTGTCGCCTGTGAGCGTGTCAAGCGAGGAGAGCGAGGAGGCGATGACCGCCGTCTGGCCCGTCAGGCTGCTGCGCTTTTCCGAAAACACCAGGTCGCGGGAGGCGATGATGGGATAGGTGTCCATCACCGCCAGCAGCGCCGCTATGAGCGTGAAGAAGGCCAGCATGAACTTGAACTGTACGCGCTGGGTGAGCCTTCTGCGCTTTTTTTCGCTGCCGGCGCTATTCCGCAAAGTAGTAGCCTACCCCCCACTTGGTGATGATGAGCTCCGGCGAGGCGCTGTTGCGCTCCACCTTTTCCCGCAGGCGGCGGACGTGCACGTCCACCGTGCGCGCGTCGCCCTGGTAGTCGTAGCCCCAGATGAGGTCGAGCAGGTTGTCGCGGCTGTAGACGCGCCCGGGGTTGCGCATGAAGAGCTCAAGGAGGTCGAACTCCTTGGCCGTCAGCTCCACGCTCTGCCCCTCGCGCTTGACGCTGCGCTTTACGGGGTCGAGCTCCAGGTGCGCGCGGCGCAGCACGGCCTCCGGCCCCGCCTCTCCCGCCGCGGGCATCGAGGCCCGCCGCAGCAGCGCGCGGATGCGCGCTTTCAGCTCGAGGATGTTGAAGGGCTTGGTGATATAGTCGTCCGCGCCGGACTCGAAGCCCAGCAGCTTGTCGGAATCCTCGCTGCGGGCGGTGAGCATGATGATGGGCACGGTGGAAAAGCCGCGTATCTGCTGGCAGGCCTCCAGCCCGTCCAGGCCCGGCATCATCAGGTCGAGGATGATGAGCCCGTAGCCGCCCGTGCGCGCGAGCTGCACGGCGGTCTCGCCGTCGTAGCAGCACTCCACCTGGTAGCCCTCGTTCTCAAGGTTGAATTTGATGCCCTTGACGAGCAGTTTTTCGTCGTCCACGACGAGTATCTTCATGGCATATCCTCCACAGTGACATAGTCCTTGAAGCCGGCGAGGATGCGCGGGCCGATGCCCTCGATCTCCAGCAGCTCGCTCACGCTGCCGAAGCCGCCGTGCGCTTCACGATAGGCGATGATGGCCGCGGCGCGCACCTCGCCGATGCCGGGCAGCAGCATCAGCGTCTCCGCCGAGGCACTGTTGATGTCGATCTTCCCCGCCGCCGTCTCGCGCTCCATCAGCTGCTGCGTATAGCCGGCGCGGCTGTTTTCCGTGCTGACGCCCGGCGGCGCCGCGGCCTCCCGCTGCCGCACGTGCAGGCAGCCGGCGGCGAACAGCGCCGCGCAGAGCAGGCACAGCGCCGGCATCAGCCACCGTCTTTTCACCGCTTACGCCCCCCTTGCGCGGCCTGAGCCAAACTTTGCTGTTGCTTTTCGGCAGGATCGACGGTATAATCAACTGGATAATGTCCCCCCGCGGGAACGAAACGCCATCGCGGGCCGTCCAGATATATAATAACACAGAGTTGCGGAGATTGATATGAGAAAATTCACGTTGCTGCCGATAGTCCTGATATTCTGCCTGTTCGCCGTCTGCCTGGCCCCCTCGGCCGCCGCGCTGGACGACCCCGAGATATCCGCCCGCGCCGCCCTGCTCGCGGACCCGGAGACAGGCCGCGTATATTACTCGCTGAACGCGGACGAGCGGGCCTATCCCGCCTCCCTCACCAAGGTGATGACCGTGCTGCTGGCCGTGGAGGCCGTGGAGCGCGGCGAGGTCTCGCAGGACGACCAGGTGACGGCCAGCGAGAGCGCCATGGAGGGCATGGTGGAGGACGGGAGCACCGCCGGCATCGTCCCCGGCGAGACCATGAGCTTCGGCGACCTGCTCTACTGCGCCATGCTCTCCTCCGCCAACGAGGCCTGCAACATCATCGCCGAGCACGTCTCCGGCTCGGTCGAATCGTTCGTGGAGCTGATGAACGAGCGCGCATCCGAGCTCGGCTGCACCGGCACGCACTTTGCGAACACGCACGGCCTGCCCGATGAAGACCACTACACCACGGCCGCAGACCTCGCGCTCATCGCCGCCGAGGCGCTCCAGCACGACCTCTTCACCACCATCTGCAACACCGTCACCTGGACCGTGCCGGCCACCAACGTCAGCGAGCAGCGCACGCTCTCCAACTCCAACGCCCTCATCAACCCCGATTCCGGCTACGGCAGCGGCTATTATTACGAATACGCCCACGGCGTCAAGACCGGGCACACCAACGACGCCGGCTACTGCCTCATCTCCACCGCGGAGAAGGACGGCATCCGCCTGATGGCCATCGTCCTCGGCTGCCCGGCCATGGAGCTCGCGGGCGGCTCCGGGGTCGATCTGCGGAGCTTTTCCGACTCCATCGTGCTCTACGACTGGGTGTTCGACAACTTCAGCATGCAGGAGATCGTCAGCTCCGCCGAACAGGTGGCAGAGGCCCCCGTGGAGCTGGGCCAGGGCGTGGACCGCGTGTCCCTGCGCCCGGCCAGCGTCGTCACCGCCGTGGTGGCGGACGACACGGACCTCTCCACCGTCCAGCGGGACGTCATCGTCTACTCCGAGCGGGACGGCGAGACGCTGGTGGCCCCCATCTCCGCCGGCACGGTGCTCGGCGAGCTGACGCTGACGCTGGACGGGCAGGTGCTCGGCCGCAGCGAGCTGGTGGCCAGCACCTCCGTCGAGCTCTCCCGCGCCGAGTACATGAAGGGCCGCCTGGCGGAGACCTTCGCCAGCCCCTGGGTGATCGGCGGGCTCGTGTTCATCGTCATCTTCGCCGCCGGGTACATATTCCTCGTCGTGCGCTACCGCTCGCTGCACAAGCGCCACCTGCGCTCCGTGCGCCAGGCGGAGGCCGAACGCCGCGCGCACAACGCGTACTCAGAGCCCCGCCAGCAGGCCGCCCACGCCCCGGAGCAGCGCCGCCCCGCCGCCCAGCCGGCGGAGAAAAAGCCCGCCGCCGCGCCGAAGCCGTCCGCGCCCAGGCGCGCCGCGGCCAAGGACAGTAAGTCCTCCCCCGACCTCGGCTTCTTCTCCGTGCAGGACGTGCAGAGCCGCGAGACGGTGAAGATCGCCTCCAACCTCCCCTCTGCGGACAACAAGAACCGCCGCGACTACTTCGAGGAGTTCTTCCGCACCCAGCACGAGGAGGAAAAAGCCTCCGCCGAAAAGGACGGCAGCGGCGGCAGCACGGAATAAAAAAACGCCCCCGGGCTTTGCCCGGGGGCGTCCTTATTGCTCCGGCCAGGAAAGGCGCAGGGCCTCCCCGCCGTCCTCAGCCACGTCAAGCTCCTCCGCGCCGGGGCTCCAGCGCTGGAAGAGGAAGTCGTAGCCAAGGCCGTATCCGTCCACGCAGGTGAAGCGTATCTCGATGACGTCCCCCGCGCCGCACTCGATGCTCCAGTCGTTGTTTTCCGTGTCCACCGTGTAGCACACGGCGTCAGGAGGCCCGGACATGGGGTCGATAACGGCCGCGAACTCCTGCGCCGGCTCGCCGTTTTTGTACACGGTGAAGGCCGGGTCCGTGATCGCGCCCGGCGGGCCGTCATATCCCTCGATGGTGATGTGGAACTGGCTGCGCAGCCGCCCGCCGATGTACTCGGGCCCGCTCCAGCCCCCGCCGCCGTTTTGCAGCGGCAGCAGCATGGCAAGGTCCTCCCACGCGCCCAGCTCCTCGCGCCGCTCCTGCCCGCCGGCGGATATCAGCACGGCCAGCCGCAGCTCCGTCCCCGCCTCCAGCGGCAGCGCGAGCTGCGCGGAATATGCGCCGTCCCCGGCGCCCTCCATGGGCGCGGAGAGCTCCTCGCCGCCCACGGCGGCCAGCAGTGCCGCTCGCGTGTCATCGCCCCAGGACTTGAGCTCCACCGAGGCTTCGGCCAGCAGCGTGCGCGCTTCGCTGTCGATGCCGCGCGGGATGAGGGCGTATGAGTTCACGCTGCTCTCCGCCTCCTCGAGCAGCGCTTCGACGCGCTGCGTGACATCCTGCCCGCCGCTGTTTATCTGCTGCGCGAGCCGCTCAAGGCCGCCGTCCAGCCGCTCCTCCAGCGCGGAGATGCGCGCGCTTTGCGCGATATCCAGCGCCAGCAGCGCCGCGCAGAGGGCGAGCGTGCAGATCTGCAGCGCGTTTTTCTTCATTCCCGGACTCCTTTCCCCGAAAAATGCCAAAACGCCCCGGTGAAACTGCGCGTCCTCCGGGGCGTTGAAGCTTTATTTCCGGCCGAACAGCAGCAGCGCTATGTCGGCCACGCCGTCTATCAGCAGGCAGATGCCGAAGAACATCACGGCCGTCTCCACCATGCCGAAGGGGTTTATCACCAGCGTGACGCCGACGATGAGCAGGCAGAGCGCGAGCAGCAGCGTCCAGTACCAGTTCGACCAGCCCAGCTTGCGCAGCTCCAGCGCGCGCGAGAGCTTGCCCGCGCCGTCGATGGCCAGCACCACGCCCAGCGCGAGGGGCAGTATGCTCATAACCAGCCGCGGCGCGGCCAGGCAGAGCGCTCCCACGGCGGCGAAGGCCACGCCCACGGCCGCCTCGGACGCTCCGAGTTCCTCGCGGCGGGCGAAGTACATGATGAGCCGCGCCGCGCCGAAGATGAGCGCGCACACGCCGAGCAGCGTGCAGACGACGCTGGCCGCCATGCCGGGGCGCAGCGTCAGCACCAGCCCCACGGCGGCGTAGGCCACGGAGATGAATATCTGTTTGCGGTAGCCGTCCATTTTTTCCTCCTCACAGGCAATACATGCGCCAGACGATGGCCGCCAGCTCCGCGCGGGTGATGCTGTTGTAGGGCCGGTAGACGAGGATGCCCCCGTCGTAGCTGCCCTGCACCAGGCCGTACTCATAGAGCGCGGTGACATAGGGGTCGTCCGTGTCATAAAACGGGCTCGCGCCCGTGGGGGCGATGCCCAGCGAGCGGCAGACCATTTTCGCCACCAGCGCGCGGCTGACGGGCAAATCGAGCTCCACGATCTCGTCCGGGCCGACGATGGCGTAGTCCACGGCGAAGGCCAGGTAGCCGCTGGCCCAGCGGTAGTCCGTGGGCGGCTGCTCGCCGTAGCCGGCGGCCAGCAGTATCAGCTTCAGCGCCTCGCCGTTGGTGACGGCGCCGTTGGGATCAAAAATCCCCGCGCCGCGGCCCTCGATGAAGCCGGACCAGGCCAGCGGGGACACGTATTTGTAGTACCAGGCATTGTAGTCCAGGTCGTTGAAGGGCGAGGCGGTGAGCTCGCCGGTGGGCTCCAGCAGGCGGTAGTCGCCGTCGGCCGTGGTCGAATAGCTGTACTCATACGCCGGCGTGCCGCCAAAGCGGTAGTCGCCATAGAGGAACAGTTTTGCCTCCGCCAGCCGCCGCTGCAGCAGCCCGTCGCTGATCTCGGAGCCCACGTGGCAGTAGCGGGCGAAGATGTTGACCACGGCGTCATCGCTGTAGCCGCCGTGCCCGCTGGAGAGCATGGCGTATATCTGATAGTCCGAGCCCAGCCAGCCGATGCCGAGGTTATACGTGAAGCTGACCAGCGCGTCGTACTCGTGCTGCTCGAGCGTGATGCCCATGGAGGCGAGCGAAGCGTTGAGCGAGGCCTCCATGCTGGCCAGGTCCGCGCGCATCAGCTCCTCGCCCTGCTCCTCGGTGATGCCAAGGGGATAGTCGAACTCGCCGCACTGCGTGCCGTAGCCGATGGCCCAGCCGGTGGTGTCTTCGTGCACCGTGGGCGAGAAGCCCTCGAAGGACTTGATGAACTCCACGCCGGCCTCGCTGATGTGCATCTCCCCCGCCGCCGGAGCGGCCAGCGCCCCTGTGGAGAGCAGCAGGCAGGCGCAGAGCAGCAGGCAAAACGTTCGCTTTATCATGGATCATCCCCCTTGCGTCCCGGAGGCGCGAGTGAAAATAAATATGCGATATTATAGCATCACCGCGCCCAAAAATCAACCAGGCGGCCAACGGCCGCGGGTATTTGCGCTGCGCGCCGCGCTGTTGGAAACCTTTCAGTAAACCGTGCGCGCAGTGCATCTGCCACCAGGCGCAGCCTGGCTTCGCTTCGCTCGCGCCGCTGACTTGCATAAACTTAAAGCCTCCCCTGCCGTGCAGGGGAGGTGGTGCCTGCGCAGCAGGCGACGGAGAGGTGCTTGAAGTTTGCGCATCTTTGGTAAGAACCGCAGGCTTTCGGCACCCCTCCGGCCGCGCTTGCGCGCGTCCACCTCCCCTACAAGTAGGGGAGGCTTTTACGTTGAGTAGGACAAAACCCGCGGGGCTCTCGCCTCGCGGGTTTTCTGTTATAAGTATCTGCAAACTTCCCCGTAGACCGGCGCGCAGCGCAACTGCCTACGGCCGCCGGCCTGGTCAGCGGAAGAGTCGGCCGGCGCTGTCGTAGGTCTCCAGGCGGCGGAATTTGGCGAAGTCCGGGGCCAGGCCGGGCTCGGCCTGCTCCAGGGCCTTTGCCAGCAGCTCGGGGTTGACCGTCGGCTCCTGGGCGGAGACGGTGCAGAGCAGGCGCACCCCGCCCTCCGCGCGCTCGAAGGCAAAGCCGCGCGCGTTGCCGGCCAGCTCCAGCACGCCCTCGCCGCGCTTCGTGCGCCGCGTGACGGGCACGCTCTCCCGCGCGAAAAACTCCGCCAGGCGCGCTACGGCGCCCTCCGGCACGCCGCCGTCGTACTCAAACAGGCCCTCCACGCGCAGCCACTTGAGCTCCGCGGCCTTGCGCTGCGGCTCGTAGCACTCCGTGAAGCGGATGCCGCCCGGCGCGGCGGCGTTGAGCTTCTCCGGCAGCGCGGCTATGTCTATGTCCTCGCGCACACGGAAGTCCATCAGCTCACAGAGGCTCTCCGTGCCCACGGAGAGCGGCAGGCAGATGGAGATGAGCGGGTGCGGGTTGAAGCCCTCGGAGTAGCGCAGCGGCACCCCCGCGCGCAGGAAAACGCGCTGCACGACGCGCATCAGATCCAGATGGGAGATGTATATGGCCCTGCCGGTCTTTTCAAAGCGCAGCCTCAGCTTATCCATCGCACTTCACCCCCTTCGGCAGCAGCGCCGCCGCGCCGCAGGCCGAGCACTCCGCGCGGCAGTCCGGCGAAAGCCGGGCGTCGTACGCCCTGTGCCTCTCGCGCAGCAGCAGCTCCGTACGGACGCCCATGTTCACCCGGCTCCAGGGCAGGCACTCGTCCTCCGAGCGCTCGCGCACGGCGTAGAACTCCGGGTCGAGCCCGCATTCGGCAAAGGCGTCCAGCCAGCGATTGAAGTCGAAATAGTCGCTCCAGGCCTCCAACCTCGCCCCGCGGCGCCAGGCACTCTCGATCGCCGCGCCCACGCGCCGGTCGCCGCGGCTGAGCGCAGCCTCGATCAGGCTCGTGTCCGCGTCGTGCCAGTTGTAGGTGACGTTTTTGGCCGTGATGGCGTGGCGCAGCAGCTCCACGCGGCGCTTATACTCCGCGCGCGTCACCTGCGCCTCCCACTGGAAGGGGCTGTGCGGCTTGGGCACGAAGCAGCTGGTGGAGACGGTTATGCGCACGCCGCGCTGCTTGTTCGGCGAGTATTCGCGCCAGACGTGCAGCACCTTTGCCGCCAGCTCGGCGATGCCGAGCACGTCCTCGTCCGTCTCGGTTGGCAGGCCGAGCATGAAATAGAGCTTGATGCCGTTCCAGCCGCCCTCAAAGGCGATGCGGCAGGTGTTGAGCAGCTCCTCCTCCGTGACGTTCTTGTTGATGACGTCACGCAGGCGCTGCGTGCCCGCCTCGGGGGCGAAGGTCAGCCCTCCCCGGCGGACTTTCTGCAGGCGGCTCATCAGCTCCATGGAGAAGTTGTCCGCCCGCAGGCTCGGCAGCGAGAGGCTGATGCTGCGCGGCTCGCACCAGTCCAGCAGCCCGTCGCAGGCCGCGGTCAGGTGCCTGTAGTCGCTGCTCGAAAGGCTGAGCAGCGTGGCCTCCTGGCTGCCCGTATTTTTCAGCGTTTCGCGCCCCAGCTCGACGATCTTCTGCGCGCTGCGCGCCCTTATCGGGCGGTAGACGTAGCCCGCCTGGCAGAAGCGGCAGCCGCGGACACAGCCGCGGAAGAGCTCGAGGTTCACCCTGTCGTGGACTATCTCCGTGCTTGGCACGACGGGCTTCGTCGGGTAAAAGGCCGCGTCCAGGTCCTCCACGATGCGCTTGGTCACCGTCTCCGGCGCGCCGGGCAGGCATGCGAGCTCAGCGAGCGTGCCATCGGCGTTGTAGCGCGGCTCATAGAGGCCGGGGACATAGACGCCCGGGATCTTCGCCGCCTCGAGCAGGAAGTCCCGCTTGCTCCAGCCGGCGTCCCGCGCGCGCTGGTAAAGGCGCAGGACTTCGATGTCCACTTCCTCGCCCTCGCCCAGCACCATCAGGTCGAAAAACGGCGCCATCGGTTCCGGGTTGCAGCAGCTGGTGCCGCCGGCGAAAACGAGCGGCGAAAGCTGCGGGCGGTCGGCGCTGCGCAGGGGGATGCCCGCCATGTCCAGCATGTCGAGCACGGTGCAGTAGGCCATCTCGTAGCCGAGCGAAAAGCCCAGCACGTCGAACTTGTCGAGCTTATCGCCGCTCTCCAGCGCGTAGAGCGGCACGCCGTGCGCGCGCATCTCCTGCGCCATGTCGCCCCAGGGGGCGAACACGCGCTCGCACCAGATGTCCGGCTCGGCGTTGATGGCGCCGTAGAGTATCTGCATACCGAGGTTGGACATGCCGATCTCATAGATATCCGGGAAGCAGAAAGCCATGCGCAGCTTCACGTCCGAGAGGTCCTTCACGACCTCGTTGAATTCCCCGCCGACATAGCGCGCGGGCTTCTGCACGCGCAGCAGCAGCCTCTCCAGCGGCTCCGGCATATGCAACACCCCTTGACACAAAGTAAGAGCATTATACAGCGTTTTGCCGCCGGGCGCAAGGGCCGCCGCGGCGCTCATTTTTTTCGCATTTTGTTGACACCGCGGCGGCGTTTTCCGTACTATATGGGTGAAGGGAGGGACGGGCATGGACGAGAGCTACATCGTGGGGCTGTTTTTCGCGCGGGACGAGGCGGCCCTGGCGGAGTGCCGCCGGCGCTACGGGGCCTACTGCCGGGCCATCGCGCGCAACATCCTCGGCCGCGAGGCGGACGCCGAGGAGTGCGAGAACGACGTCTATCTGGCGGCCTGGAACGCCATCCCGCCGGCGCAGCCGCGCTCGCTGCGCGCATTCCTGGGGAAGATCGCCCGCAACCTGGCGCTCGGGCGCTATGAGCGCGAGTCGGCGCAAAAGCGCGGCGGCGGGGAGGCCTGCGCCGTGCTCGACGAGCTCGCAGAGTGCCTCGGAGCGCCCGGCGCGGCCTCCGACCGCGCGGAGGCCGCCGAGCTGGCCGCGGCGGTGGACGCCTTTCTGCGCCGGCGGGGCGAGCGTGAGCGCGTGATATTCCTGCGGCGGGTATTTTACTGCGACGGCATCGCGGACATCGCGCGCCGGTCTGGCCTCAGCGAGGCGGCGGTCAAGTCCTCGCTCAAGCGCACGCGCGCCGCGCTGCGCGCACATCTGAAGGAGGAGGGCTTCATATGAACGCATACGACCTGTTCCGCGCCGTGGGCGAGGTGGGCGGCGACCTGGTGGAGGAAGCCGCCGCGGAGGCAAAAAAGCGCCGCCGCGCGCCCATATACGCCGCCGCCCTCGCCGCCTGCGCGGCGCTCATGCTGCTGCTCGCGCGGCCCTGGGCGCAGGAGACCCCCGCCGTCACCTCCGCCCCTGCGGTGGAGGAGCAGCCCGGCGCGCAGGAGACCCCCGCCGTCGCCACCGCGCCCGTGGCGATGGACATGGTGGCCTTCGTCATATACGGCGGGCGCATGTATGAGCGCTCGCAGGTGCTGGAGGGGGACGCTGCGGAAGAGCTGATGGGCGAATACCTCTTCACCTCCCCCGGCTATATCGACGAGTGGTCGAGCCCGGAGGAGTACACGGATGGGACCGGCAGCGTGGCCGGGGACGTCTACACGGTGAAGGGCTATGACAGCGCCTTCCGCCTCTGCATACCCATCGACGGCGGGGCGCTGCTGGAGCTCTACGACACCCTGGACGGCATCACCCTGCGCACGGGCGAGGACCTCTACGGCGAGCGGCTGCACCTGCGGGAAAACTGGCGGGAGGCCGAATACCAGACGCACGACGACTGGAACAGCAACGAGGACACATTCCGCACGCCGGAGCTCACGGAGGAGGAGATAGCGGCCTTCATCGACGCGCTCTACGCCGGGGAGTTCGAATACTGGGGCCCGGACAGCGAGACCGGGGACGTCTTCACCGGGGACATCTTCCACCTCGGCCTCGAGCAGAAGCATCTCTATTTCCGCCTGGCGGACGGCAGCAGCGTGTATCTGCGCCTCTTTGAAAACGGGCGCGTTCTGTACAATCACGTGGCAAGCCGCATGCTGGTGGACGCCTCCGGGGCGGCCTTCGACGCCGTCTGGGCGGCCTGCGGCTGAGCGCGGGGCGATATGAGGAGGCCGCGCGGCGTCGATAAACGCCGCGCGGCCTTTTTCCATTATTTTAGCCTTGAGCGCGGCCGCCTTTGGCGGCTACAATGGGGCGAGGTGGTTTTTATGCGCGTACTGCGAAGGATGCTCGGCATGTGCGACCTGGCCTGGGAGGTAACGGAGCGCGCCCTGGCGCTCTGCTGCGTGCTGCTCTTTTGCGCCTTCATGCTGCTGGCGGACGCCGGCGGCTACAGCGCGGAGACCTATGCTACATACCGCCTGGCCTGGGAGCTGGCCTGCGCGCCGCAGTGGATACTGCTGCTGGCCGTGCTCTCCGCCGCCGTCATCGAGGACCGCCGGACATGAGGCCGGCGCAGATGCGCTCCAGCTCCGCGCGCGTATAGAGCGCGTTGAGCACGTCCAGCATGGCGTTGGCGCTCATGCGCTCGGGCAGCGCCAGATGCCGCAGCAGCTCGCGCCGCCGCTCCGCGCTGCCCTCCGCGCCGGAGAGGCCCAGCGCGGCCAGGTCGGCCTTGGTGACGGAGCCGCGGCGCACGTCCCCTGCGCCGCCCATCGTGGCCCCCGCGCGGCGCAGGGCGTCTATCAGCACCTCGCGCTCCATGCCCTCCACGCCCAGCTTGCCCTCCTTCGACGAGCGGCGCTTGCGCCGCTCGCGGCCGGGGACGTCCGGGATGTAGGCGTGCTTGACGAGCGCGGGGTCGATGGCCCCCTTGAGCTTCGCGCGGATCATGAAGCCGGCGGCGTCGCTGTCCGTGAGCACCACCAGCCCACGCTCGGCGGCCAGGCGGCGCAGGAGGACGAGCTTTTCCGCGTCGTTGTTGATGCCGAAGCCGCCCGTCTCCACCACGGCGGCGTCGAATATCTGCAAAAGCGTGTTCTTGTCATAGCGCCCCTCGACGACGATGACCTCGCGCACCGGTATGCGCCCGCTCATGCCGCCGAGAGCCTGATGAGGAGCTCCGCCAGCAGTTCGCGGTCGCCGGCGGGGCTGCTCTTCATGCGGTAGTCCGTCTCCGCGCAGAGCTCCACCGCCCGCGCCAGATAGGCCCTCGTCAGCCGCCGGGCGGCGCTCATCAGCTCGTCCGTGATGCGGCTGTAGCGGATGTTGTAGAGCTTTTCCACGAATTCGCGCCCCAGGCCCTCGTCGATGGCCACGCGCGCGGCGTAGAGCCGGCGCATGTTGCCGCCGATGGCCGCCAGGGCGGTGATCGGCTCCGTGTCCGAGGCCAGCAGCTCCGAGAGCAGCCGCGCCGCGCCGTTGAAGTCCCGCGCGGCCAGGCAGTCGGCCAGCTTGAAGGCCTGCGCTTCCGGTATCGGGCTCGCCAGGCGGCGCACGTCCGCCGCCGTGACCTCCTCCCCCTCCGTGCCGGAGGCGAGCTTGGCGATCTCCGGGATGAGGCCGTTCATCAGCTCGCCGCTGGTGAACACCAGCTCCATGCAGGCCTCGGGGCCGATGCGCTTGCCCAGCGCGGCGAAGCGCTTCTGTATCCAGTTCGTCAGCTGGCCCTGGCCCTGGGGCGTGAAGCAGGCGGCCTTGCCCGCGGCAGCCACGGCCTTCACGGCCTTCAGCCGCATGTCCGGCTCCACGCCGGCGTCGAGCACGATGGCCACCGTGCAGTAATCGGGGATGTCCGCCACCAGCTTTATGAGCTCCTCCGCCTCCGCGTCCCGGCAGTGGTTGAGGTCGAAGCCGCGCAGCTCCACGAGCGTGCGCTCCGTGGTGAAGGGCAGGGCGTTCACCGCCTCCGCCACGGCCCTCACGCCCGGCTGGGCGGCGTCGAAGCGGTGGTAGGCGAAGCCGTCGTCCCCCTCCGGCAGGCAGGCGGCGCGCAGCTCGCCGAGGAAGCTCTCGCGCAGATAGTCCTCCTCCCCGAAGAGCAGGTAGAGCCGCGCCGGCCCCTCCGCTTTCAGCTCGCGGCGCAGCGCAAAGTAGTCCAGCCAGCGCGCGGCGCTTTTTTTATTGGTCGCTTTTTTAGCCATCGTTCCCCGTCCTCACTGTAATGCTGCCGTCGATATCCGTGCGGTAGACCCTGGCCCCGGCCAGGTTGAGCCGCGCGAGGGCCTCGTCCGTCGGGTGGCCGTAGTTGTTGTAGCCCACGGAGATCACGGCCATCTCCGGCTGCGCGGCCTCCAGCAGCTCGAAGCTGGTGGAGTAGCGCGAGCCGTGGTGGCCGACGGCGAGGATGTCCACATCCGGTATCGCGCCCTCCGCCGCCAGCTCGCGCTCCGCCGCCATGCCCAGGTCGCCCATGACGAGGGCGTCCCACCCGCCGACGGAGGCCAGCACCGCCACGCCGCGCTCGTTCTCGTCGCCGGCCTCCGCCGGGGCGTAGAGCGTGAGGGCGATGCCGCCGTAGTTTTCTTCCACGTCCTCCGCGCACACATAGCGCACGGCCGTGCCGTGCCGCTCCGCGCACGCGAGCAGCCCGGCGAGCTCGCCGTCCGTGTCCTCGGCGGCCTCGGCGACGTAGAGCTCGCCCACGTCCAGCCGCGAGAGCAGCCGCGTGACGCCGCCGGCGTGGTCGGAGTGCAGATGCGTGAGCACCACGGCGTCCACGCTGCGCCGCCCGCGGCTGAGCAGGTATTCGCAGGCCGTGTCGCCGGCGTTTTCCAGCGTGCCGGTGCCACCGCAGTCTATCACCACCGCGTGCTCCCCGTCAAGCGCCAGCGTACACGCGCCCTGCCCCACGTCGAGGAACACGAAGCCCTGCTCGCGCTTCCCGGCGGCGGAGGCGCTGAAGATGACCGCGCAGAGGGCCACGGCGCAGGCGGCGGCCGGCGCGAGCGGCCGCAGCTTCTGCCCCTTCCCCCGCAATAACCAGGCGAGGGCGAACACGCCGTAGCAGAAGCAGAGCCACCAGCTCACCAGGCGGTCCGCCGTGTAGACGGCGGCGAAGGGCAGTGCGCTCATGGCCTCCGCGCAGAGGCAGATGTAGCGCGCACACCAGGCGTCGAGCCAGGCCAGGGCGGCGCCCAGCGGCGCGAAGGCAAAGCCCAGTATCACCGCCGCCAGGCCGAGGATGAAGCAGCCGGAGACGGCCCAGAGCGTGAGCAGGTTGGTCAGCGGCGAGACGAGGGACACATAGCCGAAAGTGAGCGCGACGATGGGCGTGGTGAACACCGCCGAGCCTGCCGTGCCGGCGAGCGTGGCGATGATGAAGCTGCGCAGGCGGCCGCGCCGCCCCTCGGGCTTTTTCCAGCGCCCTTCGATGAAGGCGTACACCGCCGGCGTGACGGTGACGATGCCCGCCATGGCGGCAAAGGAGAGCTGCAAGCCCGCCGCGGCCACGGAGAGCGGGTTGATGACGAGCAGCAGCAACAGCGCCGCGCCCAGGCTGGTGAGCCCGTCCGCCTCCCGCCGCGCGAGCGGCGCGGCCATCACCAGCAGGAGCATCACGCAGGCCCTCACGATGCTGGGCGTGGCCCCGGCCATGAAGGTGAACACCACCGCCGCCGGCACGCCCAGCTTCGCCGCCCTCCGCCGCCCCAGCAGCGCCGTGAGGAAGGCGCAGAGATAGCTCAGGTGCATGCCGGAGACGGCCACCACGTGGCGGATGCCGGACTCGTCCAGCGCGTGCTCCAGCTCATAGTCGTCGTCCAGGCCGGAGCTGTCCCCCACCAGCAGCGCGCGCATGAAGGCCGCGGTGTCGGCGGGGAAGAGCTGCTGCGCCTTCTCCCCCACGGCGGCGGAGAGCCGCGCAGGGAAATGCAGCCAGCTCCAGCCGTCGCGCCGCGGCCCGCCGGAGGGCGCGCTGAGGTTGGCGCGCAGCAATATGCCGCGGGATGAATATATATCCGTCTCCGCGCCGTAGCGCTCGGTGGCGGAGGAGGTGCGGGCCGTCAGTTCGACAAGGTCCCCGGGCTGCACGTCCCCCAGGTAGCCGTCGTAGTCGTACACCGCCGTGCGCACGGCGGGCAGGCCCTCCTGCGCCAGGCGCACATAGGTCATGGCGAAGCCTTCGTCGCGCTCTGGGCTCTCCAGCACGCGGGCGGTGAAGCTCAGCTCGCGCCCCGCGAGGGCCTCCGCCGGGCGCACGAAGAGCTGGGTGTAGCCCCAGTACCAGCCGGCGCCGAGGGCGGCGGAGACGAGCAGCAGAACGGCGCGCGTGCGCGCGTCGCCCCTCATCAAAAGCGCGGGCAGCGCGAGGGCAAAGAGGGCGAGCGCGCACCAGGGCAGCCAGGCAAAGGGCAGCGCGTAGTGCGCCGCCAGCGCCGCCGATGCGAAGCCGCAGGCGGCCGTAAAAAGCAGCCTCATCCCTCTCCCCCTCTCCCGTTCCGAAAAGGGGAAGGGCCAAAGCCCTTCCCCTCAAGGTACCGGCGCCGCCCACGCACTGCGCGGCGCACCGCCGGAGCGCATTTTATGCCTGCGCTTTCAGCACACTTTCACGATCCACCCGTGAGTATCGGGCACCTTGCCCCACTGGATGCCGGTGAGCTCGTCATAGAGCCGCTGGGTGACGGGGCCGATCTCGTTGTTGTTGATGACGTGTTCTTCGTCCTTATACGCCAGCAGGCCCATCGGCGAGACGACGGCGGCCGTGCCGCAGCCCCAGGCCTCCTCCAGCGTGCCGTCCTCGATGGCGCCGATCAGCTCCTCGACGGAGATGTTGCGCTCCTCGACCTCATAGCCCCACTCGCGCAGCAGCTCCAGGCAGCTCTTGCGGGTGATGCCGGGCAGCACGGTGCCGCCGGAGATGTCTGGCGTGACGATCTTGCCGGCGATCTTGAACATGACGTTCATGGCGCCGACTTCCTCGATGTACTTCATGTGCACGCCGTCCAGCCAGAGCACCTGGGCGAAGCCCTTCTTCTCCGCTTCCTCGCCGGCGCGCAGGCTGGCCGCGTAGTTGCCGCCGCACTTGGCAAAGCCCGTGCCGCCGCGCACCGCGCGCACGTCGCGGCTCTCGATCATGATCTTGACGGGGTCGATGCCGCCGGCATAGTAGCTGCCGGAGGGGGAACAGATGATGCAGAAGATGTAGTGATGGCCGGCGTGCACGCCCAGCTGGGCGTCCGTGGCGATGATGAAGGGCCGCAGATAGAGGCTCGTGCCCTCCTCGGCCGGGACCCAGTCCGCGTCCACGCTGACGATGGTCTTGAGGGCTTCCAGATAGAGGTCCTCCGGCACCTGCGGGATGCACATACGGGCGGCGGAGTTGTTCATGCGCCGGATGTTCTCGGTCGGGCGGAAGAGCTGCACCGTGCCGTCCGCCGTGCGGTAGGCCTTCAATCCTTCGAAGATCTCCTGCGCGTAGTGGAACACGTTGGCGCAGGGCATGAGCTCGATGGGGCCGTAGGGCACCACGCGGGGATCGTGCCAGCCCTGGCCGGCGTCGTAGTTCATGAGGAACATGTGGTCGGAGAACACTTTACCAAAGCCGAGCTTGTTGCTGGGCGTCTTTTCCTTCGGCGCCGTTGTCCGGGTGATCTTGATCTCTTCCATGGATATCAGTCCTTTCATATTTTGTCACATGCGCCTTTTGACGCGGCGCACAGGCCCTCTCATGAATATGTTATCACATTTTGGCGATATTGCAATAGCAAAATGCTTGTGCCTTTGGCGCGGCTGAGCTATAATTTACGAAAACGCCTCTGGAGGAGCTGCCATGGAGAAAAAAGTCGCCGTCGTCCCCTGCCCGGACTACGGAAGCGAAACGGTGAAGGCGGCGCTGGCCGCGGCCGTGGAGGCCGCCGGCGGCCTCGGCTGGGTGCGGCCGGGGATGCGCATCGCCGTCAAGACCAACCTTGTCGCCCGCATGAAGCCGGAGACCGCCGCCGTCACGCACCCGGCGCTGGTGGCGGAGCTGTGCCGGATGCTCGTGTCGCTGGGCGCGGACGTCGTCGTGGGCGACAGCCCCGGCGGGCCCTTCAACGCCGCCTGGGTGAACGGCGTCTACGCCGGCAGCGGCATCCGCGCCGTGGAGGCCGCCGGCGCGCATCTGAACGCGGACTTTGAGACGCGCGAGGTGGACTATCCCGCCGGGCGCACAGCAAAGCGCCTGCCGCTGACAGCCTGGCTGCTGGAAGCGGACGCCGTCATAGACTTCGCCAAGCTGAAAACGCACGCCATGGCGGGCATGACCTGCGCGGTGAAGAACTTCTTCGGCGCCATACCGGGGACGCGCAAGCCGGAGTTCCACTACTCCTACCCGCGCACGGCGGACTTCTGCTCCATGCTGGTGGACCTGAGCGAGTTTTTCGCCCCCCGGCTGACGCTGGTGGACGCCGTGGACTGCATGGAGGGCAACGGCCCCACGCAGGGCAGGCCGCGGCACATGGGCGCGCTCATCGCCTCGCCCTCGCCCTGGGCGGCGGACCTGCTCTGCGCGCACCTCATCGGCTTTGAGCCGCAGGAGGTGCCCACCGTCGCGGCCTCCATCGAGCGGGGGCTCTGCCCCGCGAGCTGGGAGGAGCTGGACATCGCGGGCGATATCGCGCCCTTCTGCGCGCCGGACTTTGAAAAAATGCCCCTCGACGGGGACATCACCTTTGAGAACAAGCCCAGGCTCATCCGCGCCTTCCTCGAGCGCGGCTTCGCCGCCCGCCCGCAGGTGGACCGCGCGAAGTGCGTCGGCTGCGGCAAGTGCCGCGAGGTCTGCCCCGCCGGCGCGGCGCAGCTGAAGGGGAAGAAGGCCCGCATCGACCGCTCTAAGTGCATCCGCTGCTTCTGCTGCCAGGAGTTCTGCCCCCGCGGCGCGATCACCTCCCGCCGCCCGGCGATAGCGAAGATTGCCTCCAAATTATAAGATCAAACGCCCCCGGGCTATCCCGGGGGCGTTTTGCTCCATTCCCGCCGCTTACGTAAAAGCGGCGGCTTTATTTTACCGCGCGGGCGGCCATTTTGCCGCCGGCGGTGGCCAGCCGCCGGACGCCCTCCACGCAGACGCAGCTTTCCAGCTCACGGATGGCGTCGCGCGCGGCCCAGGCGAGCGCCCTGTCGCCGCCGGAGAGCATCTCCCGCGCGGCGGCGAGCGCCGCTTCGCGCTCCGCCGGGCCGGACTTGCCGAGCTCGCGGATTGCCCAGGAGGCGGCCTTTTTCACATGCGGCCGGCCGTCGCGCGCGTGCGCGCGTATCAGCGCCAGGTATCCCTCCACCTTTTCCATGGGCAGCGGCGCGCGGTGAACGGCCGCGGCGGCGATGAGCGTGAAGGCGGCGCGCTTTTTATAGACGCCGTCCTCCTCCGCCCAGGCGCGCATGAAGCCCTCCCAGTCGCCGCGCTTTATCACCAGCTCCTTGCACAGGTGGTCGCAGAGGTCCCAGGAGGCCACCTCGCCCATCATCCGCTCCACCTCCGCGCGCGTGAGGCCCTCCGGCTCGCAGACGAGCGCTGAGAGCAGCCGCGCTTCGTGCCAGCCGCTCTCCCAGAGCCCGCGCGCAAGGGCGTTCGAGCGCCCGAGACGCTTTGCCAGGCGGCGGAGCGCCGCCGTCGGCACGCCGAGGCTGTTTTCAGCCGGCACGCCCAGCCGCTCCGCCGAGGCGCGGCGGCCCTCGTCCGCCTGCGCGCGCAGCAGCGCGAGCGCTTCTTCCGTGTTCACCGGCATCCCTCCAGATACGCCTCCAAGTCGCGCACATAGCGCGCCTGCTGGCGCTTCAGGTACATCCCCACGAAGGGGCGCAGCAGCGCGTTTTTCGCGCGCACGTCCTCCGTGAACACGGCCTCTGTCCCGCTGCCGAAGCGGGAAAAGACGCCCGTCCAGCGCCCGCTCATGCGGCTGTTCTCCATTTTGAACTCCCAGCGCCGGTACTCCTCGCGGCATGTGACCGCGAAGCGCGTTTCACACCCGCCCTTCGCGCGCTCCGTGAAGCGGCCCTCGCCGTTGAGCGCGCAGCCTTCAAGGTCGCTGCGCCAGGAGCAGTTTTCAACGTCCGTCACCGCCCGCCAGACCGTGCGGACGTCCTGCCCGAAGCGGGCCGTCACCGTGGATATGGCCATTTTGCCCCTCCTTTACGCCTGTTCGGCCAGATAGAGGCTCACGCGCTCCTGCGTGCGGTGGGCGGCCTCCTGCGCCGTGGCGCCGCCGGCAAAGAACGCGCGCGCCTCCTCCATCATGATGAGCGTCACCGCGTCCGGCCGCTCGGAAAAGCTCAGGCCGCTGTTGAGCAGCTCATAGAACGCGTCCACGTCCCGCTGCGCGAGCGTGCCCTGGCTGTACTCCCCGTCCAGGGCGGCGGCGAAGAGAGCGTCGAGCGCGGCCTGGTCCACGGGGAAGCCGGTCTCCACCAGCGCCTGCCGCTCATAGCTGAGTGCGAAGCGTATGAACTCCAGCGCGCCCTCCGTGTTGCCGGCGGCGCTCACGCTGAAGCACGTGCTCGCGCGCTCCAGCCATCCCCGGCGGCCCTCACCCTCCTGGGGGAAGCCCATGAAGCAGTAGTCGTCCCCGTAAAGCCTCTCCAGAGTGCACAGCTGCTCTACGCCGGTGAGCGGATAGCTCATGAGCAGGCAGCCGCCGTTTTCATAGCCCTGCGGCTCGGCGGGGCATGCCGCGCAGAGTTCCAGCAGCGCAATATAGCCGGGGTCCTCGAAGGAGCACGTCCCCGCCTCAAAGTCGATGTAGCGGCCGGTGGCGTCGTCCATCGCGCGCTTATAGAGCTCCTCGCGCGTCATCCACTGCTGGAACACGCCGCAGCCCTCGCCCAGCGCGGCGGCGCACGCCTCCGCCTCCTCCATCGTCAGGCTCAGCCGCCCGCCGGTCTGGCTGGGTTGGGCGAGGAAGGAGCTTATCCCGAAGCTCTCGGGCAGGTCGTAGATCTCCGGCCGCTCGCGCAGGGCCTCCGCCACGGCAGGCACGAGCCCCGGCGCGAGCTCGTCCAGCAGCGGCGTCAGCTCCAGGAAGGCCCCGGAGTCCTTCGCCTCCTGCATCAGGCTGTTTCCGCCGGAGGCGGCGACGATGTCCGGCCCCCTGCCGGCGATGAGCTCCGTGGCCAGGCGCTCGGGCGCGGCGTCCGCGTCCGGCTCATAGCCGTACTCCACGATGCGGGCGTAATACTCCCCACTCTGCGTGTTGAAGGCCGCGCACAGGTAGTCCAGCCCCGGCCTGCCGTGGACGCAGGCGACCGTCAGTATTTCCCGCCCGTCGCTGGTGAGCGGCCGGGCGTCCTCACCGGCCGCGCAGGCGGCAAGGGGGAGCATGAGCGCCGCGAGCAGCGCCGCCATACATTTCGTGCCGCTTTTCACACCCATGCCCCCTCCGTTCAGTTTTCGTCCTTCAGGTACTTTTCCATCCACTCGGTGATCTCGCGCAGACGCCGCACGCGGTTCTGCGGCCTGCCGGAGCGGGAGAGCTCGTGGTTCTCGCCCTTGAAGATGCACATCCTGGCCGGCACGCCGTGTACCTTCAGCGCGTAGAACATCTGCATCCCCTCCGGCAGCGGGCAGCGGTAGTCCTCCTCGGAGTGGATGAACAGAGTGGGCGTGGTCACCCTGCTGGCGTAGCGGAGCGGCGACTGCTCCCAGGCCTTTTCCACGCCCTCCCAGGCCGTGGCGGCCGTCTGGTCCTTGGCGAAGCGGTGGCCGATGTCCGAGGTGTTCCCGAAGCTTATCCAGTTGGATATGCTGCGCTGGCTGGCGGCGCATTTGAAGCGGTCCGTGTGGCCGATTATCCAGTTGGTCATAAAGCCGCCGTAGCTCCCGCCGGTGACCCCGAGCCGTTCCGCGTCGATAAATGGGCAGCGCTCGAGCGCCGTGTCCACGAAGTCCATCAGGTCGCGGTAGTCCTGCGAGCCGTAGCGGCCGCGGATGTCGGCGAACTCGTCCCCGCCGCCGTCGCCGCCCGTGGGGTTGCAGAAGATGACGGCAAAGCCGCGGGAGGCCCAGAGCTGCATCTCGTGGAAATAGCAATCGCCGTAGACGGTCTTGGGCCCGCCGTGGATGTCGAGTATCGTGGGGTACTTCTTCCCCGGCTCCATCCCCGCGGGCGGTATCACCCAGCCCTCGATGGTGCGGCCGAGGCTGTTTACGAAGTCCAGCTTCTGCGGCGCGGAGTACTCGTATTCCTCAAAAATGCCCGTGTTGAAGTCCGTCAGGCGCGTCTCCTCCCCGTCCGGGCCGATATAGCAGAGCTCGCAGCCGCTCTTGCCGCGCATCATGACGGCGGCGAAGCCGTCTTTGTAAAAGGCGGCGTCCGTGATGTTGGCGCCCGGCTGCGTGACGGCGCGCACGGAGCCGTCCGCCTCGTCCACGCGGATGATATGGGAGCTGCCGCCGAGGGTGTCGAGGAAATATAGCCCCCCGCCGCGCTCGCAGGGCACGCTGGCGTCAAAGCCGCGCCCGGCCTTCACGTCGCTGCCCACGCTGTTGTTGAAGCTGTGCTCCCCGCCGCCGTAGAGGCAGCGCCACTCGCCGTTTTCATGGAGGTAGACGCGGGCGTTCTCGTTGAGGCCGTACTTCTCGCGCATGTTCACCAGCGCCGCCGTGCGCCCGCCGTGGAGCGGCCAGGCGTCGTAGTGCGCGGCCCCCTCCGCCACGCTCAGCTCGCGCCGCTCCAGCGTGGCCGTGTCCAGCTCGAAGAGGCGGTTGCCCTCCGGCTCGAGGTCCGTGTAGCGGCTCTCGACGAGGCACACGCGCCCCTCGCAGAGCCCGCCCATATAGACGTCCGTGAACTCGTCCGTGAGGGCGCGCGCCGCGCCGTTTTCGTATATGTACAGCCTGCTGCGCAGCTTGTTCACATAGCCGCGGCCGTTGGACCAGTAGGGCACCTCGTCTATCACCTGGCACTCGGCGACGGATTTTTTCAGCGCCTCCGCGGCATTTTCGGCGTTCCCGCCGGCTTTTTCAAGCTCGCGGGCGTAGTCGTGCGAGTACTGGGCCGTGAAAAGATACCTGCCGCCGCCGAGCGGGCGGATGTCCGTCGCAGCGCAGTCCAAGCGCAGCAGCTCCTGCGCCTCGCCGCCGTCGTAGGGCAGGCAGTGGAGCACGGTCAGCGGCACGCCCTTCTCCGCGCGCTCTTTGTCCTTTTTCTGCCGCAGCGCGGGGAAGCAGACGCCCTCGTCCGTGAGGAAAAAGCTGTTCACATCCCCGGAGGAGGTGAGGCGGCGGGCGCGGCCATCATGCCAGACGTAGAGGTCGGACTTATATCCGTTCTCCTCCATGTCCGCGCGCCGGACGAGAAAATAGATGTCCTCCCCGCGCACGGCCGGCGAATGCGGCATCAGGAAGCGGGAAAAGAGCTCATAGTCCACTTTTTTCACGTTTTTCTCTCTCCTTTGTCAAATATCCTGGCCGCCAGCAGCCCGAAGGGGAAGCCGGTCGTGGCCCCGGCGAGGTTGAGTATCAGGTCGTCCACGTCCGCGCTGCCCCGAAGCAGCAGCGCCTGCGCGGCCTCCACCAACGTTATGGCCAGCGCGCAGAGGAGGAAAAAACGCCAGTAGGCGCGCATTTTCCGCCACAAAAGCGGCAAAAACACGCCCAGCGGCACGAACATCACCACATTGCCCACCAGGTTGATGAAGGCGTGGCGCACGAAGTAGCCCTCC
The DNA here is from genome assembly GCA_944387865.1 of Candidatus Scatomorpha stercorigallinarum. GTDB lineage: Bacteria > Bacillota > Clostridia > Oscillospirales > Oscillospiraceae > Scatomorpha > Scatomorpha stercorigallinarum. The sequence goes on along the minus strand of CALXGN010000004.1, from coordinate 67,364 downwards.
TGTGTCTCTATCGTGCGCAGGAAGCGGACGATGGTGTCGAAGGGCGTGAGGTTCACGCAGGCGCGTACATTTTCCCAGTATTCGCCATGCGCCAGCGCACGCGAGAGCAGGAAGCCGTCCCGCTGGCGGAAGAGCAGCAGGTAGAACATGGCCAGCAGATAGACGGCGAACAGCAGCCCGCAGGCGGTCTTGACGCCGCGCCTCATCCCCTCAGGCTCTCCTGCGGCCAGGGCGAGAGGACGCTGCCCTTCACGATGAAGGCCCGCTCCGCTATCCTCGCCAGCGGCGTGTCCGAAAGGGAGTCGGAGTAAAACTCCGCGATCTCCACCTCCGGGTACTCCTCGCGCAGGCGGCGCACCTTTTCTTCGTCATGGCAGTTGAGGCCCAGCGTCCAGCCGCTGCACTTGTCCACGCGCGAGGCGATCAGGCGGAAGCCCAGGGCCTCCGCCACCGGGCGCAGCAAAAATTCCGGCGAGGCGGAGATGACGAGGTCGTCGGGCCGCCGCTGCGCGATGTACCAGGCGTTTATGTTCTTCAGGTTCTCCGCCCAGAAGGCCTCCACCTCCGCGTCCACGTCCTCCAGGGCGGCGAGGAAGGAGTAGAACACCTCCTTGGCGCGGGTCTTGGTGACGATGCGCAGCGGCATCAGCGCCGCATAGGGCACAGCCCGCAGCGCGCCGAGCATCGCGCGCGGGTGCCGCCGCAGGCAGAAGAGGGAGAAGGCCTCCGTGCTGTCATAGGGCAGGATGGTCTTGTCAAAGTCGTAAACGTTGATCTTTTCCATACGTCAGGCTCCAAATATGCGGTAATACGTTACGGCGAAGGCCTCGCGGATGAAATAGTTTATCATCAGCGTGGGCATGCTCGTGCGCGCGGCCACGCCGTAGGCCTCCACGCCCTGGTCGGCGGCCATCAGCTTCGCGCGGCAGAGGTGGTATTCGCTGGTCAGTATGGCGCAGTTCCCGTCCGGCTCGCCGCCGCGCTCGCGGATGAGCGCGAAGGAGTTGGCGAGGTTCTCCCAGGTGGAGGTGGCCTCCGGCTCGAGCACAATGCGCTCCGGCGCGATGCCGCGCGCCTCCAGCCAGATGCCCATGGCCTCCGCCTCAGTCATGTTCTCGCCCGGGCCCTGCCCGCCGGAGACGACGGCCACACAGTCCGGGTGCCCCTCCAGCCACTCGAGGGCCGCCGTCAGGCGGTTGGTGAGCGAGAGGCTGGGCACGTCGCCGTTCAGCCCCGCGCCCAGGACGATCAGGTACTCCGTGCCGTCCGGCGCGTCCGTGTGCGCGTCCGCAACGATGGGCGCTTCGATGACGCCGAACACCACGGCGCCCAGTATCAGCACGGCCGCGGCCGCGGCGCGCCAGCGGCGGCTCTTCACATAGTGGAAATAAACTATCACCAGCGCGATGCCCAGCAGCAGCGCGGCGAAAAAGCGGTGCCCCGTCATGGCGAAGGCGAACACGGCCGCCGCCAGCGCCAGTATGATAACGGCTATCAGCCAGAGCTTACCCTTCTTCACTCAGTCCCTCCCATTCTTCATACAGCGCGTCCAGCCGGGCGGAGAGCTCCCCGCGCTCCTCCTCGATGGCCATCAACCGCTGGTAGTCGGCGGCGTTGGCCTCGGCCTCCGCGTCCAGCTCCTTCATGCGCGCTTCCAGCTTTTCGATCTCTCGCTCCGTGCGGCGCAGGGCCTTCTCGCGCTCCGGCGTGCCCTTTTTGCGCGCGGGCTTCTTCTCCGGTTTGGGCTCGGCGGCCTTCGCCGCGTGCTTTATGGCCTCCTGCCGCTCGCGCCAGGCGCGGTAGTCGGCGAAGCCGCCGCGGAAGTCGGTGACCGTCCCGCCGGCGAAGGCCCAGATGCGCGTGGCGAACTTCTCAATAAAGTAGCGGTCGTGTGAGACGAACATCAGCGCCTCGCTGTAGTCCGAGAGCGCGTCCTCCATCCACTCGCGGGAGGCGATGTCCAGGTGGTTTGTGGGCTCGTCGAGTATCAGCAGATTCACGTCCGAGCGCATGAGCATGCACAGCCGCAGGCGGCTCTGCTCGCCGCCGGAGAGCGTGCCGACCTCCTTGAGCGCGTCCTCGCCCGGGAAGCCGAAGGCGGCCAGGCTGTCGCGCGCCTCCTGCGGCGAGCAGCGGCAGTCGTAGATGAGCGTGTCCAGCGCCGTGCGCGAGGTGTCGTTGAATTTGACGATCTGCGGCAGGTAGGCCATGCGCACGCTGGGGCCACGGCGCACCCAGCCGGCGTCCGGCTCCTCCTCGCCGACGATAAGCTTCACGAGCGTGCTCTTGCCGGTGCCGTTGTCGCCTATTATTGCGACGCGCTCGCCGCCCTCGACGATGGCGCTGAGGCCGGAAAAGAGCGCGCGGCCCTCAAAGCCCTTGGTGAGCCCGTCCATTGCGACGACCTCGTCGCCGGAGAAGTTCCGCTCCTTGAATGAGGCGTGCAGCTTCCGCGCCTCGTGCGGGCGCTCGGTCTGGCTCAGGCGCTCGATGCGCTTTTCCATGGAAAAGGCCCGCTTGTGCAGCTTGTCGTTGCCCATGAAGGCCCAGAGGTGCAGCCGGGCGGCGGCCTTTTGCAGCTGCTCGATCTTGGCCTGGTCCTTCTCGTACTTTTTCAGCTGCTCGTCGAAGCGGCGCTGGCGCTCGACGACGTAAAAGCTGTAGTTGCCGGAGTAGAACTCCGCGCGGCCGTTCACGATCTCTATGCAGCGCTGGGCCACCACGTCGAGGAAATAGCGGTCGTGGCTTATGGCGAGCACCGTGCCGCGGAAGTGCAGGATGTAGTCCTCCAGCCACTCCGTGGCGCGCAGGTCGAGGTGGTTGGTGGGCTCGTCGAGCAGGAGGATGTCCGTGTCCTCCAGTATCAGCCGCGCCAGGTTGACGCGCGTTTTTTCCCCGCCGGAGAGGAGGTCGAACTCCCGCTCGCGCATCTCCTGCGGGATGTCGAGGCCGTTGGCCACGCGGTTGCGCTCGCGGTCCATGTCGTAGCCGCCCAGGCGGCGGAAATCGTCGCTCAGGCGGTCGTACTCGGCGAGCAGCTGCGGCGAGCTGTCGCTCTCCATCTGCCGCTCGAGCTCGGCGATGCGCGCGGCCATGCGGCGCAGTCCGCTGTGGGCCTCGCGCAGCACGTCCTCCGTGGTCCAGCCCGCGGGGTAGCGCGGTATCTGCGATATCAGCCCGATGCGCCGGCCGCGGTGGATGGCGATGTCGCCGCTGTCCTCGCGTATCTCGCCGGAGAGCAGGCGGAAGAGCGTGGTCTTGCCGCAGCCATTGGCCCCGAGGATGCCCACGCGCTCGCCGGCGTTTATGTCAAAGCTGAGGCCGTCCAGCACGGGATGGCCCACTTCAAAGGATTTTTTCAAGTCTTTTACCGATATATCTATCATTTTTATCCCTGTTTCCTGTGTTTTTCTTCTTTTTTCGCGTGCGCGGCCTCATAGGCGGCCTGGCGCTCGACACGCGCGCGGCGCTGCTCCAGCAGGCGGTTTATGTAGCCGCCGATGAGCAGGAAATAAAAGCAGTAGAACAGCCACATCATGGCCACCATGATGGTGCCGATGAAGCCGTAGGCGCCGAAGCGGTCGGAGAGCGAGACGTAGAAGGAGAAGATGTACGAAAACGCCATCCAGGCCACGGCGGAAAAGAGCGAGCCCGGGAGCTGCTCGGTATAGCGCACCTTCTTTGCCGGCATCCACTTGTAGAGGACGGAGAACACCACCGTCAGCACCGACAGTATGACGATGAAGCGCAGGTTGATGACGCGGAACACCACCTGGAAGAAGCGGTTGGAGGGCATGTAGCTGACGATCAGGTCCTGCACCTGCTCGCCGTAGACGAGCACCACCAGCGACAGCAGCAGCATCAGCACGAAGATGACCATGTAGACGCAGGCGCGGAAGCTGAAAACGAAATAGTCCTCCCGGCGTTTGGCGTCATAGACGGAGTCCATGCCGCGCATGAGCGCCTTCATGGAGGCGGAGGCCGACCAGACGGTGAGCAGTATGGACACCGTCAGCGCCACGCCGCCGCCGCTGTAGATGCCCTGCACGATGCTCTCCACGATCTGATAGAGCTGCTCGGGCACGTATTCGGAGATGGTGTCCATCACCAGCGCCTCGCTCCAGGGCGTGAATTGCAGCAGCGAGACGACGAGCATGACGAGCGGCACCAGCGACATGAATATATAGTAGGCGCAGGCGGCGGCATAGGTCGTCAGCCGGCGCTCGGCGAGGCCGGAGCCGAATTTGTCCGCGTAGCGGTATATTTTCTTCAGCCTGCGCGCCATGTCCCTCGCCTCCTAAGGGCCCATTTTCTCACATCCGCGCTAAAATATCAAGACGAAACGCCTGTCCAAACAGCCCGCGCTGTCCAAAATAAAAAACGGCGGCCAAAGCCGCCCAAGCCTCGCAGAGTTTGCGGCCTTGGCCGCAAATAAAATTACATCCGTTTTTCCCGGGGCTCCGCCTCGGGAAAAACACCGCCCGCGCAGTGAACGTGCGCCCGCCAGTCCGCAGACTGGCGGGCGTGCGCTGAACGGAGCGCCTTACCATCGCGCGGCCCCCGGCCGCGCGGGGTCTTTTGGCATGAAATGCCGCCGGCAAAGCCGGCGGCATTTCAGCCAGCGCTTATGCTATTTTCGCCCCCGCGGAGCGGATATCGGCGACCGTGGCGGAGCGGGTGTGCTCGATGTGCTTCCAGCCCACGCGGCGGGCAAAGAGCGAGGCAAAGGCGATCGGCACGTAAGTGAGCATGAAGAGCGGGAAGGTGAAGTTGTAGAGCACCTTTTTCCACGCAGGCGCGTAGATGCGCTTCCACTCGGTTATTGTCGTGACTGTCCCGATGACGAGCACCGCTATGCAGGAGCTGAACAGCAAACTTCCCAGCGAGAGCAGCACAGTATCGAGCCCGCTGCCGGCCAGTATGCTGAGCGTGGTTGCGGCGCAGTTGGCGACCAGGCCCACCAGGGAGAGCACGGCCGCCGGCATGATGGCCATGCTCATGTCATAGCAGGCGAAGGAGCCGTGCGCCATGCCGCGGACGAGCCTGCCGCCGTATTTGCCGAACACCTGCAGGTATCCGCGCGACCAGCGCAGGCGCTGGTGCCAGCTCTGCATGAACTTCGTGGGCTGCTCGTCGTAGAGCACCGCTTTTTCGCAGTAGCCTATCTTCCAGCCGCGGGTGACGCACTCGATGGTGAACTCGATGTCCTCCGTGAGCAGGAAGAAGTGCCAGCCGCCGCACTCGTCGATCGCCCGGCGGGAGAAGAGGAAGCCCGTGCCGGAAACGGCCGCGCTGGTGCCGAGCCGCGCGCGGCAGCGGTTGAGGAACTGCGACTCGCGCAGGAACCACAGCGCGTAGCCGGCAGAGATCCAGTTGTCGCCGTAGTTTTTCGAGTTGCGGTAGCTGGTGACGACCTCGTACCCGTCGGAGAAGGTGCGGTTCATCTCCGCTATATAACTGTCCTCGAGCACGTTGTCCGCGTCAAAGACGAAATAGCCGTCGAAGGGCCTGTCCGGGCAGCGCTCGTCTATACGCTCCATCAGCCAGGCAAGGGCGTAGCCCTTGCCTACCCGAGAGGTGTCGAACCTCTCGAAAACGACGGCCCCGTGCTCGCTCGCCACGCGCGCCGTATCGTCCGTGCAGTTGTCCGCCACCACGAACACCGTCACGCTGCCGCGCTCATAGGTCTGGCGCGCGATGCTGTCCAGCAGGTTGCCGATGACGGCCTGCTCGTTGCGCGCGGAGATGAGCACCGCGTAGTCGTGCCCCTGCTCGCTCCGGTGCGGCCGCTCCTTTTTGAATACGGGCACCAGGATGTAGAAGAACTGGTAGCTGTAGCAGAGTATGAAAATGATGGAGATGACGTAGTTTATGATATTTAAAGCGTCCATCGTCGGTCCTCCCTTGCTCATGGGCACATCATACAGGACAAAGCTTAAAAACACAGGCGAAAGTTTTTTAAGCTTTCGTTAAGAATTAACTGTATCGTATCCTGCGACACTGTATCACGGGCGCGCTTCGCTGTCAAGTACGATATGCGTCAAATAACTACGGCGTATCAACACGGCCTTATTTGATGTTTATCAAAATTAATGCTTGACAAACATCAAAGTCCGGTGTATCCTTCTGTTTGATGAATATCAAAGGAGTTGCGGACATGACATCGATTTCATCAAAATATTCGGCTCTCCGCGGCGAGCGGGAGTATTTCAAGCTGCTCGCGGCCAACGCCGTCAACCGCTTTGGCGACTCGGTGGACAGCATCGCCCTCTCGCTCTTGATGTACGAGGTGACGGGCTCGGCCTCCATGATGGCCCTGCTGCTGGCGGTGAACTACCTGCCGACCATCATTTTGCAGCCCATCGCCGGCGCGGTGGTGGACCGCATGGACAAAAAGGCCGTCATGGTGTGGATGGACTTCGCGCGCGGCGCGGTGGTGGCGCTGATCGCGCTGCTGGTGTATCTGGACGCGCTGAGCACGCCCACGCTCTTCGTCTGCGTGGCACTCATCTCCACGCTGGAGACGCTGAGGATACCCGCCGGGGCCTGCGCGATGCCCGCGCTGCTCGAAAAGGAGAAGTACACCGTAGGCGTGGCACTCAACGGCGGCCTCGGGCAGGCGTGCACGGTGATCGGCCTCGCCCTTGCGGGCCCCATCGTCGAGGGGCTGGGCATGGAGTGGGCCTTCGCCATCGATATGGGCACCTTTTTCTTCTCCGGCGCCGCCATCGCCGCGCTGAAGATAAAGCTGCCGCCGCGCCATGACGCGGAGAAGGTGAGCGTCCGCGCCGTGGGGCGCGACATGCTCGAGGGGCTGAGATACCTGAAGGGCAGCAGGCTGCTCTGGGCCATAACGCTGCTCGGCATGGCGCTGAACTTCATCGCCACGCCGGTAAACACCTTCTACACGCCCTTCGTCACCGACGGCCTCGGCGGCGGCGCCACGCTGCTGAGCGCCACGCAGCTGGTGCAGGTGGGCGGCGTGGCGGCGGGGGCTCTGATGGTGCCCTGGCTGGAAAAGCTCCGCATCAGGACCACGGCCACGGTCACCGGGCTCGCCTTCGCCCTGTCGAGCGCGGCCATGCCCTTGCTGCTGGTGCTGCCCACGCCCGCCTGGCGCGCCGTGGCGCTGCTCGCCGTCTGCCTTGTGGAGGGGCTCTGCCTGGGCGTGCTGAACACGCTGTACAGCTCGCGCTTCATGATGTATACTGATAAGGAATACCTGTCGCGCACGACGGGCGTGACCAACTCGCTGCTGATGCTGATGTCCCCGGCCGGCGCCCTCATCTGCTCCGCCGCGGCGGCGGTGATGAGCGTGCCGCAGTGCCTGTTCTACCTGAGCCTTGGCTGCGCCGTGCTGTTCTATATCGTGACCCGTATGAGGGCGTTTAAGGTGCTTTGAGATGGCTGGTAAAGAATACATTTTGACAAAGGAGCCGGACGCGCTCTATGAAGTGACATACATCCTCGACGCCGCCCTCGGCCCAGGGGAGGGCCGCGACCCCGGCTGGGCCGACATAGGGCACGCCGCGGAGCACTACGCGCGCCGCTTCGGCCTCAGCCGCGCGGCCTGCGAAAAGTGGTTCACGCCGCTGCGCGAGATCGAGCGGCACGTCGTCGAGGGCCTCGGCCTGAGCGAGGAGGTGCTGCGGCGCGACTACCGCGCGCCCAACGAGGCGCTCTCCACCCCCTCCGCCCTGGTGCGCCTGGCGATGGAGCACGATTTTGGCCGCGAGAAGCTCGCCGCGCTCATATATAACGACGCGGCCGCCCTCGCGCCCGGCGACGAGGGCTATATGCGCGAGCTCACGCTCGAGGAGTTCGTGCGCTTGATGTCCGGCCTCGACGAGCGCGAGGTTCCGCCCTCCCACCGCTGGAACATGCTCGACCTCTGTATCAACTGGGAGCGGCGCTTCTCGGAGATCAGCTCCGTGCTCCGCCGCGGCGAGGAGCTTTACCGGGAAAAGCTACCCCTCGCCGCGCCGCTCATCGACGACTGGTACGCGCGCACGAAAGAGGCCCTCGACGCCGGCGGGCTGGACGCGCTGTTCGAGGGCCCGGCGGACCTCTCGCTGCCCGACGGGCGGTATATCGTGCGCCCCGGCCTCGAACACTTCTCCACCATGACCATCGTTCTCGACGCGCTGCTCGTTGAGCAGGGCCGCGACGGGCCGTGGCCGTTCATCTCCGGCCTGTTCGTCCAGCTGCTGACGCGCTCGGAGGCATTTTCCATGCTCCGCTTCCAGGATTCGCTGAAGGCCATGGCCGACAAAAAGCGTCTCGACATCCTCGCCGCCCTCCGCGAAGCCCCGCGCAGCTCCGGCGAGCTGGCCGCCATCACCGGCCTCTCCGCCGCCACGGTCACGCACCACATGCAGATACTGCTGAACGCCCGCCTGGTGGGCTTTGAACTGCGCGGCGCGCGCAGCATCTATTCGCTCAACCGCGAGGGCGCGGAGCAGCTCTCGCTCGACCTGCGCAGTTTCCTGGGCGTCTGAGCGCCCTTTTCTGGAAGAGACGCGCTAAGCGGCTAATTGTTCCCCCAACAGCAAAGCCGCCGCTTGACAACGCAGGCGGCGGCAGGTATAATGTGTACAGAAAGGACGCGGCCGGTAAACGGTCAGCCCCTCATTGCGCTTTGAAGTAATCGCCGAGCTTGTGGAGGCCGCGGCGGTTACTTCTTTTTAGCGTTGAGTACAACGCCTATGACGCCGAGTATTACCAGGCAGAAGGAAAAGAGCTCTGCGTATGTAACGTACATGGGCATCACCCCCTCTCGCTGGAGGGGGGGCAGAAGTCCCCTCCGGGATGGAGGGGATGTGACCGCCTACCGTATATGGCCGCGCCCTGCCCCAAATGGGGCAGGGCCATTTTATATCCTAATTCTCATACATGTCAACAAATTATGTTAAGTAGACGTAATTTACACGCTATCCACGTCGAATGTGAATAATATGTTAAGGCCGGAAGCCGCCGGAGCCCTTGTACAGCGCGGGTTTTGCACACTTTGAACAGGCTTTTCAACAGCGCCGCGCGCGTGAATAGCGCGGGCAATATGCAAAATCAGTTTACATAACATTATGCGCGCCATATCCTGCGCCCGCCCTTGACGCGGCGCGGCAGCGCGGGTAAAATGTGCCTGTGCGCTCAGCTGTGCGCGAGCTGCCCGGCGGCCGCGATGAGCGCGTCGCAGAACGCGTCGATCTCCTCCGCCGTCGTGTAGCGCGAGAGGCCCACGCGGATGGCGCCGTCGATCACCCGGGGCTCGACGCCCATGGAGCCCAGCACGTGGCTGCGCGCGCCGCGCTTGCAGGCCGAGCTGCGGGAGACGCAGATGCCCTGCCCGTCCAGCCAGCTCATCAGCACCTCGCTGCGGTAGCCGGGCAGGGAGAGCGAGAGGATGTGCGCGGCCCCGCCGCCGATGACGGTGAAGCCCGGTATCGCCGCCGAGAGGCGGTCTATGGCGTGCTCACGCAGGGCGGACATGCGCGAGCGCGCCTCCGCCGCCTGCGCGGCGCCCACGCGCGCGGCCTCGCCGAAGGCGCAGATCTGCGGCACGGCCTCCGTGCCCGCGCGCCGGCCGTCCTCCTGGGCCCCGCCCACGATGAAGGGCCGCAGGTGCAGGCCCTGGCGGATATAGAGCGCGCCCACGCCCTTGGGCGCATGTATCTTGTGCCCGGAGACGCTGATGAGGTCCGCGCCCAGCGTTTTCGCAGAGAAGGGCACTTTCAGGAAGCCCTGCACGGCGTCCGTGTGCAGCAGCGCGCGGGGGGCGCATTTTTTCAGCATCCGCGCCACGGCGGCGACGTCCGTCACCGCGCCGGTCTCGTTGTTCACCATCATCAGCGAGACGAGCACGGTGTCCGGCCGCAGGGCGGAGCGCACGGCGTCCACGGATATGGCCCCGTCCGCGCCGGGGGCGAGGCGCGTGACCTCGTAGCCGCGGCGCTCCAGCTCGTCGAGCGTTTTCAGCACGGCGTCGTGCTCCACGGCGGAGCTTATCACGTGCCCGCCGCGGGCGGAGGCCGCCCACGCGCCGGAGAGCAGCGCCCAATTGTCGCTCTCCGAGCCGCAGGATGTGAACACCAGCTCTCCCGGCGCGCAGCCGAGCGCGGAGGCGACGTTTTTGCGCGCCGTGTCGAGCAGCTTTTTCGCCTCGCGGCCCTTGCCGTGCGTGGAGCTGGGGTTGCCGTAGGCGTTGAGCATGGCGTTGGCCGCCGCCTCGGCCGCCTCCGGGCAGACGCGGGTGGTGGCGGCATTGTCAAGATAGATCTCCATAAATCTCACCTTCAGGACGGTATTATCATGAGATACATTATAGACACTTTGGGCTGCAAGGTCAATCAGTACGAGACGCAGGCGATGGAGACGCTGCTCGCCGAGCGCGGGCATGAGCGCGCCGCTGCGGGCGAGAGGGCGGACGCCGTTATCGTCAACTCCTGCGCTGTGACGGCGGAGAGCGGACGCAAATCGCGCCAGGCCCTGCGGCGGCTGGCCGAGCTCCACCCGGGGGCCGTGCGCGCAGTCTGTGGCTGCTGGTCGCAGGTTGAGCCCGCCCGGGCGCGGGAGCTGGGGGCCGACATCGTCTGGGGCAGCGGCGACCGGCACGGCTTCATCGACGCGCTGGAGCGCGCCGTGGCCGGCGGCGGGCGCCAGGAGGGCGTGGACAGGCCCTTTACGCGCCGCAGCATCGAGCGCCTGCCCGCCGGGGCCTTCGAGGGGCACGCGCGGGCCTACCTGAAGATAGAGGACGGCTGCGAGAATTTCTGCACCTACTGCGTGATACCCTATGCGCGGGGGCGCGTGCGCTCGCTGCCCCTCTCCGAGGCGGCGGAGGAGGCCGCCTCGCTCGCCGGCCGCGGTTACCGCGAGCTGGTGCTGACGGGCATCGAGATCGCCTCCTACGGCAGCGACCTGCCCGGCTCGCCCGCGCTGGCGGACGTGGTGGAGGCCGTCTCCGCCGCCGCGCCGGAGCTGCGCCTGCGCCTGGGCTCGCTGGAGCCGACGGCGGTGACGGAGGAGTTCTGCTCCCGCCTGGCCGCCCTGGGGACGGTCTGCGACCACTTCCACCTCTCGCTGCAGTCCGGCAGCGACGGCACGCTCGCGCGCATGCACCGGAAATATGACACCGCGCAGTTCCTGGCCGTCGCGGAGCGGCTGCGGCGGCACTTCCCGCACTGCGCCCTCACCGGCGACCTCATCGCCGGCTTTCCCGGCGAGACGGAGGCGGAGCACGCCGAGACGCTCGCCTTCATCGAAAAGGTGTCCTTCGCCGCGCTGCACGTGTTCCCCTACTCGCGCCGCCCCGGCACGCCGGCGGACCGCCTGCCCGGGCAGCTCACCGCCGCCGAGAAGTCCCGCCGCGCGCACGAGGCGCACGAGGCCGCCATGAAAACGCGCATGTCCTATCTCGCCTCCTGCGTGGGGCGCACGCTGGAGGTGCTCTTCGAGACGGAGGCGGACGGCGTGTCCACCGGCCACGCTACAAATTACATGGAAGTTTCCGTACCGGGGACAGGCCTGCGTGGGCTTGTCAGAAACGTCAAAATTTCGTCAGCCGCCGGGGAAATGCTTGTCGGAGATGCGGTTTGACGCGGCATCCGGCTAAAGAGTATTATATAATATGTATCCGGGCGGCGGAAAACGTGCTTTTTTGCCGCCCGGAAATAAAAAATACGCGCGCCCTGGCGCGCCGCGGGGAGTGTTCCTATTGTCAGAGAGGGTCTATAATTTCGCCGCCGGGCCGGCCGTCCTGCCCGAGAGCGTGCTGAAAAAGGCGCAGTCCGAGCTGCTCGACTGGCACGGCTGCGGCATGTCCGTGATGGAGCTCTCGCACCGCGGCAGCCAGTTTGCAGAAATACACGCCGCCGCCAAGGAGCGCTTCAAGCGCCTGCTCGCCGTACCGGACACGCACGAGGTGCTCTTTTTACAGGGCGGGGCCACGGGCCAGTTCGCCGCCGTGCCCCTGAACCTGATGGGCGGCAGGGCAGCCTCCTACGCCGTCACCGGCAACTTCTCCGGCATCGCCGCCAAAGAGGCGCGCAAATACGGCGCTGTCTCCCTCGCCTATGACGGCACGGAGGAGGGCTTCCACCGCATCCCCCGCCAGCAGGAGCTGGACGTGGAGCCGGGCGCGGCCTATTTCCACTACTGCGCCAACAACACCATCTTCGGCACCGCCTGGGACTATGTACCGGAGGCGGGCGGCGTCCCCCTGGTCTGCGACATGTCGAGCGAGATCATGAGCCACCCGGTGGACGTTTCCCGATACGCGCTCATCTACGCCGGCGCGCAGAAGAACATCGCCCCCGCCGGCCTCACCGTGGCCATTATCGACAGGCGCTTCGCCGGGCACGAGGCGGCCGCAACGCCGCAGATCATGTCCTATCAGAAGATGATAGACAAGGACTCGATGCTCAACACCCCTCCGTGCTGGTGCATCTACATGCTGGGCCTGGTGCTGGAGTGGATAGAGGAGCAGGGCGGCCTCGCGGCCATGGACGCGCTGCGGCGCGAGCGCAGCGCCATACTCTACGACGTGCTGGACAACTCGCGTCTCTATCTGCCGCACGCCGAGCGCGGCTCGCGCTCGATGATGAACGTCACCTTCCGCACCGCCAGCGCCGAGCTGGACGCCGAGTTCGTCGCCGGCGCGAAGGAGCGCGGTCTCGTAAACGTCAAGGGCCACCGCCTGACCGGCGGCATGAGGGCCTCCATATACAACGCCATGCCGGTGGAGGGCGTCCGCGCGCTGGCGGAATACATGAAGGGATTTGAGGTCGAACACCATGCTTAAGATACGCACCATGAACACCATCTCCCCCCTCGGCACGGGGCTGCTGGCCGAGCACGGCTGCGAGGTGGGGCCGGAAGTTGAAAACCCCGACGCGCTGCTGATACGCTCCGCCGACCTGCATGACATGGACTTCGGCAGGGACCTCCTGTGCATCGGCCGCGCGGGCGCGGGCGTGAACAACATCCCCATCGACCGCTGCACGGAGGAGGGCATCGCCGTTTTCAACTCCCCCGGCGCGAACGCGGACGCCACCAAGGAGATGGTCATCTTCGAGATGCTCCTGGCCTCCCGCGACATGCTGGGCAGCATCGAGTGGGTGAAGAGCATCGCCGGCCGCGGCGCGGAGATCCCCGCGCTGGTGGAAAAGGGCAAGAGCGCCTTCGCCGGCCCCGAGCTCTGCGGCAAGAGCCTGGGCGTCATCGGCCTGGGCGCGGTGGGCGCGCTGGTGGCCAACACCGCGCTGCAGCTGGGCATGACCGTCCGCGGCTACGACCCCTATATGTCCGTGGACGCCGCCTGGCGGCTCTCGCGCCACGTCATCCACGTCGATTACGCGGAGGAGATCTTCCGCTCCAGCGACTACATCAGCCTCAACGTGCCCTACACGGAGAGCACACACCACATGATCGACGCCACGGCCCTCAGCTACATGAAGCCCGGCGTGCGCATCATGAACGAGTCCCGCGCCGAGGTGGTGGACGACGACGCCATGCTGGAGGCCATCGCCAGCGGCCGCGTGGGCAAGTATGTCACCGACTTCCCCAATGAGAAGCTGATAGGCAAAAAGAACGTCATCTGCACGCCGCATCTGGGCGCCTGCACGCCGGAGAGCGAGGAGAAGTGTGCCGTCATGGCAGCGCAGGAGCTCTACGACTACCTCGTGAACGGCAACATCAAAAATAGCGTCAACCTGCCCAACGCCACGCTCGAGCGCCTGGGCAAAAGCCGCCTGTGCGTCATCCACCGCAACGTGCCCAACATGATAAACTCCATCCTCGACCTCGTCAGCGCCCGCAACATCAACGTCGAGCACATGCTCAACAAGCCCCGCGGGGCCTACGCCTACACGATGATGGACCTCTCCGAAAAAGTCAACGGCGAGATCACCGGCCAGCTCTCCCAGCAGCCCAACGTCCTCCGCGTCCGCGTCCTATGACCAGGCTGCGGTAAGGAGGCAGAGGCCGCCGCAAGCGGCGGCGGGCCAAGCTGCGCTTGGATGCAGCTGCGCTGCGCGCCGCGCTGACTGAAGGCCCCCGCAATGGGGCCTTGCCACCCCATTTCTTTGGTCTTGCCCAAAGAAACGGGAGTGGCGCCCCAAAGAAAAACGCTCCGGCGGTAGTCGGAGCGTTTTTTGCGTGTTTTTACAACTTCTCGGTCATCAAACGCGGTCATCCCGTTGTCAAATGAGTTTATTGCATCGCCGACCGTGCGTTGCTCCCTGCGGTCGCGGCACTGCCAATCATCATCTCGTCAGCGGCGCGAGCGAAGCGAAGCCAACCGCGGTCGGCGTTGTGCAAGGCCATCCGACTACGGGATGACCACCTGAAAGTCAGTCACCACCCATACTAACGGGCAGATTTTACCTGTCGACGAGCACAAAAGCGGTTTTCTCTTTGGAGTCTGAGGGGTTTCTTTTTGACAAGACAAAAAGAAATCCCTCAGAATAAGGTCGCAGGGGCCCGCCCCTGCTCCTGCCCGCCGCCGCAACGCGGCGGCAACTGCCTCCAGGCGCAGCCTGGGCCGCTCAGGAGAAGGTGACAGCCAGCGCATATACCGCCTCGTAGCCTGCAAGGCTCTCCGGGCGGCCGAAATCTTCCATATCGGCCGCGATGGCCTGCCCACCGTCCGCGTAGTAGTGCATCGCCGCCGCGATGCTCCCTCCCGGCGTGGCCTCTGCGGGCGTGGTGATGAACGTCATCCCGTTGGCCTCCGAGCGCGGCGCGGCCAGCGCACCGGCGGCAAGTGTCTGCTCCACGCCGTCCGGCTGCAGCACCGCCGCCTCAAAGCCGCCCGGCAGGCTGTCAAAACTCAGCAGCAGCACGCCCTCTTCGCTCACGCTGGGGAACTCCACCGCCGCGCCGCTCTCCTCCCACGCGCCGCCGCGCAGCTCGTATACCACCGCGCACAGGCTGCCTGCCCCCGGCGCCGAGTACCGCAGCACGAGGCAGTTCTCCCCGCCCAGCAGCTCCGCCCAGGCCAGCTCCTCCGCGTCCGGCTCAAGCACGGGCTCCAGCCCGTACACCGGCGAGCTCGCGCCGCAGCCGGCCAGCGCGAGCAGCCATAGCGTTATATATATATATATATATTGGAAGTTTTTGTAACATCTGCGCATCGTCCCATGGTTCTCCCTTTCGTGTGTCAGCCTGCATATGATATCACAAAAACCGCCAAATTCAAGCCATTTGTGCATTTTTCGCCGGGAAACACGCGCATACGACGGACATTTCCCGGCCCGATGCGCTGTAGCTCTGCATCAAAAGCCCATTTCCGGGAGAAAATATCTCCACCTTCCGTGAAAGGGGCTTTGCCTTTGCAGGGAAAAGTAGAGATATGCGGCGTAAACACCGCGAAGCTGCCCGTTTTGAAGAACGAGGAGACGCAGGCTCTGCTGCGGCGCGCCCGCGCCGGCGACCAGGCCGCGCGCGAGGAGCTCATCAGCGGCAACCTGCGGCTGGTGCTCTCCGTCATCCAGAAGTTCTCCGGCCGCGGGGAAAACGTGGACGACCTCTTCCAGGTGGGCTGCATCGGCCTCATCAAGGCGATAGACAACTTCGACCCCGCCCAAAACGTGCGCTTTTCCACGTATGGCGTGCCGATGATAGCAGGTGAAATCCGGCGCTACCTGCGCGACAACAGCTCCGTGCGGGTCTCGCGCTCGATGCGTGACACGGCCTATAAGGTCCTGCAGGCGCGGGAAAAGCTCACCAACGAGACGGGGCGCGAGCCCACCACCGACGAGATCGCCGCCGCGCTCGGCATAAAGCGGCAGGACGTGGTCTTTGCCCTGGACGCCATCTCCGACCCCGTCAGCCTCTTCGAGCCCATATACTCGGACGCCGGCGAGAGCGTCTGCGTGATGGACCAGCTGAGCGACCGCGGCTGTACCGACGAGGGCTGGCTGGAGCGGCTCGCCCTTTCGGACGCCATCGCCCGCCTGGGCGAGCGCGAAAAGCGCATCCTCGCCCTGCGCTTCTATGACGGCAAGACGCAGATGGAGGTGGCGAGCGAGATCAACATCTCCCAGGCGCAGGTCTCCCGCCTGGAAAAGAACGCCATCGCGCAGATCAAAAAGAGCATATTCGTCCAGTGAGCGCAAAAAAGCCCCGCCATGTTTCATGGCGGGGCTTCTGCCAGGGGGAATTGTGGAGAGGGAATAAAATCAGAACTCGAACTCGGACTGCTTGGTCGGCGCGAACAGCCGGTAGGCAATGTCGCGGAAGTATTCGCCGGTCTTCTGCTGCTCGGCGAACAGCCGCTCGGTGTTCTCCTCGCTGCACCTGATGACGTCGCCGATGGCGGACTCCGGCGTGAAGTCTATGAGGCCCAGGCGGGCGTAGCCGTGGAAGCGGATGGCGCCCAGGTTGGCGATGAAGTCGGGGATGACGCAGACGCCCCTGGCCTTGAGCACCTCGTCGGCCTCCTCGGTCGTGGGGATATTGGCCCCCTCGGAAATGACGGTGGCCGTTATCTTGTTGACGGTGTCCTTATTGATGACCGCCTCGAGCGCGGCGGGGATGAAAATGTCGCACTCGACGTTCATCCACTCGGTGTTGGGCAGGACCTTGTACTCGCTCTTCAGCGTTTCCGTGTCCATCTCCAGGTACGGCGTCCTGTGCTCATAGAGGTACGGCACGTCGAGCCCGTCCTCACAGACCACGAGCTGCCTGGCGTCAGATATGCCCACGACCTTGTAGCCCAGCTGGTGGAGGCGGTAGGCGGCGCTGGCGCCCACGTTGCCGAAGCCCTGGACGAGCACCTTCGCGCCGTTCGGCGCGCCATGGAGCTTCCTCCAGGCGACATCGGCGCAGGCGGCGGTGCCGTATCCGGTCATGGCGTCGTTGACGGTGAAAACGTCGTACTTCTCATGCAGCAGCTTGGCCTTCTTCTGCATATTGGCGCGCATCTGCATGTCCTGCAGCTGGCTCTTGGTCTCCGTCATGGTGGCCATGCCGAGCTCGGAGCGGATGGCGGCGATCTCCGGGCCGGTGGTGCCCAGGTCGTTGCCCAGGGCCAGGCCGATCTCCACATAGGGGCGCATGGCGGCGAAGAAGCGCTTGAGCACGTCGCGGGCGTCGGGGGCCTTGTTGTCGTACACTATGCCGGCCTTGCAGCCGCCGCAGTCGGGGATGCCGGCCGCGTTGTACTTATAGGCCATGATCTCGGCCAGGCGCATGACCTCCTCGCGCGTGACCGAGGGGTGCATACGGGTGCCGCCGCCGGCAAGGCCCTTGACCAGGTTGTGTATGCACAGCCAGCCGTGGGCTTCGCTCTCGATATCATTCCACTCGACGATCAGATACGGTTTCATCGTTTTTCCTTCCTTTCATATGGTCGTCAGCACTGCCTGTTGACGATGTTTTTGCAGTCCAGGCCCTCCAGCACGTCCATGGCGTTGGTCAGCGCCATGGCCATCATGTTGTTCGTGGCGTCGGTGGTCTCCGCGCCCATGTGGGGCGTGATGACGCAGTTGTCCAGCCCGAAGAGCTCATAGTCCGGCGGGGGCGGCTCCGGGTCCGTGACGTCGGTGGCGTAAAAGCCCACCTTGCCGCTCCTGAGCGCCGCGGCCATCGCCGCGGTGTCCACCACGCCGCCGCGGGCGTCGTTGGCAATGATGACGCCGTCCTTCATGCGGGCTATCGTTTCGGCGTTGATGATGTGATAGGTGGACTCCATCAGCGGCAGGGCGAGGACGATGAAGTCGCTGCGCTCCAGCAGCTCGCCGAGCTCCATGGGCGTCACGCTGTGCTCTGCGCAGAATCCGCGGTCTATGTAGGGGTCGCTGGCCACTATGTCCATGCCGAAGGCCAGGCAGCGCCGCGCGACGCTCTTGCCGATGGCGCCCAGGCCAATGATGCCCACCGTCTTGCCCATCAGGTCCACGCCCTTGCGGCGGACGCCCCACTTGCCTTCGCGCACGTCGCTGATGCAGTTGTATACGTCGCGGGCCCCCATGACCATCAGGGCCAGCAGCAGGTCGGCGACGCTCTCGCAGTTGCTGCCCGGCGCGTTGCAGACGTCGATGCCGTGCGCGCGGGCGGCGGCGATGTCCACGCGGTCATAGCCCACCGCCGGGCGGGAGATGACTTTCAGCGACTTTGGGAAGCGTTCTATCAGGTCCGCGCGGATGAAATCCGTGCCGCTGATGAGCGCGTCGGCCCCCTGGACGAATTCCAGCAGCTCCTCGCTCGTGAGCTGTTTCTTTTCACAGGTGACGAATTCCGCCTTGGCCAGCACCCGCTGGAAGGCCGGGTGCTCGCGCGGAAGGTCAGCATAATGGCAGGTGTTGACTATACGCATGTATTACCTCCTCATGAGTTCAGCCGAAATATGGCGCCGGCTTGCCTTTGTTCTGCGTACAGGCGGAGACGGCGACGATCACTATCAGCGATACGACGCTGCCGGAGATGGCCTCGCTGAGGCCCCAGGGGTTGTGCAGCGCGCTGCGCCAGAGCACCGAGAACGCCAGGCCGCTCAGCATGGACGATATCATCCCCTGGCGCGTCACTTTCCTGGAAAACAGCGCCGCCAGCGCCGGCACGGCCACCGCCGCCGAGAACTGCGTCATGGAGAGCATCATCGCCTCGAAGATGTTGCTCATCTTGAGCGCAAAGATCAGCGCGAACACGCCCACCGCCACCACGGAGATGCGGCTGATGTTGACGACGCTCTTCTGCTCCCTGACGTCCTTCACCTTGCAGATGATGTCCGTCGTCACGGTCTGCGCCGAGAGTATCAGGTAGCTGTCGGTCGTGCTCATGATAACGGCGAGGATGGCGGCGATGGTCAGGGCGTAGACGATCGTCGGGAAGCGCGCTTCCGCGACCATCAGCAGCACCAGCTCGGTTTCGCTGCCGGTGACGCCCGGATACAGGCAGGCCGCGCAGATGCCGATGAGCACGACGGCGATGGTGTAGAAAATGATGATGATATTGCCTCCGAGGGAGCCTTCCATGGCCGACTTCGAGCTCTTGGCCGCAAACGCCCTCTGCCAGTACGGGGGCCCGGCAACAAAATACAGGAAGGACGTAAAGGTGTAGCCGATCATGCTGATGTCCGGTGAGAACTGGAAGTAGCTCCCGTCGAGCTGCGCTTTCAGCTCGCCCATGCCGCCGATCTGGCTGAGCGCGCCTATGGGCACCACGATGCCGATCACGGCCAGCAGTATGACGCCCTGGACCACGTCCGTATAGGCGACGCCGTACATGCCGGAGAGCATGGTGTAGAACACCACGATCGCCATGGCGATGATGAGCGACTGCTCATAGGAGACGCCGTATGGCCCGAACATGTACTCCAGCACCTTGGAAAAAGCTATCAGCTGGGTGCCGGTGGTGCAGACCATGGTCCAGGCGATGACGAGGGCCGCGATAAGGCCCGTGGCCTTGCCGAAGCGCTTTTCAAAGAGGTCAGGTATGGAGCAGATCCCGTGCTCCGCGCCCACCCGCCTTATCCGTCCGGCAAAGGCCGTAAAGATGAAGAACGCGATGAACGAGCCGATGGTCGGCGAGATGGCGGAGATGCCGTTCGTATAGGCCAGGCCCGCCTTACCCAGAGTGGACGACGCGCCGATCCAGGTGGCGGCGAAGGTGAACATCAGCACCGGCGCGGGCAGCGAGCGCCCGGACAGGTAATATTCCTCCGTGCTGTTGGCTTTCTTCGTAAAAATAATGCCGATCGCCAGCATGGCGGCCATGTAAACGCCGACAACGATCAGAACAGTAGTCATAGCTCCACTTCCTCACATGTGGTTTGGGTACTTGCAATGGGGATGCGCCCGCCTTTTCCGCCCCTCCCGGGCTCTTGCCGGGAGGGGCGGCGCCTTTTTTTACTCGGCGGCGGCCCTGGCGGCGTTGCGCTTGCCGATGCGGTTGATGACGATGGCGATGACGATGCCGGCGACCGCGAAAGCGATCATGTACATGAAGATATACTTGTAGCCGGCGGCGCCGGGGTACTGGTCGAGCTTGTTGCCGATCAGCAGGTTCATGAAGGCGTCGGGCAGGTAGCCGATGACGGAGATGACGCCGGTGGCGGTGCCCGTCAGCGCCACGGGGACGCCGGCTTCGCCGAGCGTCGCGTAGTAGACGCCGCGCAGGGCGTACATAAAGCTGGCGAAGGCCAGGATGACGACGATGCTGACGATGAGCACGCTCGGCTCGCCCGGCAGGATGAGCAGTATGGCGGTCATGACGATCTCCAGCACCAGGAGGGCGATGACGGACACGGAATAGGGGACTTTGACCTTGTCCGTGATCTTGCCGATGATGGGGGCGGCGAAGAGGCCGACGCCGTAGCTGCGGATGGTCGCGACGACACCGGCCGTGGCGGCGGACATCAGCATCACGTCGCTCAGGTAGGGAGTGGTGTACTCAGAGGCGACCTGGACGCTGTAGCAGCACATGACCAGCAGGGAGACGATCCACACCGCGGGTATCTTCAGCACGTTGACATAGTCCCTGAAGGTGGCGCGGTGGCCGTCCTCGCTGCCCGTCCCGGAGGGGATCAGGAACCAGATGGCCACGCCCATGGCGAGGTAGATGGCGCCGTAGAGCACCAGCACGCCGGTGAGCGGGGTGTCGCTCGTGACCTCGAGTCTGGCGTACATCCAGAGCGCGATGAAATTGATGACCAGGGAAGCGACGGCGCGGATGCCCTCGGAGTAGCCGAACACGGAGCCCTGCTCATTTTCAGAGCCGAACATGCGGATGGCCTTGATGAACGCGGTCCAGAAGATGACGTTGCTGACCGCCATCAGCCCGTAGAGCACATAGACGATCGTCAGGCTGGGTATGATGGCGTAAACGAAGGTCAGCACGGCCAGCATAACCATGGAGAACACCAGCATCTTGCGGTTGTCGAAGCGGTCAACGAGTATGCCCGCCGGGATGTAAAGTACGGTCTTCACCACGGAGTAGACGCTCATCATCGTGCCCACTTCCGTGTTCGTGATCTGGAAGGCGGCCACCAGCGGGTCATAGAACACGGTCTTCAGGTACGGTACGCGGTAAATGAGACCGGCGGCTATGGTCAGCACGATGAACGCCATCCATTTCTTGCTTTTGCTTTGTGCCATGTCTTCTCTCCTCCTCTTTTTCGTTGTGTTTTTTATCACCAGGCCGCCGGCCTTTCCCCCGCGTTCCCGGCGGCCTTATGCCCGGGTCGTAGCTTAGTCCTTTTCCCTTTTTATGATGACGGCGTCCGCTATATCGACGCCCTTCCCTTCCTCATACACGAAAACGGGGTTGAGATCCATTTCGCACAGGCTGTCCTTGTTCGCCACGGCGTAGTCCGCCACCTGGACGATGAGCTCGGCCAGCGCCTCGACGTCGCACTTCGCGCCGCCGCGGTAGCCGGCGAGCATCTTGTAGCCCTTGAGCGACTCGATCATCGCGCGGGCCTCGCCCCTGTTCAGCGGCGCGGGGTAGAGCGCCACGTCCTTGAACACCTCGACGAACACGCCGCCCAGGCCGCAAAGCACCATCGGGCCGAACTGCGGGTCCACATTGACGCCGACGATGACCTCCACGCCCCTAGGCAGCATGGGCTGCACCAGCACGCCGTTTATCTTTGCCTCCGGCGCCTTTTCCGCGGCGTTTTTCAGCACCTCGGCATAGGCCGCGCGCAGCTCGTCCGCATTTTTCAGGTCCAGCTTCACGCCGCCGATGTCGGACTTGTGCAGGATGTCGGCAGACTCTATCTTGGCCACGCAGGGATAGCTGACCTGAGAGGCCACGCGCTCGAGCTGCTCTGCGCTGCTGACGACCTCGGAATAGGGGATGCGCACGCCGGAGCGCTGCAGCTCCTGCTTGCTCTCGTATTCGCTGAGCGCCACGCGCCGGCCCTGGAGCGGCTGCGGCACGGCCAGGGAGAGCGTTTTTTCCTCCGGCTCATACTGCACGAGCGTCTTGATGTAGCGCAGTATCTTGAACGCCGTGCCGGTGGCCGGCAAGATGGCCACGCCGGCGCTCTCCAGCTTGGCGCGTATGGCCGGGTCGCGGTCGCAGTTGAAGAAATTGACCACGGCCACGGGCTTGATG
The DNA here is from genome assembly GCA_944387865.1 of Candidatus Scatomorpha stercorigallinarum. Taxonomy (GTDB): domain Bacteria; phylum Bacillota; class Clostridia; order Oscillospirales; family Oscillospiraceae; genus Scatomorpha; species Scatomorpha stercorigallinarum. Next base: position 45,311 of record CALXGN010000004.1, on the reverse strand, counting down.
CGCTCGTTGGCCGCCATCACCATGCCGTCGGACATCGGGTAGATGACGTCCTCCGGCGCCTGGTGCGGCAGTATGGTCTGCCCGCAGAGCACCATGCCCACGTTGGGGTCGCGCATGATGGCCTTTATCACCTCGGCGTACTTGGGCCCGTCGTGGGAAAGCGTGGCCGTCATGTCGAGCGGGTTGGCCGGCGAGGCGTAATCGGGCAGCAGTTCCGTCAGCCGCCGCAGCGTCTCCTCGCTGAAGTCGGGGTATTCCAGCCCCTCGGAGGTGCCGACGTCCGCGCAGACGCCGGTCTCGCCGCCGGAAAGGCACATGGCACTGATGGTGGGTATCTCCGGCAGGGAGGGCAGCACGCTGAGCGTGTGGCAGGTCTGCACGAGCTCCTCGATGTCGTCCACGCGCACGATGCCGAACTTTTTGCACAGCGCGTCGAACGCCTTGTCAGAGCCGGAGAGGCTGCCCGTGTGGGACGAGGCCACGCGGCTGCCGGCGGAGCTGCGGCCCACCTTCAGTATCACGATGGGCTTTTTGATGACGGCGGCGCGGCGGAGCACGGCGGTGAATTTTTCCGGGTCCTTGACACCCTCCAGGTAGAGGCCGATGACCTTGGTGCCCGGGTCGTCGATCAGGTAGTCTATGTAATCCTCGACGAGCAGGCAGGAGCAGTTGCCGGCGGAGATGAGGTAGGAGAAATTCATGTAGTCCACCTGCATCATGTTCAGGCATATCTTGCCGGACTGCGAAATGATGGCTATGTTGCCCGGCCTGGCGTCGCGCTTGACGATCATGCCGAAGGGGAAGAGGTCGTCGTTGTTGCTGATATACCCGGCGCAGTTCACGCCCATGACGGCCATGTCCAGCCGCTGCGCCGTCTCGCGCAGCTCTCGCTCGGCTTCGCGGTCGCCGGTCTCGCCGTAGCCGCTGGCATAGACGATGGCGGCCCGGCAGCCGCTCGCCGCGGCCTCCTCCAGCGCGGGGATGACCAGGCTCTTGTTGAGCAGTATGATGCACATGTCCACCTGCTCCGGCAGGTCGGCTATGCGCTTATAGCACTTTTTCCCCAGCACGCTCTCGCGCTTGGGATGGATGAAGTAGATGTGCTCCTGCCGGGAAGAGCGCAGCAGGTTGGTGCAGGTGGAAAGGCCGAAGCCCGGCTTTTCGCTGGCGCCGATGACGGCGACGCTCCGGGGCCTGAGCAGCTTTTCAAGGTTCATCTGGCCAGTTCCTTTCTGACGAGATCGTAGCCCTCGTTGAAAACGGCGATGTTCTTGGCGTTGTTGGCCTTGCCGTACTTGGCGAAATAGGTCTCTATGCCCTCGACCATCATCTCCCGCGGCATGATGCCCGTCGCACCCACCGCGGCGCCCACGGCGACGATATTGGAGCCACGCTCGTTCTCGTGCCTGAGGCTGATCTCCATCATCGGCACGGGTATCACCGTCACGCCCTCATACTCGGGCACGTCGTGGACCACGGAGCTGTTGACGATGATGATGCCGGTGCCGCGGCGCACCATGGCGGCGAACTTCTCCAGCGAGGGGCGGTTCATGGCCACCAGCACGTCTATGCGCTTGGCGAAGGGCGAGGGCACTTCCTCGTCGCCCACCTTGACGACGCAGTTGGCCGTGCCGCCGCGCATCTCCGAGCCGTAGGAGGGTATCCAGGACACTTCATAGTCGTTCATGGCGGCCGTGTTGGCCAGGAGCGTGCCGGCCGTCAGGACGCCCTGCCCGCCGAAGCCGGAAAAAACGAATTCCTTTATCATCGCTGCTTACTCTCCTTTCACAAACTCGCCCAGCGGATAGACCTCCAGGACCTCTTTTTTGATGCGTTCGGACGCCTGCTGCGGAGTCATGTGCCAGTTGGTCGGGCAGGGTGAGATGACCTCGACGCAGGTGTATCCCTCGCCGCGCATCTGCTTTTCAAACGCGTTGCGGATAAACTGCTTGGTCTTCAGTATGCTCGCCGCGTCATGCACGCTGCCGCGGGCCAGATATGCGACGTCGAACTGGCTGAGCAGCTTCATGATGTTCACCGGGTCGCCGTTGACCTCGGCTACGCGGCCCTTTTCCGAGGTGGCCGTCTTCTGGCCCACGAGCGTGGTGGGGGACATCTGGCCGCCGGTCATGCCGAACACGCCGTTGTTGACGATGATCTGCGTTATCTTTTCGCCGCGCTGAGCGGAATAGAGCGTCTCCGCGATGCCGATGGAGATGGCGTCGCCGTCGCCCTGATAAGTAAAGACAAGGTTGCCGGGGCGGGTGCGCTTGATGCCGGCGGCCGCCGCGGCGGTGCGCCCGTGCGCGCTCTGCAGCAGGTCCACGGCCAGCGAGCGGTTCACCAGGCAGGCGCAGCCGACGGCCAGCGTGCCGATGGCCCGGTCGGACATGCCCATCTCGTCGAGCACTTCGCCGATGAGCCTGATGACGATGCCGTGGCCGCATCCGGGGCAGAAAGAGTTGGCTGCGTATATCGTATCCGGGATCTTCTTCGTGATAGCCATGTCAAAATGCCTCCTTTACTTTGCCGTCGAGGATATCGCGGGCCAGAGCGACCAGCTCCTCGCTGTCGGCCACCTTGCGCCCGGTGGGGTCGGAATAGACCCTGGTGCCGGCGGCGTGGAGCGCCACGTCCTCGACCATCTGGCCGCAGGCGTTCATTTCCACGGTGAGGTAGCCCTTGATCCTGCCGTTATACTTCTCCATGGCCTTCTCCGGGAAAGGCCAGAGCGTGATCGGGCGCAGCAGGCCGATCTTCAGCCCCTCGCCGCGGCCTATCTTCAGCGCCTCCTTACACACGCGGGAGCTGATGCCATAGGCGACCAGCAGCAGTTCCGCGTCCTCGCACTGCACTTCCTCCCATTCCTGCAGCTCGTCGTGCATCCTGCCGTAGCGCGCGCGGATGTGGGGGTCGTAGTCGTCGTAGGCGTAGTCGTAATAGATAACGTCCGTCATCTTGCGGCCGGTGGGGTGTTCGGCGTCGCGCCCCTTGAGCGTCCAGGGGAATTTGTCGATGTTGTGCTCGATGGGCGCGGGCAGCTCGACGGAGCCCATCATCTGGCCGATGGCGGCGTCGGAGAGTATCACCACCGGCGTGCGGTATTTCTCCGCCACGTCAAAGGCCCTGAACACGAAGTCCGCGTTCTCCTGCACCGAAGCGGGGGCGTAAACGGGCAGCTTGTAGCCGCCGTGGCCGCCGCCCTTGGTGGCCTGGAAATAGTCCGCCTGGCCGAGGACGACGTTGCCGAGGCCGATGCCGTAGCGCATGACGTCCACGATGACGGCCGGCAGCTCCATGGAGCAGAGGTAGGAGATGCCCTCCTGCTTGAGGGAGAAGCCCGGGCCGGAGGAGCTGGTCATCGCGCGCTGGCCGGCGGCCGCCGCGCCTATCACCATGTTGATGCCCGCGAGCTCGCTCTCGGTCTGCACGAAGTCGCCGCCGGCTTCCGGCATGTGCGAGGACATGTACTCGAGTATCTCCGTCTGCGGGGTGATCGGGTAACCCGCAAACATGCGGCAGCCCGCCCTCAGCGCGCCCTCCGCCAGCGCGTAGTTGCCCTTCATCAGCTTTTTCATGCGTTATCGCTCCCTTCCTCAATGGTGAATACGTAGTCCGGACAGACAGTGTAGCAAATACCGCAGTAAATACACTTGCTCTCGTCAACGGCGACCATCCGGTAGCCCTTGGCATTCACTTCTTCCGTGAATCTCAGGGCGCCCTGGCGGCAGTTCCTCACACAGTTGCCGCAGGCCTTGCAGTTGTCTGTCTTCAGTGTGATCTTGCTCACGGGTCTCTACCTCCAGTGAAAATTATTTGCACATCCTGCCCGCCGCGCCGCGGAGGGCAAAATTGTATTGGACACATTGGCGCACAGGTATTATAATCATAGCAGGTTTTTTGAGCATTTTGATGTGCCGTTCTGTTGCGTACTGTCTACTCTAAAAAAATAGTTGTCTACACGGCGAATATCATATATAATCGCTTTGCCCCTGTCGCTGCTGTAAATATAGCATTAACGACCAATTAGGTCTACAATTTTAGGGCATTTTTTGTTGACATGGCAAATGTTATTTGCCTTGTCTACAATTTTCGCGTTAAACTGTAGACAATCCTGTGATTATTCACAAAAGTATGTTGTCTACATTGTGAATGTAGACAGAAAGGATGGCGAAACGTGGTCAACAATGGTATGTGGCCGGCTGACATCTATGTCAAGCTGACGGTCGGCGCCAATGCGTCGAGCGCCGCCAGGGAGCACATGTCCGTTTACCGGCAAAAGGCGGCCGGCTCGGACGACTTCATCTGCATCCTCTATGACGAGTCCCCCATCGGGCAGCACATGATCGACTTCATCACGGTGTCCACCGATGCGCTGCCTCCGCTGGTGGCGAAGATGAAGCGCAACCTGGCGCTGATACAGGCCCAGAACTTTGACCACCACCTGGTGCCGGTCTATCTGGAAAACACCTTCGACCTCTATTCCGAGGTGCGCGGACTGCACTGCTGGTGGGCCTCCAGCATGCCGCTGGGCAAGCTCTGGAGCGACTTCAACGACTACTCGTTCTTCGCCCAGCACCCCAGCCCCTACCTCATCGAGACCTACGACGAGGTAGACCGGCTGATGAGCGAGGAGTTCTACTGGCGCACAGTCTGCGACCAGCTTGAAGAGTACCTGCAGTGGTTCGAGTTCTACGTCGTCAAGCTCGCGCAGCTGAACGACGCGCTCGCCTGCTGCCTTGACTCCAACCTGCCCGGCAGCCTCACCTCGCTCAGCAACATCCAGCGCGCGTTCCTGTTCCGCTCGTTCTTTGACGACCAGTTCCTCGACCGCTCGCCCATCAACCTGCTCTACAACCTGCACGAGACCTACGCCTCCCCCCTTGGCAAGACGGTGCCGCGCAGCCGCATCCAGCGGCCCCACAAGTCGGATTTCTTCACCAGCAGCGGGAAAAACATGGACTTTAAGACTGTCATCGAGGGCCGGGACCCGGCCATGCAGCCCGAGCGCCTGGCCGAGCTCATCAAGGGCCGGCAGGTCGAGTTTACCCGCGAGCTGATATTGCAGGAGCCGGCGGACATCTATTCCGCCTGCTGCCTGGGGATGTACCTGCTGATCGCCAACGGCATGCACATACGCCGCTGTAAAAACTGCGGCCACTACTTCGTGCCGCTCAACCGCAGCGACGAGCAGTACTGCTATCGCGTGCAGCCAAACGGGAAGATGTGCCGCGAGCTCGACTATGAGTCCAAGATAAACGCCGACGAGCTGCTGACCATATACCGCACCGCTTATAAGACGCACAACGCGCGCAAGCGCCGCAACCTGAACAACCGCACCAACGCCGAGCAGGAATTCCGCGAATGGGTCACCTTTGCCAAGCGCCTGCTCGAGCGCGCCAAGGCCGGCGAGCTCTCCGTGGACGAGTTCCAGGACCTGATAAAGAAGTAAAAAAGGGCGCAAAAAAGCCCCGGCCATCGGCCGGGGCTTTTGCCCTGTCTTTTATCCCTCCGCGCGCAGCAGGGCGCAGATGGCGTCCACCCGTTCCAGCGGTATCATCGGCGAGCCGGTCTCGGCCCAGAAGTCGCTCTCCAGCGCGTGTGACTCCAGGCCGTAGCGCTCGCGCAGTATGCGCCGCAGCAGAGGCACGGCGCTGCCCATGCGCCGGTCGAAGGAGAAAGCGCCTGTCAGGTACGCCGAGCAGCCGCAGCCGCGCGCCGCGCGGGCGGTCAGCCTCGCTTCGTCCTCCAGGCCGAGCGCGCTCGCGCTGTGCAGCAGCACATGGGCGGAGAGGCCGTAGATGTCCTCCCCGGCGCCCGGCGGCGCGCTCAAAAACGCCGCGTTGCCCAGCAGGTCCACGCCGTTGGCGCGGAAGCGCGCGTCTATGCCCGGGCGCAGGAAAGGCGTGTAGAAGCAGTATACGCGCACCCTCCCCTCCCCGGCGGCGGGCGCGCCCTCCAGCTCGCCGGCGAGCGTCTCCAGCGCGGAGAGCGGCGCTTCCCAGTCGTCGAAGCAGCACAGCTGCACCGTCTGCGCCAGGGCGAAGCTGTTGCCGCAAAGCGGCCGCCGCTTCGCGCGGGCGTTGAGCAGCGTCAGCCGCGCCTGCACGCGCATCAGCCGGCCGTACAGCGCCAGGCCATGCTCGATATCCGCCTCGCCCAGCCGCACGCCCAGGCGCTCGCAGGCCGCGCGCGCCGTCAGGCGCAGGAGCTCCGCGCTGAGAGCCTCCCGCTGCGCGCCGGAGCGCGGCAGCGTGCAGGAGACGCATTTCTCCTTCCCGGCGAAGCCCTCGCCGGTCTTGACGCACTCGTCGCAGAGCGAGCCGAATTGCAGCGCCAGGGCTATGTCCCCCGCCGGCGGCGCCGTCAGCAGCCGCTCGCGCATGCGGTTCAGCCCGCAGCGCCGGACGCCGCAGCTGCGGCCGTCCAGCGGCCGGGCGTCCAGCATCAGCCCGCGCAGGAATATCTCCGCCAGCAGCGCCGCGGTGGAAAAGTGCGCTTGGGAAGCGGCGGAGCGCTGCAGGGCCATCACCAGCGGCAGCGGCGCGGGCACGCTCACCTCCACCAGCCGCCGGACGCCGCAGCATGAGAGCGCGCCGCACAGCTCCTCCAGGCAGGCGGCGAGCAGCCGCCGCACGCCCTCGTAGCCCAGGTCGTGGTTTTCCTCCAGCGCGGCCGCGGCGGCGGCCACGCGCCGCGAGTCGAGTTCAAAATAGTCCGCCAGGCGCGCGAGCCCCTCCGCCGGCACGGCGCAGCCGCCCAGCACGTCCAGGAAGCCCCCGCAGGCCCTAATGAGCGCGTCCGTCATAGCCTCTTTCCCCCTTACAGCGCAAAGGCGGGGCCGCCGGCCCCGCCTTTCATCCGTTTACTGTTTTGCCTGTTCGGCTTCCCACATCTTGCGCGCGCGCAGGGCGGCGCCCAGCGCGGCGGTGGACTGCGGCATGCTGACGGCGGTCACCTTCTTGCCCAGCAGCTCGGTGAAGATATCCGTGATGGCCTCGTTGTTGGCCACGCCGCCGGAGAACACGATGGGCTCGGCGTAGGTTATCTGCGCGGAGCGGCCCATGTTGATGATGCGGCGGGCGATGGAGCGGCCCGTGCCGGCGGCGATGTCCTCGACAGGCACCTTCTGCGAGAGGTAGGAGATGATCTCGCTCTCGGCGAAGATGGTGCACATGCTGCTGATGCTGCACGGCTCCTTGGACTTCTTCATCAGGTCGGAGAGCTGGTCCATCTCGATGCCCAGCAGGCGGTGCGTCAGCACCTCGAAAAAGCGGCCCGTGCCGGCGGCGCACTTGTCGTTCATCTCAAAGCGCTCGACGTTGCCCAGGTCGTCCAGGGAGATGACCTTGCTGTCCTGGCCGCCGATGTCGATGATCGTGCGCGTGCCGGGCAGCGCGTGCCAGGTGCCCACGCCGTGGGCGATGATCTCCGGGATGTTGGCGTCCGCGCGCAGGAAGGACTTGCGGCCGTAGCCGGTGGAGACGATGTACTTGATGTCCCCCTCGGCGACGCCCGCCTTGTCGAGGGCGATCTTGAGTATCTTCTCGCCGCTCACATTGCGGTCATACTCGGTGGGGATGTGCTCAAAGACGAGCATATTGTCATTTTCATCCGTAATGACGCATTTCGCAGTCGTGGAGCCGATATCGACTCCGGCAAACAGGTTCATCGTACTGACCTCTATCCTTTGTAGTTATTATTTGCCCTCGAGCATCTGCTCGGCGGAGGCGAGCTGATCGACGACGAAGTCGTGGTCGATATATTCCACGCCGCACTGCGGGCAGCGGAAACCGGTGGCCTCCGGCAGGGAGAGATCCTTGAAGAAGATCTGGATATCGTCTACTTCTTCAACTTCAACATTGCACTTGCTGCACATCCAAGCCATTTCTTCCACACTCCTTATTCCTGGTTGTCCTCAGTGAGCAGGACGCGGTGGCCGTAAACGTCGAGGACCTCCACGGCGTCGCCGTCGATGCGGTACTCGGCATAGGCCGTAAAGTTGCCGATGCGCTTTTTGGCAAGGCAGCGGTCCCCATCGACGAGCTTGCCGCCCTCGCCCTCGGCATAGACGAGGATCTCGCGGACATCGTCAAGGTTCACTCCCCGTTCTTCCATGACATCGGCGACGCCTTCAGCCGGGCGGATCTCTACCGTAGTCATATCCATTGTGCCTGTCTCCTCCTTGAATGCTTCTTTATATCGTCCGCGTCAGCGCCTTTTCAGGCTGCTGACGAAGCGCTCGATCTTGTCCTTCGCCCGGGCCAGTTCCTCCGGCGAGCGGGTGTAGCTGGTCTCCAGCTGCAGTATGGGGATGTCCCGCTCGGCCAGCGACCGGGCCAGCGCGCCGTACTCCATGTCGTACACCTCGTCGTAGGCCAGCTGGTACCACACCACGCCGTCCAGCTCGTACTCCTCCACAAGCTGCAGCGCGCGGCGGAAGCGCTCCTCCCACGAGGGGATGAAATTGCCCGTCGGCAGCGTGTCCAGGTAGCGGTTGCGGGCGAAATTCTCCAGCAGGTCGCCGGAAAGCTCCACGTCCCTCTCGCTGACGCGCACGCCTTCGTCGATGATATCCGCCGACACCACGGCCCCGCTCTCGTCCAGCGCCCGCACCAGGTCATAGTCCCCGCTGACCACGGCGTGCCCCATGAGCAGCAGCCGCGGCGCGCCCTCGCCGTAAACGCCGGAAGCGCCGTCCAGCGCCTTGCTCAGCGCGGTGAGCTCCCCGGCGGCCTGGCGGTCGCCCAGCACGAAGCTCAGGTGCTGCAGCCGCATGTAGTTTTCAAAGCTGATGGGCGGGTCGCGCCGCTTGCGCAGCTCGTTGATGTGCCGGAAGGCGGCGCCGATGCGGTTGGAGTCGGCAAAATTGCGCCGCGCCTCCTCCATGTCCGGCCCGCGGCCGGTGATGCGGGCCACGCGCTCGAGCATGGCCTGAAGCGAACGCAGGTAATAGCCGAAGGCGATGTCCTTCTGCCGGTCCGGCGGCACGCCCACCTTGCAGACGTTGATGCCCCAGAACTCCAGCAGCTCGCTCAGCCGGCCCATGTGTATGTCCGTCACCGAGGTGACGACGATGTCGGCCCTGGGCGTGATCTTGTCCACGCCGAGCTTGATGCCGCCGGCCACGGCGCGCGCCAGCGGGTTCATATAGCTGAGCATGTCGTCCTGCGCGGCGTCCGCCGGGGGCAGCTCCCCGCTGCCCAGCAGGGGGAACACGTTGGCGCCCGCGGCGCAGATGAGCTCCGAGGGGATGAACCGGCCGCCATATACGACCAGCGGCGTGCCGGACGCGCGCTCTTCCATCAGCTCGCGGGTCCTCTGCGCCGCCTGGCGCGACAGCGAATCCATTATTTCAAGCATGGCGCACCCCCCTCAGCCGGCCGGTCAACGACGGAAAGCCATTTAAATATACGCTGTAAATATTGACATACATTATAATATCCCATTGTGATTTTCCTGTCAACATATTATTTTCTGCACTGCCTACTCATCCATACAGCGTTCAAGGAAAAAATCGACATACGAGCAGAATTCCTTCTCGCCGATCTCGGTGATATGGGCGGCGTTCTGGTATGACATGGAAATAATGATGCTTTCAAAAAGCGTGTAGGCGGGGTCGCCGCGCTGCCAGCCGCTCTGCGCCCCGCGCGCCCGGCGGATGAACTTGCCCAGGAAGGTATAGAACGGCCGCACCTCGGCGTCCTCGTGGAACAGCCGCCGCCCCTCGTAGAACATGAAGCCGAAGAGGCTCCTGTTGTCCTGGGCGAAGCGGAATATCTCCAGCGCCATCGTGCGGCAGAAGTCGCGTTTGCCGACGGGCGCGGGCAGGGTGCTCAGCGCGCGGTAGATACAGCCGTACATGCGGTCGAAGCCGACTATCAGCACCCGCTTTTTGATGTCGTTGAGGTTCTTGACATAGTTGTAGATAGTCATCGAGGAGACGTTCAGCTCCTTGGCGATGCGCCTGGCGGAAACGGCCCCGATGCCCTCCTGGTCGACTATGTCTACGGCCACCCGTATTATCTCTTCCTTGCCGCAAAGCGAGCGTTCCCTCGACATTTGCCTCTCCCCTCAAAAGCCGCAGCGCCGCTCATACGGCGGAGATGCCGGATATCTTCAGGCAGCTGCATATGCTCCTTATCGTGCTCATACGGTCCATGGAGAACCTTGCGCCGTTCCAGAAATCCCCCTCAAGGTAAAAATGCGGTATGCCCGTGCGCTCCTCGGCCTCGCGGATCATGGTCTTTTCCAGCGCGCCGATCCAGCGGTCGAAGGCGAAGAAGCCGTAGAGGGCCCCGTCCACGGGGTATTTCGTGAGCTGCTCGCAGGTCATGCGCACCTCGTCGAGCATATTCACGTTGTTCGGCGCTTCCAGGCACATGCTGGCCGCGGAGAGATAGGCGTCCCGTCCCGGGCGCACGCACTTGACGAGCTGCCCGGCGCTGGGGAACATGCGCCCCAGCGTAAGGTTGACGCCGTTGTCGCGGAAGGCCTTCTCTATCCAGGGCACGTTCAGCGGGCTGAAGTGGCAGGCCAGCTTGGGCGCGCCCTTGGGCAGCACGCCCTTCCCCCCGGCGATGCGCCGCTCGACATCGCGTATGGCGGTGTCCAGCGCGTCGTTGAGATAGCCGTGCCCGGTGTCGAAGCAGCATTCGAGGCAGATGGTGAAGAGCGCCAGGTCGTTGCCCATCATCGGCATCGGGTCGGCGTTCATCACCAGGTCGGTGAGCTTTTCCAGGCGGTACATATAGTCGAGCTGCTCCTGCAGCGCCCGGCGCAGGTCGGCGTCCGTCACGTCCACGCCCGTGCGCTGCGAGGCCTGCCTCTGCGAGCAGCGCATCTCCTCGGCCATATAGGCCACGCGCTCGTCGTCCTCGCTCTCGTCCATGCCGAGCGGGGCGTCGTGAGGGATGATGGTGAGGACGTTGTCCCACTCCCTCCCCTCCAGGCGGGCGAGCATCTCGTCGGTCTTGGGCGCTTCGTCGCACTGCAAGCCCCAGTTCCAGATGACCGTCGGGGCGGGGAACATCTTTTTGATCTCCGAGTCCGCGCGCAGGCAGTTGAGCGCGCAGTGCTGGCAGGCCGGGTCCATGCCGGAGCCCGTCGTCTGCATGTCCAGCTCGCGCCCGAAAAAGGCCGTCCACACCGTGGCCACGATGAAATAGGGGTAGAACACATGCACCCGGCCCTTCCCCGCCACGCGGTTGGCGTCCACGCAGACGGCGGAGGACGGCATCGTGGCGTAGATGACGGCGTCGCCGGCCGCCAGGTAGTCGGCCGTGCGCGCCAGGGCGGCCGCCTCGCGGATGACGGCGGCGATGCACTTGCGCGTCCCCTCCAGGGACATGTCCCAGTACTGCGGCAGCCACTCGTCCACCGCGAAGTCCACGTCGGCGTCCGAAAGGCGCAGGAACTCCGCGGCGTTCATCCACTCCGGGAGGAACGCCTCCAGCTCCGCGCCCTGCCAGCCGAGCAGCTCCAGGAACCTTCTGTGTGCAGTTTCAGCCATTGCCCGCCTCCTTATCCATTCCACAGGCCTCGCAGGCCCTGTCCACGGCGGCCGAGATGCGGCGCACGTCGCGCAGGTAAGCGCGCAGGGTGCGCTGCCAGTTTTGCAGGCAGCGGGCGCCGGCGGGCGTGATGGAAAACACGCGCCGCGGCCGCCCGTCGCGCTCCGCGTGCCAGTCCGAGCTGAGCTTGCCCGCGGATTCCAGCTTTTTCAGCGCGCGGTAAAAGCCCGTAACGTCCGCCCCGCCGGCCAGGTGCCGGCGTTCCAGCTCGCGCAGCAGCTCCAGGCCGTATGCCGGCCCCTCGCTGAGCACGGCCAGTATGGCCGGCTGCAAAAGTTTGTCCAGATAGTCCCCCTTGCAGGGGCATTTTTCAGCCATGGCGCACCTCCTGAGAGCGCTTTGCCGGGAAAAACACGCAGTCCCGGCCCAGGCATTCACTGTTCCGCGCGTAAAACGGGCACTCCAGACCCCCGCGCGCGGCGACGGGCACGCCCAGCGTATCGCGCAGCCACGCGGACGCCGCCGCCAGCACGGCGAAGGTCGTGCGCTTGCAGCAGCGCGGCCCGCGCGTGCAGCTCGCGGCGATGGCCGATTGCGTGCGCCCCGTGAGCTCGTTCACCTGCTGCCAGCTCGCGCCGGATAAGTGGCCGGCGCCGAGCATCTCGCTGGCGCAGGCGCCGGCGGCCATGGAATCGCCGCAGACGCCGTAATACCCGCAGACGGCGGGCGGTATCTTCGCGCAGCGGGCCAGCAGCCGCTCCAGATGCGCGGCCTTGTCCTCGCCGAGCGCGTTGCACCAGGCCGCGCAGAGGCAGGCGGCCGTCAGGTAGTGGTGCTCCGGCCCGTGCGTGCGCACCACGCCGGCGTCCATCATCGCGATGGCGAGGGCAACGGCGTCCGTGCCCTCATGGGATACGCAGCGGCGGCGTATCTCCTCATGGGCGGCGGCTACGGAGAACATCACCCGCCCTCCGCCGGGAAGAAGGGGCAGCGCCTGCCCAGGCACTCGCGGTTCTGCGGGTAATACTCGCACCTGGGCTGGCTCACGGGCATGTCCACGCCGAAGCGCTCGCGCGTATACCTGGCGGCCTCGGCGATGGCGATGCGCCCTGTGCGCTTGCAGCAGCGGGGGCCGCCGACCTTCGTCATGGCCTCCAGCGCGCGGGCCGTCATCACCTGCGGGTCGCTCCACACGTCCCCGGTGAGGGGGGTGGCGTCCGTGAGGATGCTGACATAGATGCCCGCGCCCGCCGCCGCGCCGCAGACGCCGAGGAAGCCGCAGGCCCCGCCGGGGACCTTCTTGCCGCGGGTCCAGGCCTCGCGTATGCACTCGCCCGGCTCGTCCAGCGCCCCGCCGCAGTTGCGGTAGGCCGCCAGCAGGACGCAGGGGACGATGGCGTGGTGCTCGGGGCCGTGCATGTGCACGCCCGGCAGGGCGCAGGTCTCCAGGAAGAGCTTCACCGGGTCGCGCTCCGCGCTCTGCTCCAGGTGGGCGATGACGGCCGCCCCGCCGCCGGCGTGGCAGTCGTCGCAGACGAAGTGCCCGTCCTCACAGACGGCGTCCGAGGGCAGCACGCGGTGGCAGATGGCGCACTCGCGCATCACGGTCTCCGTGGAATATATGAGCGGCTTGCCGCAGATGACGCAGTTGTTTGCGTGGCCGTCGCAGCAGCAGCAATTTTCAAAACTGTTCATGGAAGCTCCTTTGCGCTCACTCCCGCCATTTGACGGCCCGGGCCTGGACCTTCCCGACCAGGGCGTTGAGCACCGTCACCACCAGGCCGATGCAGACGATGCCGGCCACGGCGTGGGTGTAGTTGGCGTAGGTGATGCTGTTCTGAATATAATAGCCCATGCCGTGCGTGGCGCCCATCAGCTCGGCGAAGTTGAGCATCAGCAGCGAGGTGGTGACGCTCACGCGCAGCCCGGAGATGATCCCCGGCAGGATATAGGGCAGCAGCACGCGGAAGAGCATGGTGCCGTCCCCCAGGTCGAGCATTTTGGCGCTGTCCAGTATGCGCCGGTCCATGCCGGCCACACGGTTGATGGTGGTGAGCAGGGCGGGCCAGAAAACGCCCAGCACGATGACCGCCGCGGAGGCGCTGCGGAAGGAGGGCATGATGGCCACCAGATAGGGCGAAAACACCACCGGCGGTATGGGCGCGAGGACATTGGCGATGGGGTAGACGAAGTCCCGCAGGCGCCCGTACCAGCCCGCGGCCAGGCCGCAGACGATGGCGGCGGCCATGCCGATGGCAAACCCCGTCACCAGCAGCTGCAGGGAGTAGAGGATATTGAGCGCGAGCACGTCCCATTGCTCGCGGAAGGTGTCGAACACGTTCTCCGGCTCCGGCACCAGTACCGGGTGGGCGGCGCCGGTGACGGAGGTGAAGATCTCCCAGGCGATGAGCAGCAGCCATACGAATGATATTATATCACAAAGCCCGCTGGCATTGGTACCTTTTCTTTGCCTCCTGCGCAGGAAATATACGAACAGCAGTTCGATGACGGCCATCGCCGCCAGCAGCGCCCAGGGCTCGGCCACGCCGCTGCGCTGCTTGGGCGCGAAGAGCACGATGCCGGCCAGTACCAGCGGCAGGATATGTATCAGCGCCAGGCGGCGCTTCAGCTTTGCTCTCATTTTTCCACCTCCCCGCCCATCAGCGCGAGCAGCCTCTCCCGGGCGGCGGCGAACTCCGCCGTCTTCGTCACCGCGGAGCCGCAGCGCGGGCGCGGGAACTCCACGGCCAGCTCGCCGGCCACGGCCCGCGGGCGCATGCAGATGACGCGCCCGGAGAGCAGCAGCGCCTCGTTGATGTCGTGCGTGACGAAAATGACGGTCTTGCGCTCGCCAGGCGCGTTCTCCCACACGCGCTCGATGAGCCGCTGCAGCTGGGCGCGGGTCTGCACATCGAGGGCGCTGAAGGGCTCGTCGAGCAGCAGCGTGCCCGCGTCCACGGCCAGCGCGCGGGCGATGGCCGCCCGCTGGGCCATGCCGCCGCTGAGCTGATAGGGATAGAGCCCCGCCGCGTCGGCGAGCTCCACCGTTTGCAGCAGCGCGTCTGCGCGCTCGGCGCTCTCCGCGCGCGAGAGGCCCCTGTGCGTCTGCCTCATGGCGAAAATAACGTTGCCGCGCACCGTCTGCCAGGGGAACAGCCCCCCTGTCTGGAACACGATCATGCGCCCGCGCCCGGGCACGGAGGCCGGCTCGCCGCCGATGGTGACGCTGCCGGAGCCCGGCTCCTCCAGCCCGGCCAGCAGCCGCAGCAGCGTGCTCTTGCCGCAGCCTGACCTGCCCACGACGGAGAGGAACTCCCCGCCGCGGACAGAAAAGCTCACGTGCTCGAGCGTCTTCACCTCCCCGGCGGGGCCGGGATAGGCGAAGCTGAGGTCATTGAGCTCGATATACGCCATCAGCTGTTGTGTTCCGCGAAATACTCGCTCAGTTCCTGCCAGAGGGCGTTGTCCGGCTCGCGCTCCATCAGGCGCTCAAGGGCCGTGGAGTAGACGTCCGTCACCACGTACTGGTCCCAGTCGACGCCGGTGTCCTCCACCTCGCCGATGTTCACCATCGCCTGGTAAAACTCTACGCAGGCGTCCTTGTCCGGGTCAAGGCTGACGCGCATGACGGGCGTGTAGCCCTCCGTGCCGTAGAGCTGGGCCTGCAGGAAGTCGCGGTCCTCGCCGGAGTAGTCCTCCAGTATATCCAGCGTCTCCTCCATGTTGTTCAGGTAGTACTCATAGCCGCGCAGGTTGGCGATCTCAAAGCGCACCAGCGCCTCGAAATTGTCCTCATAGGTGGCCTCGTTACAGGTCTGGCGGCAGCAGGGATAGGGGTCCACGAACTGCTTGACGGTGCCCACCAATGCCGCGCCGTACTGTCCGGCGTAATAGCCGAGGCAGGAGTTGGTGATGCAGTAGTCATATTCGCCCTTCACGCAGCCCTCAATGGCGGGGATGGCGTCGTTGACATAGACTAAGGTGATGTCCGCGCCCTCGCCCGGGGCGCCGAAGGTATAGCCCTGCTCCATGATGTAGTTTTTCAGCACCATCTGGCCGGTCTCCGGCATCTGGCAGGCGATGGTCTTGCCCAGCAGGTCCTCCAGGCCGGTGATCTCCGGCGTGCCGGCCGCGGCCATGATCTCGCTGCCCTCGCCGACGGTGCCGCCGAACACGCGCAGCGTGGTGGTGCCCTGGGCGATAAAGGTGGCGGCAGCCGTGCTGGAGAAGAGGTAGACGTCGAGGTCGCCGGTGGAGACGGCCATATAGGCGTCGTTCATGCTGGAGACCTTCTCAAAATCAGTCTCCACGCCCTCCTCGGCGAAGTAGCCGAGGGCGTCGGCCACCAGGACGCCGACCGGCTTCACAGCCGTGCCGAGCAGGCCGACGGTCAGCGGGGCCACTTCCGCGGCCTCCGCCGGGGCCCCGCTCTCCGCGGCCGGCTCTTCGGACGCGGCGGCGGGCTCTTCGCTCTCCGCGGCCGGGGCCTCGCCGCAGGCGGCGAGCGCCAGGGCCATGCACGCTGCGAGTAGCAGCGCCAGGAGCTTGCTGAACTTTTTCATTTTGTTTTCCTCCTCGTTTTATATGTCAAAAATCAAGTGAGCACGCATCAATAGCGCGACGCGCGGCCGCCGTTGCCGCGGCCCTCGTCCATCATGCCGAAGTTCTCGAGGAAGAAGGTGCGGGCCTTGAGGGCGTATTTCTCCGCCACGGCGTCGAGGGCCTCGTCCACCACGGCGGCCATGTCCTCGGCCCGGGCGGCGGCGCGGGCGTTGATTATCACGGAGATGGCGGCGTAGCCCTTCGCCAGGGCGTGGTCGCAGACGACGTCGTAGTCGATGCCGATGAGGCTGGCCTTGAAATAGTCCCCGCCCTCGCCGGAGGCGAACATCTTCAGGTGCGGGACGTTGCCGCCCTTTTCCCTCAACCCGGCGCGGATGGCCTCGAAGAGGTCCATGAGCACGGCGTTGAAGTCGGTGTTCTTGTCCTCGCGCTGCTCGAACCAGACGCGGCGGTTGTACCAGCTGAGCATGCGCTCGGCGGCCATGAAGGCCTCGCTGCCGTAGCCTATCTCGCGGTGCTCGGCGGCGGAGGTGTGGGTCATGATGTAGTCCACCACGGCGTCCACGCCCTCGCCGGTCCTGGCGGACATGGCAAAGAGCGGCGTTTCCGGGTGCAGGGTACCGATGAGCTCCAGGCACTTCGACTTATGGGCCGCGTCGATGGTGTCTATCTTGTTGAGGACGATCACGTCGGCCTCCGCCATCTGCGCGTCGAGCAGGAAGCGCATCTCCGCGGGCAGGTCGATGTCGTTGCCTTTGTCCATCAGCATCTTCAGCCGCTCGGGATCGACGATGCACATGAAGGGCATCAGCTCGAACTCGTCGCCCTCCTTCTCCTTCGTCTGTAAATACACATGGTCGAGCGCGCCGATGCCGCAGCCGGGGATGTCGGAGAAGATGACCGTGGCCCCGCCGTCTATCAGCTGGTGCAGCTTGTCGATGAGGTTCTCGTGCTGGTAGCAGATGCAGTTGCCGGCGATGGAGGTGGTGAGCACGCCGCTCTCGGCGGTGAAGTCCGCGTCCACGATGTTGCCCGCGCCCAGGTCGTTGGCGAGGATGGCAGCCTTGCCGTATCTCGCGTTGATGCTGCGCGCGAAGGCCAGCATGCTGGTCGTCTTGCCCGCGCCGAGGAAGCCGCTGGTCACCATGTACTTTGTTTTCTGCATATCTTTCTCCTTTCCCACGTCCCGTCAGGACGTGCTCCATTATTGGACCTGGTCTAATATATCGCCCGCGAAAAAGCCGGCGTTTGCCGGCTTTTAGGGCCAGATGCGGGAAAACACCTCCGCAATGGGTGCGTTTATGACCAGCGCCGCCCGCGCATCGTAGGGCGTGGGCTCGTCGTTTACGATGACGAGCTTCCCCTTATAGCGGTCGAGCAGGCGCGGCGCGCTGCTCACTTTGAGCGAGGTGCCGCCGGCTATCAGCAGGTCGGAGCGGTTTATCTCGCGTATGGCGGCCATGGCGAGCTTCATGTCCGGCACCTCGCCGAAGAGCAGGATGCCGGGGCGGATAATGCCGCCGCAAACGTCGCAGCGCGGCACGCCGGCGCAGTCCGCCACCACCTCCGGCGGGAAGCGCTTGCCGCAGCCGGGGCAGGTGTTGATATACACGTTGCCGTGGATGTCGATGACGTTTTTGCTCCCCGCGCGCTGGTGGAGGTTGTCCGCGTTCTGCGTAATGACGCACTTTATCGCCCCGGCGGCCTCCATCTCCGCCAGCGCGTAGTGGACGCTGTTGGGCGGCGCGGCGAGGTTCAGGAGCTTCGTGCGGTAGAAGTTGAAGAACTCCTCCGGGTGCTCCTCATAGAATTTGGGCGTCAGCATCTCCTCCGGCGAGGCGCTGTATTCGCTGGGCCTGTTGTAGAGCCCGCGCGCCTGGCTGCGGAAGTCCACCAGGCCACTGTCGGTGGAGACGCCCGCGCCGCCGAAAAAAACGGCGTAACGGGCCTCCGCGAGCATTTTACGCAGCTCGCGGCATTTGCCCTGCGTTATTTCATCCATGTATAAGTTCAACCGCGGATAACGGCGTTGAGCGCGCCCAGGAGCTCGTCGGGGTCGGCGTGGATGTCCGCCGCCAGCTGGTCCATGGTCCACATGACGGTGTCCTCGTTCACGCAGCAAAGCCCCATGCTCATCAGCGTGCCATAGATCTGCGGGAAAAACTCCAGCGCCTGGCCCACGGTGGTGCTGCGCTCAATGCCCATTTTCCTCACGGTCATACCTCCTCAGTTTGTGTAGAGCCGCCTGCCGTCCTCAGCCGTGAGGTGGAAGGCGCAGAATGGGATGACCTCGCAGTTGCTGTTGATGATGTGCACACAGCAGCCGTGGAGCCGCCCCAGGTCGATGTTCCAGACGTCCTGGAAGCCCATGCCGGAGATGCAGAAGGAGTGCGTCAGCGTGCGCTCGGCGAAGCGCAGCAGCGGCGTGTCCATCTTTTTTTCCGGCTGGAAGCGCCAGCGCTTGTCCGTATATCTGTTGGTCTTTTCCACGAAGTCGGTCTGCTCCGTGTCCGCGCGGTTCTGGTCGAAGCGGCTGGTGGCGATGAGCTTCCCGTCCCCGTCAAGGTAATATGTGCTGGAAAAGTCGCAGTGCGGGTCGAACTGCTTGCGCGGCACGAAGTGCTCCATCTCCACCTCCGGGCACTGCTCGCAGAGGGCGTGCAGCACGTCGCTGAGGCCGCAGCGGCTCTCGTCCGGCGGCACCTCGCCCGGAAAGCGGCCGAAGTAGCTCACCGGCTGGAAGTGTACGCCCTTGATGGTGGGTATGTGCGCGCGCGCGAACTCGACGATCTCGCCCAGGCGGTGCAGGTTGACGCCGGGGATGACGACGGGCACGAGCAGGATGCCGACGCCGAGCTTTTCGCAGTTTTCAATGGCCCGCAGCTTGATATCGAGCATGTCCCGCGTGCGTATCTGGCGGTAGATGGCGTCGTCGAGGCCGTCGAACTGCAAATAGATGAGGTCGAGCCCCGCGTCCTTCAGCGCGCGCAGGTACTCGATGTCGTCCGCTATGCGGATGCCGTTGGTGTTCACCTGCAGATGCACCACGCCCATGTCCTTGCCGAGCTTTACGATCTCCGGCAGGTCGTCGCGCACCGTGGGCTCGCCGCCGGAGAGCTGCACGCTGCAAAAGCGGTTGGATCTAAGCGCCGCGGCGTACATGCGGCCGATGTGCTCGAGGTCCGGCTCGAACTTCTCCGCGTTCGCGTCCGCGAAGCAGACCGCGCAGTTCATGTTGCAGCGGTAGGTTATCTCCAGTATGCTCGTGCAGGTGCCGCTGCGGTGCTCATCGCAGAGGCCGCAGTCATAGGGGCAGCCGAGCTTTTCCGGCTTCCCCCTGTCCTTCGCCGGGGCGTGGACGCCCTGGCGCATCCAGCGCTCGTACATGTCCGCGTCGCGCCAGAAGAGGACCTTGAACTCCCCGTGTTCCGGGCAGGCCTTTATCATATACGCCTTGCCGTCTATGCGCTCGTAGCGGGCGGGTATCTTCTTCAGGCAGATGGGGCAGAGGCTCTCCGTCTCGTGCAGGATGTCAGCCATTTTCTTCCCTCGCAAGTATGCGCTTCTTCTCGTAGCAGACCTCCCTCAGCGCGCCGCAGGGGAGGAGCTTTATTTCGACCTCCGGCGCGCCGGCCATGAAGGGCAGGGCCATGATGCGCGCTTTGAGCGTTTCGGTATCGAAGGCGCCCTCGTCCAGGCACTCCACGTCGAGGCTGATGCGCCCGCCGTCGAGGAAAATGCGGTAGTCGAGCAGGCCGTCCGTGGAGAAGAGCACCTCGTCGAAGAGCGCGGGGTAGATGTAGTGGCCGTTATACTGCGTGGCGCCCTCCTTGCGGCGGCGGATGTGCCCGAGCACGGCGAGATGGCTGCCGCAGACGCTCTTTTGCATGACGGCGATGTCGCCCGTGCGGTAGCGGATGAGCGGCATGCAGTCGCGGGCGATGTTCGTCAGCACGACCTCGCCCTCCTCCCCCTCCGGCAGCGGCTCGCCGGTCTCCGGGTCCACGACCTCCACCCAGTGGTCGAGCTCGTCGTAGTGGTAGCCGGGGCAGGTGTCGCAGTCAACGGCCAGGCCCCAGCCGCTCTCGGTGAGGCCGTAGTGCGTGCTCACGCGGCAGCCCCAGGCCTCGCGCAGGTAATCCACCATGCTGTCGGGGATGTTGCTCATGGTGATGAAGATGCACTTCATGCCCACGGCGCGCAGGTCGTGCTGCTGCGCGAGTATCTTCGTCGCGCGGTAGATGGTGATGGCGTCGCCGAACCAGACGTTAACGCCGCGCTCGGTCGTGGCCTTCCAGATGTCGTCCGTGTTGTCCTGCAGATCCGCCGCCCAGCTCTCGATGCCGTAGGCCGTGCAGCTGGCGGCGAGGATGCCGCCGATACCGCGGCCCTGCGAGTTCTGCAGAAACACCAGCACGCGCCCCTCGCCGCGATCAACGACCGTGTTCATGCCGCGCGGGAGAAAGTCGAATATCTTCTGGATGTCGGCCTTGGAGAAAAAGATGCGCTTCTTGGTGCCCGTGGAGCCGGAGGAGTAGAAGGTCACCGGCTTTTCCACATCCCCCTGCGAGGTGCACATCAGGCTGTAGCTGGTGCCGGAGAGGTCGCGGGGGAAGGTAAAGGGCAGCTTCGCTATGTCCGCGAGGGTGTGCAGGTCGTCCTCGGTGACGCCGGCGGACTCAAAGAGCCGCCTGTAGAAGGGGCTCTTCGTGCGCACGCGATGCACGGTACGCTTGAGCTGGAAGAGGCGGTATTCGTCAAACAGCGCGTCGTCCACCACGGAAAAATCGCTGCGCCCGGACTGCGCCCTGAACTCGTCGTCGCCCTCTATCCTCATCCGGCAGAGGCCGTAAAGCCCTTCCTGTAAACTTATGCTCATGATATCACCCTATCCCCGGGAAGAGCTTTTCGCCGCGCACGCTGCTGAGATATTTGCTGCACAGCGGTATCAGCCTCCCGTCTTTCTGTATTATCTGTATGGAGCAGCGCCTCACGCGCAGCAGGTCGATGTTCCAGGCGTCCTGGAAGGCCATGCCGCCGATGGTCAGCATCCGGCGGCCGCTGGGCGTCCAGGAGAGGGCCAGGTTCTTCCTCACGCGGTGGACGGCGTCCGCCTCCGCCTGCCGGGGGGCAAAGCGCGTGAGCGGTCTCAGCGCGCCGTTTTTGTCCTGCACATAGGCGGCGTTGAAGGAGCACTGCGCGTGGTCGTAGGCGCCGGGGCCGAAGTCACGCTCCGACACGTCCGGGCACTGCGCGGCCACCCGGCGTATCACGTCCGGGATGGTGATGCGCCGTATTTTGTCCGGCGGATAGACGCCGAAATAGCTGATGGGCTGGAAGTATACGCCCTTCACGGCCGGCATGTGCGCCTTCGCGTACTCCACGATGGCCCCCAGGTCTCCGTCGTTCTCGCCGGGTATCACGCAGCAGACCAGCACGACGGCGAGGCCGGCCGCGGCGGCGTTCTCCACGGCGCGGAGCTTCGTCTCAAGCATGGGCCTGCCGTACTTTGCGTAATAGGGCTGCTCGTGCATGGCGTCAAAGCCCAGATAGGCGGTGGTGACACCGTTTTCGCGCAGCTCTCGGCAAAACTCCGCGCTCTCCGCCAGCTTGATGCCGTTGGTGTTGAGCTGTATGAGCCCGAAACCCAGGTCCCGGGCCAGCCGGGCGAGCTCCATGATGTCGCCCCTCACGGTCGGCTCGCCGCCGCAGAACTCCACGGCCGCGTCCTCGCCCGCAGCTTCACGGTAATGCCTCAGCAGCCGCTCGCACTCGGCGAGGCCCGGCTGGTGCAGCGCCTCGTGCGTGTCGCGCGTGAAGCACACGGGGCAGCCCATGTTGCAGCGGCTGGTGGTCATCAGCGCCGCCGTGGCGGGCAGGGAGGCCGCCGCATCCGCGAAGGACGCCCCCGCGAGGGCGCGCTCCACCTCTTCCTCCGTCTGCGGCAGCGCGGCGGTATCTATGCCGCCGGCGGAGAGCCAGCGGAGATAGCCCTCGGCCGTGTCCGCCCAGACGAGCGTGGAGAACTCCCCGTGCTCCGGGCAGCGCTTGTCCATGTATATCCCGTCCGGGCGCGCGGCGATGTCCGCGTATATCTCCCTCAGGCAGACGGGACAGACGCTTTTCGTCTTGCAAATGAGCCTTGTTTCCATATTCATACCTTTTTGAAGAGCATCTGGCAGTAGGTAAGGCGCGCGTGGGCGAAAAAGTCCGCCACATAGCCGTCTTTCCCGAAGGCCGCGACGATGTAGCGCCCCGCCTCCGCCGGAGGCACGCCGAAGGCCCGTCCCAGGCTCATGGCGATGCCGATGTACTCCCCATATTCCTCTTTTTCATAGGCGCAGGCGAATCCGGCGCCCTCGAAAATGGCGTGGTAGCGCGCCATGCTCTGCACGCCGTCCAGGCAGGGTATGCCGGGCCGGCCGCGCCCTTCGCCGTCCCCGGCGAGGGCGAAATCACAGAGCAGCACGCTCCCGCCGCGCCGCAGCACGCGGGCATACTCCCCGGCGGCCGCCTCCTTGCCGGGGATGACGGAGAAGGCCGCTTCGCTTATTATACCGCAAAAGCCGCCGCTTGCCAACGGCAGGGCGCGCGCGTCCGCGCAGATGATGCGCGCGCCCGGCGCGCGCCGGGCGGCCGCGCCGGCGGCCGCCGCGTCGATGTCCACGGCGGTGAGGCGCGTGTAGCCGCGCGAGAGCAGATGGGCCGTGCCCTCGCCGGTGGCGCATCCCACCTCCAGCAGCGGCGCGTCCGCCGCCCAGCCGGCGATGCCCAGCCCCCTGTCCAGCAGCCGGAAGCGGCCCTTGCGGGCCACGAAAGCCTCCCTCAGCTCCATGCGCACCTCTCTTTCCACGCACAGAGCCCCCCGGAACGAGCCGGGGGGCTCCCGATCGCATTTTTTATCTCAGCCCTTGTCGAAGGAAAGGCCCACAGCGCGCTTGCAGGTCTCGAGTATCATCTCGGTGACCGTCGGGTGCGGGTGCATGGAGTTGTACACCTGCTCCAGCGTGAGGCCGTTCTCCACGGCGACGGTGAACTCGGCGATCAGGTCGCAGGCCTCGTGGCCGAAGATCTGCGCGCCGATGATGACATGGTCATCCTTGCGGGCCACGACCTTCATCACGCCCTCGGTCTTGCCGATGGCCATGGCCTTCTCGTTGGAGGAGAAGGGCAGGCTGCCGCTGATGACCTCGATGCCGCGCTCTTCTGCGTCGGCCACCGTCAGGCCCACCATGGCGATCTCCGGCTCCATGAACATGGTGGCCGGGATGGCGTCGTAGTTGATGTAGTAGTCATTGCCGGCGATGGTCTCGGCTATCACCAGGCCCTGGCGCTGCGCCTTGTCGGAAAGCTGGGTGCCCTCCGTGATGTCGCCCGCGGCGAAAATGTTGGGCACGCTGGTGCGCATGTGCTCGTCGGTGACGATCTGCCCGTTCTTTTCCATCTTCACGCCGACTTCCTCAAGGCCCATGCCGCGGGTGTTCAGCGTGCGGCCGATGGCCACCAGCACCTCATCGGACCAGAGCTCCTCGCCGTTGGCGAGCGTGCTCTTCACCTTGCCGTCCGGCTGTACCTCGACGGCGGCGACGCCGCTGCCGCACTTCACCTTGACGCCGCGCTTCTCCAGCGAAGCCTTGACGGCGTCCGTGATCTCCGTGTCGTGCAGTGCGGGCACCAGGTTCGGCATCATCTCCACGATGGTCACGTCCACGCCGTATATGCTGTAGATGTGGCCGTACTCGAGGCCGATGGCGCCGGAGCCGATTATCACGATGCTGCCGGGCAGCGGGCGCGAGAAGTCCATGATCTCGTTGGAGGTGATGATCTTCTCGTGGTCAACGTGGAAAGCGGGTATCTCCGCCGGCTCGCTGCCCACGGCGATGACGATGTTCTCCGCGGTGACGGTCTTTTTCGTCTTGCCGTTGTCCACCTCGATGGTGTGCGCGTCCAGCAGCCTGGCGCGGCCCTTGATGACGGTGATGCCGCGGGCCTTTTTCCAGAGCATGGCCTCCAGGCCGAAGCCAAGGCCGTTGATGACCTGGTTCTTGCGCTTGTCGATGGCCTTGAAATCCACGGTGACGGCGCTCATGTCAACATTGATGCCGAAGGCGGCCGCTTCCTTGATGGAGGCGTAGAGGTTGGCGGAGGCCATCAGCGCCTTGGTGGGGATGCACCCGCGGTTGACGCAGGTGCCGCCGGAGCCGTTGCGCGTCCTTGCCTCGATAAGCGCCACCTTCTTGCCGCGGTCGGCGCAGCGCATGGCCGAAGCGGACCCGCCCGGGCCGCCGCCTATGCATACTACATCGTAATCGTACATAACAGCTTTCCTTTCAAAACAACTGAGATCGTCCCGCTATCAGGCCTTCTTGCTGTCCGCAGCGCCCTTGATGAGCATCGCCACGCCCAGCACCGCGCCCACGGCGGCAGCCACATAGAAGCTGGCGACGTTGGTCATGCCCTCAGCGCCCACAGCGGCGGAGATGGGGTTGACGATATACGGGCTGCAGAACTGGCCGAAGTTCTGGATGCAGGTGGCGATGGACAGCGCCATGCCCACGGACGCGGGCGGCACGGAAGCGCCGACGTTCAGGAACACGTTCGGCATAACGATGCTCATGCCCAGGCCGAGGATCAGGCAGCCGATATAGAACACGATGATGCTCGGGGCAAAGGCCATCACCACATAGGAAGCGGCCATCAGCAGGAAGCCGACGCCCATGGTGTAGCTCTTCAGGGCCTGGGCCAGCTTGCCGTAGACAAGGCCCATGAGGATGCCGCCGACGCAGAAGAAGGCCATGCCGGTGCCGGACGCGGCGGAGTCGCCGATGCCCTTTTCCACCAGCAGGTAGGCGTTGCCGTTAGAGTAGATCTGGCCCGTGCAGAACACGAAGAAGGCGACGACCATCCAGACCCACATCTTGCCGGTGAGCTTGCCCTTTTCCGCCGGGGCGCCGGAGGTCTTGGCCTCCGCCACGGGCTTGACGTTGGGCAGGCACACGAGGACGCACACCAGGGTGATGACGCCGATCAGGTGGACATAGAACACGCCGTTCCAGCTGGCGGTGGCAAGCCAGCCGCCGACGAACACCATCACGGCGCAGCCGAACATCTGGAAGGCCTGCAGGTTGCCCTGCACCTTGTCGCGCTCGGCGCCTTCAAAGTTCTCCGCCACCAGGGCGGTGCTGACGACCTGCAGGATGCCCACGCCGGCGCCGAACACGCCGCGCAGCACCTGGATGGCGAAGAAGGAATCGCTGAACGCGGGGCCCACGCCGCCGATCAGGAAGAGCACCACGCCGATCAGGCTCAGCAGCTTTTTGCTCATCACTTTCATCAGCGCGCCCACAGCCAGCGTCACCGGGATGATGACGATGCAGGGGATGGTGATCAGGCTCTGGACCTTGGTCTGGTCCAGGTCCGGGAAGTTTGCGCCAATAACGCTGAGCGAGCTGGCGATGCCGACCACGCCCATCATCAGGATGGCCACGGTGTAGATACCTATCTGGATCTTACCTTTAGACTTTAACATAATAGCAGCTCCCATATAAATGTCGTTTTAGTGAGCTATTCGCAGCTGGCACTGCGGGCATAATTTACGACGTACACTTTACCGGCATTGTTAATATATTATCTTCTTTCAAGCCTGTCAAGAGCCACCCTTTTGGGGGAATTTTCCCGCTTTTTATACCATAAACGGTGTTTTGTGGGGCAAAAACCGCCTGATAGCGGGAATTTTTGAACAATATATACTGTGTAAATTATTCGTATATTTCATGTTTTGCTTTCAATTTCACCATATTGTCCAAATTTTTGTGCGAAATTTGTGTAGACGGCCGAAATTACTTTCGCCTGTTGATTTGCCGCGCAAAAGATGATATTGTTATTTACGTGTCAAGCAGCTGGCGCTTGGCGCGGGCAAAAACCGGCTATCAATATCAAAGGAGGTCTCTTGAGACGTGAAAGAGATTCTGGAAAAGCTCGAAAAGCTCTCCGCGGATCGCCCGATGCAGCTTATCAGAGAAAAAGCCGAAGGCAAGAAGGTCATTGAATACTTCGGCGACTATGTGCCCGAACAGTGGATGACCGCTGCCGGGATCGAGGATTACCTCATCATGCGCGGCGGCGACCCCCAGCCCCCCGAGGCCACGCTCGACTACATGCTCCGCTTCATGAACCCGCTGGCCGCCTCCATGGTCGG
Organism: Candidatus Scatomorpha stercorigallinarum; assembly: GCA_944387865.1. Lineage (GTDB taxonomy): Bacteria > Bacillota > Clostridia > Oscillospirales > Oscillospiraceae > Scatomorpha > Scatomorpha stercorigallinarum. The sequence goes on along the minus strand of CALXGN010000004.1, from coordinate 19,037 downwards.
CAACTACCTGCTGGGCCTGGACGCCGTCATGCCCATCGCGGACAAGATTGTCATCCAGCAGCATGACAGCCACTACGGCCGTATGTGCGAGGTCCTGGAGTACAAGGGCCTGCCCGTGTACAAGGTCGGCGTCCCCGCGGACTACACCGTCGAGATCTCCCGCGAGTACTACCGCAAGGAGCTGCGCGACTTCCGCAAGATGCTCGAGGAGCTCGTCGGCCACGCCATCGACGACGATGCCATCCGCGCCGCCTATGCCAAGACCAACGAGATCAACGCCTGGCTGCGCAAGATCGACGACCTGCGCAAGAAGGACAACCCGCCCATCACCTTCAGCGACTTCATCCGCCTGAACCACTACACGCTGCGCGTCGATTACGACACCAGCATCGAGGCCCTCAAGCAGATCTACGCCGAGCTGGAGAACGCCCCCGGCGCCCACGCGAAGGACGCCCCGCGCATCCTCATCATGGGCCGCGGCGTCGCCGCCGGCGACTATGTCGTCCCCAGCATCATCGAGAGCGCGGGCGGCTCCATCGTCTGCGAGTTCCTGGACGAGTGCATCCGCCCGTTCCACAACGACATCAGCACCGAGGGCGACGTGGTCGAGGCCTATGCGAAGGCCATCTACGACGACAAGGTGCCGCAGTGCATCTTCCAGCCCGCCTGGGAGACCCGCTTCGAGCACCTCAAGAAGCTCATCGAGGAGTACCGCATCGACGGCGTGCTCTGGTATCAGCTCTCCTTCGACGAGATCTACGACATGGAATACACCTGCATCGCCAAGTGGATCAAGGAGATCAATGTGCCCATCATGAAGCTGGAGAGCTCCTACGAGTACTCCCGCGAGGCCATGGCTCCGCTCACCACCAGGCTCGAGAGCTTTGTTGACAGTATTAAGGAGGCAAAATAATGGCTAGAGATGTAAACCGCGAACTGCTTGAGCTCGCCGCTTTCGAGGGCGAGGAGCTCGAAGCCTTCCTCCCCCGCTGGCTGGAGACCGCCGAGCGCTGCAAGCTCACCGACGACAAGATCGAGTACGCCCTCGACGTGTACCTGCCCCAGAACTGGGACCTCAAGTACCTGGGCGTCCGCAAGATGCTCGGCGCCTATCTGCGCGAGCTGGCCGACATCGTCCACACCCCGGAGATGAAGGAAAGCGGCGTCAAGATCCTCTACGGCATCCTGCCCGCCATCGCCAACTACTACTATGCCGCCAAGTACGCCGGCGGGGACAAGATCTTCATCGGCTTCCCCGACCTGCTGATGGTCAACACCCTCAACTCCTTCTTCCACGCCGCCGCCCCCTTCCTCACCGTCGCTGAGGAGTACGGCTTCACCTACGGCTGCCGCCACTGCCCGCTGAACAAGATGCGCCTCGGCGCCTACGTCACCGGTACCATCGCCGCCCCCGACCTCATCTGGAGCTGGGGCTTCAACTGCGACGAGGGCCCCAAGACCGACGAGATGATCCAGGGCATCACCGGCAAGAAGTGGAAGTACCACGTCTCCCGCGTCCCGCACGATGCCGACTTCTCCGAGCGCGAGGACCTGATGGACGAGCGCCTGAAGTTCATGAGCGACCAGATGAAGCTCGGCGTCAAGGCCATCGAGGAGAACTGCGGCGTCACCATCACCGACGAAGACCTGGCCAAGGCCAACAAGGAATGCGGCCGCATGGGCTTCAAGGCCGAGATGCTCACCCAGCTGTGCACCAACGCCAACCCGCCCGTCGTCGGCGGCGAGACCCTGACCATGCTGCAGCAGTGCCTGACCGTCCCCTTCAACACCGGCTTCAAGTACCTTGAGGACGCCATCGACACCCTGACCAAGGAAGTCCGCGCCGCCATCAAGGCCGGCGAAGGCGTCATGCCGAAGGACACCCCGAAGGTCGGCTTCTACAACCTGCCCTTCTGCGTGCCATGGGTCGGCAAGTACTTCCGCGACAACGGCGTCATCACCGGCTTCTCCAGCGCGCTGACTCACTCCAAGCTCGAGATGAGCCCCAGCCGCTACAAGGACGACCCCTGGATGAGCGCCGCCGAGAACTGGTCCCGCAACGGCATGTGCATGAACCTCAAGAACGAGGCCGACGCCATGTGCGAGAAGATAGAGATCTGCCACCCCGACGGCATGATCCTCGGCTTCTTCGACTTCGACCGCTGGCTCGGCGCCCAGCAGAAGATCATGGCCAAGATGGTCACCGAGAAGACCGGCGTGCCCTCTTACTACATCGAGGCCGACTTCTGGGATGACCGTGACTACAGCCCCGAGAGCCTCAAGACCCGCATCGAGTCTGTCTGCCAGATCATCAAGATGCGCAAGGCCCAGGAGCTGGCCCAGAAGGCCGCTGAGAACAAATAAGCGCTGACCGATATAAAAAGAGCCGCCCGCGGGCGGCTCTTTTCTTTTGCGCATACTCCGCCGCGCCGCGGCATATCCTTCCTCGGGAGGGGTGGAGCATGTCATGCCTGTTTTCTGATCTGCGGAACAAGGAGGTCATCGACCTGCGCACGGGCGCGCGCCTGGGCTATGTCTGCGACGCGGAGTACGACCCGGCGGAGGGCAGGCTGCTCGCGCTCATCGTGCCCGGCCAGGGGCGCGCCGGCGGCCTGCTGGGGCGCGAGGACGACTACGTCATCCCCTGGGGGAAGATCTCGCGCCTGGGTGGGGACATCATCCTGGTGGACATGGAGAGCGACCCGCCGCGCCGCCGGCGCGAAAAACGCCCGTTCCTGTATTGACAACCCCGGCCCGATGGAGTAAAATATCATAGCCTGCGCGGGGCAAACGTCCCGCCGGCACAAAATGCCCCCGTACCTCACCAGGATAGAGGGTCCGCCTCCTAAGCGGAATGTAGTGCGTTCGAGTCGCGCCGGGGGTGCCAAAATTGCCGTAATTCTTGCGAATTACGGCAATTTTTCTGTTTTACGGCTCATCTGCGCCGCGGCTTGCGGCGGTAGAGCACGGCGAAGAGGAGCGCGGCTGCAAACACGGCGAAGCTGAGGCCGTATTGCGCTAAGGCGCCGCCGGAGTTCCCGCCGCCGGATGCGCCCGCGCCGGGGAAGCTGTCAAACGAGGGCGCGCCGGTATCCCCGCCGCTTTCGCCGGCGGGAGAGGCCGCCTCCGCCGGCTCCGCGCTCTCCTGCGCCGCGGCGTCCGTCTCCTCCGGCGCGGCGCCGTCGGGCGGCTCCATGCCGGCGAAGTCCGAGGGGTCGAAGCCCTCCGGCAGTTCCCCGCCGCCGAAGCCTGAAACGTCAAAGCCCTCCGGCAGCTGCGGCGTATTGGAGCTGCCGGCGCTGTCCGACGCCGTCCCGGACGCGCCGCCCTGCCCGCCGAGACCGCTGAAGTCAAAGCCGCCGCCACCGCCGCCGATGTCCATGCTGCCCATGACCTCCAGGTCTATGTGCGAGGCGTCAATGAGCGCGTCGGAGCCGGACTGCTCCGCGGAAGTGGAGGGTATCGTCCCGTCAAGCTGGCCGCTTATCGACTCGCCGCGGAGCTTTACGAGCTCGTAGAGCGTCTCCACGGCCTCCAGGTACTCGTCGTAGGTGTAGAAGGCGTTGGGGTCGGTCTCGACCAGCGCGTCTATCTGGCCGCGCACCCGCTCATAGAACTCGTCGAAGCCGCCGCCGTTGATATACTCGTCCACCAGGCGCTGCTGGTACTCATAGTACTGCGCGTGGTAAGTTTCGTTTTCCATCAGCGTGTCAAAGAAGTCCGTGCCGGAAAAGGCGTTGTCGATGGCCTCGTTCACCACGCCGGTGGCGCTGCTGCCGCTCATGTCGCCCAGGGCGAGGTTGTAGTCCCAGGGGATGATGTTGAGCTGCCCGTTGTACTCGTAGAGGTAGTAGTTGTGCGCCATCATGCCGGAGAGGCTGTCCTCGTTGACCGAGAACACGTGCACCGCCATGTACCGCAGGAGGTTGTCGATGTCCATATACGTCTCGAGCCCGCTGCCCTCGGCGATGTTCTTCAGCGCGGCGATCACGCGCTCGTGGTCGGCGTCCGTGGTGTCGGTGACCTCCCCCTCCCAGATGGTGGAGTAGCTGCCCGGGTCGTCGTCGGTATAGTTCAGGTCCGCGCCGCCTCCGCCGGGGGAAAAGCCGCCGAAGCTGAAGCCGCCGATGTTCATGCTGTCCGGCTTGTAGAGCTCGCCGGACTGCGCGCCGTAGTTGCGCAGCATAAAGCTGTCCTCCACGGCCTCGAGCGCCAGGTACACGCCCCAGTACTCGCCGTTGACGGAGATCTTCGCGTAGTTGTAGAGCGAGGCGTCCGCGCCGAAATAGCTGTACATGTCGTATATGAGCGCCTCTTTCATGCTGGTGGCGTCGGCGTAGTTGTTGTTGAGCACCAGCTTATCCAGCCCAAAGCAGGTCTGCCCGTCCACATAGTGGTCGAACTCTATCTTGAAGCTGTAACGGTCGGTGGTGGGGTCGGCCGCTATGGTCGTGAGGCTGGTGTTGCCCTTGGTGCGGATGGCGGCGTTGTAGATGGTCTCGCCGTTTATGACCACGTCGCACTCGCAGTACTCCTCCGCCGTGGCGTTCGCGAGCATGTTTTCCCAGTCGTCCTCGTCTATGCGGATGTAGTAGCCCTCCTCGATGAGTGCCTCGGTGACGCCGCCGGAGGCCATGTCCGGCATCAGCGCCGCGGGGGTGGTGAGCGCGTAGTGCGCGCGGTCGCCCTCGACCACCACGCCCTCCACGGGCGTCACGCCGTAGGGCTCGAGGACGGAATAGAGGTTGGTGAGCTCGGCGTCCTCCACCGGCCCGGCCATGACGAGCAGCTTGCCGCCGGAGCGGACGTACCCGGAGAGCATCTCCGCTTCCTCCTCCGAGATGTCGCTCTGCGGCGCGTAGATGATGAGCGCGTCCGCGTCCTCGGGTATAGCGTCGGTGTTGAGGAGCGAGAGCTCTTCCACCGTGATGTTCTCCTTCTCCAGGCTGTCGGCGAAGGTCGCGGGCAGGGCGCTCTCGCCGTGGCCGGTGAGGGTATAGGCCGCGGGCTGGTCGGGGTTCGTTACGTAGTCGATGGCGGAGGTGATGGCCCCCTCGCCGTCGAAGCTGGTGGAGTAGTAATATGAGTACATGTCGGTGTCCGTGACGTAGATGTCCGTATACGGTATATACCGGCTGCTCTCGCCGCACTCCACGACGAGGGAGTTGTTGTACACCGTGTCGTCCTCGTCGATGTACTCCTCGGCGAAGGTGGGATAGACGTCCGGGTTGCGCTTTTCAACCGTGATGTGGTCGGAGAGGCCCTCGTAGCGGTCGAGCAGCTTTTCGATGACTACGTCCTCCTGGCCGACCTGGACTATCCAGTATATCGTCACGTCGTCCGTGAGCGCGTTCACCACGCTCTTGGTGTTGCTGGTGACGGAATAGAGCTTGCTGGCGGAGATATCGTACTCCGTGGCGCTCGCCGGCAGGGCCGCGACGGCGACGTTCAGGGCGATCAGTATGGCCAGCACCACGGCCGTTATCACGACGCTGTAGGCGCCGCCGCGTATCGCGCCCGTGGGATCGAAATGGGGCTTTTTCATCAGTTGTACCTCCTTTTCTCCAGCGACTGCACCGTCAGGAAGAGGAAGAAGCCAATGACGCTCAGGTAAAACGCCACGGCCTTGAGGTCAAATACGCCGTTCACAAAGACGTAGAAGCGCTCGAAGAGCGAGAGCGCCGACATGATCTCCGGCAGCAGCCCTTCCAGGGCCTCGCCGTTGATGATGTACGCCGCCGTCACCGCAAAGGCGAGGGCCAGCGCCACCCAGTAGCCCAGCGAGCCCGAGCCGGTGAGGTATTTGATGATGAAGCCGAGCGCGCAGATGAGCGCGAGCAGGGCGACAACGCTGCCCATGGCGCTGGTGGAAACGTACTCCGAGAGGCTGACGGAGTAGTAGTTGAAAAGTATCAGCGCGATGCCCACGCCGGCGGCCAGGCCCTGGTTCTCGGTCAGCGAGGAGATGAACATCCCCACGGCGAGCAGCGCCGCGCCCAGCAGGAAAAAGGCGAAGATGCTGCCGTAGCTGGTGGGCAGGTACACCTCGCCGTACTGCGCGAAAATGAGCGGGTAGACGCAGATGATGGCCAGCGGCACCAGGTAGAGCACGATGAGCGCCGCGTACTTGCCCAGCACCACCTCGACGGTGGAGACGGGCAGGGAGTAGAGGAGCTGGTCGGTCTTCTGCCGCCGCTCCTCGGCCAGCACGCGCATGGTGAGGATGGGCACGATGACGACAAAGACCAGGCAGCCGAAGCTGAGCACGTATTCAAAGTTGCTCACCGCCGCCTGGATGTTGTACATCATCGCGCCGATGCCGACGAAGCAGAGCAGAAAAGCCGCGAAGATCCAGGCCGTGAGGGTGTGGAAATAGCTGCGCAGCTCGTGAGTGAATATGGCGGTCATGCGCTCTCCGCCTCCTTTCCCGTTTCCGGCTCTTTTTCCGTGAGCTCGAGGAAGATGTCCTCCAAACTCGCCTTCTTCACGCCCAGCTCGCAGAGGGCGGCGCCGCTCGCGGCAAAGGCGAGGAATATCTCCTTCGAGAGCGCGTAGATGTCCCCGCCGCCGGCGCTGACCGTGAGCCGGCTGCGCCCGGGGCTGTCCGAGACGGCCGTGACGGCGGAAACGCCGGGTATGCCCGCGATCAGCGCTTCGGCGCTCGCGGCGTCCGTCTCCGCCGTGACCGTGATCTCGCCGGGCGAGGCCAGCCGCGCCTCCAGGGCGTCCGGCGCGTCGAAGGCGACCAGTTTGCCTTGCGAGATGATAAGTATCCTGCTGCACATGGTCTGCACCTCGGAGAGGATGTGCGAGGATATGAGCACGGTGCGGCTCTCGCCGAGCTGGCCGATGAGCGCGCGTATCTCCAGTATCTGGATGGGGTCGAGGCCGACGGTCGGCTCGTCGAGTATCACCGTGTCCGGCTCGCCGAGCAGGGCCTGGGCGATGCCCACGCGCTGGCGGTAGCCCTTGCTGAGCGCGGAGATGCGGCGGTTTTTCATGTCGCCGATGCCCGTCTCGTCAATGACGGAGGCCATCTGGCGCCTCAGCCCCGCGCCGCGCAGCCCCTTGGCCTCGCCGACGAAGCGCAGATACTCCTCCGGCGTCTCGCCCAGATAGAGCGGCGGCTGCTCGGGCAGGTAGCCCACGCGCCGCTTGGCCTCGCGCGGGTCTTCATAGATGTCATAGCCGGAGATCTTCACCGTGCCGCGCGTGGCGGAAAGGCAGCCGGTCATGATGTTCATGGTGGTGCTCTTCCCCGCCCCGTTGGGCCCCAGGAAGCCGTAGACCCCCGCGCCCGCTATCTCGAAGCTGAGGTCGTCCACCGCCGTCACCGCGCCGTAGCGCTTGTTGAGATGTTCAACTTGCAGCATACAATGCCTCCTTGCGTAGTTGCTGCGGTCATTGTACAACGCGAAGCTGAAACTAACCTGAAAGCCGGCCGCCCCGCCGGCTTTCGCGCTTCTGCCGCCGGCAAGCAAAAAGCGGAGGCCGCTGGACAGCGGCCCCCGCTTTTTCGCGCCCGCGGCGCGCTTTATCCCCTGCTCTCCCGCAGCCTCCCGCCGCGCAGCATCGCCGGCCGGGCCTTCAGATAGACGGCCAGGGACAGGATAACCGTCAGGCTGTCGGCGGCCACCTGCGACCACACGAGCCCGTACATGCCGGCGGCCGCGTTGAGGATGTACAGCATGGGGATATTGAAGCCCAGCCAGCGCACCACGCCCAGCAGGAGCGATATGTTGCCCTTGCCCAAGGCCTGGAACAGGAAAACGGTGAAAAAGCTCATGAACATCAGCGGCGTGGCCAGCACGCGCACCCTGAGGAACGACGACGCCAGGGCCACGGTCTGCGCGTCATCGAGGAAAAGGCTGATAAGCGGCGTTGAGAACAGCTCATAGAGCAGGATGCTCAGCGCGGCGGTCGCCAGCCCGGACGCCAGGGAGAGGCGCATCGTCCTGCGCAGCCGTTCACGGTCGCCGGCGGAGTAGTTATAGCCCACGAGCGGCATCATGCCCTGGCAGATGCCGACGCCCACGTTCAGCGGGAAGCGCTCCACCTTGAGCACGATGCCGATGGCCGCCAGCGCCAGGTCGTGGTACGAGACCATCAGCCGGTCGAGCACCACATAGTCGAGGTCGAACAGGAAGGTCGCCACCGCCGAGGGCACGCCCACGGCGAACACCCCGGCGATGCTCCGCCGCTCCGCCAGCCCCACGCGCGGGTCGAAGGTTATCACGGCGCCCTTCCCGCTGCGCGCGAGCACGGCGCAGAAAAAACCGCAGGCGATGACGTTGGAGAGGCAGGTCGCCGCCCCCGCCCCCAGCACCTCCAGCCCGTCCGGCAGCAGGACGAACATGAAAAGCGGGTCGAGCGCGATGTTCAGCAGCCCGCCGAGCACGATGCCAAAGCCCGCCGCGGACGAGCGGCCGATGCTCCGCAGCAGGTTCGACAGCACATTCGAGAGCACCGTGGGCACGCCGCCGGCGACGATGACGCAGAGCGCGTACTGCCTGGCAAATTCAAAGGTGTTTTCCCCCGCGCCCAGCAGCGCCAGTATGGGGCGCATGAAAACGCCCATGGCGAGGGAGAAGAGCGCCGCTATGGCCAGGCCCAGGTATATGGAGAACGTGCCCACGCGGCGCGCCTCGTCCTCCCTGCCCTGCCCCAGCAGGCGCGAGACCAGCGAGCCCCCGCCGACGCCGGCCAGCCCGGCCAGGCAGGTGCTGATATTGAATACGGGCAGTATGAGCGAGGTGGCGGCGACCATGTAGGGGTCGTCCGTCTGCGCAACGTAAAACGTGTCCGCCATGTTGTAGACGAGCACGATGAGCTGGCTGACGACGGCCGGCAGCACCATTATCCTCAGCGCCCGCGGCACCGGCAGGCTGCGGAACACTTCTTCCCTTGAGGGCTTTTCTCTTTTCAGGCTCATTTTTCACACCGGGCTTTCCGATTTTTTAGCACTGCCTGTAATTATGGCACTCCCCCACCGCAAATTCAAGCCTCCTGAATCGGGCCCCCGTTTGGCGAAGGCAAAAAAGAGCCGGCTGATAGCATACATCAGCCAGCTCTTTGCTTTTCGATAAGATATCTTGTTGCCGCGGTGCCGGTCAAGGCCCCGAAAGCGGCGTGATCACAGGGGTTTCACCGCTCCTGAGATTATTCCCACTCCTCAAGCGAAACCTCGGCTTAAACACTTTTGTATTTGCCATTTAGCTCCGTTTGTATTTGATAGCTCGTATTATCCTCAACCTGCACGTTCTCCGACTTTTGGCTATCGTTTTGCTATCGGCTGGGTGCTATCAGCGATGCAAAACCTTTTGCATTGTATCACAAAAGACATGAACAACGCAAGTGTTCTGCTGCATCAATGACTTCTGACAACAGCGAACTTATTGGAACTCAATTCACATTTTTCGTATTCGATTTGTAATTTTTCGCTCAGATCAATCAGACGTTTCTCATTATCCGGGCTACAGTTTACGCCTATAAAAAGTCTTGTGGGGTGTATACCGATTTCCTCACATGAACATAGGCGTCCATTTCCTGTTAAATTCTCCCTGCCGTTGAGAAAAATCGCACGAATCTCATTTTCTGCGCTCCAACTCTTATCCTTAAAAGCACTTAGAAGTACAATATGTTTAAGCAAAAGGTGCCTGTCATCATCTGGCGCATCTGAATTAAAGAAGCTATATATCAGATTTACGAACAGCGCCTGAGCCGGAAGACGTTTATCCGTGTAAAATACAGGATACAACTTGGCCGGATTGTCTATATCGTATTCGACGCAAAATCCTTTATGCTCATTCGCATAGTGCGCCCACATCGGCATATCATTGGGGTTTTGAGTGAAGCATACAGTAGTAATTCGCTCCCTTATAGCCCCCATTAAAGTTTCCCACAGATGCAATGCTCTTTGCATAGCATTTTGGGGAATGCCTATTTCACCAAGTTCTTTCTCGCTAATATACATATATTCACACTCAAATGGATCGTTAAAACCCGCCGGTATGGATGACCACAGTTCATTATTTGCCACCATTTCGAGCCGTTGACCATCTTTAGTGTCTCCATACCCAAGCGGAAAGTATTTATAAACTTTCGTCGGCATTCGCTTCCTAAATTCCGGGAGCGCTTTGTCCTCGAGAATTCTATACAGGCTCATTGCGTCTCCGTTTTGCGAAGCATCTTTCAAGGCTCTTTTTAACTGTTTTTCGACCACGGCAAAGTCGTGTACTGACTTTTGCTCTCTGCGATTTAGAATGATGAAAACCGCTATGTAGATAACAGCAAAGCCTGCGGCCATATACCACGGATATTTAAACAAAAGCAAAACTGCTGCCCACAAAAACATGACTGCATTCAACAGCCATGTTGAGCTGTCTTTATAAATAGAGAAGAATTTTTTCAAGTTTCGCCACCGTTTACCCTCGCTCTTGCCAGACGTTTTCTAAACAGATTTTTATTAAAGCTGTGGGCAACACCCAATTCATAACTTTCTGAACACAAACAAATACTCGTGCGCTATCAGCAAAAAGTTATATTTAACGCTGTTAGTCTTCCAATATCCAGTCGCTCTGCAGTTGTGCTGCTCTTTTATGATCAGCTCCTTGAGTTTAAAGCCTGCATCTTGGAAAATGCGCATTACCTCGAACGACATTGGCACCATGCAGCCCTTTTGCCTCGTGTCGCCCATGAGGATGGCGCAGAACTTGTCCTTTTTGAGAGCGCGGTAACATTCCGCGGCGACCGGCTTCATGGCCTCCAGAAAGTCCTTTACTTTCAAGCGTGACAGGTCTGCTTCTATGTCCTCACTGTATTGGATTATGTCTGCATATGGAGGATGCGTGCAAATAAGGTCTATGCTTGCGTCCGGGATGAAATTGAGCCGCCGCGCGTCGCCTTTTTTAATATACACCTTGCCGTCCGCACCCTCGTGCTCGAAATCTACCTTTTCTCTGCAACGTGCAAGGGCAACATCATTAACATCAACACCTATGATGTTACGGTTGAGCAATTTTGCCTCTACAAGCGTAGTGCCGCCTCCGGCGAACTGATCGAGCACCAAATCGCCCTCTTGGGAATAGCGCAGCAGGATGTTGCGTGGGATGTATGGCGACCAGTTGCCACGCCATTTTGCATCATGGGTAGCCCAGTCGCCGCGTTTGGGAAAAGACCAATGTGTTGTCATTTCCAACTCAAAATCTTCCGGCTCCCATTTTGTGATTTTCTTTGACATCACCTGAAAACCTCTGCCATTACGCCGTCTTCCAAGTCTTTTATGTTGTATATGTGCTGCATAACGTCAAAGGTCTCCTCAAGGTTGTTTTTGGCGCTCATCCAGCCTTTCCCATCGGTGAACCACACAAATGTGAAGCCGTCGATGGTGTCAGTCTCAAGGGCCAGCGTCTTGTAGCTTCGTGCCGTTTCGTTGAGCTTGCTGCCGCCGCTGCCATAAAAGTTTGTCTCGATTCCGTAAATCATGCCCGGCGTCTTTACAACAAAGTCAAAGCGCTTTTCCATTTTGCCCTGATTTGAGATTGCAGAAAGGTTTATTCCCCATTTCTCCGTAATCTGGTGTATGTACATCTCCTTAAAGTAGGTTTCATCTCTTATGAAGCCCGCCTTTTTAATGAAGCGCTCAACCAGTTCCTCCATGATATGACCGCCGCGGTTCTTGCGCCCGTTGGAGCCCAGCCCGGTTTCAACTCCGGTAGCATAGTCTACAAGATTATTAACTATATGATTCTGCAGCAGATCGAATAATCCTGTCTGGCGCATGAAATACGCATAACGCTCGGGCTCAATATCCTGTGAGTTAAACTTGTATAGGAATCCCCCGTTTTCGTCCTGGCAGTAGATTTCATGCGCCCTCACAGCCAAAAGCAGCGGGATGCACTTGAGGATCTCTGGGTATTTGGCTATCAAAGCGTGAAAATCGGCCTCGATGTCCTTGGAGCCAATGAGCGAATTAAGAATATTTAGCTCAATTTTGATGCCATCAACGTTTCGGTACACTTTGTTGAAGTCCGTGTAATAGCCATAATCCGCTATGCTGTTTCGGAAACCGGTAATCCAGTCGTTAAAATTGCGGCCCATTTCTCTATCTCCCGTTCTTCTGTCTGTTCAAAAGTTTGAAATTAACAGTTCGCTTATCTTCCCCCGCGCCGAACTGTTGGAGTTGATCATTCGCGAGGCCTTTACGCGGCAAATATTATGAGCGGAATAAATTTCATCGAAGAAATCGTCATTTTCATTTGCATTTTTAGGATCTGAATTGCTAACCAGCACTTTTGCCCCCTTTTTGCTCATCTCGTCCACAAACCTCGCAAGTTCAATCTGTTCATTGTCGCCGAACTCAGCCTCGGTATAGGACGTGAAGTTTGCCGTCTCGGTCAGCGGCCTGTACGGCGGGTCAAAGTATGCAAATGTGTGCTCATCTATGAAGTCTGCGGACTGCCTGTAGTCTCCGCAGACTATTTCCACGCCCTGCAGCTTCTCGGAAACTGCCCTCAGGTTCGGCTTGTCGCATATCATCGGGTTTTTATACGAGCCAATCGGGACATTGAACCAACCCTTCCTGTTGACGCGGTACAGGCCGTTGAAGCAGGTGCGGTTCAGGAAAATCATCAGCGCCGCCAGCTCCGGATCGCCGCTCTCAACTGTGCCGGCCTTGAGGTTGTTAAATCTTGCCCTTGACGACGCATAATACTCCCTGCGCGCTCCGGCGTCGAGAGGGATATACTCATCCTGCATATCCTTCAGCAGGCCTATCAGCCTGTCAGGACAGTCGCGGATTGCCGCATACGCGTTTATCAGTTCCGCATTGATATCGCTTATGTACACCGCCTCGAGGCTGTAGCGGCTCAGAATATCGAAAAGGACGGCCCCGCCACCGACAAACGGCTCGGCGTATTTTGTAATGTTCATGCCGTCAAACGGGTAATACTTCTCAATCTCCGCAAGGAGCTGCCCCTTGCCTCCAGCCCATTTAAGAAAAGGCTTTACCTTCGTCTCGACCTCGTTTTCCCTACGGGTACTCCGTGCATCATCTGGCTTCTTGGCATCATCAGGTATTACCCACGAATGTCCTATCATTATGGCTCCGGGTATTCTGTTCTCCGAGCAGAGTACAGCGACGCGCCTTTGCGATATGCCCCACTTCTCTCCGGCAGCCTTGGCCGACATCAGTCCCATAAATGCACCTCCATAGTATGTATTATATTCTACATCTCGAATGAAAGCAATACCAACGTTTAGCGTTCGACCAAATCTTGAGCCTTTTGTGTTAAAAGTCGCGTTTCGCGACCTTTTTCCTCCCTCTCGCCCATCGCCCGGTCTACGCAATACTTCACGTCCATCAGCTTGGTCAGCTCGGCGCGGAGGGTTTTGTACTAGGCGTAAACAGCGGCGTTTTCGCGCGCGCGTGTCAAGCTCGTGTTGCCACTCGGCGGTGTGGATGCCGTCGGACAACTTGCGGCGGGCGAGATAGAATTGCCGCAATTCGCTCTCGTGCTCGGCCTTGAACTGCTCGCGCTTGGATTTCCACTTGATTGCGCGGAGCTGGTCGTGGAGGGGCTTGAAACGCTCGTACAGGCCGGCGTGTTTGAGCAGCTCGCGCAGCTCTTTCGACCGCTTCTTGTTAGCGTCGAGCGCAGTTTTTGCTTCATCAAGCGACGAATGAAGCAAATCGAGATGGGCTTCGAGGTCGGCGAGGGTATGTAACCCGTTCTCATTCAAATACGCAATGGCGCTGGTGAGGCGTTTCAGGTTGCCAACCTTGACCTTGCTGCTCCACGCGCCGGCATTGCGCGCGTCGAAATAGTCTGCAAGCAATTTAGCAAGCGACGGCGAATACGGCTTGTCCAGCTTCACGCGCGCGTCGCTGAGCCAGTCCACCAGCTTCTTCATTCGTTCTCCCAGCGTCCGCAGCATCGCGCTCGCTGAGCGTATCCAGCGGTTGTGCTCGCCCTTGTCGGTCACGATGCCTTTGGCCTTCATCTGCCGCACGGCGACGCCCTCGTGGACGGTTGGAATTTGTTCGACGCCCTGCCGTTCGTATGAGCGGTGGTCGATGCGGCACGTCAGGCCCTTTTCCTCGAACTTCGCGTTGCACAGCGCCGCCCACGCCTCGCGCCATGCTTCAAGCGTCTCGGGCTTGCCCCAATCGGTGGTCGGCACGGCGTCGAACTTGCCGTCATCGCGGTAGACGCGCCGCTGCTTTACACCCCATGTGCCGTCCGTATTCAGCGGTCGGATTGGACACATGACGTGGAAGTGTGGGTTAGGGATGCCGCCGTCCTTGTCCGGTTGGTGGACGGCAAAGTCCGCAATCATGCCGCGTGAGACGAAGTTGTCCAGAAGGAATTGCCGAGCGAGAGAGATGTTCTCTTCCATCGTGAACTCGTTTTGCAGCGCAATGTCGAAGCTATACGCGAGCTGTGCGTTCCTGTTGCGCTCGGCATCCTCGACCGCGTTCCATAGTGCTTGCCGGTCGGCGTATTCGCGCGGCGCGTGTGGTGGAAGTAGAACTTCTGAGTGAATCACGCCGCCCTTGCGCGTGTAGTCGCTGACCAGCCCGTAATACTCGCTGTAGAGCTTCTCGCCTGCGCGATAGGCCGCCGCCTCAACTGCCGACCTACCCGCGCTGCGCTTTATCTGCCCGACGTGGAAGTGATATAGCGCCAATCACTCACCGCCCTTTGGTAATAGAGCCTTCGCCTCGGGTAAGTCGAAAATGCGCTCGACCAGCTCATAAAACTCGCGCTCACTCAGACCCTTGACGGCTGGTACAACGCTCTCTACCGCCGCTCCATGCGTGATAAGCCTGTGGCTTCGCTTCTTGCGCTCGCCGTCTTGCAGATACTTTATCTGCTGCTCGATACGTTGGTAACGGTGCTTGGCTTGGCGTAATTGCCGTTCAAAGTCGGCGCTTTGTTCCAATAACTGTTCACGGGTTTTGTCTATGGTTATTACCTCCTTGAAAATAGGTTAGCCGCAGCGCGGCGCAAGGGCTTTGCCCTTGTACGGAGCACAGCGACGCAAAACAGCCCAGATGTTCAGGCGTCCGGGCTGTTTCTCGCACATACATGACCATGTATAGAAGTGCGCCCTTGCCGGGATCCATCGAAAGGGCTACGCCGTTTCGCCGTAGCCCCTCGCGTTTCACGCGCCCCCCGGTGACGATGGGTGACGATGGTGACGATGTTTTAACACCCCTTATTTCATCGTCACCACCGTCACCATCGTCACCTTTGCAGCGTCAGCGTGATTCGGCTGCCGGTTTTCGTGTGCGCGTTTGTGTAGCGAATCTGGTATTCGTTCAGCAGCTTGGCGGCGTTCACATTGAGGCGCTTTGCCAGTGCGTTGGGTTGAATTTCGCATCCCGTGGCGGCAATCAGCTCTGTTGCGCTGCCCTGCCACACTGGACGCTCATCCGTCACCAATGCCGCAACTTTTTCGAGAAGCGGGTCGGGCGGCTCTTTGTACAGCTCTGTGTCTGCATGGTCAAAGTTCCATTGCAGCGTCTCCTCGTCCCGCATGAGGTGTATGCACTGGTCTGGCTGGTCACGTCCTGAGATGCTCAGCGTAGCAGTATTGTCCGTGCGGCGCTCCTTACTCAGCACGAACGCGCCGTCCGCGCAGCCGTATATGCCGGTCGTGCCGGAGATGCGGTCAAACTCGTCATTCGCCGGTGACTTGCGCGTGTGGTGGACGATGAGCATACAGAGCTGGAATCTGTCCGCGAGCTGTTTTAGCTGCCCGATTATCTGGTAATCGTCGCGGTAGCTGTACGTCTCTCCGCTCAGCTCGCGCACCTTTTGCAGCGTGTCAATAATGATGAGCCGCGTGTCCGGGTGCTCGCGCACGAACTTTTCAAGCTGTGCGTCAAGACCGTTGCCGAGCTGTTTGGCGCTGATTGCAAAGTGCAGCTTGCTCACGTCCTCGACGCCGAACATTCGGTACATCCGCTTTTGCAGACGCTCGTGACCGTCCTCGAGCGCGAGATAGAGCACCGTCCCCTGATGCACCTCATAGCCCCATAGCGGCTTGCCTGTCGCGACGTGGTACGCGAGCTGAGCCATCAGGAACGACTTGCCGACCTTGGGTGCGCCAGCGAATATGTAGGTTCCGTTTTGGAACAGACCATCGATTACGGGCGGCTTGCTCTCGTAGACCGTGTCGTACAGCTCGGTCATCGTCACCGTGGGCAGGTACGCCGGGTCTTGCATACGGCGCAATTTCTTTTTCAGCTCGTCAAAATTTTCGTTGCTTTCTACGGGCGAATCAGTTATACTTTCGGTAAGTTGATTTGGATTAGGCTGCCTTACATCTGCGCCAACAGGTGTGTTTATGGCAGTCTTTTCTTTTGTCTCAGTTATCAATTGGCAAGTCCCCTTTCAAACCGTTTAGGATTTTGGCAATCAGATTTATGGTTTCGAGCAGCCCGTCATTGACCGGCTGCCCATCGTCAATTCTCTTCAACTCGCCGAGCACCTCGTCAAGCCGGTCGCGAAGCGCCTTGTACACCCGCGGGCTAGGTTGCACGATTACTTCCCTGTCCAGCAGTTTCTTCGTGATGTAGTCCTGTTTAGTAAGCCCAGAGAGACGCACTGCTTCGTCGAGCTGAGCAGCTTCCTCCGATGACATTCTGAAACCTATGGTCTTGTTCCTCCAACGGTTGTGCTCGTCACGATTCTTCGCAGACATTGTTATGCGCTCCTTTCCTGATTTAGCTTTTCTGCCATGTCTTTCTGCACGGTCGGAAATAGGTGGGCATAACGATAAGTTATTTCCACGCTCTCGTGTCCCACCCTTTGACCAATCGCAACTGCGGAATATCCCAAGTCAATCAACAGCGACACATGGCTGTGGCGCAAATCGTGTATGCGTATTTCTTTTACCCCCGACGCCTTGCAGCCGAATTCCATGCCACGCTTGAGTTGGTGTTTGGACAGCTGAAAAATTCGTTCATCCTCTACCGGCTCGTAAAGCAGACTCAGATAGTCCTTGATTTCATCGCACAGAAAATCCGGCATTTGGATAACCCTATTGCTTTTCTTGGTCTTAGGTGTCGTTATAACATCCTTGCCTTGTAGCCTCTGGTATGACTTGTTTATTCGTAGCGTTTTTCTGCTAAAGTCAAAGTCCGCGGGCGTCAGCGCCAGCAACTCGCCCTCGCGTATTCCGCACCAATAGAGCAGCTCAAAGGCATAATACAAAGCCGGTTTGTCCATCATAGCTTCCGCAAATTTCAAATACTCGTCTTTTGTCCAGAATAGCATTTCTTTCTTCTCCTCGCCGCCCATGCCACCGGCCTTTGCTGCCGGATTGAGTTGCAAACCGTAATACTTTACGGCATGGTTGAAAATACAGCTCAACTGAGCGTGGATGTTTTCAAGATAATCCTGTGAGTAAGGCTTGCCCGCCGATGTAGTCAGCGTCCTCATCTCGTTTTGCCACTCCATGACATCCAATGCGGTTATCTCGGACAGGATGCGGTTTTTGAAGTACGGAAGAATTTTTGTTCTAATTATGTGCTCCTTGCTCAGCCATGTATTGAGCTTGAGTTTAGGTTTCATATCCCGTTCGTAGAGCTTTACGAAGCTCTCGAACGTCATCCCCACATCTACCTGCTTCTGCATGAGGAACTCCCGCTCCCATGCGAGTGCATCCTTTTTAGTGGCAAAGCCACGTTTGAGCTTTTGCTTGCGCTCCCCTCGCCAATCTGTGTAGCGGAACTGGACGTACCACGAGCCGTTATCCTTGTTCCTAAACGCCGCCATCAGGCATCCCTCCTTTCCGTTTCGCCATAGCAGAGCTTCTCAGTGAAGTACCTCCTGCTCACCCTGCCTGAGATGGTCAGATACCCTTTCGCACGCAGCTCGGCGTTCAGCCGCTGGATGAGCTTGTAGGCGTAGGACTTGGACACACCCAGCTCCTGCGCCACATCGTCCACTCTCATAAAACTGTGTTCGCTCAAATAATCTTCTCCTCCTTTGAATTTGGTTTTTGGCATAATATCCCCTTATTTCGTGTCGGATACTTTCTTGTCGCCTCCGATTTGCCCGGGCGATTATCTATTATGCCTACTAAACATATTGGTTTAGCTTGTCCTCATTATACTATGCATATCTGTTTAAGTCAATGGCATAAAACTAAACAAAATATTTTAAGTTCCGCTTGACATTCTTAAACATATATGCTATATTAGCTGCGAAGAAACCTTTGGATTGGAGCGATCAATATGGCGATAGGCGAACGCATACGCTATTTCCGCAACAAGCGCGGCATGACGCAGAAGTACCTCGGCACGGCGGTGGGCTTTCCGGAGAAATCCGCGGACGTGCGCCTCGCGCAGTACGAGTCCGGGACGCGCTCGCCGAAAGCTGAGCTTACGAAAGCGCTGGCCGAAGTACTCGACGTCTCGCCGCTGGCGCTGTCCGTGCCGGACATAGACTCATACGTCGGCCTGATGCACACGCTGTTCACGCTGGAGGACTTGTACGGTCTGCGGATTTCAAACGACGCCGGCGACATCACGCTGCGCATAGACCCGCGCGCTGGAAAAGATGCTGACCGTCTGCACGAGATGCTCTGCGCGTGGGCAGAGCAAGCCGAGAAGCTCAAGTCCGGTGAGATAGCACAGGACGCCTACGATGCATGGCGCGACCACTATCCGCAGCAGGACACGACACAGCGCTGGGCGGGCGTCATGTCGCCGGGATTGAGCGATATGCTGTTCGGGGATGAATAACAAAAAGGCTCTGCCGGTTCTAAGTCGGCAGAGCCTTTTACTCTAACGTGTATCAAGTTGAGGCCGCACCTGCAAGCCACTCGCCATTTCTGGTGGAAATGAATGATTGCTCAAAATAAGGTGCTATCAATCTGCTATCAAACAGGGAAGCGGGAAGCAAAAAATCCAGTGTTTATGCGGGTTTGGAAGCCTTCATATCCACGTTTTGCTTATTCCCACTCGGCAAATTCAGATATAGTAGGGTGTATTTGAGGTGATTTCGCAGGAAAAACTTTCGCAA
>CALXGN010000003.1:0-181763 GCA_944387865.1 Candidatus Scatomorpha stercorigallinarum | reverse complement strand
ACGTTCTGCCCGTAGCTGGTGCGGTACTTCATGCGGCCCAGCAGGCGGATGATCTCCGGGTGCAGGCCGTGGATGTTGGTCTCAAAGGCGGCGCGCTCGCCCTCCGATTTGATGGTGGCGGCGACCTCCTTCTGGGCCTTGGCGACCATCTCCTCGATGCGGGCGGGGTGGATGCGGCCGTCCTGGATGAGGCGCTCGAGCGCGATGCGCGCGACCTCGCGCCGGACGGGGTCGAAGCTGGAGAGCGTGATGGCCTCCGGCGTGTCGTCGATGATGAGGTCGCAGCCCGTGAGCGTCTCAATGGAGCGGATGTTGCGGCCCTCGCGGCCGATGATGCGGCCCTTCATCTCGTCGTTGGGGAGTGGTACGACAGAGACGGTGATCTCGCTGGCGTGGTCGGCCGCGCAGCGCTGGATGGCGGTGGCGATGATCTCTCGCGCGCGCTCCTCGGCCTCGTCCTTATATTTGGCCTCCACCTCGCGGACTTTGGCGGCCATTTCGTGCGTCACCTCGGTCTCCACGCTGGAGATGAGGTACTGCTTGGCCTCGTCCACGGTGTAGCCGGAGATCTTCTCCAGCATCTCGAGCTGGCTCTTCTTGACGAGCTTTATCTCCTCCTGCATGGCCTCCGCCTGGCTGAGCCTCTGGTTGAGGCTCTCGGTCTTTTTCTCCAGGGTGTCGGTCTTGCGGTCGAGCGTCTCCTCCTTCTGCTGCAGGCGGCGCTCCTGCTTGCTGAGCTCCGCGCGGCGTTCCTTCACCTCGCGCTCATACTCGCTGCGGCTCTTGTGTATCTCCTCGCGCGCTTCCACCAGCGCTTCGCGCTTCTTGCTCTCGGCGGCCTTGATGGACTCGTTGATGATCCGCTTGGCCTCCTCCTCCGCGCTGGAGATCTCGCGCTCGGCGACTTTCTTGCGGTAGACGATGCCGAGCAGGAAGCCTATGACAAGCACCACGGCCACGGCGGCCACGATGCCCACTATTTCCCAGAACATGGTATCGGTAATGTGCCTCCTTTTCTTTGTGTTTTGCTGAAATCAAGACGGGCAGCTTCGCGCTCTCCGCCCGTGTAAAGGTTAATATCAAAGGAGGTTCCCCAACCCCCCTGTAATATTATCGTAATATTCTACACCGTAAAACCGTGTTATGTCAAGCCAAAACCGCGCGCGGCGGCGCTTGCCTTTTGGCGGCGGGCGGTGTATCATCGGCATATATGCGAAAACGCGCTGAGGGAGGTGCCGCCTATGGCGCTGGAACTGGTGGACGGGCTGCTGCGCATGGACGAGGTGCTGGAGCTCTTTGAGGAGTATACGGGCTGGATCGTAGCGCAGGACGCGGCGACGGCCGCCGTGCTGGGAGCGCAGGGCTATGCGGAGGAGCGCGCCGCGCTCTCTGAGCGCTACGGCCCGCCGGGCGGGAAGCTGCTGCTGGCCCTGGCCGACGGCGAGCCGGCCGGCTGCGCCGCGCTGCACGCCTTCGGCGATGATGGCGCGTGCGAGCTCAAGCGGCTCTATGTGCGCGAGGCGTACCGCGGCTGCGGGGCGGCGGGCGCGCTGGTGCGGCGGCTGCTCGATTTCGCGCGCGAGCGCGGCTACACGCATGTGCTGCTGGATACGCTGCCATTCATGCGCAGCGCGATAGGCATGTACGAGCGGCTCGGGTTCGTGAGGACGGAGGCCTACTACCCCAGCCCCTATGAGGGCACTATTTACATGCGTCTTGACCTCGGCGGCGGAAAGTATTAATATGTGCGCATGACAGCCGAATATCACAGGCTCCGCGCACTTGTGCGCGCCTGAGCGCCGCGCCGGACGCGGCGGGAGGGGGCGTGGGAAGCGCGGTGAGAATCCGCCGCAACGTCCATTGCCGTGAGGCCGGGGGGCCGTCCCCGTCGGCCGCAGCCGGAATGCCGCTTATGCCCGTGCCGAGTGAACGTTCCCCCGGGTACGGGGGGCGCGGGCACACGCGCCGCCGGGCATCGACGCCCGCCGGGGCTTTGCCACGCCCTTCGCCCGGCACATGGGGCGCGGGGCGTTTTACCTTTTCCGTTGTCAAATACCAGGAAAAGAGGAAGAATCAATGAAAAACCGCACAAAGGCCGCCGCTCTCGCCGCGGCGCTGCTGCTCGCCCTCGCTCTCGCCGCCTGCGGCGCCGGAAGCAGCGGGGACGTATGGGACAGCGCGCTCTACGCTGAGGACACCGAGCTGGGCGAGGGGGAGAACACGATAACCTTCGAGTGCACCGCCGGGGAAAAGACCGTGACATTTACCATCCACACGGATGCGGAGTACCTCCGCGCCGCGCTTGAGGAAAACGGGCTGATTTCCGGCGACGAGAGCGACTTCGGGCTGTACGTCAAGGCCGTGAACGGCATGACGGCGGACTATGACGCCGACGGGTACTACTGGTCGCTCTATGTGGACGGGGAGTACGCCTCCTCCGGCGTGGACACGACCCCGGTGACGGACGGCGGGAGCTACGCTTTTGTCTGCGAGGCCGCGTAAGCGCCCGCTGAGCGCGCGGGAGACGGCGCTCTTCGCCATGCTGGGCGTCATCATGTACGCCGGCAAGGCGGCCATGGAGCCGCTGCCGAACATCCACCCGCTGGCGCTCTTCATCGTGGCCACGACGCTCGTCTACCGCCGGCGCGCGCTCTACCCGCTCTACGCCTATGTGCTCATCAACGGCCTGCTGGCGGGCTTCGCGCCCTGGTGGCTGCCGTACCTCTACATCTGGCTGCCGCTCTGGGGCGCGGCCATGCTGCTGCCGCGCGGCATGGGCCCCCGGGCGGCGGCGGCCGCCTGCTGCGCCGTCTGCGCGCTGCACGGCCTGGCCTTCGGCGCGCTCTACGCCCCGTCGCAGGCGCTGCTCTACGGCCTGGACTGGCGCGCTACGCTGGCCTGGATCGCCGCCGGGCTGCCCTTCGACGCCGTGCACGCCGCCGGAGACCTGGCGATGGCCACCCTGGCCGTGCCGCTCACGCGCCTGCTCGCGCGATCGAGCCGCCGGGCGGGCATCCCCTGCGAGCCGCCCGCCTGGGCGCAAATGTGAGAAAAACGTAAGAAAACCGGCGGCGATCCTTGATATTTCCCGCGCCGCGGCGTGTTATCATCTCTGCTGCCGGCAACGCATGAGCGCCGCGCATGAAGGAGGAGCAACATGAGAAGAGGCAGATACGACGACTATTACGACGAGGTCTACGGCCGCACGCCGCCGCGCCGGCGGCGGAAAAAGCGCGGGCGCGGATTTTTGCTGCTGCTCGTGCTGCTGCTGGCGCTGGGCGCGCTCTATATGGTGCGCAGCGGTGGGCTGCGCGTGCTCAGCGTGCCGGAGGAGAACATCGAAACGGACTTTGAAGTGGACCTGGAGGCCCTCGCCGCGCGCATCACGCCGGATATGGCCGGCGCCGACGGCCTGGGCGCGGCGGAGGCGCAGGAGCTGCTCGCCGCGGCGGAGGAAGCCCACGGGGAGCGCGCCGATATGCTCGCCTTCATGGCGGAGAACATCGGCATCTACTCCGAGGAGGCGTACAAGACCGCGCTGGTGACGCCGGAAAAGACGGCCTTCGCCCTGCTCACGCCCTTCATGAGCGAGCAGAGCGAGGCGAGCGCCTATATCAGCCTCACGCCGGGGGAGATACCCTACCTGCTGCAATACGACAGCCGCTGGGCCTACCACCGCTATGGCAGCTCCTACATGGGCTACACGGCCTGCGGCCCCACCTGCCTCTCCATGGCCGCGCTCGCGCTGACGGGGAACCCGGCGTATACGCCGCCATACGTAGCCGACTGGGCGGAGGCCAACGGCCACTATGTGCCCGGCGCGGGCACGGCCTGGACGCTCTTCACCTCCGGCGCGGCGGCCTTCGGCCTCAACGGCCAGGCCATCAGCGCCGGGCGCACGGACCTGGCGGAGCGCCTGGAGCGCGGGGAGATCATCGTCGCCTCCATGCTGCCGGGCGACTTCACCACCAGCGGGCACTTCATCCTCATCGTCAGCAGCGAGGCGCTGGGCTTCCGTGTGTACGACCCCAACAGCATGGCCCTCAGCCGCCGCTACTGGACCTACGACGACCTCGCGCCGCAGATAGCGCAGCTGTGGAGCATCACCGCCGCCTGAAGATTTTTCGCCAGACTGAAATATTTCTCTTGACAAAGCGCGGAGAATATGTATAATATTCTTCGCATAGCGGGATTGTGTAAAGGTAGCACAGCGGACTCTGACTCCGTATGTGAGGGTTCGAATCCTTCTCCCGCTGCCAGAAAAACTCTCCGGGATCGTCCTGATCCCGGAGAGTTTTTGCATTATACACGCCGCTTGCGCCCCGGCCCGTACCGCGCACGGCCAGGAGGGCCCGCCCGTACCCCTGAAATGACCCCTTATGTGAAGAGGGGCACAGCAAGCGTCCGTCAAGGCAATACCCGCGGGGCGAGAGCCCCGCGGGTATATTTCTTATAGGTTTCCGCATCCTCACCGTGAAGCAGGGCACAGCCCACTGCATCCAAACGCAGTTTGGGCTCAAGGCGCAGCCTTGGCGGTGTCGAGGGCGATCTCGATCATCTCGTTGAAGGAGGTCTGGCGCTGCTCCGGGCTCAGCTCCTCGGGCCGGTAAATGTGGTCCGAGATCGTGCACAGGCAGAGCGCGCGCTTGCCGCAGCGCGCCGCCGTCATGTAGAGCCCCGCCGCCTCCATCTCCACGGCCAGGACGCCCATCTTTTTCCACTGGTCGTGGCTGTCCGAGCCGTCATTGTAGAAGTTGTCGCTGCTGAGCACGTTGCCGGCGCGCATATCCACGCCGCGCTCGCGGGCGGCGGACATGGCGGCGCTGAGCAGGCCCCAGTCCGCCGTGGGGGCGAAGGCGCCCTTGAGGCCGAACTGGTGGGCAAAGTTGGAGTCCGTGCACGCGCCGAGGGCGGCCACGACGTCCATCAGCTTGAGGTCGTCGGCTATGCCGCCGGCGGAGCCCACGCGGATGATGTTCTCCACGTCGTACTGCGTGTACAGCTCCCAGGCGTAGATGCCGATGGACGGGATGCCCATGCCGCTGGCCTGGACGGAGACGCGCGCGCCCTTCCAGGTGCCGGTGTAGCCCTGGACGCCGCGGACGTCGTTGACAAGGACGGGGTTTTCGAGGAACTTTTCGGCTATGAATTTTGCGCGGAGCGGGTCGCCCGGCATGAGGACTGTCTTTGCAAAGTCGCCCTTTGAGGCGCTGTTGTGCGGGGTTGGCATATACGCTCTCCTCCTTTATTGATCGCGGGGTGAAGACAATATTAAAATATCATACGGGACGGGTAAAAGTCAATTTGCATCCGGGCCGCTCGTGTGATAGAATCTTGTCGAATGGGGGTAAGCACATGGGCGACGTGATAACGATAGGCATAGCCGGCGGCACCGGCAGCGGCAAGACGACCATCACACGCAGGCTGCTGCAGCGCTTCCCGGAGAGCGTGAGCGTTGTCTATCACGACAACTACTACAAGGCGCACGACGACATGACGTACGAGCAGCGCAGCCACCTCAATTACGACTGCCCGGACGCCTTTGACACCGAACTGCTGCTGCGCGACCTGGCCGCGCTGCGCCGCGGGGAGGAGATACGCTGCCCGGTGTACGACTACACGGTGCACAACCGCTCGGACAGGACCGTGCTGGTGAAGCCCGCGCCGGTGGTGATCGTGGAGGGCATACTGATCTTCGAGGACAAGCGCATCTGCGACCTGCTGGACATCAAGATCTTCGTGGACACGGACGCCGACGTGCGCATACTGCGCCGCATCGTGCGCGACGTGCGCGACCGCGGCCGCAGCCTGGAGAGCGTGGTGGACCAGTACCTGACCACCGTCAAGCCCATGCACGAGATGTACGTGGAGCCCAGCAAGCGCAACGCGGACATCATCGTCCCCGAGGGCGGGCACAACCTGGTGGCCATGGACATGCTGATAGAGCGCATCAACGCGCATGTGAACGGGGTGACGAGGAAAGATGGCTAAGCTCTATTTCAAATACGGCGCCATGGGCTCCAGCAAGAGCGCCCAGGCGCTGATAACGCAGTTCAACTATGAGGAGATGGGCATGTCCGTCTGGCTCATCAAGCCCAGCGTGGACGACCGCGACGGCGCGGACATCGTCCGCAGCCGCGTGGGATTGCAGCGGCGCGCGGACATCATCTATCCGGAGGACGACATCCGCGCGCGCTACGAATCCGCCGGGCGGCGGGACGTGGTGATCGCGGACGAGGCGCAGTTCTTCACGCCCGAGCAGATCGACGGCCTGCGGGAGATGGTGGACGAGCTGGACCTGCCCGTGCTCTGCTTCGGCCTGCGCACGGACTTCCTCACGCACATGTTCCCCGGCAGCCGCCGGCTGCTGGAGCTGGCCGACTCCATCACGGAGATCAAGACCATCTGCGAGTGCGGCGCGAAGGCCACGGTGAACGCCCGCATCGGCCCGGACGGGAAGATCGTCACCGCCGGCGAGCAGGTGTTCCTCGGCGGCAACGACAGCTATGTGGCCATGTGCCACAAGTGCTGGCGCCGCAAGATAAAGGCCCAGGAAGAGGCCTGAGTCGGCAAACCGCCGCCTCCCGCCGAGGGCAAGAGACCCAAAAGGCAAAAAGCCGCGCCCAGGCGCGGCTTTTTTCATGGCAGGAGGGGGATGCGCAGTGCGGAAGTTCGCAGCAACTTCTGCGATCTGCAGATCTGTTTCCATTTCATACGTGAAAGGAGCACAAAAACGGTAAGTGGGATTTGTAACAGGCGCTGAAAATCGTGAAAGAGCGAAAAAACAACTCAAAATGGCGAGACAGCAACAGATTCAGTACATTATACTGACAGCGCAGCAACAAAATGTAAACAAGGCGCGGCGTTGCCGTGCCTTAATTTTTATAAGGAGGAAAAAACATGAAAAAAGTTAAGAGGCTGCTGACCGCTGCGATGGCGGTGGCGCTGGCGTTGCTGTGGTTGCCGGCGGGCGTTATGGCGGACGAAAGCGGGTCTGTCACGCTGCAGCTGGGGCCGCCGGACTGGACGACGTACTGGGAAGATGCGGGATTTTACATGGGCGAAGGCTACTATGTGCCCGCGGGGACGGAGACGGTGGAACTGCCGGCGATGGAAAACCTCCTTGGCGATTTTGGCGAGGTGTGGGTGAGGGTGTACGACAGCGAGTACAACATCCTCACGGAGAGCGAGGCCTTTGAAGTGGAGCTGGGCGCGGCGGCGCTGCCGCCCTTTACGCTGGAGTTTGAGAACGGCATCGAGGCGGGGCGGTACGAGCTGAACACGCCGTTGGGCATCATGGCGGTGCCGCTGGTCGCAACGGAGGAGCCGGTCATCACGTCGGCGGTGCTGAAGGGGCCGGATGTTGAGGGGAACTACGAATTGGAAATGGAAGTGGAACAATATGACGGCTCGGCAGAGCATTTTTCTTTTGGCACGAATGGAGCACACGGAAGCGTGGTAATTATTGATACGTCGGAGGAACGGCATGAGGGCCTGACGAGGCTCACGTTCACGCTGCCGCCGGAGGCTGCGGAGGGGAAGCTGACGGTGGCTTACAGCGGCGGGGCGCTGTACAGCGCGGCGCATTACATAGCGCTCGCGCCGGCAGACCTGGCATTGAGCGCGCCGCAGGGGCTGAGCGGCGCGGTGGAGGCCGGGGAGAGCGTCGCCGTGAGCGCGAAGGTGAGCGGCGAGCCGGTGAAAGCCTGCCTCGACTGGCGCGCGGAGGGCGAAGAATACTGGAACAAACAGGAAATAAGTATAAATGACGGCGCCATCGAGGGCACATGGGAGACGTCCGGCATGGCGGCCGGGAGGTATGAGCTGCGGCTGCGCGCGGAGGACGCGCAGGGCGCGGTGGCCGTGACGGCGACGGGGATCATCACCATCAGCGAGCGCGAGGAGCCGGAGGTGACGCCGCCGCCGCAGGAGAGCGGCCCGCCGGAGACGGATGACGATCCCGACGAAACGCCCGCGCCGTCAGAAACGCCCGCGCCGTCAGAAACGCCGGAGCCGCCGGAAACGCCCGCACCGTCGGAGACGCCGGCGCCCACGCCCGGGCAGGTCGTCGAGGAGGACGGCTCCGTCGTTATAACGACGGTTGACCGCGCCACTGGCGCGGTCAACGTGAGCACCACTTACCCCGACGGCGGCGTGAAGAGCGTGACCACGCGAGGCGGCGAGGTGTTCACCACGGAGCTGCTGCCGGACGGCAGCTACCGCGAGAGCCGCGAGAAGGCCGGCGAGGGCGCGACGGTCTATCTGCGCCAGGCGGGCGGCACGGAGATCACGGTGGTGACTGCGACGGACGGGTCGATGAGCGAGACGGTGGAAAATCCTGACGGCAGCGTCTCCCTCACGGAGACAGACGCGGAGGGCTCAAAGACGGTGACGGAGAGGCACAGCACGGGCCTGGAAAGGAGGAAATACGAAGGCGTGGACGGGGATAAATGGCAGATAGAGGAATGGGAGGACGAGATAAGCTTTGAGGAGGAGACGGCGGAGGGCGTGAAGGTGACGGCGGAAGGCGAGGAGGGCGGAGCCTACTCCGCGGAGGTGAAACTGCCGCGAAAGCTGCCGCGAGCATACGTCCGGGTGCCCTGCCCGGCGTGGCTGAGCGGCACGGTGACGGCCACGATCAACTATGGCAACGGCCAAAACAGCGTGGTAACGGCCCGTTCGGACGGGGAATGGATATACGTCACGGTGGAGGCGGACGCGGGGATCGAGTTCGCCTCGGGCGGCGTGTTCTCAGACCTTGAGGAGGGCGCGTGGTACTCGGAGAGCGTGGCCTGGGCGGCGTCGGCGGGGCTGACGTCGGGGCTGTTCGGCGATGAACTGGGCCCTGACCTTGCCAGCCAGCGCGGACTGACGGTGACTTTCCTGTACCGGGCGCTGGGGCGGCCGAAGACGCTCTCGACGGCGAGCCCGTTTTACGATGTCCTGCCAGGAAGTTACTGCTACGAGGCGGTGAGATGGGCGGTCTCGACAGGGGTGACGACGGGCAAGACGGCGACGGAGTTCGCCCCTGAGGGGCTGTGCACGCGCGCCCAGGCGCTGACGTTCCTCTACCGCGCGGCGGGGCGGCCGCGGCCGGAGAACGCAGTGTACCCGTTCACGGACGTGCCGGCGGACGCCTATTACAGGGAGGCGATGCTGTGGGCGGTGGAGCAGGGGATAACGACGGGCACGTCGCCGACGACGTTCTCGCCGGACCTGCCCTGCACGCGGGCGGAGGTACTGACGTTCCTCTACCGCGCCCTGCCCCTGCTCGCCAAAGCCGGCTGGGAGGTGTGAGAGCGGGACACAAAACGCGCCTTAAGACGCAAAAAAGCGCACTCTAAAAACGCCCGTTAAAGCAATACCCGCGGGGCGAGAGCCCCGCGGGTATATTTCTTATAGGTTTCTGCATCCTCACTGTGAAGCAGGGCACAGCCCACTGCATCCAAACGCAGTCCGGGCGGGGCTGCTGGGCTCAGGCCTCCTGGTACAGCTCCAGGATGGCGCCGTCCTTCCAGACGAAGGCCAGGCGGTCGCCCTTGTCGTTGGCGTCCATGGGGCCGCAGATGACGGAGTCGGCGTCGTCGATGTACTTTTGCAGGTCATCGACCCTGTATGCGACATGGGGGTTGCGGTGCAGCACCTCCGGGAAGGGGGTGCCCTCCTCAAATTTCAGGTACTCGATCTTGTAATCATAGTCATCGACGTTGCTGACCCAAAAGCCGGCGCCCTCGTTGTGGATCATGCCGGGCTTCCTGTTGGTGACGGGGATGCCGATGTGCATGTATTCAGCGGACATAGTGTTCCCTCCTAAAATATCCCGTGCGGCCGCGGCCGCGCGGCGCTCATTGGCTGTGCTTTATCTCCTGATAGACCTCGAAGGCCTGCTTGGGCGTGTAGCCCTCGTGCACCACCTTGCCGATGGCCTGGGCCATGCCGGCGGGGCAGTCGGACTGGAAAATATTGCGGCCCATGTCCACGCCGTGCGCGCCGTCGCGGATGGCCTTATAGGCCATTTCCAGGGCGTCCAGCTCGGGCAGCTTCTTGCCGCCGGCGATGACAATCGGCACCGGGCAGGCTGCGGCCACGTGCTCGAAGCCCTCGCAGTAGTAGCTCTTGACGATGTTGGCGCCGTTTTCCGCCAGCACGCGGGTGGCCAGCAGGAAGAAACGCTCCGTGCGCTCCATGTCCTTGCCCACGGCCACCACGCCGAGGGTGGGGATGCCGAAGCGCGTGGCGGCGTCCACCGTGCGGGCGAGCAGCTCCAGCGAGCGGCTCTCGCCCGGCGCGCCGATAAAGGTCTGCACGGCGACGCAGTCGGCGCCGGTGCGGATGGCGTTTTCCATGTCGCAGGCGAAGCCGCCGCCGTTGGACATGTCGTCAAAGAGCACGGTGGAGTCGTAGGTCATGCGCACGCACCTGGCCACGCGCACCGCGGGCGGGATGCAGTCGCGGAAGATGCCGCGCGTGCCCATCAGCACGTCCACATGGGGCATCAGCGGCGGGATGACGAGGTCGATGCGCTCGAGCCCCGCCGTGGGGCCCATGATGTAGCCGTGGTCAAAGGCCAGCATCACCGTGTTGCCGGACTTTGGGCTGAATATGCGCGCCAGGCGGCCCTTCATGCCGTAGTCGCAGTGAGCGGCGCCCTTGACGTAAAAGCCCTCCTGCGCCGCGGGGACGTCCAGATGGTAGTCGTGCGCGGCCCTGTTCCCGATGTTGTCAGCCATGGCTCACTCCTTGCTGTAGGCGGGGGTGTGGCAGGGGGAGTTCCAGAGGCGGAGCGTTTCGTCGTCCCACTTGGCGATGTTCATCTGGAAGCCGCCGGCCTCCTGGACGGTGAGTATCTCGCCGACCATGCTGGCCACGACCTCCACGCCCTTGCCGCGCAGGAACTCCACAGTGTCCTTGAAGAGCACCAGCAGCTCCATCATGGTGGTCGCGCCGCAGCCGTTTATCATGACGAAGGCCTTGTCCCCGGCCTGCAGGCCGAGCTTGGCGCTGAGAGCCCCGGCCACGGTGGCGACGGTGTCCCGGGAGGACATCATCGGCACGCGCACGCCGCCGCCCTCGCCGTGCTGGCCGGCGCCGATCTCCATCATGTCGGTCTCGCCGAGGTCGCCGAAGGGCATGCCGTTCTGCGGATGGGTGGCGTCGGTGGACTTGACGGTGACGGAGGCCATGTTGTCGGCGTATTTCTGGGCTATCTCGGCGACCTCGTCGAGGCTTTTGCCCTCGCGGGCGGCCGCGGCCGCCACGTGATAGAGCGCCACCGCGCCGGCCAGGCCGCGCCTGTTGTCCTCGCCGTTGGGGTCATACTGTATCTCCTCGCCGGTGACGACCTGGCGGAAGTTCAGCCCGGCCTTCTGCGCCAGCTTGATGGCCTGCTTGCCGGCCAGCTGGTCGCCGGCGTAGTTGAGAGTCAGCAGCAGAACGCCGTGACCCTTGTCGGCACGCTTCATGGCCTCAAATACCAGCTTTGCATTAGGCGCGGCAAAGATGTCGCCCACGGCCTGCACGTCGAGCATGCCCTTGCCGACGAAGCCGGCCTGCGCGGGCTCGTGGCCGGAGCCGCCGTAGGTGACGATGGTCACGCGGTCGGCGTTTTCCAGGTCCTTGCTGATGACCAGGTGCCCGTCAACGGTGAGGATGTCGGGATAGGCCAGGCCGAGGCCGACGAGCTCCTCGTCGGTGATGGTCTCCGGGGCGTTGATGAATTTCTTCATTTTCATAGTACATACCACCTGTTCGTATTAAATTAAAATGCGCTCATTCTGCCAGGCCCCTGAAGAAATACGCCATTGACACGGCGCCGGCGTCGGGGGTGCCGATGGTCTGCTCGCCGTAGCTCTTGGCCCGGCCGAATTTTGATACGAAGTTCCTGGAGTTCTCCGCGCCGGCCGCCGCCGCTGCGGCTGCTGCGGCAAGGAGCCCGGCCTCGTCCGCGCCGTCGTAGGCGGCTATCGCCTCCGTGGCGGGGATCAGGGCGTCCATCATCGTCTTGTCGCCCACCTTGGCGCCGGATATGTCGGCGAGCGCCTCGTACGCCCCGGCGAACATGGCCTTCAGGCCGGCGGCGTCGATCTCGCCGCCCGCAGGAGCGTTTTCCTGCATACCGTCCAGCCAGGTGTTCCAGAGCGGCACGGCGCTGCCGCCGTTGATCTCCATCACGGCCATCGCCGCGCCGTCCAGCATCTCCTGTATGCCGTCCGCGGGCTCCTCCAGCGCGCCGGATATGGCCCCGGCGATCTTGCTCATGGTCAGGCCGTGGTCGGCGTCGCCAAAGCGGGCGTCGATGTCGCTCAGCTCCTGCTCGGCTGCCGTCACGGCGGCGCAGGCGTTTTTCAGCCTTTCGGATAGTTCGGCTTTGTTCACTGCTCACACCTCCACGGCGGACTCATCGTCCGCCGGATATCAACGCACGTTTGTAACGTTTGTGATCATAACTTAGCACATACGGTTACGTATGTCAACGCAAAAGGCCAATTTCCCTGTAATCCACAAATACATGCACGCGCCATTGGGCAATATGCGCAAAGCCCCCGGGGAGCTCATGCCTTTTGTCCCCGGGGGTTGGTTACATATGTTACTTACAGTTCAAATACTGCCTCGATGATATCCGAACGCGCCACGATGTGGGTCAGGAGCCCAGATCTGAGCGCGCCGCGCACGGCTTTTGCGCTGGTGTTGGCGGAACAGACGCCGATGATGTTCTGGCAGCGGCGGAGCACGTCCACCGGTATCTGGATGGCGAAGTCCTGCTCGGACTGTATCACATGGCCATCCTCGTTGAAATAATAGACGAGCATGCGGCCGCAGGCGCGCTGCTCTTGCAGCAGGCTGCCGTAGCGCACAAGGGAGGCGAAGTCGGGGCTGGAGGGGTAGTCGCCTATGTTCACGAGGGCGGTGTCCAGCGTTTCCCACTGGCGGTATATCTGGCGGTAGACCTCGGTCGAACAGAGCACTTCCTTTTCCTCCAGGCTCTCGGGCAGCGCGGGGAGATAGAGGAAATGCGGCGCCGCGCCCAGCTGCTGGGCCATCAGGCGGATGTTTTCGTTGGACTGGTAATTGCGCGCGGGGATGCTGGCGTTGCCGACCAGCGGGCAGATATCCGTGACGGGGCTGTCCGTCTGCGGGTTCTGCTCGAGCCAGTTGACGATCTGGCCGATGAGATAGCCCCAGCCCACGCCCAGGCGCTGCGCGCCCAGCTGCCACAGCAGCTGCACCGCCCCCTCGGACAGCAGGCGGTTGGCGCCGTCGCTGTCGCCGCCGTCGTCGATCAGCACGCCGCCCTGGACAGAGCCCATGCGCCGCAGCCGCTCCATCAGCCGCGCCGTCCTTGTCTCCGGGTCGTGGACGGTTATCTCCACCACGCCCAGGGCCCGCGCCTCCGCCAGCAGGCGGCTGACCATGGGCCGGGAGACGCCCAGCTCGCGGGCGATGTCGCTCTGTTTTTGGTCCTCCAGGTAATAGCGGCGGGCCACGTAGGCCAGGCGCTTTCGTTTGTCCTGACTTATATTCACGGAGTTGACCTCTCCTTAAAGACTGCGCACATTTGTAACCGCGCGTTTTGTACACAGTATATCGGAGACGGCGGGAAAATGCAAGCCAAAAGGCCCGGCGGCGCCCTTTGCTATTTGCGCTTGGGGATGGAGATGGTGACGATCAGCTCATCCTCCGTCTCCCGGCGGGTCATGCCGGCCTCGATGCCGCCGCGCTTCATCACGTCCAGGCTGTGGCTGAGGCTGTTGAGGAACACGCGCACGTCCTTCAGTATCAGCGCGCGGCGGGGCGGAGGGCTTGCCGGCGGCGCGAGCAGGGAATCGATATATTCGTCCGTCTGCGCCACGTTGAGGCCCTTTGCGGCTATGTACTCCAGCGCGCGGCGCTGCTCGTCCGGCGCGCGCAGGCGCAGCAGGGCGCGGGCGTGGCGCTCGGTGAGCCCGGCGTCGAGCGCGCCCTCCAGCACATCCTGCGGCAGGCGCAGCAAGCGCAGTTTGTTGGCCACGGCGCTCTGGCTGCGGCCCAGCCGCCGCGCGCACTCCTCCTGGCTCATGTCGAACAGGCGGATGAGGTTGGCGATGCCCCGCGCCTCCTCGGCGAAGTTCAGGTCCTGCCGCTGCACGTTCTCCACCATCGCCAGCAGGCTGGACTCCTCCATGTCCACGTCCAGCACCACGCAGGGCACCTTTTTCAGCCCCGCCATGCGGGCCGCGCGCAGGCGGCGCTCGCCCGCCACCAGCTCGTAGCGGCCGTAGTGCAGCCGCACGGAGAGCGGCGAGATGACGCCGTATTCGCGGATGCTCGCCGCCAGCTCCTCCAGCGCCGCCGGGTCGAACACGGTGCGCGGCTGGTTGGGGTTGGGGTCGATGTCCGCCACCGCCAGCTGCACGATCCCCGCCCGCCCCAGGCGCGATGTGGCGATAACTCCCTGCATGGGCAACTCTCCTTTGCGTTTTTGCCCACATTTTAGCCCCCGCCGGGCGCAAAATCCCGCGAACCAGGCTGCAGCGGCCAACAGCCGCCGGTACTTGCCTGCGGCCCGCCCGCAGGGAGGGATGCAGGGACGGAAGTCCCTGCGACCCATTTCTGAGAGGTTTCTTTTTATCTTGTCAAAAAGAAACCCCTCAGACTCCAAAGAGAAAACCGCTTTGGTGCGTGTCGGAGGCGCGAACTGTCTTTTACGGGTTTTCGCGTGTCGTAAGTGGTCATCCCGTCATCGAATGGGTGTTCAGCACCGCCGACCGTGCGTTGCTTCGCTTCGCTCGCGGCACTAAGTGGGCAATAGGGGGCAAGGGGCGGAGCCCCCAATAAACGCCGCGACAAGCACCTGCCCCAAACCACGCGAACCACGTCCGTGGGCGGGCTCCGCCCGCCCCGCCCATTTCGCTCGCCCGCGCCTGCCAGCGCGGGCGGCGTATCAAAGTCCCATTTTGCCCCGCAAAATGGGACACCTTAGAAAAGCCCGTGCGGTCAGTGGCAGAAACTCACCAAGCATAGGAATGGCCGCCCGCATAGGGCGGCCAAAATCGCCCCGGGGCTTTGCCTCGGGGCGATACCTTATCTTGCGCCTTTGAGGCGCAACCGCGCCGCCGTGCGGCGCGCAAAATGTATGGCTCTTTGGGGCCACAAGCCCCAAAGAGCCATACATTTTTTATGGAGGGGAGCCTACGAGGGGGACCCCCGGTCCCCCTCGTATTTTTCTGGAGCGGGCGAAGGGAATCGAACCCTCGTATTCAGCTTGGAAGGCTGATGTTCTGCCATTGAACTACGCCCGCAGGAACTATAATAATGTAACATCACCGCGGCGGGCTGTCAAGGGGATCTTGCGCTACAGCACGACGATGGTGACGCCGTTGTTGGCGCGGTCGAGGTCCGCGTCGCGCCGCAGCTCGTCGCAGCGGAGGAAGGCCCGCCGCGTGGCCTCGTCGAAGATGGAAAAGCGCTCGCCGGGTATCACGTCCCGCACGAGGCCGCGCGAGCGCTGGCGTTCCAGGTATGCGCGCACCTCCACGCGGATGCGACCGCCCACGCCGTGCGAGCCGTAGCCGTGGATGAGCTTGAGCGCGCCCGCGCCGGTCGTCCTGGCGTTCTGGATGGCCCAGGTGGCGCGGCCCACGGCGAGGTCCGCCGTGGGCATGTCGTATTTGAGGTTGACTTCCTTGAGGAACGCCACGCTCAGGCCTCCCGTATGGCCCCGCAGGGGCAGAGCTGGGCGCAGACGCCGCAGCCGGCGCAGAGCGCGCCGTCTATGGCCGGCGGGCGCGCGTTTTTGATGGCCGGGCAGCCCAGGCGCGTGCAGGCCCCGCAGCGGCGGCAGTAGTCGCCGGCGACGCGGTATTTTTTGCCCCCTGCGGGGGCCGTGAGCGCGCACTCGCCGCGGCAGAACACCACGGCCGCGCCCTCGCGCGCGAGGGCGGCGCGCAGCGCGGCGGCGATGCCGGCGCTGTCAAAGGCGGAGACCTCCGTAATGGCGCCCGCCGCAACGCCGGCGGGCAGGGCGCTCCCCACGGCCAGGGCGATGCCGCCGCTCTCTTCAAGCTCAGCGAGCGCGGGCCCGTCCAGCTCGGCGGCGGGCAGCAGGGCGATGAGCTCCGAGCGCTTCGCGCCCTCGCGCAGGCGCTGCGCAAGGACGGGGACGGCGCGCCATTCGCCGGCGCGCTCCTCCACGGCCAGCAGCGGCCGCCCGGCGCAGAGCCCGGCGCAGCCGCCGCCGGCGACGCCGCGCAGCCAGAGCCGGCCCATGGCCGCGGCCGGCGCGCGGTAGGGGCAGCCGGGACAGAGGGCGTTCCTGCCCTCGGGCTTATCCTGCATTTCGCGGCCTCCTTTCGCGCCGTTGGCGGTCATTTTTTGCCGTGATAGAGCTTCTTCGTCTGGTATCTGGGCTCGCAGGTGAGGTTCATGCCCAGGCGCTGGAACACGTTTTCGTCCACGCGCGAGAGTATCACCGTGCTGTGCACCTCGCAGCCGGCGAGGGCGGAGAGCTGCTCCATGGCCGCCTCGGCGTTGGGGTCCGTGACGGCGCAGATGGAGAGGGCGATGAGCACCTCGTCCGTGTGCAGGCGCGGGTTGCGGTTGCCCATGTGCTCCACCTTCAGGTGCTGGATGGGCTCGATGATCTCCGGGGAGATGAGCGTGACGTCGCCGGGGATGCGGCCCAGGTATTTGAGCGCGTTGAGCAGGCAGGCGGAGGAGGCCCCCAGCAGGGAGGAGGTCTTGCCGGTGATGAGCCTGCCGTCCGGCATCTCCATCGCCACGGCGGGGCCGTCCGTCTCATCGCCGCGCGCGCGGGCGGCGGGCACCACGGCGCGGTCCTCGGGCCTGACGCCCACCTGGTTCATCAGCAGTTCTTCCTTGTACACCTCGTTCTGCCCGCCCAGGCCCTGGCGCAGGGAGACGGCGGCGGCGAAGTAGCGGCGGATGATCTCCTGCTGGGAGGCGGCGCGGCAGGCCGCGTCGTCCGTGATGCAGAAGCCGGCCATGTTCACGCCCATGTCCGTGGGGCTCTTGTAGGGGCTCTCGCCGTATATGCGCTCGAACATGGCGCTGAGGACGGGGAAGATCTCCACGTCGCGGTTATAGTTGACGGCGGCCTGGCCGTAGGCCTCCATGTGGAAGGGGTCTATCATGTTCACGTCGTCCAGGTCGGCGGTGGCGGCCTCGTAGGCCAGGTTGACCGGGTGCTTGAGCGGCAGGTTCCAGATGGGGAAGGTCTCGAACTTGGCGTAGCCGGCCTTGACGCCGCGCTGGTGCTCATGATAGAGCTGGCTGAGGCAGGTGGCCATCTTGCCGCTGCCGGGGCCGGGGGCCGTGACGACGACCAGGCGGCGGGAGGTCTCTATGTAGTCGTTCTTGCCGAAGCCCTCGTCGGAGACGATGAAGGAGAGGTTGGAGGGATAGTCCGGTATCCAGTGCTGGAGATAGACGCGCACGTCCATGGCCTCGAGCCGCTGGCGGAAGTGGTCGGCGGAGGGCTGGCCGCGGTAGTGCGTGACGGAGACGCTGCCCACGTAGAGCCCGATGGCGCGGAAGGCGTCGATCAGCCGCAGGGCGTCCTCGTCGTAGGTGATGCCGAGGTCGCCGCGGCGCTTGTCGCGCTCGATGTCGTCGGCGGAGATGACGATGACGATCTCCGCTTCGTCCTTCATCTCCAGCAGCATCCGCACCTTGCTGTCCGGCTGGAAGCCCGGCAGCACGCGCGAGGCGTGATAGTCGTCAAAGAGCTTGCCGCCGAATTCGAGATACAGCTTTCCGCCGAAGCGGGCGATGCGCTCGCGTATCTTCTGCGACTGCAACCGCAGGTATTTGTCATTGTCGAATCCCGCTCTGTACATGGTATCCCATCCCATCTTTGTATTTACACCGCCGTCTATCATACACCAAAAGCGGCGGCAGTTCAAATACTTTTCGGCTTTGCGCCCGCGCGCGGCCAAATTCGCCGGCCAGCTCTTTTTTTATTCACAATTTTGTGCTATAGTAAGCTGTCAGCGTGTGGGCACGGCCCATGCAAGAAAGCGAGGTATGGTCAAATGGGGCTTTTCAACAAGCTGTTCGGCTCGCACAGCGACCGCGAGCTTAAAAAGATATATCCCATCGTGGACCGCATCGAGGCCCTCGAGGGGCGGATGCAGTCCCTTTCGGACGAGGAGCTGCGCGGCAAGACCGCGGAGTTCAAGGAGCGCTACGCCAATGGTGAGAGCCTTGACGACATGCTGCCGGAGGCCTTCGCCGCCGTGCGCGAGGCGGCCTGGCGCGTGCTGGGCATGAAGCCCTTCCGCGTGCAGCTCATCGGCGGCATCGTGCTGCACGAGGGCCGCATCGCGGAGATGAAGACCGGCGAGGGCAAAACGCTGGTGGCCGTCCTGCCGGCCTATCTGAACGCAATCGCCGGCGAGGGCGTCCATGTCGTCACCGTGAACGACTACCTGGCCCGCCGCGACAGCGAGTGGATGGGCAAGGTGTTCCGCTTCATGGGGCTTGAGGTGGGGCTCATCGTCCACGGCCTGAACGCCGAGCAGCGCCGCGCGGCCTACGCCGCGGACGTCACCTACGGCACCAACAACGAGATGGGCTTCGACTACCTGCGCGACAACATGGCCATCTACAAGCAGCAGATGGTGCAGCGCGGCCACGCCTTCGCCATCGTGGACGAGGTGGACTCCATACTGATAGACGAGGCGCGCACGCCGCTCATCATCTCCGGCCAGGGCGACGAGAGCACGGACCTCTACCGCCAGGCGGACGCCTTCGTGCGCACGCTCAGGCGCATGACCGTGGCCTCTGTGGACGAGAAGGCCGAGGAGGACGAGAGCCTCGACGCCGACTACATCGTGGACGAAAAGGCCCGCACAGCCACGCTCACCGCCCGCGGCACGGCCAGGGCGGAGAAGTATTTCGGCCTTGAGAACCTGGCCGACCTGGAAAACTCCACCCTCGCGCACCACATCAACCAGGCGCTGAAGGCCCACGGCGTGATGAAGCGGGACATCGACTACGTGGTGAAGGACGGCGAGGTCATCATCGTCGACGAGTTCACCGGCCGTCTGATGCTCGGCCGCCGCTATTCGGAGGGCCTGCACCAGGCCATCGAGGCCAAGGAGCAGGTGGACGTGCGCCGCGAGAACAAGACCCTCGCCACCATCACCTTCCAGAACTATTTCCGCCTGTACGGCAAGCTCTCCGGCATGACGGGCACCGCCCTCACGGAGGAAGAGGAGTTCCAGACCATCTATCAGCTGGACATCGTGGAGATACCCACGAATAAGCCCGTCATCCGCAAGGACTGGCCGGACATCGTCTACCGCAACGAGAAGGGCAAGCTGGACGCCGTCATCGAGCAGATCATCGCCTGCCACGAAAAGGGCCAGCCCGTGCTGGTGGGCACGGTGAGCATCGAGAAGAGCGAGGCGCTCTCCGCCCTGCTGAAAAAGCGCGGCATCCCCCACAACGTGCTGAACGCCAAGCAGCACGAGCGCGAAGCGGAGATCGTGGCCCAGGCGGGCAAGCTGGGGGCCGTCACCATCGCCACCAACATGGCCGGCCGCGGCACGGACATCATGCTCGGCGGCAACGCCGAGTTCCTGGCCAAAAACGACCTCAAAAAAGCCGGCTACAGCGACGAGGCCATCAACGAGGCCACCGGCTACGCGGACACGGACGACGAAGAGATCCTCGCCGCCCGCGCCCTCTTCGCCGAGCGCCTGGCCGCGCACAGGGCCGTGACGGACGCCGAGGCCGAGCGCGTGCGCGCCGCCGGCGGGCTCTACATCCTCGGCACGGAGCGGCACGAGGCCCGGCGCATCGACAACCAGCTGCGCGGCCGCGCCGGCCGCCAGGGCGACCCCGGCGAGAGCCGCTTCTTCCTGGCGCTGACGGACGACATCATGCGCCTTTTCGGCAGCGAGCGCGTGATGGGCATGGTGGCCAAGAACCTGGACGACGACACGCCGCTGGACATGAAGATGCTCTCCGATTCCATCGAGCGCGCGCAGAAGACCGTCGAGAGCCGAAACTTCCAGACCCGCAAGACCGTCCTTGAGTATGACGACGTGATGAACGTGCAGCGCAACGTCATCTACGGCGAGCGGCGCAAGGTGCTCGACGGCGAGGACCTGCAGGGCGCCATCCGCAAGATGATAGAGGAGTTCGTGCGCAGCACGGTGGCGGACGGCCTCGGCGGCGCGGAGAAGATAGACCTCCAGGCAGTGAACGAGGCCCTCGCCCCCTTCGGCAAGCTCTTTTTGCGCCCGGGCGACATCAGGCTTGCGCCGGACGCGCTGGAGCATCTCAGCGCGGACACGCTCGCCGACATGGTGCTGGAGCGCGCCTTTGCCTTCTACGACGCCAAGGAGCGCGAGCTGGGCGAGCTGCCCAACGGCCAGAGCGTTATGCGCGAGCTGGAGCGCGTGGTGATGCTGCGGGTGGTGGACGAGTACTGGATGGAGCACCTGGACGCCATGCAGGACCTGCGCCAGGGCATCGGCCTGCGCGGGTACGGCTCCGTCAAGCCCATCGACGCCTATAAGAACGAGGGCTTCGAGATGTTCGAGGCGATGATACGCGGCATCCGCGAGGAGACGGTCAGGCGGCTCTTCGTCGTGCGCGTCCGCCGCGAGGAGAAGCTCGAGCGCAAGAGCGTGGCCCGCAACGCGGCCGCCAACGTCGGCGGCGGCGCGCCACAGAAGAAGCAGCCGGTGAAAAAGATCAAGAAACCCGGCCGCAACGACCCCTGCCCCTGCGGCAAGCTCCGCCCCAACGGCCTGCCCATGAAGTACAAGGACTGCTGCGGCAGGAACGAGTGAGCCGGGCCGGGAAAAGGTGAAAGATGGACACTTTCATTCAACACGAAAATAAGGGCGTCGTCTTTATGACCGCGCCCAACATACCGCTCGTACACGCCTTTTCCACGCGGCTGGGCGGCGTTTCCGCGGGGCCCTTCGCCTCGCTCAACTTGGGCTTCGGCCGCGGCGACCCGGCGGGGAACGTGATGGAGAACTACCGCCGCCTGGGCGCGGCGCTGGGCATAGACCCCATGCGCGCGGCCTTTACCAAACAGGTGCACGGCCGCGCCGTGCGCACGGTGACGCTTGCCGACGCCTGCGCGCCGGACGCGCCATCCGCCGTCGAGTGCGACGCGCTGGTGACGGCCGAGCGGGGTCTGCCCCTGTTCTGCTTCACGGCGGACTGCGTGCCCGCGCTGCTCTGCGACGCGCGCCACGGCGTCGCCGCCGCGGCCCACTGCGGCTGGCGCAGCTCGGTGGCGGACATCCTCGCCGCCGTGGTGGAGCGCATGTGCGCCCTGGGGGCCGAAACGGGCGACATCCGCGCCGCCTTCGGCCCGGCCATCGGCCGCTGCTGCTTTGAGACGGACGGGGACGTGCCGCAGGCCCTGCGCGCCTACCTGGGCGCGGACGCGGAGGCATATATCGCCCCCGGCGCGCGCGAGGGGAAGTACCTGGTGGACCTGCGCGCGGCCAACGCGCGCCGCCTGGCGCAGCTGGGCGTGCCGGAGGGGAACATCGCCGTCTCCGGCGAGTGTACCGTGTGCAGCCATGAAAAATACTGGTCGCACCGGCATGTCCGCGGCGGAGCGCGCGGCAGCCAGTGCGGCGTGATAACCCTGTAGATCGGTCGGTGAAGCCATGAAACGGAAGATAAGGGCCGCGGCGGCCATTTTGCTGATGCTCTGCCTGCTGACGGCCTGCGGCCAGGCCGCGGAGCCGCAGAGCTCGGCCGCGCCCACGCCCACGCCGGGCGTCCTGCCCGGCACGGAGCTCGGCGTGCGCGACGCGGCGGACGACGTGTTTTCCCTCAACTACAACTCCTCGCTCAGCCTCAACCCCTACGCCACCACGGACAACAAGAACCTGCTGGTGACGCAGCTGGTCTGCGACAACGTGTTCGAGCTGGACGACGACTATCAGCTCTCTTCCCGCATCGTCACCAACTGGACGGTGTCCGCCGAGGGCACCTGGTGGACGCTGACCATCGACACCAGCATCCCCATGCACGACGGCAGCACGCTGACGGCCGCCGACGTGGCCTATTCCATCCAGCTCGCGCGCAACTCCGAGCGCTATTCGGGGCGCTTTTCCAACGTCTACGGCATCAGCCCCTCGGGCACGGACACGGTGAACATCTCCACCGCCAGGGCGGACCTGCAGCTGCCATACCTGCTGACGGTGCCGGTGATAAAGTACGGCTCCTACAGCAGCTCCCGCCCCGTGGCCAGCGGGCCCTACATGTACGTGGAGGGGGAGGACTATCTCGAGGCCTTCGACGCCTACGCCGGCGGGGGCAGCCTGCCCGTGGACCGCGTCTATCTGAAGGAATACACGGAGACGGAGGAGATCATCACCGCCTTTGAGGACGCTTATATCGACCTGGTGGTGAACGACGTCTCCGGCAAGTCCAACCTCGGCTACGGCGGCAACACGGAGA
This sequence comes from Candidatus Scatomorpha stercorigallinarum, assembly GCA_944387865.1. Taxonomy (GTDB): domain Bacteria; phylum Bacillota; class Clostridia; order Oscillospirales; family Oscillospiraceae; genus Scatomorpha; species Scatomorpha stercorigallinarum. The sequence continues at coordinate 159,323 of CALXGN010000003.1, read as the reverse complement.
CGCGCTATTTCACCACCACCAACATGCACTACCTGGCCTTCAACATGGAGAGCCCCTTCGTCAGCTACCAGCAGTTCCGCTACGCCCTCTCGCTGGCCGTGGACCGCGAATACGCCGCCGATTCGCTGATGAACGGCGGGGCCGTGGCCGCCGCCCTGCCCGTCTCCCCGCGCAGCCCGCTCTATGACAGCACGCGCGCCGCCGCGCTGCGCTATGACATGGAGGAGTGCGCCGGCATCTTCGACAGCACCAGCGTCACCGACCACGACAACGACGGCTGGCGCGAATATGTCGATATGAGCGCCATCCAGGAGATCGAGCTCGACCTGGTGGTCTGCTCGGAGAGCGCCGGCAAGGGCGACATCGCCAAGAAGTTCGCCAGCGACCTGGCCGACATCGGCATCATGGTCAACGTCCGCGAGCTGAGCTGGAACGACTATGTGAACGCACTCAATACGAAGGACTTCGACATCTACTACGCCGAGGTGAAGCTGCCCGCCAACTTCGACCTCACCCGCCTGCTGACGCAGGAGGGCGCGCTCAACTACGGCGGCATCGACGACGAGAACTACGCTACGCTCATCAACGACTACCTGAAAGCGGGGGACGCCTCGCGGCAGCAGGCCTGTTCCTCGCTCCTCAGCTACATCGCCATGAACGCGCCCATCGTGCCCATCTGCTTCGAGCGGCAGGAGGTCATCACCCACCGCAACGCCATCACCGGGCTCGACCCCACCTCCAGCAACGTATTTTTCGGCATCACCGGCTGGGAGATAAACTTTTAGAGCGAAGAGAAAGAGGAGGAGCAGAAAATGACAGACAGAGAGCTCATGGAAATGGCCGCCCAGGCGGCAAAAAACGCCTATGTGCCCTATTCGCGCTTCCCCGTGGGGGCGGCGCTGGAGTGCTCGGACGGGACGGTATTCACCGGCTGCAACGTGGAGAACGCCGCGCTGGGCAGCACCATCTGCGCCGAGCGCACCGCGGCCTGCAAGGCCGTCAGCGAGGGGCACACGGACTTCGTGCGCATCGCCATCTGGGGCGAGGGCAAGAACTGGTGCATGCCCTGCGGGGCCTGCCGCCAGTTTCTGAGCGAATTCTCCACGGACATGGAGGTGCTCTGCGCCAAGGCCGGCGGGCGCTACGTCAGCTATAAGCTGAGCGAGCTGATGCCCCACACCTTCAACTACTGAGAGGCATGGAGCTGGAAAAGCTCAGGATATTCTGCGCGGCGGCGGAGCGCGGCAGCTTCACCGGCGCGGCCGCGGAGCTGTATATCAGCCACTCCACGGTCTCGCGCGCGGTGGCGGAGCTGGAGCGCGAGCTGGGCGCGGAGCTCTTCCGCCGCGCGCGCCGCGGCGTGGAGCCAACGGCGGCCGGGCAGGCGCTGCTCACGGGCGCGCGGGCGCTGCTCGCCGACGCCGACGCCCTGCGCGAGAACATCCGGGGAATGGGAGGAAAGATATGAGGAAAAAACCAATGCTGCGCCTCTGCGCGCTGCTGCTGGCGGCCGTGTTCGCTCTGGGCGCGGCGCCGGCCGGGGCGTCCTACGCGCCCAGTTTCAGCGACGTGCCGGCCGGCGAGTGGTACGCGGACTACGTCTCGCTCTGCGCCGGCTACGGCATCATCAACGGCTATGAGGACGGCACCTTCCGCCCGCAGGCGGAGATCACCCGCGCGGAGTTTATGAAGCTGCTGTGCACCATCGGCGAGCTCGTGCCCTACAAGGCCATCGACACCAGCATCCACTGGGCCGCGCCCAACTGGGACCTGCTGAACGACAACGGCGTCCTCTGGGGCCTGGACATCCCCTGCACGGCGGCGGCGCTGGACGCGCCCATCACGCGCTATGAGATGTGCGTGATGCTCTCCAACTTCTGCGCCAACGTGTTCTCGGAGAGCTTCGTGCAGCTGCAGAACCTGCAGAGCGCCATCGCCGACTACTCCGCCATCGAGTCGAAGTACGTCAGCGCCGTGGAGCAGGCCTACGGCAAGGGCATCATCACCGGCTATGAGGACGGCAGCTTCCACGGCAACGACACCATGACCCGCGCGCAGGCCGCCGCCGTCGTGGTGCGCACGGCCTGGAGCGACCAGCGCGTCGAGGTCTCCGACGCCAACGAGGTGACGGGCTCCACGCCCTCCACCGACCCGGAGACGGGCTCGGCCATGGACCCCAACAGCTCCTTCGCCTGGCAGAGCCGCGATTACATCGACGCCTGGGGCCATGTGAGCGCCGAGGGCCGGCAGATCCTCTTCGGCGACGCCAACAAGAGCTATTTCACCGGCAGCGAGGCCAATTTGGCCGACTATATCGTCACCGTGCAGGTGCAGACCTGGGACATCAACAGCGCCGGCGAGTACTACACCCGCACCTGGAACCTGGAGGTCAACCGCGCCGTGGCCAAGGAGGTCGTGGCCATCTTCGAGGAGATCTACGCTTCCAGCGAGCGCTTCCCCATCCACGCGCTGGGCGGCGCGCGCTACACGGACTCCATGCGACACTCCTGGGGCTGCGCCATCGACATCAACCCTGTGGAGAACTACCAGGTGGACACCACCACCTGGACGCCGCTCACCGGCAGCTTCTGCTACAAGACCAGCGACAGCCCCTACTGCATCCGCCCGGACGGCATCGTCGTGCAGACCTTTGCCAAGTACGGCTGGGGCTGGGGCGGCGGCACCGCCGAGAACGGCTACACCGGCTGGACCACCAGCGCGGACTACATGCACTTCTCCATCCTCGAGTCCGGCGGCTGAGCGGCCCAGGCTGCGGCGGCCAACGGCCGCGGGTACTTGCCTGCGGCCCGCCCGCAGCCGGGGGATGCAGGGACGAACGTCCCTGCGGCCCTATTCTGAGAGATTTCTTTTGCTTGCGCCAAAAGAAACCCCTCAGACTCCAAAGAAAAGCGCTTTTGGTGCCTGTCGGTAGGTAAAATCTGCACGTTAGTCCAGGTTGCGACTGACTTTCGCGCGGTCATCCCGGTGTCGGATGGCTTTGCCCAACGCCGACCGCGGTTGGCTTCGCTTACGCTCGCGCCGCTGAGTAAGCAGAAACTCAAAGCCTCCCCTGCCGTGCAGGGGAGGTGGCGTCTGCGGAGCAGGCGACGGAGGGGTGTTTGGAGTTTGTGCATCTTACAAAAGAACCGCAGACTTTCGGCACCCCTCCGGCCGCACTTTCGTGCGGCCACCTCCCCTACAAGTAGGGGAGGCTTTTACGTTGCGTAGAACAAACACCGCAGGGCGAGAGCCCTGCGGGTTTTCTGTGACAGGTTTCTGCTTGCCTGCCGCAGACCGGCGCGCAGCGCATCTGCCTCCAGGCGCAGCCTGGGTTGCATTGTGAGGGGATTTACAATATACTGTCCCTGAGGTGAAGCGCCATGGTCACACTTTCCGATATCATCGCGCGCCCTGACGGCCCGGGCGGCGCGGGGCGGGAGCGCGTTTTGCGCTGTGTGCGCGGCTGCATGGACGAATTTGGCCACGCCGCGGACGCGCCCGCCGTGCTCGCTGTTGCCCCCGGGCGCGTGGAGCTCTGCGGCAACCACACCGACCACCAGCGCGGGCGCGTGCTCTGCGCCGCCGCCGGCCCGGACATGCTCGCCTGCGCCGTGCCCAACGGCCTGGGGCGCGTGCGCGTCTGCTCGGAGGGCTTCGCTCGCGCCGAGATCTGCCTGCCGGCCGGTGCGCCCGTGGCCGCGGAGCGCGCAACGAGCGCCGCACTGCTGCGCGGCGTAGCCGCCGGGTACGCTACGCGCGGCTTTGACGCCTATGTGGCCTCCGACATACCGCCGGGCGGCGGGCTTTCCTCCTCCGCGGCCTTCGAGCTGCTGCTGGCCGTGCTCTGCGAGCGCTTTTCGCCGGGGGGCGGCGCGCTCACCGCGCTGGAACGGGCGGAGCGCTGCCGGCGAGCGGAGAACGAATACTTCGGCAAGCCCTGCGGGCTGCTCGACCAGGCGGCCATCGCCCTCGGCGGCGTGCAGGAGCTGGACTTCGCCGATGGCTGCGCCGCCGCGCGCGTGGACTTCGACTTTGGCCGCTGCGGCCACCGCATGTGCGTGGTGGATACGCGCAGCGCGCACGCCGACCTCACGGCGGACTACGCCGCCATCGCGGACGAGTGCCGCGCCGTGGCCGCGCGCTTCGGCGCGGAGACGCTGCGGGAGGTGGACGAGGGCGCTTTTTATGGGGCCATCCCCGAGCTGAGGCGGGGCCTTGGCGACCGCGCCGTGCTGAGGGCGATGCACGTGTTCGCCGAGAACGCGCGCGCCGGGCGCGCCGCCGGCGCCCTGCGCCGGGGCGACTTCGCCGCATTTTTGCGCGAGGTGGACGCTTCCGGCCGCTCCTCGGCGGAGCTTTTGCAGAACCTCTGGCCCGGGCGGGACGCGCGCGAGCAGCCGCTGGCGCTGGCCCTGGCGCTGGCGCGCGGCGTGCTCGGCGGCGCGGGGGCCTGCCGCGTACACGGCGGCGGCTTCGGCGGCACCATGCTGGCCTTCGTCCCCGAGGGGCTCTACGGCGAATTCTCACGCCGCATGGAGGCCGTTTTCGGCCCCGGGAGCTGCCTTGCGCTGAGCGTGCGCAGCGCCGGCGCGGGCGTGATCGAGATCTGAAAGGAGACACGAAATATGTCCATACTGGTCCTTGGCGGCGCGGGCTACATCGGCTCGCACGCCGTCCGCGAGCTCATCGCCGCGGGGCGCGACGTGGTGGTGGCGGACAACCTCGTCACCGGCTTCGCCGCCTCCGTCCACCCGCGCGCGCGCTTTTACCAGCTCGATATCCGCGACCGCGCGGCGCTGGACGCCCTCTTTGAGCGCGAGGACATAGAGGGCGTGCTGCACTTCGCCGCCTTCTCGCAGGTGGGCGAGAGCATGTCGAAGCCGCTGAAGTACTACGGCAACAACCTCGGCGGCACGATGACGCTGCTGGAGAGCATGGTCGCCCACGGCGTGGGCAACATCGTCTTTTCCTCCACCGCGGCGGTCTACGGCGAGCCGGAGCGCGTGCCCATACTGGAGAGCGACCCCACCGTGCCAACCAACTGCTACGGCCAGACAAAGCTGGCCATGGAACAGATGATGGCCTGGGTGGCGCGCGCGCACGGCCTGCGCTACACGGCGCTGCGCTATTTCAACGCCAGCGGCGCGGACCCATCCGGCGAGATCGGCGAGGCCCACGACCCGGAGACCCACCTCATCCCCCTTGTTTTGCAGGTCCCGCTGGGGAAGCGCGCGCACATCTCCATCTTCGGCGGCGACTACCCGACGGAGGACGGCACCTGCGTGCGCGACTACATCCACGTCACGGACCTGGCCGCGGCGCACATCCTCGCGCTCGACTACCTGCTCGGCGGCGGGGAGAGCGACGTTTTCAACCTCGGCAACGGCGTGGGCTTTTCCGTTAAACAGATCATAGACGCCGCCCGCGAGGTGACGGGCCACCCGATACCGGCGGAGATGGCCCCGCGCCGCCCGGGCGACCCGGCGCGGCTGGTGGCCTCCAGCGAGAAGGCCCGCCGCGTGCTCGGCTGGCGGCCACGCCACGACGATATCCGCGAGATCATCGACACCGCTTGGCGCTGGCACCAGGCGCACCCCTCCGGCTACCGGACTGCGCCTTGAGGGCGGCCAACGGCCGCGGGTGTTTGCGCTGCGCGCCGCTAGCAGGCGGGGGGGCAGGGACGAACGTCCCTGCGACCTCTTTCTGAGAGATTTCTTTTGGTCTTGCCAAAAGAAACCCCTCAGACTCCAAAGAAAAGCGCTTGTGGTGCTTGTCGACAGGTAAAATCTGCCCGTCAGTTCGGGTGGTAACTGACTTTCGAGTGGTCATCCCGTCATCGGATAGCCCTGCTCACCACCGGCCGCGGAGGGCTTCGCTTCGCTCGCACCGCTGACTCATAAGAAATCAAAGCTTCCCCTGCATGGCAGGGGAAGCTTTTACGTTGCGTAGGACAAAACCCGCGTGGCAAGAGCCTCGCGGGTTTTCTACTATAAGTATCTATTTGCTTTCCGTAGACCGGCGCGCAGCGCAACTGCCTCCTTATCGCAGCCTGGGCCAGCCCTACTTGTAGGGGAGGCTTTTGGTTTCTGCAAGCCGGCGGGGCGGTCAGGCCTCCGGCGACCTGGGGTGGCCGCAGGACATGGCGCCTTCGGGGCAGCGGCCGGTCATGTAGCATGTGGGGCCGTAGAGGGAGAAGAGCAGCGGCCAGCGCGCGCGCAGGGCTTCGAGGGCGGCCTCGGCGCACCGGCGTATCTCCCACTGCGCGCGCTCGCAGCAGCGCAGGCGCATGAACACGGCCAGCTCGCGGGCGTTCATCGTCGTCACCGCGCTCACCGTCTGCCCGGCGAGGAGGAGATAGACCGAGTCGGCGCGGGACATGCCCAGCGCGCGCAGCTCCTCCGCCGCCTCGCCGGCCAGGGCGAAGGCCGCGCGGTACTCCGATTCCAGATGCGCGTCGAGGACGCCCTGCGGCAGCACATAGCGCTCGTATGAGCAGCAGGCGGCGAGCTCCGGCGGGCAGAGCGACTGCATGCGGTGCCGCGTCAGGTGCGTCAGCGCCGCCAGCGAGAGCGCACCGAAGCGCAGCGTGAACGCCGCCTGTTCCAGCTCACGCGCGCGCGGCGCGTTCAAAAGCGCGCGCAGGAATCCGCGCTGCCGCCCCTCGTCCAGCTCCGCCGGCTGATACCCGCGCATCAGCGCCGCGGCGCGGCAGATGTCCCGCTCCGGCTGCTCCGGGCCGCCCAGCACCTCCGCCAGCGGCGCGTCCGCCGGCATTTGGGCGCGCGCGGCGGGGATATCCGGCAGCTTTGCCGCGTAGCGCTCGCGCTCGCGCCGCACCAGATAGGGGAAGCGCTCCTCGCACTGGGCAAAGAGCTCCTCGCCCAGCGCTCTCAGCTCGGGATAGGCCGCGCCGCGGCCGTAGGCCAGCTCGTTGAGCATGTGCATCAGCTCGCGGGCGTTCAGCGTGCAGTAAAAGTTGCTGTGGAAGCAGTAGGGCAGCACGAAGCGCGCGTCCTCCTTGGGCACGCCGGCCGCCTCCAGCCGCGCATAGAGCGCGAACAGCCGCTCCACCGCCCGCCGGAAGACCTCCTGCGCGCCGGCGGCGCAGCCTTCAAAGGCCGGCTCGTACACGCCGGCGGCGGAGAAATCGACATAGCGCCGGCTCTTCACCGTGAAGGACGCCAGCCGGAACTCGATGATGAACTGCTCGGCAAAGACCGAGACGTCCTCGAAGGCGAGGTTCAGCACCGCGTGCTCCGTCACCGAGCTGTGCCCGGAGGCAAGTATCTTGCCGATCAGCCGCGCGTTCTTCTCCTCCTGCCCGGCGGACCTCTCATACAGCGCGCAGGCCGTCCCCTCCGTGGAGGAGATGCGCCCCGCGCAGGAAACGATGCGGTGCGGCTCCGGCGTGGAGCCGATGATCCTCGCGTGTCCCATTTTCTGTGCCTCCCATGCGTTTTCTGTTTTCTGATATCATACCACGCCGCGCCGCGGCGCGCAATCGCCTGGACGCTCAGTCCTCGATGCGCACGATGTCCAGCGCGCGCTCCAGCAGGAGGTTTATCAGCTCGTTGCGCGAGCGGTTGGTGCGCGCGGCCAGCCCGTCCAGCCGCTCGATCGTCTCGTCCTTCATCCGCACGGAGACCACCTTGTGCCCGTCGTCCCCGCGCGGCTGCTTTTTCTTGATCCTTATCTCGCCTGCCATGCTCTCACCCCGTCCCTTCTTCCCCCAGTTTAGCTTGACAGGTATAGTTTTAGTATACTATAATAATATAGTCTGTAATGACTATAAAAATGTAGTGTACACGCAAAGGGGTGAGCGATATGAAGCGCGCGGCGGCGCTGTTGCTGCTGGCGGGGCTGCTGCTGGCGCTCTCGGGCTGCGGCTGCGGCGGGCTGGAGCCGGCGCTGGAGGCCGTGCGCGGCTGGGACGCGGCGCGGCGCTGGGGATGCCGGTTCAACGCCCTGCGCGCGGAAGGGGCGCTGGTGGTGGCCGCGCGCAGCGAAGCGGGCGGGGCCATGAGCGCGCAGCGTGCGCGCGAGCTGCAGCTCGCGATCGCCGCCGAGCTGGAGCCGTACCTGCCGGAGGGCTGCGAGCTGTACATAGACGTGCGTTGAAAAGCCGCCGGTGCAACATTTGGAATAACGGCGCGCCGCTTCTGGCACACTAAGGCCGAGGTGATATGCGATGGGCGAGACGCTCGTTTTGAAGAACGCGCCGGCGGTGTCGGCGTTTGCCTCCGTCGTGGGGCAGAAGGAGGCGGACGGGCCGCTGGGCCGGCGCTTCGACGCCGTGGAGCCGGACGCCCGCGCCGGGCAGGACAGCTGGGAGAAGGCCGAGAGCGCCATGCTCCGGCGGGCCATAGACATGGCGGCGGAGCGCGCCGGCGGCGCGCCCGGCTGCGTGCTCGCGGGCGACCTGCTCAACCAGTGCGCCGGCTCGGCCTACGCCGTGCGCGGGGTGGCGGCGCCGTTTTTCGGGCTCTATGGGGCCTGCTCCACCATGGCCGAGTCCCTGGGCCTGGCCGCGCTGCTGGTGGACGGGGGATATTTCGAGAGCGCCGCGGCGGCCACCGGCTCGCACTTCTGCTCGGCGGAGCGGCAGTTCCGCTACCCGCTCGAATACGGCGGCGTGCGCACGCCCACCGCCCAGTGGACCGTCACCGGCGCGGGCTGCGTGGTGCTCTCGCGCGAGGGCGCGGGGCCATATGTAACACGCTTCACGCCGGGGCGCATCGTGGACGCCGGCATCAAAGATATGGCGAACATGGGCGCGGCCATGGCCCCCGCGGCCTACGACACGCTGAAGCGGCATTTTGAACAGACGGGCCGCGGGCCGGACTATTACGACGTCGTCCTCACCGGCGACCTCGGCCGCCTGGGGCAGGAGATACTGCGCGACCTGTTCGCCGCCGACGGCGTCGATCTGGGGCCGAACTACATGGACTGCGGCGTGCTCATCTACGACATCGAGCGGCAGGATACGCACTGCGGCGGCTCCGGCTGCGGCTGCTCGGCCAGCGTCCTCACGGGGCACTTCCTGCGCGGGATGCGCGACGGGCTCTGGCGGCGCGTGCTCTTCGCCGCCACCGGCGCGCTGATGAGCCCCACGACCGCCCAGCAGGGCGAGAGCATACCCGCCATCTGCCACGCCGTGGCCATCGAGAGCGGGAGGTGCTGAAAATGGAGCTGTTCATCGCCTGCCTGAAGGCTTTCCTCGTGGGCGGGGCCATATGCTGCCTGGCCGAGCTGCTGATCGACAAGACGGGGCTGACGCCCGCGCGTATACTCACGCTCTGCGTGGTGCTGGGGACGGCCCTGGGCGCGCTGGGGCTCTACGGCCCCTTTGCCGAGTGGGCCGGCGCGGGGGCCACGGTGCCGCTGCCGGGATTTGGCAACCTGCTCGCGCGCGGCGTGCGCGAGGCGGTGGCCGAACACGGGCTACTGGGCGCGCTCACCGGCGGGCTCTCCGCGGCCGCCGCCGGCATCACCGCCGCCATGTGCGCCGGCGCGCTCGCGGCGGTCATTTTCAAGCCGCATGAAAAATGACCAGGCTGCGGCGGCCAACGGCCGCAGGCATTTGCGCTGCGCGCCGCCCGCAGGCGGGGGAGTGCAGGGGCGAGGGCCCCTGCTCCCCTATTCTGAGAGATTTCTTTTTGTCTTGTCAAAAAGAAACCCCTCAGACTCCAAAGAGAAAACCGCTTTGGTGCTTGTCGGTAGGTATGATCTGCACGTTAGTCCGGGTCGTGACTGACTTTCAGGTGGTCATCCCGTCATCGGATGGCTTTGCACATCGCCGACCGCGGTTGGCTTCGCTTCGCTCGCGCCGCTGACGGGATTGTAATCGTTAGTGCCGCGACCGCAGGGAGCAACGCACGGCCGGCGATGCTGAAAACTCATTCGACAACGGGATGACCACGTTTGATGACTGGAAACCCATAAAAACACGCAAAAAACGCTCCGACTACCGCCGGAGCGCTTTTCTTTGGAGTCTGAGGGGTTTCTTTTGGCGCAAGCAAAAGAAATCTCTCAGTATTGGGCCGCAGCCTGGTCAGAAGCCTTCGGTCCACATGTAGCTGTAGGCCTGCGCCCAGGAGCCGAAGTGTTCGCGCCGGAGCATCTCGCGCAGCTCGCCCTTGGAGTACCAGCGGGCGGTGATCTCCTCGCCGGTCTCCTTGCAGGGGGCGATATCGCCCTCCGCCGTGCCGAAAACGCAGACGCACTGCTCGTTGGAGAGCCCCACCGCGCTGTAGGCCGGGGGCAGCACGCGGCGGATGGAGACGAGGTCGAGGCCCGTCTCCTCCTTCAGCTCGCGCCGCGCGGCCTCTTCCGGCGTCTCGCCCGGGTCGATGAGCCCGGCGGGCAGGCCGTAGATCTCCCGGTCCAGCTCCAGCCGGAACTCGCGCACCAGCAGCAGGCGCTCCTGCGCGCGGTCGGTCATGATGATCATCACCGCGTCCACGCGCGGCGAGCGCAGCCGCTCCTCGCCGTCGATGCTGCCGTCGCGCGAGAACATCTCGTATATCTTCTCGCCGCCGGATGGCGTGCGGTAGCGCAGGTCGTAGCGGCTGAGATACGCCCCGCCGCCGACTTTGGTGATGCCCTCGAGCTTCATTTGAGCCGCAGGACGACCGTCTTGGGCCCCTCGCCGGGCGTGAGCTCATAGCTGTTGCCGTCGATGTATTCCACGTTGCCGCACAGGCGCGTGTACTCCTCCAGCGTGCCGATGGGCTCCAGGCCGAAGCCCTCGCCGCGGTAGTGCATGGGGAAAGTGACGGCGGGCTCGATCCTCTCCACCAGCGCCCTGGCCGTGGCGGCGTCGATGGTGTAATAGCCGCCGACGGGGATCATGAGCGCGTCCACGCCGTGAAGTATCCTGATCTGGGAGTCCGGCAGCATGTGGCCGATGTCGCCCAGGTGGGCCACGCGGAAGCCGCCGCCGGAGACGATGCGGATGAGGTTGTCGCCGCGCTTGGCGCCCTGCGCGTCGTCGTGCCAGCAGAACATCGTCTCCACCGTGTAGTCGGTCTGCGCGCCGGAGACGGAAACGAGGGAGGCGGCGTTGTGGTCGCCGTGGCCGTGGCTGCACAGCACGATGTCGGCGCTGAGGCCCATGGGCAGTTCGCAGCCGGGGACGGAGCCGCGCTCATAGGGGTCGAAGATCACGCTACCGGCGGGGGACTCCATCTTGAAGCAGGAGTGGCCGTACCAGGTTATTTTCATGCGGATACCTCCTCAAAACGATTTTAGATCAGTATATCACAGCGCGGCGCGGCCTTCAAGCGGCATTGGCCGTTGACCGCGGCGGCGGGAGATGGTATTATCATCCCGAGCGGACACGCCGCGCCCCATAAGAGGGAAACGATAAAGGAGGTTTGAACATGACTTATGAGATAACCGGCGAGCCCACGCCCGTGGTGATATGCGAGCTTGAATCCGGCGAGCAGATGATAACCGAGCGCGGCTCGATGGCCTGGATGAGCCCCAACATGCGCATGGAGACGGGCGCGGGCGGCTTTGGCAAGGCCTTCGGGCGGCTTTTCTCCGGCGAATCCATTTTCCAGAACACCTACACCGCCGAGCGCGGCCGCGGGCTGATCGCCTTCGCCTCCAGCTTCCCCGGCGCCATCAAGGCGGTGCGGATAACGCCCGACCGCCCCATCGTGGTGCAGAAGAGCGCCTTCCTCGCCTCCGAAGCCGGGGTGGAGCTCTCCGTGTTCTTCCAGAAGCGCTTCAGCGCCGGGCTCTTCTCCGGCGAGGGCTTCATACTGCAGCAGCTCAGCGGCAGCGGCATGGCCTTCCTGGAGATCGACGGCACGGCCGTGGAGTATGAGCTCGCGCGCGGGCAGAGCATCATCGTGGACAGCGGCAACCTGGCGATGATGGACGCCACCTGCTCGGTGGATATCCAGATGATAAAGGGCGTGAAAAACGTGCTGTTCGGCGGCGAGGGGCTCTTCAACACCGTCGTCACCGGCCCCGGCCGCGTCACGCTCCAGTCCATGCCCGTCAGCGGCCTCGCCGCCGCCCTCGCGCCCTTCCTCCCCACCCAGAGCTCCTGACCAGGCTGCGGCGGCCAACGGCCGCCGGTGCTTGCCTGCGGCCCGCCCGCAGGGAGGGGGGTGCAGGGACTTAACGTCCCTGCGACCCATTTCTGAGAGATTTCTTTTTGTCTTGTCAAAAAGAAACCCCTCAGACTCCAAAGAGAAAACCGCTTTGGTGCGTGTTGATACGTAAAATCTGCCCGTAAGTTTGAGTGGTGACTGACTTTCGGGTGGTCATCCCGGTGTCGGATGGCTTTGCCCAACGCCGACCGCGGTTGGCTTCGCTTACGCTCGCGCCGCTGACAAGTTTATGATCGGCAGTGCCGCGAGCGAAAGCGAAGCAGTGCACGGACGGCCAAGCTGCGCTTGGATGCAAAGAAGCGCGCCTCACCAACGGATAGCCTCCGTTAGTGAGGCGCGCAGCGCATCTGCCTCCAGGCGCAGCCTGGGCGTTTTTCTTTGGGGCGCCACACCCGTTTCTTTGGGCAAGACCAAAGAAATGGGGTGGCACTGGCCCCCTTGCGGGGGCCTTCAGTCAGCGAAAATCGTGGGTTGATTTGGTTAAGTAAGTCGATTATATTACCGACTTAGAGGGGCGCGGGCCGCAGGCAAATGCCTCCACACGCAGTTTGGCTGGCTGGACATTGGGCGGGTGTTGTGGTAATATTATTTGATTTCCCCGAGAGGACGGACAGAAATGAGCAAGAGGATACTGGCGCTGCTCTTATCGGCGGCGCTGCTGGCGCTGGGCGGCTGCTCGGCGAGGGCGGCGCGCGCGGAGCCGGAGGGCGTCTCCGTGGTGGCGACGGGCTTTGCCGCCTGGGACTTCGCGCGGCAGCTGCTGGGCGGGCGTGGGCAGGCGGAGCTGCTGATACCGCCGGGCAGCGAGACGCACTCCTTCGAGCCCACGCCCAAGGACATCATAAACATACAAAACTGCGACGTGTTCATCTATACCGGCGGCGAGAGCGACGCCTGGGTGGCGGACGTGCTCGCGAGCGTGGGCGAGGGCGTTCGCGCCGTGACGCTGATGGACTGCGTGGAGCTGCTGGAGGAGGAGACCGTGGAGGGCATGGAGACGGAGGACGCCCACGCCGGCCACGATCACGGCCATGAGGCCGAATACGACGAGCACGTCTGGACCAGCCCGCGCAACGCCGCGCTCATCTGCGAGAAGACCGCCGCCGCGCTCTGCGAGGCGGACCCGGACGGCGCGGAGGAGTACGAGGCCAACCTGGCCGCCTACAAGGCGGAGCTCGAGGAGCTGGACGCGGCCTTTTGGGACGTGGTCAACAACGGGGCGCGGAAGACCATTATTTTCGCCGACCGCTTCCCGCTGCTGTACTTCGCGCGGGCCTACGGGCTTGAATACTACGCGGCCTTCCCCGGCTGCGCGGACGACGCCGAGCCGAGCGCCGCAACGGTGGCATTTATAATCGACAAGGTGAGGGAGGAGGACATACCCGTGGTGTTTCACATAGAGCTCTCCAACGAGCTGATGGCGGACACGGTCTGCGACGAGACGGGCGCCGCAAAGCGGCAGTTCAACGCCTGTCACAACGTCACGCGCGCGCAGTTCGACGCGGGCGTGACCTATCTTGAGCTCATGTGGGAGAACGTGGGCGTGCTGAAGGAGGCGCTGGGCTGATGGCGCTGATAACTTGCAGGGGCCTGGCCTTCGCCTACGGGGCGGAGACCGTGCTCTCCGGCGTCGATTTCGCCGTGGAGGCGGGGGACTACCTCTGCATCGTGGGCGAGAACGGCAGCGGCAAATCGACGCTGGTGAAGGGCCTGCTGGGCCTGAAGGAGCCCAGCGCGGGCTCCATAACGCTGGGCGATGGGCTGCAAAGGCGGGAGATCGGCTATCTTCCCCAGCAGACGGCCCTGCAGCGGGATTTCCCCGCCTCCGTTTTCGAGGTGGTGCTCTCCGGCAGGCTCAATTCGCTGGGCCGCAGATGCTTCTACTCCCGGGCCGACCGGGCGGAGGCCGAGCGCGAGCTGGAGCGCATGGGCATGGCGGAGTTCAAAAACCGCTGCTACCAGGACCTATCCGGCGGCCAGCAGCAGCGCGTGCTGCTGGCCCGCGCCCTCTGCGCCACCAAAAAGCTGCTGCTGCTCGACGAGCCGGTGGCCGGGCTCGACCCCGTGGCCACGGCGGAGATGTACAACCTGCTCAAGCTCATCACCCTCTGCGACGGCGTGACCGTGGTGATGGTGTCCCACGACGTCTCCGCCGCGCTGCGCTACGCCACGCGCATCCTGCACCTGGGGCATGAGCAGCTCTTTTTCGGCGGCGTGGCGGACTATGAGAAGAGCGGCGCGCTGCGCCGGCTGAGGGGAGGGGCCTGACATGATATTCATCGAGATGCTCTCCTACCCCTTCCTCGCCCGGGCGCTGCTGGTGGGCGTGCTGGTGTCGCTCTGCGCGGCGCTGTTGGGCACGCCGCTGGTGCTCAAGCGCTATTCGATGATCGGCGACGGGCTCTCGCACGTGGGCTTCGGCTCCCTGGCCGTGGCCACGGCGCTGGGCCTGGCCCCGCTGGCCGTCACCGTGCCGGTGGTGGCCCTCTCCGCCGTGCTGCTGCTGCGCATATCGCAGAACGGGCGCATCCGCGGCGACGCCGCCATCGCCCTCATATCCAGCGGCGCGCTGGCCCTGGGCGTGATCGTCGTCTCGCTCACGAGCGGGATGAACATGAACGTGTCGAACTACATGTTCGGCTCCATCCTCACCGTCTCGCGCGCGGACGCCGCCCTCTCCGTCGTGCTCTGCGCGGCGGTGATCGCGCTCTTCACGCTGCTCTATGACCGCATCTTCGCCGTCACCTTCGACGAGACCTTCGCCGCCGCCACCGGCACGCGCGCGCAGCTCTACAACACGCTGCTGGCCGTGCTGACGGCCGTCACCGTGGTGCTCGGGATGCGCATGATGGGCGCGCTGCTCATCTCCTCGCTGCTCATCTTCCCGCCGCTCTCGGCGATGCGCGTTTTCCGCACCTTCCGCGGCGTCACCGTCTGCTCCGCCGTGCTCTCCGTGGCCTGCTTCCTCGCGGGCATGGCGGCCAGCTACGCGCTGGAGACCCCCTCCGGAGCGAGCGTGGTGGCCGCGGATATACTCGCTTTCTGTATATTTGCGCTGGCCGGCAGGTTGCTGAGGCGGTAGGGCGTTTGTGCATTTCGACGGGCATCAGGGCGTTAAAGCGCCAAATATCCATTTTTGCGGCCGTTATGCAATGAATAATGTATATGCAGGCGTGAATAACGGGTAATTTTACATAAACTTCGTATATTGCTGCATATTCGCCTTGACAAAGCAGCTCAGGAGTGTTATATTTTCAAGCACAGACAGCCGCGCCGCCAGGGCGCCGGACAATGGAATGGAAAGAGGAATTGAAAATGAAAAAGCTCACTGCACTGTTGCTTGCACTGATGATGGTGTTCGCGCTCGCCGCCTGCGGCGAGGAGCCGGCCGCCGAAAGCCCCGCCGCCGAGAGCGAGGCCCCCGCTGCTGAGAGCGAAGAGCCCGCCGCCGAGAGCGAAGAGCCCGCGGAGGAAGAGGACCCCTACGCCGACATGAGCACCGAGGACCTGCTGGCCCAGCTGGAGACCTACACCGACGGCTGCCTCACCGTGGCCACCAGCCCCGACTTCGCCCCCTATGAATTCTACGCCATCGACGAGAACGGCGAGCCCGTGCTGGCCGGTTTCGACCTGGCCCTCGCCCAGTACCTGGCCGACTTCATGGGCCTGGAGTGCGAGATCGTCCCCATGGACTTCGACGGCGTCCTCAACGAGCTCGCCATGAAGACCGTTGACATCGGCATGGCCGGCCTCAGCCCGGACCCCGCCCGTGAGGGCGCGATGGCCTTCTCCGACCTCTACTACCTCGGCGGCCAGAGCTTCGTCACCGTCCAGGACAGGGTCGATGAGTTCACCAGCCTTGACGTGCTCAAGGAGCACCCCGAGTACCAGATCGGCGCGCAGAACGGCTCCATCCAGGCCGACCTCGCCAATGAGTACTGCGACCCCAACAGCGTCGTCATCCTCACCAAGGTCACCGACATCGTGGCCGAGCTGGTGAACGGCGGCCTGGACGGCGCCTTCATCGAGACCGCCGTCGCTGAGAACTACGCCATCTCCAACCCCGACCTGGCCGTCGTGCTCGACGTGCCCTACGATCAGGCCGGCAGCGCCATCGGCGTGCAGCTTGACAACCCCGTGCTGCTCGAGCTCATCAACCGCGGCATCGCCCAGGCCATCGAGGACGGCAGCATGGACCAGTTCGTGGCCGAGGCCAACGAGCTCTCCACCGGCGAGACCTATGAGGGCCTGCTCGACGAGCACGGCTCCGTCCCCGAGGCCGGCACCGCCGCCGGCGACGTGGAGCCCGCCGCCTGAGACGACTGAAAAGCCGATAACGCGCCCCTCCCCCACAAAGGGAGGGGCTTTTTTAAAGGAGTGATACGCTGATGTTCACAAAAGCCGGCTTTGAAGCCGCTTTCGCATACTGGCCGATGTTCCTGGAGGGCGTGCTGGGTACGGTGCTGCTCTCCGCCTTTGCCGTCTTTTTCGGCTTTATCATCGCCATGATGCTGGCCCTCTGCCGCATGTGCAAGGTCGCGCCGCTGCGCTGGCTGGCGACGGCCTATGTCGAGGTCTTCCGCGCCACGCCAATGCTGGTGCAGGTGCTGCTCATCTATAATATTTCCCTGCTGGCCTTCCCGGACATGCCCTCTTACCGCATCTTCGGGCTGTTCATCTTCAAGCGCTTCGTCCCCGGCGTGGTCGCGCTCAGCCTGAACTCCGGCGCGTACCTGAGCGAGGTCATACGCTCGGGCATCAGCTCCATCCCCATCGGGCAGACGGAGGCCGCGCGCTCGCTGGGCCTGCCCGCCTGGAAGACCATGCGCCTGGTGGTGCTGCCCCAGGCCATCAAGAACATACTCCCCGCCATGGCCAACGAGTTCGTCACCATCATCAAGGAGAGCTCGATAACCTACCTGATCGGCGTGCAGGACATCATGAGCGTGGTCAAATCCGTGCAGGGCGCGACCTACCGCCAGATGGAGGCGCTGGTCTATGCGGCGGTCCTGTACTTCTGCCTGACCTTCCCCACCTCGAAGGTCATAGCCCACTTTGAAAGGAAGATGAGCCGTGGCTACAAGAGATAAGCTCGCGCAGATGCGCACATCGGAATACCTCGCCGCCCACCCCGCCGACCCGGACGCCCTCATCAGCGTCCGCGGCCTCAAGAAGCACTACAACAAGGGCGCCATCAAGGCTCTCGACGGCGTGGACGTCGACATCCACAAGGGCGAGGTCGTTGTCATCATAGGCCCCTCCGGCGGCGGCAAGAGCACGCTGCTCCGCTCGCTGAACCTGCTCGAGGAGCCCACCGAGGGCGCCGTGTTCTTCGAGGGCGTGGATATCACGCGCAAGAAGGACGCCGACGGCAAAAGAATCGACATAAACGCCGTGCGCCAGAAGATGGGCATGGTGTTCCAGCAGTTCAACCTCTTCCCGCACAAGACGGTCATCGAGAACATGATCCTCGCCCCCGTGCAGCTGAAAAAGCTCACCGAGCAGCAGGCCCGCGAAAAGGCGCAGAAGCTCCTTGAGCGCGTGGGCCTCGGCGACAGGGCGGATTCCTATCCCATCCAGCTCTCCGGCGGGCAGCAGCAGCGCGTGGCCATAGTCCGCGCGCTGTGCATGGACCCGGACGTCATGCTCTTTGACGAGCCCACCAGCGCGCTCGACCCGGAGATGGTCGGCGAGGTTCTGGACGTCATGAAGCAGCTCGCCCATGAGGGCATGACCATGGTCGTCGTCACGCACGAGATGCACTTCGCGCGCGAGGTGGGCAGCAGGATACTTTTCCTCGCCGACGGCAAGCTCGTCGAGCAGGGCGCGCCGGACAAGATTTTCGACAAGCCCGAGAGCCCGAGGCTTCAGGACTTTTTGAGCAAGGTGCTGATATGAACGATTTCCAGAAGAAAGCGATAGAGTACATAGACGAAAACGCCGGTATTTTCACCGGCGTTTCGGACGCCGTCTGGAGCAGGCCGGAGCTTTCGCTGAAGGAGTTCGAGAGCGCGGCGCTCTACTGCTCCGTACTCCGCGAGCACGGGTTCGAGGTGACGGAGGGCCTCTGCGGCATAAAGACCGCCTTCTGCGGCAAATTCGGCGAGGGGAAGCCGGTGATCGGCATCCTCGGCGAATACGACGCGCTCTCCGGCCTCAGTCAGGAGGCGGCCTGTGCCCAAAAGCGGCCGCTCGTCCCCGGCGGGCCGGGGCACGGCTGCGGGCACAACATGCTCGGTGCGGGCGCGCTGGGCGCTGCCTTCGCCATAAAGGACTTCCTCGAGAGCAGCGGCGAGAGCGGAACGGTCATCTTTTACGGCTGCCCGGGCGAGGAGGGCGGCGCGGGCAAGGCCTTCATGGCCCGCGAGGGGCTGTGGAGGAGCCTTGACTTCGCCCTGACCTGGCACCCGAGCGACGTGAACGAGGTCGTCACCGGCACGAACAACTCCTGCATACAGGTGCTCTACAAGTTCCACGGCGTCTCCGCCCACGCGGCGGGCGACCCGGAAAACGGCCGCAGCGCGCTCGACGCCGTCGAGCTCATGAACACCGGCGCGCAGTACCTGCGCGAGCACATGGCGGGCGACTGCCGCGTGCACTATGCGATAACGGACGCCGGCGGCGTATCGCCCAACGTGGTGCAGGCAGAGGCGAGCGTGCTCTATATGGTGCGAGCCAATAAGGTGCGCGACAGCGTGGCCCTGCAGGCGCGGCTGGACAAGATCGCCCGGGGCGCGGCGCTGATGACGGAGACCACGTTCGACCGCGTTTTCATCGACGGCACGGCCGAGCTCGTGCCGAATTACACGCTCGAGGGGCTGCTCTACAAATGCTTCAACGAGGTGGGCCTGCCCGCTTACACGCCGGAGGAGGAGGCGCTTGCCGACGCGCTGCGCGGCACCTACGACGTGCGCACCGCGCCGGGAATAGGCCCGAGCTTCGACGCGGACATCGCGCGGGAGGTGGAGGAGCGCACGCACGGCCTTGCCGACGGGCTCTGCCGCTTCATACTGCCCGAATACCACGGCACGGGCTTCGTGCCCGGCAGCACGGACGTGGGCGACGTGAGCTGGCAGACTCCGGCCGCGCAGATACACTGCGTGGCCTTCCCCTTCGGCGCGGCCGGTCACTCCTGGCAGAATGTCAGCTGCGGCGGCAGCAGCATCGGCCACAAGGGCCTTCTCACCGCGGCGAAGGTGCTCGCCTGCGCGGCCATAGAGCTGATAGACGACCCGGACACGCTGGAAAAGGCCCGCGCGGAGTTTGCAAAACGCTCGGCGGGCGGCTATGTCTGCCCCATCGAGGCGGACGCCGTGCCTGTGGCAATATAACAGGGACGATATTAGCACTCGCCATTGGCGAGTGCTAATATTTACACTTAGGACATATACTGTTCATGATTTGTTAAAATCCGTGTTGTATTTTATATACGTAAGCAGACGAGAGATGTGAATAACATCTACGGAGTTTGCGGAACATATAACGTATATGATACATGGAGGTTTTGATCATGTTTGAACTTACACCCTATTCCACCCGCAGGAGCGTTTACGACCCGTTCAACTTCTTCAGCGATTTCTTCGGCACCAACAACGCGCCGATGGAGCTGCGCACCGACATCTGCGACAGGGGCGACAGCTTTGTGCTGGAGGCCGACCTGCCCGGCTTCAAGAAGGACGACATCAAGATCGACCTGGAGAACGACCGCCTGACCATCAAGGCCGAGCGCCGCAGCGAGAGCGAGAACAAGGCCAACGGCTATGTGCGCCGCGAGCGCAGCTTCGGCTCCTTCGAGCGCAGCTTCGACGTTTCCGGCATCGACACGCAGAACATCAAGGCCAACTACACCGACGGCGTCCTTACCCTGACGCTGCCGAAGCGCCCGGAGCTGGTGCCGGATAACAGAACTATATCCATAGAGTAAATACGAGGGGGACCGGGGGTCCCCCTCGTAGGCTCCCCTCCATAAAAAAGATAGGGCGCTTTGGGGCTACAAGCCCCAAAGCGCCCTATCTTTTGCGCGCCGCACAGCGGCGCGGTTGCGCCTCAGAGGCGCAAGATAAGGTATCCCCGGCAGGCAAAGCCCGCCGGGGATTTTGGCCGCCCTATGCGGGCGGCCATTCCTATGCTTGGGAGGTTTCTGCCTCTGACCACACAGGCTTTTCTAAGGTGTCCCATTTTGCGGGGCAAAATGGGACGGTAATACGCCGCCCGCGCTGGCAGGCGCGGGCGAGCGAGATGGGCGGAGCGGGCGGAGCCCGCCCACGAGGGGTGGTTTGCGGGGTTTGGAGCGGGGTGCTTGGCGGAAGGTTATTTGGGGGCTCCGCCCCCTTGCCCCCCGGGCTTCTGCGCGGCAGTGCCGCGAGCGAAGCGAAGCAATGCACGGCAGGCGATAAGCAAAGCCATCCGACGACGGGATGAGCGGCCGCGAAACGCGAAAACCCGTAAAAGACAGCGCCCGCCTACGATAAGCACCAAAGCGGTTTTCTCTTTGGAGTCTGAGGGGTTTCTTTTTGACAAGACAAAAAGAAACCTCTCAGAAAAAGGGTCGCGGGGGCTTTCGCCCCTGCTTCCCGCCCGCCGCCGCGCTGCGGCGGCAACTGCCACCGGCCGCTGGCCGGTCAGGGCCAGAGGTTTTCGGGATAGAGGCCCTCGGCGGTGAGGCGGGCGAGGGCGGCGGTGACGGCGGGCTTATCCTCGCGGTAGGTGACGCCGAACCAGCGGTCGGGCGTTTCCAGGACGCGGACGCGCGCCTTTTTTTCTGTCAGGAGCTGCTCCACCACGCTGGGGAGGAAGTATTCCGCCTTCAGCGGGTCTTCGCGCTGCGCGCGCTCGAGGAAGGCGGGGAAGCGTGCTTCGGCCTCCTCCATGAAGCTGTGCTGGAAGCCCCAGACGTTCATGGAAACGCTCGTGCCGTCCGCCAGCGGGAACCACTCGCCGCCCTCCTCGTAGCAGATGGCCCCGCCGGGGCGGCGCTCGATGCGCGTGCGCTCGGCGATGCTGAGGAGATACCCGGCGCCGTCCGTCTCGCAGACGCCGCGGGCCACGCTGCCGTGCTCCGTGACGGTGTTTTCCAGCCGGTAGCCGGCCATGCAGTAGTCGCCGCTGCCCGTGTGCTCCGTCAGGTAGCGGTAGAGCGCGGCGAAGCCCGCCGGGCCGTAGTAATCGTCGGCGTTGATGGCGGCGAAGGGGCCGTGCACCACGTGCCGCGCGGCGAGCACGGCGTGGGCGGTGCCCCAGGGCTTCTGCCGCCCCGCGGGGACGGTGAAGGGCGCGGGCAGGTCGCCGGGCAGCTGCTCGCAGTAGCGCACGTCCATGTGCCGGCCGACGCGCGCGCCGATGGCGGCGTGGAAATCCGCCTCCGCGCCGGGCTTGATGACGAAGGCCACGGTCTCAAAGCCGGCGCGGCGCGCGTCGTAGAGCGAATAGTCGATGATGAGCTCGCCGTGCGCGCCCACGGGATCGAGCTGCTTCAGCCCGCCGTAGCGGCTGCCGAGGCCGGCGGCCATCACCACCAGTACAGGCCTGTTCATTGTGCGTCCCCCTTCCCGTCCGCCGCAAAGCGGTAGACGCGCAGCTCATAGGGCCGGGTGGCAAAGGCGTTGCCCACGGCCACGTTGAGCTCGTAGTTTTTGAAGATGAGCTCGCCTTCGGCGAGGTCGAAGCCCGCCGGGGCGGTGAAATAGTGCTCCTTATCGGAGAACGAGCAGATGACGAGCAGCCGCTCGCCCTCGTGCTCGCGGGAGTAGACGTAGAAATTATCGCTCTGCTGGCAGTGCTCCGTGTAGCTGCCCCAGATGGCGGCGGCGTCCGTGCGCTTGAAGGCTATCAGGGCGCGGTAGAAGTTGAGCAGCGAGTTTTCGTCCGCCTCCTCGGCGGCGACGTTCACCTCGCGGTAGTTCTCGTTCACATAGAACCAGGGCCGCTCGGTGGAGAAGCCGGCGAAGGGCTCCGCCGACCACTGCATGGGCGTGCGCGCCGAGTCGCGGCAGGAGCGCTGGGCCAGGGAGAGCACCTTCTGCCGCGGGAGGTATTTGGAGGCGATGCGGCAGTTGTTTTTCAGCATCACGTCCACGTACATGTCCGTGCGCGGCAGGCGCAGGTTGGTCATGCCGATCTCCTGCCCCTGATAGACGAAGGCCGTGCCCTGCAGCAGCATGTAGCAGGCGGCGAGCATTTTGCCGCTCTCGGTGCGGAACTTCTCGCTGCCGTAGCGGCTGATCACGCGCGGGTGGTCGTGGTTCTCCAGATACAGCGTGTTCCACGCGCGGCCGTTGAGGGCCTCCTGCCATTTGCTGAAGGCCCGCTTGAGCCGCCTGAGGCGGAAGGGGCGCTGCAAAAAGTCCGTCATGAAGCAGTCGGCCTCCATGTGCTCGAAGTTGAACATCAGATCGAGCTCGCCGCTCTCCAGATACTCGAGCGCCTTCTCCGGCTTCATGCGCGGCCCCTCGCCGAGGAGCATGCAGTCGTACTCGTCCGCCACGGCGCGGTATTCGGCCAGGTATTCGTGCACGTGCGGGCCGTTGTCATAGAACTCCATGCCCGTGGCGGCGGGCAGCTTCACCTTCGCGCTGGGCAGGCCGGGCGTTTTGGAGATATAGGTTATCACGTCTTCGCGGAAGCCGTCCACGCCCATGTCCAGCCAGAAGCGCATGATGTCCTTGACCTCCTGCCGCACGGCGGGCTCGCCGTGGTCGAGGTCGGGCTGCTTTTTGGCGAAGGTGTGCAGGTAGTACTCCCCGCTCTGCGGGTCGTACTCCCAGGCCCCGCCCTCGAAGAGGCTGTCCCAGTTGTTGGGCGGCAGCATGGCGCCGGAGCGGGACTTTTTCCCCGGCCGCCAGAAGTAATATTTGCGGTAGGGGCTGTCCGGGTCCCGGCTGGCCTCGAACCAGGGGTGCTCGTCGCTGGTGTGGTTCACCACCAGGTCCATGAACACGCGCATCCCCCGCTCGTGCGCCCCCGCGAGCACCTTTTTGAATATGTCCAGGTCGCCGTACTCGGGGCTTATGCTGCGGTAGTCCGCCACGTCGTAGCCGAAGTCGGCGTTGGGCGAGGGGTAGAGCGGCGAGAACCAGATGGCGTCCACCCCCAGGCTCTTTATGTAGTCGAGCTTGGAGAACACGCCGTAGAGGTCGCCGATGCCGTCACCGTTGCCGTCGCAGAAGCTGCGCGGCCATATCTGATAGACGACCATCGTCTTGTACCAGTCGCTGCGAGCCATTGAGGACCCTCCTTTACTTCCTCCAGTATAGCAAAAGCGCGGCAAAATGCAAATCACAAAATTTTTCTCGCACGGTGCAAAAAAACTCTTGACAAATCTGTATGGCTGTATTATTGTATTACTTGCTTAATACAAACACACAGGAGGTGCTCGACCAAGTTGGACTGGCAGATCAGGGACGACGCGCCCATCTATTCGCAGCTGGTGGCCCAGATCAAGCTGGGCATCGCGGCGGGGACGCTCTCGCCGGGCGAGCGGCTGGCCTCTGTACGCGACCTCGCCGCGGAGGCGGGCGTGAACCCGAACACGATGCAGCGGGCGCTGCAGGAGCTGGAGCGGCAGGGGCTGGTATATTCCCAGCGCACGTCGGGAAGATTCGTAACGGAGGACAGGGAAATGATAGAAAGGGCGAAGAGCTCGCTCGCCGCCGAGCAGGTGAGGAGCTTCCTGGACGCGATGGCGCGCCTGGGATATATGAGGGACGACATACTGCGCCTGATAGAGGCGCGAATCAAGGAGGAGAACGGGAATGGCGAACTTTGAGTGCCGCGGCCTGAGCAAGCGCTTCGGGCCGGTGCAGGCCCTGGAGGGCGTGGACATCACGGTGGAGCCGGGGCGCGTGGTGGGCCTGCTGGGGCCCAACGGCAGCGGCAAGACCACGCTGATAAAGCTGGCGAACGGCCTGCTGACGGCGGACGGCGGCAGCATCAGCATCTGTGGCAAGGCTCCGGGGCCGGAGACGAGGGCACTGGTGTCCTACCTGCCGGACAGGCCGATGCTGCCGCAGTGGATGCGCGCGCAGGACCTTGTGAAATTCTATGCAGATTTCTACTCCGACTTCGACACGCAGCGCGCGCAGGACATGCTCGCAAGGCTCGGCGTGCCGGCGGACAGACGGATAAAGCAGATGTCGAAGGGCACGCAGGAGAAGGTGCAGCTGATACTGGTGATGAGCCGGCGGGCGAAGCTCTATCTGCTCGACGAGCCCATCGGCGGCGTGGACCCCGCCACGCGCGACTTCATCCTCGCCACCATCCTGCACAATTTTGACGGCGATTCGTCCATACTGATATCGACGCACCTCATCTCCGACGTGGAGAAGGCGCTGGACGACGTGGTGTTCATCAACAACGGCCGCGTGCTGCTGACGAGCAGCGTGGACGACATCCGCGAAAAGAACGGCATGAGCGTGGACGCGCTCTTCAGGGAGGTATTCAAATGCTGAGAAAGCTGCTGAAATACGAATTCAAGGCCACGGGCCGGCTGATGCTGCCGCTGCTCATCGCCCTGCTGGCCATTTCCGGGCTGCTGGCCGTCTGTGTGCGCATCTCGGAGAACACGGCCAGCGCGGTCGTCCACTTTGTCACCGGCACGCTGGGCTTCCTCTATGTGATGGCCATCCTCGCCATCGGGGCGGTGGTGCTGGTGGCGGTCATCTACCGCTTTTACAAGAACCTGCTGACGGACGAGGGCTACCTGATGTTCACCCTGCCCGCCGGCGTGCACGGCATCGTCTGCTCGAAGCTGATCGTGGCTATAATATGGCTGGTGGCGGCCTTCGTCGATATCGTGCTCTCCCTGCTGGTGCTGGCCGCGCCGCTGGACCTGGGCCTGGGCCTGGAGCTCATCCGCGGCCTTGGCATGATCTTCCACGAGCTGGAGTCCGTGGGCGTGGGATGGTACGAGGTGCTGGCCTTCGCGCTGGAGCTGCTGATGCTGGTGCTGCTGGGCCTGGCCGGCTCCTGCCTGGTGTTCTACACCGCGCTCGCGCTGGGGCACAGCTTTTCCAACCACAAGATGCTGCTCTCCGTGGGCTTCTACTTCGCCATCGGCTTCGTCACGCAGGTCGTGCTGGTGCTGCTGCTCGTCGGCCTCGGCACCTCGCTGGACGGCATGCAGTTCAACTTCGTCTATACGCTGCGCAACGCGCTCAACCTGGGCCACGCCACGCTGCTGGGCATCTGCCTGATCGAGCTGCTCTACGCCGGGATACTCTATTTCGGCACCACCTTCACGCTCAAAAGGAGGCTGAACCTGCCGTGATAAAACGCCCCGCCGCACTGCTGCTCGCCCTCGCCCTGCTCTTCGCCGCCGGCTGCGGCGAGGGGGCGGGGGCGGCGGAGACACCCTCCGCCGCCCCCGCGGCCACGGAGGAGCCGGAAAATACGCCCTCACCCACCCCGGAGCCGACGCCGGAGCCCACTCCCACGCCCACCCCGGAGCCCACGCCGCCGCCCACGCTGCTGGGCGAGACCGAGGACGCCGGGCAGGACTATCTGGATGCCATCGTCTTTTACGGCGACAGCAACACCAACCGCTTCCGCCTGGCGGAGATGTTCGAGGGCGGCTACTGGACGACCCAGGTGTGGACGCCCATGAGCGGCACGCTGACGCTCAACCGCTGGGACATCGACAAGATCGTCTATCCGGAGACCTGGACGGAGATCGACGTCACCGAGGCGATGGAGACGAAAAAGCCCGAATACCTGATCGTCAACCTCGGTACCAACGGCGTCTCCTTCATGGACGAGGAGTACTTCAAGAGCGAGTACACGGAGATGGTGGAGGCGCTGAAAGAGGCCTGCCCGGAGACGAAAATCATGCTCTCCTCACTCTACCCGGTGGCGCTGAGCTATCCCTATCAGGACGACATCAACAACGCCAGGCTGGCCGCCGCCAGCGAATGGATATATGAGATAGCCGAGGAAGAGGGCGTGCGCTACATCGACCTCGCCGCCGCCGTGAAGGACGAAAACGGCGACCTGCCGGAGACGAGCCACATAGGCGACGGCTATCACCTGAGCAAGGACGCCCTGGAGGACGTGCTCATGTATATCCGCACGCACGCCTATCAGTGAGGTAAGGAAATATGAAAAAAATCATTGCCGCGGCCCTGCTCGCCGCGCTGCTGCTCTCCGGCTGCGGGGAGCAGCGTGACGGCGAGGACGTCCCCTTCGCCAAAGCGCAGCTCATAGAGCTGCGCGACGCGGCGGGAGAAGAAGTCCTCAGCATCACGGACAGCGAAGAGATCGAGGAATTCGTCTCCGCTCTGGAGATGGACAGCTGGAGCCCCGCCGCCATCCCGCAGGACGCCGCGCTGCTCTGCACAGCGGAATTCTATCAGGAAAAGACGGTGAAGCTGGGGCAGACGCAGCCCGAAGGCTGGGACCTGGTGCTGCGGATGGAGCTGTACGAGGGCGGCGTCATAGCCGTCGAGCTGCTCTCCACGACCATGGCGCTCGAGCTCACGCCGTCCGCGGCGGAGCACCTGGAGGGGCTACTGCCCTGAAAAGCGCAGGAAAAATAAAGCGCGCCGGGAGGGGGATAGATTCCCTCTCCCGGCTCGCTTTGCCAGTGGCAGTGAAGAGCGTCACACCGCGCGGGTGACCTTGCCGCTGCGGAGGCAGCGGGTGCAGGCGTATACGTGCCTGGGGCTTCCGTCCACTATGGCCTTGACGCGCTTTACATTCGGCTTCCAGGTGCGGTTGGAGCGCCTGTGGGAGTGGCTGACCTTGATGCCAAAGGCCATATCCTTGCCGCAGAATTCACACTTCGCCATTTGTGAAGCACCTCCGTTCCTTATCATAAGTCTCTGTTCGATAAACAGCTTATCTATTGTAGCAGAGCCGGGCGGTAAATGCAAGCTGAATTTTTCGCAATTTTCCCCAGGCTGCGCCTGGAAGCAATTGCCGCCGCGTCGCGGCGGCGGGCAGAGCAGGGCAAGGCCCTGCGACCCTTTGCCACCCCATTTCTTTGGTCTTGCCCAAAGAAACGGGAGTGGCGCCCCAAAGAAAAACGCTTTTGGTGCTTGTCGTAGGTAAAAGCTGTCTTTTACGGGTTCCTGCGTGTCGCAGGTGGTCATCCCGTCATCGAATGGCTTTGCTCGCCGCCGACCGTGCATTGCTTCGCTTACGCTCGCGGCACTGCGTGGGCAGTTGCTTAAAGCCCCCTACTTGTAGTGGGCATAAACGGTGCAAACCACGTCCGTGGGCGGGCTCCGCCCGCTCCGCGCATTTCGCTCGCCCGCGCCTGCCAGCGCGGGCGGCGTATCAAAGTCCCATTTTGCCCCGCAAAATGGGACACATTAGAAAACCCCGTTAAGTCAGTGGCAGAAACCTCCCAAGTATAGGAATGGCCGCCCGCATAGGGCGGACAAAATCGCCCCGGGGCTTTGCCTCGGGGCGATACCTTATCTTGCGCCCCGTGGGCGCAACCTCCGCGCTGTGCGCGGAGAGGGGGAGCCTACGAGGGGGACAACGTCCCCCTTGTATTTTATATGTTGCCAAACTCCTCCCAAGTGGTTAAAATATAGCGTAAGGTAAAAGAAAGGGGGCAGCGGCATGTCCGAATATTCCATCGCTCTCAGCAGCATCGTGAAGGACCTGGGGCTGAGCGTCCTGCACGCTTCCAGGGACTTTGACACCGCGCGCATATCGACCGCCGACGTCAACCGCCCCGCGCTGCAGCTCGCGGGCTTCTACGACTATTTCGACCCCAAGCGTTTGCAGCTCATCGGCCGCGTGGAGACGCGCTATCTTGAGCAGCTTGCGCCCGAGGAGCGCCGCCGGGCGCTGGAGCGCTTTATGCGCTTTGACCTCTCTGCGCTCATCACCTGCCACGGCGTGGAGCTGCTGCCGGAGCTGGTGGAGCTCTCCGAGCGCTATGACCGCACGCTGCTGACCACGCAGGAGGACACATCCACCTTCATGGCCGACCTCATCAGCCTGCTGCGCAGCGCGCTGGCCCCGCGGCTGACGATGCACGGCGTGCTGGTGGAGGTGAGCGGCGAGGGCCTGCTCATCACCGGCGACTCCGGCGTGGGCAAGAGCGAGACCGCCCTGGAGCTCATCAAGCGCGGCCACCGCCTGATCGCCGACGACGCCGTGGAGGTGCGGCGCATAAACCGCACCACGCTCATTGGCACCGCCCCCGAGCTCATACGCTATTACATGGAGCTGCGCGGCATCGGCGTCATCAACGCGCGGCACATCTTCGGCATGGGCGCCGTGAAGCCGGAGAGCGAGGTGGACCTGGTGGTGAACTTCGAGCTCTGGGACGACGGCAAGGCCTATGACCGCCTGGGGCTGGAGACGGAGTACACCGACATCCTGGGCGTGAACGTGCCGATGGTGACCATACCCGTGCGGCCGGGGCGCAACCTGGCCGTGATACTGGAGCTGGCGGCCATGAACAACCGCCAGAAGAAGATGGGCTATAACGCCGCCCAGGCGCTCGCCGCCGAGCACGACGAGCTGGTGAACATGGGGAGGGACTTTTAAAGCATGCCTTTGAGCGAGAGCCTTGTGCGGGCGCTGCGCGCCGTGCTGAGCGCGGAGCGCGCGCGGGAATACGAGCCCATGAGCGCGCACTGCTCCTTCCGCATCGGCGGGCCGGCGCGGCTGTTCTGCCTGCCCGCGGACGAGGACGAGGCCGCAAAGCTGCTGAAGCTCATGTACGGCGAGGGCGTCCGGCCCGTGGTCATCGGCAGCGGCACCAACCTGCTGGTTCCGGACGGGGGGCTGGACGCCGTGGTGCTCTGCACCGCCGCCATGGACGGCGTGTCCGCGGCGGGGGAGGAGCTGCGCGCCGGCGCCGGCTGCCCGATGGCCCGCGCGGCCGCGGCCGCCCAGCGCGCGCAGCTCGCCGGGCTGGAATTCGCCCACGGCATCCCCGGCAGCGTGGGCGGCGGCGTTTTCATGAACGCCGGGGCCTACGGCGGGGAGATGAAGGACGTCCTGGCCTCGGCGCGCGTCCTCTCGCCGGACGGCTCGGCGGAGACGATGGGCGCGGAGGAGCTGGGGCTCTCCTACCGCCACAGCGCGCTGGAGGGCAGCGGGCGCGTACTGACGGGGGCCGTCTTCCGCCTGCGGCCGGACAGCGGCGCGGAGATCGCTGCGCGGATGCGCGCCCTGGCGGAAAAGCGCCGCGCCAGCCAGCCGCTGGAGTGGCCCAGCGCGGGCAGCACCTTCAAGCGCCCGCAGGGCGGCTATGCCGCCGCCATGATCGACCAGGCGGGGCTCAAGGGCCTGGCCGTGGGGGGCGCGAAGGTGTCGGAAAAGCACGCGGGCTTCATCATCAACGCCGGCGGGGCCACTTACGCGGACGTCACCGCCCTCATCGCCGAGGTGC
Organism: Candidatus Scatomorpha stercorigallinarum; assembly: GCA_944387865.1. Lineage (GTDB taxonomy): Bacteria > Bacillota > Clostridia > Oscillospirales > Oscillospiraceae > Scatomorpha > Scatomorpha stercorigallinarum. The sequence goes on along the minus strand of CALXGN010000003.1, from coordinate 129,848 downwards.
AGCGGCGCGTTTTTGAGCGCTTTGGCGTGATGCTGGAGCCGGAGGTCAGGATACTGGGCCCGGAGGGCTGAGCCGCCGGGCGTACACGGGAGAACGACTATGGAATTCCTTATCATTTCCGGCATGTCCGGCGCGGGCAAGAGCCTGACGGCGGACATACTCGAGGACATGGGCTATTACTGCGTGGACAACATGCCCGTCGCGCTGCTGCCGCGCTTTGCGGAGCTCTGCCGCGCGGCGGGGGGCAAATACGAGCGCGTGGCTCTGGTGACGGACGTGAGGGAAGGCGAGAGCCTCTCGCAGCTCTTCGCCACGCTCGACGGGCTCTGGAGCACGGGGCTGGAATACCGCATCCTCTTCGTGGAGGCGGACGTGCAGACGCTCGTGCGCAGATACAAGTCCTCCCGCCGCAGGCACCCGCTGATGAGCCCCGGCGACTCCATCGAGGACGCCATCGCGCGCGAGACGGCCGTGCTGGAGCCGGTGCGCGAGCGGGCGGACTATATCATCAACACCACGGGCCTCACCACCGCCGCGCTGCAGTCGCGCATAGCCGGCCTGCTCTCGCTCTCGCGCGAGCGGCGGCTGGCCGTGACGGTGACGGCCTTCGGCTATAAATACGGCCTGCCGCTCGACGCAGACCTTGTGCTGGACGTGCGCTTTTTGCCCAACCCCTATTACGTGGAGGAGCTGAGGCCGCTCTCCGGGCTGGACGCGCCGGTGTATGGCTTCGTGCTCGGGAGCGAGGGCGCGCAGCGCTTCATGGAGCTGCTGGAGCCGCTGCTCGGCTTCCTGCTGCCGCGCTATACCGAGGAAGGCAAGTACACGCTGAACATCGCCGTCGGCTGTACGGGCGGGCGGCACCGCAGCGTGGCCGTGGCGCGGGCGGTGACGGACCTGCTCATCCGCGGCGGCGCAGACGTGGCGCTGAGCTGCCGCGACCTGGAAAAGGGGGGCTGAGGACATGGCAAAGGAACGCTCCGGGCCGAAAATAGTCGTGATAGGCGGCGGCACCGGGCTCTCCACCATGCTGCGCGGGCTCAAGCGCTGCGCGGAGGACATCACGGCCGTGGTCACCGTGGCCGACGACGGCGGCGGCAGCGGCATGCTCCGCCAGGACCTGGGGATGCCGCCCCCGGGCGACGTGCGCAACTGCATCCAGGCCCTGGCGAACACGGAGCCCACCATGGAGCGCCTGCTCGCCTACCGCTTCACGGAGGGCGTGCTCAAGGGGCAGAGCTTCGGCAACCTCTTCCTGGCCGCGCTCAACGGCATGTCGGACACCTTCGACGAGGCCGTGCGCAGGATGAGCGACGTGCTGGCCATCACCGGGCGCGTGCTGCCGGTGACGAACGAGAGCGTCTATCTGGCGGCGGACTTTGACGACGGCACGGAGGTGCTGGGCGAGTCGCTGATCGCGGAGTTCAAAAAGGGCACGGACAAGCGCATCGAGCGCGTGCGCCTGGTGCCGCCGCACCCGCAGGCGCTGGACGAGGTGCTCGAGGCCATCGGCGAGGCGGACATGATCGTCCTCGGGCCGGGCAGCCTCTATACGAGCATCATGCCCAACCTGCTCTGCGCCGGCGTGGCCGAGGCCGTCGCAAACTCGGACGCTTTCCGCATATATGTCCTCAACATCATGACGCAGGACGGGGAGACGGAGGGCTATACGGCCTCCGACCACATAGGCGCCATTTTCTCGAACAGCGGGCGGCGGCTCTTCGACTGGTGCCTCGCCAACAGCGGGGAGATACCGCCGGAAGTGCGGGAAAAATACGCCCGCGAGGGCGCGGAGCCCGTGGCGGTGGACGTGCCGGCCGTGCAGGAGCTGGGCGTGGGGCTCATCTACGCCCCCGTGGCCGCCTGGCGCAACGGCGTTATCCGCCACGACCCGGACGCGCTGGCGGCCGAGCTGCTGCGCGCGTACAGGGAGAAGTCGCACACCAGGGTGTACGAATAAGCGCCACGGCGCATACGTAAGGAGAAAGAGATGTCATTTTCATCGGAAGCGAAGGCCGAGCTGCTGCGCTCGGAGCCGAAAAAGAAGTGCTGCGCGCTGGCGGAGTGCTATGGCATACTGCTGTTCTGCAACACCTTCAGCGCCCAGGAGATACGCATCATCACCGGCGGGGCGGAGCTGGCGGAGGCCCTGCCGCGGCTTTTCCGCCGGGCCTTCGGCGTCACCTTTGACCAGCTGCCGGCGCCCTCCGCCACCAGGAAGCGCAGCTTTACCATCACCGACCCGGAGAAGATCCAGGCCGTCTTCCGGGCCTTCGGCACGGAGGCCACGGACACGCTGGCGCTGCACATCAACCTCGGCGTGCTGGAGAACGACTGCTGCAAGGCGAGCTTTGTGCGTGGGGCCTTCCTCTCCGGCGGCAGCATCACGGACCCGGAGAAGGACTACCACCTGGAGATCGTCACCTCGCACCGCAGCGTCAGCCGCGAGTTCTACTCCGTGATGCTGGAGCTGGGCTTCGCCCCCGGGGAGGCGCAGCGCGGCCGCGCCTACGTCACCTATTTCAAGCAGTCGGAGGCCATCGCCGACTTCCTCACCAGCATGGGCGCGCCCCGCGCCGCCATGGGTCTGATGGCCGCCAAGGTGGAGAAGGGGATGCGCAACGACATCAACCGCAAGGTGAACTGCGACACGGCCAACGCCGACAAGACCGTGGCCGCCGCGCAGGAGCAGCTGGCCGCCATCCGCCGCATCGAGGAGGGCACCGGCCTGCGCAGCCTGCCGGAAAAGCTGCAGCAGGCGGCGCAGCTGCGCCTTGAATACCCGGAGGCCAGCCTTTCGGAGCTCTCCGCCATCTCCCAGCCGCATGTGACCAAGTCCTGCCTCGGGCACCGGCTGAAGAAGCTGGTGGACATGACCGGCGCGGGGAGGAAGTGAGCCATGGGCTTCACCCACCTGCACCTGCACACGGAATACAGCCTGCTCGACGGGGCCTGCCGCATCGAGCGCCTGGCCAAACGGGCGAAGGAGCTGGGCTTCAGCTCGCTCGCCATCACCGACCACGGCGTCATGTACGGCGCGGTGAACTTCTACCGGGCCTGCCGCGCCGAGGGGATAAAGCCCATCATCGGCTGCGAGGTCTATGTCGCGCCGCGCTCGCGCACCGACCGCGAACACGGCGTGGACAGCCAGTACAGCCACCTGATACTGCTCTGCAAGGACGAGACGGGCTACCGCAACCTCAGCTACCTGGTCTCCATGGGCTTCGTGGAGGGCTTTTACATCAAGCCGCGCATCGACTGGCCGCTGCTCTATGAGCACGCGGAGGGGCTCGTCTGCCTCTCCGGCTGCCTGGCTGGGGAGATACCTCAGAAGATAGTCTCCGGGCAGTACGAGGCGGCCAGGGCCCGCGCGCTGGAGCTGCGCGAGCACTTCGGGGACGACTTTTATCTTGAGATACAGCGCCACGGCATCGAGGAGGAAAACGAGGCCGCCGCCGGGCTCATCCGCCTCCACCGCGAGACGGGCATCCCCCTGGCGCTGACGAACGACGCGCACTATATCGACAGGGACGACGCCTATTTCCAGGACGTGCTGATGTGCATCCAGACGGGCAAGACCGTCAACGACGCGGAGCGGATGCGCTTCGAGACGCGCGAGTTCTACCTGAAGAGCGAGCAGGAGATGCGCGCGCTCTTCCCGGAGCTGCCGGAGGCGGCGGACAACACGGAGCTCATCGCCCGGAAATGCAGCTACGACTTCGTCTTCGGGCACTACCACCTGCCGCGCTTCCAGTTGCCGGAGGGGGAGACGGACGGCTACGCCTATCTGCAGAAGCTCTGCGCGGAGGGCTTCGCGCGCCGCTATCCCAACGACGCGGGCGAGGTGCGCGCGCGGCTCGACTACGAGCTGGACATGATCCACCGCATGGGCTTCGTGGACTATTTCCTCATCGTCTCCGACTTCATCCGCTACGCCAAGGGGCAGGGCATACCCGTGGGGCCCGGGCGCGGCAGCGCCGCCGGCAGCGTGGTCAGCTACTGCCTTTACATCACGGACGTGGACCCCATCAAATATAACCTCTATTTCGAGCGCTTTCTGAACCCCGAGCGCGTGTCCATGCCCGATATCGACATCGACTTCTGCGTCCGCCGGCGCGGCGAGGTCATCGACTATGTGAACCGCAAATACGGCCAAGACCATGTGGCGCAGATCGTCACCTTCGGCACCATGGCCGCCCGCGCCGCCATCCGCGACACGGGGCGCGCGCTGGACGTCAGCTACGCCGAGTGCGACGCCGTGGCCAAGCAGGTGCCCTTCGCCCTGGGCATGACGCTGGACGAGGCCATGCGCCTTTCAAAGCAGCTGCGGGAGATGTACAGCGGCGACGAGAGGCTGCACCGGCTGATCGACACGGCGCGGGCGCTCGAGGGCATGCCGCGGCACGCGAGCACGCACGCCGCCGGCGTCGTGATAACCGAGCGGCCCGTCTACGAGTACGTCCCGCTGGCGAAAAACGACGAGAGCGTGGTCACGCAGTACACGATGACCACGCTCGAGGAGCTGGGGCTGCTGAAGATGGACTTCCTCGGCCTGCGCAACCTCACCGTGCTGGAGGACGCGGCCGTGCTCGTGCGCCGGCGGGACCCGGGCTTCGACGTGAACAGCCTGCCGGAGGACGATGGCGCCACCTTCGCCATGCTGCGCGCCGGGCGCACGGAGGGCGTGTTCCAGCTGGAGAGCGCGGGCATGACGGGCGTCTGCACCCGCCTGGGGCCCAAGAGCGTTGAGGACATCACGGCCATCATCGCCCTCTACCGCCCCGGGCCCATGGATTCGATACCCAAATTCCTCGAAAACAGCGGCCACCCGGAGAAGATAAGCTATAAGCACCCCTCGCTGGAGCCGATACTCTCCGTCACCTACGGCTGCATCGTCTATCAGGAGCAGGTCATCGAGATATTCCGCCGGCTGGCCGGCTTCTCGCTGGGCCAGGCGGACAACATCCGCCGCGCCATGAGCAAAAAAAAGCACGCCGTCATCGACGCCGAGCGGCGGGCCTTCATCCACGGCGACGAGGCCCGGGGCATCCCCGGCTGCCTGGCCAACGGCATCAGCGAGAGCGTCGCCAACAGCATCTACGACGAGATACTCGACTTCGCCAGCTACGCCTTCAACAAGTCCCACGCCGTGGCCTACGCCATCGTCGCCTACCGCACGGCGTACATGAAATGCCACCACCCGCGCGAATACATGTCTGCCCTGCTCACCAGCGTGCTCGATTCCTCCACTAAAGTGGCCGAGTACATCGGCGAGTGCCGCGAGCTGGGCATCAGGGTGCTGCCGCCGGACGTGAACGAGTCCGGCGCGGACTTCACCGTCGCCGGGGCCAACATCCGCTTCGGCCTCACGGCCATCAAGAACATCGGCGCCAAGTTTATCGCCCTGCTGGTGGCCGAGCGCGAGCAGAACGGGCCCTTCCGCGGCCTGGAGGAGTTCTGCCGGCGCATGAGCGGCAAGGAGCTCAACCGCCGCGCGGTGGAGAGCCTTATCAAGTCCGGCGCGATGGACAGCCTGGGGCTGAAGCGGCGGGCCATGCTGCAGATGCTCGACCTGATACTGGAGAGCATCGCCGCGGACGGGCGCGGCAACATCGCCGGGCAGTTCGACCTCTTCGGCTTTGACGAGGGCAAGCCCGACGAGGCCACGCTGGTTGCCGTGCCGGACGTGGAGGAGTTCGACCGCCGCGAGCTGATGGCGATGGAGAAGGAGATGACGGGCCTCTACCTCTCCGGCCACCCGATGGACGAGTACCGGGACGCCGCGCGCCGCGCGGGGGCCGTGCCCATCGGGCCCATACTGGAGGACTTTGCCAACGAGGACGGCCCGCAGGACTACATCGACGGCCAGCGCGTGACGCTGGCGGGCGTGGTGGAGTCCAGCCGCACGCGCACCACCAAAAACGGCACGCTGATGGCCTACATCCAGCTGGAGGACGACACGGGGACCATGGAGCTGCTGGCCTTCCAGCGCGCGCTGGACGCCGGCGGCGGCTATGTCGCCGCCAACGCCGCGCTGCTCGTCACCGGGCGCATCAGCGTCCGCGACGAAAAGGAGCCGCAGCTGATGGTGGACACCATCCGGCCGCTCTCCGACCTCGGCCCCGGAGGCACGGACGAGGCCCCGCCGAAGGAGCGCAAGCTCTGGCTGCGGCTGAAGAGCTACGACGCGAAGGTCATGCGGCGCATCGAGCTGCTGTGCGAGATGTTCCCCGGGCACGAGCGCATGATCGTCTTTTTCGCGGACACGGGCAAGCGCCTGGGCGCGGAGTGCCGCATCCACCCCTCGCTGATCGCCGAGCTGGGCGAGATGCTGGGGGAGGGGAATGTAATAGTAAAATAGCTGGCTTGAGAGGCGCCTGGCGGCGCCTCTCAATGCCAATTTTGCCCCGGCCCGGAGGGCCGATGGCCGGCGCTTCGCTGCGCGCACGAAAAAGGACCAGCCCGCGGGCTGGTCCTTTTTCGCACACTCCGCTGCGCGAGAAGTATTTTCGGCGACGTACACGCCGCCGCCGAAAATCGATTTGACCTTATTTCGCGCTCGCGCGAAACTCTGCGAGGCTGAGAGACATTTTTCCCGAGGCGGAGCCCCGGGAAAAATGGTGGATATGGCGATATCGCATTGCCGATGGGCCGCCGGGGGATCAGGCGGGCGATCTTCAGCTGTTTTCGGGGCGTTCTATGCGCTTTATGTTGCGCTCGAATTTGGAGCGGGGGCCCATGACCTCGCGGCCGCAGATAGCGCAGCGCAGGCGGAAGTCCGCCCCCGTGCGCAGCACCAGCCAGCGGTCGCCGCCGCAGGGGTGGGGCTTTTTCATCACCAGCGTGTCGCCCACGCGGATATCCATCTCACTTTTCCCCCTTTATGCGCTCCCAGTAGGCCTTCGCGGCCTGCTCGGTCTTGTTGTCGCCGTAGTGGTAGTACTTCGTGCCCACGAGGTTGTCCGGCAGGTACTGCTGCCGCACCCAGTGGCCGGGGAAGTTGTGCGGGTATTTATAGCCCTGCTCGCGCTCGAAGCCCGCGCCGTCCGCGTGTACGTTCTGCAGCTCGCGCGGATAGGGCCCGGCCTTGCCCGCGCGCACGTCCGCCATGGCGGCGTCGATGCTCATCACCACGCTGTTCGACTTGGGGGCGGTGGCCAGCAGTATGGCGGCCTCCGCCAGCGGCAGCCGCGCCTCCGGCAGGCCCAGCTGCAGCGCGCTGTCCACGCAGGATTTGACGATGCTGGCCGCCTGCGGGTAGGCGAGGCCGATGTCCTCGCTGGCCGAGCAGAGCAGCCGCCGGCAGGCCCCGATGAGGTCCCCGGCCTCCAGCAGGCGGGCCAGGTAGTGCAGCGCGGCGTCCGGGTCCGAGCCGCGCAGGGACTTCATCAGCGCGCTCAGCGTGTCGAAGTGGTCGTCCCCCTCGCGGTCGTAGCGCATGGCGCTGCGCTGGGTGGCGCTTTTGGCGTCGGCGAGGGAGATCTCCACCGCGCCGCCGCTGCGCGGCGCGGCGGAAAAGAGCAGCTCCACGGAATTGATGGCCTTGCGCACGTCCCCGCCGCAGCTCTGGGCGATGTGCCGCTCCACGCCGTCCTCCAGATGCGCCTCCACGCCCTCGCGCTCGCAGAGGATGCCCACCGCCCGCTGCACGGCGGGCAGCACCTCCTCCGGCGGCACGGTCTTGAACTCGAACACCGTGCTGCGGCTGAGCAGGGCGTTGTAGACGTAGAAATAGGGGTTTTCCGTGGTGGAGGCGATGAGCGTGATGCGCCCGTCCTCGATGAACTCGAGCAGGCTCTGCTGCTGCTTTTTGTTGAAGTACTGGATCTCGTCCAGATAGAGCAGCACGCCGCCGGGGGCCAGCATGGTGTCCAGCTCGGCGATGATGGCCTTTATGTCGTTCAGCGAGGCGTTGGTGGCGTTCAGCCGGCGCAGGGAGCGCTCTGTACGCCGGGCGATGATGTTGGCCACGGTGGTCTTGCCCGTGCCGGAGGGGCCGTAGAACACCATGTTCGGCACCTCGCCGGACTCGATCACCCGGCGGAGCAGCCCGCCCGGGCCAAGTATGTGCTTCTGGCCCACAACCTCGTCGAGGGTGGAGGGGCGTATCTCGTCTGCCAGCGGCCTGTGCATGCGTTTATGCGCCTCCGTCGTTGAAATCAGTCGGGATATGTGATATCCTGTCAAACGGTGATGAAAAATGAGAACTCAGGAACAGATAGACGGCATAGTCGCCCGCCTCGAGGAGGAGTATCCCCTTGCCGACTGCACGCTCGACTATGGGAAGGACTATGAGCTGCTCTTTTCCGTGCGCCTGGCGGCCCAGTGCACGGACGAGCGCGTCAACCAGATCACGCCCGCGCTCTTTGAGCGCTTCCCCACGCTCGAGAGCTTCGCCGAAGCGGACATCGAAGAGGTGGAGCGCTATGTGAAGCCCTGCGGCTTTTACCACCACAAGGCGCGGGACATCGTGGAGTGTGCGAAAATACTGCTGCTCCGCCACGGCGGCAAAGTGCCCGGCAGCATGGAGGAGCTTTTGAAGCTGCCCGGCGTGGGGCGCAAGACGGCCAACCTTATCCTCGGCGACGTGTTCCACGCGCCGGGGGCCGTGGTGGTGGACACGCACTGCATCCGCCTTTCAAACCGTATGGGGCTGGTGGACGGACTCAAGGACCCGGCGAAGATCGAGCCCATACTGCGCGCGCAGCTGCCGCCGGAGAAGAGCTCCGACTTCTGCCACCGGCTGGTGCTGCACGGGCGGGCCGTCTGCACGGCGCGCGCGCCGAAGTGCGAGGTCTGCTGCCTGCGCGACCTCTGCCAGACGGGCGCCGGCGGCTAATCCGCCATGGGGCCGAGCCCCACGACCTCGCCGCAGACGCGCACCTGCTCCCCCTCCGGGAGCTCTATGGGCGCGTAGCGGGGGTTCAGGCTCACAAGGCTCGCGCCGTGCGCGTCCCGCTTCAGGCGCTTGCAGTAGGCGTCCCCGCGGAAAATGAATATCCCGATCTGTCCGCTCTCGAGCTCGTCCCGGGAGCGGACGAACACTATCTGCCCGTCCTTTATATCGGGCTCCATGCTGTCGCCCGCTATGCGGACGGCGAAATCCGCCTCCTCGGGCGCGCCGGAGGCGTCTATGGGCTCGGAAGAGTAAGCGTCGAGGAACTGGCCGGTCCCGGCGCTGGCGGCGAGGTGGTAGAGCGGGATGGTGCGCGGCATTTCCCGCTCAGGGGTGTCCGCCGGGTACAGCCCGCTGGCCAGCAGCACGCGGATATAGCCGTCCACCAGGCGGCGGCCCTCGGCGTTGAGGCCGGAGAGCGGCCCCGGCTCGCCGAGGAAAGCGCCCAGCACGTCGCGCACGCGGTAGATGCGGCAGAGCGCGAGGAACTGCGCGGCGTTGGGCATGGTCTGGCCCTTTTCCCACTTGCTGATGGCCGCCGGCTGCACGGCGCAGCCGAGCTCCGCCAGCAGGGCGGCCACGCCCGGCTGGGTGAGGCCGGCTTCTCGCCTCAGGGCCGTCAATGTCTCGCCAAGAGATTTCCTCACGCTCATCATCTCCTTATACGATAGTATATACGACTTGCCGCCGCCTGGCAAGCTTTATTTCGCGCCGGAGAGCAGCGCCGCGCGGTATTCTTCCCCGTCCGCGACGCGGCCCACGGCGGAGAGCGAGGCGCGGCGGAAGTCCAGCGTCCGCTGCGCGAGGGAGCGCACGTCCGCGAGCGTGACGGCCTCGTAGCGCTCGATGAGCTCGTCGGGCGTGAGCGCGCCGCGGGGGAGGAAGAGCTCGCCGTAGCCGAGGCGGTTCATGCGCGAGGCGCTGGATTCAAGGCTCATGAGGATGGAGGCCGTCACCTGCTCGCGCGCCCGGCCGAGCTCGGCGGCGGTGACGCCCTCGTCGCGGATGCGCCGCAGCTCGTCGATGGTGAGGCCCAGCGCCCGCCGTTCGCTCTGGCGGTTGGCGGCCAGGGCCACGGCGAAGAGGCCCGTGTCCTGATAGCCGGCGGTGAAGGAGTATACGGAGTAGCAGAGGCCGTGCTTTTCGCGCACGGTCTGGAAAAGGCGCGAGGAGCTGCTGCCGCCGAGGATGTTCGAGAAGAGCTGCATGGCGAAGCGCTCTTCGCTGTCCGTCTCCAGCCCCGGGAAGCCCAGCACGAGCTGGTTCTGCTCCACGGCCTTTTCCCGCAGCGTCAGGCAGGGGGCATAGGCGGAGCGCTCCGGCTCGGTGCGCTCCGCCGGCGGCATCTGCGCGAAGATGCGCGCGACGGCGTCCACGTCGGCGTCCGTGAAGCTGCCGGCCAGGGCCACGGCGATGCGCGGCGCGGTGTAGGTCCGCTCCATGAACGCGCGCAGCGAGCGGCCGCTGAGGCCGGCGAGCGTCTCCTCCGTGCCCAGCACGGGGCGGCCCAGTGCGCCGGGGAAGCAGCCGGCGAGCAGGTTCTCCGCCGCCACGTCCTCCGGAGTGTCCTCGTACATGTCTATCTCCTCGCCGATGACGCCCTTTTCGTTCTCCACGTCCGCCTCGTCGAAGCGGGAGCGGAAGAACATGTCAGCCAGCACCTCCGCCGCGCGGGGCAGGTGGGTGTCCAGCACGCGGGTGTAAAAACAGGTGTTGTCGCGCGTGGTATAGGCGTTGAGCTGCCCGCCGAGGGAGTCCGCCTCCTCCGCCAGCTGCGCCGCCGTGCGCGTCTCCGTGCCCTTGAAGAGCATGTGCTCGATGAAGTGGGCGCTGCCGCCCTCCTCCGCGCGCTCAAAGCGCGAGCCCGCGCCGACCCAGATGCCTAGCGAGACGGAGCGCACGCCCTCCATCCGCTCAAATACTATCCTTGCCCCGTTCGGGAGCGTTATCTTTTCGTACATGCTCTCCTCCAGTCCGCCGCTCTCGGCTTGTCCGTTTCGGTAATTATAATGTTGCGGCGCTTTTCCGTCAAGCTCCTGACAGGGCGGCGAAAATGTATAAAGGGCCGCGCTTGACAAAGCGGCGCGGGGATGATATTATTTCGCGGTGTGAGGGAGTAGTCATCCGCCCCACGATATGCGGAGGCAAGTCAACACACTGGCGGCGCGCCGCCTGGCTTGCATTAAAGGACCAGACTCATGGATAGGGAAAAGCGCCTGTCTGTGGGTCTTTTCTCATACTTGTGAAAGGATGGAATGAAGTGAAGTACTATTGCGAGGACGCCGCCGAGGTACTGCGGCAGGTGGAGAGCTCCGAACAGGGCCTCACCGGCGCCGAAGCGGCAAAACGTCTGGAGCGCGACGGGCGCAACGAGCTCGCCGCGGAGAAGAAGGATTCGCTCATCAAGCGCTTCTTCGCCCAGATGGCGGACCCCATGATCATCATCCTCATCGTGGCCGCGGCCATCAGCGCCGTCACCGGCATCTATGAGGAGGGCATCGAGGGCATCACCGATACGGTCATCATCCTCATCGTGGTCATCGTCAACGCCGTGCTCGGCGTCTATCAGGAGAGCAAGGCGGAAAAGGCCATCGAGGCACTGCAGGCGATGAGCGCCGCCACCAGCAAGGTACTGCGCGACGGCAAGGTCACCATCGTCCCCAGCGCGGAGCTCGTGGCCGGCGACGTAGTGCTGCTCGAGGCCGGCGACGCCGTCCCCGCGGACGGGCGCATACTCGAGAGCGCCAGCTTGCAGATTGAGGAGGCCGCGCTGACCGGCGAGAGCGTCCCCGTTTACAAGTTCATCGACATCATCGACCTGAAGGACAGCCGGGACGTGCCGCTCGGCGACCGCAAGAACATGGCCTACATGGGCTCCACCGTCACCTACGGCCGCGGCAGCATGGTCGTCACCGACACCGGCATGAACACCGAGATGGGCAAGATAGCGGACGCCCTCTCCCGCGCCGAGCAGGGCCAGACCCCGCTGCAGATCAAGCTCAGCCAGCTCTCGAAGATCCTCACCTGGCTGGTGCTGGGCATCTGCGTGGTCATCTTCGGCGTGCAGATCGCCTACGCCGGCGGCATCACCGGCGAGGTCATACTCGACAGCTTCATGGTGGCCGTCTCCCTGGCCGTGGCCGCCATCCCGGAGGGCCTGGCGGCCGTGGTCACGGTCGTGCTCTCCATCGGCGTTACTAATATGTCCAGGCGCAACGCCATCATCCGCCGGCTGACCGCCGTGGAGACCCTCGGCTGCGCGCAGATCATCTGCTCGGACAAGACCGGCACCCTGACGCAGAACAAGATGACCGTCGTCGACCACTTCGGCGAGGACGAGAAGCTCCTGGCCAAGGCCATGAGCCTCTGCTCCGACGCGGAGGAGGACGACAACGGCGTTGCCGTCGGCGAGCCCACGGAGGCCGCCCTCGTCAACTACGCCCACGGCCTGGGCCTGGGCAAGCCCGCGCTGAAGGCGGCCGAGCCGCGCGTGGGCGAGGCCCCCTTCGACTCCATGCGCAAGATGATGAGCACCGTCCACCAGACGGCGGAGGGCATCGTCCAGTACACCAAGGGCGCGCCCGACGAGGTGCTCAAGCTCTGCACCGGCTGCCTTGAAAACGGCAAGGTCGTCCCCATGACCGACGGCAAGAGGGCGGAGATCCTCGCCGCCAACAAGGCCATGGCCGACCGCGCGCTGCGCGTGCTGGCCGCCTCCATGCGCAAGTGGGACGCCGTCCCCGCCGACTGCTCGCCGGCCAACCTGGAGCACGACCTCATCTTCATCGGCCTCACCGGCATGATCGACCCCGTGCGTCCGGAGGTCAAGGCCGCCATCGAGGAGTGCCGCGGCGCGGGTATCCGCCCCATCATGATCACCGGCGACCACATCGACACCGCCGTCGCCATCGCCAAAGAGCTCGGCATCCTGGACGGCCACACGAAGGCCATCACGGGCAGCCAGCTCAACGAGATGAGCGACGAGGAGTTCGAGAAGGTGTTCCGCGACATCTCCGTCTACGCCCGCGTGCAGCCCGAGCACAAGACCCGCATCGTCAACGCCTGGCGCGGCGCCGGCTGCGTCACCGCCATGACCGGCGACGGCGTCAACGACGCGCCCAGCATCAAGAGCGCCGACATCGGCGTCGGCATGGGCATCACCGGCACGGACGTCACCAAGAACGTCGCCGACATGGTGCTGGCGGACGACAACTTCGCCACCATCGTCGGCGCCGTCGAGGAGGGCCGCCGGATCTACGACAACATCCGCAAGGCCATCCAGTTCCTGCTGGGCTCCAACATGAGCGAGGTCATCAGCATCTTCGTCGCCACGCTCATGGGCTTTACGATACTCCAGCCGGTGCACCTGCTCTGGATAAACCTTGTCACCGACTGCTTCCCCGCCCTGGCCCTCGGCATGGAGCGCGCGGAGGCGGACATCATGCGCCGCAGGCCGCGCGACGCCAAGGCCGGCGTCTTCGCCGGCGGCATGGGCTTCGACATCGCCTATCAGGGCGTGCTCGTCTCCATCCTCACCCTGGCGAGCTACTTCGTCGGCCACTACATCGAGAGCGGCGTCTGGGAGATCGCCAACAGCGCGGACGGCACCACCATGGCCTTCGTCACCATGAGCATGGCGGAGATATTCCACAGCTTCAACATGCGCTCGCAGCGCGGCAGCCTCTTCAGGATGCACTATATGAACAAGACGCTCAACTGGGCCGCCATCGGCAGCCTGGTGGCCACCACGCTCGTCTGCGAGGTGCCCTTCCTCGCCAACGCCTTCGGCTTCACCAGCGTGGAGCTGGGCGAGTACCTGATCGCCCTCTGCTTCGCCGTCAGCGTCATCCCCATTGTGGAGATCGTCAAGCTGATACAGCGCAAATGCGCGAAGAACAACTGAAGACCGTTAAAATGAGCAAAGCGGCGCCCCCCTGCGGGCGCCGCTTTTTGCCCCTCGCGCAAATTCGTAGACCTTCACAAAAATAATGCCTGAGATTCAGGAAAAATTCCGAAAAAGCTATTGACAATTCGGGAAGTCTTTGATATCCTATCATGGCCTGCCAAGGGGCAGGTATGCGATGAAGCGGGAGATTGCGGCGGCCTCGCCGGTAACTTCCGTGGAGTATGTCCGGCGCGCCGGCAGGCGCGCGGAATCGGGCGGACGAGCAATTTTCCGTGCGCGGCGTATATCGCCCGGGCGGGGAACGGCCGGCCATGACCGGCCTGTTTTTCGGACGGGGTTTGATACGCACGGTTGCGTGTATGGAAATTTGCCTCCGTACCACTGGGCGGCGACGCCCGCCTAAGTACGAAATCAGGAGGAAAAGAAATGGCAGCAAAGAAAATGATCCGCATCAGGCTGAAGGCTTACGACCACCAGCTCATCGACAAGGCGGCCGAGACCATCGTGGAGACGGCCAAGCGCACCGAGGCCAAGGTCTCCGGTCCCATCCCCCTGCCGACCAAGAAGGAGGTCATCACCATCCTGCGCGCCGTCCACAAGTACAAGGACAGCCGCGAGCAGTTCGAGCGCCGCACGCACAAGCGCCTGATCGACATCATGAGCCCCACGCAGAAGACCGTCGAAGCCCTGATGAGCCTGGAGCTCCCCGCGGGCGTCGAGATCGAGATCAAGCTGTAAGGGCGCGAACAAGTTAACCCACCAGCCCGCGACTTGCGTGAACGGGCAGGGTCATGTTGGGGCGGACGAAGGGCCGCTTCAACCAATAACCGAAGGAGGAAATATAAATGAAGAAAGCCATCATCGGCAGGAAGGTCGGCATGACGCAGATCTTCGATGAGGCGGGCAAGGTCGTCCCGGTGACCGTCATCGAGGCCGGCCCCTGCATCGTGGTGCAGAAAAAGACCGCCGACAAGGAAGGCTACGATTCCGTCCAGCTCGGCTTTGACGAGTGCGCGGCCAAGAAGCTCACCAAGCCCGAGCTCGGCCACATCGAAAAGGCCGGCGTGGCCCCGCAGCGCCACCTGCACGAGTTCCGCCTTGAGGACTGCTCCGGCGTCAACGTCGGCGACACCCTGAAGGCCGACGTGTTCAAAGAGGGCGAGCGCGTGGACGTCACCGGCATCAGCAAGGGCAAGGGCTACGCCGGCGTCATCAAGCGCCACGGCGCCCACCGCCTGAAAGAGACCCACGGCACCGGCCCCGTGCACCGCCACGCCGGCTCCATGGGCTCCAGCACCGACCCCTCCCGTATCTTCAAGGGCAAGATCGGCGCCGGCCACATGGGCGTGGAGCAGGTCACCGTCCAGAACCTCGACGTAGTCAAGGTCGACCCCGAGCTCAATATGATCGTCGTCCGCGGCGCCATCCCCGGCCCGAAGGGCGGCATAGTGTACCTCAAGAACTCCGTCAAGAAGTTCGTCCGCAAGGGCCCCGCGACCCCCACCATCAGCACCAACCCGCAGAAGCGGTCGGCCAGAGGCTAAGGAAAGGAGAGAGACACAATGCCCAATGCAGTCATTTACAATATGGCAGGCGAAAAGGTCGGCGAGTACGCCCTCTCCGAGGCCGTCTTCGGCATCGAGCCGAACGAGGCCGTCCTCCACGCAGCCGTCAAGAACTATCTCGCCAACCAGAGGCAGGGCACGCAGAGCGCGCTCACCAAGGGCGAGGTCAGCTACACCACCAAGAAGCCCTGGCGCCAGAAGGGCACCGGCAGGGCGCGCGCCGGTTACGCCGGCAGCCCCGTGTGGAGGCACGGCGGCGTGGCCTTCGCCCCGAAGCCGCGTGATTACCGCTACAGCCTGACGAAGAAGACCCGCCGCCTGGCCCTCAAGAGCGCGCTCAGCGCCAAGGCCGCGGAGAACGCGGTCCTCGTCGTGGACGGCCTGACGGTGGAGACCGCCAAGACCAAGCCCTTCGCCGAGTTCCTGAAGAAGATCGGCGCCGAGGGCAAGGCCATGGTCATCACCGAGAACGTGGACAGCAACGTCGTGCTCTCCGCGCGCAACATCCCCGGCGTGACCACCACCACCGCCACCATCATCTCCGCCTATGAGATACTGAACAACCGCGTGCTCGTGGTCGACAAGGCCGCGCTGCAGAAGATCGAGGAGGTGTTCGCCTGATGACTTCCGCGTATGATATCGTGATCCGCCCCATCATCACCGAGCAGTCCATGGAAGACCTGGACATCAAGAAGTATGCCTTCGAGGTCGCCAAGGACGCGAACAAGATCGAGATAAAGAAGGCCGTTGAGGAGATCTTCGGCGTCACGGTCATCAAGGTCACCACCACGACCGTGAGGGGCAAGAAAAAGCGCACCGGCGCCATGCCGGCCGGCTACACCAAGACCTGGAAAAAGGCCGTCGTCAAGCTGAGCGACTCCTCCAAGAGCATCGAGCTCTTCGAGGGCATGGCGTAAGGGAGGTTATGAGAGATGTCTATTAAAACCTACAGGCCCACTTCTCCCGCGCGCCGTCAGATGAGCGTTTCCGGCTTCGACGGTGTTGACAAGCACGCGAAGCCCGAGAAGAGCCTCATCGAGGTCGTCAAGAAGAACTCCGGCCGCAACAGCTACGGCCGCATCACCGTCCGCCACAAGGGCGGCGGCAACCGCAGGAAGTACCGCGTGATCGACTTCCGCCGCGACAAGCTGGATATGCCCGGCAAGGTCCTGCGCCTGGAGTACGACCCCAACCGCACCGCCTTCATCGCCCTCACCGAGTATGAGGACGGCGAGAGGCGCTATATCCTGGCCCCTGTGGGCCTGGCCGCGGGCGACACCGTGGTGTCCAGCCCCGCCGCCGACATCAAGCCCGGCAACTGCCTGCCGCTGGAGAACATCCCCGTCGGCACGGTCATCCACAACATCGAGCTCTACCCCGGCCGCGGCGCCCAGCTGGTGCGCTCCGCCGGCGTCGCCGCCCAGCTGATGGCCAAGGAAGGCAACATGGCCACCATCCGTATGCCCAGCGGCGAGATGCGCAAGGTCCGCATGGACTGCCGCGCCACCATCGGCCAGGTGGGCAACATCGACCACGCCAACGTCAGCATCGGCAAGGCCGGCCGCAAGCGCCACATGGGCATCCGCCCGACGGTCCGCGGCTCCGTGATGAACCCGGTGGACCACCCGCACGGCGGCGGCGAGGGCAAGAGCCCCATCGGCCGTCCCGGCCCCGTCACTCCCTGGGGCAAGCCGGCGCTGGGCTACAAGACCCGCAAGACGAAGAACCCCACCGATAAGTTCATCGTCAAGCGCCGCAACGCGAAGTAAGGAGGGAGACGAGTAAATGAGCAGAAGCATTAAGAAGGGCCCGTTCGCAGCTCCCGAGCTGCTGAAGCGCGTCGATGAGCTCAACAAGGCCGGCGAGAAGAAGGTCCTCAAGACCTGGAGCCGCGCCAGCACGATATTCCCGTCCTTCGTGGGCCACACCATCGCCGTCCACGACGGGCGCCGCCACGTCCCCGTCTATGTCACCGAGGACATGGTGGGCCACAAGCTGGGCGAGTTCGCGCCCACCCGCACGTTCCGCGGCCACAGCGGCGGCAAGGCCGGCAAGTAAGGGGGAGAGAGCATGGAAGAGCTGAAAACCGCGAGGGCACAGGCGAAATTCATCCGCATTGCCCCCCGCAAGGTGCAGATAATCTGCGACATGATCCGCGGCAAGGACGCCGCCTACGCCCAGGCCCTGATGGAGAACACCCCCAAGGCCGGCTGCGAGCACGTCATCAAGGTGCTCAAGAGCGCGGTGGCCAACGCCGAGAACAACTACGAGATGGACCCCGAGAAGCTCTATGTCCAGAGCTGCTTCGTGGACGCCGGCCCCATCCTCAAGCGCGGCCAGCCCAGGGCCCACGGCCGTATGTACCGCATCAACAAGCGCACCAGCCACATCACCGTGGTCGTGGCTGAGAAGGAATAAGGAGGCGCGAAGAATGGGACAGAAAGTTAATCCGCACGGCCTTCGCGTCGGCGTCATAAAGGACTGGGATTCCCGCTGGTACGCCCGTAACGACAAGGTCGGCGACCTGATCGTCGAGGACTACAAGGTCCGCCGCTTCCTGAAGAACACCCTGAAGGACGCCGGCGTGCCGAAGATCGAGATCGAGCGCGACAGCAACAAGGTCCGCATCTATATCCACTGCTCCCGTCCCGGCCTTGTCATCGGCAAGGGCGGCGCGGAGATCGAGAAGCTGCAGGCCCAGGTGGCCAAGCTCATCGGCAAGCCCGTGGCCCTCTCCATCGTCGAGGTCCGCACGCCGGACACCAACGCCCAGCTCGTGGCCGAGAACATCGCCGGCCAGCTGGAGCGCCGCATCGGCTTCCGCCGCGCGATGAAGAACGCCATCGGCCGCGCCATGCGCATGGGCGCCAAGGGCATCAAGGTCATGTGCGGCGGCCGCCTGGGCGGCGCCGAGATCGCCCGCAGCGAGTGCTACCACGAGGGCACCATCCCCCTGCAGACCCTGAGGGCCGACATCGACTACGGCTTCGCCGAGGCCGCCACCACCTACGGCCGCATCGGCGTCAAGGTCTGGATCTACAAGGGTGAGATCCTCAGCCAGACCCTGCGCACCACCCCGCGCACCATGGACCTCTCCAAGCCGCAGGAGCGCCGCCGCGACCGCCGCGACGACCGCCGCGGCGGCTACAGGGGCGGCCAGGGCGGCTATAACCGCGACCGCCAGGGCAGCTACAACCGCGACAACCGCGGCAGCGACCGCCAGGGCGGCGGCTATAACCGCGACAACCGCCAGGGCGGCTACAACCGCGCCCCGCGCCCGGCCGGCCAGGCCCCGCGTCCGGAGACTAAGGAAGGAGGCAGCAACTGATGCTGATGCCCAAGAGAGTCAAATACCGCAGGGTGCAGCGCGGCCGCATGAAGGGCAAGGCCATGCGCGGCAACGTTGTGAACTACGGTGAGTTCGGGCTCCAGGCTCAGGAGCCCTGCTGGATAACCTCCAACCAGATAGAGGCCGCCCGTATCGCCATGACGCGCTATACGCGCCGCGGCGGCCAGGTCTGGATCAAGATATTCCCCGACAAGCCGGTCACCCAGAAGCCCGCCGAGACCCGTATGGGCTCCGGTAAAGGCTCCCCCGAGTACTGGGTCGCCGTTGTCAAGCCCGGCCGCGTCCTCTTCGAGATCGCGGGCGTGAGCGAGGAGACTGCCCGCGAGGCCCTGCGCCTTGCCAGCCACAAGCTGCCCTGCAAGACGAAGATCGTCAGCAAGGCGGATACCGAGAACGGTGGTGAATGAGATGAAGGCTAACGAAATACGTTCCATGTCCGAGACCGAGCTGGAGCAGAAGCTCGCCGACCTCAAGAAGGACCTGTTCATGCTCCGTATGCAGCATGCCACCAATCATCTTGACAACCCCACGAAGATCTCCGCGACCCGGCGGGACATCGCCCGCGTGAAGACCGTCATCCGCGAGAAGCAGCTCGGGCGCTGAGGAGGTAAGAGACAATGAGTGATGTAAGAACGACTTCCCGCAAGACCCGCGTCGGCAAGGTCGTGTCCGACAAGATGGACAAGACCGTCGTCGTCATCGTCGAGGACCGCGTGGCCCACAAGACCTATAAAAAGATCATTGGCCGTACCTACCGCCTGAAGGCGCACGACGAACTCAACGAGTGCGGCGTCGGCGACAGGGTCCGCGTGATGGAGACCCGCCCGCTCAGCCGCGACAAGCGCTGGCGCGTGGTGGAGATCATCGAGAAGGCCAAGTAAGGAGGCGCCGTAATGATACAGCAGGAAAGTTTTCTGAAGGTAGCGGACAACACGGGCGCCAAGGAGATCAAGTGCATCCGCGTGCTCGGCGGCTCCAAGCGCAAGTACGCCAGCATCGGCGACGTGATCGTCGCCTCCGTCCGCAAGGCCGCCCCCGGCGGCCAGGTGAAGAAGGGCGATGTCGTCAAGGCCGTCGTCGTGCGCACCAGCAAGGCCGTCCGCCGCGCGGACGGGACCTATGTCCGCTTCGACGACAACGCCGCGGTGCTCATCAAGGACGACCGCAACCCCACCGGCACCCGCATTTTCGGGCCCGTTGCCCGCGAGCTCCGCGACAGGGAGTATATGAAGATCCTGTCGCTCGCTCCCGAAGTCATTTGAGGAGGGCGCGAAATGAACATTAAGAAGAACGACAAGGTCATCGTCCTGTCCGGCAGGGACAAGGGCAAGACTGGCGAGGTCCTCTCCGCCGACCCGAAGGCCGGCAAGGTCGTCGTCCAGGGCGTCTCCGTCGCCACCAAGCACCAGAAGGCCCGCAAGCAGGGCCAGGAGAGCGCCATCATCAAGGTCGAGACCCCCATCTACGCCTGCAAGGTGATGGTGGTCTGCCCCAAGTGCAACAAGCCCACCCGCGTGGCCCACAAGGTCGGCGCGGACGGCAAGAAGGTCCGCGTCTGCAAGCACTGCGGCGCGGAGCTGTAAGGAGGTGCGGCTGAAATGAATACCATGAAGGAAATGTACGTCAAAGAGGTCGCCCCCGCCCTGATGCAGAAGTTCCAGTATAAGAGCACCATGCAGATCCCCCGCATCGACAAGATCGTCGTCTCCGTCGGCTGCGGCGACTGCAAGGACAACGCCAAGGCGCTCGACGCCGTCATCAAGGACATCACCGCCATCACCGGCCAGAAGGCCGTCGCCACCGTCGCCAAGAAGTCCGTCGCCAACTTCAAGCTGCGCGAGGGCATGCACGTCGGCGTGAAGGTCACCCTCCGCCACGACCGCATGTGGGACTTCCTGAACAGGCTGTTCAACGTGGCGCTGCCCCGTGTCCGCGACTTCCGCGGCATCTCGGCGGACGCCTTCGACGGCCGCGGCAACTACAGCCTCGGCGTGCGCGAGCAGATCATCTTCCCCGAGATCGAGTACGACAAGATCGAGAAGCTGCGCGGCATGAACATCGCCATCTGCACCACGGCCCAGACCGACGAGGAGGCCCGCGAGCTGCTCAGGCTGATGGGCGCCCCGTTCGTCAACGCCTGATAGGAGGAACAGCAAATGGCTAAGAAATCGATGATACTCAAGCAGCAGCGCCCCGCGAAGTTCTCCACCAGGCGCTACAACCGCTGCAAGATCTGCGGCCGCCCGCACGCCTACCTGCGCGACTACGGCATCTGCCGCATCTGCTTCCGCGAGCTGGCTTACAAGGGCCAGATCCCCGGCGTCAAAAAGGCTTCTTGGTAAATTTCCGTCATACGTCGCGAGCGTCGGTCGCTGTATATTAATACAGCTTCCCTCCGCGCGCTTTGTCTGACGAAAATTTCCTGCAGAAGCGGCGTCCTGGTAAATTTCCGTCATACATCGTGAGGCTCGCTTGCTGTATCTTGATACAGCGGCGCTCGCCGCACTTCGTCTGACACGAATTTCCTGCGGACGCGGCTTCCCGCGTGGCGGGAAGCGACTGAAGTATGCAACGGCGGGCTAAGACCCGCCTGAGCATAGATATCCCGGCACGGCGACGAAAGGCCGGGGACAATCGGCCGGAAGGCCTATTGCTTCGGAACCTCGCCGCCGGACACCGCAATACCGCGGTAACTCTGAACAAGGAGGAAAAACAATGCAGATTACAGACCCCATCGCCGACATGCTGACCCGCATCCGCAACGCCGGCAGCGCCAAGCATGAGACTGTGGACGTCCCCGCGTCGAAGATGAAGAAGGCCATCGCCGAGATACTCCTCGAGGAAGGCTACATCAAGAACTACCAGCTCATCGACGACGGCACCCAGGGCATCATCCGCATCACCCTCAAGTATCTCCCCGGCAAGGAGAGGGCCATCCAGGGCCTTCGCCGCGTCTCCAAGCCCGGCCTGCGCGTTTACGCCGGCGCGGACGAGCTGCCCCGCGTCCTGCGCGGCCTCGGCATTGCCATCATCTCCACGTCCAAGGGCGTCATGACCGACAAGCGCGCTCGCAAGGAAAACGTCGGCGGCGAAGTCCTTGCTTTCGTGTGGTAAGGAGGGCGGAAAGATGTCGAGAATAGGAAGAGAGCCAATCACCATCCCCGCAGGCGTCGAAGTCACCGTCGCCGAGGGCAACGTCGTCACCGTGAAGGGCCCGAAGGGCTCCATCACCCAGGCGCTTTGCCCGCAGATGACCATCACCGAGGAAAACGGCGTTCTGCACGTCGAGCGCGCCGACGACACCAAGGCCAGCCGCAGCCTGCACGGGCTCACCCGCAGCCTGCTGAACAACATGGTCCACGGCGTCACCCACGAGTTTAGCAAGAAGCTGGAGATCAACGGCGTCGGCTACCGCGCCGAGAAGAAGGGCGAGGAGCTCGTCATGAAGCTCGGCTACAGCCACGACGTGATAGTCAAGGAGACTGCTGACGTCAAGATAGACGTCCCCGATGCCAACCACATCGTGATACACGGCATCGACAAGCAGAAGGTCGGCCAGTTTGCCGCCGATGTGCGCAACAAGCGTCCTCCCGAGCCGTACAAGGGCAAGGGCATCAAGTATGAGGACGAGCACATCCGCCGCAAAGAAGGCAAGACCGGCGCTAAATAAGGGGAGGTGCGCTTAAATGATAAAAAGACCCAATACCAAGGCTCAGCGCATCAAGCGGCATAAGCGCGTCCGCGCCAAGATCTCCGGCACCCCGGAGCGTCCCCGCCTGAGCGTTTACAGGAGCGAGAACAATATTTACTGCCAGATAATCGACGATGTCGCCGGGCACACCCTGTGCTCCGCGAGCAGCGTTGAGAAGGGCTTTGAAGGCGGCGGCAACATCGAGTCCGCCAAGGAGATCGGCCGTCTCATCGCCGAGCGCGCCATCGCCAAGGGCATCGAGGAAGTCGTCTTCGACCGCGGCGGCTACCTTTACCACGGCCGTGTGCAGGCCCTGGCCGACGCCGCCCGCGAAGCCGGGCTCAAGTTCTGAGCGGAGGAGGAAACATCATGGCTTACAATAACGACAGGCGTGACAACCGCAGGGGCCGCAACGAGGAGCCCTCGGAGTTCACCGAAAAGGTGGTTTCCCTCAACCGCGTATCCAAGACCGTCAAGGGCGGCCGTGTCATGAAGTTCTCGGCGCTCTGCGTCGTGGGCGACGGCAAGGGCCGCGTGGGCTACGGGCTCGGCAAGGCGAACGAAGTCTCCGAGGCCATCCGCAAGGGCCTTGAGGACGCGAAGAAGCACATCGTCACCATCACCCTGCAGGGCACCACCATCCCGCACGAGGTCATCGGCGAGTTTGGCGCCGGGCGCGTGCTGCTGAAGCCCGCCCCGGAAGGCACCGGCGTTATCGCCGGCGGCGCGGTGCGTGCCGTCGTCGAGGCGGCCGGCATCCGCAACATCCGCACGAAGTGCCTGCGCACGAACAACCCCCAGAACGTGGTCGCCGCCACCATGGCCGGCCTCCAGTCCCTGAGGAACGCGCAGCAGGTCGCCGTCTACAGGGGCAAGACCCCCGAAGAGATAGTCGGTTGAGGAGGGCAGAGCAATGGCCAAGAATCTCAAGATAAAGCTCGTCAAGAGCCTCAACGGGCGCCACGACAAGCACATCGCCACCGCCCACTCCCTCGGATTGCACAAGCCCGGACACGAGACGGTGCAGCCCGACAATCCGCAGACCAGGGGCAAGATAGCCCAGATAGGCTATCTCCTCCAGGTAACCGAAGAATAAGGAGGGTACGCAATGAAGTTAAGCGAGCTTTCTCCCGCGCCCGGCAGTGCCAAAAAGGCCTGGCGCAAGGGCAGGGGCCACGGCAGCGGCAACGGCAAGACCGCCGGCCGCGGGCACAAGGGCCAGAAGGCCAGGAGCGGCGGCGGTGTCCGCATCGGCTTCGAAGGCGGTCAGATGCCCCTTGCCAGGCGTATCCCCAAGCGCGGTTTCAACAACATTTTTGCCCAGCCGCTTGAGGCTGTCAACGTTTCCGCCCTCAACCGCTTTGAGGACGGCGCTGTTGTGGACGCCGATGCCCTGCTCTCTGCGGGCGTCCTTTCCAAGTGCGTTTACGGCGTGAAGGTGCTCGGCAACGGCAACCTCACCAAAGCGATAACCGTTAAGGCGTCCGCCTTCTCCGAATCTGCGAAGCAAAAGATAGAGGCGGCAGGCGGAAAGGCCGAGGTGGTGTAAGGTGCTCAAGACCCTGAAGAACGCCTGGGCCATCGTTGACCTGCGCAAGAAGATCCTCTTCACGCTGTTCATCGTGCTCATCTACCGCCTGGGCAACGCGGTCCCCGTCCCCTATGTGGACGCCGACCTGCTGGCCGACTACTTCACGTCTGTCAACAACACCATCCTCGGGCTGTGGAACACCATGTCCGGCGGCTCCTTCTCGATGGCCACGATATTCGCGCTGAGCATCCAGCCCTATATCAACGCCTCCATCATCATCCAGCTGCTCACCATCGCCATCCCGGCCCTGGAGCGGATGAGCAAGGAAGGCGGCGAGGAAGGCCGCAAGAAGCTGGCCTCCATCACCCGCTACACCACCGTCGGCATCGGCCTCGTCATGGGCTTCGGCTACTACACCCTGATCCGCAACGGCATCAACGGCCAGAGCATGATCACCGAGAGCGGCGTCTGGCCCGCCATCGTCATCATCATGACCTTCATGGCCGGCTCCGCCCTCATCATGTGGATGGGCGAGCAGATCACCGAGTTCGGCGTGGGCAACGGCATCTCCGTTATCCTCTTCGCCAGCATCGTGGCCCGCTTCCCCAGCTCCGTGGGCACCATGATCTCCAACGTCAGCTCCGGCGACCTGGCCTGGTGGGCCCTGCTGCTGGTGCTCATCGGCGCGCTGATCATCATCGTGCTCATCGTCATCGTCAACGACGCGGAGCGCCGCCTGCCGGTGCAGTACTCCAAGCGCGTCGTGGGGCGCAAGCTCTACGGCGGCCAGAGCACCCATCTGCCGCTGAAGGTGAACATGTCCGGCGTCATGCCCATCATCTTCGCCTCCACCATCGCGGCCATCCCCGCCACCGTCTGCGCCTTCGTGCCCAGCTGGCAGGATTCCTGGGTGATGGAGCACATCTTCAACACCAACACCGTCCCCTACGCGATCATCTACTTCCTGCTCATCATCTTCTTCAGCTACTTCTACTCCACCATCCAGTTCAACCCCGTGGAGATCGCCAACAACCTGAAGAAGAACGGCGGCTTCATCCCCGGCATCCGCCCGGGCAAGCCCACGAGCGACTATATCAAGAAGGTGCTCAACAAGGTCACCATGTTCGGCGCCATCTACCTCAGCATCGTCGCCGTCGTGCCCATGCTCATCGGCTGCTTCTCCGACGCTCCCGCCCTCTCCGGCATATCCCTGGGCGGTACGTCCATAATCATAGTCGTGGGCGTTGCCATCGAGACCGTCCGCGCCATCGAGGCGCAGATGCTCATGCGCAACTACAAGGGTTTCCTTGAATAATGGAGGTAAAGTCATGAGGCTGATACTCTTAGGAGCCCCCGGGGCGGGCAAAGGCACCCAGGCCGAGATACTGAGCCGCAAGCTCGGCATCCCGGTGATATCAACAGGCAACATCCTGCGCGCGGCCATGAAAAACGGCACGCCCGTGGGGCTGAAGGCCAAGCAGTACGTCGAATCCGGCGCGCTGGTCCCCGACGATGTCATCATCGGCATCGTCGAGGAACGGCTCTCCGAGAGCGACTGCGCCAACGGCTACATCCTCGACGGCATGCCCCGCACCATCCCCCAGGCCGAAGCGCTCGAGCAGAGAGGCATACAGATCGACTGCGCCCTCTCCATCGATGTGGACGACGAGACCATCGTGCAGCGCATGTCCGGCAGGCGCACCTGCCTGAACTGCGGCGCCACTTACCACGTCGTCTCCGCCCCCCCGAAGGCCGAGGGTGTCTGCGACAACTGCGGCAGCGAGCTCACCGTCCGCAAGGACGACGCGCCCGAGACCGTCAGGAACCGCCTTGCGGTGTACCACCGCGAGACCGAGCCTCTCCTCGACTTTTACGCCCAGCGCGGCAAGCTGAAGACCGTTAAGAACCAGCCGAGCATCGAGGCCACCACGGCCGAGATCGCCGGCGTACTGGGGATCGAACTATGATCATAGTCAAGTCCCCGCACGATATCGAGCTCATGCGTCAGGCCTGCAAGATCACGGCCGGCGCCCGCAGCATCGGCCGCCAGGCCGTGGCCGAGGGCGTCACGACGCATGAGATCGACCGCGAGATCAAGCGATTCATCCTAAGATCGGGCGCGACCCCGTCCTTCCTCGGCTACGGCGGCTTTCCCGCCAGCGCCTGTATCTCCGTCAACGAAGAGGTCATCCACGGCTTCCCCGGCCCGCGCCGGGTGCGAAGCGGCGACATCGTCAGCATCGACGTGGGGGCCAGGATCCACGGCTTCAACGGCGACTGCGCCGGCACCTTCCCCTGCGGGGAGGTCTCGGAGGAGGCCAAAGACCTCATCGCCGTCACGCGGCAGAGCTTCTTCGAGGGGATAAAGTTCGCAAGACCCGGCTACCGCGTTTCAGACATCGGGCACGCCATACAGGAATACGTCGAGTCCCACGGCTACTCCGTCGTGCGCTCCTATGTGGGCCACGGCGTGGGCGCCAAGCTCCACGAGGAGCCGGAAGTGCCGAATTACGGCGCGCCGGGCCACGGGCCGCGGCTGGTGAAGGGCATGACCCTCGCCATCGAGCCGATGGTCAACGTGGGGACCTACGACGTGCGCGTGCTCAGCAACGACTGGACCGTCGTCACGGCGGACGGCAAGCTCTCCGCCCACTATGAGAACACCATCCTCATAACGGACGGCGAGCCCGAGATCCTGACGATGGCAGAGGATATCTGACCGAGCCTAAAGGGAGGTAAAAACACTTGGCAAAAGACGATGTGATCGAGCTCGAGGGCACGGTCGTCGAGTCCCTGCCCAACACGATGTTCAAGGTGGATATAGGCGGAGGGCACATCATCCTCGCCCATATATCCGGCAAGCTGAGGATGAATTTCATCAGGATACTGCCCGGAGACAAGGTCACCATCCAGATGAGCCCCTACGACCTGACCCGCGGAAGGATAACCTGGAGATCGAAGTGAGCGCGAAGCGCCCCAAAGAGGAGGAACTTAAATGAAAGTCAGACCTTCGGTCAAGCCGATGTGCGAAAAGTGCAAGATAATCAAGCGCCACGGCAAGGTCATGGTGATCTGCGAGAACCCCAAGCACAAGCAGCGCCAGGGCTGAAATAAGCAAACCGCATAAATAACCCCGCGCGCAACGGAGGCTCCCTCCGGCGGGACCAAGCCTCCGCATGCAGCAACGCGGAGAAATCATTGAAAGGAATGATTGCGAAAGATGGCACGTATAGCCGGCGTTGACCTGCCCAAGGACAAGAGGATAGAGATCGGCCTCACTTATGTCTACGGTATCGGCAGGACCAGCGCGAAAAAGATCCTCGAGCAGACCGGCATTGACCCCGATACCCGCGTTAAGGACCTCACCGACGAGGAAGAGGCCAAGATCCGTGAGTGCATAGACCACCACTACGTGGTGGAAGGCGACCTCCGCCGCACCGTGGCGCTCGATATCAAGCGCCTCACCGAGATCGGCTCCTACCGCGGACTGCGCCACCGCAAGGGCCTGCCCGTCCGCGGCCAGCGCAGCAAGACCAACGCTCGTACCCGCAAGGGTCCGAAGCGCACCATAGCGAACAAGAAGAAGTAAGGAGGGATATGTCATGCCAGCACCTAAGAAAAAGGTCCGCACCCGCCGCAGGGAACGGAAGAATATAGAGCGCGGGGCCGTGCATATCAGCTCCAGCTTCAACAATACGATGGTCACCGTCACCGATACGAACGGCAACGCCATCTCCTGGGCTTCCGCCGGCGGCATGGGCTTCCGCGGGAGCAAGAAGAGCACCCCCTTCGCCGCCCAGACCGCGGCCGAGACGGCTGCCCGCGCCGCCATGGAGCACGGGCTGAAGACCGTCGAGGTCTTTGTCAAGGGACCGGGCTCGGGGCGTGAGGCCGCCATCCGTGCCCTCCAGACCGCCGGTCTCGAGGTCACCATGATCAAGGACGTCACGCCCATCCCGCACAACGGCTGCCGCCCGCCTAAGCGCCGCCGCGTGTAATCGAAGGAGGAAAGGTATAATGGCAAAGAATATGCAGCCTGTCGCCAAGCGCTGCCGCGCGCTGGGCATTTCCCCTGCCTCCATGGGCTATTACAAGAAGAACACCGAGATGCGCAAGCCCGGCGGGCAGATGAGGAAGAAAAAGAGCGAGTACGCCACTCAGCTCCAGGAGAAGCAGAAGGTCAAGTTCGTCTACGGCATCATGGAGAAGCAGTTCCACTCCTACTATGAGAAGGCTTCCCGTATGCCCGGCAAGACGGGCGACAACCTGCTCGTCCTCATCGAGCGCCGCCTTGACAACGTGGTGTTCCGGCTCGGCTTCGCCGCCACCCGCCGCGAGGCCCGCCAGCTGGTCAATCACGGCCACTTCACCGTCAACGGCCGCCGCGTGAACATCCCCAGCTTCCAGGTGAAGCCGGGCATGGTCATCGCCCCCAAGGAGTCCAGCCGCAACCTGGAGAAGATCAAGGCCAATGTGGAGGCGAACGCCTTCCGCCAGGCCCCGCGCTGGCTGGAGTATGACGCCGCCAACATGATAGCCAAGGTCATCGCTGTGCCCACCCGTGAGGACATAGACATGCCGATCGAGGAGCACCTCATCGTCGAGCTCTATTCCAAGTAAACGGCAAACCCTCATATTGGTAAGCTGGAAACCGCGCCCCATTCGGCGCACGAAAAATAAGGAGGGTTAGTTCGCACATGATTGAGATAGAAAAGCCGCGCATTGAATGCATCGAGACCCCTGCGGACGATTCTTACGGCAAATATGTCATTGAACCGCTCGAGCGCGGCTACGGCACGACTTTGGGCAACTCTCTGCGCCGTGTCCTGCTGTCGTCCCTGCCGGGAACGGCAGTAACCTCCATCAGGATCTCCGGCATACAGCACGAATTCTCCACCATCCCCGGCGTGAAGGAGGACGTGACCGAGATCGTCCTCAACGTCAAGCGCATCATCGCGCGCGTGCACAGCGACGAGCCCAAGACCGTGTACATCGAG
The DNA here is from genome assembly GCA_944387865.1 of Candidatus Scatomorpha stercorigallinarum. Classification (GTDB taxonomy): domain Bacteria; phylum Bacillota; class Clostridia; order Oscillospirales; family Oscillospiraceae; genus Scatomorpha; species Scatomorpha stercorigallinarum. Next base: position 100,913 of record CALXGN010000003.1, on the reverse strand, counting down.
GCCGCGGGCGAGGGCGAAGTGACCGCCGGGGACATCAAGGCGGACGCCGAGGTCGAGATACTCAACCCCGAGCTGCACATCGCCACCCTGGGGCCGGATGCGTCGCTCTCCATGGAGCTCGTTTTCGACCACGGCCGCGGCTATGTCACCGCTGATAAGAACAAGGGCGCACAGCAGGTCATCGGCACCATCCCCGTGGATTCCATCTACACCCCGGTGCTGAAGGTCAACTACGCTGTGGAGAACACCCGTGTCGGCAACCAGACCGACTATGACAAGCTGACCATCGAGGTGTGGACGGACAAGACCATCACGCCGCGCGATGCCATCAGCCTTGGCGCGAAGATCCTCGTTGACCACTTCACGCTGTTCACCGACCTGTCGGACGCCATCGGCAACCGCTCCACCGTGGTGGAGAAGGTCGAGACCCAGCGCGACAAGGTGCTCGAGATGACCATCGAGGAGCTGGATCTCTCGGTCCGCAGCTTCAACTGCCTCAAGCGCGCCAATATCAACACCGTCGAGGACCTCATCAGCAAGACCCAGGACGAGATGATCAAGGTCCGCAACCTTGGCCGCAAGTCCCTTGAGGAGGTCGAGCACAAGCTCGCCATGATGGGCCTGAGCCTGGCCAGCGACGACAACCAGTAAGGAGGAAAACCCAATGCCCGGTACAAGAAAGCTCGGCAAGCCTACCGACGCGCGCATGGCCATGCTCCGCCAGCAGGTCACGGACCTGCTCGACCGCGGCCGCATGGAGACCACCTTCACCCGCGCGAAGGAGATCCAGCCCCTTGCCGAGAAGATGATAACGCTCGGCAAGCAGAAGGACATGGCGTCCTACCGCCAGGCCCTGAGCTTCATCACCCGCGAGGACGTGGCGCACAAGGTCTTCAACGAGACCGCCGCCAAGTACGCCGACCGCAACGGCGGCTACACCCGCGTCACCCGCATCGGCCCGCGCCGCGGCGACGCCGCCGAGATGGCCGTCATCGAACTCGTATAACGAAAATCTACACAACTCCGCCCGGGGTCTCGCCCCGGGCGGAACTATTTTTACGCGCAAAAAGCCGCGGGCGCCCCTGGACACGGCGCGGAAAATGTCCGTTGCGGCGTTGAGGGAAATCTGATAAAATGGCGCTATACTATCATATCAACGAGGTCGTGCCGTGAAGATACGTAAGCTGCTGCCGCTGCTGGTGATGCTGCTCATCGCCGGCGGCGCCGTGGTGTTCATACTCACCCGCGGGTCGATCGGCGTGCAGGAGCTGCTCGCCTGGTCGCCGGAGAACAAGTGGCTGGCCGCCCTGGCCGCGCTGGCGGCCTATGCGCTCAAGAGCCAGACCGTCGTCGTGCCCTACGCGCTCATCGCCACGGCCGTGGGGCTTATTTTTGACCTGCCGGCCGCGCTGGCCGTGAACACCCTGGGCAGCGTGGTGTGCATCTCCCTGCCCTACCTCACGGGCCGGGGCTCGGACGGCGTGCTGGTGGACGCGCTGCTCGCCAGGCAGCCGCGGATGAGGGCCTTTTATGAGGCGAACAGGCGTCACCTGTTCCTCGTTTCGCTGGTGCTGCGGGTGGCGAACCTCTCAAACGACATCCTGGGCCTTGTCTTCGGCTCGCTGAAGATGAAGTACTGGGAGTACCTGCTGAGCTCGCTGGTGGGCATTTTGCCGGCCATGGTGCTCTATACGGTACTGGGCAACGACCTCGACCCCTTCTCCGCGCCGGTGCTCATCAGTTTCGGCGTGGATGTGGCGAGCATCGCCGCGGCCTTCCTGCTGCTGAGGGCGCGCGGCGGCAAAAAAGCAGATAATAAGACAGACGGAGGCGGACAATGAGCAGGAAAGAGGCAAGGAAAGCGCGCAGGGAACGGCGGCGTGAGCTGCGCCGCGGCGCGGTCAGGCAAAAGATGCGCACGGAGCCGGGCGCATTCTGGACATACGTCGTGCTGCGCACCATCGTCATACTGATACTGATACGCAGCGTCATGCGCGCCGACTTCGAGAGCGCCATTGTCTGCGCCTTCGTGCTGTTCATATATGTGCTGCCGCAGTTCGTGGAGGACAGGCTGGACATCGAGATACCGTCCGTATTGGAGATCGTCATCTTCGTATTCGTGTTCGCGGCGGAGATACTGGGCGAGCTGGACAGCTACTTCATCCGCTACCAGCACTGGGACACGATGCTGCACACGACCTCCGGCTTCCTCTTCGCGGCGGTGGGCTTTTCGCTGGTCAACCTGCTCAACCGCAGCGAGAACGTGAAGGTGCAGCTCTCGCCCGCCTACCTGGCGCTGACGGCCTTCTGCTTTTCCATGACCATCGGCGTGCTCTGGGAGTTCTTTGAGTTCGCCGCCGACCGCTGGCTGCTGCTGGACATGCAGAAGGACACCATACTCACGCGCATCTCCACCGTGGAGCTGGACGCGACGCGCAGCAACATCCCCATCGTCATCGACGGCATCAAGGACACGATACTGGTGCTGGAAAACGGCGAGCAGTACCCGCTGGGGCTGGGCGGCTATCTGGACATAGGCATCTACGACACGATGGGCGACTTTTTCGTGAACTTCATCGGCGCCGTGGTGTTTTCCGTCATCGCCTTCTTCGAGGAGCGCAGCGAGAAACGCCCGCTGACCACCTCGCTGGCGCTGAAAAGGCGCAAAAAAGCCGCGGCCAACGGCCACTCTAAGTCGGTAATATAATCGACTTACTTAACCAAATCAACCCACGATTTTCCTGAGGGATTTCTTTGGTCTTGCCCAAAGAAACCCCTCAGACTCCAAAGAAAAACGCTCCGGCAGTAGTCGGAGCGTTTTTTGTGTGCTTTTATGGCTTTTCAGTTGTCAAAAGTGGTCATCCCGGCGGTGAATGTGTTTTCTGCATCGCCGACCGTGCGTTGCTCCCTGCGGTCGCGGCACTACCTTACAAATTATCGACCCGCCAGCGGCGCGAGCGAAGCGAAGCCAACCGCGGTCGGCCAAGCTGCGCTTGGATGCAAAGAAGCGCGCCTCACCAACGGATAACCTCCGTTAGTGAGGCGCGCAGCGCAACCGCCTCCAGGCGCAGCCTGGTCTTTGGGCAAGACCAAAGAAATGGGGTGGCACTGGCCCCCTCGCGGGGGCCTCCCCCCAGCGCGACTAATCGAAAGTGTGCTCCCAGGCGAGGGCGGAGAGGGGCGCGAGGTCTATGCCGGCGCCGGGGCGGGCGGCGGCCCAGAGGCGGGAGGGCGTGTTTGCATCGTGAGCGCCGCAGACGCGGGCGAACTCAGCCCAGCTTTCGGGGAACGTGACGCCCTCGCCGCCCTTTTTGAAGAGCGGGGCCATGCCGAGGCGCGTTTCATACCAGCGGCAGAGCCCCTCGTCCGCCGGCAGGGTGGCGACGATGTCCGCGCCGCGGGAAAAGGCGTCCGCCATCAGCGCGCGGCCGATACATGCGGCGTGGCCGCGGCCGCGCTCGCCCTCCGCCGTGGCCATGGCGTAGATGTAGGCGCAGTCAAGGTCGCCGGCGCGCGCGCCGGGCAGGCAGAAGCCCATGGAGACGATGCGGCCCCCTTCCTCCGCCACGCGGCCGTATTCCGGCCGCCAGAGCAGGCGGAAAAAGGCGGAAATAAGCTCGCCGCCGTCGCCGAATACCTCCTGCCAGAGGGCGCTCAGCGCGCCGATGTCCTCCGCGCGGGTGAGGCGCGTTACCTCAGGCATGGCGCGCCTCCACGGCCGTGTACTTGGCCAGCAGCAGCTCGGGGGCGTACTCCAGCTTGGCCTCGCGCAGGTTATCCTGGCCCATGTCGTCCTCGCGGTTGAGGTAGACGAGCTGCGGGTGGTCGGCGAGGAGCTGGCGTGTGAATTCGCGGCAGACCATGGGGTAGGCCCCGGGGATGGAGGCGAAGGCCTTTTCAAAGTGGACGTCGAAGGTGTCCGAGGAGATGACCTCGCCGATGGTGAAGCCGATCAGCCGCCCCTCCGCGAAGAGGGCGCCGCCCTCCAGCCCCAGCGCGTCGTAGCGCATGAAGGCGCGGATGATGGCCCCGTGCTCCTCCTCCAGCCCGTCCGGCGGGGTGTCGAACTCCGCCTGCCACTGGCCCAGCATCTCCATGCAGGCGGGGATGAGGCCGCGCGTCAGGCGGCGGAACTCCCAGGAGTGCGTCTTTTCAAAGCGGTTGCAGAAATTGCGCTTGCCGTGCAGCTTCTTGCCGCCCATGGTGGCGAGCTTTTCCGCCAGGTAGAGGTAGTCGAAGTTGTCGCGGTCGGGCGTGAATACAAAGCGGCCCGGGCAGCACTGCTCCATCTGCGCGCGGTGCTCCTCCGTGATGCCGCGGATGGCCAGCGGGTAGCCGCGCTGCCCGGCGAACTCCGCGAGCGCGTCGAGCGCCGGCTCCAGCGGACCGGAGCCGATGGGGAAGGCGAAAAAGGGCTGGCGGTCCCAGCGCAGCTTGGTGAGCATGCGCCCGCCGAGGCTGGTGACGAGCTGGTGGTATGCCCCGTCCCACATGTAGATGTTGCCGAAGTTGAAGTCGGCGGAGCGCGAATCCTCCGCCGCCACGATGGGGTCAACCCAGGCCTTGTCCGCGATGGTCACGCGGTGGAAGTCGATCATATGATAATACAGCCTTTCAGTAAGTGTGCGTACAGCGCAGGCGGATCTCCGCCTGCAGGGTCTTGAGGTCGTCGAAGGTCTCCGGCCGCTTGCCGGGGTCGCGCAGCAGCGCGGCCGGGTGGTAGAGGGCCATCACGCGCCGCCCATCCATGTCGAACCACTGGCCGTGCTCGCGCGTTATCTTGAAATCCTCGCGGATGAAGCGCATGGCGGCGATGCGGCCCAGGCAGACGATGATCTTAGGCGCGATCAGCTCCAGCTGGCCCTGCAGCCAGACGGCGCAGGCCTTCTGCTCGATGTCCAGCGGGTCGCGGTTGCGCGGCGGGCGGCACTTGACCATGTTGCCGATGTAGACGCGCGAGCGGTCGAGGTCGATGAGCTCCAGCATGTCGTCCAGGAACTTGCCGGCGCGGCCGACGAAGGGCGCGCCCTGCAGGTCCTCCTGCTCGCCGGGGCCCTCGCCGATGAACATTACCTCGGCGTCGTCCGGCCCGGCGCCGAACACGACGTTGTGACGGGTCTCGCACAGCCCGCAGCGGCGGCATTCGAGGCACTCCGCGCGCAGTTCTTCAAGCGTCTTTGCCATTTGTATCTATCTCCCCTCTGATGAAGCTGAGCAGTGTGTCCTCCCGGTTGGCGGCGGGGTGGTCGATGACGTAGTCCAGCGCCCGGCCGAGCGCCGCGCCCACCTCCCGGCCCGAGAGGCCGAGGGCGCGCAGCGCGTCCCCGTCCAGGGCCAGATGGGCGAGGTCCCAGCACTCGCCGCCGCGCAGTACGCGCCGCAGCGCGCGGCTTTTGGGATAGGCGGCGAGGACGGCGCGCTCGCCGTAGTCCCTGAGCAGGCGTTTGTAGTCCCTGCTGCCGGAGCTCAGGACGGCAGCGGCGGCAGAACACTCGCGCACCGCGGCGCGGGGAAGGCGCAGCGCCGTCAGGAATTCAGCGGTGGAGGAGATGGAGCCGCGCCGCTCGAGCTCGAAGCACAGGTGCGCCAGGCGGGCGTACGCCGGCAGGGCGGCGAGCGCGGGGGGCGGGCCCTCCGCCCGGGCGAAGCGCGCCATAAGGCCCAGCGAGAGCATATCGTAGGCCGCCTCCGGACGCGGGGAGGAGAGGGCCTTTAAGAATTCGTCCCTCACCCGCTCCGCAGAGAGGGCGGAGGCCGTGGGCGCAAGGCGCTCGATGGCCGCGTAAGTCCCCGGCTCTATGGCGAAGCCGAGCTGCGCCGAAAAGCGCAGGGCGCGGAGCATCCGCAGCGCGTCCTCCGAGAAGCGGCGCTCGCTGTCGCCCACGCAGCGTATCAGCCGCCGGGCGATGTCCTCCCTGCCGCCGAAGGGGTCGGTGATGTCCCCCTCCGGGCCCATGGCCATCGCGTTCATGGTGAAGTCGCGGCGGGAGAGGTCGAGCGCGAGGTCGCCGGTGAATTCCACGCTGTCCGGCCGGCGGTGGTCGCTGTAAGCGCTCTCGGTGCGGTAGGTGGTGACCTCCAGCGCGCGCCCGCCGCTGATGACGGTGACCGTGCCGTGGCGCAGCCCCGTGGGCGCCGTGCGCTCAAAGAGGGCCTGCACGGCCTGCGGCGGGGCGGAGGTGGCCGCGTCCCAGTCGTGGACGCGGCGGCCGAGCAGGCTGTCGCGCACACAGCCGCCCACGAAGTACGCGCCGTAGCCGGCGCCGCGCAGGGTATAGAGCACTTTTTTGGCATATCCAGGCGGCAGAACACGCGCCTCCCCGTTTTATTTCTTGTAATGTGCGCAATAATGTATTATAATGCGAGAGCAAATGCGGCTAAGCTATTATAATGCGCGCGGGCAAAATCCGCAAGAGCGCAAAAACGCTGTATCCAGGTGAAATTATGGCTGATTTTGAAGAATACCTGAAGCCCGGCAAGCGCGGGCACCTCATCGGCGTCGGCGGCGTCTCCATGGCGCCGCTGGCGGAGGTGCTCGCCGGCATGGGCCTCGTCATCGACGGCTCGGATATGTCCGAGAGCGAAAAGACGCGGCACCTGCGCGAGCTGGGGATAGACGTGAAGATAGGCCACTCGGCGATGAACGTGGCACCCGACATCCAGTTCGTCGTGCGCACCGCCGCCGTGGGCGACACGAACCCGGAGATCGTGGAGGCGCGGGCCCGCGGCGTGCCCGTTTTCGAGCGGGCGGAGGCCTGGGGCGCCATCATGCGCGACTATGAGAACGCGCTGTGCATCGCCGGCACGCACGGAAAGACCACCACCACCAGCATGTGCACGCACATCCTGATGGCCGCCGAGCGCGACCCGACCGTGATGATCGGCGGCACGCTGCCGCTGCTGCACGCGGGGCACCGCGTGGGCGGCGGGGACACCATCATCCTCGAGAGCTGCGAGTATCACGACTCCTTCCTCGCCTTCCACCCCACGGTGGCTGTGATACTGGACGTGGACGCCGACCACCTGGACTATTTCTCCGGGCTGGAGGATGTGGAGAAGTCCTTCCGGGCCTTCGCCGCCAAGGTGCCGCCCACGGGCAAGATCGTCGCCAACCTCGACGACCGCAACACGATGGAGACGCTCGAGCCGCTGGGCCGCGAGCTGGTCACCTTCGGCCTCACCGACAGGGCGGACGTCTATGCGCGCAACATCAGGCGCTCCGGGGCCAGCAGCACCTTCGACATCTATTACCACGGGCGGCTCTTCACCAGCGTCACGCTGCACGTGCCGGGGATGCACAATGTGAAGAACGCCCTGGCCGCCACGGCGGCCTGCCTCTGCCTGGGCGTGCGGCCCAACGCGGTGAAGTACGGCCTGGCCGGCTTCACGGGCGCCGGGCGGCGCTTCGAGTTCAAGGGCAAATATAACGGCGCGGACATCTATGACGACTACGCCCACCACCCGCAGGAGCTGAAGGCCCTGCTGGACGCCGTGGAGCCGCTGGGCTATAACCGCACGGTGCTCGTGTTCCAGCCGCACACCTACACGCGCACGGCCGCGCTCTTCGACGATTTCATAGAGCAGCTGCGGCGGCCGGACGTCACCTACCTGGCGGAGATCTACGCCGCGCGCGAGCAGAACACGCTGGGCATCTCCTCCGCGGACCTGGCCGCGCACATCGAGGGCAGCATATTCTGCCCCAACTTCGCCGACATCGAGCGCAGCCTGCGCGAGACGGCGCGGCCCGGCGACATCATCCTCACCGTCGGCGCGGGGGACGTGTACAAGATAGGCGAACACCTGGTGGATTGAAACATCCGGCGCGAAAGCGCCGCGCATATGCTAAGGGCCGGCGCGTTGAGCGCCGGCCCTTTTGTTATTTGCTTTTCTGGGGTATGAGCTTGTTTACCGCGAAGCAGAGGACCATGGTGATGAGCACGGAGGGGAGCGTGTAGCCCGTGGGCAGGTCCACGTGCATCATCAGGCGGTAGACGGCGAAGCCGACGGCCCAGACGATGAGGTTCGGCCAGTCGAAGGCGGCGGCGAAGCTGTCCTTTTTGAGGATGAAGTAGGTCGTCAGCTGCACGGCGATCATGGGCGCGAACACGCTGCCGATGATGTAGAGGAAGCCCATGATGTTGTCCATGTTGTAGACGCAGGCGCCGATGGTGCCGATGACGGTGGCGATGATGCCCACGGTCTTGCCGCTGAGCTTCTTGGAGAGGCTCTCGCAGGAGACGCCGGCGCTGAAGGCGTCCAGGAAGGTGGTGGTGACGGTGGAGAGTATCATGATGAGCAGCGCGGAGATGCCGAGGCCGGCCTTGAGCATGACCTGGGCGATGTCGCTGCCGCCCGTGTAGATGGCCGCGCCCATGCCGATGACGTACATCCAGCAGCTTACGAGGCCGTAAGTGACGGTGCTGGCCAGCGTGGCGCGGAAGGGCTTGTCCGCCTCGCGCGTGTAGTCGCTGATGACGGGCAGCCAGCTGAGCGGCATGGCCACGGCGTTCTCCACCGCCATGCCGAAGGTGATGACCTCGCCGCTGGTGGCGCCGGGGTTGTTGCCGCGGAACACGACCACGCTCAGCACCACGGTGAGGATGAAGAGCAGCGCCATGGTGATCTTGTTCAGCAGCCCCAGGTTGGTGACGCCGATGGCGATCCAGATGACGATCATCACGCCGATGACGATGCTCCAGACGGCTATGCCGACGTCGAAGATGCTGTTGGTGGCCAGCGCGCCGTCATAGATCATGATGCCCGTCCAGCCGACGAGCTGCACCACGTTCAGAAAGGCGAAGAGCATGCCGCCCTTGGCGCCGAAGCTCATCTTCACGGTCTCCATCGAGCTCTTGCGCTCGCGGCCGCCGATCAGGCCGGCGAGGAAGAAGAGCACGCAGCCGATGACGTGGCCGAGCAGGATGGCCGCGATGCCGCGGCCCATGCCGAGGGGGGCGAAATAGGTGCCGGTGAGTATCTCCGCCAGGGAGACGCCGGCGCCGAACCAGATGAGGCCGTTCTGGAATGCCGTTGTCCTTTTCATGCGCCGGTACCTCCTATAAATTCACTTTTCAGGTCGAACATGTGGTCCATGGGGCCGGAGCCGTGCCCGAGGTCGAGCATGGCGGAGAGCGCGCCGGAGATATAGGCCTTGGCCCGCTCCACGGCGCCGTCCAGGTCCAGGCCCTTGGCCAGCTCGGAGGCGATGGCGCTGGAGAGCGTGCAGCCCGTGCCGTGGGTGTTGCTGGTGGCGATGCGCTTTCCGCAGAACCAGCGGCCCGCCCCGTTGCGCCAGAGGAGGTCGTCGGCGTCGTTTATCTGGTGGCCGCCCTTGCAGAGCACGGCGCAGCCGTAGCGCTCGCTGATGGCGCGGGCGGCGCGCTCCATGCCCCCGGCGTCCTTTATCTCCATGCCGGAGAGCAGCTCCGCTTCGGGGATGTTGGGCGTGAGCACGGTGGCCAGGGGCAGCAGGTGCTCGCAGAGGGCGCCCACGGCGTCCTCGCTTATCAGGCGGGAGCCGGAGGTGGCCACCATCACGGGATCGACGACGATGTTCTTCGCGCCGTACTGCCGCAGCTTGGCGGCGATGACCTCGATCAGGGCCGTGCTGGAGACCATGCCGGTCTTCACCGCGTCCGGGAATATGTCCGTGAACACGCAGTCGAGCTGCTCGGCAAGGAACTCGGGGGTGGACTCGAGGATGTCTGTCACGCCGGTGGTGTTCTGCGCTGTCAGCGCCGTGACGGCGCTCATCGCGTATACCCCATGGGCCGTCATCGTCTTGATGTCGGCCTGGATACCGGCGCCTCCGCTGGAATCGCTCCCAGCGATCGTCAATGCTGTCTTCATAATACCTCTCCTTTCTCAGCATTGAAGTTTTATATAGCGGCGTGAGGTGGTGCCCCCAACACACCGCTGGCGGGCAGCGCCCGCCGGCATAGCGCGCTCCGCGCGGCGGACTGCGTCCGCTGGCATAGCGCGGCGGCATAGCCGCCGCGGGTGCCTCTGTCGGAATGTGCTGTGCGTATTAAGTTTTGCGCATAGCCGTACACGGACGGACTGCGCCCGCGGGCAGAGTGCGCTTCGCGCGGCTGCTTGTCAACGGATCGTGCCCGGTTTGGCGCCCGGCCGTTAGGAAAGTCCAGTATCCATGCGCCGTTCAGAGGCTCCGGCAAATCGGGAGCAGGGCCCTTGCGGCGGCCTCCGGGTCGTCCTGGGCGAAGAGGGCGGAGGCCACGGCCGCGCCGGCCAGGCCGAGCCCGGCCAGCTCCGGCAGGTTGCCGCGCGTGATGCCGCCGATGGCCACCACGGGGATGGGCACGGAGGACGTCACGGCGCGTATCGTGGCGCGCTCTATGGGCTTGGCGTCCGTCTTGGTGCCGGTGACGAAGGCCGCGCCGGTGCCGAGGTAGTCCGCGCCCATCTCATACGCCGCGCGGGCCTCCTCCACCGTGTGCGCGGAGACGCCGACCAGCTTGCCCGGGCCCAGTATCTCCCGCGCGCGGGCCGCGGCCATGTCCTCCTGGCCCACGTGCACGCCGTCCGCGCCCGTCAGGCGCGCGATCTCCACGTTGTCGTTGATGATGCTCACCGCGCCCAGCTCGCGGCAGAGGGCGACGAACTGCCGCGCCTCTTCGAAGAACTCGCCGAAGGGCAGCTCCTTTTCCCGCAGCTGCACGATCTGCGCGCCGCCGCAGATGACAGCCGCGGCCTGCGCGAGCAGCTCTTCGGCCGTGCGCGCGCGCACACGGTCGGTGACGGCGTAGAGCGCATAGCGCTCCCGCGCGATAGTCATAGATATCACCCCATAAAACAATGCCGCCGCGGCACACCAGTAACGGTACGTCCGCGGCGAAAGCCATGATTTCCCTACGTTGGCATGATCCAAATCAGGTGTAAGGGTCGGGGCCTCGGCGGCCCCCTCTCAGCCCGGCTTTACGGACTCCCCATTGTCAAGTTCAGGTACATCATACTACTGCGCAAGGGAAAATGCAATACCCCCGCGCATATTTGCCCCGCGCGCTTGACAAAGGCCTCGCGCGGTGAGATAATGACACTGTAAAAACGGGGGAGCCCTTCGCGGGCTGAGAGGAAGCGCGAGCTTCGACCCTTGGACCTGATGCGGGTAATGCCGACGTAGGGAGTCAATGCGCTGAGCCGGGGCTCCCGTAAGGGGGCCTTTTTGCGTACCCGCGAGACCTTGAAAGGAGGAGGAGCGCGGCAAAAAAAACGACGGCGTTCGGGCGCGAGCCCGTGCCGGGCGGAGGGGGAGCGCCCTGCGCCCGGGCCAAATATGCAGCGATGGGAAGCCGTGTTCCGGCGTGAGAGGAGGCCAGCGAGCCTCGACCGACAGGCCCGGCGGGGACTTGATCATCCCGCCCGCGGGGGAACGCTGCATATGCCGTTCGACCGCGCAGATCTTTTCAAGGAGTGGAAAACATGCAGTCAGTAAAAACCAAAAAGCTCGCCATCGCAGCCATCTTCGTCGCCGTTGCCGTCGTCGGCAGCGTATTTATCCAGTTTCCCTTCCTGGGCAGCAACTGCTCGCCCACGCAGCACATGGTTAACGTGCTCTGCGCCGTGTTCCTGGGCCCCGCCTGGGGCGTGGGCGTGGCCTTCTGCGCCAGCCTGCTGCGCAACCTGCTGAGCGTCGGCTCGCTGATGGCCTTCCCCGGCAGCATGGTCGGCGCGCTCTGCTGCGGGCTCGTCTACATGCTGCTGAAGAACAAAAAGCCCGCCGTGGCCATCACCGCCACGCTGGTGGCGGAGATGCTGGGCACCGGCGTACTGGGCGGCCTCTGCGCCTACCCGGTGGCCACGCTGTTCATGAGCGTGGACGCCGCGACGACGGCCGTCACCGCCTATATCATCCCATTCTTCATCTCCACCTTTGTCGGCTCGCTGATCGCCGGCGCGCTCGTTTTCGCCCTGCAGGCGGGCGGTGCGCTCAAGCGGATGCAGCGCACGCTCGACCCGAACGCCAATAATGCCTGACTTCAAACGACTGGGCGAGCTGCGCGCAAAGCGGCCGCTCATACACTGCATCTCGAATATCGTCACCGCCAACGACTGCGCCAACGTGGCGCTCGCTGTGGGCGCCAGCCCCATCATGGCCCAGGCCGTGGAGGAGATGGCAGACATCTCCCGCGCGAGCAGCGCGGAGGTGCTGAACACCGGCACGCCGGACGAGGCCAAGTTCGACGCCGCGCTCGCCTGCGCGCGCATATCCGGCGCGGAGGGGCGGCCCGTGGTCATCGACCCCGTGGGCGTGGGCGCCAGCCCCTGGCGGCTGCGCCGCGTGCGCGAGCTGCTGGAGATCCCCGCGCGGGGCATCGTGCGCGTAAACCTGGCGGAAGCGCGGGCGCTTTTGAGCCTCTCCGGCCGCGAGCAGGGCGTGGACAGCCCCGAGCGCGCGAGCGAGGACGAGCGCGCCGCCGCGGCGCGCGCCCTGGCCGCGGCGCTGGGCCGCTCCGTGCTGCTCACGGGCCCGCAGGACATCGCCGCCGGGCCGGACGGCACGGCCTACGCCATGCCCGGCGGCAGCGCGCTGATGGCCTATGTGACGGGCACGGGCTGTATGCTCTCCGTCCTCTGTGGGGCCTTCGCCGCCGTGGAGCCGGACATGACCGCCGCCGCCGCGCTGGCCTCCGCCTTCTGGAAGCTCTGCGCCGCCCGGGCGGAGGAAAACGCCGCCGGCCGCGGCCCCGGCAGCTTTCGCGCCGCCCTGCTGGACGCGGCCTGGGCCATCACCGTTGAAGAATTCCACACTGCGTGTGGAGGCATTTGCCTGCGGCCTGTCCTACGGTGAGCGGGCGGGAACTTATAACAGAAAAGCCGGGGAGCTCTCGCTCCCCGGCTTTTGTTCTACGCGACGTAAAAGCCTCCCCTGCCGTGCAGGGGAGGTGGCGCCTGCGCAGCAGGCGACGGAGGGGTGTTGTAGGTTTGCGCATCTTACCAAAGAACCGCAGACTTTCGGCACCCCTCCGGCCGCACTTTCGTGCGGCCACCTCCCCTACAAGTAGGGGAGGCTTTAAGTTTCTGCAAGTCAGCGGCGCGAGCGAAGCGAAGCCAACCGCGGTCGGCGTTGGGCAAGGCCATCCGACACCGGGATGACCGCCCGAAAACCAGTCACCAGCCGAACTAACGGGCAGATTTTACGTATCGACACGCACCAAAGCGGTTTTCTCTTTGGAGTCTGAGGGGTTTCTTTTTGACAAGACAAAAAGAAATCTCTCAGAATTGGGTCGCAGGGGCCTCCATCCCTGCATCCCCTTGTAAGCAGCACCGTGGCGGCTAAAAACCCAATTATCTACAGCGGCCTCCGACAGACTTTACATAAGAAATATATCTATAATTTATGTAAACTCATGTGCGGAGGAAAAGCAATGTCAGACAGGGGAAATATCGTGGAGAACAGCCGCCCGGAGGAGGGCGGGCAGCGGGAGTGGCTGCGCGCGGCGGCGCCGGCGATGGCGCGCTTCCTGCTGGGCTTCCTGCTGGCCGCGGGGCGCTTTGCCGGCACCATGGCGCCCTTCGGCACAGCGCTGGTGGCCCATTCGGGGACGGGCCTGGGCGGGCTGGGGGCGCTGTCGGGGGCCTGCCTGGGCTATCTGGCCACGGGCGGGCTGGACTGGGGCATACGCTATGCGGCGGCCTGCGTGCTGGCCTTCACGCTCAGCTTCATCATCGGCGAGGAGCGCATGGAGACCTCGCCCTGGATCGCGCCCTGCTCCGCCTTTGCCGTGACGGCGGCCACGGGCGCGCTGGGGCGGCTGGCCGGCGGGATGGGCGACGTCGGCGTGGCGGCGGAGGTGCTCATCGAGTCGCTGCTCTCGGGCGCGGCGGCGTTTTTCTTCCGCGAGGCGCTGAGCGCGCGCGAGCGGCAGACGGAGGGCTCCGAGCGCCGGCGCGAAGCGGCGGTGGCCGTGCTGGCGGCCTGCGCGCTGACGGCCCTGGCGCGCGTACACATCGCGGGCACGGTGTCCCTGGGGCGGGTGATCGCGCTGCTGCTGGTGATGACGAGCTCGCTCAAGGGCGGCAGCATGGCCGGCGCGGCGGTGGGCACGGCCTTCGGCCTGGCGATGGACGCCGCCGGCGGGGCGGAGCCCTTCTTCACCATGGCCTATGCCTTTGCGGGGCTGGTGTCCGGCGTGTTCGCGCGCTATGGGCGGCTGACGTTCCTGCTCAGCTTCGTCCTGGCCGACGCGCTCTGCGCCGCCTGCTGCTGGCGCTGGACGCCGCAGCTGGGCGCGCTATTTGAGGTGTTCGCCGCTTCCGTGGTGTTCATGCTGATACCGCCGGCGGCGCTGGCCCGGCTGAGCTCGCTCTTGCAGCCGATGGCCCCCGGCATGGGCGAGAGCGGACTGCGGCGCTACGCGGCGCGGCGCGTGGAAGGCATCGCCCGGGCCTACGGCGACGTCTGCGAGGTCGTGCGGCGCAACACTGCCGACGGCAACGACAACGACATCGCCCGCGTTTTCGACCGCGCGGCGGACGTCTCCTGCGTAAAGTGCAAAAAGCGCGGCGAGTGCTGGACGAAGGGCTATATGGAGACGCTGGACGCCCTCAACTCCGCCACAGAGGCGATGGCGGCGCGCGGCGCGCTGGAGGAAGAGGACATACCGGAGTGGTTCCGCCGCCGCTGCCTGGCCCTGCCGCAGTTCGTCGCCGCCGTGAACGCCGAGCTGCGCGCGCTGGCCTTCCGCCGGCAGTACCGCAGCTATCTGGCGGAGAGCCGCGCGGCGGCCTGGGCGCAGTATGAGGACTTCGCGGAGATCCTCGCCGGCGTGGCGCGGGAGATCGGCAGCGTGAACGGCGCCGACCCGCTCGCCGAGCGGCGGCTGATGCGCTATCTGCGCTCGCTGGACATCGAGGCGGACGCCGCCGTGTTCCGCGACGGGGGCGGGCGGCTGCGGGCCGTCGTCGAGTCCGGACGCCTGGGCGCGCTGACGCAGGACCCGGCCTATCTGGACAAGCTCTCCGCCGTGCTGGGCGTGCGGCTCTGCCGCACATCCGGCGGCGGGGAGGGGCGGCTGACGCTGCTGGAGGCGGAGCCGCTCACCGTCTCCGTGGGCATCGCGGCCATGAAAAAGCGCGGCGAGAGCGTGAACGGCGACAAGGGGACCTATTTCAAGACCGACGGCGGCGTGCTCTGCGTGATACTCTCCGACGGCATGGGCGCGGGCAGCGAGGCCGCCGAGGACAGCGGCGAGGCCGTGGCCATACTCGAGCGCTTCCTGCGCTCGGGCGTGGACGGCGCGGCGGCGATGAAGATACTCAACTCCGTGATGCTGCTGCGCAACGGGGAGGAGTGGGGCTTCGCCACGGCGGACCTGATGTGCGTGGACCTGTTCACGGGCGAGACCTGCTTCTACAAATACGGCGCGGCGCCCTCATATGTGAAAACGGGCAAGAGCGTGCGGCGCATCGCCGGCGAGAGCCTGGCGGCGGGCATGACGGGCGCAGGCGCGCCGCCGGACACGGTGCGTATGCGCCTGAAGCCGGGCAGCCTGGCGCTGGTGGCCTCCGATGGCGTGTCGCCCGGGCTGGACGACGGCTGGCTGCTGGACATGCTGCGGGAGACGGAGGAGCCGGACGTGAAGGCGCTGGCGCGCTCCGTGCTGCGGCGGGCGGCGGACGAATACGGGAACAGCGACGACATGACCGTCCTCGCCGTGCGGGTGGATGAGCGCATATGAGGACGCGGGAGCGCTCGGAGCTGGTGAAGGGCGTGTCGCGCCGCGTGATCGTGGTGCGCCAGCCGGGGAACGAGCTGTTTGAGGAGGCGATATTCATCGTCCGCGAGCGGGCGCTGCGCGGCGGTGTCAGCGCCGAGCAGGTGCTGCGCGAAGCGAAGCGGGCCGCGGGACTGTACATGCGCGAGCGCTCGGCCGAGCGCAGCGGCTGGAAGCTGGGCCTGGCGGCGCTGGCCGCGCTGGCCGCGGCGGCCGCAGCCGTCGTCACCCTCGCCGCCCTTTAGCCGGCGGCGGGCGGGATGCAGGGGCGGAAGCCCCTGCGTGGCCCACGTGCCACCCCATTTCTTTGGTCTTGCCCAAAGAAACGGGTGTGGCGCCCCAAAGAAAAACGCTCTGGCGCGGGTCGGAGCGTTTTTTGCGTGTTTTTACAGCTTTTTGTTGTCAAAAGTGGTCATCCCGTCGGTGAATGCGTTTCCTGCATCGCCGACCGTGCACTGCTTCGCTTACGCTCGCGGCACTGCCGATTATGATTTCGTTAGCGGCGCGAGCGAAGCGAAGCCAACCGCGGTCGGCGTTGTGCAAGGCTATCCGACACCGGGATGACCACCTTTAAATTCGTCACCACCCAAACTAACAAGCAGATTTTACGCATCGACAAGCACCAAAAGCGCTTTTCTTTGGAGTCTGAGGGGTTTCTTTTGGCGCAAGCAAAAGAAACCTCTCAGGAATGGGCCGCAGGGACGCTAAGTCCCTGCACTCTCCCAAATTCACACCTGCATCTGGCGCACCATTTCCTTCCTCAGGCGGGCGATGATGCGCTTTTCCAGGCGGGAGATGTAGCTCTGGGAGATGCCGAGCATGTCGGCCACCTCCTTTTGCGTGTACTCCGTGCCGTCCAGGAAGCCGAAGCGCATCAGTATGATGCGCTTTTCGCGTTCGCAGAGCGTTTCGATGGCGGCCATCAGCATCTGCGCCTCCGCGTCGTCCTCCAGCGGGCGGATGACCTCGTCGGCGTCCGTGCCGAGGATGTCCGAGAGCAGCAGTTCGTTGCCGTCGTAGTCCGTGTTCAGCGGCTCGTCAAGGCTGACTTCCGTCTTCTGCGCGCCGTTTTTGCGCAGGTACATGAGGATCTCGTTCTCGATGCAGCGGGAGGCGTAGGTGGCGAGCTTGATGTTCTTGGAGGAGCGGAAGGTGTTCACGGCCTTGATGAGGCCGATGGCGCCGATGCTGATGAGGTCCTCCAGGTTGATGCCCGTGTTCTCAAAGCGGCGGGCTATGTACACCACCAGGCGCAGGTTGTGCTCCACCAGCAGCTGGCGCGCGTCCTCGTCGCCGCGCTCAAGGGCGGCGATGGCCTCCGCCTCCTCGGCCCGCGGCAGGGGCGGGGGCAGGGTGTCGCTGCCGCCGATGTAGTAGATCTCCGGCGGCACCACGCCGAAGCGCGCGAGCGCCCGCCCCAGGGCCAGGCGCAGGCGCATGAGCAGCATGTTCCTTTTCACGATCCATCATCCTTTCTGCCAAATGGCGTCATAGCTGCCGTCCCCCAGCGCCCGGGGGCTGAGACCCACGAGCAGCGCCACCTCCCGCCCCGCGGCGCTGGCCGCGTCCGGCCTCAGCGCGGCCAGCAGGCCGTGGCTGCGCCCCAGCGAGCTGTAGGGCACCAGGCTCACGCGCCCCGCCAGCGCGGGCAGGGCGCTGAGCGCGGAGCAGAGCTCCACGGCGTCCTCCGGCGGCTCGCGCGGCGCGCCGGCGGGCAGTATCGCCGCCAGGGCGGCGTATCCCGCCACCGCCACCGGCCGGCCGGAGACCGGGTCCGTCAGCTCGTTGCCCGTGTCGCACAGCGCGCGCAGCTGCGCGCTTTTGCCGCAGAGCGTGACCGTCAGCGCCACCACCTCCCGCTCCGCTCTACGGTGCGCGCGGCGGAAGGCGAAGCTCACCGCCGCATAGCACACGGCGAAGGACACGGCCAGCACCCGCGGCGAGACAGGGACGTACATGAGCCCGGAAAAGGCCGTCCCGGAGACGAGCGAGAGCGCGAACACCGCCCCGCCGAAGGCCGCCGATACGGCCAGGAAGGCCACGAAGCAGCGCAGCCAGCGCCGCTCGCCGCCGTAGGCCGCGACGGACATCAGCGCGGCCGCCGCCAGCTTCACCGGCCCCAGGGAGAGGAAGCCCGTGCCCGGCAGCACGCAGAGGAGGGCGTAGGCCCCGCCGAGCGCCGCCGCCAGGGCGAAGCGCGCCCGGCGCAGCCCGGCGCCGCAGAGCCGCGCCGAGCAGAGCAGCAGGAAGTAGTCGATGGCCATATTGAGGGCGAACAGGCTGTCTGCGTAGATCATAGGGGCATGATACACCTGTCCGGGGCGCGGATGTTGTCATTTACAAGCGCGGTCAAAGTGTGGTACAATACTACGGATAATCTTTATACTTTTTTCAGGGATGGGGAAAACAGAAAATGAACTGGTTTTGGTTCGCGATCATCGCGCTGCTCTGCTGGAGCGGCTCGGACTTCTTTTCCAAGCTCGGCTGCGTGGACGGCCGGGACCGGTATTCGCACCTGAAGATGGTCATCGCCGTCGGCGCCGTGATGGGCCTGCACGCGGCTTACGAGGTTTTCATCGGCGGGACTGAGATCTCCTGGCAGGTTATTTTCACCTACCTGCCCGTTTCGCTGCTCTACATCCTCTCCATGACCATGGGCTACATAGGGCTGCGGTATATCGAGCTCTCGATATCCTCGCCCATCTGCAACAGCTCCGGCGCGCTGGTGGCGGTGGCCACCATCGTCATGAGCGGAATCGCCGGCATGAACGGCTGGCAGCTGGCGGCCATAGTGCTCGTCTGCGGCGGCGTCATCGGCCTGGGCGTGGCGGAAGTGACGGAGGACGAGGAGCTGCGCCGCGCCCGGCAGGAGAAGGGCAAGTGGCAGTACGCCAAGAACTGGAAAGCGCTGCTGCTGCCCGCCGCCTACTGCGTGCTGGACGCCGCCGGCACCTTCGCCGACTCGCTGGTGCTGGAGACGCTCAACGAGGACAGCGCCAACGTCGCCTATGAGCTGACGTTCCTGGCCGCGGGCGTGTTCTGCCTCATTTTCCTGCTGGCGAAGCGGCAGAAGTTCGCCTTCAGGGCCGAGCTGCCCAAGTATACGGGCGCCATCTTCGAGACGGCGGGCCAGTTCGCCTATATCTACGCGCTGGCGGACAGCGAGCATGTGGCCATGAGCGCGCCCATCATCTCCGCCTACTGCGCGGCCAGCGTGCTCTGGAGCCGGCTGTTCCTCAAGGAGCGGCTGAGCTGGAAGCACTACCTGGCGATAGCGGTGACGGTGACGGGCATCGTCATCATGGGCGTGTTCGACGCCTGAGGAAAATTTACAATTCCGGCCTTTCAATGCTGGGCGGCATATATTAAAATCAAAAAAGGGGTGTAACCAGATGGAGGCAAAGCCAAAATATAAGCGCGTGCTGCTGAAGATCAGCGGCGAGGCCCTGGCGGGCGAGAAGCACACGGGGCTGGACTTCAAGGTGATATCCGACGTCAGCCGCGCCGTGGGCCGCTGCGCGGCGCTGGGCGTGCAGGTGGGCGTCGTCATCGGCGGCGGCAACTTCTGGCGCGGCGTCAAGGACGGCGAGGGCAAGATAGAGCGCACGCGCGCCGACCACATGGGCATGCTGGCCACGGCCATGAACTGCCTGGCGGTGGCGGACGTGATGGGCCAGCAGGGCATCGACGTGCGCGTGCAGACGGCCATCGAGATGAAGCCGATAGCCGAGCCGTATATCCGCCTGCGGGCCATGCACCACCTGGAAAAGGGCCGCGTGGTGCTCTTCGGCTGCGGGACGGGCAGCCCCTTCTTCTCCACGGACACGGCGGCCGTGCTGCGCGCCGCGGAGATCGGGGCGGACGCCATACTGCTGGCGAAGAACATCGACGGCGTCTACTCCGCCGACCCGCGGCTGGACGAGAACGCCGTCAAATACGACGCCATCACCTATGACGAGGTGCTGCGGCAGCACCTGGCGGTGATGGACTCCACGGCGACGAGCCTGTCGATGGACAACGACATCCCCGTCATCGTGTTCGCGCTGAAGGACCCGGAGAACATTGTCCGTGCCGTTATGGGTGAAAAAGTCGGCACGGTGGTTACAAAATAAAGGAGGACAAGAAAATGGCCAAGGGATACGAAGAATTTGAAGGCAAGATGAAAAAGACCGTGGAGCTGCTGGGCGTGAGCTTCGCCTCCGTCCGCGCGGGCCGCGCCAACGCCGCCGTGCTCGACCAGATACAGGTCGACTATTACGGCACGCCGACGCCAATCCAGCAGATCGCCACCATTTCCACGCCCGACCCGCGCAGCCTGCTCATCCAGCCCTGGGACGGCTCCACGCTCAAGAGCATCGAGAAGGCCATACTGGCCTCCGACCTCGGCATCAACCCGCAGAACGACGGGCGCACCATCCGCCTGGTGTTCCCGCAGCTGACTGAGGAGCGCCGCCGCGACCTGGCCAAGCAGGTGAAGAAATACGCCGAGGACGCCAAGGTGGCCGTGCGCAACGTGCGCCGCGACGCCATGGACAAGTTCAAGGCCCAGAAAAAGGCCAGCGAGATCACCGAGGACGACCTGAAGATCGCCGAGAAGGACCTGCAGAAGCTCACCGACGATTACATCAAGGAGATCGACAAGGTGGCCGAGAAAAAGGAAAAAGAGCTCTTCGAGATCTGACATGAACGCGCTGACGAGCTGGATTTTCGCCCGGCGGGCCCGGGAGCGCGCCAAAAAGGCGCGCACGGGGCAGCCGCCCTCCTCCCCGCCCCGGCACATCGCCATCATCCTCGACGGCAACGGCCGCTGGGCCTCTCGCCGCGGCCTGCCGCGCACGGCGGGCCACGCCGCCGGGGCGGAGACCTTCCGGCAGATCGCCACCTACTGCCGCGACATCGGCGTCGAGTACCTGACCGTGTACGCCTTTTCCACCGAGAACTGGAAGCGCCCGCGGCAGGAGGTGGAGGCCATCATGGACCTGCTGGGCAAGTACCTGCGCGAGAGCGTGGAGACCATGGAGCGCGACCACATCCGGCTGAAAATACTCGGCGACCCGGCCGTGCTCAGCGAGGAGCTGCGCGCGCTCATCGACGAGACGGCGCAGATCTCCGGCCGCTACGAGGGCTTCCAGGCCAATGTCTGCATCAACTACGGCGGGCGGGACGAGATCGTGCGCGCCGCGCGGCGCTATGCCGAGGACTATAAGGCCGGCCTGGCCGGCGAGCTGACGGAGGAGGGCTTTTCCCGCTATATGTTCTCCGCCGGCATCCCCGACCCCGACCTGGTGATACGCCCGGGCGGGGAGATGCGCCTGTCCAACTTCCTCATGTGGGAGAGCGCCTATTCCGAGCTCTATTTCACCGACGTGCTGTGGCCGGACTTCACCCCGGCGGACATAGACGCCGCCGTGGCCGAGTTCCACCGGCGTGACAGAAGGTTTGGAGGTATCAAAAAATGAAGCAGAGGCTGCTGGTGGCCGCCCTCGGCGTGCCGCTGCTGCTGGCCATATTGCTGCTGGCCCCCGTCTGGGCCACGGCGCTGCTCGCCGCGCTGCTCTCGGCCGTGGGCTGCTATGAACTGATGCGCGCCGCGGGCGGCACGGAGTGGAAGCTCCTGGCGGCCATGCCCGTGTTCGCCTTCGCCCTTGCGCTCGCTTATGCGGACGTGTGGGAGCTGGGGGAGGCGGCCGCGCCGGCCGCGTTCATCGCCGTGGTGTACGCCCTGGCCTCCGCCGTCGTCACGCACGGGCGCGCCCACAGGCTGAGCTTCGCCACCGTGATGGCGGGCATCTTCTCCGCCGTGCTGCTGCCGGCGGCCTTCGCCTGCCTGGCGAGGCTGCGCGCCGTTTCGCCGGCGCTCGCGCTCACGCCCTTCATCGGGGCCTTCATGAGCGACACGGGCGCGTTTTTCGCCGGGCGCGCGTTCGGCAAGCACAAGCTGGCCCCCGCCGTCAGCCCGCATAAGACCGTGGAGGGCAGCGTGGGCGGCTTCATCGGCTCCGTTGCCGGCATGCTCATCTTCCACTTCGCGGCCCGCGCGGCCGTGCATCTGGACATCGGCGTGCCCGTGGCGGTGCTGCTGGGCCTGGCGGGCAGCCTGCTGGGGCAGCTGGGGGACCTCAGCTTCTCCGTCATCAAGCGCGAGTTCGGCATCAAGGACTACGGCCGCCTCTTCCTGGAGCACGGGGGCGTGCTCGACCGCTTTGACAGCGTGCTCTTCGTGGCCCCGGCCTACTGGCTGCTGTTCACGTTCATTTTCAACTGAGGTGAGGCATATGGCGCCGACCATGGCCATATTGGGCTCCACCGGGAGCATCGGGCGGCAGACTTTCGACGTCTGCCGCTTCCTTGGCGTGCGCGTCGTCGCCCTGACGGCGCACAGCAGCGCCGAAAAACTGGCCGGGCAGGCCGTCGAATGCGGCGCGCGGTACGCCGCCGTCTATGAGAGGGCGGCGGCGGAGCGGCTGCGCTCGCTGCTCGAGGGCACCGGCATCGAAGCGGGCCCGCCGGGTGAGGAGGGGCTCGTCCTCGCCGCCTGCCACGAGGGCGCGCAGCGCGTGATGGTGGCCGTATCCGGCTCCGTGGGCCTCGCCCCCACGCTGGCGGCCATCGACGCCGGCAAGGAGATCGCCCTTGCCAACAAGGAGACGCTGGTCTGCGGCGGCAGCGTGGTGATGCCGCGCGTGCGCGAAAAGGGCGCGCTGCTGATACCCGTGGACAGCGAGCACTCCGCCATCCACGAGTGCCTCTCCCGCCGGCCGGGTGACCTGAGTAAGATCATCCTCACGGGCTCCGGCGGGCCCTTCCGCGGCTGGACGCGCGCGCAGACCGCCGCCGTCACGCCGGAGATGGCCGTCAGGCACCCCAACTGGTCGATGGGCGCCAAGATCAGCGTCGATTCGGCCACCATGATGAACAAGGGCCTCGAACTGATCGAGGCCATGCACCTCTTTTCCGTCCCCCCGGAGCAGATAGAGATCGTCGTCCACCCGGAGAGCATCGTGCACTCCGCCGTGGAATTCCGGGACGGGAGCATCCTCGCCCAGCTGGGGCCGGCGGACATGCGCGTGCCCATACAGTACGCCGTCACCTGGCCGGAGCGCCTGCCCTCGCAGGCGCAGCCCATCAGCCTGGCGGCGCTGGGAAGGCTGACGTTCGAGGAGCCGGACTTTGAAAACACGCCCTGCCTGGCCCTGGCGCTGGACTGCGCCCGGCGCGGCGGCACCGCACCGGCCGTGATGTCCGCGGCCAATGAAGCCGCCGTGGCGGCATTTTTGGGGCACAGGATCGGGTATAATGAGATATACGACCGTGTGGCGGAGGCCGTGGAGGCCCTGCCGTTCACGGCCGGACCCACGCTCGGCGAGCTGCTGGCAGCGGACGAGGCCGGGCGCAGATTTGTCAGGGAGCGCATAGACTGAATGTATATCATCATCGCGATCATAGCCTTCGGGCTGCTCATCGCCGTGCACGAGTTCGGCCACTTTTCGGCCGCCAAGCTGCTCGGCATAAAGGTCAACGAATTCTCCATCGGCATGGGCCCCGCCATCCTCAAACGGCAGCGGGGCGAGACGTTCTATGCCCTGCGCTGCCTGCCCATCGGCGGTTACTGCGCCATGGAGGGCGAGGACGAGGAGACGGACGACCCCCGGGCTTTCACCCGCCAGCCGGGCTGGAAGCGCCTGATCGTCCTCTGCGCGGGCAGCTTCATGAACTTCATACTGGGGTTTTTGCTGGTGCTGGTGGTGTACGTGCAGGCGGCGGGCTTTTATTCGCCGGTCATCGACTCCTTTGCCGAGGGCTGCCCCTATGAGGGCGGGCAGGCGCTGATGGCGGGCGACGAGATCTACTCCGTGGACGGCCACCGCACCTGGTTCATGGGCAACGTCTCCACCTTCCTCTCCCGGGGGGACGGCGTTTACGACATCGTCGTGATAAGGGACGGGGAAAAAGTCGAGCTCAAGGACTTCGAGCTCGTGCCCGTCGAGTATGAGGGCGGCATGAGCTACGGGCTGGTGTTCGCCGTGGAGCCGGCCACCTTCGGCAGCGTGCTCAGGAACACCTGGTACTCGACGATGGACTGCGTGCGCATCGTGTGGCTCTCGCTCTCCGACCTGGTGGCCGGGGCCGTGGGCCTCGACCAGCTCACCGGCGTGGTGGGCATCGTCGATATGATAAACGACGTGGGCACGGAGACGGCCGCCGAGCAGGGATTCGGCGCGGCGATGACGGAGATCGCCTATCTGGCGGGCTTCATCGCCGTCAACCTGGCGGTGATGAACATGCTGCCCATCCCCGGCCTGGACGGCGGCAGGGTGCTCTTCCTGCTGCTCAACGGCGCCGCCATGCTGGTCGCCCGCCGGCGTATACCGGCCAGATACGAGGGTTACGTCCACGCCGCCGGGCTCGTGCTGATGCTCGCGCTGATGGCCGTGGTTATGTATAACGACATTGCGAGGATCGTGACGTCATGAAGAGAGAGAACACAAAACGCATCATGGTAGGAGGCGCCGCCGTCGGGGGCGGCGCCGATGTTTCGGTGCAGTCGATGTGCAACACCCGCACCTCGGACGTGGAGGCCACCTGCGCGCAGATAAACGCCCTGGCCGCCGCCGGCTGTGACATCGTGCGCCTGGCCGTGCCGGATATGGACGCCGCAAGGGCGATTTCGGAGATAAAGGCGCGCGTGAGCGTCCCGCTCGTGGCGGACATACACTTCGACTACCGCCTCGCGCTCGAGGCGGCGGCGCGCGGGATCGACAAGATACGCATAAACCCCGGAAATATAGGTTCGCGCGAAAGGGTCGAGGCCGTGGCTAAGGCGTGCGCCGCGCGGGGCATACCCATACGCATAGGGGTGAACGGCGGCAGCCTGGAAAAGCCGCTGCTGGAAAAATACGGCCACCCCACGCCGGAGGCCATGCTGGAGTCGGCAAAAGGGCACATCCGGCTGCTCAACGACTGCGGCTTTGACGACATCTGCCTCTCGCTGAAGGCGTCCAGCCCCGCGCTGACCGTGGCAGCCTACCGCCTGGCGGCGGAGGAGCTGCCCTATCCGCTGCACCTGGGCGTGACGGAGACGGGTACGGCCTATGAGGGCGTCATCCGCTCCGCCGTCGGCATCGGCGCGCTGCTGATGGAGGGCATCGGCGACACCATCCGCGTCTCCCTCACGGCGGACCCCGTGGAGGAGGTCAAAGCGGGCATCGCCATCCTCAAGGCCGCCGGGCTGCGCACGGGCGGCGTGCGGCTGGTCTCCTGCCCCACCTGCGGGCGCACGGAGATCGACCTCATCTCCCTGGCGCGGGAGGTGGAGCGGCGGCTGGCAGGCGTTGAGCGCGACATCACCGTGGCCGTCATGGGCTGCGTGGTGAACGGCCCGGGCGAGGCGCGGGAGGCCGACTACGGCATCGCGGGCGGCCGCGGCTGCGGGCTGCTCTTCAAAAAGGGCCAGATCATAGGCAAAGTGAGCGAGGAGCGGCTCTGCGACGCGCTGCTCGAGCTGATAGAGAGCGAGGCGGGCCAATGAGCGGCGTGCCCTTCCTGGAGATGTTCCCCGGCTGCGAGGTGCTGCGCGCGAGCTGCGGTGGGCTGGACAACGCGCTGGCGCTGCAGGTGCTGGTGAACACCGCCGGCAGCACGATGGACATCGAAGCGCGCTTCCCCGCGCGCCCCGCGCCGGCGGAGCTGAGCCACCTGGCCGCCAGTTTGCGTGAGCAGTACGGCCTCTCCGCCGTCAACATCACCCCGCGCTTCCCGCAGGAGGCGGCGAAGGGCGCGGCGGCTCCCGCCGGCGGCGAGAAGCTGCTCTTCGGCCGCGCGCTGAAGGAGCCCAAGTGCACGGACATGGGCGAGCTGACGCTGGAGAGCGGCACCGTCACCGTGCGCGGCGAGGTGTTCGCCGTCAACAACCGCGAGATACAAAAGCGCGGCGCCACCGTCATCTGCTTTGACATGACGGACTACACGGGCAGCGTGCGCGTCTCCAAATTTTTTGACGCCACGGCGGACGCCGCCGCCCTCTCCGCCCTCAAGGGCATCAAGGCCGGGCAGTACCTGACGGTGCGCGGGCGCGTCACCTTCAACAAGTTTGACAACGACATGGTGCTGGAGCCGCTGAGCGTCCAGCTGGGCAAATTCACCCCGCGGCCGGACACGGCGGAGGAAAAGCGCGTGGAACTGCACTTCCACACCCGCTATTCGACGCTGGACGCCCTCTGCGACCCGGCGAAGATCGTCGAGCGCGCGGCCGCCTGGGGGATGAAGGCCGTGGCCGTCACCGACCACGGCACGGCGCAGGCCTTCCCCGAGATGAGCAAGGCCGGCAAGAAATACGGCGTGAAGATCCTCTACGGCCTTGAGGGCTACTACATAAACGACGTGGAGGAGAGCCCCGCCGTCCGCGGGGCGTGCGACGAGGGGCTGGACACGGAGTTCGTGGCCTTCGACGTGGAGACCACCGGCCTCTCCGCCGAGACGGACCGCCTGACGGAGATCGGCGCCGTCATCTTCAAAAACGGCCAGATAGGCGAGAAATTCAGCACATTCGTCGATCCCGGCATGCCCATACCGCCCAACATCACGGAACTCACCGGCATCCGCGACAGCGACGTGGCCGGCGCGCCGGGCGAGGCGGAGGCCATGCGCGCCTTCCTCGGCTTCGTGGGCGGCAGGCCCATCGTCGCCCACAACGCCGCCTTCGACACCGGCTTCATGTCCGCGGCCTGCGGCCGGCACGGCATACGTTTCGAGCCCGTGGTGCTGGACACGCTGGCCATCTCCCGCCGGCTGCTGCCGGAATTGCGGCGGCACAAGCTGGACATCGTCTCCAAGCACCTGGGCCTGCCCGAGTTCAACCACCACCGCGCGTATGACGACGCGGAGGTGGTGGCGCGCATGATGGGCCGCTTCATCCCCATGCTCAGGGAGCAGGGCGTGCAGCGCGTCTGCGATATCGACGGCGCGCTCAGCCGCCTGCGCGGGGGCGAGCACCGCCGCGTGCGGCACATCACGCTGCTCGTGCGCAACAAGGTGGGGTTGAAGAACCTCTACAAGCTCATCTCCGCCAGCTACCTCAAGCACTACCAGCGCAACCCAATAATCCCGCGGAGCCTGCTCGAGCAGCACCGCGAGGGGCTGCTGATAGGCTCCGCCTGCGAGGCGGGCGAGGTGTTCGACGCCGTGCTGCGCGGCGCGCAGCCGCAGGAGCTGCGGCGCATCGCCGCCTTCTACGACTACTTTGAGATAATGCCCCTCGCCAACAACCGTTTCCTGGTGGAAAACGGGACGGTGCGCGACGAGGAGGGGCTGCGCGCGCTCAACCGGCGCATCGTGCGCCTTGCGCACGAGCTGGAAAAGCCCTTCGTCGCCACCGGCGACGTGCACTTCCTGGACGCGAAGGACGAGATATACCGCCGCATACTGCTGGCGGCCAAGAAATTCTCCGACGCCGACCGCGAAAACCCGCTGTATTTCCGCACAACGGACGAGATGATGGAGGAGTTCGCCTATCTCGGCAAGCGGGAGTGCTACGAGGCCGTTGTGAAAAACCCTAACGCCATAGCGGACATGTGCGAGGACATACAACTCCTGCCGGACGGGCTCTTCCCGCCGAAGATCGAAAACTCGGACGGGCAGCTCAAGGACCTCGTCTATGGGAAAATGCGCGAGATTTACGGCGAAAACCCGCCGCAGATCGTCACCGAGCGCGTGGAGACGGAGCTGCACGACATCCTCTCGCGCCACTACGACGTCATTTACATGTCCGCGCAGAAGCTGGTGGCGGACTCCAACGCGCACGGCTACCTGGTGGGCAGCCGCGGCAGCGTGGGCTCCAGCATCGTCGCCTATCTCTCCGGCATCACGGAGGTGAACAGCCTGCCGCCGCACTACGTCTGCCCCCATTGCCACCACACGGACTTCGAGTCCGGCAAGGGCTACGGCTGCGGCGCCGACATGCCGGACGCCGACTGCCCCGTGTGCGGCGCCAGGATGCGCAAGGAGGGCTTCGACATCCCCTTCGAGACCTTCCTCGGCTTCGGCGGCGACAAGGTGCCCGATATCGACCTCAACTTCTCCGGCGAATACCAGGCCAAGGCGCACAAATACACCGAAGAGCTCTTCGGCAGCGACCACGTGTTCCGCGCGGGCACCATCGGCACGCTGGCGGAAAAGACGGCCTACGGCTATGTGCTCAAATACCTCGAAGAGCGCGGCATGAAGGTCTCAAAGGCCGAGGAGAGCCGCCTCGCCATGGGCCTGGTGGGCGTCAAGCGCACCACCGGCCAGCACCCCGGCGGGCTGGTGGTCATCCCCCAGGATATGGAGGTGGAGGACTTCTGCCCCGTGCAGCATCCGGCGGACGACCCCGGCAGCGGTATCATCACCACGCATTTTGAATATCACAGCATGGAGGCCAACCTCCTGAAGCTGGACGAGCTGGGCCACGATGACCCGACGATGCTGAAGATGCTCCAGGACATGACGGGCGTGGACGTGCGCTCCGTGCCCCTGGACGACCCGGAGACGCGGCGCATCTTCAAAACGCCGGAGCCGCTGGGCCTGACGGACGACGACCCCATCATCGGCAAGACGGGCACTATCGGCATCCCCGAGTTCGGCACCGGCTTCACGCGCCAGATGCTGGTGGACACCCAGCCCGAGCAGTTCGACACGCTGGTGCGCCTTTCCGGTTATTCCCACGGCACGGACGTGTGGCTGGGCAACGCCAAGGACCTCATCCTCTCCGGCACCGCCACCGTCAAGGACACCATCGGCTGCCGCGACGACATCATGCTCTATCTCATCTCCTGCGGCATGGACCCCAAGCGCAGCTTCAAGATCATGGAATCCGTGCGCAAGGGCCGCGGCCTGCCCGAGGGCGCGGAGCAGGAGATGCTCGACCACGGTGTGCCCGAGTGGTACATCGGCTCCTGCCGCAAGATAAAATACCTATTCCCCAAGGCCCACGCTGTGGCCTACGTGATGATGGGCTTCCGCATCGCCTATTTCAAGGTCCACTACCCGCTGGAGTTCTACAGCGCCTATTTCTACCGCCGCAGCCAGAAGGACGCCTTCGACGCCGCGCTGATGGTGAAGGGCCGCGACTTCGTGCGGCGCAAGATCAACGAGATACGCAGCAAGGCGGAGGCCACGCAGAAGGAAGAGGAACTTCTGACCACGCTGGAGGCCGTCTACGAGTTCTATTGCCGCGGCTTTTCCTTCGCGCCGATGGACCTCTACAAATGTGACGCGGCGTATTTCCTGCGCGTCGGCGACAAGCAGCTGCGGCCGCCCTTCGTGGCCGTGTCCGGCCTCGGCGCCGCCGCCGCCGCGGACCTGGTGGCCTGCCGCGAGGGCGGGCGCCGGTTCGTCTCCGTGGAGGAGCTCTCCATCTCCTGCCCCAAGGTCAGCCAGGCGCACGTGGAGCAGCTGAAAGAACTCGGCGCCCTCGGCGACATGCCGGAAGAGAGCCAGATGACCCTCTTCTGACCACACTGCGTGTGGAGGCATTTGCCTGCGGCCCGCCCGCAGGGAGGGGGATGCAGGGACGAAAGTCCCTGCGACCCAAGTGCCACCCCATTTCTTTGGTCTTGCCCAAAGAAACGGGAGTGGCGCCCCAAAGAAAACCGCTTTGGTGCGGGTCGGAGGCGGGGGCTGTCTTTTACGGGTTTCTACGTGTCGTAAGTGGTCATCCCGTCATCGACTGGCTTTGTACGCAGACGACCGTGCGTTGCTTCGCTTCGCTCGCGGCACTGCCGCGCAGAAGCCCAGGGGGCAAGGGGGCGGAGCCCCCAATAACGCCGCACCAAGCACCCCCGCCCCAAACTACGCAAACCACGCCCGTGGGCGGGCTCCGCCCGCCCCGCCCATCTCGCTCGCCCGCGCCTGCCAGCGCGGGCGGCGTATTTAAGTCCCATTTTGCTCCGCAAAATGGGACACCTTAGAAAAACCCTGTGTAGTCAGTGGCACCCAACGCCGCAAGCATCGGAATGGCCGCCCGCATAGGGCGGCCAAAATCGCCCCGGGGCTTTGCCTCGGGGCGATACCTTATCTTGCGCCTTTGAGGCGCAACCGCGCCGCCGTGCGGCGCGAGGGGGAGCCTACGAGGGGGACCCCCGGTCCCCCTCGTATTGTTTTTACGTGTTTTTCATTACCACGCTCTCGACCGTGTCCGCCACGTGTTCGCAGGCGTCCACGCAGTTTTCCAGGTAGATGTAGATCTCGCGCCAGCTGATGACGGTCAGCGGGTCGGAGCAGGTGGTGTGCAGCTCGCGCAGGCTGTTGTAGAAGAGGGCGTCCGCTTCCTCCTCCAGGGTGTTGATGTTCACCACGTGCTCGTGCAGCTTTTTCACGTTCTTGAAGGAGGAGAAGCAGCCGAGCATCTCCTTCACCTCGCCGCAGCAGCGGATGAGCACGTCGATGAGCTTCAGCGCGTCCGGGCGGATGGTCTGCACATTGTTGCAGTAGATGCGCAGCAGGACGTCCTCGATCTTGTCCGTCAGGTCGTCGATGTTCTGGCTGAGGAGGATGATGTCCTCGCGCTCGATGGGCGTGATGAAGGCGCGGGCGAGGACGTTGAGCATCTCGTGCTTCTTCTCGTCTGCCTCGTGCTCCAGGGCGTGCATCTCGTCCAGCTTTTCGTGGATGTGCGCGGGGTCGAACTCCGTCAGCCAGCCGCGCAGCAGGTGCGCGGCCTTGCCGGCGCACTCCGCGCAATCGCAGAAATTGTCAAAATAATAGGCGTCCTGTTTCTTAGACATGTCTTTATCCCCTTTAAATATTACCGCTCTTGTGTCCTATCAGAATATGGCCATGAACAGCTTGGCCATGACGAAGCTGATGAGCC
The DNA here is from genome assembly GCA_944387865.1 of Candidatus Scatomorpha stercorigallinarum. Classification (GTDB taxonomy): domain Bacteria; phylum Bacillota; class Clostridia; order Oscillospirales; family Oscillospiraceae; genus Scatomorpha; species Scatomorpha stercorigallinarum. The sequence goes on along the minus strand of CALXGN010000003.1, from coordinate 70,331 downwards.
CGCAGCCCGGGAAGGTGAATACCCAGGTGAGCACCATGTCCTTCACCACGCCGAAATTGATGGCGGAGAGGCGCTTCACCGCGCCCACGCCCATGATGGCGCTGGTCTTGGTGTGCGTGGTGGAGACGGGGATGCCGAAGAGGCTCGATATCAGCAGGCAGACGGCGGCGGAGACGTCCGCCGCGAAGCCCTGGTACTTCTCCAGCTTCACCATGTCCATGCCCACGGACTTGATTATCTTCTCGCCGCCCACGCTGGTGCCGAGGGCCATCACCACGCTGCACAGCAGCATCAGCCAGACGGGGATCTCCATGCCGTGGACGCTGCTTTCCCCGTTGCAGAAGGCCAGTCCGAGGAACAGCACGCCGATGAACTTCTGCCCGTCCTGCGCGCCGTGCATGAAGCTCATGGCCGCCGCGCCGAAGATCTGGCCGTACTTGAACACGCCGTTGGTGCGCCGGCGGTCCATCTTCGCGCAGATGATGGTCAGCAGCCGGCAGACGCCCCAGCCGATGGCAAAGCCCAGCAGCAAACTGGCCACCAGGCCGTAGAGCACCTTTACCCATTCGCCCATGTTCACGCCCTCCGCGCCGTTGTGGATGGCGATGGCCGCGCCGGTGAGGCCGGCGATCAGGCTGTGGCTCTCGCTCGTGGGTATGCCGAGGAAGGACGCGCCTGTTGAGTAGACGACAATGGAAAAGAGCGCGGCACAGAGGGCGATGAGCGCCTCGTGCGTGTTGCCGCCGAAGTCCACCATGTTGCTGATGGTGGAGGCGACGGAGCTGTTGATGTGCGTCATGATGAGCACGCCGAGGAAGTTGAACACGGCGCTCATCATGATGGCCGAGCGCACGTTCATGCAGCGCGTGCCGATGCAGGTGGCAATGGCGTTGGGCGCGTCCGTCCAGCCGTTGACGAAGATGACGCCCAGCGTGAGCAGCACGGTGATGAGCATGATGGGGCTCGAAAACATCATGCTGATAAAATTCGACAGTGAAACGTCCATTAAATGCCTCTTTCTCTCTCGTTATGCGCGTAAAAATACGGCGACGCCTCCCGGACAAGAGGCACCGCCGGCCAACGCGCCTGGCGCGTGCGCCATTCAGGCCGCTGTGAATAAATAGGGGACGCGCCCCTATGACAGACTCCACCGCTTATCCCAGCCTTAATACAATATCATTCCCCGCTGCCCGCGTCAATCGGGAATTACGCAGAATTTACACCGGAATTACAGAAGATTTTACATTTTACACGTTCTTTACCGAAGCGGCGCGCGGCGGGGCCTGCCCGCGCGCCCGCTCAGGGCTGCCTGGCGGGCAGTATCCTGGCGGCGATGCCGCCGGCAGGGGAGATGTCTATGAGCGCGAAGGTCGAGGGCTCGCGCGCGCCGCACATGCCGGGGTTGACGACGGTCATGCCGGCGGGGTAGTCGATGCGCGCGATGTGCGTGTGGCCATAGAGCACCAGCTGCGCGCCGGCGAAGTGGGCGGAGTTCAGCAGCGCGTCGAGCGAGGTCTTGACGCCGTAGCGGTGGCCGTGGGCGGCGAACACCTTCACGCCGCCGGCGAAGAAGATGTCGCTCTCCGGCGCGAGGGCGGCGAAGTCGCAGTTGCCGCGCACACAGCGCAGCGGGATATCGGGGAGGGCGCGCTCCAGCGCGGATGTGTCCCGCGTGCAGTCGCCAAGGTGGATGAGCATGTCCGGCTGCGCGCGGCGCGCGGCGGAGACCATATAGTCTGCAAAGCCGTGCGTGTCGGAAAATACGGCGAGCCTCATTTTTGTACACCTCCGGGGGATGGCTGAATATAATGACGCAGGGGGTGAGCGCATGGACCTGGAGAGCCTGGGCCGGCAGCTGCAAAGCAGCGGGATGCTGGATAAGCTGCGCGGCGCGGCGGAGTCCGAGGACTGCCGCCGCCTGGGCGAGCAGCTGGGCGGCGAAAAGCTGGCCGCGGCGGCGCGCTCCGGCGATACGCGGCAGCTGCAGCAGCTTCTGCGCGAGATACTGAGCACGGAGGAAGGCCGCCGGCTGGCGGGAGCGGTAAAAGACGCTATGAAGTGAGGGGCGAGGGCTTATGGACGATCTCGGCGAGCGCCTGAACGAGATATTGTCGGACCCGCAGCTGATGGAGCGCATCTCCGGCCTCGCCGGGTCGCTCTTCGGCGGCGAGGGCCGGCCGGAGCCGCAAAAGGAAAAACACGCCGCGCCGCCGGACGACCTGGGCTTCGACCCGGCGCTGCTCGCGCGCGTAGCCGGGATCATGCGCTCGCAGGGCGAAAAGCGCGAGGAGCGCGCCCTGCTGGACGCCATGAGGCCCTACCTTTCGCCCCGGCGGCGGGAGAAGATGGACCGCGCGGTGCGCCTGGCGCGCATCGCCTCCATCGCCTCCGTGGCCCTGGGCGCGCTGGGGAAGGAGGGGCGGGATGAACAGGTATGAGGGCAACACGGGCCGCTTTATCCGCATGCCGGAGCCGGAGCCGGACCTGCGCCCGTGGCGCAGCCCGCCGCCGCCTCCGCGCCCGGCACAGCCGCCCGGGCCTCAGCCGCCGCCTCCGCGCCCGGCGCCTCCTCCGCCGCGCCCGGCACGGCCGCCGCATCCGCCGCAACCGCCGCCGGACAGGCGGCCGCCCGCCGGCGGGCTGGGCGGGATACTGGACGGCATCCTCGGACGGCTGGACATAGCCAACTGGGAGACGGAGGACCTGCTGCTGATGCTGGTGCTCTATCTCATGTACCGCGAGAGCGGCGACAGCGAGCTGCTCATCATCCTTGCCGCCATGCTCTTCCTCTAGCGGCCAACGGCCGCTGGTATTTGCCTGCGGCCTGGTCTACGGTGGGGTCTGCGGGAGCTTGGGGGTGGGAAAGCCGCTCAGCTGGCGCTTCGCAGCTTTCGTCCTACGCTGCGTGCGCGGTGCGCCGCTCTCTATCTGAAGTTTTCGCCCGCCTTTTACAAAAGGCGGTGGGGTCGAGGGGCAAAGCCCCTCGGCGCGGCCCGCGGGCCGCGAAACTCCCCCCCCTACCTCCAAGAAAAGCGCAGGAAGGGGGCTTGGGGGAAACCCTCGCCGGGGGTTTCCCCCAGGCTGCGATAAGGATGCAGAGGGCTGTGCCTTGGTCTACGGTGGGGTTTGCGGGAGCTTGGGGGTGGGAAAGCCGCTCAGCCGGCGCTTCGCGGCTTTTCGTCCTACGCTGCGTGCGCTGCGCGCCTCACTGATGGAAGCGTTCAGCAGATAGGAGCGCAGCGAACTTCGCGTAGAGCAAAACCCGCGGGGCGCTGCCACGCGGGTTTTCTGTTATAGGTTCCCGCAAACCTCACCGTAGCCCAGGGCACAGCCCTCTGCCTCCGGACGCAGTCCGGGTGTTCAGCCCAGTGACGGCGGGATGAACATGCCCTCGTCGGGGGTGGCGAGCGAGGCCGCGCCGGCGGACATTCTGTATATGAGGCCCGTGGCGTCATAGGTCTCCGCGGCCACCAGCAGGCCCGTGGCGGTGGATATGTAGACGCAGTTTTTATAGTCCAGCTCGCCGCTGTCGTACTCCACGTATATGCAGCTCTCGCCGTTGTAGAGCTCGTAGGCGGCGGTGAAGATGTCCGTAGTGGGCAGCTCGAGCAGGTCCTCGTAGCTCAGGCAGCGCAGCCACTGGTCGGCCTCCAGGCTGTCCGTCACGGGGCCGGAATAGACCTGGGCGGGGATGGAGTCGTACCAGATGTAGAGCGTGTTGCCGTCCACGAGGATGTTCTCGCTGTCGGCGTCCAGCTGGATGCGGATGCGCGTGCGCTCGCCGTCCACCCAGGAGTAGAGCTCCGTGCTGCTCTCGCCGCCGGGCCAGTAGTACTTGACGGTGACGGTGCGCGAGTAGCTCTGCGCGCGGGAGAGGGTGGAGATGGCCGCCTGCACGGTGTCCGGCGTGATGTCGGCGAAGTTGTCGCCCTGCGGGCTCTCGGCGGGGGAGCTCTCCACGGGCTCCGCCGTGGGCAGGGAGACGACGATGTCCTGCCCCGAGCTCTCCCGGCGGAAGAGCACGAAGCAGACGATGATGACGGCCGCGGCGGCGACAAGGGCGGCCAGCAGATGTTTCTTTTTCATGGGCGGAACGCCTCCGGCGCTTCGCCGCGCAGGCCGAAGCTGTACTCTATGGCGTCCGCTATGCGGCGGCAGGCATGCCCGTCGCCGTAGGGGTTGACGGCGTGGGCCATCCTGGCATAGGCGGCGCCGTCCGCCAGCAGCGTCTCCGCCAGGCGGACGATGTCCGCCGTCTCCGTGCCCGCCAGGGCCACGGTGCCGGCCTCCACGGCCTCGGGACGCTCCGTCTCGCGCCGCAGCACGAGCACGGGCTTGCCAAGGGCCGGGGCCTCCTCCTGGATGCCGCCGGAGTCCGTCATCACCAGGTAGCTGCGCGCCATCAGCCGGTGCATGTCCACGGCGTCCAGCGGCTCGATGAGGGCGATGTTGGCCACGCCGCCCAGCAGCCGCCCGGCGCACTCGCGCACGGCCGGGCTCAGGTGGACGGGGTAGACTATGAGCACCTCCGGGTGCCGCTCGGCGATCTCGCGCACGGCGGCGAAGATGTTTTCCATCGGCCGGCCGTAATTCTCCCGCCGGTGGCAGGTGAGGGCGATCACGCGCCGGCCGGAGAAGTCGAGCGCGCGCAGCTGCGGCGAGCTGAAGCCCTCGCCGCGGGCGGTGTAGGCCAGCGCGTCGATGACCGTGTTGCCGGTGACGAAAACGCCGCCCTCCACGCCCTCGCGGCGCAGGTTCTCCGCGTTGCGCGCGGTGGGGGCGAAGTGCAGCGTGCAGAGCTGCCCCGCCAGGCGGCGGTTCATCTCCTCCGGGTAGGGCGACCAGCGGTCGAAGGTGCGCAGCCCGGCCTCCACATGGCCGCAGGGTATCTTGGCATAAAAGGCGGCTAGGGCGGCGGCGAAGGTGGTGGTCGTGTCCCCATGCACGAGCACGAGGTCCGGCCGGGCGGACTCAAAAACGCCGCCGAGCCCGGAGAGGACGCGGGACGTGATGTCCGCGAGCGTCTGCCCCGGGCGCATGATGTCCAGGTCGTAGTCCGGCGCGACGCCAAAGACGGAGAGCACGCCGTCGAGCATCTCGCGGTGCTGTGCCGTCACGCAGACCTGGGGATCTATGTGTTCCCGCCGGGCCAGTTCCAGGGCCAGGGGGGACATTTTTATCGCCTCCGGCCGCGTGCCGAAGACGGAGAGGACGCGGATCTCAGCCATCGCGGCCCTCCTTTTTTTCGTCGGGATGGTCCCGCCGGTGCATGTGCTCCTCCTCGCCGGGACAGGAGGGGTCCACGGGCGGGTGGTATTTGTGCCCCTTGAAGGTGCGCTTGATGAATATGCCCACGGCCACGGCGGCCAGCGCGGCCACCACCACCATGCAGATGCGCACCACGCCGGTGGTGGCGAGCACCACGGCGCAGAGGCCGAGCACGGCGGAGATGGAGTAGAGGACGGCCACGGCCTGCTTCTGGCTGAGGCCCATGTCGATCAGCCGGTGGTGCAGGTGGCCGCGGTCCGGGTGCATGGGGCTCTGCCCGCGCAGCAGCCGGCGGATGATGGCGCAGAGCGTGTCGAAAAGCGGCAGGGCCAGGGCCAGGATGGGCACCACGAAGGTGACGACGGCGTAAAACTTGAACATGCCCACCACGGACACCGTGCTCAGCACATAGCCGAGCAGCAGCGAGCCGGCGTCGCCCATGAAGATCTTGGCCGGGTTGAGGTTATAGGGCATGAAGCCGAGGCACGCCCCCATAAGCGCGGCCAGGATGACGGCCACGTTGCCCTCCGACACCAGCAGCGCCACCACGAACATGGTGGTGGAGGCGATGGTGGAGACGCCGACGGCCAGGCCGTCCAGCCCGTCGATGAGGTTGACGCTGTTGGTGATGCCGACGATCCAGATGACGGTGACGGGCACGGCCAGCGCGCCCAGCACCAGCGCCTCGTTCTCGCTGAATATGTTGGGGTTGCGGAACACCTCGATGACCACGCCGTGGGCCACGGCGACGATGGCCGCCGCCACCTGCACGGCCAGCTTTATCCAGGCGTTGAGGGAGACGACGTCGTCGATGGCGCCGCAGGCGACGATCAGCACCGCGCCCAGCAGTATGCCCCGCACCGGGCGGGAGATGTCCACGAACAGCAGCACGCTGATGAGGAAGCCGAGGAAGATGGCCATCCCGCCCATGCGCGGGATGGGGTGATCGTGGACGCGCCGCGCGTCCCGCGGCACGTCGATAGCGCCCACCTTCTGCGCGAAGCTCTTGACGATGGGCGTGGCGGCAAAGCTGATGGCGAAGCCCACGCCGATGGTCAGGAGTATCCGCAGCCAGAGAGCGTTCAGTTGTATCATTTGCGATCTAACTCCATTCAACGCCCCGCCGCGCGGGGCCGTTATTTAGCGGGCGATGAAGCCGAGCTTCTTGTACACCTTGCGCAGGGTGCGCCAGGCGTCCGCCGTGGCCTTTTCGGCGCCCATTTTATAGACGCTCTCCAGATAGGCCTTGTCCTTGAGTATGCGGCGCGTCTCCTCCTGGATGGGGCGCAGCGTCTCCACCACGGCCTCGCCCACGGCGGTTTTGAACGCGCCGTAGCCCTTGCCGGCGAAGTCCTCCTCGATCTGCGCGAAGCTCTCGCCCGTGCAGGAGGAGTAGATCTGCATCAGGTTGGACACGCCGGGCTTGTTCGCCTGGTCGTAGCGCACGCAGCGCTCGCCGGTGTCGGAGTCCGTCACGGCGCGCTTGAACTTGCGCATGATGTCCGCCGGGTCCTCCAGCAGGTGCACGCAGCCGTTGGGGTCCTTGTCGGACTTCGACATTTTGCTGGTGGGGTCCTGCAGGCTCATGATGCGCGCGCCCACGCGGGGGATATAGGCCTCCGGCACCCTGAAGGTCTCGCCGTAGACGTTGTTGAAGCGTATCGCCACGTCGCGCGTCAGCTCCACGTGCTGGCGCTGGTCGTCGCCCACGGGGACGAAGTCCGTCTGATAGAGCAGGATATCAGCCGCCATCAGCGCGGGATAGGTGAAGAGACCGCCGTTGATGTTGTCGGCGTGCTTGGAGCTCTTGTCCTTGAACTGCGTCATGCGGGAGAGCTCGCCGAACATGGTGTAGCAGTTCAGCACCCAGCCGAGCTCAGCGTGGCAGGGGTTGTGGCTCTGCACGAAGAGCGTCACCTTGTGCGGGTCGAGGCCGCAGGCGATGTACTGCGCGAGCTGCTCCATGGTGCGGCGGCGCAGGTCGGCCGGTACCTGGCGCACGGTGATGGCGTGCATGTCCACGATGCAGTAATAGGCGTTGTAGTCGTCGATCATCTCCACCCAGTTCTTGATGGCGCCCATGTAGGAGCCGAGGGTGAGGTCGCCGCTGGGCTGGATGCCGGAGAACATGATCTTCCGCTCGTCTAGCTTCTTTTCTTCCATGATGGATACCTCTTTTTATCCCCCGGGGAGGCGCTGCCTCCCCGGGCGTGTCTCTGATATGCCGGGCTTATTTCTTCAGCCCGCACTCCTCCGCCAGGGCGGCGAAGGCCGTCAGGCTGCGCCGGATCATGTCCGGGCTCACGCAGTAGGCCAGGCGCACGTTGCCCGGCGTGCCGAAGTTGCTGCCGGGGACCAGCAGCAGGTTGTGGCTCTTGGCCTTCTGCACGAATTCCGCCTCGTCGATGGGCGTTTTCATCCAGAGGTAGAACGCGCCGGCGGGATAGGTGCTCTCGAATCCCAGCTCGCGCAGGCCGTTATAGAGCAGCTGGCGGTTGGCGTCATAGCCGGCGATGTTGGTGGCCTCGTCCACGCAGCGGGCCACGACCAGCTCCATCAGGCTGGGGGCGTTGACGAAGCCGAGCATGCGGTTGGCCACCACCTCGGCGTCGAAGATCAGCTGGCCCTCGGCGATGTCGCCGGGCACGACCACATAGCCGATGCGCTCGCCGGGCAGGGAGAGGCTCTTCGACCAGGAGTAGCAGACGATGCAGTTGGCGACGATGGAGGGCATCCAGGGCACCTCGGCGCCGTCGTAGGCCAGCTCGCGGTAGGGCTCGTCGGAGATGACGTAGATGACCGTGCCGTACTCGCGGCCCTTTTCCAGCAGCATGTCGCTGAGGGACTTCAGCAGCTCCGCCGGATAGATGACGCCGGTGGGGTTGTTGGGGCTGTTGAGGATGACGGCCTTCGTCCTGGGCGTGACGGCGGCTGCGATGGCGTCCACGTCCGGCATGAAGTCCTCCGCGCGGGCGGGGACCACGACCACCTTGCCGCCGGGGGTGGTGACGTAGTTGTTGTACTCAAAGAAGTAGGGGCTCACGCAGATGACTTCGTCGCCCGGGTTGAGCAGTGTGAACATCGTGCAGCTGAGGCCGCAGGCCGCGCCCACGGTCATCATGATGTTGCCCTCCGTGTAGCCCGTGCCGAAGCGGCGGTTGAGCGACTCGGCCACGGCGCGGCGCACCTCGGGATAGCCGGCGTTGGCCGGGTAGCCGTGCACGTACATGGGGTCCTCGTTGGTGACGATGTCTATTATGGCCTCCTTGACGCTGTCCGGGGGCGGGAAGGAGGGGTTGCCAATGGAAAAGTCAAACACGTTCTCCTTGCCGTAGATGGCGGCGAGGCGCTTGCCCTCCTCAAACATGGCGCGGATGGCGCTGCCGCCGGAGGCCATTTTTGCCATTCTCTCAGAGATCATCAGTGTTCCTCCTGTTTATAAAATTTTACCCGCCTATCTTATCACGTTTTTCGGGGCAATACAATACTCCGCCTTGACAAAGTGACCGATATAAAATATGATGGGCTTTGCACGAACGGGAGGAGTGAGCTGCAATGAAGGATGAAAAATGGTTCTCGGAGCTCGAGTCGCGCATCCCGCGCGGCGAAGTGCGCACGCGCTTCGCCCCCAGCCCCACGGGCTATATGCACGTGGGCAACCTGCGCACCGCGCTCTACACATATCTCATCGCCCGCGCGAACCGCGGCAAGTTCATACTGCGCATCGAGGACACCGACCAGGGCCGGCTGGTGGAGGGCGCGGTGGACGTCATCTACCGCACGCTGGCCGAGTGCGGCCTTTCGCACGACGAGGGCCCGGACGTGGGCGGCCCCGTGGGCCCCTATGTCCAGACCGAGCGCCGCGGGCTCTACATGGAGTTCGCCGAGCGGCTGATGGAGCGCGGCCACGCCTACCGCTGCTTCTGCGCGCACACGGAGCACGAGGAGAGCGGCGAGGGCGAGTTCAAAAAAGCCGCCGACCCCTGCCGCGGCCTTTCAAAGGAGGAGTCCGACGCGCGCGCCGCGGCGGGCGAGAGCTTCGTCATACGCCAGCGCATCCCGGAGAGCGGCTCCACCACCTTCCACGACGAGATATTCGGCGACATCACCGCCCCCAACGCGGACCTGGACGACCAGGTGCTGATAAAGAGCGACGGGCTGCCCACCTACAACTTCGCCAACGTGGTGGACGACCACCTGATGGGCATCACGCACGTTGTGCGCGGCACGGAGTACCTCTCCAGCGCGCCCAAGTACAACCTGCTCTACGAGGGCTTCGGCTGGGAGGTGCCCACCTACATCCACTGCTCGCCCGTGATGCGCGACGCGCAGCACAAGATGTCCAAGCGCCACGGCGACCCCAGCTATGAGGACCTGAAGGCCCAGGGCTTCCTCACGGAGGCCATCGTCAACTATGTGACGCTGCTGGGCTGGTCGCCGCGCGGCGAGCGGGAGATCTTCACGCTGAAGGAGCTGGAGGAGGTATTCGACACGAAGGGCCTCTCCAAGAGCCCCGCCATCTTCGACATCGAGAAGCTGCGCTGGTTCAACGCCGAGTACATCCGCGCCATGAGCCCGGAGCGCTTCGCCGCCGTGGCGGAGCCCTGGATACGCCAGGCCGTGAAAAACCCAGCCATCGACCCGGCGGACATCGCCGCGCTCTTGCAGCAGCGCACCGAGGTGCTGGGCGAGATACCCGAAAAACTGGGCTTCTTCGACGGGCTGCCGGACTACTCCGCCGAGCTTTTCGTCAACAAGAAGAGCAAGAGTACGCTGGAGAGCTCCGCCCGCTTCCTTGCGCTCGCGCGCTCGGCGCTCGCGGAGTGCGGGTGGAACGACGAGGCCATCCTCGAGGCCATGAAGGCCCTCGCCGAGGCGGAGGGCGTGAAAAACGCCGCCGTCATGTGGCCTGTGCGCATCGCCGTCTCCGGCACGCAGGTGACCCCCGGCGGCGCGGTGGAAATCTGCCGGATCCTCGGCCGCGAGGAGACGCTGCGCCGCATCGCCATTGCGCTCGATAAGCTGTCCAACTGAAGAAGCCATGTACATGGCGGCGCACAGCGAATTTTATGTAGAACAAACCCGGGGAGCGAGAGCTCCCCGGGTTTTCTGCTTATAAGTTTCTGCAAACTTCACCGTAGAGCAGGGCACAGCCCACTGCATCCAAACGCAGTTTGGTTTCGCTTCGCTCGCGGCACTGTAAAGCCTCCCCTACTTGTAGGGGAGGTGGCCGCGCGCAAGCGCGGCCGGAGGGGTGCCGAAAGCCTGCGGTTCTTACCAAAGATGCGCAAACCTCCAACACCCCTCCGTCGCCTGCTGCGCAGGCGCCACCTCCCCTGCACGGCAGGGGAGGCATGTACGTTGCGTAGAACAAAACCCGAGGAGCAAAAGCTCCTCGGGTTTTCTACTTATAGGTCTTTGCAAACCTCACCGTAGCCCGGGCCGCAGGCAAATACCCGCGGCCGTTGGCCGCTAGTCGGTGCCGCCGCGGGTGCGGACGATGCAGCTGTCCGTGAGCCCGAAGCAGGAGACGGAGAGGTCGGTGTAGCCGTTCTTGCCGGTGAAGGTGATGGTGCAGGAGTTGCCCTCCGTGGTGATGGTGGCGATCTCGGGCCTGGAGACGCTCCAGACCAGGTCGCCGGCGATGGAATCCATGCCGCCTTCGGGAATGGGAAAGACCTGTACCGTGACGGTGACGACGTTGCCGTCGGCGAGGTTGAAGGTGACGTCGTCGTTCATGGCGCTGCTGCCGTAGTAGATGTCTATGCTCTCGATGCTGGGTGTGGGCGTCGGCGTGGGCGTGGGGGTCGGCGTGGGCGTGGGCGCCGCGGACGCCGCCGGGTCGATGGTGGGCGTGGGCGTCGCGCGCTCAAGCCCGGTGCCGTTGAGGCTGACCGAGACGAGCACGATGACGGCCAGGATGACCGCTGCCACCAGGATGCCGCCGAAGATCATCTGCCATCTTGTATTCACGCTGGCGCGCTGCCCGGCCGCCGTCGCGGGGTTCTGGCCGGCTGTGGCGCCGGGGACGCGGTCGCTCTGCCTGATGCGGCGCGTGCCGCAGTAGGGGCAGCGGTTGCGGACTCCGGAATACTGCCGCCCGCAGCGGCGGCAGGTAACACGGGGAATGATACCCATTGCAGGTCCTCCGTTCTGAGAAAGAGTGACAAAATGCCCAGTTGGATAGCATAATATTACTCTTTCTCAGCCGATTCGTCAAGAGCGGGGCGCTTCTATTTTGATCTGCCGCCCGTCCGCGGCGTCCGCGTAGACGGCGACGGGCTCGCCGGCGGCGTTGCGGCAGTCAAGCTCCCAGGCGAGGACCTCCCGCGCGCCCTCCGTCTCCAGCAGGACGAGCCGCGCGCTCTCCGCCGCCAGGCCGGCGGGCAGGCACTCCGCCGCCGCCTCCGCGTCCATACCTGGCTCCGGCAGGGCGCGGCGCGTGTGGTTCATCACATAGTCGGCGGCGTTGAAAGAGCAGATCTCGCCGTTGTCCAGCGCCACGCCCACGCTGACCGCGTCCGGCAGGCAGAGGACGCCGTCCTGCACGGCGGCGAAGGTGATAACGCCTATATCCCCGCCGCGGACGGAGGAGACGGGCTCCAGTTCCGTCCAGCCGCGGCGTTCGAGGAAGGCGGCCGCGCGCTCCGCGGCCTCGTCCAGGCCGAGCGAGGCCCCCTGCGGCTCGCGCGCGCAGCTGAGGGCCAGCACCACGCCGCCGCGCTGGCTGACGGCGATGCTGCGCCCGTCGCCGCCGGTATCGTCCACGGAAAAGACGTAGCAGGGCACGGCGCTGTCCGCCAGAGCGGCTGAGGCCAGGCGCGTCTGCGGCAGGCCCAGGAACTCCGCCGCCGCGGCGCGGGCCGTCGCCTCGCTGACCTCGCCTTTGCCCTCGAGGTACTTCGCCTCGCGCCCCTGCGCGGAGACGGAGTAGGCCCCGTCGTAGTCCAGCGCGGGGAACTCGGGCAGTTCCTCCTCCAGCGCGGCCAGCTCCGTGCCCACGCTCTCGCCCTCCGCCTCGGCGGGGGAAGCGGCGTACTCGTCCATCTCCAGCGCGCCGTCCGTGTGCTCGGTGAGGATGCGCTCCGCGCCCTCGGCGAGGACGGCGATGCCGCCGGCGATCTCAGCCAGGCCGCCGCGCAGCGCATCGTCCGGCAGCGCGCCGCGGGACGCCGAGCGCGCCAGATAGAGCAGGAAGTCCCCCGCGCCGTTTATATAGCCCGCCATGCGTTCCAGCTCCTGCGTGTCCGCGGGCAGGGAGGACATGGCCGTGAGGGCGGAGGCGGCGTTGGCCGCCGCGCGCGAGCAGAGCCCGGCGAGCAGCGCGCCGTCCGTGGCGTAAACGGCCTGCGAGAGCGTCTCGTCCATCTCCGCGAGGGCCATGGAGAACTCGCCGAGGGCGGCGCCGCCGTAGGCCGCGCCCACGCGCGCCGACTGCTTCCCGCCCTCGCGCTCGGCCAGGGCGAAGCCCGCCGTGGCCACCAGGGCCGTACACAGCAGGGCGATGACGATGGTGGTCGCGATTTTTCCCTTACTTTTCATAAAAATGCACCTCTGCGGCTATTTTGAGCCGCAAGAGGCGCATTATGTCTGCATTTATTTGGCTTTTTTACTCTTCTTCGTCCTTCGGCGGGAGCTTTACGTGCACGCGGTCCACGCGCAGGCCGTCCATCTTCAGCACGGTGACGGTGATGCCCTCGTACTCGAAGCTGTCCCCGGATTTCGGGTAGCGGCCGAACATCTCCATCGTCCAGCCGCCGACGGTGTCGCTCTCAAATTCAAAGCCGTCCTCGGGAATGCCGGCCAGCTCCAGGAAGTCGTAGATGGACATGTCGCCGTCCAGCTCGTATTCGCCCTCCGAGCGCTCCACGACCTCGTGCTCCACCTCGTCGGTCTCGTCCCAGATGTCGCCGACGATCTGCTCGAGCACATCCTCCATGGAGATGACGCCCAGGGTGCCGCCGTACTCGTCCGTGACGATGGCGAGGTGCTTTTTCGCGTGCCGCAGCTCGGTGAGCACCTGCGGCAGCTTGATGGTCTTGTAGATATAGAGCGGCTCCATCAACAGCGAGCGGATGTCCGGGCGGTCGTTCTCCGTCATCGCCTTGAGGAAGTGGTTGAGGTAGAGGAAGCCGATGACGTTGTCGATGCTGCCCTCATAGACGGGCAGGCGCGAATGGTGCGTGGAGCCGATGGCGGCGAGGATGTCCTCCCAGTCGTCCTCGATGTCGATGGCCTCCACGTCCACGCGGGCGGTCATCGCCTCGCTGGCGCTGATCTCGGAGAAGTCCAGCGCGGAGCGCAGCAGCTCCGAGCGGCCCTCGTCCAGCACGTCCTCGTCCTCCGCCGTCTCGATGATGTTCTGCAGCTCCTCAACGGCGGCCTCGTCGTCCTCCTCCCCGGCGCCCTCGCCGCGGAAGGGGGCGGCCAGCAGGCGCGAAAGCCCGCCCAGGATGAACACCACGGGGGAGAGCAGGATGGAAAACACGCGCACGGGCAGGGAGACGCGCAGAGCGAAGCGGTTGGCGTTCTTGCGCGCGGTCATCTCCGGCACGGCCTCGCCCAGCACCAGCACCAGCGCGAGCGTGACAGCCAGGGCGAGGAAGATCCACGCGCTGCCGGGCGCGAGCAGATGGGCGAAGCCCACGGCCGCCGCCGTGGCGGAGACGTTCGCCAGGGCGTTGCCGGCGCTGAGGGCGGAAAGGCAGAAGTCCTGGTGCGCGAGCACCCACAGCGCGCCCTTCACGGCCTGCGGCCGCGCGCCGTTCTCCTCCGCGGACTCGATGCGCATGCGGTTGGCGGAGGCATAGGCCATGCGGGCCGAGGAAAAGAAGGCCGAGAACAGCAGCGAGAGCGCAAAAGCGGCTATGTAAGTCGTCATTTGTCACCCTCCTCTGCCTCGGGCGCGGGGAGCAGGCGGCAGATCAGCTTGACGATGCGGTTCTCGCGCATCTCGGAGACGCTGACCTCCAGCCGCTGCCAGACAAAGCTGTCGCGCACGTCCGGTATGCGGTCGAACTGCTCATAGGCCCACTCGCCCATCAGCTTGTATTCGAGCTCCTCGTCCGGCTCATCCGGCTCGTAGTCCAGCCTGTCGAGCACGTCGCCCACCGTGAGGTCGGCGCTGACCTCCACGCGGCCGCCGCCGAGTGGCACGAAGCTCTCCTCCACCACGTCGTCCTCGTCCCAGATCTCGCCCACCAGCTCTTCGAGGATGTCCTCCACGGTGACGAGGCCCAGCGTGCCGCCGTAGCCGTCCGTGACGATGGCCATGTAGAGCTTTTTGGCGCTCATCAGCGGCAGGAGCTCGTCGATCTTCATGCTGCGCTCGACGAAATAGGGCTCGTCGAGCAGGGATCTCAGATCGACGCGGCCCTTCGTGCGCAGCCAGGCCTTGAGATAGCGGCGTATCTGCAGTACGCCGACGATGTTGTCCACGCTGTCCTCATAAACGGGCAGGCGGCTGTGCCGCTGCTCGCGCACGAAGCTGAGCACGCGCTCCGGCTCCCACTCGAGGTCGATGGCGGCGATGTCCACGCGCGCAGTGAGCACGGTCTCCACCGTCAGGTCGGCGAACTCCAGCGCGCTGCTCATGAGCTCGCCGCGCCCGGCGTCCAGCGAGCCGCCGTCCGTCATGTCCTCGATGATGTCATAGAGCTCATCTTCCGTGACGGAGACCTCCGGGTCGCCCTTCGTCAGGCGGGAGGCGGCGCTGCCGGCGGCGGTGACGGCGGCGGTGAGCGGCGTGAGAAGCACGGTCAGCACGCGCATGGCGCGGGCGGTGGCCACGGCCACGCGCTCGCTGTACTTGCGCGCGATGCAGCGCGGCAGGGCGCCGGCCAGGAAATACAGGGCCAGCGCGCAGACGGCGGCGGCGGGGATGAGCCCCGGCGCGCCCCACATACGCAGCGCGATGACGGCGGCGCAGGCCGCGGCGGCGATATTGAGGATGTCCCCGCCCACGAGCACGGCCATGGCCGTGCGCTCGCCGCCGTCCAGCACCGCCAGCGCGCGCTCGGCGCGCGCGTCGCCCCGTTCGTGCCGGGCGCGCAGCGCGGCGCGGGAGACGCGCTCATAGGCCGCGCCCGCCAATGTCAGGTATGCGGAAATGATGGCGATCAGTACCGCTGCTATCAGCAATGATCGACTGCCTGTGTCCATTGAGGACCTTCACACTCCTATTTTAAAATTGTATCTTTCTCACTCATGCGCCGGCTGGCTGCGCCAGCGTATCTTGCGCCCGGTCATGTACTCGGGCTCCACGGCGTAGACGTCCAGCTGGCGGAGGAAGGGGGCGTTGCCCTCCCCGCGGGCCTTGAAGGCCTTGCCGGCCTGGTGGGCGATGAGGTCCAGCGCGCGCAGGGCCTCTTCCCCGCGCAGGTCGCGCACGCGGCCGTAGGCCGTGACGCTCAGGTGCTCCGCCATGCCGTTTTCATCCGCCTCGTCGTTGGCGTCGTGATAGACGTTGAGCGCCACCTTCTGGTTGCGCAGCAGCGACTCATAGCGCTCGCCCTTGCGCGCGCAGTGGAGATAGAACGCCTTGCCGTCCCAGGCGTAGTTCACCGGCGCGACGCCGGGGAAGCCGTTGACGTTCTGATAGCCCAGCGTGGCGCAGTGGCGCTCGCCGAGGAAGCGGTCGATCTCCTCCTGCGACATGACGGCGTTGCCGAAAAGGCTGCCGCGCGGCTTCCTGAAATACATGCGTTTCCCCTCCCTGCGCCGCCTTTCGCCAAAAAACGGCGGCGGCGGGTGCTATAGAAGAATATTAGCACCCCGGGGCGGTTATGTCAATAATGCCTCTCGCGCGCGGCGGCGCGCATCGGGGCTTGATTTTACGCCGCAAAAAGGTATAATTGACGGGAGACAAAGGCCCGCCAATGCGCGGGAGCGACAAATAATGATTCCGAGGAGGAGCAAAAATGACATACGAAATGGACATCGCCGGGCTCAAACGCGAACTGCCGCTGTGCAAGGTGTCGGACGACCTCTACATCGGCGCTTTCGTCATGTTCGGCGACGTGGAGCTCACCGTGCACTGCGCCACGGAGCTGCTCAAGCGCGCGCCGGAGTACGACTACCTGATCGCGCCCGAGGCCAAGGCCATCCCCCTGCTCTACGAGATGGCTCGCCAGTCCGGGGCGGAGAAGTACTTCCTGGCCCGCAAGGGCGCCAAAGCCTATATGACCGGCGTGTTCGAGGTGGAGGTGCGCAGCATCACCACCATGCACATCCAGAAGCTGGTCATCGACAAGGCGGACGCCGAGCTCATGCGCGGCAAGCGCATCCTCATCATCGACGACGTCATCTCCACGGGCGAGAGCCTGCACGCGATGGAGGAGCTGGTGACGCGCGCGGGCGGCATCATCGCCGGCAAGATGGCCGTCCTGGCCGAGGGCGCGGCCGCCGAGCGCCACGATATCATCACCCTCGCCCCGCTGCCCCTGTTCAACGCCGACGGCACGCTGAAGGACTGATATAAGCCGGGGCGAAGCCTTTGCCTCCCCTTTTAAGGGGAGGTGGCCGCACGAGAGCGCGGCCAGAGGGGTGGTATAGGTATGCGCTCCTTTGGTAAGATGCGCATACTTCCGGCACCCCTCCGTCGCCTGCTGCGCAGGCGCCACTTCCCCTGCACGGCAGGGGAGGCAGTGCGCAAACTTCCACCACCCCTCAGTCAGCTTCGCTGACAGCTCCCCTTAAAAGGGGAGCCAGGCTGCGCCTGGAGGGCGGCCAACGGCCGCTGGTATTTGCGCTGCGCGCAGCGAACGTTGTTTAGAGCGAAAGCCGCGAAGCGGAAGCTGAGCGGCTTTCCTGCCTATAAGTTCCCGCAAACCTCACCGCAGCCCGGGCCGCAGGCAAGTACCCGCGGCCGTTGGCCGCCGGAGGGTGTGGAAGAAGGTCTCGAGCAGCCCGGCGCATTCTGCGGCCCGCACGCCGCCGTACACGGCGGGGCGGTGGCCGTAGCGCTCTTCAAAGAGGTTTATCACGCTGCCGACGGAGCCGCTGTTGGGCTCCTTCGCGCCGTAGACCACGGTGGAGATGCGCGCGTTGATGACAGCGCCCGCGCACATGGGGCAGGGCTCCAGCGTCACCGCGATCGCGCAGCCGGAGAGGTTCCAGCTCCCGCGCGCGGCGCAGGCGGCGCGGATGGCTTCGATCTCCGCGTGCGCGCTGGCGTCGTGGTCTTCCTCGCGGCGGTTGCGCCCGCGGCCGATGACGCGCCCGTGTTCGTCTATCACCACGCAGCCCACCGGCACCTCGCCCGCCTCCGCCGCCTCGGCGGCCAGGGCCAGGGCCTCGCCCATCCAGCGTTCATGTTCCGTCATATCATCCGCCTCCCGCGCCCATATTCTCACGGCGCGGGCAAATTGTCAACTAACGGAGGTCACCATGTCCCTGCTCTATGCCCTTGAGGGCCTGCGCTCGCCCTTCCTCGACGCCGTTTTCGGCGCCGTCACCTACCTCGGCGACGAGATCGTCTATATGGCCATGGCCGTCATCGTCTACTGGTGCTTCAGCAAGCCCCTCGGCTATTACATCCTCACCAGCGGCTTCACCGGCACCATACTCAACCAGTTCATGAAGATAACCTTCCGCATCCCCCGCCCCTGGGTGCTCGATCCCGAGTTCCAGATCGTGGAGAGCGCGCGGGAGGCCGCCACGGGCTATTCCTTCCCCAGCGGGCACACGCAGAACGCCTTCGCCTCCTTCGGCAGCCTCGCCGCCTGGACGCGCCGCGGCTGGCTGCGCGCCGTGGGCATAGCGGCCGTGCTGCTGGTGGCCTTTTCGCGCATGTACCTCGGCGTACACACGCCGCTGGACGTGGGCGTGGCCTTCGCCATGGGCCTCGCGCTCACGCTCGCGCTGCTGCCCCTGTTCAGGGACATCGAGGAGCACCCCGGGCGCATGTACGGCCTCATCGGCGGCATGATCGCCATCTGCGCGGCCTACCTGCTCTATGTGGAGCTCTGGCCCTTCCCCGCGGACGTGGACGCGGCCAACCTCGCCTCCGCGCGGGAGAACGGCTACAAGCTCCTGGGCGCGGCCAGCGGCATGCTGCTCAGCTTCTGGCTGGACCGGAAATATATCCATTTCGACGTGAAAGCGCCCCTCGCCGGGCAGATACTGAAGTGCGTCCCCGGCCTGGCCGTCGTGCTCGCCATCAAGTCCGGCCTTAAAGCCCCGCTCATCGCCCTGCTGGGCACGGGCGGCGCGGCAGACGCCGCCAGATATTTCCTGGTCGTCCTCTTTGCCGCCGGCGTGTGGCCGATGACCTTCCGCTTTTTCGCCTCCGTGGGGCGGAAAAAAGAGCGCTCATGAATTAGTGAACGAAAATTTTTGCAATTCTTTTCATAAAAAGTTCATTTTGGGTCTTGTAATGGGTTAGATATAGGCGTATAATGGGGGACACCTGAAAGTTACGCAAGTCAAAAATTCATTCCAAGGAGGACCCAAGATGAAAAAGCGCTTTATTGCCATCGCTCTCTGCGCCGTTATGCTGCTCGCTCTGGCTGCCTGCGGCAGCGGCGGCGAGTCCCTTACCTTCGGTACCGGCGGCGACTCCGGCACCTATTACGCCTATGGCGGCACCCTTGCGGGCTATGTCACGGAGCACACGGACACCAGCGTGACCGCCGTCGCCTCCAACGGCTCGCAGACGAACATAGAGGACATCGCCTCCGGCGCCATCCAGTTGGGCTTTGTCCAGTCCGACGTCATGAGCTACGCCTATCAGGGCACGCGCCTCTTTGAGGAGCCTGTGACCAACTTCTCCACCGTGGCGGCGCTCTACATGGAGCAGGTGCAGATCGTCACCCTCAACCCGGACATCAAGACCGTGGCCGACCTGGCGGGCAAGAACGTCTCCATCGGCGCCGTCGGCTCCGGCGTTTACTTCAACGCCCTCGACGTGCTGGGCGCCTACGACCTCACCGAGGAGGACATCACCCCCCAGTATCAGGACTTCGCCACCAGCGTTGACAGCCTGAAGGACGGCAAGATCGACGCCGCCTTCATCGTCGCCGGCGCGCCCACCACCGCCGTCGTCGACCTGGCCAGCGGCAACGACATCTATCTCGTCAGCCTCGACCAGGAGCACATCGACAAGCTCATCGAGAGCAGCCCCTACTACAGCGCCTACACCATCACCGCCGATACTTACGGCACGCCTGAGGACTGCACCACCGTCGCCGTGGGCGCCGTGGTCATCGCCGGCAACGACGTGAGCGAGGACGCGGTGTACGACTTCGTCTCCACCATATTCGACAACAAGGGCAGCCTCGGCCACGCCAAGGAAGCTGAGCTCGACCTTGAATTCGCCACCTCCATCACCAACGTGCCCTATCACCCGGGCGCGGCCAAGTACTTCGAGGAGCAGGGCGTCACGGTGCCCACGGCCTGAGAAGCGCGATATATACAACGCGGCCTGCGGCGCCCTGCCGGGCGCCGCAGGTTTCGATAAGGAGGTAGCAAATGTCCGACAACAGGAAAGAAGCAAAGAAAAAGAGCAGGATCAGCATAGACATCCCCGTGGAGGAGGTCGTGGAGGAGATCCGCGAGCCGCACTATGAGCAGCCCCACACCCACGATTTCGACGGCGCCACCTACGACGTGAACGCGGACGTGGACGTGGGCACCATGGAGGACGTGGAGGCCGTCATGCGCAAGTATGACAAGGAGTCCAACACCCGCATCTGGTCCGGCACGCCCAAGTTCGTCATCGACTGCCTGATGGCGGCCTTTTCCGTATACTGCATCTGGTCCACGCTGTTCTCCAACTGGGGCGTGGAAAAGCGTCTGACGTTCTTCATGGGCTGCATGCTCATCCTCGGCTTCATCACGTACCCCGTCAGCAAGAAGCACGTGAAGGTCAACAGCCTGCCCTGGTATGACATCATCATCATGCTCGTGGGCGCGGCGGCGTTCTTCTATTACTCCGTCACCTACGACGCCTTCGTGCTCGAGGTCAAGAGCGCGTCCTCGATGACCTCGACGTATTCCATCATCGGCCTCATCGGCATCCTCGCCGTGGTCGAGCTCTGCCGGCGCTGCGTGGGCCTGCCCATACTCTGCGTGGCGGGCGCGCTGGTGATATATACCTTCGCCGCCGGCATCCCCTTCGACCGCTTTATCTACACCATCTTCTACAGCGTGAACGGCATCCTGGCGACGCCGGTCAACGTCTGCGCCAAGTTCATCGTGGTGTTCGTCATCTTCGGCGCGTTCCTGGAGCGCACGGGCATCGCGAACTTCTTCATCGACCTTGCAAACTGCGTGGCGGGCTCCGCTTCCGGCGGCCCGGCCAAGGTGGCCGTCATCGCCTCCGCCCTTGAGGGCATGGCCTCCGGCTCCTCCGTGGCCAACACCGTGGGCTCCGGCTCCGTCACCATCCCCATGATGAAGCGCACCGGCTACCGTGCCGAGTTCGCCGGCGCCGTCGAGGCCGCGGCCTCCACCGGCGGGCAGATCATGCCGCCCATCATGGGTGCCGCCGCCTTCCTGATGGCCGAGTTCCTCGGCGTATCGTATGCGGAGGTGGCCACCCGCGCCATCCTCCCCGCGGTGCTCTACTTCCTCGGCATCTTCATCGCCGTCCACCTGGAGGCGAAGAAGAGCGGGCTCAAGGGCATCCCCCGCAGCGAGCTGCCGCGCGTTTCCAGCCTGCTGAAGGACATCTACCTGCTGGCGCCCATCGTGGTGCTCGTCGTGATGGTCAGCACCAACGCCAAGACCATCCAGTTCTCCGCCGCCATCAGCATCCTGGTGGCCATCGTGGTCAGCTTCTTCAAGAAGGAGACCCGCCTGACCCCGAAAAAACTGCTCGACGCCCTGGCGGGCGGCGCGCGCGGCTCCATCACCGTGGCCGTGGCCTGCGCCGTCGCCGGTATCATCGCCGGCTGCATCAACGTCACCGGCCTGGGCATGAAGCTCATCGGCGCGGTCGTGCGCCTCTCCGGCGGCGTGCCGCTCATCGGCCTGGTGCTCACCATGCTCTGCTGCATCGTGCTCGGTATGGGCGTGCCCACCACCGCCAACTACGTCATCATGGCCACCACCTGTGCGCCCATCCTCACCCGCCTGGGCATCGACCCCGTCGCCGCCCACTTCTTCGTGTTCTACTTCGGCATCGTGGCCGACATCACCCCGCCCGTGGCCCTGGCCGCCTACGCCGGCAGCGCCATCGCCAAGAGCAATCCGATGAAAACAGGTATACAGGCGACGAAACTGGCCATAGGTGCGTTTATCGTGCCATATATCTTCGCCCTCAACCCGGCGATGCTGTTCGTCAACGTCGATTCCGTGTGGCAGATCGTGCAGATCTGCGTCAGTTCGGTCATCGGCATGATAGGCGTGGCAGTTTCCGTCAACGGCTTCTACTACGTCAAGCTGCACTGGTATACGCGCGTCGTGTTCCTCATAGCCGGACTGATGCTGCTCTATCCGGGCATCGTCACCGACGTGATCGGCCTCGCTCTCATCGTTATCCTCACCGTGCTGCTGCGCGGCATGCGCAAAAAGCGCCGGGCCGCCGCGGCGTAAGCCGCCAGACTTAAAAAACGCTCCGGGTAGACCCGGAGCGTTTTTGCATGTCAAAGCAGGGGAGCGCCCCTGCGACCCTGTTTCTGAGAGATTTCTTTTTGTCTTGTCAAAAAGAAACCCCTCAGACTCCAAAGAGAAAACCGCTTTGGTGCGTGTCGGAGGTAAATGCTGTCTTTTACGGGTTTTCGCGTTTCGCGGCCGCTCATCCCGTTGTCGGATGGCTTTGCTCGCCGCCGACCGCGGAATGCTTCGCTTCGCTCGCGCCGCTGACAGGCAAATAGGGGGCAAGGGGGCGGAGCCCCCAATAACGCCGCGACAAGCGCGGCGTTCCGCCCAACGCAAACCACGTCCGTGGGCGGGCTTTGCCCGCCCCGCGCATCTCGCTCGCCCGCGCCCGCCAGCGCGGGCGGCGTATTTAAGTCCCATTTTGCTTAAGCAAAATGGGACACATTAAAAAAGCCTGTGTGGTCAATGGCACCCAACGCTGCAAGCATAGGAATGGCCGCCCGCATAGGGCGGCCAAAATCGCCCCGGGGCTTTGCCTCGGGGCGATACCTTATCTTGCGCCTCTGAGGCGCAACCGCGCCGCTGTGCGGCGCGAGGGGGAGCCTACGAGGGGGACAACGTCCCCCTCGTAATAGAAGGGAGCTTACGAGGGGGACGAAGTCCCCTTCGTAATTTTCTCGCCGCAGGGATAATGCCCCACATCCCGCCTGCCCTGCATCACGGCGTTGTAGAAGCGCCAGCCGCCGGCGAGGTTGTAGACCTCGGCGAAGCCGTGGCCGGAGAGGATGCGGCAGGCGATGTAGCTGCGCATGCCGGAGAAGCAGTTCACATAGACGGGCTTGGAGCTGTCCAGCTCGCCCAGGCGGCCGCGCAGTTCGTCCAGGGGGATGTTCACCGTGCCCTCGATGTGCCCGCAGGCGTACTCCTTCTCGCTGCGGACGTCCAGCAGCGTCACGCTGCCGTCGCGCGGGAGGGCGGCCACGTCGTCCCAGAAATACTGCCTGACGATGCCGGCGCGGACGTTTTCTATCATGAAGCCGGTCATGTTCACCGGGTCCTTGGCCGAGGAGTAGGGGGGAGCGTAGGCCAGCTCCAGCTCCGCCAGGTCGGCGGAGGTCAGGCCGGAGCGGATGGCTGCCGCGAGGACGTCAATGCGCTTGTCCACGCCTGCGCCGCCGGTTATCTGCGCGCCGAGGATGCGGCCGGTGTCCGGGTCGAAGAGGGTCTTTACCGTCATGCTCTCCGCGCCGGGGTAGTAGCCGGCGTGGTGGCCCCAGTAGCCGTAGACGCGGCTGTAGTTTATCCCGGCGGCCTTCGCGGCCTTCTCGTTGAGGCCGGTGACGGCGGCGGTCATGTCAAAGAGCTTGATGACCGTGGAGCCCTGCGTGCCTTTGTACTCGGAGGCGATGCCGCAGATGTTGTCCGCGGCGATGCGGCCCTGCTTGTTGGCGGGGCCGGCCAGCGGCGTGAGGCCCACGGCGCCGGTGACGAGGTTCTTCACCGCCACGGCGTCGCCCACGGCGTAGACGGCGCTGTCGGAGGTGCGCATGTGCGCGTCCACCATGATGGAGCCCTTGGGCCCCAGCTCGAGCCCGGCGGCTTTCGCCAGGGCGGTGTCCGGCTCCACGCCCACGGCCACCACGGCGAAGGCGCAGTCGATGGGTTCCATGCCCTTCACGTGTACGCGCAGGCCGCCGGCCGTCTCCTCATAGCTCTCCACCGCGGCCTTGAAGCGCAGGTCGAGACCCTTCGCGCGCAGGTGCGCGTGGATCTCGGCGGCCATGTCCGCGTCCAGCGGCGGCAGCACCTGCTCGCTGCGCTGCAGGAGCGTCACCTCCATGCCGGCGTGCAGCAGGTTCTCCGCGGCCTCCAGGCCGATGAAGCCGCCGCCCACGACCACGGCACGGCCGCCGGCCACCGCGCGCTCGCGCATGGCCAGGGCGTCCTCCACCGTGCGCAGGCGCAGGCAGAGCGCGCTCTCCACGCCCGGCGTGGCGGGCACGAAGGCCTTCGCGCCCGGGGAGAGGATGAGCGTGTCGTAGCTCTCGTCATACTCCGCGCCGTCCGAGAGCGAGCGCACGTGCACGGTCCTGGCCGCGCGGTCGATGCTCACGGCCTCCGTGAGGACGCGCACGTCCACGTTGAAGCGCCGTCTGAAGCTCTCCGGCGACTGCAGCGTGAGCTCCTCGCGGTCGGCTATCACGCCGCCGACGTAGTAGGGCAGGCCGCAGTTGGCGTAGGAGACATAGCCGGTGCGTTCGAGCACGACGATCTGCGCGCCCTCGTCCAGCCGCCTGAGGCGCGCCGCCGCGGACGCGCCGCCGGCCACGCCGCCGATTATAACTACCTTTTTGGACATTGGGGTACCTCCTTGATATGAATAAACGTGTATTTATGCAAATGTGCCGAGCATCTCGAAAAGCTGCCGTTTGCGGTCGCGGAACAGGTCGGGGTCGTTGTACTCCGAAAGGCCGACATGCGCCTCCAGCGCCAGGTAGAAGGCGAGGTAGAGCCTCATGCGCTGCTCGCGCCGCTCGTCCCTGACAGGCTCAAAGCCGTAGCCCTCGCGCAGCGGCGGCACCTGGCCCCAGGGGCTGGCGAACTCAAAGTCCGGGTCGCCGAAGATGGCGCGGTCGCCGTCGATGACGGCCAGGATGGCGTGCGTCCCGCCGTCGAGCAGCACGTTGCCCTCCCAGATGTCCGTGTGCAGCAGCTGCGGCTCGCTTATCTCGTCGAACAGCGCGGCGTTTTGCGCGTATATGCCGCGCACGCGCGCCACCTCCGCCGCCGTGAGGCCGCCGGCGCTCTCCAGCCGGGCGGTGAAGTCGGCGATCTCAAAGTTCAGCGCCTCGCTCCAGCGCGGGAAGCTGAGGCCATCCAGCTGGCGGGAGACGAAGCCGAAGCCCTCGCCGCGCACGGAGTGCAGCCGCCGCAGCCAGCGCCCCAGCTCGTGGTAGAGCCGCTCCTTTTCCCCGCGGCCCAGCCCGGCTTCGCACATGGGGACGGAGGGGATGTAGTCCACGATCATATAGTCGCGGTCCACAAGGGCGCGCGAGCAGTCCACGGCCAGCACCCGCGAGCAGGGCAGGTCCAGCGAGCGGCAGACGGCGCAGACGCGCTCCTCGGCGCGCATCAGCCCGCGCTCGAAGCCGAGCAGGCGCTGCCGCTCCACCGGCCCCAGGCGCAGCACCGCCCGCTGTGGGGGCGCGCCGTATTCGACGAGGTAGGTGGTGTTGAACATCCCGCCGTCCAGCAGGCGCGCGGAGACGCCGCCCTCCACGCCCAGCGAGCGGGAGAATATGCGCGCGATGACATCATGTGGCTCCTCGCGGAAGAGGAACGAGCCGCGGTTCATGCCTGCCGCCCCCTTTACTTCACGATGTGCACGTCCAGCCGGTCGTAGGCCATGCTCAGCCCCGCGCGGGCGAGATATCCGCGTGCAGACTCGTTGACGGCGTAGTACACGGGCCAGTAGTCGCTGTTGTTCACCCAGAAGCGCAGCAGGTAGCGCACGCTGCTCGCGCGGTATTCGCTGAGCACCACCGCCGGCTCATGGCCCTCTCCGGAGAGGGCGCGGCCGTCGGCGGCCAGGGCGGCGAGCAGCGCCGCGCGCACGTCCTCCGCCGGGCAGTCGTAGCCCATGTCAAAGCCGAGCTCCACGCGCCGCTCGGGCTCGCGCGTGTAGTCCGTCACGCGGGAGGCGCAGACCTCCGAGTTGGGTATGCTGATCTCCTTGCCGTCCGCGGCCAGCAGCGTGGTGTAAAAAAGGCCGATGGCGGTGATGGTGCCGGCCGTGGCGCCGATCTCCACATAGTCGCCGGAGGAGAAGGGCCGCGTGAAGAGGATGGTGAAGCCGGAAAAGACGTTCTTCAGCGTGTCCTGCAGCGAGAGCGAGAGCGCAAGGCCGGCCACGGAGACCAGCGCCACCAGCGAGGCCGAGGGTATGCCCAGCTTGTCCGCCACGATGGCGGCGGTGAGCAGCCACAGTGCGGCCTTTACGCAGGAGAGCACGAAGCTGCGCAGCGCGCCCTCCAGGCGGCTTTTGGAGAGGGCCCTGGAGGCCAGGCGCGTGAGCAGCCGCATGGCCGCGAAGCAGATGAGGAACACGACGAGCGCGCCGAGCAGCGTCATCAGCGAGACGCCGGCCACGGAGAAGGTGAGCAGCCCGTCGAAAAGCCCGGCTGTGCCGGTGAGGACGGTGTCGGAAACGGCCATATCTCTATCCCCTTTACTTGGCGTTTATATCTATGAACTCCGGCCGCAGCTTGGAGTACATGATCTTCTGGCTGCTGTAGAGCCCCGTATAGCCCGAGAGCATGTAGGAGACGCAGCAGGCGAGGGCGAAGTACAGTATCTCCCCGCTGCCGAAGAGCTCCACGGAGAGGAACATGGAGGCGATGGGGCAGTTCACCGCGCCGCAGAACACGGCCACCAGGCCGATGCCGGCGGCGAAGCCCGGGTCCAGCCCCAGCAGCGCGCCCGCCGCGCAGCCGAAGGTGGAGCCGATGAAGAAGGCGGGCACCACCTCGCCGCCGCGGAAGCCGCAGGCGAGCGTCACCGCCGTGAACAGCAGCTTGAGCAGAAAGGCCTCCGGCCGGGCCTCGCCGCGCTCGAGGGCGGCGGCGATGACTTCTACGCCCGCGCCGTTATAGTCGCGCGCGCCCAGCAGCAGCGTGAGGGCGATGATGAGCGCGCCGCCCACCGCCGCGCGCAGGCAGGGGTTGGGCAGCAGCTTCGCGGCCAGGTGCGCGCTCTTGTGCATGGTGACGCAGAAAAGTATGCTCACCAGCGCGCAGAGCATGGCCAGCACGGCCACGCGCCAGAGCCCGTCCGCCGTCAGGGCCACGAAGGGGATGTCAAAGCGCGTGGGGGCGATGCCGAAAAGGCCCGTGACGCCGTAGGCCGCGAGGGCGGCGGCCAGGCAGGGCACCAGCCCGGAATAGTAGAGCTGGCCCACGCTCACCACCTCCAGCGCGAACACGGCGGCGGTCAGCGGCGTGCCGAACAGGGCGGAGAACAGCGCGCTCATGCCGCAGAGCGTGGCCATGCGCTGCTCCTTGCCGTCCAGGCGGAACAGCCGCCCGGCGGCGAAGCCCAGGCCGCCGCCGATCTGCAGCGCGGCCCCCTCGCGCCCGGCGCTGCCGCCGCAGAGGTGCGTGACGGCGGTGGATACGAATATCACCGGCACCAGCACCAGCGGCACGCCCTCGCCCGAGCGGATGGAGCCGATGATCTCGCTGGTGCCCTCGTGCTCCATGCGCGTGGCGCGGTAGAGCCAGGCGATGGCCACGCCCGCCAGCGGCAGCAGATAGAGCAGCCAGGGTATCTCCCCGCGCAGCTCCGTGGCCTTCGCCACGCTCAGATAGAACGCCGAGCCCACCAGCCCGCCGATGAGCCCCGTCACCGCCGCCACTGCCAGCCATTTTACGAACGCACGCGCGAAAGCCGCACTCCGCTCAAGCACAAAAATGCCCCCCATGCCGTCTGCCTTGTACATTAGAACAGGAAAATTATATAGGCCCCGCCAGCAAAAGTCAACCAGGCTGCGGCAAGGAGGCATTTGCCTGCGGCCCGCCCGCAGGCAGGGGATGCAGGGGCGAGGGCCCCTGCGACCCTTTCCTGAGAGATTTCTTTTTGTCTTGTCAAAAAGAAACCCCTCAGACTCCAAAGAGAAAACCGCTTTGGCGCGTGTCGATACGTAAAATCTGCTCGTCAGTTCGGGTTGTGACTTACTTTCAGGTGGTCATCCCGGCGTCGGATGGCTTTGCTCATCGCCGGCCGCGGTTGGCTTCGCTTCGCTCGCGCCGCTGACATGGTGATAATCGGCAGTGCCGCGAGCGAAGCGAAGCAGTGCACGGTCGGCGATGCAATAAACTCATTCACCCTTCGGGATGACCACGTTTGACAACTGAAAACCCGTAAAAACACGCAAAAAACGCTCCGATTCGCACCGGAGCGTTTTTCTTTGGGGCGCCACTCCCGTTTCTTTGGGCAAGACCAAAGAAATGGGGTGGCACGTGGGTCTCGCAGGGCTTCGCCCTGCTCCGCCCGCCGCCGCCGCTTGCGGCGGCAACCGCCTCCAGGCGCAGCCTGGTCAGCCGAAGAAGCGGTTGTGGATGGCCTGCACGGCCTGGTCGGCGTAGGCCTTGTCGATCAGGACGGAGACCTTGATCTCGCTGGTGGAGATCATCTGGATGTTGATCTTGGCGTCATAGAGAGCCTCGAACATCAGCGCGGCGATGCCGCTGGCGCTCATCATGCCGGCGCCGACGATGCTCACCTTGCAGACGTTGGTGTCCACGCTGATATGGTCGAAGCCGATGGCCTCCTGCACGTCCTCGAGGGCGGCGGCGGCGGCCTCCGCGTCGCCGATGGGCACGGTGAAGCTGATGTCGTTGGTGCCGGCCTTGCCGTAGGACTGCAGGATGATATCGACGTTTATCTTGGCGCGGGCCATGGCGTTGAAAACGCGGAAGGCCATGCCGGGCGTGTCGGGCACGCCCACGACGGCGACGCGCGCCACGTCGTTGTCCTTCGCAATGCCGCTTATCTTCATCTCTTCCATCTTTTTGGCGACCTCCTTAACTTTTGTACCGGGCTTGCGCACGTAGCTCGAGAGCACCTCGATCACCACGCCGTAGCGCTTGGCGAGCTCCACGGAGCGGTTCATCAGCACCTGCGCGCCCAGGCTGGCCAGCTCCAGCATCTCGTCATAGGTTATCTCGTTGAGCTTGCGCGCGCCCTGCACCTTGCGCGGGTCGGCGGTGTAGACGCCCTCCACGTCGGTGTATATCTGGCATTTGTCCGCGTGCAGCACGGCGGCGATGGCCACGGCCGTGGTGTCCGAGCCGCCGCGGCCCAGGGTGGTGATGTCCTCGTTGCGGTCGATGCCCTGGAAGCCGGCGACGATGACGATGCGCCGCTTGTCGAGCTCCCGCCGCAGCCTCTCGGTGGAGACGCGGATGATGCGCGCCGCGCCGTAGGTGGCGTTGGTCTCCATGCCTATCTGCCAGCCCGTGAGCGAGACGACGGGCAGGCCGATGGCCTCCAGCGCCATGCTCATCAGCGCCACTGACTGCTGCTCGCCCGTGGAGAGCAGCACGTCCATCTCCCGCTTCGAGGGGCGCGGGTTGATCTCCCGCGCCTTTTCTATGAGCTCGTCTGTCGTGTCCCCCTGCGCGGAGAGGACGACCACCACGTCGTGCCCCTCGGCATAGGTGTCCGCTATGATGCCCGCCACATGGCGGACCCGCTCGGCGTTGGCCACGGAGCTGCCGCCGAATTTCTGAACTATGAGCATGGGATGATTCCCTCCGTATAGCTATTTGACCCGGCCGGAGCCGTCAATCTATCATATGCGTGCGCGCGCCGCGCGCTCAGTCCAGCACGCGGTACTTCGCCAGCACCTCCATGCCGGCGGTGCGCACGCTCAGCTCCTCGCCGGAGATGTAGCCGGTGACGAAGGCGTATTCATCCGCCGCCGCGCCGGGGGCGTTGATGAAGCGCACGCCGGAGAAGGCCGCGGCGATGTCCGCCAGGGGCGAGCGCGTGCGCAGCATCCAGCGGCAGGAGAGCTTGTCCGGCCCGGTGACGTAGCCCGGCTCCGAGGGCCACCAGCCGCTGTAGACGCGCGTGCTGCCGTCGCGCACGCAGTCTATCATGTCCGCCGCCACGGCGCTGGCCGTGGGCAGCGCGCCCGCGCCCGGGCCGAAGAACATCGCCTCGCCCACGGCGTCCCCCCGCACGGCGATGCCGTTGAGCACGCCGTCCACATTGGCGATGGGGTTGGACTGGGATATCAGGTGCGGCGCGACGAAGGCGGTGACGCTGTTGGGCCCCGTGCGCATGGCACGGCCCAGCAGCTTTATCTTGTAGCCCAGCGTGCGCGCGCAGGCGATGTCCGCCGGGGTGATGCGCGTGATGCCCTCCATGGTGATGGCGGAGGGCGGCACGTTCTTGCCGAAGCAGAGGTCGGCGAGGATACATATCTTGCGCCCGGCGTCGATGCCCTCCACGTCCGCCGTGGGGTCCGCTTCCGCAAAGCCCTTCTCCTGCGCCTCGCGCAGGGCCTGCTCGAAGCTCTTGCCGCGCTGGATCATCTCCGTCAGGATGTAGTTCGTGGTGCCGTTGAGGATGCCGTAAACGGCGCTGATCTCATTGGCCGCCAGGCACTGGCTGATGGGCCGCAGGATCGGTATGCCGCCGCCCACGCTGGCCTCGAACATGAAGTTCACGCCCATCTTCCTTGCCAGCGCCGTCAGCTCCAGCCCCCGCTCCGCCACGAGCTCCTTATTCGATGTCACAACATTCTTCCCCGCCGAAAGGCAGCGGGACACGTATTCAAAGGCCGGGGAGAGCCCGCCCATGCACTCGGCCACGACCCCCACCTCCGGGTCGGAGGCTATGGGCTCGATGTCGTGCACTATGAGGCTCTCCAGCGGGTGCCCCGGCCGCGGAGAGCGGCAGAGGATGTATTTCAGCTCTATCTCCTGTCCCGCACGGCGGGCGATGAGCTCCCTGTTTTTCGCCAGGACCTCGGCCGTGCCACCGCCTACGGTGCCGATGCCGAGTATCGCTGCCTTGACCATTCTCTATCTTCCTTCCTCAGCCCGCCAGCGCGTCGAAGCGGAGCACGCCCTCGAGCTCGCGGGCCTTTGTTATGAGTTCGTCCGTGCCTATCGGCATGTTGTCCGTCGTGGCAGAGATGGTGACGAGCGCCGTGCCGTTGGTGGGTATGCTCTGGTTTATCGTGAGTATATTCGCGCCGGTATCGGCAAAAATAGCGAGCAGGGAGCTCAAAACGCCCTTCCTGTCCCTCAAAAGCGCGTGGAACGTCACAATGCTGCCCCGGCGCATCTCGCGGAAGGGCATCACCGAGTCCTTGTACTTGTAAAAAGCGCTCCGGCTCAGCCCCACGCGCTCCGTGGCCTCCGCCACCGTGCGTGCCTCGCCGGTTTCGAGCAGCTCCTTCACCTCGGTGACCTTTATAAACACCTCGGGCAGCGCGCTCGTCTCCACCAGATAGTATTTCGGCGTCTGCTTCACCGTATCCACCGTCTCCCTTCAGTCCTTGTGCGGAGGTCGAATGTGCGTAATGCGTGTACACATGTTATATCACATCCTCGGCCCGCGCACAAGAGGGACATTTATATAAACCCCCGCGCGGCGGGGCGTCACTTTTCATCAATATTCACCATACAGGGGGCAAAAAGATGTTGGGATATATAGCGAGCGCCATAGCCGGCGCGGCGATGAGCGTGCAGGGCGTGATGAACACGCGCCTCGGCGAGGGCATCGGCACGATGGAGGCCAACTGCGTGGTGCAGAGCACGGCGGCCGTGCTCTCCTGGGCGGCGCTGTGCTTTTACCGCACGGGCAGCTTCAGCGCTATCGGCACCGTGCCCTGGTACTGCCTGCTCGGCGGCGTGCTCGGGCTTGTGATAACCATAACCGTGATGCTCGGCATCGGCGCGCTCTCCCCCACCGTGGCGATATCGGTGATCCTGCTCAGCCAGCTCGGCACCGCCGCTCTTATAGACGGCCTCGGCCTGCTCGGCGCGGAGCGCGCGGCCTTCACCTGGCGCAAGCTGCTCGGGCTGGCGCTGATGGCCGGCGGCATCCTGGCCATAAAAAGTTAGTCGCCAGCGGCCGCCGGATGTGATAAAATAACTGTTAGATATTATCACACGGAGGGCGCACATGTACACCCAGATAGAAGGCAATATTTTCACCATCCCCGTCCCGCTGCCGGACAATCCCCTGCGCAACCTCAACAGCTACCTCATCCGCGCGGAGGGCGGCGGGCGGCATCTGCTCATCGACACCGGCTTCCGCCGCGCCGAGTGCCTGGACGCCCTGCAAGAGGGCCTCGCGGAGCTGGGCGTGCGACTGGAGGACACGGACATCTTCCTCACCCACCTGCACTCGGACCACACGGGCCTGGCCGGGGACCTGGCCGCGCCCGGCGCGCGGGTGTACATAAGCCGCGAGGACGGCGAGCGGCTGGAGCGCTTCCGCGCCGCGGCCAACACGCACCGGGCGGAGGAGTATATCACGCTGGGCTTTTCGGCGGAGGAGGTCGCCTTCCTGCGCAATTCGCCCATGCGCAAATATAACTGCGTGAAAAAGCTGGACTTCAGCTTCGTCGCGGACGGCGACACGCTGGAATACGGCGGCCGCCGCCTGCGCGCGGTGCTCACGCCGGGGCACACACCCGGCCACCTCTGCCTGTACGACGCGGCGGCCAAGGTCATGTTCCTCGGCGATCATGTCCTGTTCGACATCACGCCGAACATCACCACCTGGGACGGCTTCAGCGACCCGCTGGGCCACTATGTACACAGCCTGATGGACATCAGCATCTACGACGTGCGAGTGCCCCTGCCCGCCCACCGCGGCATAAGCGGCTCCATGCCCGAGCGCATCGGCACCATCATCGAGCACCACGGCGCGCGCATCCGCGAGATGCTGGACGTCCTGGCCGCCTGCCCGGGGCTGACGCCCTATGAGCTCTCCGGCCGCATGAGCTGGCGCGTGCGCGGCAAGAGCCCCTCCTGGGCGGATTTCCCCCTGCAGCAGAAGTGGTTCGCCGTGGGCGAAACGGCGGCACATCTTGAGTATCTTCTGCAGCGCTCGCGCGTCCGCTGCGAGAACGTGGACGGCGTGCTGCGCTACTATATCAACTGAACGGCAACATCAAAAGGAGGACAATGCAATGAAAGTGCTTCTCATCAACGGCAGCCCCCATGAACACGGCTGCACCCGCGCCGCCCTGGACGAGGCCGCGCGCGTGCTGCACGAGTGCGGCGTGGAGACGGAGCTCATCAACGCCGGCCGCGGCCAGGGCGGCGGATGTATCGCCTGCGGCGCCTGCCGCAAGACGGGCCAGTGCGTCCGCGGCGGCGGCGTGAACGAGGCCGTCGAGGCGCTGAAGGCCGCCGACGGGCTCATCGTCGGCTCGCCGGTGCACTACGCCTCGCCCGCCGGCGAGCTGCTCGCCTTCCTCGACCGCATGTTCTACTCCGGGGCGGCGAACTTCGCGCACAAGCCCGCGGCCTGCATCGTCAGCGCCCGCCGCGCGGGCACCACCGCGTCCGTGGACGTGATAAACAAGTACTTCACCATCAGCCAGATGCCTGTGGTGTCCTCCACCTACTGGCCGATGGTCCACGGCGCCACGCCGGAGGACGTGCAGCAGGACGCCGAGGGCCTGCAGACTGTGCGCAACCTCGCGCGCAACATGGCCTGGCTGATAAAATGTATCCGCGCCGCCGGCATCGAGCCGCCCCAGGCCGAAAGAGCCGCCTGGACAAATTTCGTGCGGTGAGCGCGGATCTGCCGTTGCACACTTCTCGGGAGGCAAATTATGGACAACATCGATGGTGCGATACGGGCTTTGAGGGAGGACATTGCGCGGCTGGGGACGCTCAGGACGCGTTTGCAGAGCCTTTATGCCCAGCGCGACGAGCTCGCCGCGCGCGAGGCGGAGCTGGCGGAGATCGCCGAGAATGAGGCCGACGACGTGCGCCGCCTGGAGGGGCGCAGCCTGGCGCGCTATTTCTTTGGCCTCACCGGCAGCCTGGACGACCGCCTGGACCGCGAACAGGCCGAGGCCCGCGAGGCCGCCGTGCGCCATGACGCCGTGGCCCGCGAGCTGGACGGGGTGGAGGACGCCGTCGCCGCCGCGGAGGCGGAACTGCGCCGCCTGGACGGCTGCGAGCGGCGCTATGAGGAGCTGCTGGAGCGCAAGGCCGCCATGCTCAAGGCCGCCGGCTCCGCCGCGGGCGCGCGGCTGGGCGAGCTGGAGCGGCGCGAGGCCGCGCTGGTGCGCCGCAGCCGGGAGATAGACGAGGCCCTCGCCGCCGGGGCGCGCGCCGAGCAGCTGGCGCTCGAGGTGCTCGAGAGCCTCTCCAGCGCCTCCACCTGGGGGCTGGTGGACATGGTCAGCGACAGCTTTTTCTCCGACATGATAAAATACAGCCACATCGACGAGGCGCAGTCGCGCATCGAGGCGCTGCAGGCGCAGCTGCGCCGCTTTGGCACCGAACTGCGGGATGTGGACGGCAGCGGCATGGGGCTGAACATCCAGATAGACGGCTTTTTGACCTTCGCCGACTATTTCTTCGACAATTTCTTCGTCGACATGGCCGTGAACAGCCGCATCGACCGGGCCGCGCAGGAGGCGGAGGCCGTGCTCGCGCGCATCCGCAGCACGCTTGCCAACCTGGAGGCCATGCGCGATGACACGGCCGCCGAGGCCGGGCGCCTGGACAGGGAATACGAGCAGCTGGTGACGGAGGGCATATGAAAATACTGCGCGCGCTCTGCCTCTGGATGCTGGCCACGGCGGGGCTCTACCTCTGCTCGGCGGCCGTGCTGGCGCTCTTCGGCGTAAACTCCGTCTGGATCTCCGCCCTGCCTACGGCCCTGCTGGCGGAGGCAATACTCTTCGTTTTCCATCTTTTTACCCGCCGGAGGCGCAAATAGCCTGTATGAAATGTACCTCCCGCGGCCATAATAGGCTGCGAGAGGTACATAGCTTATGAAGAACGAACATCTTAAAAACTGGGAGATATCCCTGCTGCTCGCGCTGTGCGTGACGCTCTGCGCCTCCTGCTGGGCGGGCGGGCGCAGCGCCGCCATCGCCGGCTCGCTGGTGCGGTTGCATGTGATCGCGGATTCGGACGACGAGTATGAGCAGGCGCTGAAGCTGCGCGTGCGCGACAGCGTGCTCGAGTGCCTGACGCCGCTGCTCGCCGGCGCGGAGGACGCCGGCGAGGCCCGGGACATCATCGCCCGCGCCCTGCCCGAGGTCCGGCGCGCGGCGGAGGGTGCCGCGGAGGGGCGCGCGGTGGCCGTGGAGCTCTCGCGCGAGGGCTATCCCACGCGCGAATACGGCGCGGTGACCCTGCCGGCGGGCGTCTATGACTCCCTGCGCGTGACGCTGGGCGCGGGGGAGGGCCGCAACTGGTGGTGCGTGGTGTTCCCGCCGCTCTGCGCCTCCGCCGCCGGATACGACCAGGCACTCGCCGCCCTCGGCGAGAACGGCGAGCTGCTCACCGCCGGCGGCGAAGTGGAGATACGCTTCCGCCTGGTGGAGCTCTGGGGCGAGTTCCTGGCCTGGATAGAGAGCCTCAACATCTGACCCACACTGCGTGTGGAGGCAATTGCGCTGCGCGCCTCACTAACGGAGGCTATCCGTTGGTGAGGCGCGCTTCTTTGCATCCAAACGCGGCCTGGCCGGCCGTGCGTTGCTCGCGGCACTACCGATTACCATCTCGTCAGCGGCGCGAGCGTAAGCGAAGCCTTCCGCGGTCGGCGATGAGCAAAGCCATCCGACGACGGGATGACCACCTGAAAGTCCGTAACCACCCAAACTGACGGGCAGATTTTACCTCCCGACAAGCACCAAAGCGGTTTTCTCTTTGGAGTCTGAGGGGTTTCTTTTTGACAAGACAAAAAGAAACCCCTCAGGAAAATCGTGGGTTGATTTGGTTAAGTAAGTCGATTATATTACCGACTTAGAGGGGTGCGGGCCACAGGCAAATGCCTCCGAACGCAGTTTGGTCAGGTGACCTTCTGTATGTCGTCCAGGCTGCCGAGCACGAGCACGTGCTCGCTGGCGGAGAAGGTATAAGACGGGTCGATGACGGTGTGCATCTTGTCGCCGCGGCGGGCGGCGATGAGGTTGAGGCCGTAGCGGCTGCGGAGGTTGACATCCGCGATGGTGCGGCCGATCCAGGCCTTGGGCGGCTCGATCTCCACGATGGAGAAGCCTTCGCCGAGGCCGATGACGTCGAAAATGCGGTCCGAGGACTCGCGCATGGCGATGCGCTGGGCGATGTCGCGCTCGGGGAAGATGATCGAGTCGGCGCCGCAGCGGAGCAGGAATTTGGCCTCCAGCTCGCGGTCGGCCTTGCTGTATATTTTCTTCGCGCCCAGCTCCTTGAGCTGGTCGGTGATCTCCAGGCAGGCCTGGAAGCTGTCGTTGACGCAGACGAAGCAGGCGTCGAAGCTGGGGATGTCGAAGGAGCGCAGCGCTTCGATATTCGTGCAGTCGCAGATCTTGGCGGAGGAGACGAAGGGCAGCATGTCCTCCAGCGTGTCCCCGTTGCGGTCCGCGATCATGATCTCGCATTTGAATTTGCAGAGGGCGCGGCACATGTGGTGGCCGAAGGTGCCCATGCCGATGATGAGAAAGGATTTCATGATAAACCTCCTTTAGCCTACTGTCACGTCTTCCACCGGGTAGGTGACGGGCGGCTCCGCCCGCTTTTCCAGCAGCGCCATGGCGAAGGACACGCTGCCCACGCGCCCGCAGTACATCAGGAAGGCCACGATGCACGCGGAGAGGTCGCAGAGGTCGCGCGTGATGCCCGTGGTCATGCCCACGGTGCCGATGGCGGAGAAAACTTCAAAGAGCACATCCGTCAGCGGCAGGCCCTGCACGCCGCAGATGACGAGCGCACCGCCGATGGCCAGCGAGAGGTTGGTGCTCATCACCATGCCGGCCTGTTTCATGTTGTCGTCCGGCAGGCGGCGGCCAAATATGTACGCCCCGCGGTGGCCGCGGATGCTCGAGCCGAGGAAAATGGCGATCACGGCGGCGGTGGTGGTCTTGATGCCGCCGGCCGTGGAGCCGGGGCTGCCGCCGATGAACATGAGGATGATGGTCAGCAGCTTGCTCGCCGGAGAGAGGGCGGCCGTGTCCACGCTGTTGAAGCCGGCCGTGCGCGGCGTCACCGCCGAGAAGAAGCTCACCAGTACCTGCTCGCCCAGGGGCATGCCCACGTTCATGCGGTCGCGCTCGATGAAGAAGAAGAGCGCCGCGCCGCCGAAGGTGAGGATGGCGGAGGTGATGAGCACGAGCTTGGTCTGCAGGCTCCAGCGCCGTACGCGCAGAGCGCAGTTGCGTATGTCGTCCCACACCAGGAAGCCGATGCCGCCGATGGTGATGAGCGCCATGATGGTGATGCTCACCAGCGCGTCCCCCGAGTAGTCCACCAGGGAGGAATAGGGCTGGTTGATGCCCATCAGGTCGAACCCCGCGTTGCAGAAGGCGGAGACGGAGTGGAACACCGCAAACCAAGTGCCCAGCCCCGCGCCGTACTGCGGGATGAAGCGGATGGCCAGCAGTATGGCGCCCGTGCCCTCAAAGATGAGCGTGCCGATGACGACCGTGGAGCTGATCTCCATGATGCGGGCCACGCGGCCGCCGACGCTGATGCTCTCCGCCATCACCGCGCGCTCGCGCATGCTCATGCGCCGGCGCATCAGGCGGAAGAAGAGTGTGGCGATGGTCATGAAGCCCAGGCCGCCGATCTGGATGAGCGTCAGCATCACGCCCTGGCCGAAGAACGTCCACTGCGTCCAGGTGTCCGCCATGGCGAGGCCCGTGACGCAGGAACAGCTCACGGCGGTGAACATGGCCGTGATGAAACCGGCGCTCTCCCCGTCCTTGGAGGCTACAGGCAGCATCAGCAGCGCCGTGCCGCA
The DNA here is from genome assembly GCA_944387865.1 of Candidatus Scatomorpha stercorigallinarum. Taxonomy (GTDB): domain Bacteria; phylum Bacillota; class Clostridia; order Oscillospirales; family Oscillospiraceae; genus Scatomorpha; species Scatomorpha stercorigallinarum. The sequence goes on along the minus strand of CALXGN010000003.1, from coordinate 33,026 downwards.
CGCGATCACGAGGAAAAACCCGAGCGCGATAATCTGTACATGTGAAAGCTGTCGTATCTTCATAGTGGCGCCATTATAGCACGGGTTTTGAAAAAGGGAAGTCCCCAAAATGCTTTTGTCACCACGTGTCCGTGCGAATCGTAAAATACCCGGCAAAAGTGCGGAAATCGTTGCGGAATTTACAAAAGCGGCAACTCAGCGCACATGTGAGAGAGCGCCGACGAAGGCCCGGCTGCGCGGCAGCAGGCGCAGCAGCGGCAGTCCCAGGACAAACATCACCGCCGCCTCCTCAACGGCTATCTGAGCGGCGCTGAGCGGCAGGGCGGCCCAGAAGGCGCCGGTGCTCCAGGCGATGACGCCGCCGACGATGGGCCCGTTCCAGAGCACGGGCATGGCGCAGACGGCGAGGCAGCGCCCCCAGCCGAGCAGCGGAGAGTGCCCGCGGGCGATGCGCGCGATGCAGAGCGAGGCCATCAGCGTGGCGAAGGAGCCGAACACGATGTCCGGTATGCCGTAACCGGACATGAAGTTCACCAGCGCGCAGCCCACCCAGAGGCCCCAGGAGGCCGCGGGCAGGAAGGCCGGCAGGATGCAGAGCGCCTCCGACGCGCGGAACTGCACGAGCCCGAAGGAGATGGGGGCGAGCAGCATGGTCAGTGCGGCGTAGGCCGCGCCGACGACCGCGGCGGAGGCGAGATCTTTGACAGAGATGCGCATTTTTGTTTACCTCCCATTTTGATATGGGCAGAGCCCTGCGGGGTGTGGAAACCCGCGCCGGCGGGATGGAAACGTATTTCCCGCCATGCCTGAAAAGGGGGCGCAGCCCCTTCAAGCCTGTTTGGAATAGAGGCAGCCGCAATAGTCCTGCCTGTAGAGCCCCAAAGAGCGTGAGAGCTCGATGCTGCGCTTGTAGCCGTCGCGCTTTTTGAAGTCGCTTGGCAGGTAGCGCACGCCGTATTTTTCGCCCAGCTCCGCGCCGATGGCGTTCAGGCGCTCCGCGTCCTTGTGCGGGGAGACGCTGAGCGTGGTACAGAAGAACTCGAACCCGCCCTCCGCCGCGGCCCTGGCCGTGTATCCGAGCCGCAGCCGGAAGCAGGCGGTGCAGCGCGCCCCGCCCTCCGGCTCGCCCTCCAGGCCGCGCGCGGCGGCCGTGAAGGCCCCGCCGTCATAAGCGCACTCGAGAAGCCCGACATCCGGGTAAAGCTCGCGCAGCACCCTGAGCTGGTTTTCCAGCCGTAGGCGGTATTCTTCCTCGGGCTGGATGTTCGGGTTGTAATAGAGCAGGGTGACCTCAAAGTGCGGGCGGAGCACCTCAAGCACGGCGGTGGAGCAGGGGCCGCAGCAGCTTTGCAGCAGCAGCCGTGGGCGCCTTCCGCCGAGGGAGGCGACGACCTTATCCATTTCAAGGGCGTAGTTCTTCATACTGCGGCAGTATAGCACAATTAGGCTTGACGGGGAAGCCCCAAAATTATAAACTTGAAAAAACGCCGCCCCGCAGGGCGGCGGAAGGGAGCATGTTCATGGACGCAAGGACAAGCAAGGAGAATTACTACCTCAACATCGCCGACGCGGTGCTGAACCGCTCCACCTGCCTCAGGCGGAAGTACGGCGCGATAATCGTCCGCAACGACGAGATAATATCCACCGGCTACAACGGCGCGCCGCGCGGGCGCGTGAACTGCACGGAGCTCGGCCGCTGCACGCGCGACGAGCTGGGCATCCCCTCCGGGCAGCGCTACGAGCTCTGCCGCAGCGTGCACGCGGAGGCCAACGCCATCATCTCCGCCGCCAGGCGCGACATGCTGGGCGGCACGCTCTATCTGGTGGGGCGGGACGCCAAGACGCAGGAGCTGCTCGCGGATACCATGCCCTGCTCCATGTGCAGGCGGCACATCATCAACGCCGGCATCACGCAGGTGGTGGTGCGCACGGGGGAGGACGCGTATAACGTCATCCACGTGCGCGACTGGGTGGCGAACGACGAGTCGCTGCCCGCCCTCAGCTGAGCGGTACGATGACGAGGCCGCCCTCCCCGGCGCGCACGGCGGCGCGCATCCCGGGCGCGAGAGCGCCGGCGAGCAGCGCCTCCGCCGCGCGGTCCTCCAGCTCCGCGCTCACGGCCCGGCGCAGCGGACGCGCGCCGCAGTCCGGGTCGAAGCCGCGCCGGGCGAGGTAGTCGAGCGCTTCGTCCGCCACTTCCAGCTCCACGCCCAGCGCGCGCATACGCCCCGCCACCTCCGCCACCATGGAGGCGGCGATCTTTTTTACGTCCTCCGGCGTCAGGCGGCGGAAAACGATGGTGCCGTCCACGCGGTTGAGGAACTCGGGGCGGAAGGTCTCGCGCAGCTCGCGCATGACGGCCGCGCGCACGGCGCTGTCCGTGCCGCCGCTCTCGCCGCCGAAGCCGAGCGCCGGCCGCCCGGAGTTGATGGCCTTGGCCCCCACGTTGGAGGTCATGACGACGATGGTGTTGCGGAAATCCGCCCGCCGCCCGGCGGAGTCGGTGAGCCCGCCGTCGTCCATGATCTGCAGCAGGAGGTTATAGACGTCCTCGTGCGCCTTTTCGATCTCGTCGAAGAGCACCACGCTCCATGGCCTGCGGCGCACGCGCTCGGTGAGCTGCCCGCCCTCGTCATAGCCGACATAGCCGGGCGGCGAGCCGATGAGGCGCGAGACGGCGTGCTTTTCCATGTATTCGGACATGTCGATGCGGATGAGGGCCTTTTCATCGCCGTAGACCGCCGCCGCCAGCGCGCGGCAGAGCTCCGTTTTGCCCACGCCGGAGGGCCCGAGGAAGAGGAAGCTGCCCACGGGCCGCCGCGGGTCCGAAAGTCCCACGCGCGAGCGGCGGATGGCCCGCGCCACGGCCCCCACGGCCTCGTCCTGGCCCACCACGCGCTCGTGCAGCGCGCTCTCCAGCCGCAGCAGCCGGCGCCCCTCGTCCTCGGTGATGGCCGCCAGCGGCAGCCCCGTCCAGGAGGAGACCACGTCCGCCACCTCCTCGCGGCCCACCACGCGCGAGCGCCCGCCCTCGATGCGCACGCGGGAAGCCGCCTCGTCCAGCAGGTCGATGGCCTTGTCGGGCAGGAAGCGGTCGTTGATGTAGCGCGCGGAGAGCTGCACGGCGGCGGAGACCGCCTCATCGGAGATGCCGAGGCCGTGGTGGCTCTCCAGCCCCCGCTTGAGGGCGGAGAGCATCTTCTCGCAGTCGGCAAGGCCCGGCTCGGGCACGTTCACGGGCTGGAAGCGCCGCTCCAGCGCGGCGTCCTTCTCGATGTGCCGGCGGTATTCCTCCAGCGTGGTGGCGCCTATCACCTGTATCTCCCCGCGCCCGAGGGCGGGCTTGATGATATTGGCCGCGTCGATGGCCCCCTCCGCCGAGCCGGCGCCCACCAGCGTGTGCAGCTCGTCGATGAACACGATCACGTCCCCCGCGCGGCGCACCTCGCGCAGCACGGCCTTGATGCGCTCTTCAAAGTCGCCGCGGTACTTGGTGCCGGCCAGCATACTGGGCACGTCCAGCGTGACGATGCGCATCCCGCGCAGGCTGTCGGGCACCTCCCCGCGGGCCACGCGCTGGGCCAGCCCCTCGGCCACCGCCGTCTTGCCCACGCCCGGCTCGCCCACCAGCACGGGGTTGTTCTTCGTGCGGCGGGAGAGGATCTGGATGACGCGCTTGATCTCCCGGTCGCGGCAGACCACGGGGTCCGTGCCGCCGCCGGCGGCCAGCTGCGTCAGGTCGCGGCCATACTGGTCGAGCAGGCGCGTGTCCGCGTGCCGCGCGGGATAGCGCAGCGGGCTCTGGCGCGTCTGGCGGCTGGGCTCGCCGTCCTGCGGCGCGCCGAAAAGGGCCAGTATCTGCTCATAGAGCGCCTCCGGCTCCGCCCCCGCGCCGCAGACGAGGCCGTAGGCCGTGCAGTCCGGCGAGCGCAGCACGCCCATCAGCAAATGCTCCGTGCCCACATAGCCGTGGCCCAGGCGGCGCGCGTCCCTCGCCGCCTGCTCGATGGCCGAGCGGGCCTTCGGCGTCAGGCCCTGTGCCGGCTCGCCGGGGGCGCCGCGGCCGCACTCCGCGGCCACCAGCCGCGTCAACCGCGCGCTGTCCAGCCCGCAGCCGGCAAGCACGCGCGCGCCCAGGCTGCCCTCCTCCGCCGCCACGCCCAGCAGCAGGTGCTCGGTGCCCACATAGCTGTGCCCCAGCGCCGCCGCCGCGTCCCGGGCGGCGGTGATGGCCCCCGTGGCCCTCTCGGTGAATCTGCCGCTACCTTTCATGCCCATTCCTCCTTGCTGAGAGCTATAATGATAGCCTGTCCGGGGCGTGAATGCCCGCGAACGCAGTAAGTATTGCCCTCTCAGCCGGAAGATATAACCATCCGCCCAGCTGTGCACGGGGGGAAATTCATAATTACTTATTGATTTTTACGCCCGGTGTGCTACAATACAGCCATACAGGCCTGTGAAGGGCCCCGTATAAATATGCTCTGAATGGAGGATGGAACATGGCTTACGTTATCACCGATGATTGCGTCTCCTGCGGCACCTGCGCTGCCAACTGCCCCGTCGAGGCCATCGACATGGGCGACGACAAGTACGTCATCGACCAGGACAAGTGCATCGGCTGCGGCACCTGCAAGGAGAACTGTCCTGCTGACGCCATCGCTGAGAACTGATCGGCGTTACGCTCCGCCCCGCCGCGTGACTGTTGCGCGGCGGGGCACTTCTATATGTACGGAAAGGCGCTTTTGCGGAGAAGGGAGGAGGCCATGGCCCTGTCCGAACTCTGGCCCGGTGGGCCGCTATTCGACCCCGGCGGCGGCATGCCGCTGGGCATGGACAGCCTGCTGCTGGCGGACTTCGCCCGCCCCGCCCGGGGCCGGGCGCTGGAGCTCTGCTGCGGCGCCGCCGCCGTGACGCTGCTGCTGCTCAGCCGGATGCCGGGGCTGGAGGCGGACGGCGTGGAGCTGTTGCCCGCCGCCGCGCGCTCGGCGGAGCGCAACCTGGCCGCCAACGGCCTTGAGCGGCGCGCGCGGGTGATCTGCGGCGACATCCGCGCCCACCGCGCGCTGCTGAAGGCGGGGGCTTACTCGCTCTGCGTCTGCAACCCGCCCTATTTTCCGGCCGGCAGCGGCCGCGCGAGCAGCGACCGCGCCCGCGCGCTCGCCCGCTCGGAGATGGAGTGTACGCTCGCGGACGTGCTCGACGCCGCGGCCTGGTCGCTGCGGACGGGCGGGGCCTTCTGCGTGGTGCACCGCCCGGAGCGCCTGGCGGAACTGATGGCGCTGATGCGCGCGCACGCGCTGGAGCCCAAGCGCCTGCGCCTGGTGCAGAGCACGGCGGCGAGCGCGCCCAGCCTGGTGCTGGCCGAGGGCCGCCGCGGCGGCGCGCCCGGGCTGAAGATAGAGCCGCCGCTGATCGTCCGCACGGACTCGGGCGGCGAGAGCGCGGAATACCGCCGCATATGTCACAGGGGGGATACATGATGCCGGGAACGCTCACGCTGGTGGGCACGCCCATCGGCAACCTGGGGGACTTTTCGCCCCGGGCGCGCCGCGCGCTGGAGGAGGCGGACTTCATCGCCGCCGAGGACACGCGCGTCACGCTGCGGCTGCTGAACTATTTCGGTATAAAAAAGCCGCTCGTCAGCTACTTTGAGCACAACAAGTACCAGAGCGGGGACAAAATATTGCAGCGCATCCTCGCCGGCGAGAACTGCGCGCTGGTGACGGACGCGGGCATGCCCGCCGTCTCCGACCCCGGCGAGGAGCTGGTGGCGCTCTGCGCGCGCGAGGGCGTGGCCGTCACCGCCGTGCCGGGCCCCAGCGCGGTGGTGACGGCGGTGGCCCTTTCCGCCCTGCCCGCGGGGCGCTTCACCTTCGAGGGCTTCCTCTCCACCTCCGGCAGGAGCCGCGCGGAGCATCTGGAGGAGCTGAAGGGCGAGCGGCGGACGATGGTGTTCTACGAAGCGCCGCACAAGATAGCGAAAACGCTCGCCGACCTGGCCGCCGCGCTGGGCGCTGGGCGCGAGGTGTCCCTCTGCCGGGAATTGACGAAGATGCACGAGGAGGTCATCCGCACGACGCTGGGCGAGGCCGCGGAGCGCTACGCCGCCGAGCCGCCGCGCGGCGAGTTCGTGCTGGTGGTGGCCGGCGCGCCGGAGCCGGCGCGGCCGCAGATGGACGAGCAGGCGGCCCTCGAGCTCGTTTGCCGCTACCGCGCCGAGGGCCTCTCGCTCAAGGACGCGGCAAAAAAAGCCGCCGCGGAGAGCGGCTTCAAGAGGAATGACCTGTATTCCCGCGCGCTGAAGGAGGAATGACCCAAACTGTGTTTGGATGCGGATGCGCTGCGCGCCGCTCCACTTTCAGCAAGCCCAGGCCTCCCCTGCCGCGCAGGGGAGGTGGCCGTGCGCCGAAAGTTTGCGCATCTTACCAAAGAAACCCAACCCCTGGCGCCGGAACGGGATGGATCCCGTTCCTCCTTTAAAAACCGGACCCGCTGGGCTTCGGATTTGTTTTTGCTGGGCTGCACGGCGCACACGCGCCGGCCTGATTTATATGCAGTTGACTTTCCCATACTTGTTTTTTAACGCAAATCTTATTATAATGAGATAACGATGAGACCCGTTTTAAGCGGTCAACGCCAGGGGAGGTGTGGTCATGAAAAGAAGAGGGGCCATAATACTCACAGCGCTTGCTCTGTCGCTCACGCTGCTGTCAGGCTGCGCCGCCTGGTACGGATACAACGTGCCGGATACGGCTGTTGGGGAGCACGGCGTTATGACCGGGGTGCTTGCAGACAAGTTGGAAGAGCCGCTTTACTTTGTTCTCCTCAACCACGAAGACAACAGATGGCACCTGTTCAAGCTGGGCTACGACGGTGGGCCATATGACCTCGATGATTTTGAGATCGGCGACGAGCTGTATGCTGTATATAGAATACTATATGGAGGAGAACGACGGCATACCATGGAGCGGCTGCGTGAAAATAATGCCTCTGGAAGAATATGAAGCGAATCGGGAGCGGGTCGATGCCAAGTGCGCCGAGACCTACGCACGTCAAAGGGGCGATCGTGAGGAGGGAGACCGTGATGGAAAGAAGTAATATCCAACCGCTCGCGCTGCTTTTGGCGCTGATGTTCGTCCTTTTACCGGGCTGCGCAGAGACGGGAACGGCCGAAATATCCGAAGATGTATATGCCGCCGCCGGGGACGGGCAGATCGTGGATATACGCGACCGGTATACTGCTGATGGAGAGCTTCACGGCAGCGATGCCGGCGCGCCCGTTCAGACCCTGCTGCTGGATAACGCGGAGGACAACGAACGGGTGTCATCCGAAGCCCTGTTTGAGATATCCGAGGACGCGAACACGCGCCTGGGCATTACGGTCAGTTGGCGTCAATCAGGCGAAACACTGTATGTAGGCGTCGCCAGCGCCGAGGGAACTATATATGCGTTAGGGCTCACGAGCGGCGCGGCCCATGGCACCATAGACCTGTCCGGCTTGCCGGCCGGCGAATACGCCGTCACCATGTTCAGCAGCAACGATGCGGACGTGTTTGCCTCGTTGAGTTATCAGATCGCCTGACGATATTCGGCCGGGCAGGCAAACCTTGGTGTTATCCTGCCGTATCCAGTCCTAAACGGGGCAAAGGGAGGGTGCGCGATGAAAAGGACGATGGCATGGTCATTGCTGGCAGCTGTGCTGCTCTCTGCCTGCGGGGCGGAAGCCGCGCCCACGCCGGCCGCCGCCGTGACGCCGGCGCCGACGGCGGCGCCGGAGGGCGCGGAGCCCACGCCGACCGCCTCCACGCCTGCCGGGTATGCGGAGCCCACAGCGGCCCTTATCCTGCGCCGTGGGGGCGAACCCGCCTGGCGCTACGACCTCTCGGAGCAGGAGCTCGACGCCCTCTGCGCGGCCGTCGCGGGCATCGTGCGCCTGAATGAGACGGAGCGGCCGGAGTACGACGAGGCCCGCGATGAGTTCACGCAGCCGCCGCGGCTGTACAGCGTCTACTTTGCCTATGAGGAATATGACGAGCACGCACACCCGCGGGATATCGATATATTCTCCGGCGGGACGGTCATGTTCGACAACGTGTGCTATGCCTGCGAGGCCGGGAGCATCGACACCGGGCTGCTGGAGGAGCTGCTCGCCGCGCGGGTGAGCGTGGAGAAGGACCCGGCGCTGATAGAGGAGGCGGAGGCCTTCCTGCGCGCCGATTTCGCCGCGGCGGCAGAGGGCTGCGAGATAGAAGCCCTGGAATATGACGCGGAGATGGACGCGTATTTCACGGACGCGGCGTCGCATGTGTTCCACGGCGCGCCGGCGGAGGGCATCGACAAGGGCAGCCTTGTCACCCTGCGCTTTGAATACAGCGGCGGCGCCGGCACGGTCTACCGCGGCATGGGGCCGGGGACGGAGGCCGCGCTGGTGCTGATAAAGACGGACGAAGGCTGGTCGGTCATGAACTGGGCCGAGATCAGGAGCTGAACTGGCGCGCTCAAAGCCCGCCGCGGCGGCAGCCGGGGCGGTATCTGGCCCTGTTCCGGTGGCTCGCGCCGGACGGCCACGTCAAGTTGACTTTTGGATGATTTGATGATAATATACGGTTATAATTGAATGGAATAGTTATAAAGATCCACGACCGCCGCCTTCGGAAGTGCGCATTCCTTTTGAGAAAGGGGAGACCTGGATGAAGCGAAAGCTCTTTTGGAGATCTGTCCTCCGCCGTCCGCTGGCGGCGGTCCTGATCCTGCTGCTTTTGGGCGCCGCCGCGCTGGGCGTGGGCGAAAAGTTCACGGAATACAGCGCGGTCTCCTCGCAGGTGGCTGTCCTCAACGACTATTACCGCCCCATCGGGCAGCTGGTCAGCACCGACGGGGATGTCGGCGCCGGGGCGGAACTGATCTCCTCCAGCGCCTATGTGGATTTTTCTGACACGCGGCGCTATGTCGCCGGCGTCCTGGACGGGCTGTATAACGCGGACATCGACGGCAACTCGAGCGACCGCGAGGGCATCGGCGTGAATGTGAGCGAGATACTCGCATATGCCGAGCTGCTTTCAAAGGAGCGCAGCGCCGGGGGCGGATATGAGTATATGTTCCGCGTGACCGAGGCGGTGTACGGCTATCCCGAGCGCGTGGGCGAGAAAATGAGGCTGCTGATGTACCACGCGGACGACGGCGACGAGGCTTTCGCACTGGAGGACGCCGCGCTGGAGGTGGGCGGCGTCTATCTCGTGCGGGCGTATTATTACAAAAACTCGTACATTACCGGCATCGACATCGACTATACCCTCCGCCGCGCCGAGCCCGGCGGCCGGTGGTTCCTCACCGAGGCCGAGGGCAGGGAGCTGCTGCCCTCCCTGCTGGGCGATGAGGAGGAGATCCAGGAGCTGAACCGGCACAGCATGATGGTGGTGGGCACGGCGGACATGCGGAAGATGCCTTATGTGCAGGAGAGCTCCCATTATTATTACCTGGAAGAGGGGCGCTGGCTGGACGATGAAGATCAGGCCGCGGCAAACCCCGTCTGCGTAGTGCACGTCGGCTTTGCACAGACGCGCGGGCTTTCTTTGGGCGATGAGATCACCCTGACCCTCCGCGACATACCCGAGACGCATGTGGGCTACATCACCTCCGATTTTAAGGACAGCTATGACACCTACCCGACAAAGACCCTGACGCTGAGCATCGTCGGGATATATGGCACCCTGTCGGCCAATCCCGTACAGCTTACGAGCGTGACGAATTACCTCTATATTCCCGACAGCGTTATGCCCGAGGGCTTTGGCATGGGCGATGGGGAGATCTCCGACTCCTCCTACAGCTTCCTGCTGAACTTCCCTGCGGACAAGGAGGCATTCCTGACGGAGACCCGCCCGGGCTTGCTTGAGCTGGGCCTGGATGTGCAGTTTATCGAGCGGGACTGGGAGACCTTTGCCGCGGCGTCCGACTCCCTGAAGGGCTCGGCGCTGAGCGGGCTGCTCCTCTATGGGGCGCTCTTCCTGACCGTGGCGGCGGTGTGCGCCTTCGTCTACGCCCACCAGCGCGCCAGGGAGATCGCCATTGCGCGCGCCCTCGGGATGCCGGCGGCGGAAACGCTGCTGGGGAGCTTTGCGCCCTACGCCCTGCTGGCGGCCGTGGGCATCTTTGCCGGCTCCTGCTTTGCCCGCTACATCGCATTGGGGCAGATCGTTTCAAAGCTGCAGGAGATCTCACCCGAACCGGTGGCCGTGCCGCCGTGGACGAGCCTTGCGCTGCTGGGGCTTTTGCTGCTGCTTGTGACAGTGCTTCCCGCGTTCCTGGGCCTTCGCCGCAGCACGAAACGGAGCGTGCTGGAGGTCCTGCAGGGCGGGGCGGCGCGCCCGCGGGCAGATGCCGCGGCGGCCTTTCCGGCAGAGCCCAAAGAGCCGCAGCTCTCTCCGGCGGCGGGCGCGATCGTCGCGCCAGCGGAACAGCTCCGGAAGAAGCGCCGGGGGAGCGGCGCGGCATTGGCGCGGTTTACGGTGCGCTACGCCCTGCGCTCGCCCCTGCGCACGGCGCTGTACATATGCACGGCGCTGCTCTTCGGCGTATCTCTCGCGGTAATCCAGCAGGATCTGAGCCGGGCCTCGGCGGAGATCGACGCGCTCTATGAGACTGTGCAGGTCAGCGCGGAGATCGTAAAGACCGACCCCACCTCCTCCGTGTCGGACGGGAGCGGGAAAAGCGGCGGGTTTATCTCGCAGGAGGCCGTCGAACGGCTGCTGGACACCGGCTTTTTCTCCGGCTGCTACACCGAGGCGGTGGAGAACGACGCGGGCCTGATGCTTTCCCAGCCTGGCGGCAAGATCCTGCATCAGGCAAACGATCTGACGCTCCTGATGCCGTCGAACGAAGAGGAGCTCCTCGCTCAGACGGGGAACAGCATGGAGATCGAGTATTTTCCGCCCTTTGACGGCTCCATCTTTTCCGAGGACGTATATGGGGAGACGAACGAGCTGGGAATGCCCGCCCATGAGCTTCCCGTCATCCTGCCCCGTGTGCTCTACGAGTCCTGGAACGTCACCGGAGGCTCGTATTTCATACTGGTGGGCGACGGGGGCAAAGCCGTCACCGTGAGCGTTGCCGGAGTGTACGACGGCTACTATACCGGCGTTGCCTCGATGAACACGGCCTTAATGCCCGCCGGAGCGGCGCAGTGGATCGGCGTACAGTCGCTCTCATATATAAAGGCGAATTTTGAAGTTGACCGCGCCAGGAACAGGGAGCTCTCGCAGCTTTCGGCGGAGGCGGACGAGATCGTCTCAAGCCCCGCGGCGGGAAAACTGCCGCTGTCCTTCCTCCTTTGGGACGAGGAGCTGCGCGAGGCCGTAGGCCCCCTCAACGAAAACGTGGAGGTGCTGGAGCTTCTCTACCCGCTGGTGCTGCTGATCTCGGCGTTGACGGCGGCGGGGCCCACGGCGCTTTTGCTGGTGCAGCGCACTAAGACGGCGGCGCTGCTGCGTGTCATCGGCGTCTCGCGCATCCAGGCGCGCTGCGTACTGGGCGCGGAGCTGCTGCTGCCCGCGCTGGCGGGAGAGGCGATCGTGCTGCTGGCGCTGGCGGCCATCTTCCCCCTGGTCGGGTTTGGCAGCATGGCGGAGGGCGCGGCCGTCTATTTGTTGGGAGCGCTCTCAGGCGCGCTGGCGGGCGTGTATATGGTGACCCGCAAGCGCCCGCTGGAGCTTTTGCAGGTGAAGGAATAGGAGGGAAAGATCATGGCAGAACTGACGTTGCACCGTGTGAGCTACCGCTATCCCCGCGCGGCGCGGGATGCGCTGCAGGGCGTGGAGTGCCGCTTCCGCGCCGGGGAGGTCGCGGCGGTCGTCGGGCCGTCCGGCAGCGGGAAGACCACGCTTTTGAGCATCATGGCCGGGCTCGACCGCCCCTCCGGCGGCGAGGTACTGGTGGATGACCAAAAGCTCAGCGAGATGGACCTGGACGCCTACCGGCGGCAGTACGTGTCCGTGATCTTCCAGGCGTTCCACCTGTTCCCGCTCCTGACCGTGCTGGAAAACGTGTGCTTCCCGCTGGAGCTGTTGGGCGCCGGCGAAAAGGACGCCAGGGAACAGGCGCGGCGGAACCTCGAGCTGGTGGGCATAGCGGAAGAGAAACACCGGCGCTACCCGAGCCAACTCTCGGGCGGCGAGCAGCAGCGCGTGGCGATAGCGCGGGCTCTTTCCTCGGGGGCGAAAATCCTGCTGGCGGACGAGCCCACGGGCAACCTGGACGGGGAGAATTCGCGCAATATCGTGGATATCCTCACCCGCCTCGCGCACGAGGGCGGCTACTGCGTGGTGATCGTCACCCACGACCCGGCCATCGCCGAGGCGGCCGACGCCGTCTACACCGTCGCCGACGGCGAACTGAGCCGGATGGCATAGGCGGGACCACGCCCGCCGCCGCGATCTGGTCTGAAATGCAAAAAGGAAACCGCAATCTTTGCGGTTTCCTTTTTTGTGCTCCTGTATCACCGGAAGGCGATATGGGGATCAGTTCCCGTCGCCCGCAGGGCCGCCCTCCCCGGGGGCGGCGCGGCGCAAAAGATGGAGGTTGGATATGCCCATGTGGGCAAATATCCCCATAACTGCCCACCAAATATAGAGCGGGCCGGGATCTTGCCACAAATAGTCCAGAGGTTCTGGCAAAACGAGCCCGCCCCAGCCAGTCAAAAGGAAAAAACAGCTGATGTACAGCCCGCCGAGCAGCATAACTGCGGCTATCGCCAGGGAGGCTGCGGTGAGCTTTTTGCCCGGCCTGTGTCTGAGGACTGAGCCAAACCCTATCGCCCCGCAAACGAGGTATGATACCAGCAGGCCGAGGATGGGGATCAGCGTGAACGCGCGGATGAACACCAGGCGAATTAACAGTTCCCCGCTGAGAATGCTGTAAAAACGCTCCTCATTGTAGTGGCTGGGACACAGGGATACGAGCACAAACGCGATCACTACGTAAATAGCCCGCCTTGCGAGGATCTTTCCGTACTTATCTGCCACCTGCCAGCACCTCCTGATTCATGATACCGTATGTGGTAAGCGGCCTGCAAGATCGTTGCCGATCGCTTCCTCCGAGTGTTCCGGAACGAGCAGCGCTGTATCCTTTGCTAACATTGCACTATAATTATATCACATGGCACTTTTGAGTCGATAGTGGTAATTTTCACAATAATTTACAAGTAGAATTGTGCTAATTAACGTTAAACCCTCCGCGCGTGCTTGCCCATGTTGCAGCATAACGCGGGCGAGCGCAGGTTTTCCAAAAAATAATGGAGCAGCCCGGAGGCTGCTCCTTAACGTGTGAGCTTAAAACAGGTCGCTGCGCGACCCTGTTCGTATGAGATATAGAATAAGCTCGTCATTATTCACTTCGTACACAAGCAGCCAGTCGGGCTGGAATATCCACGCTTTACTATCCGCTTGTAATCACTCTTGAATGCGGCCTGGTACTTAATCGTCAGCATTCAGGTCCTCAATCAAGGCCTTAACGGAGGTGAAGCCGCGGCTGAGCCCGACGCCGTTTCTGGCGTCCTCTATGGCCTTGCGGGTCTCCGTGTTGGGCGCCTCCGCGCCGATCTCAAACGGTATGCGGTACTCGCGCACAGCCTTCTTCGCAAAAATGTTGAAGGCCGTGGACATCGACATGCCCATGTCCGAGCAAAACGCTTCAAACTGCTGCTTCAAGTTGGAGTCCATGCGGATGTTCACGTTCGTCGTAGCCATAACGCGCCTCCTTTCACTTCTTAGTATATTCATTGTAAACGTTATTATTTACAGTGTCAATACTTTGCGCATTAATGTTTCCCACCGCGGCTGGCTTCGCTTCGCGCGCGCCGCTGAGTTGCTGCAAGCCTAAGCCTCCCCTACTTGTAGGGGAGGCTTCAAGTTACTGCTGACTTAGTGCCGCGAGCGAAGCGAAGCAACGCACGGCCGGCGGCGGGCAAAGCCATCCGATACCGGGAAGACCACCTGCGACACGCGGAAACACGTAAAAGACAGTTCGCGCCTACGACAAGCGCCAAAAGCGCTTTTCTTTGGAGTCTGAGGGGTTTCTTTTGGCAAGACCAAAAGAAATCTCTCAGAAGCCCCCTCGCGGGGGCCTCCCCCAGCGCGGCGCGCAGCGCAAGTACCCGCGGCCGTTGGCCGCCCTCCAGGCGCAGCCTGGCTGGTCAGAGGTTATCGGTTGCGTACATGATGGCGGAGACGGCCACCACGGGGGCGGTCTCGCAGCGCAGTATGCGCTCGCCCATGGAGCAGAGGGTGAAGCCCGCCGCGGCGGCCATTTTGGCCTCCGCCTCCGAGAAGCCGCCCTCCGGGCCGGTGACGACGGCGGCGGCGTCAAAGGGCAGGGCGGACTCGATGGCCTCCTTCAGCGGCGCGCGCTGCGCGCCCGTCTCGTACATGAAAAGGCGCACGGGCAGCTTGACGGCGGCGTCCAGCATGTCCAGATAGTTGGGGATGTAGCCCACGCGGGGGATGATGCCGCGCCCGGACTGCTGGGCGGCGGACTCCGCCACGCGCGCGAGGCGCTCGAGCTTTTTCGCCATGCTGCGCCCGTCCGGCCGCGCGATGCAGCGCTCGCAGTCGAAAAAGTCGATCTCTGCCGCGCCGGCCTCCACGCACTTCTGCACCAGCAGCTCCGCGCGCTCGCCCTTGGGGTAGCCGGCAAATACGCGCACGGCCACGCTGGGCTCCGCGCGGCAGGGGGTGACCTCGATCACCTCCGCCTCGGCCTCCTCCGCCGTGGAGCGCACCAGGCGGCAGCGGTAGTCCGTGCCGCGCCCGTCGCAGATGACCATGTCCTCGCCGGGGCGCAGGCGCAGCACCCGGATGTGCTCCGCGTCCTGCCCGCGGATGATCGCCCTGCCTCCGTCCAGATTCGTCCCGGCCATGAAAAACCTTGCCATATCGCGCCCTCCGTGAACTGTTTTGCCCATTATCTCACAGAGCGCGCGCGTTTGCAAGCGCCGCGCACACGGCGGCGCGGCCGGGCATAGAATGTTGCGGGTGATTAAGTATGCTTGACGAGTCATTGGCGTCACCCGGCGGCTTCGAGGCCGTCTGGCAGCGCGTGCAGGGCGCGCGCTCCGCCCCGCCGGACACGGGCGGGGAGCAACTGCGGGAGTTTATGGTCGCCGCCGGGAGGGCCTGCGAGCTCTACCGCGCGCTGGCCTGCCGCATGGGCGGCTGCGCCTGTACGCTGCGGCGCATGGCGGAGGAGGAGAGCTGCCGCGCGCGGGCGCTGGCGGGGGAGTATTACCTGCTGACGGGCGACTGCTGCCCGCCGGAGCCTTCATGCCCGCTGGTGTGCTGCTGCCTGAAGAGCCTGCGCAGCGCGTATCTGGCCGAGCGCGAGAGCGCTTGCGCCTTCCGCGCCGCGGCTGAGCGCGCCTGCGGGGAGCTCAAGTGCCTCTATGAGCGCTGCGCGCGCTGCGAGGAGGGCCACGCGCGCACCCTGCGCGGCATTATTTTGCGCTGTATCTGACGCCGGCCGCCGCAAATTTCAAGTTTGCTGAGAAAAGCTCTTGACTTTGCGGCGGTTTTCATTTATTATATACGGGCGTCAACAATAGAATGTTGTTCGGGCAATGCGTGGAGAAGTCGCGTAGTTGGTCGAGCGCGCACGATTGGAAATCGTGTAACCGTCAAAAGCGGTTCGAGGGTTCGAATCCCTCCTTCTCCGCCACGTCGTCGCAAGCTTCATATCGCTTGCGGCGACGATTTTTCTTTCAGAATGATTGTCGTCTCGCGCTCATTCCGCTGCTCCTCCTTTCAAAATTGAACCCACTTCGTTGGGCTTCAATTTTGTATTAAGCAGGGATCACAGTCCAAATGCGGTAAGAACACTCACACCACGGCGCCGGAACGGAATGGATCCCGTTCCGGCGCTCTTTTTTGCCTTTCTGCGGGCGTCATGCCTTCCTGATGGGGAGGCGGATGACTGTTTTCCACTTTTCCGGGGGCACCCTCCTCGCGTCGGACATGTATATCTCATGGTGCAGCCGGGTCTCTGTGAGGTCCGTGGCATAGCCCTGTTCCTCCAGATATGCCTCCATCAAGGCGATGGTCCGCGGCTCGTCGTCAAAGGGGCCCAGGTGCATCGCCTGCACGCACAGCCCCTCCTCCACGGTGAAGAAGCGGGCGCGGGAACAGTCCAGCTTTTTCTTCCGAGTTGCAGTTTCGACCGCCCAGTCAAGGTCCTGCCCGCTCACGAAGTCAGGCAGCCTGATGACGGATATCCAGCGGAAGGCGTCCTTGTCCCCATCCGCGCCCTCCTGCTGCCAGAAGCCCTCCAGCGGCGGCACGACATATTCAAAAAAGCCCTCGATCTTGTGGCCGGTTTTGTAACTCATCTTTATGGTGTACGCAACGGCGTACAGGACGCCGATCGCCTGCTGGTATGCACCGCCCTCCGTGTTCGGGTCCCCGGCCCCGCGGACGGCGATATAGTTGGCCGCCGGGACGTTCACTATCTGCGGCGTGTTCCTGGGCATATAGAATTCCCGGTATTCTTTCTTGAAATCAAAGGCCATGGCCATCCCTCCTCAGCTCTTGGCCCATTATGCAACACTCCCCCGCCGGTCTCAAGGCGGCTGAAAGGAAAAAAGAACGCCGGAACGGAATGAAATCAGTTCCGGCGCTGTGGCGGAGAAGGAGGGATTTGAACCCTCGCTCGGCTCATCACCGACTACTCCCTTAGCAGGGGAGCCCCTTCGGCCTCTTGGGTACTTCTCCAGACGAAAGCTGATACATAATAGCACATACTTGCGCTCTTGTCAAGGTTGACAGGCAGAGTTTTTTAGTTTATAAAGAAAGCATGAGATACGACACCGTTATTTTCGACCTCGACGGCACGCTGCTGGACACGCTGGAGGACCTGCGCGACGCCGTCGTGCACGCCATGCGCGACTTCGGCCTGCCGGAGCCGACGCGCGACGAGATGCGCGCGCGGCTGGGCAACGGCTCCGGCTACCTGATCGCCCACTGCGTGCCCGGCGGGAGGGACTACCCCCGCTATCAGGAGGTCTTTGACGATTACCTGTCCTTTTATGAGGCCCACAGCCGCATCAAAACGGCGCCCTACCCCGGCATCATGGAGCTGTTGGAGGAGCTCAAAGCAGCCGGCGTGAAGTGCGCCATCGTCTCCAACAAGCCGCACACGGCCGCCGCGCAGCTCGCGCGGGACTTTTTCAGCGGCCTGGTGCTGACGGCCGTGGGGGAGAAGCCGGGCATCCGCCGCAAGCCCGCGCCGGACACCGTGCTCGCCGCCATGGACGAGCTGGGCGCGGAGCCGGCGCGCACGGTGTACGTCGGCGACTCGGAGGTGGACATCGACACGGCCCGCGCCGCGGGGATAGGCTGCATCTCCGTCACCTGGGGCTTCCGCACCCGCGAACAGCTCATCGAAAGCGGCGCGAGCGTCCTGGTGGACGACGCCGCAGGGCTGAAAAGGGAGATAACCGGATGAAATGCGCGGCGCTTACCGTGCCCGGCAGAATATGTTATGGCTGTAAAAGGCAAGAGCGCGGCCCTCTCTGTGAGCAAGCAGAGGGGGCCGCGCCTGTATTTTCCGAGCGGGCGTCATCTCCCGGCCAGCTCGATGAGCAGGGCCAGGGCGTCGCGGTTCTCGCGGGTGACTTCGAGCACGGCGGTGTCGGCGCGCGCGGCGATAGAGCGGAGGAAGGGCTCCCCGGCGCGCTGCAGCACGCCGAGGACGGGCGTGGGGCCGTCCAGGACCTCCAGCACCGCGCGCTGGAAGAGCGGCGCTGCGGCCTCGTGCGGGCCCAGCTCGTCCATCAGTATCAGGCCGCAGCGCCCGCAGCCGCTCAGCGCGGCGCGGCCCAGCGTCTCGAAGCGGAGGGCCATGTCCGCCCCCGGCGCGGCGCAGGAGAAGAGCAGGTTCCCCTCGCCGGGCTGCTCGCCGCCGGACACGCGCAGCAGGTGGACGGTGGCCTTCCCGGGGCGCACTGTATCGACCCGCACCGTTCGGAAGCCGCCCACGCGCCCGGGGAAGCGGGAGAGCAGCCGGTCGATGAGCGTGGATTTGCCGACGCCCTTTTCGCCGGTGAGGAAGAGGTGCCGCGCCGTCATATGAGCCCCCGGAAGAACTCGATGCGCGGCGAGCGCGCCCGCACGTCCCACAGCAGGCGGCCGTAGCAGGTCTCGCTGCGCTCGAGAAGGCAGCCGTCCGCCTCCGCGTGCGCCGCGAGCCAGGCCGTGATGCGCCGCAGGTTGCCCTCCGTGCGCTCGCCCTCCGGCAGCAGCATGTCCATGAAGTGGCGCGCGTAGCCCTCCCCGGCGGGCACGCGGCGCTCGTCGCGCGCGTTGTAGTAGCTGGCATCCGGGCTGTAGCCGCTGAGGAACAGCAGGTTGAAGAGGGCGTAGAACCACTGGCCGCTGCCATAGCGCGGGTCGCTGCGCTCGCGGCCGAAGAGCTCGCGCATGATGCGGCCCTGCAGCTCGTTGGCGCTCGACACATGCGTCACCTGGCAGCAGAAGGCGCGGGACATGGCCATGGTCTTTTTCAGCCCCTCCACGCCGCGCACGGCGGGCGTCATGGAGCTGAAGACAAGGTCGAAGCGGCCCTCCAGCCCCTCCGCGCGCACGTCCAGCGCGTGGAAGTCGCAGGCTCTGAAGGAGACGTTGTCCAGCTCCAGCTCCCGCGCGCGCTGCGCGCCCAGCTCCGTCATGCGCGGCGAGATGTCAAAGCCCGTGACGGAGCGCGCCGTTTTGGCGAACTCGCAGGCGAAGCGCCCGGGGCCGCAGCCGATGTCCGCCGCCACGCTCTCCGGGCCCAGCGCGCCGCGGCTGATGAGGAACGCCGCCGCGTCCTGCGCGCGCCTGCCGTGGTCGGTCTGCAGCGCGCCGCCGGAGCGCTCCCATTCGTCGGCGCGCGAGTCCCAGCGCGCGGCGGTCTCCTGCGCCGAAGGCGGGACGCTGGAGCGCGCGTTGAGCATGGACTCAAAGAGGGCGCGCGCCCTCTCGTTGCCCTCCACGGGGATGAACTGCGCCATTTTTATACCTCCTCCATGCCTGCGCCGCCCAGGGGCAGGCAGATCGTGCGCCGCTCGCCGCGGCGGTCCGTCACCGTCACCACGTCCATGGGGATGCCGTACACGCGCTCCAGGTTATCCGGCGTGATGACCTCCTGCGGCGTGCCGAAGGCCGCCACGCGCCCTTCGCGCATCATCAGCACACGGCTGCCGATGGAGGCCGGGTCCTCCGGCGCGTGCGTGCTCATCACCACGCAGTAGCCGCGCGCGGCAAGCTCCACCGCCACGTCCAGCAGCCGCCGGTGGTTGGCGTAGTCGAGGTTGGCCGCCGGCTCGTCCATCACCAGCAGCCGGGCCGCCTGGCAGATGGCGCGGGCGATGATCACCAGCTGCCGCTGCCCGCCGCTGAGCGCGGTGTATTTCTCGTTCGCCAGATGGGCGATGTGCATCTTCTCCAGCGCGGAGAAGGCGGCCTCGCGGTCCACTTCCTTTGGCGCCTGGAAGGCCGAAAAGTGCGACGCGCGGCCCATCACCACCACGTCCAGCACCGTGTAGGCGAAAACGGGCGTGTGGTGCTGGGGGATATAGGCCACCAGCCGGGCCAGCTCGCGCGGCTCCAGTTCGGCGGTGTCCTGCCCGTCCAGGCGGATGGAGCCGCCGCTGCGGCGCAGTATGCCCATCAGCAGGCGGAAGAGCGTGGTCTTGCCGCAGCCGTTGGGCCCCACCAGGCAGAGGATCTCCCCGGCGTCCGCCGCGCAGGAGACGCCCCTGACGATGTCGCCGGAGCCGTAGCCCCCGCTCAGGTCCTGCACTTCCAGAAGCATACGCTCACCCCTTCCTGCGGATGATGAGATAGACGAAGAAGGGCGCGCCCATGATGCTCGTCACCACGCCTATCGGCAGCTCCATCGTCAGTATGGAGCGCGCCAGGTCGTCCATCAGCAGCAGATAGGCCCCGCCCAGCATGGCGCAGGCCGGCATCAGCCGCCCGGAGTCCGCGCCCACCAGCGCGCGGGCCATGTGCGGCACCATCAGGCCCACCCAGCCGATGAGCCCGCCCAGGCAGACGGCCGAGGCGCTCAGCAGCGTGGAGGCGGCGATGAAAATAAGCCGCGTGCGGCGCACGTTGATGCCCAGGCTGCGCGCCTCCTCCTCGTCCAGCGTGAGGACGTTCAGCCGCCAGCGCAGCAGCAGCACCACCGCGAGCCCCAGGGCCATCGGCACGCCGCTCCAGAGGAAGCTCTCCATGTCCGTTTTGGTCAGGCTGCCCATCAGCCAGAAGGTGATCTGCTGCAAAACGTCGTTCGGGTCGGCGACGTATTTTATCATCGTCACGCCCGCGTTGCACAGCGCCATCACCATCGAGCCCGTGAGCACCAGGCTGAGCGTCTGCGAATGGGGGCTCTTGCGGCTGATGATATACGAGAGCGCCACGGCGCAGACGCCGCCGGTGAAGGCCGCCAGCTGCACCACCCAGTTGGCCTGCCCGCAGAGGATGGCTATGGCCGCGCCCAGGCTGGCGCCGGAGGAGACACCGAGGATGTCCGGCGAGACCAGCGGGTTGCGGAACATGCTCTGATAGGCCGCCCCCGCCGCGGAGAGCGAAGCGCCGATGAAAACGGCCGAGAGAATGCGCGGCAGGCGGATGTTCCAGAATATCGTCACTGCGTTGGGGTCCATGCTGGACTCCACGCCGAAACGCGACAAAAACGCCCGCACCACGTCCCCCGGCGAGAGGGGGTAGTACCCGATCCAGAACGAGAGCAGCGTGGCGCCGACGAGCGCGGCCAGCATGGCCAGCAGTACCAGGGCGTAGCGCCGCCGCGCCGCCGCGGCCTCGCGCCGGTGTATCGTCTCCATCCTGCGCACCTCCAAACTTTGGCTTGACTTGAGTGAAGTGATGTGCTATAGTGCGAATTGTAATGAAAAGCGATTCGCTTTTGCCTGCATGTTGAAATTATGCCACATTATCCACTCAAAGTCAATGACCCGGCGCGAGGGGCCGGGCGTTTGATAAACAAAAATGGACAAGGAGGCAAAAGGATGAAACACAGCAAGAAGCTGCTGGCGCTGCTGCTCACGGCGGCGCTCGCGCTGGGTATGCTGGCCGGCTGCGGCGAAGAGCCGGCGGCCGAGAGCGCGCCGGCGCAGAGCGAGGCCCCGGCAAGCGAGGAGCCCGCTGAGGAAGGCCCCCGCGTGCTGACGGACATGGCCGGGCGCGAGGTGGAGCTGCCGGCGGTGATCGACAAGGCGTTTTCCACGGACCCGACGGCGGCGATCTTCCTCTATACGCTGGCGCCGGACAGGATGCTGGGCTGGAACTACGAGCTGAACGACCTTGAGAAGAGCGTCATCCTCGACGAGTATGAGACGCTGCCGAACTTCGGCATGGGCGACGCCATCAACTATGAGGCCGTGCTGGCCGCGGGGCCGGACATCGCCTTCATGGTCGGCACGATAAACGACGCCATCGTCAGCGACGCGGACGCCATGCAGGAGAGCCTGGGCATCCCTGTAGTGGTCGTGGACAGCGAGCTGAGCCACACGCCGGAGGCCTACCGCTTCATGGGCGAGCTGTTCGGCGTTGAGGAGACGGCGGAGCAGCTGGCGGCCTATGCGGAGGCCACACTGGACGACATTGCCAACATGGACATCCCCGAGGAGGAAAAGGTGCGCATGTACTACGGCAACGGCGAGGACTCGCTGGAGACCGCGCCCGCCGGCTCCTCCCACGGCGCCATCATCGAGCTGGTGAACGCCGTCAACGTGGCGGACCTGGAGCTGGGCGACGGCGGCCGCGTGCAGATATCCGCCGAGCAGCTTCTGGCCTGGGACCCTGACGTGATCGTGGTCAACGGCGAGCCGAAATCCGACATCCCCGGCGCCAGCGCCGCGGACGCCATCATGAATGACCCGACCTACGCCAACCTCACCGCGGTGCAGGAGGGCAGGGTCTACGGCACGCCCAACGCGCCCTTCAGCTGGGTGGATCGCCCGCCCGGGCCCAACCGCATCGTCGGCCTGCGCTGGCTCTCCGCGCTCATCTACCCCGACTACATCCAGGTGGACGTGGACGACGCCGTGCGCGAGTTCTTCTCCCTGTTTTATCACGTGGAGCTCAGCGACGCCCAGCTCGAGGCCATCTACAACGGCCAGCCGATGCCCTCAACCTGACCACACTGCGTGTGGAGGCAGTTGCCTGCGGCCCGCGCCCCTCTAAGTCGGTAATATAATCGACTTACTTAACCAAATCAACCCACGATTTTCCTGAGGGGTTTCTTTTTGCCTTGTCAAAAAGAAACCCCTCAGACTCCAAAGGCGGCCAACGGCCGCTGGCAATTGCGCTGCGCGCCCCACTGTTGGAAGCCTTTCGGTAGACCGGGCACAGCCCATTGCCTCCTTATCGCAGCCTGGCTTCGCTTCGCTCGCGCCGCTAACTGGTGAAAACATGCAAGGTAGTGCCGCGACCGCAGGGAGCAACGCACGGTCGGCCAAGCTGCGCCTGGCTTTGGGCAAGACCAAAGAAATGGGGTGGCACTGGCCCCCTCGTGGGGGCCTTCAGTCAGCGAGGCGCGCAGCGCCTCTGCATCCAAACGCAGTTTGGAAAAGCCGGGGAGCTTTCGCTCCCCGGCTTCCTGTTTGATTCAAGCGGGATAAGGCTCAGGCAGCCTCGTCCTCAGCGGGGGTCTCGTCCTCAGCAGGGGTCTCGTCCTCAGCGGGGGTCTCGTCCTCAGCAGGGGTCTCGTCCTCGGCGGGGGCCTCGTCCTCAGCGGGGGCCTCGTCCTCGGCCGGAGCCTCATCTTCCTCGGCGGCTACCGGGGGGACGATCTCCATGGCGGCCAGGCGCACCAGGACGGTGGCGCCCATGGCGCGGTTGGCAAAGCCGGTGGGGGCGAAGGACGTGCTGGACACGCCGCTCATGAGGCCGCTCTCCACGCAGTACGCCACAGCGTCGCTGGCCCAGGAGGCGATGCTCTCAGCATCGTCGAAGGCGAGCTCGGCCTCGGCGGCGGCGGAGCCGCAGTAGCGGTAGAGGATGGCGGCCAGCTCCTGACGGGTCAGGGTGCCGTTCGGGTCGAAGGTGGTGGCGTTGCGGCCGGTGACGACGCCGGTCTCGCTGGCCCACAGAACGGCGTTGGCGTAGTAAGAGCCGTCCTTGCAGTCGGTGAAGGTCTCGGACACGTTGCCCTCGACGGCGGGCTCGCCGGCCAGGCGGTAGAGCATGGTGACGATCATCGCGCGGGTCATGTTGGTGTTGGGCGCGAAGGTGGTGGCGGAAACGCCGGTCATCAGGCCGTCGTTATAGGCGGTCATAACGGCGTCGTAGTACCAGGAGGTGGAAGCCACGTCGGTGAACACGGGCTTCAGGATGGTGATGCGGCCCTGGGTCTCGCCGTACTGCTCGGCGGTGACAACGCCGCCCAGCTCCTCGGTGATGTAGTCCATCACGACGACGTCCATGGCGATGCCGGAATCGACAACGTCCTCAGCGGCGGTGAAGGCGTAGTAGGTGTCGCCGCCGGCAGCGGTGAAGTTGTTGGAGACGACGCAGTAGGTGGCCTCGGGGTCAAACTCCTCGCCGTTGATGCTGTCGATGGTCACGCGCTGGATGCTGGCGGGGCCATAGTAGGTGGAGCCGGGGTAGAGGTCGCCCTGGTCGTAGGCCTTGTTGGTATCGACGGTGAACTCGATGCCGGCGACCTGCGGGAAAGCGCCAACAGCGGTGGGCGTGCAGTAGGTGCCGGCCTCAAGGGCCTCGAGCAGCTGCTCGCCGGTGACGTAGATGTAAGCGACGGTGTTGCCGAAGGGCAGGACGGTGTTGACGTCCTTCTTGGTGATGTCGCCCTTGGCGATGGAGGCGCGGATGCCGCCGCCGTTGGTGACGGCCACGACGTGGGCCTCATCGACGTCCAGGTCGGCCTCAGTGGTGGCGTACCAGAGGATGGCGTCGGTGATCAGGTCGCCGAGGTTGGTCTCCTCGGTGCGGTTGCCGGGGTCGCGCTCGCCGTTCAGGTCCACCTCGGTGGTGGCGAACACGGCGCCGTACTCGGCCTCGATCTCAGCCTTGATCTCGGCGGCGCGCGCGGCGACGGCGGCGTCGGAGCCCTCGTAGGTGGCGAGGTCAACGGAGGAGACGGTGATGGCGCCGTCCTCGATGGTGACGATGCCGGCGGTGGCGGCGGCGGTGCCGGTGGAGGTCACCAGGGTGTCGCCCACCTTGCCGGTGCCGCCGGTGGCGGCCTTCACGTCGTCAAGGCTGCTGTGGCTGTGGCCGTCGATGAACACATCGATGCCGGTGACCTCGGTGAGCAGGTCGATGGAGCGGTTGGGGGCGCTCTCATTGTCGATGCCCAGGTGGCCCAGGCAGACGATGTAGTCGCAGCCGGCGGCCTCAAGAGCGGCGACCTGCTCCTGGGCGCAGCCGATGAGCGCGCTGTCGGAGAGGAAGGTCACGCCCTTGATCATGGCGGGGTTGGCCTTGGTGGCGGTCTCCGGGGTGGCGAGGCCAAAGACGCCGATGGTCTTGCCGCCCAGCTCATAGGTGGCGCTGGCGGCGAACTCGGCGCGGCCGTTGTAGAGCACGTTGGCGGCCAGGACGTCGAACTCGGCGTTCTCCATCACGGAGACGAGGTTCGCGTAGCCGTAGTCGAACTCGTGGTTGCCCAGGGTGGCGACGTCATAGCCGGCGAGGTTCATGAGCTCGACGGCGGTGGCGCCCTTGCTGGAGCTGACCTCGACGGTACCCTGGCTGAAGTCGCCGGCGTCCATCAGCAGGACGGCGGCGCCCTCGGCCTCGTACTCGGCCTTCAGGGCGGCTATCTTGGCGTAGCCGTCGATGGCGCCGTGGATGTCGTTGGTGTGGATGATGACGATCTTGCTGGCGGTCTCGGCGGGGGTCTCCTCGGCCGGGGCCTCTTCCTCGGCGGGAGTTTCTTCCTCAGCCTCTTCGCCTTCAGCCGGGGCCTCCTCGCCCTCGGCCGGAGCCTCGGTGGTCGTGTCGCCGGTCTCTTCGGTGGGCTCGGCCGTGTCCGCCGTCTCGGCGTCGGACGCATAGGCCGTGCAGCCCAGGGCGAAGACCATAGCCAGCACGAGCAGCAGGCTCAGCAGCTTTTTGCTTGTCTTCATGTTTATCCTCCTTCGTGTTCTCCCCTTTGCAGGGATACCTGACAAGCGCCATTGTACTATAAGTCTTCATAAAAATAAACACCCTATCGAGAAAAAAACATGTAAAAAATGAAAAAAAGCGCTGTCTGCCAAAAACTGGCAGACAGCGCGGCTCATTTCAGCAGCAGCGGCTGTAATTGCCGGCCCTCCAGCGCGGCGTCCACGGTGTCCTCTATCAGCGAGAAGTCGGACGCCATGGAGCGCGGTTTTTTCAGCGGGTCGTCCTGGCCGAAGGGCACAAAGTAGTAGTTTTTGCGGTTCAGCAGCGCGGCGATGGCCGGCGCGGAGCCGGAGAGCGCGTCGTTGGTGGAAAAGGCGACCACCACCGGGCGGCCGTTGCGCAGGTGCGCCTTGGCGGCCATGGTGACGGCGCTGTCCGTGATGCCCGCGGCCAGCTTCGCCATGGTGTTGCCCGTGCAGGGGGCGATCACCAGCACGTCGAAGAGCTTGCCGGGGCCCACGCGCTCGGCCTGCGCTATGGTGCGTATGACCTCGCGGCCCGTGATCTCTTCCAGCCGGCGGATGTGGTCCTGCGCGCGGCCAAAGCGGCTGTCCGTGGCCGCGGCGGTCTCGCTCATGAGCGCGGTGAGCTCGCATTCGCCGCTCAGCCGCTCCGCGGCGGCCAGGGCCTTTTCATAGGTGCAGTAGGAGCCGCAGAGCGCGAGCCCGATCTTCAGTCCTTCCTTCACTGCCTCACTTCCTCAAGGATGTTGTACACCGCCTCGCGGATGGCGCCGGCCGCCGTCTCCGGCGACCACTTGCCCGGCAGCCCGGGGGCGTGCAGGGCGCGGATGCCGAAGGCGCGGGCGGCCTCGAAGTCCGTCCCGCCGGGGCGGGAGGCGAGGTCGAGCACCAGCGCGCCCTCCGGCAGCTCCGCCAGGCGCGCGGCGGTGAGCGTGAGGGCGGGCACGGTGTTGACGACGATGCCGAATGTGCCCAGGCGGCCGCAGAGCGCGCGGGTGTCCAGCGCCTCGAGCCCCTCCGCGCGCGTCCAGGCCATGTCGCCCGGCGTGCGGGAGCTGACGCAGACCCCGGCGCCCAGCGCCCTCAGCCGCGGGGCGAGCGCGCGGGCGATGCGCCCGCGGCCGCATATCAGTATCCGCTGGCCCCAGAGGGTGCTGTCCGTCTCGCGCAGCAGCAGCGCGATGGCGCCCTCGGCGGTGGCCACGGAGTTGGCGGCCTCGAATTCGCCGCGCCGGCCGTAGTCGAAGAGCCGCACGCCGGCCCCGTCGGCCATCGCGCGCAGCTCCTCGGTGGCCATCCCGGCGCAGAACACCTGGCCCTCGTGCGCGGCGCTGAGCAGTTCGCCGGCGCAGTGCGGCTCGGCGGAGAGCGGGGCGTTCAGCAGCCCGCGCGGCGAGAGCGCGGGCATCGGCAGCACGACGCAGTCCGCACCCGCCACGGCCTCCGCCGCCGCGGCGCAGCTACGCGCCCCCTCCGCGGCCGGCGCGCCCTCCAGCGCGAACAGCCGCACCCGGTGCCCGTCGCGCAGCAGCTGCGCGGACAGCCTCACAAGCCTCTCGTCCCCTCCGCAAACGGCAAAGATCATGTGCACACGCCCCTTTCGCTCCATACTATGCAGCGATGGGCGGGGCGTGACGGGGCGCCATTTTGTGATATTTGTGACTTGCGGCGCGGCCGGGCAGGCATTATAATATTGATTCGTATCGATTTGCATCTTGCGCGGCAAAGGAGAGAGCAAAACATGGAGGCAATAGTCGCTGTATACTCGGACTGGGGCATCGGCGCGGACGGCACGCAGCCCATCGTGCTCGCGGAGGACCGGCGGCGCTTCGCGGCGCTCACGCGCGGCGCGGCCATCATCTGCGGCCGCCGCACGATGGAGGATTTCCCCCAGGGCGCGCCTCTGGAGGGCCGTGTGAACATACTCATCAGCCACAACGGCGACACGCCGGGGGCCACGGTGGTCCGCAGCACGGCGGAGGCGGTGGCCGAGGCGGGGCGCTACGAGCGCTGCTTCGCCGTGGGCGGCGCGAGCGTATATATGGCGCTGTTCCCCCACTTTACCCGCATATACGTCACAAAAATAGACGCCGAACCCCACTCGGACGCCTTTTTCCCCAACCTGGACTCCCTGCCGGAGTGGAAATGCACATTGGAGGAGCCCTACGAGGAGGACGGCGTGAGCTGCCGCTTCTGCGTCTACGAACGCGAGCAGGGGTGAACGCTCCTGCGGGGCATTTGCCACCCCATTTCTTTGGTCTTGCCCAAAGCCAGGCTGCGCCTGGAGGCAATTGCGCTGCGCGCCTCACTAACGGAGGTCATCCGTTAGTGAGGCGCGCTTCTTTGCATCCAAGCGCAGCTTGGCCGACCGTGCATTGCTTCGCTTACGCTCGCGCCGCTGAGTTGCAGTAGCTCAAAGCCTCCCCTGCACAGCAGGGGAGGTGGCGCCTGCGCAGCAGGCGACAGAGGGGTGTTGTAGGTTTGCGCATCTTACCAAAGAACCGCAGACTTTCGGCACCCCTCCGGCCGCGCTTGCGCGCGGCCACCTCCCCTACTTGTAGGGGAGGCTTTTTACGTTGCGTAAAGCAAAAGCCGGGGAGCGAAAGCTCCCCGGCTTTTCTGTTATAAGTTTCTGCAAACTCCACCGTAGACCAGGCCGCAGGCAAGTACCTGCGGCCGTTAGCCGCTTACTGTATATCCACCCTTGCGCCGGATTCGACGATCTTTGAATAGCTGCGGGCGGTGATGAGGTAGATGATGGCGTACACGGCGCAGAAAACGCCAAGCGTGCCGAGGGTGCAGAGCGCGGTCAGGCGCACATTTACGAGCTGGAACAGGCTCAGGAGCTGCACCACAAGGTTGAAGTCAAATGCAATGTGAACCGCCGCCACGACTATGGGCAGGAAGAACACCGTGAGGATCTGGCTGTGTATGGCCCGGCGCGTCTCCTGCTCGGAGAGGCCCACCTGCCGCATGATGACGAACCTGCGCTGGTCCTCATAGCCCTCGGAGACCTGTTTGTAGTACATGATGAGCACCATCGCCATCAAAAACACCGCCCCGAGGAAGATGCCGAGGAAGAGGAAGCCGCCCGTCAGCAGGTAGGAGTCGGAGGCGAAGTCCGCGCGGATGTCGGTGGTCATGTAGCTGTAGTAGCCGCTCACATCGTCCGCGGCCGCCAGCCAGCCGCCGTTCTCCGTGTCCCAGTAGGCGTCGTCGAGCAGCATCTGCTCCTCGTCGCTCAGGCCGTCGAAGTCGTAGAGGCCCTCCCAGTTGTAGCCGCCGCGCTGCAGAGCGAAGCCGGTGTCGAGCAGGCTCTGCGTGTCGCTCACCACGAGTATCAGGTCGCGCTCGTCGGAGAGGGACACGCTGCGCTCGATGTCGGTCACGGATATGTCCGCACTGCCCACGATGCCGAAGGCCGCCTCGCGATGCACATAGCCGCCCTCCGCGGACTCTTTGACCTCGCTGGAGAGCACGACGCGCTCGCGGCCCTCCGTCCCCGCCGGGAAGCGGGCCAGCGCCTCGCCCTCGCCGAGGACGGGGGCCTCATTGCCGGTGAGCAGGGCGTAGCTCGCCGCCGTGAGCAGGTAAACGCTGCTGTAGCCCGCCTCCTCCATGTCGCCCGGGGAGAGGTACAGGTACTCCACCTCCGCGGCGTAGCTCGGCTGCGCGCCGTGCTCCGTATACCAGTCCACGAACTGCGCGTTCATCTCCGCGTGGTCAAAGGGCGTCAGCTCCTCCTCGGAAGTGTAGTTCCACGGCTCGGAGAAATAGTAGACCGCCTTCGCCGAGAAATCGTGCGGGTAGAGCTCGTTTATCATGTCCTCAGTCCCGACATACAGGCTGAGCGTGCCGCTTATCATCACCATCACCATGGTGGAGATGATGCAGATGTTCGCCAGCCCGGCGGCGTTGCGCTTCATGCGGTAGAGCATGCCGGAGACGGTGATGAAGTGCCGCGCCCTGTAGTAATAGCGCTTGTTGGCGCGCAGCAGCTTCAGCACGGCGATGGAGACGGAGGTGAAGAGGCAGTAGGTGCCGATGACGACCAGGAACACGGCGATGAAATAGAGCGCCACGGCCATGGCCCCGTCCCTCGTCCAGACGGCGATGAAATAGCCAGCGCCGAGGGAGACTATGCCCAGCAGCGTCAAAAACCAGTTGGCCTTCGGCTCCTTTTCGCCCACTTCGCCGCCGCGCAGCAGCTCCACGGGCCGCGAGCGGCCCACGCGCGCCAGGTTCAGCAGCAGCGTGATGAAGAGCAGCACGGCGAAGACCAGCGCCGTCAGCGCCACGGCCGCCGGCTGCACGGCGATGCCGAAGGGCGCGGGGAAGCGCACGAGCTTATAGAGCACGAGCGTGCACAGCTTGTGCAGCAGTATGCCCGTGAGCAGCCCGCCGCCGATGCCGAAAACGCCCACATAGAGCGACTCGAAGAGCATGATGGCGGCGATGTTGCCCTTGCCCATGCCGAGCACGTTGTAGAGCCCGATCTCCTTCTGCCGCCGCTTCATGAGGAAGCTGTTGGTATAGATGAGGAAAATGCAGGAGAAAATGCCCAGGAAGAGCATGCCGATCATCATGAAGCTCTGCACATAGGCCGCCCCATAGGTCGTGCCGCTGGCCAGCTCGAAGCGCCCGGGGTCGAAAAAGAGCGCGGAGAGGATGTAGAACGCCGCCGTGGTGCCCAGCACCGTGAGGATATAGGGGACGTAGAAGCGCCGGTTGTTCCTGACGCTCTGCCAGGCCAGGCGGGGGAAGAACGAGAGCTTACGCATCGAGCTCACCGCCCCGTGCGATGACCGTCAGCGCGTCGGAGATGTGGCCGAACATCTGCTCGGAGGTCTGCGTGCCGCGGTAGAGCTGGTGGAACACCTCGCCGTCGCGCAGGAAGAGCACGCGCTTGGCGTGCGAGGCCGCCTTTACCGAGTGCGTGACCATGAGTATGGTCTGCCCCTCGTCGTTTATCGCGCCGAACATGTTCAGCAGCGCGTCCGTCGCGCGGGAATCGAGCGCGCCGGTGGGCTCGTCGGCGAGGATGAGCCTCGGCCGGGTTATCAGCGCGCGGGCCACCGCGGCGCGCTGTTTTTCGCCGCCGGAGACCTCGTAGGGGTACTTCCCCAGCAGGTCCTGGATGCCCAGCTTGACGGCCAGCGGGCCGATGCGCCCGCTCATCTCCTCATAGCTCTTCCCCGCCAGCACCAGCGGCAGGAAGATGTTGTCCCGCAGCGTGAAGGTGTCCAGCAAATTGAAGTCCTGGAACACGAAGCCCAGATTGTCGCGCCGGAAGGCGGAGAGCTCGCGCTCGGAGATGGCGGTGATGTCCCGCCCGTCGAGCAGCACGCTGCCGGCCGTGGGCCGGTCGAGCGCGGCGAGGATGTTCAGCAGCGTGGTCTTGCCGGAGCCGCTCTCGCCCATGATGGCGGCGTATTCGCCCTCCTCCACGGAGAAGCTGACGTTCCGCAGCGCCTGCACCTGCGCGCCGCCGAAGCGGGTCGTATATACTTTTTTAAGTTCCCTTACTTCGAGAAGTGACATATGGGACCCTCCTTTTTTGCCTGCGGCTACATGATAGCAAAAGCCGGACGGCGAATCCATTCATTTACCTTACATTTTCCCCACGGAATGTGACATTTTTGTAAGGTGCGGCGCGCGGTTGACTTCCGCGGCGCGGAAAACTATAATATCTGTGCCGCAAGACCTTTTATGTACATTGGAGTGTGTTTATGGACTATCAACAGGCTTTGGGATACATCGGCAGCGTCGCCAGCCTGGGCATGAAGCCGGGGCTGGGGCGCATTGAGGAGCTGCTCGCGCGCCTTGGCCACCCGGAGCGCGCCCTGCGCTTCGTACACGTGGCCGGCACCAACGGCAAGGGCTCCACCAGCGTGATGATCGCCGCCGCGCTCAGCGCCGCGGGATACCGCACGGGGCTCTACACCTCGCCCCACCTCCTGCGCGTGAACGAGCGCATGAGGCTGGACGGCGCGGAGATAACGGACGCGGAGCTCGCCGGGGTGGTCACATCCCTCGCCGCCGCCGCGGAGGGGATGGACGAGCCCTGCACGGAGTTCGAGCTGCTGACGGCCGCGGCCCTGCTCTGGTTCGCCCGCCGCGGCGCGGACATCGCCGTGCTGGAGGTGGGCCTGGGCGGCCGGCTGGACGCCACCAACGCCATCCCCCGCCCGGACTGCGCCGTCATCGCCAACATCGGCCTCGACCACACGGACATCCTCGGGGACAGCGTGGAGGCCATCGCCGCCGAGAAGGCCGGCATATTCAAGGGCGGGCGCGCCGTCTGCTACGATCTGCCGGAGAGCGTTTACGCCGTCCTGCGCGCGGCGGCGGAGCGGACGGGCACCGCGCTCACGCGCGCGGACTTCTCACTGCTCGAGCCGCTCGCGGATTCCATCGAGGGCCAGCGCTTCCGCTTTGCGGGCGGGGAGTACTCCATCCGCCTGCTGGGCGCGCACCAGCTGAAAAACGCCGCCCTCGCCCTGACGGCGCTGGACGAGCTGCGCGCCGCGGGCTGGGACATCCCCCTCGAGGCGGCCCAGAAGGGCCTCGCCTCCGCCGTCTGGCCCGCCAGGTTCGAGCTCGTGGGCCGCTCGCCGCTCTTTGTGGTGGACGGCGGGCACAACCCGCAGTGCGTGGCCGCCACGGCGGCGGCCATCCGCGAATACCTGCCCGGCGGGCAGTGCGTGATACTGATGGGCGTCCTCGCCGACAAGGACTGGCGCGCCATGCTGGACACGCTCTCCACCGTCGCGGAGGGCTTCGTCTGCGTCACGCCGGATTCGCCGCGCGCCCTGCCCGCCGCCGAACTGGGCGCGGAGATCATGCGCCGCGGGCTGCACGCGGAGGTCTGCTCCGGCGTGCCGGAGGCCGTGGAGGCGGCGAAGGCCCTCGCCGGGGAACAGGGCGCGGCCTGCTCCGTCGGCTCGCTCTACATGTCCGGCGCCGTGCGCGAGTGCTTCGGGCTGAGGTGAGGGCATGAGGGTAATGGCTATCGACTACGGCGACCGGCGCACGGGACTCGCCTTTTCCGACCTCACGAACACCCTCGTCGGCGACGCCTTCACCGTCGAGGAGTACGACCCGCAGCGCCTGGCGGAGCGCATCGCCGGCGAGTGCGAAAAGCGGGAGGTGGGCACGGTGGTGCTCGGCCTGCCGAAAAATATGGACGGCACGGAGGGCCCGCGCGCGGAAAAAAGCCGCGCCCTGGCGGAGCTCATCGAGCGGCAGTGCGGCCTGCGCCCCATACTCTGGGACGAGCGGCGCAGCAGCGTGGAGGCCCACGCCATCCTCCATGCCAACGGCAAACGCGAGCGCAAACACAAAAAAACCGTAGACGCCCTCGCCGCCGCCCTCCTCCTGGAGGGATATCTGGCCTCCAGGCCCGCGACCCAATTCTGAGAGATTTCTTTTTGTCTTGTCAAAAAGAAATCCCTCAGACTCCAAAGAGAAAACCGCTTTGGTGCTTGTCGATACGTAAAATCTGCTTGTTAGTCCGGGTGGTGACAGGCTTTCGGGTGGTCATCCCGTTGTCGGATGGCTTTGCCCAACGCCGGCCGTGCGTTGCTTCGCTTCGCTCGCGGCACTGCCGCGCAGAAGCCCGGGGGCAAGGGGGCGGAGCCCCCAATAACGCCGCGACAAGCGCGGCGTTCCGCCCAACGCAAACAACGTCCGTGGGCGGGCTCCGCCCGCCCGGCGCATCTCGCTCGCCCGCGCCCCCAGCGCGGGCGGCGTATCAATGTCCCATTTTGACCCGCAAAATGGGACACATTAAAAAAGCCCGTCAAGTCAGTGGCAGAAACCTCCCAAGCATAGGAATGGCCGCCCGCATAGGGCGGCCAAAATCCCCGGCGGGCTTTGCCTGCCGGGG
>CALXGN010000002.1:0-212640 GCA_944387865.1 Candidatus Scatomorpha stercorigallinarum | reverse complement strand
GTATCAAGAGCAGTATGGACGGGCAAAAAAGCCTGTATTCATGCGGGTTTTCGCCGTTTCGAGCGTCATTCCCATTCTATGGTCGCGGGCGGCTTGCCCGTGATGTCGTATACCACGCGGTTCACGCCCTTCACCTCGTTCGTTATGCGCTGCGAGATGCGGTAGAGCACCGCGTAAGGCAGGTGCGCGAACTCGCCCGTCATGAAATCGTTCGTCTCCACCGCGCGCACTGCCAGAACATAGTCGTAGGTCCGCGCGTCGCCCATCACGCCCACGCTGTGCGTGTTGGTGAGCACGGCGAAGTACTGGTCCGCCCGCGCGCGGGAGGCGCCGATCTCCTCGCGGACTATGGCGTCCGCCTCTCGCAGTATCTCCAGCTTCTTCTCCGTCACCTCGCCGATTATGCGTATCGCAAGCCCGGGGCCGGGGAAGGGCTGGCGGTAGACTATGCGCCTCGGCAGCCCGAGCAGCAGCCCCAACTGGCGCACCTCGTCCTTGAAAAGGCCGCTCAGAGGCTCGATTACGCCCTTGAAGCCCATGTCCTCGGGCAGGCCGCCCACGTTGTGGTGGCTTTTTATCACGGCACTGTTGGTGCCGCTCTCCACGATGTCGGGATATATCGTCCCCTGCGCGAGGAACTCCGGCGAGCCGCACTCGCGCGCCGCGTCCTCGAATGTGCGCACGAACTCCTCGCCGATGAGCTTGCGCTTGCGCTCCGGGTCCGTCACGCCAGCGATGCGGCGCAGGAAGCGCTCGTGCGCGTCGATGCACACGAAATTCAGCTTCCGGCGGGAGAAGGCGGAGCGTATCTCCTCCGTCTCGTTCTTGCGCATGAAGCCGTGGTCTATGTAGATGCAGGTGAGCCTGCCCGGCACGGCCTCGCTGAGCAGCGCGGCGGCCACGGAGGAGTCCACGCCGCCGGAGAGGCCGAGCAGCACGCTGCCCTCGCCCACTTTTTCGCGGATCTTCTCCACCTGCTCGGCGAGATAGCCCTCCATGTTGTAGCCGCCCCCGGCATGGCAGATGCCGTAGAGGAAGTTCTTTATGATCTCCCGGCCGAGCTCGGTGCGCTCCGTCTCCGGGTGGAACTGCACGGCGTAGAGCCCGCGCCCTTCGTCCTGCATGGCGGCCACGGGGCAGAGCCCCGTGGAGGCGGTGACGGCGAAGCCCTCGGGCGCGCGCGTGACGCGGTCGGTGTGGCTCATCAGCACGGCGCTCTCGCCGTCGCAGCCGTCAAAGAGCCCACAGTCGCCCAGGCGGGCCTTCACAGCGCCGTATTCGCTGCGCTCGCAGGGGGACACCTCCCCGCCCAGCATGTGGCACATGAGCTGCATCCCGTAGCAGATGCCGAGCACCGGCACGCCGAGGGAGAGGAGCGCCGGGTCGCAGCGCGGCGCGTCCGGGGCGTAGGCGCTCTGCGGCCCGCCGGTGAAGATGAGCCCGATGGGCTTCATCGCGGCAATCTCCTGCGCGCTCTTCGTGTGCGGCACGATCAGCGAGAGCACGCCGCATTCGCGCACGCGGCGGGCGATGAGCTCCTTGTACTGGCCGCCGAAATCGACGATCAGCACTTTTTCGTCATTTTTCATGTTCCTCATGCTCCTCGTGATACCTGATGATCTCCTCCGCCACGGCGCGCTTTTTCACGCAGCGGTCCATGGCCGTCTTGATGATGAAGCGGTGGGCGTCGGCCTCCGTCATGCCGCGCATCTTGATGAGTATCAGCTTGGCGCGGTTCATCAGCCTGATCTCCTCCACCAGCAGCCTGACATCCTCGTAGTCGTACATGGCCCGCCCTCCTTTCAAAAGCAAAAAGACGCCCCCGATGCCAAACGAGGGCTCTCTGCGGCCCTTTGGGTATCGGTGAGCGCCATTGCCCACACGTCTTGACGTCCAGACTATTAACTTCCGCAGACATTATAGCCGCTCCCCCGCCCCTTTGTCAAGGGAAGGGGGAGATTTTCAGCGCCCGCGGCGCTTCACATACACGATATGCGGCATATCCACCCCATAATAGTGCTTCGTGAAGCCGCTCTCGGGCGTGAAGCCGTTGCGCTCGGCCACCGCGCGGGAGGGGAGGTTGTTGTCGCGTATGATCGAGCAGACCTCCTCCGCGCCGAGCGTGCTGAATGCGTATTCCGTGCAGGCGGCGGCCGCCTCGGTGGCGTAGCCGCGGCGCCAGCGGTCGCGGCGGAAGAGATAGCCCACCTCCAGCCGCTCGCCCTCCGGCGTCTCCTGCACCGTCAGGCCGCACTGGCCCACGAACTCGCCGCTCTCCCGCAGCTCCACGGCCCAGAGGCCAAAGCCGTATTTTTCATAGCGCGAGAGCTGTTTATCGAGCCACTCGCGCACCTCTCCGTCCGAAAAGGCGTGCTCATAGGCATACATGGCCTGCGCGTCCTGCAATATGAGGCAGAGGTCGTCAAGATCCGCCTCCGTCAGGCGGCGCAGGCCCAGCCGCGGCGTCTCTATTATATATTTTTCCATGACCAGTACTGCTCCTCCCCTGTGGCGGGACCGCCCTCCCAGTTGCCGTGGTCGCCACGCATCCTGTATTCCGTCACCATGAACATCTCCCGCCACTCCACCGAGCCGATGGGCCCGTACTGGTCGCACCAGGTGATGTCCATGTAATAGCTGCCCTCCGGCAGCATGGCCAGGTTCCAGCCGTGTTCCCCGTCGTTCCAGTTGGCCGTGCCCTCGATGGCCTTGCAGTACAGCCCCGCCCGCTCGCAGAGGAACTGCATGGTGTACACATAGCCAAAGCAGACGGCCCGGCCCTCCGCCAGCGCGCCGTAGGGCGTCTCGCTCAGGTCGTCGTCGCGCACCTTGTAGTCGTACTCCGCCCGCAGGCTGAGCACATAGGCCAGGTAGCGGTATTTGTCGTAAGCCGAGGCGTCCTGCGGCATGTTCTCGACTATGTACCCCGCCGCTGCGTCCAGATAGGCCTGTTGCTCCTCCGTCAGATCGTCAAAGCCCTCCCAGGCGTCCTCGGGCTCGAAGGGCGCGGTCTCCGTGCCCAGGTCGTCGCGCGGCTGCGCGGCGATCACCGCCAGGGCCTCCTCCACGGCCGGGGCCATGTCCTCCACGGCCCGCCCGCGCGCTTCCGCCAGGGGGTCGGGCGTGGGCGCGGGCGTATCGGAGGGCGTCGCTGCCGCCCCCTCCGCGCCGGCGCAGGCGGCGAGCAGCGCGGCCAGGGCCAGGGCCAGCGTCAGGGCGCGCCATCTGCGGCTCATCGATTTCCCTCCTTCGCGATGCTGAGCGCGATGTGCTGGGCCATCAGCAGCCCCGCCGCCGCCGGCACCCAGACGGCGGAGCCGGGGACGCTCCTGCGCCCCGGCGGGGGCGCTTCCGGCTGCGAGGGCTCCGTGGGCGGCTCGTCGCTGAACACCACCGTCAGGCGCTCCACGCCCCGGCGGCGCAGCTCGCGGCGCATGACGCGCGCCAGCGGGCAGACGTCCGTCCCGTACACGTCCGCTATGCGCAATCGCGAAAGGTCGAGCTTGTTCCCCGTCCCGAGGGCGGAGATGATGGGTATGCCCCCCGCCTGCGCGGCTTCGATGAGGTCCAGTTTGCAGGCCACCAGGTCGATGCAGTCGGCGACATAGTCCCACTGCGCGGGGAAGAACGCGCCGCGCCGCGCGGCCTCATAGCGCTCCGCACGCGCCGTCACGCGGCAGCCGGGCGCGATGTCCCGCACGCGCCGGGCCATGGCCTCCGCCTTGCTCTGGCCTATGGTGGAGCCGAGGGCCTCTATCTGCCGGTTCAGGTTGCTCTCCGCCACAGTGTCCTCGTCTATCAGCGTCAGCGCGCCCACGCCGCAGCGCGCGAGCGCCTCCGCGCACCAGGAGCCCACGCCGCCGAGGCCGAAAACGGCCACGTGCGCGCGCGCAAGGCGCCCCATGGCCGCCTCCCCCAGCAGCATCTCCGTGCGTATGAGCCTCTCTTCCATCTCCGCCTCCAAAAAAGCGAGGGGGCTTTTTTGCCCCCTCGCGCGCTGTTTTCCGCTTATCTCGTCTTGGCGAACCAACTGACGAAGCCGTTCACGCTCACCGTCGTGGCGGCCACCAGCTCCTCGAGCCAGGCGTTGTAGTCGATGTTGCGCAGTCCCTCGGCGTCCGTGCCGTTGACGCCCACCTGGGCCAGGTAGTCGCAGTAGGGCTCGTCGTCGTGGCCGATGAAGTACAGCAGGTGATAGCCGTTATAGCTGTCGTTCTCCGCGTGGACGACCACGGTGTCGCCGGCCTGGCGCGCGCTGTCGAAGATCCACTCGTCGACGGGGCCGACCATGGAGCCCTCGACGATGTGGGTGTACGCGCCCTCGGCGTCGCCGTAGAGGATGCCCGAGCTGTTCACATCGTCGGAGTACTGCTGCTGCAGCTCATAGAAGCTGTCCTCGGTGGCCTCGCCCTCCTGCCACTCGGCGTAGATGTCCTCGATCTCGCTCTCGGCCGCGGCCAGCTCTTCCTCGCTGTACTCGCCGTCGCCGTCCTCGTCAACGGCCTTGATGAGGATGTGGCGGAAGGAGACGGTGTCCACGTCGTTGTCGCTGCGGCCGTAGAACACCACGGCGTAATAGCCGTTGTCCGCGCTCTCGATGATGGTCTCGTCGCCGGGCTGGCGCGCGCTGTCGAGCACCCAGTCGCCGAGCTCGCCGTTCAGGTACTGGCTGACGTAGTAGCCCTGGGTGAGGGTGTAGTCGCTGGGCTCGCCGGCCTCCTCGCCCATCACCTCGGTGATGGCCTCGGCGAAGTTGAGCGCGCTCTGCTCCGCACCGCTCTCATAGGCCTGCAGAATACGCTCCGCGTTCTCCTTGGCCTCGGCCATGGTCTCATCGGTCACGGCCTCGGTGGTCTGCTCGGTCTCCTCGCCCGTCTCCTCGTCGGTGACGGTCTCGGTGGTCTCCACGCGCTCGGCGGAGACGAGGTAGTATTCAAAGCTCAGCGTGTCGAACACGTCGGCGTACTGGTCATAGTAGTCCGCGAGCTGCTCGGGGGTGTACTCAAAGGAGTCGAACATGTCCTGCGCGTAGGCGCTGGCTATGCTGGAGCGCTCCATCAGCTTGCGCACGGTGTCCAGCTTCACGCCCTTGCCGTAGATGACGCTGGCGTAGGCGTCGCCGTCCTTCCAGCCATAGGTGTCGGCCGCCGTCTCCAGGGAGGCGATGGTCTCGTCGATGGTGGCGGCGTCGTCCTCGCTGAGGGTGTAGCCGGCGGCCGTGGCCGCGGTGTAGAGCGCTGTGACCTCGCGCATGTTATCCAGCGCCACGGCGCGGAAATAGTCCTCCCAGCTGGCGCCCTCGCCGTCGCCCATGGACTCGGGCAGCGTCATGCCGAGGGCCGCGGCCATGTCGGGGTCGAAGTCCTGCTTGCCCAGGTCGGTGCTGGTGTCGAACAGCATGCCGACGATGGCCGCGTTGTCGGTCTGGAAGCTCATGAGCTCCGAATAATAGTAATACTGGAACTCGGCGTTCGTATACTTCTCATCGCCGATGGTGACGGCGGTGGTGCCGCGGTAGAGCAGGTTGGTGTTCAGGAGCACGATGACCAGCGCGGCCACGACCACGATGGCCGTGACGATGGTCCATGTCCGCCGCTCCTTGCGCGCCTTCTGCGCGGCCTCGCGCTCGGCCAGGCTGCGCTTATCGACGCCCTCCGCGCGCTCGCTCTGGCGCCTTTTCTTGTCCTGTGATGCGCTCATGGCTGCCTCATCCTTTTCATTCGTGATATGCTCTTGGCGTATAGCCATAGCATTATAACTCAACGCGCCGCGTCTTTCAAGCAGAAAATCATGAACGCGCCGTGAATTACGCGGCGCGCTGCGACAAATTTCGCGCGGTATATGTTGAGCGGGCTGTGCAAATGTTGATAACCGCCGCCATACGCGCCGGAAAAGCGCGCGTTGCGCCTCCGGCAGAAATGTGTTATAATATTTATTTGGAAATCGTAATTCACCCGAAAGAGATGATGTGATGACGATAGAAAACCTGCGCCTCGCCGTGCTGATAGACGGCGACAACGCCCCGCGCGACTGCCTGAAGAGCATCATGGAGGAGATAGCCATCTACGGCACGCCCATGATCAAGCGCATCTACGGCGACTGGGGCAGCCACGGCCTCACCAGCTGGAAAAACACCCTGCTGGAGAACGCCGTAACCCCCAAACAGCAGTTCGCCTACACCACCGGCAAAAACGCCACCGACGCGGCGATGATCATCGACGCCATGGACATCCTCTACACCGGCAAGACGGACGGCTTCGTGCTCGTGAGCTCGGACAGCGACTTCACGCCCCTGGCCATCCGCCTGCGCGAGAGCGGCATGTACGTCCTCGGCATCGGCGAGGAAAAGACCCCCAAGGCCTTCGTCCAGGCCTGCGACAAGTTCATCCGCATCGAGGTCATCCGCGACCGCTATAAAAAGCCCGCCAAGTCCGCCGCCAAGACGGCGGAGAAGGCCCCCGCCGCCAAAACGGCGGCCAAAAAGCCCGCCGCCGCCAAAGCGGCGGAAAAGGCCGAAAAGGCCCCCGCCAAGTCCGCCGCCGCCAAAAAATCCGCCGAAAAGGCGGAGGAGAAAAAGCCAGCCGTGCCGGAGGACATCATCGGCCTCATCGCCGACAGCGTGGCCGACCTGGCGGACGACGACGGCTGGATCGACATGTCCAACCTCGGCAACCTTATAATAAAGAAGCAGCCGGACTTCGACCCCCGCACCTACGGCTTCGGCAAGCTCTCCAACATGCTCAAGAACCTGCCCCGCTTCGAGCTGCAGGTGCGCGAGACGAGCGACCCCAACGTGCGGCCCATGTACGTGCGGGACGTGGAGGCGCAGTGACGCGCCGCTGCGCGCTGGCCGGGGCGCTGACCTTGGCCGCCTTCGCGGCGGCCGCCCTGCCCTCGCGCTGCGCCCTCGGCGTCACGCGCTACGAGCTGGGCTACGCCTCGCTGCCCGCGGCCTTTGACGGCTTTCGCCTGGTGCAGCTCTCTGATCTGCACGGCGCGCGGTTTGGCCGCGGCAACGCCCGCCTGCTCGCCGCCGTGCGCGCGGAGCGGCCGGAGCTCATCGCCCTCACGGGCGACATTTTGCAGACGGGCAGCGACAGCGAGGTCTTCGCCGCCGCCTCGCTCTGCGCCGCCCTGTTGCGCATCGCGCCCACTTATTTCGTCAGCGGCAACCACGACGTCTCCTGCGGCGCGCTGCCCCGGCTGGCCTCCGCCCTTGCCGCGGCGGGCGTGACGTACCTGCGCGGCGGCTATGAGGAGATAACGCGCCCGGGCGGCTCCATCGCCGTCTGCGGCGTGGAGGATGCGCGCGCCGGCGCGCGCGTCACGCCGGCGGACGAGCTCGTGCGCCGCGCGCGGGAAAAATGCCCGGACGGCTTCCTGCTCTTCCTCGGCCACCGCAACGACTGGCTGCGCAGGTACCCGTTCCTGGACGTGGACCTCGCCCTGGGCGGGCACGCCCACGGCGGCATCGTCCGCCTGCCCATGATCGGCGGGCTGCTGGGCAACGACGCGCGCTTTTTCCCCGGCTACGACGGCGGGCTCTACCGCGGGAGCTACGACCTCATCGTTTCCCGCGGCCTGGGGAACAGCGTCCCCATCCCCCGCCTTTTCAACATCCCCGAGATCGTCAGCGTCACGCTGCGGAAAATTTAGTCATACTTTCTCCGCCCCCCGCATAGAATGCAGTTAGACTGTGTCCACGGGGGTGAGTAGCTTGGAAGATATCGACGACCTGATCTTCGGCCGCAGCGAAGGCCTTGAGAGCGACAGATAGATCGTGAGGTGCGCATGGCCCCGCAATTCGATACGCCCGCGGCGCGCACGCTGCTGCTGCCCCTCGCCGCGCGGGCGGACTTCTCCCGCCGCCACCCGGAGCTTTTCCGCGACGCGGCGGCCGAGCGCCTCGCCGGCGAACTGGGGCTGGGCGCGCTGCCGGGCGCTTCCGGCTGGGCGGGCGCGCTCTACGCCCTGCGGCAGGACGCCCTCTGCGCCGCCGCCCGGCGCTACCTTGCGCGCCGGCCGGGCGCGCTGCTGCTCGACCTCGGCTGCGGGCTGGATGTGCCCTTCCCGCGCGTGGACAACGGCCGCTGCCGCTACCTGGGCCTCGACCTGCCGGAGGTCGTCGCCCTCCGCCGCCGGCTGCTGCCGCCGGGCGAGCGCGAGCGCTATCTCGCCGCCGACGTGCGCGGCCTCTCCTGGCTGGAGGGCATAGACGGCTCGCAGGGGCTCTTCGTCCTCGCCGGCGGGCTGTTCGGCTATTTCCGCGAGCGCGAGCTGCGCGCGCTGCTCTGCGCGCTGGCGGAGCGCTTCCCCGGCGGCGGCGTGTGCTTCGACGCCGCGGGGCCGCTCTCGCTCGCCATGTCCAACGCCGTACCGCGGCGGGAGGGCGGCGCGCCCATGCGCTTCGCCCTGCGCGGCTGCGAGCGCGCCCTGCGCCCCTGGAGCGCGCATTTTGGGGAGATAAGCCCCCTGCGCCGTCTGCCGGAGCCCTATTCCCGCCCCGGCGCGCTGCCCGCGCGCATACGCCTGGCGCTGTCCCTGGCGCTGCGCATGGGCGAGCTGCAGCTGGTTGAGATCGCCTTCCGGGCCTGAGCGCAAAGGCAAATTTTATGAAAATACCATGAATATATCACCCCGGCCCGGGAATACTGAGGCCGAGGTGATTTTTTATGACCACAAAGGAGACGCTTTACCTGGACGACGCCCTGGCGCACGCGCAGTTCATGGCCGCGCAGTGCCGCGAGGCAGCCAACGCCCTCACCGACCCGGAGCTGCGCCGCCAGGCCCAGCAGCTGGCCGAGGGGCACAGCCGCGTTTACACGCAGTTCTACAACCTTATCTGAGGAGGAACGACGATGGACGACAAGAGCATTATGGAAAACCTTCTCAACTGCACCAAGGGCACGTGCGACCTCTATATGCACGGGGCCATCGAGTCCCCCACGCCCAACGTGCGCGAGGCCTTCTGCTCCGCGCTCAACACCTCCCTCACCATGCAGGAGGGCATCTACAGCCAGATGACCCAGAAGGGCTGGTACCAGGTGCAGCAGGCTGCGCCGCAGCAGACGCAGCAGGTCAAGAGCAAGTTTCCGCAGCGCGCGTGAGCGATACGAGGGGGGACTTAATACGAGGGGGACTGCGTCCCCCTCGTAGGCTCCCCCTCTCCGCGCACAGCGCGGAGGTTGCGCCCACGGGGCGCAAGATAAGGTATCCCCGGCAGGCAAAGCCCGCCGGGGATTTTGGCCGCCCTATGCGGGCGGCCATTCCTATGCTTGCGGCGTTGGGTGCCTCTGAGTCAACGGGCTTTTCTAAAGTGTCCCATTTTGCGGGGCAAAATGGGACGGTAATACGCCGCCCGCGCTTACGGGCGCGGGCGAGCGAAATGCGCCGGGCGGGCGGAGCCCGCCCACGAGGGGTGGTTTGCGGGGTTTGGAGCGGGGTGCTTGTCGCGGCGTTATTGGGGGCTCCGCCCCCTTGCCCCCTATTTGCCTGTCAGCGGCGCGAGCGAAGCGAAGCATTCCGCGGTCGGCGGCGAGCAAAGCCATCCGACAACGGGATGACCACCTTCGACACGCAGGAACCCGTAAAAGACAGCATTTACCTACCGAAACGCACCAAAGCGGTTTTCTCTTTGGAGTCTGAGGGGTTTCTTTTTGACAAGACAAAAAGAAATCTCTCAGAAGCCCCCTTGCGGGGGCCTTAAGTCAGCGCGGCGCGCAGCGCATCTGCCTCCTTACCGCAGCTTGGCGGCGGGGATTTTTCTGAAAATCGTGCATTTGCCATCTGTTCATTTGAAAGATCTTTTGCTATAATGTCCCCAAGAGGGCCGTGCCGGCCCAAAACAGAGAGGACGATGTATGTGATCTCACATGGTAAAGAGGTAAAGGTCTTTGCCGGCAACGCCAACCGCCCGCTGGCGGAGGCTATATGCGACCAGCTCAGCAAGAAGCTCGGGGCCTGCACGGTGTCCGCCTTTGCGGACGGCGAAGTCTCGCTCAGCCTAGCCGAGCCGGTGCGCGGCTCGGACGTGTTCATCGTGCAGTCCACCTGCAAGCCCGTTAACGACAACCTGATGGAGCTCCTCGTCATGATCGACGCCATGCGCCGTGCTTCCGCCGGGCGCATCACCGCCGTCATGCCCTATTTCGGCTACGCGCGGCAGGACCGCAAGGCCAAAAGCCGCGACCCCATCTCCGCCAAGCTGGTGGCCAACCTTATCACCTC
This sequence comes from Candidatus Scatomorpha stercorigallinarum, assembly GCA_944387865.1. Lineage (GTDB taxonomy): Bacteria > Bacillota > Clostridia > Oscillospirales > Oscillospiraceae > Scatomorpha > Scatomorpha stercorigallinarum. Next base: position 202,413 of record CALXGN010000002.1, on the reverse strand, counting down.
CGCGGGCGCGGACAGGGTGCTCACCATGGACCTGCACGCCGCCCAGATACAGGGCTTTTTCGACATTCCCGTGGACAACCTCTTCGGCGCGCCCATCCTCGCCAGCCACTACCTGCGGCAGTTCGGCCGCGGCAACGAGGATTTCATGGTCGTCTCGCCGGACGTGGGCAGCGTGGCCCGCGCGCGCACCTTCGCGCAGAAGCTGGACATGCCCCTGGCCATCGTCGATAAGCGCCGGCAGAAGGCCAATTCCTCCGAGGTCATGAACATCATCGGCGACGTCTCCGGCAAGAACGTGATACTGCTCGACGACATGGTGGACACCGCCGGCAGCCTCTGCCACGCGGCGGAAGCCCTGGTGGAGATCGGCGGCGCGAAGGAGATCTACGCCTGCGCCAGCCACGGCGTGCTCTCCGGCCCCGCGCTGGAGCGCATCGAGAAGAGCCCCATCAAGGAGCTCATACTGCTGGACACCATCCCCTACCCCGCCGGCAAGCCGATGCTGGACAAGATCCGCTACATCTCCGTGGCCCCCCTGTTCGCGGAGGCCATCGAGCGCATCTATGAGGAGGTCTCCATCTCCTCGCTCTTCGACTGATGCTGTTCCCATCTTCCCGCGCGGGCGGCGTGGAGTGGATCGCCGCCTTCCTCGGCAACCCGGGCCCGCAGTATGAGGGCACGCGGCACAACGCCGGCTTCATGGCCGGCACTGCGCTGGCGAAGGACCTGGGCGTGAGCGTCACGCGGCTGCGCCACCGCGCGCTCACCGCCACGGCGGACATCGGCGGGCACAAAACGCTGCTGATGCTGCCGCAGACATATATGAACCTCTCCGGCGAGGCCGTGGGGGAGGCCGCGCGCTTCTATAAGGTCCCGCCCGGGCGCGTGATCGTCGTCTCGGACGAGATGGCCCTCCCGCCCGGCGTCATCCGCGTGCGCACCGGCGGCAGCGCCGGCGGGCACAACGGGCTCAAGAGCATCATCGCCGCCCTGGGGACGGAGCAGTTCCCGCGCATCCGCCTGGGCGTGGGCGAGCCGCCCCACCCGGAGTACGACACGGCGGACTGGGTGCTCGGCCGCTTTGCCGGCGAGGACGTAAAGCTGATGGAGGACGCCGCAGCGCGCGCCGCGCAGGCCGTGCGCAGCTATATCACAGACGGCGCTGAAAAGACCATGGGCCGCTTCAACCAGAAGCACGCAGGCCCCTCGCATCACTAATTGCCCCAGGCGCAGTAAAACGAGCGAAAAAGCTTCATATAAAAAGGCCGCGCCCTCCCGGCGCGGTGCCTAAACAAAATGGGGGGATATCCGTGAAGAGAAACTGCATTGCGATGCTCCTCGCCGGCGGCCAGGGCTCCCGGCTCTACGCCCTGACGAAGGACGTCGCAAAACCCAGCGTACCCTTTGGCGGGAAATACCGGATCATCGACTTCCCGCTCTCCAACTGCGCGAACTCCGGCATCGACGTTGTGGGCGTGCTCACGCAGTACCGCCCGCTGCAGCTCAACAGCTACATCGGCAGCGGCCAGGCCTACGACCTGGACAGCTCCGACGGCGGCGTGTTCATCCTTCCGCCCTATCAGAGCGCGGGCGAGAAGGGCTCCTGGTTCTCGGGGACGGCCAACGCCATCTATCAGAACATGGCCTTCATCGAGACCTACGACCCCGAAAATGTGCTCATCCTCTCCGGCGACCACATCTATAAGATGGACTATTCGGACATGCTGCGCGAGCACGTGCAGCACGGGGCGGACTGCACCATCTCCGTCATCCAGGTCTCCATGGAGGAGGCCACGCGCTTCGGCATCCTCTCCACCGGCGAGGACGGCTTCATCAACGAGTTCGAGGAGAAGCCCAAGCACCCGAAGAGCGACCTCGCCAGCATGGGCATCTACATATTCAACTGGAAGAAGCTGCGCCAGTACCTGATCGAGGACGAGGCCGACCCCGGCTCCTCCAAGGACTTCGGCAAGAACATCATCCCCAAGATGCTCGCCGCCGGCGAGAAGATGTGGCCCTACCGCTTCTCCGGCTACTGGCGCGACGTGGGCACCATCACCAGCCTGTGGGACGCGAACATGGACATGCTCTCCCCCACGCTCATCAACCTCTACGACCCGAACTGGCCCATCCGCTCCAAGAGCCCCATCAAGCCGCCGCATTACGCCGGGCCGGACAGCCGCATCGTCCACTCCATCGTCACCGAGGGCTGCGAGATCGAAGGCAGCGTTGAAAACTCTGTGCTCTCCAGCTCCGTGCGCGTGGGCCGCGGGGCGCGGGTCGTGTACAGCATCCTGATGCCGGGCTGCCGGGTGGAGGACGGCGCCGTGGTGGAATACGCCATCATCGGCGAGAACGCCGTCGTCCACGCGGGCGCGCACGTCGGCGCGCAGCCGGACGGCAGCGAGGAATGGAACGTCGCCACCTGCGGGCCCAATGTCGAGGTCGGCAGCGGCGCCGTCGTCAAGCCGGGGGCCATGCTCTATGACAGCGTGCCCGCCGGGGAAGGAGGCGAGAGCAAATGATAAACCTTCACGGACTCATTCTGGCCGACCGCTCTTCGCACGAGCTGCGCGAGCTCGTCATGTGCCGCACCTCGGCCTCCCTGCCCTTCGCCGGGCGCTACCGCCTTATCGACTTTGCCCTTTCGTCCATGCAGAACGCCCTCGTGCGCGACGTGGGCGTCATCATGCAGCAGGATTACCAGTCACTGCTCGACCACATCGGCTCCGGCAAGGAGTGGGACATGTCCCGCAAGCGCGGCGGCCTGCGCCTGCTGCCCCCCTTCGGCCTTGACGACGGCCGCAGGCAGTATTCCAGCATCATCGACGCGCTCATCTCCGTGCAGGGCTATATCCGCGACATCAAGCAGGACTATGTCTGCCTCTGCCGCGGCAGCCTGGCCGCCAACATCGACCTCGCCGCCGTCATGCGCCACCACGTGGCCTCCAAGGCGGACGTCACCGTCGTCTGCTCCGAGCGCAGCCCGGAAAAGAAGCACTACCGCTTCGTGACGGACGACAACGGCTATGTCTCCGAGCTGCTCATGCACCGCACGGGCGCCGGGGCGGGATATGCCTCGCTGGAGATGTATATAATGTCCAAGGAGACGATGCTCGGCATCATCGACCGCTGCGACAGCGCCATCAACCGCAAGTTCCACCGGGACGGCCTGGGCGGCATCCTCTCCGGCGGCGGGCGCATCAGCGTCTACCTGCACCCGGGGTACGCCGTGAACATCGACACGGTGGACACCTATTACCGCTCGAACATGGATATGCTCGTGGCGCAGAACCGCCGCGAGCTCTTCCCGGACGAGCGCCCCGTGCGCACCAAGGGCCGCGCCGACGTCAGCACGCACTACGCCGAGGGCGCCAACGTGAAGAACTGCTTCGTGGCGGACGGCTGCTATATCGAGGGCTCGATCGAGAACTGCGTCATCTTCCGCGGCGTGGAGATACACAAGGGCGCCACGCTGAAGAACTGCATCATCATGCAGGACACGGTCATCGGCGCGGGCGCGGAGCTGAGCAACGTCATCTCCGACAAGGACGTGACCATCGGCGAGTTCATCACGCTCGCCGGCAGCCCGCGCGTGCCGCTGGTCCTGCCCAAGGGCAGCAATATCTAAGTAAGAATTGAGGCAAACTGTATATGACAACTGGACAGATTTCGAGGGACGAGATGCGCGGTGCGCTGGAGGATAAGCTCTGCGCGCATTTCGGCATAGTCGGCGAGGAGGCCACGGACGAACAGGTGTTCCAGGCCTCGGCCATGGTGATACGCGAGATAATGAGCCGCCTGCTGGCCCTGGAGCGGACCGAGAAGCCGGACAAGGAAGTCCACTACCTCTCCATGGAGTTCCTCATGGGCCGCAGCCTGATGAAGAACGCGTATAACCTCGGCGTGGCCGACGCGCTCATCGGCGCCCTCGAGGACATGGGCCGCAGCGCCGCCGACATCTTCGAGCTGGAGCCGGACGCCGGCCTCGGCAACGGCGGCCTGGGCCGCCTGGCCGCCTGCTACATGGACAGCATGGCCAGCGAGGGCATCAGCGCCACGGGCTACACGCTCTGCTACGAGCTCGGCATCTTCCGCCAGAAGATCGAGGACGGCAAGCAGATCGAGGTCGCCGACAACTGGAAGAGCGCGGCCGAGAGCTGGCTGATCCCCCGCTATGAGGACACCGTCGAGATCAAATTCGGCGGCCGCGTGGAGGAAAACTGGGACTATTTCGGCAACTGCCACGCCGAGCTGAAGGACTACACCACCGTCCTTGCCGTCCCCCGCGACATGCTCATCGTCGGCTACGGCGGCAACCATGTCAACAGCCTCCGCCTGTGGGAGGCGCACAGCACCAACTCCCTCGACATGTACCGCTTCTCCGAGGGCGAGTACGTCAAGAGCATGGAGCAGCGCACCATGGCCGAGGTCATCACCAAGGTCCTCTACCCCGCCGACGACCACATCGAGGGCAAGGAGCTGCGGCTGAAGCAGCAGTACTTCTTCGTCTCCGCCACGGCGCAGACCCTGGTGCGCGAACACCGCCGCCGCTATGGCGACGTGCGCTCCTTCGCCGACCACCATGTCATCCAGATCAACGACACCCACCCCACGCTGATGATCCCCGAGCTGATGCGCATCTTCATGGACGAGGACGGCCTGGGCTGGGACGAGGCCTGGGACATCGTCTCCCACTGCATGGCCTACACCAACCACACCGTCATGAGCGAGGCGCTGGAGACCTGGCCGCAGGGCCTGGTGCAGAGCCTGGTGCCGCGCGTTTTTGAGATCATCAGCGAGATCAACCGCCGCTGGCGCACCTACCTCAGCGAGCACTTCGCCGGGGACGGCGCGCGCATCGCCCGCAACGCCGTGATCGACGGCGGCAAGGTGCACATGGCCAACCTCTGCCTCGCCGGCTGCTACATGGTCAACGGCGTCTCCGGCCTGCACGGCGACATCCTCAAAAACGACCTCTTCCACGACATCTACACCCTCCAGCCGCAGAAGTTCACCTATGTTACCAACGGCATCGACCACCGCCGCTGGCTCTCGCAGATCAACCCGCGGCTCGATTCGCTGGTGCGCGAGCTCATCGGCCCGGGCTACCTGCGCAAGCCGGAGGAGCTCTCCAGCCTGCGCAAATTTGAGCACGACGGCGAGGTGCTGCTCCGCCTGCAGGAGATAAAGGCCTATAACAAGCTCGCCTTCGCCGACTATCTGCGCTCCGCGCAGGGCTTCGAGCTGAACACGGACGCCGTGTTCGACGTGCAGGTGAAGCGCCTGCACGAGTACAAGCGCCAGCTCCTCTGCGCCATGCTCATCGCCCACCTGCAGGACCGCCTGCGCGACGACCCCAACCAGGACTTCATCCCCCGCACCTTCATCTTCGGCGCCAAGGCCGCGGCCAGCTACCGCACGGCCAAGCGCATCATCGAGCTCATCTGCTCCCTCTCCGCGGACGTGAACGCCGACCCTGTCTGCAAGGGCAAGCTGCAGGTGTTCTTCGTGGAGAACTACCGCGTCTCCGTGGCGGAAAAGCTCATGCCGGCCGCCCAGGTCAGCGAGCAGATTTCCACCGCCGGCAAGGAGGCCAGCGGCACCGGCAACATGAAGCTCATGATGAACGGCGCCGTGACCATCGGCACGCTGGACGGCGCCAATGTAGAGATGTACGAGCGCCTGGGCGACGAGAACATGTTCCTCTTCGGCCTGCGCGCCAACGAGGTTGAGGAGCGCAAGCGCAGCGGCTACGACCCGAACGCCGTCGCCGAGCGCGACCCGCGCATCAAGCGCGTGCTCCAGCGCTTCAACACCGGCCTTGCGGACGGCAAGAGCTATGCCGACCTCGTCAGCAGCCTGCTCTACGGAGGCGACCAGTACATGCTGCTGGCCGATTTCGACTCCTACGTCGCCTGCCACGACAAGCTGTACGCCACCGCGGCCAACAAAAGCGAGTTCGCCCGCATGAGCCTGGTGAACATCGCCGAGAGCGGCATTTTCGCCGCCGACCGCGCCGTCAGGGAGTACGCCGAAAAGATCTGGCACATCGAGGTATAAATAACGCAATGCAAAAGCCGCGGGGCAAGCCCCGCGGCTTTTCCGTTATGAGCCTCCCCTACTCGCAGCGGAGCCAGGCTGCGTCCGGAGGCAGATGCGCTGCGCGCAGCGCAGGTCGCGTAGAACAAAACCCGAGGAGCAGAAGCTACTTGAGTTTTCTGTTATAGGTTTTCGCAAACTTTACCGTAGACCAGGGCACAGCCCTCTGCATCCAAACGCAGTTTGGGGGGAAACCCCCGGCGAGGGTTTCCCCCGCACCCCCCGGACTGCGTCCGGAGGCAGATGCGCTGCGCGCCTCACTGATGGAAGCCTTACGATAGAGCGGGCCGCAGGCAGATGCCTCCAGGCGCAGCCTGGCCCCTCGACCCCACCGCCTTTTGTAAAAGGCGGCCGAAAACTTCAGATAGACAGGCGCACCGCGCGCGCCGCGTAGAACAAAATCCCCGGAGCTCTCGCTCCGGGGATTTTCTAACTTATAGGTCTCTGCCCGTTATCCGTAGCCCAGGGCACAGCCCTCTGCATCCAAACGCAGTTTGGGGCCGCCGGCCGGTCAGGAGATGACGCCTCCGCCAGGGGCGTCGTAGGCACTTGACCACTCGCGTTCGAGCGCCGCCCAGTCGCGTTCGGGCAGTTTTTCGGTCCAGTCCTCGACGCCACTCTTCAGCCACTCATAGTCGTGGCTGTTGGTGGCCTCCTGGATGTCCTCGTAGTACCACGCGCTCTCCAGCACATTGTCGCTGAAGGTGTTCATAACCGCCCATGAGAGCAGGTGCTCAGCATCCGGTCTGCGCAGGAGCACGCGGTTGACTATCGCCACGGCCTCCGCGCGGGTTATGCTGGCGTTGGGCCGGAAGGTGCCGTTCTCATAGCCGTTTACCAGCCCCATATCCACCGCCGCCTGCACAAAGTCCGCGTACCAGCTCGAGTAGCTCACGTCGCTGAACGTGCCCTCATACTCCGCCGTGTAGTCGAAGAAGCGCGTGGCGATCGTCACGAACTCCGCGCGGGAAATGCTCGCGTTCGGGCGGAAGGTGCCGTCCTCATAGCCGGTGATCACACCGAGGTTGCTCAGCGTGGATATGGCGTTGTTGTACCAGTCGCTGCTGGAAACGTCCGAATATCCGCTCTCGGTGCTCCAGTACTCCTCGCGCACCTCGTCGGTGAGCAGGCGGAAGAAGATGGTGGCCACTTCAGCGCGGGTGATGTTGCCCTGCGGGCGCACGGTGCCGTCCTCATAGCCTATGATATAGGCATAGTGGTCGTCAATGTTCAGCCACTTGGGCACGAATTCCCTGTCTACGTCGTCATCGCCGTCATCGTCGTCATCGCCCGGGCCGATGGGCGGCCACCAGGGCTCGTCGCCGCCCTCTTCGCCGTAGACAAGCACGAACGGTGAAAAGCTGCCTACGTCGAACGTGACGTAGTACTCTCCGCCGATGCGCATGACCTCCCCGGCTATTACATCCTTGTCGGTAGTATCAAGCACATCGGTGCCTACCGCAGCGTGCTCGCGGTCGAGCTCCGTGAAGTGGACGATGTAGAAACTGTCGCTTGCGCTCGCGCCGTCGGGCAGCGGCCAGTATATGCTGAGCTCCCCGCCGCTGAACGTCACCTTTGCGTTGCCGTTTTCGGTGTCCACAAGGTCCATGTAGCACATCTCATACTCGGCATTGCGCAGGTCGGCGCTGATGGCGTCGAAAGCCGCCTCGGCCATTGCCGTCTCGAACTCGCCGCTGGTCTCGTTGGTCACCTCGTCGATGAGCAGCTGCACACGGCTCACAAGGTCCTCATCGTTGAATGAAACTCCGCTTTCGTTGACGTAATAGGTTATGCTGTCGTTCCCGACGGCCGTGATCACGCCGCTGTCCACGCCGGCCGCGTTGCCGGCGATAGAATTGGTGGTTTCCTCGTCGGTGGTGCTAAGCACAGTCAGCTCGCCGATGCCGATTTCGATATCGGTCGTGAGAGATTTGCCGCCAGCCTTCAGCACAGCCTTCACCTGGCTCTGGTCAAGGCCGCCGCCCTCGATGGTCATTTTGTAGGTGTGATTGACCTGGTCGGCCGACATCAGGATATCGTCCGAAGTGATGACCTCGTCAACACCAGCCACGCCGTCTTCGTTCAAGTCGTCGAAATACTTCAGCGACACGCTGGGCGCACCTGCGGTCTCGGTAACGATGCTGTAGACATATGCGCTCGGGTTGCCGCTCGCATTGTAGGAGTAGACACCCACATACTGCAGGCTCCACTCGCGCGCTTTGCCCCCATAGTTATAAGTGAAGGACAGCACGTCCGCGAGGTCAGTCGCGTCATCGGTAAGGCCGTCGCCCGCGGCCACGCCGTTGTCGTTCAGCCAGTCCACAACGGCGTCGCTGAGCACTACGTGGTAGCCCGGCTCGGGCAGGCCGCTTGTGGAGTCGTTGATGTACTGATTATTCGCCCCGACAACAGCCGAGTAGCCGTCGCCGCCGGTGTACGCCACTATGTCGGCCGGCGTAATGGTGACGCTGTAATCGTCGACCGTGACCTTTTCATCATCCTTCGGGTCATCGCCGCCCGGCAGATCCACCGTCGCGGTGTTGGTTATGGTCTTGCCGATGTCGTCCGCAACCACGGTGTAGCTGGCAGATATGGTAACCGTGGCATTCGGGGCAAGGTTGGTTATCGTGATATTGCCGTTCTCGTCAACCGTGTAGTCATCGCTGGCATTGATGGTCAGCGTCCCCGCGCCGGTGATGGTGTCGCTCACAGTGACATCTTCCAGCGCTATATCGCCGGTGTTTTTAACGGTTATCGTGTAATTCAGCACGTCGCCGACGCGGGCCTTGAAGCCCTCGGGTATCTTTGCGGGCTCTGCGTCGCCCCTCACGTAGGAGACAAGCTGCTTATCGACGGTCGCGCCGGTGGTGCCGGCCCGGAAGTGCGCCGTGAAGACGTAGATCCGCCCGCCCTCGGCAGTGAAGGCGTAGTCAAGCCCGGCGCTGCTGGACACTTCGTTATCCTCATGCGTCCAGTTGACAAACACGTTGCCCGCCGCAGGTGTGGCCGTGCTGTCCGCCGTCACAGAGCCCTTATATATGCCATCTGCCACATCGGTAAGCGTCACAACGTCGATTGCCGGGCTGACGCTGCCCATGCCAGTGCTGTCACCGGCCACTTCATAAACTATCCGCGCCTGCTTGTAGTCGGGCGTGCCGTCCTCCCACTCGTCGCGGGCATATACAAGCTCGACAACGGTATCTTCTTTAATGCCATCAGCGTCACTTGTTATCGGCAGCGCCGTATCCAGTACATACTGGATACCCTCATCATTTTCAACCGTCTCAAGCGCAACATGCGTCGCATCGGTGGTCTCGGTGGAAACACTCCAGCTGTCGCCCTCGTTGAGGGTGTGTTCTTTAGAGTCAAACAGCTCTCCGCTTGCCTCGTCGTAGTAATACTCGACAGTCAGCGTATACTGCGGCGTTACATTTACAGTTACCTCGCCGCTGTCCTCGGTGCCATCCTCATCCTCCGCCGTGGCCGTGTTCGTCAGCTTTGTCCCCGCGTCGGCCGCCTGCACGGTGTACGTGGCATAAAGCTCCTCCGTTTCATTGACATCAAGGTCAAACGTCGCCGCTGGGGTCGTGCAAGCAGCGTCGGTGTACAGCATCAACTCACTTTCGCCGAGGGTGTCCGTCACGCTGATATTCGTCAGCGGCACATTCCCGGTGTTCTTCACGACGATCTTATAAACTATCACATCGCCGACCTTGACCTCAGACGGGATATCCGCCCCAGTTGCATCGCCTACGCTGTAAACCGTCTTCTCAACGCTCAGCCCCGGCTCGTCCTTGATGTAAACGTTCTTGAGCGCCGCCGTAGCTGCAACAGTCTCGCCTTCGGTCAGTGTCGCCTCCGCAGAGGTGGTGCTTTGGGCAGAATCAAATGTGTAGCCGCTAACATCGTCGTAGTTGTCCTCCGTGACGTTGTAGGCGCCCAGCGCCGCGCCGGAGATTACCCACTGATGGGTGCCGCTGGTCGTATCATACGAATACTCGATGTTTTCATCGTCGCTCACGCCAATGGTGAGCGTGTAGCTGTCATCATAGGCCGCACCGGAAGTGCCGCTGACAGTAATAGCGAACGCATCGGGCAGCGTATCATTGCCCTCGAGGCCCTCCACCGTCTTCGTCACCGTCAGCGTGCCGGTTATTTCCTTCCACTGAGCGTAGAGGGTGGTGTCCTCCTCGATTTCGAACGTCTCATTCGGCTGATAAGCCTTCCCACTTCCGTCCTGCTGAGTATTCCACCCGGTAAACGTGTGACCCGCATAAGTGAAGCCGTTTTCAAGCACCGTGACCGTCGCGCCGGGCGTGTAGGTGTTGTTGTCTGCCGTCGTGCCGGTCGCGCCCGTGGCATTGGCATTATACGTCACCGTATACTCATTCGCCGTGGCGGAGAAGGTGAAGGTGTTGTCAATGCCGTTCAGCCCAGCGGCGACGGCCTCGGCAACAATTATCGTCTCACCCTCAGCATGCTGTCCTGCGGTCGGGGTAAGCTCATCATACCACCCCGTCGTTCCGTCGGGCAGATCCTTGCTCAGAGTAATGGTTGTCAAGAGGCTGTTGTTCGTCCAGCCGCCGCTTACGCCCGTGTTGCCGTCGGTAACGCCGTCAAAATTGGGCGCGCTCACGTCCTGAAGACCCTCAACCGTTATGTAAGTGTTGTCGTCCTCCTCCGGCTCAGTGAAGCCGCTCGGCACCTCATACTCAACCGAATACTTGGTGTTCAGATAGACGCTGAGCGTGGTTCCGCCCATTACGTTATCGATGTTCCAGGCAGTGCCGCTCGGGGTGGTTATGCCTGTCCACGCTGTTTCACCCTTAATAAACGTGCCCTCTATGCCCTGCAGGACATAGTTGCCGTTCGGCGTGAGCACAATATCCGCCGAGTCGTAATTCCGGTAACTGTAAGTGCCGACTATATCGCCGTCTTCATTAACCTCGTGTCTCCACGACTGCGTGTTGTCACCGTTTTTAAGTGATGTTATGTACTGACTGAGAGTGTCTTCAGTGAGTTCAACCGGCGTTTCCGAGCCATCCACATACACCTGAATGGTGATTTGGTTGGTGTTCTGGCTCCACTGGGCATAGAGCGTCAGGTCGCTCTCCAGGTCATTTATGGTCTGACCGTCGGTGTAGGAGGTTCCTGTTCCGTCAGCTTTAGTGTTCCAACCGGTAAATGTATGGCCCTCGAGTTTGTACCCATTTTCGCGCAGCGTGACGTCACTGCCCTTGGGCACGGTCTGACTGTTCATCTTGCCCGTGCCGCCGTTTGCATCGTAAGTGACGTCTACGAACTGCTCCTCAAGTGCAGTGAGGGTTATTACGCCGTTCAGGTGCCAGCAAAGATTTTCATCCGGCGCATAATAGTCAGTGTTTTCAAAGCTGCCTTCGCTGTACTCATTCGCACCATAAGCAACCACCAGTTCATTCCATGTAATACTGGTGTCTTTTTCATTAAAGCTCTTATTTGCGGGAAGCTCGTGATCCAAACTGTTTACGTTGACAGCGGTGCCGTACTGACTATAATAGTTATGCTTTTCTGTGGCTCCGCTCGCCAGAGGCAACTCAGCTGTAGTAACGCCAATGGTGTACCAGCCGTCTTTGTTAAGGCTGTCAAGTCCCATTTGCTCGATACGCTGTTCATCATCAGATGTCAGCGCGCCGTTTTCGCCGCTCCCGGTGACTTTGACGAAGACGTATACATTCTGCTCCCGTTCCGTCACCTGCTTTTCGCCCCAGACCTTCGGGACGTTGAACTCTGCGGTTTTCTTGTGTCCGTCCACATAATATGTAAACGTCGTAGTGTCGTTCGCAGCAACCCAGCCGCTCGCGGTCAGATCTTCGCCATCAACCGTGATGGGATAAGTGACGGTGTACTTAGTGCCGCCCTTGACCGGCTGGCCCTGCGACGGTTGCGGATCCCATGTGAGGCCGGTCTCGGTCCTCGTCACGCCAGCAAGATTGCTCACATAGCCCAGAGTGATGTTATCGCCCATCGGGTCGGTCACCGCGCCCGCCGTGGTTGATGTCACGCTGCCCGCAATCTCCTGAAGCAGCCCGCTCAGGCTGGTGGTGCTCGCCTGCATATAGTGTGCTTCATCATCGGCAACGCCGCTCATCGTTTCCTTGGCGTTATCGTTCGGCGTGCCAAGGTACAGCCCGTAGACCTCATAGCCGTCATCGCGCGCGAAATCGGCCTCCGCAATCGTCGGCCCGCCATGGTTTTCATAGATTCGTACATTTTCGCTGACCTGCCCATTGCACTCTTCGCAATAGGCGTAAACCCTGGCATGGCCTAAGGAGAAACCGTAGTCATAGTCGGTGCCATCGCCTACAATGTTGTCATAACTGAACCGAATGTCATAAAAATCGCCGAAATTATCATGCCAAGTCACAAAAAAACTGTGATGCTCAACACTTCCAGCTGCAGCGGTGCTCACGTTATAGCTATACGTCGGCTCGCCGTCGGACAGGACAACTATAACCTTCTTGTCCGCGGTGGAGCGGCTGAGTATCTCGCGTGCCTCATGTATGCCGGCCTGTATGTTCGTGCCGCCGCTTGCGCTTATGCCGTCGACAGCATTTGCCACTTGACTTCTGGAGTCGGTCAGCCCGCATTCTATATCCGCAGTCCGGTTATAGGAGACAACGGCAAGCTGCACATCCGCGGTCACGCTGTCAGCCAGCAGCGTATTTGCGAAAGCCTTGGCGGCATTCTTGGCGCTTTGGAGCTTCCCGTCATCGTTCATACTATTAGAGCGGTCGATAACGAGCACCACATCGGCGCTCTGACCCGGCACCGTGACATTGTCCGGTATAGTCACCTCGAGCGTGATTTCATATTCGTTCTCTCTGACATATTCCGCCGTCTTGCTTACAATGACGTCGTCCTGTGTAACAGGATCGCCGTTCTTCACATAGCCGCCGTCGTTGCCCGGCGCCGGCTCGTCAACCGCCGCCGCGCCTGTCACGCAGAAGCTGGCCACCAGTGCAAACACCAGCGCCAGTGCCAGCGCGCGTTTTGCCTTCTTCATTTTCCGCATTCTCCTTTCATATCCCGCCTGCGCGGGCGCTCTGTACAAAACTGAACATCGGGTCCTCCCAGCCTACGCTCAGCTGCTCGTTTTCGAGCATCCGCTCGTAGGCCCCGGCGAGGAAGGCGGCCACACCCTCCTCCAGATGGCTCTTGGTGGCCAGGTACAGCCGCCGCAGGCTGCGCGGGTTGCACTTTTCCGGCTCCACGCGCGCCGGTGCGCTCAGAGCCCGTATGGTGTCCGAAACATACGTGCGGCTGAGCGGCGCGCCGCCGCGCGTGGTGAATATGGGCCCCTCCATGGCGCCCGCGCGCCGCGCGAAGCCCAGCAGCTCCTCCCGCAGGCAGCGCGGGACGACGGAAACGCGCCGCGTGCCGCTGGGGAAGCTCACCACGGCCCCCTCCTCCACGGCCTGCGCCGTCAGCCGCGGCAGCTCGCTTACGGTGAGGCCCGTGGTGGCGAACACCTTTGTGAGCATATAGGCCCGCTCGCGCCGCAGCTGTTTTGCCGCCTGCAAAAGGCGTATGTACTCCTCGCGCCGCAGCTCGGGCGCGGCCGCCTCCGGCTCGGGGACGCCGCGCTGCATCTGCAGCTCGCGCCGCCCGGCAAAGCTGAGGAAGCCGTTCACCACCGAGAGCGCGGCGTTCACCGTGCCGGTGGAATAGCCGGCCTCGGCCATGCCCTGCCGCCAGTCCTCCAGCGACTCGCGGGTGATCTCCCCGCCCTCCGGCAGCGCGCCGAGCAGGGAGTTGAGCTTGCTGCGGTAGGCCTGTATGGTGCCCGCGCCGCGGCCGCGGCGAGCCAGGTCGTCCAGATAGGCCTCGATGGCCTGCTCGTCCAGGTATGTGCCGTCCTTATCCCTCATCGCGCCACCCTCTCCATGCGTTCTCTACCAAATAGCTGTTTTGTCCTGATTTTTTGCGCTTTAGCAGGACGTTACGATAATTTGGGCATAAAGAAAGCGCCCGGGCAGCCGTCTCAGCAGCTGTCCGGGCGCGCTCACGCCGGCCGACGAAAAATCGACTTTCTTCGGCCTGATTTTCCATGCCCAAAATGGAGGCAAAGGGCTTGAAATATTGAATTAACTGTGCTAAACTTACTTGTACTGCACAGTGTGTTATGTATTGCCCTCAGCGCTTGAGGACAAAACAGCTATTCTGTTGCCAGTACCAGCTCCAGCCGGTCGAGCAGCCGCATGTGCTCCTCGCCGGTTGAGATCAGATAGATGCGCGTGGTCTCGATGTTCGAGTGCCCCATCACGTCCGCCAGCTTGGCCACGTCGAGCGTGAGCTCATAGAACATGCGCGCGAAAAGGTGCCGCAGGTTGTGCGGGAACACTTTCGAGCGGGGGACGCCCGCGCGGTCGCACACCGCCTTCATCTCCGCCCACACCTGCTTGCGCGACAGGGTTTTGCCGTTTCTGGTGAGGAACACCTCGCCGGAGGCGGTTTTTTTCGTTTTCGCATAGCGCAGCAGCGCGCGCTTCAGCTTCTCCGGTATCAGTATCTCGCGCGTCTTGCCCTTCAGCCGCACCACCGCGCGCCCGGCCCTCGCGGCCTCCACGGTGATATACCGCAGCTCGGAAACGCGGATGCCCGTGGCGCAGAGCGTCTCCATCACAAGCGCGGTGCGCTCGCGGCCCATGCCGCGCGCCGCGGCCACCAGCCGCTCGTATTCCCCGCGCGTCAGCTCGCGCCCTGCCGAGCGGAAGGCGCGCCTCTGCGTCCGCAGCGGCTTCACGCGGCAGTCCGCCCGGCCCATGACGGCGAAGAACTTGTTCAGCGCCGCCAGCATGGCGTTCACGGTGGCCGCCGAGAGCCGGCCGGCAAGCTGCTCCCGCCACTCCGCCGCGGATTCGCGGCTGGCGGGCGCGCCGCCCAGCCAGTCGCCGAAGCGCCGCACGTCGCGGACGTACTTCTCCACCGTCGCCGGCAGCCGCTCCTCGGCGCGGAGCGCGGAGGCAAATTCCGCGAGCCGCTCCGATGTCACAGCCAATTCTGTCATGCCAATTCCTCCTTTTGGACAAGTTATATTCTATGCCGGTCACGTCACCTCAAAACAACAGCATACCATTTTTAACTGCAAAGCAGGTAAATAACGTAAATAAAAAACGCCCCGGCCCGCCAGATACGGCGTCCCGGGGCGCTTGCTGTAAATATTTAACTGTCACATAAGGGCGATCAGGCGCTTTCCGCCGCCGCCGGAAGCCGCGCTGCGAGAGGCTGAAGCGGCGCCTGGCGCGCGCTCCTCCTCGTCTTTTTCCACGCGCGCGGCGCTGTACGTCCCGCCCGCCGGAGCGCCGGCGGAGGCGTAGGCCGCGGTGATCTCCGGCAGCATGTCAAGATAGCTCTCCTGCAGCGCCAGCTCCTGCTCGGCCTCGCGGTAGCTCTCGTCCACGCGCACGGCCTCTTCATAGAGGGCGCGCGCCCGCGCCGTCTCGTTTTCCGCCACGGCGGCGGCGATGGCGGAGCGGTATTCGGCCAGGGCGGCCGTGCGCCGGGCCGAAATGTCGGCCTCCCGCGCCGCTTTTTCGGCGTCCAGCGCGGAGAGCTCGCCCAGCAGCTGGGTGCTCATGCTCAACCGCGCCTGGGCGGCGGCGCCGGAGTTGAGCCCGGCGGCGGCGAAGCTCTCGTCGATGTTCCGCCGCTCCACGGCGGACGAGCCGGCGGCGGCGTTTTTGGCCGCGCGGTAGGCGGCGGGCAGGGCGTCCGCCTCGCCGTCAAGGGCCGCCAGCTGCGCCTCATAGGCCCCCTCCAGGGCGGAGAGCGAGCGCGAGCGCGCCGCGTCATACAGCTCGTCGATGTAGCCGCTCTGGTCGGTGGCCGTGTAGTAATAGCGCGGCCTACCGGCTTCCTGGGTGTAGACGTGCGTCTGCGCGTAGCCCAGCCCCTCGCCGGCAATCTTCGCGTTGCGCGCCGTCTCATAGGCCGCCAGCAGCGGCCTGTTGGCGTTCACGCCCTTGGCCGCCTCCTGTGCAATGAGGGCGGAGTAATCCACCCCCGGATCATAATTTGTCGGCATGTTTTCTCCTTTCCATGATGTGATACGCTGTGCCGCGGCCCCCGCGCCCCGTCGGACAGGCTCCGCAAGGCAACGCCGGGCGGAGCTTCCCCGCATAAGTCCCTGCCAACCTCCCGTAGCCCGCGCCGCAGGCAGATACCCGCGGCCGTCGGCCGCCCGCAGGCAAATACCCACGGCCGTCGGCCGCCCGCAGGCAAATACCCACGGCCGTCGGCCGCTCCCGTAGGACAGGCTCCGCGAGGCAACGCCGAGCGGAGCTTCCCTCCTAAGTTTCCTCCCACCTCCCGTAGCCCAGGCCGCAGGCAAACACCCGCGGCCGTCGGCCGCTACCAGCGGGAAAAGCCGCCGTATTCCACGCCGCCGTAGAGGTCGCGAATCCTCTCGGGCCGGGCGGGCAGCCGGGCCAGGTGCAGGTTGCGCAGCTCCTCATAGCGCTCATGGAAAAATGCCGCCGAGCCGGGGTTTTCGTCCACCAGCAGCGCGGCGGCCAGGCCGTAGGCCATCGCCCCGCGGGCGTAGGCCGCGCCCACGCCGGGCACGGGGTCGTCCAGCCCCTCCACGGGCAGCCACTCGCCGCGGCAGCCCGCCATCTCCGCCAGCTCGGCGAGCATCATGTTCACCGCCGCCGGCGTCCGGTGCCGGTAGTCCTCCGTGCGCTCGCAGCGCGCCTCCCCCTCGGCGGAGAGCTCGTCCATCAGCGCCATCGCCGCGTCGAATATCTCGCCCACCAGCGCCATCGTGTGTCCCTCCTTTCCCAAAATGTGCGGGGAGGCTCATCTGCCTCCCCGCGCGATAAGTCAGGCCGAATAGGCCTGTTCGGCCAGGCCGGAGGGGTACTTGCCCTCCGCGTGGGCGTAGCAGCGGAGCACTTCGCCGTCCTTGAGCGTCACCGTGCCGCCGGAGGCCAGCTCGAGCGCGCCGGCGCTGTAGCGCGGGTCGCTGCCGTCCAGCGTGTAGCCGATCTCCGCGCCCGCGGCGGTGACGGTGGCCACCGCGCCGCTCATGGCTATCTGCGGCGCGGCGAGCACGCTGTCCGCGGCCGCGTAGACATAGACGCCCGCGCACTTCTCGGCCAGCACGCCGGCCCAGTAGCGCACACGCCCCTCGATGACGTTGCCGTCTATGCCCATCGGGTCCTTCTGTATCTTGTACTTGGCCAGCTTCTGGGCGAAGGGGCAGGCGTCCTTGTGCTGCAGGATGAAATAGACGTCCTCCGGCATGTCGCCGTCGGGCACCACGTGCACGTCGAAGCCCGCCACGCGCGGCAGGCTGTTTTCGGTCAGTGCCTGCGCGCCGAGCTGGTCGAGGTACGTCAGATTCGACAGGTTCGGCAGCATGGCCGCGTAGGTCTCGGATATGAACAGCCCGCGGCCCCGGCGCGGCACATAGTTGTTGTTCATGTAGCTCGCGCCCGCCTGTATCAGGCCTAGCAGGGTCTCCGTGGTGGGCGCGGCCCCGCCCACGATCTTGCCGCCGCCCAGCGCCCATTTGCCGAGCACGTAGCGCTCGATCTCGGGCATCACCACGTCGCGTATCTGCACGTGCAGCCTTGTGGAGGCGTCCTTTACGTTGTACTGGTCCTGGGCGTTGCCCTCGTCGATGGAGCCGGTGAAGGAGCGGTCGCGCTCGATCTTAAAGGTCTGCACGCGGTCGCCCAGCTCCTTCACCTCGCCATAGCGCGAGGTGCCGCCCAGCTGATAGTCGTTCATCTCCATCTTGTCCACGGCATAGACGGAGACCTCGTTGACGCCCGTGAACTCCACCTTGTTGTTCACCGCCCCGCGCAGCAGGCTCTCCCGCGCAAAGGCGTCGTCAACATACTTGGAAAATTTGCTCGCCAGATTGATCGCCATATGATCTTCCTTTCAAAAATAATTTTTCCCCAGGCTGCGCCCGGACTGCGTCCGGAGGCATCTGCGCTGCGCGCCAGGCTGCGCCTGGAGGCATCTGCGCTGCGCGCCTCATTGACGGGAACGTTCCAATAATAGGCCGTGGCGCAGCCCTCTGCCTCGCCTCCCCTGCCGCGCAGGGGAGGTGGCCGCACGAAAGTGCGGCCGGAGGGGTGCCATAAGTCCAACCCGCCCCCTCACGCCGCCGTAGGACCGGCTCCGCGAGGCGAAAGCCGAGCGGAGCTTCCCCGCATAGCCTCCTGCCAGCCTCCCGTAGCCCAGGCCGCAGGCAAACACCCGCGGCCGTTGGCCGCCGAGCGGAGCTTCCCCGCATAAGTCCCTGCCAGCCTCCCGTAGCCCAGGCCGCAGGCCACTACCCGCGGCCGTCGGCCGCTCAGACGCTGTTCCAGCCCACGGCCACCGGGTCGAATATCTCGCCCTCGCCGGCCGAGCGCACGCGCCCGGTGCTGCGCGCGGCGTTCTCGCGCTCCTGCCTGAGCGCGTCGAGCTCCTGCCTGAGCTCGTCCAGTTCCCGCTCGCGCCGGGCCAGCTGCGAGCGCAGCAGATAGTCGCCATAGGCCCCGGCCAGGCTCTCGCCGGCCCTCACGCGCCGCCACACCTCGCGCGGCACCACGGCCCTCTCCCCTGCGGAGAGCCTCGCGGCCTCCTCCGGGAAGCGCTCCAGGAACGCCCTGCACTCCTGCGCGCGGCGCTCATACGCCGGCAGCGCGCCGCCGGCGAGCGCCCTCTCCGCCAGCGCGAGCAGCTCCTCCGTGCCCACGCGCACGCGCTGCCCGCGCCCGTCGCTGAGCTCCCAGACGCGCTGCGCCCCGGCAGGGCCCATGCCCGGGCCCCGGATCTCGCCCTCGCCGGGCCAGAAGGCCCGCTCCGCGCCTCTTTTGATGCTGTTTTCCTCCATATTTCTCCTTTCCCGGCCTCTGCGGCCGTGTGTGATAGCTCCTCAGCCCTGCCCGCCGGCCTCTGCGGCGCGACGTGAGCGTATGGCCTCGACCAGCCCCCGGCGGTCGGTCACGCAGCTGTCCGGCACGCGCTCTAAGTAATCCAGAATGTCGATGTGCCCGCCGGCGAGCAGGTTGTCCAGCGTCTGCACGGAGGCGACCTCGCTCCAGTAGGCGGAGGCCCCCACGTCCAGCTTGAGCCTCATGGGCAGAGAGCGCAGCGCGCCGAAGTCGAAGCTGGCCTCGATCTTCCCGCCCTCGGTCAGCGCCAGCTCCCCGGCGGCGAAGTCGAGCACCTCCCGCGGCAGCGCCGGGTCGGGCTCCAGCTCCACCGTGCGCACGCCGTAATACCCCGCCATAAAATCGATGTATATGCGCCCCAGGTCCTCCACGGACTGGTACAGCGCCTGGCGCGTGAGCTCGTTGGGCGTGGCCGCCGCGCGCTGCAATGCGATGATCGCGCTGGTGTTGTCCGGCCTCGCCTCGCCGAGTGCCACGCTCGTCGCGCCGAGGTTTGACTGCGTCAGCTCCTGCGTGAGCGAGATGAACTGCGCGATCTGCGGCGAGATCTGCGCCGGCTCGAGTATCCTCGCCACGCCGGACATGTCCCCGCCGCTGACGCCGATGGCCCGCCCGATGCCGTTGTCCCAGTGGGCGATGCGCGTGCGGTCATAGATGATCTTCGGGTACGCCGTCATCATCAGCGAGGTCATGGTCATGGCGAAGAGCTTGTTGATGTATATCTGGTTGGGTATCAGCCCCGTGAGCATGGCCTGCCCGTGATAGCTGTCCTGCACGTTGTCCCAGCACATCCAGGTGACGGGGTAGCGCCGCAGCCCCAGGTCCCAGGGCTCGCGTATCATCGCCCCGCGGGCGCACTCGCAGGCCCACACCGTGCCCGTCTCGTCGTTTTTCCACAGCCTGAGCAGCACGGTCGTGCGCCCGCCCGTGTCCTTATAGCCGTCCTGATACTCCTCGTCCGCGTCGCTCTCGATCTCCTCCCACTGCGCGCAGCCGAGCTTCCGGGCCCGCTCCCTGAGCTCCGGCGTCAGCTCGCGGCGCTTTATCAGGATGTACGGCTGCTCCTCCACGCGCCGCTCGGCCGTGTTGCCGAATCCGACGCGCGTGTTGCGCACGATCTCCGTCACCACCGCGCCGCGCCGCCCGCCGCCGGCGTCCGCCTCCGCGTCCCAGTAGGTGTAGGTGGCGGCGTCGCCGTCCACGGCGGCGTTGCGCAAAAATTCCCTCAGCATCACGGTGATGCCGTTGCGCTCGAATATCTCCTCGAACTGCGCGTTCACGGCCTCGGCGGCCCGGCGCGCGGCGCGCCCCCCGCCCAGCGGCGAAGCCGCCAGCTTCACGTTGTCGGATGTGCAGGAGGCCACGGTGAAGAGCGTCACGCGCTTGAGGAAGTTGAACACCGGCGTCGGCAGCCCGTTGGACTCCACGCCCTCCCACTGCCGCCCGACGAAGAAGTTCTCGTTCACGCGCACGTTGTCGTCCAGCTGGATGGAGGCGTTGTAGTCGAGCATCCGCTCATATTCGCGCCACACGCTGCGGGCGCTTATCTCCTTTTTCAGCCCCTCTCACCTCTCCTTCCCAAAAGCTCCTCCATGCCGTAGCCGAGGATGTTGGCGATGCCCTCCTGCAAGCGCCTCTGCTCGCGCTCGGCCGCCGCGTCCGCCGGCGCGCCGCCCCCGGCCGCGCCCTCCTCGCCGCCTCCGTCCGCCGGAGGCGCGCCCTCGCGCGCTTCCCTCCGCGCGAGCAGCTCCAGGGCCAGCGCTGCGGAGCCCAGCCCCACCGCCGCCGCCGAAAAAACAAGCGCCAGCGCGGTGAATATCACGTCCATTTCCTTCCTCCTTTTCAAAGTATGCCACCCTATTCCTGAGAGATTTCTTTTGCTTGCGCCAAAAGAAACCCCTCAGACTCCAAAGAAAAGCGCCCTGGTGCGCATCGTAGCCGCGTGCTGTCTTTTATGCCTTCCAACGCATCGCAGGTGGTCTTCCCGTCGATGAATGAGTTTATCGCATCGCCGTCCGTGCGTTGCTTCGCTTACGCTCGCGGCACTGCCAATCATCATCCCGGTAGCGGCGCGAGCGAAGCGAAGCCAGGCTGCGATAAGGAGGCAATGGGCTGTGCCCGGTCTACCGAAAGGCTTCCAACAGTGGGGCGCGCAGCGCAATTGCCAGCGGCCGTTGGCCGCCTTTGGAGTCTGAGGGGTTTCTTTTTGACAAGACAAAAAGAAACCTCTCGGAAGGGCCGTGCAGGGACCTAAAGTCCCTGCATCCCGCTAACGCACATAGCCGCTCCCCCTCACCCTCAGCTCCACGGAGACGACGGTGGCGGTGGCCCCGGCCCAGGGGCAGCTGAGTATGAGCTTGTAGTAGGTGAACCTCCCGGAGCGCAGCCTGACTCTCGCGGTCTCGGGTACGGAGCCGCTCTCCGGGCTGCGGCAGAGGTACTCCACCGCGTCCGTGCGCCGGTCGGTCTCGGCGGTAACGGCGATGCGCCCGCCGTCCTCGGGCTTGACGCCCAGCCACAGCATGGTCGAGTATTTCACCTTGAAGTCCTCGTCGAAGCCCATGGCGCCGGACTCCCAGAGCGCGTCTATGGCCTCGCCGCAGTCGTCGGCGTACTGCTCGGAAAAATGCCGCAGCTCGCCGCCGGCGGTGCCGAAATACAGCTCGTCCTTGTAGTTGATGAGGCAGCGCGCGGCGAAGTTCGTATAGACATACCAGGCGTCGGAGTCGATGTTCTGCACCAGCGCGGTGCCGTCGGGGCCGATGACGTAAAATTCGTGCGCAAAGCGGTCGTAAAAGAGCTTCGCGCTCTCCAGCGGGAAGGCGCGTATGCTCACGTCCACCCTCTGCGAGACGCGCTCGGCGTTGCGCTCCGCGCCCGTGGCGGCGTAGGCCCCCGCCGTGCGCCATTCGAGCACGCTGCGCGCGTCCACCGTGCGCGGGCGGTTCTCCACCAGCGCGGCCTGCCCCGGCGCGCAGCAGCCCATGGCCCTGTTCACCGGCGTGATGCAGAACCCCGCCGTCACGCCGCCGTCGGCGAGCGTGATGGCGCTGTAGCCGATGCTCCAGGCGCTGCCGGGCTTGAAGGCCAGCAGCCGGTCGTAGTGGCGTATCATCGCCGTCAGCGGCGCGTTGGCCTCGCCCACGTGCGCCACGTTCAGCTCGGGGAAATAGTCCGCCCGCGGCTGCCCGTCAAAGTCGATGCCGCTGTAGAGCGCCGCGTTGCTCCCGTCGCCATAGAGGAAAACGCGCGTGTCCTGCGCGCCGTTATAGAGCTCGGCGAAGCGCATCGCGCGCACCTCCGCGGCCGAGGAGGCGGAGGCCGTCCAGCCGACCTCCACGCTGTTCACCCCCTCCGCCGGCGCGCTCTCAAAGATGACGCGCCCGGCGTCCGTGTCCGCCGACCAGCCGCTCAGCGCCGCGCCCGTGGCCACGTCGCGCACATAATCGACGCTGGCGATGTCCCGCTCCGGCAGCACGAAGCTCTTCGCCTCCCCGTCGGGGGAAAACCTCATGCGCCGGGCGGCGCAGAGCTTGTTTATGCCCTCCAGCGCCGTCCCCCCGCCGGAGGGCGGCGCGGCCACGGCCACCATCGGCCGGTAGCCGCCCACGTTCTCCAGCGAAACGCCGTCCCATACCTTGTACTCCGAGCCGTTGAGCAGATACAGCTTCCCGTCGAATCCGAACATGCAGACGTCGCCGGCGGTATCGACGGCCCCGCAGGAGGTCTTGCTCCAGCTCCCGTCCGCGGCGAGCGTCAGCTGCCAGAGATAGCCGTTGCAGGCGGCGCAGAGCACCTCCTCCCCGCCCACGGCCCCGGCCCAGAGCCCGCGCACCACGCGGTCTGTGGCGTTGGACTTCACCTCCACCGGGTTGAATTCCCACTCGTATACGTCCGCGCTCTGCCCATAGCTCTCGCAGGCGGACTCGCAGCCCATGCACGCTTCGCAGGCCGTCTGGCAGCCGGGCGTGCCCTGGCAGCCCTCGCAAAGGCCCTGGCAGGTGCTCTGGCAGCTCATGCAGCCCGCGCCCTCGCAGCTCTGGCAGAACACCTCGCAGGAGGCGCCGCACTCGTTCATCCCTCTCCCTCCTTTATCCTCTCCGCCGCGCGCAGCAGCAGCCGCTTCCAGCGGCAGTAGGCCGCCGGCAGGATGTTCACGCGCCCGGCGGCGAAGTAGTTGTTGGCCGCGCAGCCGCCGTCGCAGGCGCCCTCATAGGGGCAGCCGCCGCAGCCGGCCTCCCCACGCGGCCGCTCGCTGAAATACTCCGCCATCAGCGCGTGCCGCCTCTCCTCGCTGACGCCCCCGGCCAGCGAGCCGATATAAAACGGGCTCTCCGGCCCCGCGTTCGAGCACAGCTCCTGGCAGGCGTAGATCCCCCCGTCGGGCGCGATGGAGGCGAACCTCCCGGCCCCCAGGCCGCACTTGTTCTCGGCCCGGCCGCGCGCGGCCAGGCTGGCCCGCCCTTCGGCCGTGCGCAGCTTGTCCGCGTCGTCCAGCGCGCCCTCAAGGGCGGAAAAGCGTATGTAAGCGCGCCCGGCTTCCCGCCGTGAGCGCACATATCCGGCGTATCTCATCACTTCCCGCTCCAGCGCGCCCCAGCTGCCGCCGTCCCAGCGGGAGAACACGTCCGGTATCACGAAAAAGCTCCGGAAGCCCATGCCCTCCGCCCAGCGTATGCTCTCAAACAGCCCGCCGCAGCTCCAGGGCGCGGCCGTCATCCTCAGCGTCACGCCCGGCCAGCGCCGCAGCGCCCCGGGGATAACGCGCTCCAATCGCTCAAAGCTCCCGCCCCCGCCGTGGAAGGGCCGGTTCGCGTCCTGCACGTCCTGCGCGCCGTCCATCGAGAGCAGCAGGCCAAATCCCAGCCGGTGCATCTCCTCCATCCTCTCCTCCGTCAAAAGCGTGCCGTTCGTCGTCACGGAAAGGCGGAACGGCCGCCCCTCCGCGCGTATCTCCCGCGCCAGCGGCCGCAGCAGCCCCTCCCAGCGCAGCATCGGCTCGCCGCCGAAGAAGTTGATGGCCGGCGCCGTCCCCGCCCGGCGCGCGTTGCCGGCGAGGAAGCGCGCGGCCTCCCTCGCCGTGGCCAGGTCCATGTCCTCGTTTTTCTGCTTCACGAAGCAGTAGCGGCACTCCAGGTTGCAGCGGTGCGTCACCACCAGCATCGCCGAGCTTATCTCCGGCAGCATGTCCCTCCCCCTCTCAGGTCGAATGCGCCAGCGCGGCGAAGCGGTGCACCCGCCCAGCCGCGTCGCGGTAGTAATAGCCCTCGCACTGCGCGGCGTTGGCCGCCGTCACCGTCACCGGCGCGCCGGTGAGCTCGATGGTGCCCACGCTGTCGGCCTCCGCCGTCGGGTACATGACGAGCTGCGCCGTGCTCGCGCCGCTCTCTTTCAGCAGCACCTCGGTGACGGAGCTGTCGGCCTCCACCGTATATGCGCTCAGCAGCCCGGCCACGGCGGCGCTGCCGGGCCGTTTGCGCAGCGCCCCGCCGGCGGTAACGCGGAAATTGCGCATCACGGCGGCCTCCCCGGCCTTCAGCCGCGCCTCGCCCTCCTGCGCCTCGTTCACGCCCAGCCAGCGCTCGATCTTGTAAACGCTCTCCCGCGTCCCAGTGCGCACCTTTGCCATACTTTTCGCCTCACTGCCGCGCCGCCGGCGCCGTATAGGCCAGGGCGCGCTCGCTGTCGCCCAGCCCCTCGGTCGTGGGGTCGGTGACGACGCCCAGCGCGGCCAGCAGGGCAAATAGCGCGTTCACCAGCTCCAGCAGCCTCTCGCCCAGCCAGTCCAGCTCCAGCGATATGCCGAAAACGCCGGCCGCGGAGCGCGCCAGCAGCAGCGCGGCCGGTATCGCCCCCAGCCAGAAAGCCTTGTTCCGGAGCCTTATCTTCCAGTTGATCTTGTTCACTTACTTTCCTCCGTTCATCCTGTACAGCATCGTCCACACCTGCTGCCTGGTGGCCGCCTCCGCGCCATGCTCGCCGTCGGATATGCCGCGCTCCATCACCCACTCGCGCGCCCTCTCCGTCTCGGAGCCGGACGCGCCCGAAGCGCCAACAGCGGCGGTCAGCGCCGGGTAGTCCTTATACGCCGCGTCCAGATCGACGCGCCCCTGCACGCCGTCCACGCTGCCGGCGGAGGAGTACTGCCACATCCCGCCCGCCAGCACGGGCGGCGCGGCGGGGTCGGGCGAGGCCGGCCACTGCGCCAGCCAGATGTCGTATTCCTTCGGTATCTGCGCGTCCAGATAGCGCGAGAGGAAGCTGGGGTTGGTGTAGATCATGGCGTAGCGCCCCGCGCCCTCCACGGCCGAGCAGAAGGCCCGCGCCATGGCGGAGACGAGCTCTTTAGTGACGGCCACGCCCCGCTTTTCGGCATACTCCACGCTATCGCCTTCAAAGTCGAAGGCCACGGGGTACTCGATTTTGCGCCCGCGGATGAGCTGTAAACAGCTCCCGGCCTCCGCGCGGGCGGACTCCTCTGACCAGGCGTAGGAGAACCAGTAGACGCCGTAGGGCAGCCCCGCGGCCTCGCAGCCGGCGGCGTTGCGCGCGAACATGCTGTCGGCGTTCCCCTGCCCGTATCCGGCGCGCAGCATGGCGAACTCAACGCCCGCGCCCTTCACCTTCTCCCAGTCGATCTCCCCCTGCCACTTGGATACGTCGATCCCACGTTTGAATTCCAAATAAACACCTCCTGATGTCTCCTGCGGTCAAATACTGAGAGATTTCTTTTGCTTGCGCCAAAAGAAACCCCTCAGGCTCCAAAGAAAAGCGCTTTGGCGCGCGTCGCAGCCGCGAACTGTCTTTTACGCCTTCCCGCGCATCGCAGTCTGCGCAAGCCCCCCGCCTCCCCTTTTAAGGGGAGGTGGCCGCCGCAGGCGGCCGGAGGGGTGCCGAAGGTCTGCGCCCCTTCGATAAGCAGCGCGCCCCCCAAGCCTCCCCTGCCGCGCAGGGGAGGTGGCCGCACATTCGTGCGGCCGGAGGGGTGCCGAAGGTCTGCGCCCCTCACGTGCTCACCGTCCACCCTTTGGCCTCCGCCGCCGCTATCTCCGCCGCCGTCAGCTCGCCCGCGCCGTAGTTCCCGGTCAGCGTCAGCGTCCCCGCCGTGACCGCCGGCAGGCTCGCCAGCAGCGCGGCGAGCGCCGCGTGGCCCATGCCGCAGTTGGCAAGGCTGAGGCTCGCGCCCGCCCAGCCCGCGGCCTCCGGGTCGAGCCTCACGCTCCCCAGCGCCGCGCAGTTTGTAAAGGCCGCGTTGGCGTTCGTCAGCGCCGCCAGCCCCAGCCGCCCCACGCGCTCCAATGCCGTGCAGCCCTGGAAGGCCGCCGCCAGCGTCGTCGCGGCGGGTATGTCCAACTCGCCCACCGCTCTCAGCGTCAGGCAGGAGGTGAACATGTTCTGCGCGCTCGCCGCCAGCGGCGCGCTGATGTCCCCCACCGAGCGCAGCGCCTCACAGCCGCGGAACAGCCCCGCGAGCGTCTCCGCCGAGCTCAGGTCGAGCTCCGGCGCGGCGGGCAGCGAAACGCAGTTCATGAACATGTTGCTCACGTCCGTCGCCGACGAGCAGTCCAGCCCGGACACGGCCAGCAGCGACGTGCAGCCGCTGAACATGCCGCTCAGGTCGGTCTGCCCCGCCGTGCCCACGCCCATGGCGCAGACGAGCGACTGGCACATCTGGAACGCGCCCAGCGTCGCCGAGCCGGAGGCAAAGTTGCCCTTCAGCTTCCCGCCCCCGCCGGAAAAATACCGCAGCGCCGCCAGCGCCGTCCTCGCCGTCGTCCCGCCGCAGCGGAATTCGGCCCCGTCCGGCAGCAGGCAGCTTATCTCCGCCACGCCCCAGGCCGTAAAATTGCTGCGCGCGCTGTGCGCCGCCGGCGCGACGGCGGTGATGCCCGTGCCGGAGAGCTTCACCACCGCCTGGGCGAAGCCCTCCTCCGTCACGCCGCCAAAGTCCGCCGCCGCCAGCTCGCTCTCCCACACGGCGCCGGAGGCGAGCGCCGCGCTCTCCGCGCTCACGAACGCCCCGCCGCTCACGGTGCCCACCGCCGCCGTCCAGTTCCCCGTACACTCCACGGTGAACGCCAGCAGCGCGGAGCCCTCCGCCGGTATCAGTGCCAGCATGTATACCTCGCCCGGCTCTGGCTGCGGCAGCGCCAGCCAGTCCGCCGGCCGCGTCAGCGCGTATACCTCCTCCGCCGTGGGCGGCCAGGCCATCCCCCCGCCGCCGCCCGGCTGCATCAGGTTGAGCACCGCCCCCATCAGGCCACCTCCAGCGCGATCACGCTCACACTGAGCGCCTCCGCCGGCGCCGCCGTGCAGACGAAGGTCATCACCCCGTCCACCGTCACGTCCAGGGCCTTCACCCCCGCCGCGGCGTAGGCCTCCACGCTCCCCGGCGCGGGCGACACCAGGTACGCCCTCCCCGCGGCGAGGAAGGCCGCGTTCTCCGCCTCCTGCTGCCCGCCGTCCCAGCCGTCCGCCGCCAGCGTGACGGCTATGACGCCCGCCGCCGGCCCGGCCGGCCCTCTCAGGTCAGAATATGCGTACTCCGCATCCCCGGCCACCCGCACGCCCAGCTCCGTGCCCTGCCAGTCGAACTCCAGCCCCGGCCCGGGCCCGCCCTGCGGCAGCACGAAGTCGAAAACGGCGTCGTGCTCGTCGCCGGAGTTGGTCACGGCGGCGCTCTCGCCGCTGGCGACGGAGCCCACGGCCACGGTGGCGGCCTCGCCGCGCGGCCCCGGCAGCAGCCGCGCCGGCCCCAGCTCCTGCCTGATCGCCGGCGCGCCCTTCAGCTCCACAGTGAGCGCCATCTCACAGCACCTCCCCCGATATCGCGTCGCAGACGGCCACGGCCCCCATGCGCACGCAGCCCAGCACGTCCCCGCCGGTGAATTTCACGCGCACGTCCAGCGGCAGCGCCGCGCCCGCCGGCAGGGCGAAGGTCTCCTCCTGCGTCAGCGGCAGGAGGAATTCCCCCGTCTCCGCGTCGTGCTCCACCTCCCCGGGATAGAGCTTCCTCAGCCTCTTCCCCAGGCAGAACTCCGCCGTCTCCACATCGCTGATATCAACGGCCTGCCCGTTCAGCTCCACGCGCACGGCCAGGGGGCACTCGTCCCCCCGTTTGATGGTCACAGCCATGTCTCCCCCTTCCCCGGCCGGCGGCCGGTCATGAATTCAAAGTAGCTCATTTTGTCCTCCTCGTCCTCCGTCCCGTCCTCGCCGCCGCTCTCCGCCGCCGCGAAGCGGCTGGCGCAGAAATAGCGCACGGCGTCCACGCGGTGCGTCACCTCGTGCGGCTCGCGCGCGCAGTCGTTGGGGTCGCGCTCGTCGGACTGTATGTCCCTCATGTCGTCGATGGTCTCCCGGCAGCAGCGCATGAACATCAGCCCCGGCCGCCCGTCGGCGCGCTTTTGCAGCAGCTCCTTGACGAGCATGTGCCCCTGCGCGCGGGCGTTGGGCGCGCGCGTCAGCGCCGCGCCGTTTTCAAAGAAGATGTCGGCGATGGTGCGCCCCGTCTCGCGCTGCCGGCTCCACATGTCCGGCGGGGCGAAGGTGGCCTCGACCTCCTCGCCCTCCGGCGTGCGCAGCAGCATCTGCCTGGCGGCCTCGCCGGCGGTCAGCCCGCTCCCGGCGTACTCGCGGTACATCCAGGCCCGCCCCTCGCCGTCCACGGCGAACCAGGCGCAGGCGAACATGTCCAGCCCGTAGTCAAAGCTGCGGTAGCGCCGCCAGCGCCGCGGCGGCGCGAAGCTCTCGCAGGTGTGCGTGTCGTTGTCGAACTCGGAAAAATAGCTCCCGCCCAGCGCCTCCCAGTCCCCGTAGCGGCAGGCCCGCCGCAGGTCCTCCGGCAGCGCGGAGAGCAGCCGCAGATATCCCGGCGAAGCCCTCATCAGCGCCTCGTTGTCCTCCACCGTGGCCGGTATGAATACATAGTCCGCGGGATCTTCGTTCTCCTCCGGGTCATCCCGCCCGGTGATGAAATCGCGGTCGATGAAAAGCCTCTTCACCCAGCGGTGCCCCACACCGCCCGGGTTGCAGGTGAGGTACATGCGCTTCGGTATGTCGTTCACGCCGCGCAGCAGCGAGCCCAGGAACTGGAAGGCCCTCCAGGTGAACTGCGTGGCCTCGTCGATGAATATCCAGTCGTACTCCTGCCCGTTGTATTCGCCCTCGGAGCGCTCCCCGGCCCAGTGGCCGAAGCGTATCACGCTGCCGTTGGAGAAATATATGGCCCTGCGCTCGGCGCTGTATTTCGCGAACGCCGGACGCAGGGCCTGCCTCATGGGCTCTATGTGGTTGTTCAGCAGCTCCGGGTAGGTCCTGCGCATGATGAGTATCCTGATGCCGGGGTAATAATAGGCCCCCAGCAGGGCCTTGGTGCGCACGGCCCAGGTCTTGCCGCCGCCCTTGGCGCCGCCATAGGCGGTGTAGAGCGCGCGGCTGCGGAAGAATTCGCGCTGCTTGGGGTTGGCCGTGCCGGGGTCCCAGAGCAGCGGCGCGCCCCGCGGCCTCATTTGGCCGCCTCCGGGCCGCCCAGGCCCTCCATGCGGATGATCAGCCGCGCCTCCTCGGCCACGGCGGCGTCCTCGCGCCGGAGCACGCTCATAAGCCCGGTGATGCCGGCCCCGCCGCGCGTGATGCGGCTCTCCAGCCAGTCCACGCGGCCCAGCCGCGCCCGTTCCAGCAGCGGGGCGGTGTCCTCGCGCTCACACAGCGCGCGGTATTCCTCCTCGCCCACGCCCAGGCGCAGCATCAGCCCCGCCTCGGAGGGGTAGCGCCCCTCCCGCTCGCAGTCCGCGGCATACTCCTTAAGCACCCGCGCCACCTTCATCTTGCCTAACGCTTCGCATCCCTCCTCTCTCCACCTGCTAATATAATCAACTTACTTAACCAAATCAACCCCCATTTTTTCTGAGAGATTTCTTTTTGTCTTGTCAAAAAGAAACCCCTCAGACTCCAAAGGCGGCCAACGGCCGCAGGTATTTGCGCTGCGCGCCCCACTGTTGGAAGCCTTTCGGTAGACCGGGCACAGCCCATTGCCTCCAGGCGCAGCCTGGCTTCGCTTACGCTCGCGCCGCTAACATGTTGATAATCGGCAGTGCCGCGAGCGAAGCGAAGCAATGCACGGACGGCCAAGCTGCGCTTGGATGCAAAGAAGCGCGCCTCACCAACGGATGACCTCCGTTAGTGAGGCGCGCAGCGCATCTGCCTCCAGGCGCAGCCTGGGCGTTTTTCTTTGGGGCGCCACTCCCGTTTCTTTGGGCAAGACCAAAGAAATGGGGTGGCAAGTCCCCCTCGCGGGGGCCTTCAGTATGCGCGGGCCGCAGGCAAACACCAGCGGCCGTTGGCCGCCGCAGTTTGGCGGGTTGAAAAATCGCACAGATGTGGTATGATATGCCTGTAAACTCACTCCGGAGGTGGCCTATGAAGCCCGAATGGAAGACCTGCCTGCGCGTGGGCGTCAGCGCGTTCGCGCTGTTTCTGTGCATCCACTATTGGGAGCCGTTCACCTCCCTGCTGGCGCTGCTCGCGCGCGCGGCGGGCCCGCTGATCGTGGGCGCGTGCATCGCCTACGTGGTGAACATCCCGATGAGCTTTTACGAGCGCCACTACTTCCCCGGCTCGCAGAAGCCGGCCGCGGTA
Organism: Candidatus Scatomorpha stercorigallinarum; assembly: GCA_944387865.1. GTDB lineage: Bacteria > Bacillota > Clostridia > Oscillospirales > Oscillospiraceae > Scatomorpha > Scatomorpha stercorigallinarum. Next base: position 171,739 of record CALXGN010000002.1, on the reverse strand, counting down.
AAGTCGCGGCGCGGCGTGTGCCTGCTGGCGGCGTACCTTACCTTCGCGGCCATCGTCGCGCTGCTGCTCTGGATCGTGCTGCCGGAGCTGGCCAACTGCCTACGGATGCTGCTCTCCGAGGTGCCCGGCGCCCTGAACACGGCGGCCACCTGGCTGATGGGCACGGAGCTCTTCTCCGACTCCCAGTGGCTGGAGGACCTGCTGGCGGACATCAACTGGCGCGACACCATCGCCCGCGCGGCGCAGGTGCTGATAAACGGCATCGGCGGCACGGTGAACCTGGCCGCCAATGTGCTCACGCGCGTGTTCAGCTCGGTGGTGAACCTGGTGCTGGGCCTGATCTTCGCCACTTACCTGCTCATCGACCGCGACCGCCTGCGCTCGCAGCTCGAGCGCCTGGCGCGGCAGTACCTGCGCGAGCGCTGGACGCAGAAGATACGTTACCTGCTCTCCGTGCTCAACAGCAGCTTCCACAGCTACATCGTCGGCCAGTGCACGGAGGCCATCATCCTGGGCACGCTCTGCGCCCTGGGCATGGCGCTGTTCGGCTTCCCATACGCGGTGATGATCGGCGCGGTGGTGGGCGCCATGGCGCTTATCCCCATCGCCGGCGCGTATGTCGGCGGCGCGGTGGGCTTTCTGCTGATACTGACGGTGTCGCCGCTGCGCGCGCTGCTGTTCGTGGTCTATCTCATCATCCTCCAGCAGCTGGAGGGCAACCTCATCTACCCGCGCGTGGTGGGCGGCTCCATCGGCCTGCCCGGCCTCTGGGTGCTGGCCGCAGTGACAGTCGGCGGCGGCGTCTCCGGCATCACCGGCATGCTCCTCGGCGTCCCCGTCACTGCCACCGTGTATAAGCTCCTGAAAAACGACCTCCACCGCCGAGAACAGCTCCCTCCCCCCGCCAATTCCTGAGACCAAACTGCGCTTGGATGCAGAGGCGCTGCGCGCCGCGCTGAGGGAGGGCCCCCGCGAGGGGGCCAGTGCCACCCCATTTCTTTGGTCTTGCCCAAAGAAACGGGTGTGGCGCCCCAAAGAAAAACGCTTTGGTGCGTGTCGTAGGCGGGGGCTGTCTTTTACGGGTTTCCGCGTGTCGCAGGTGGTCATCCCGTCGTCGGATGGCTTTGCCCGCCGCCGACCGTGCGTTGCTTCGCTTCGCTCGCGGCACTGCCGCGCAGAAGCCCAGGGGGCAAGGGGGCGGAGCCCCCAATAAACGCCGCGACAAGCGCGGCGTTCCGCCCAACGCGAACCACCCCTCGTGGGCGGGCTCCGCCCGCCCGGCGCATTTCGCACGCCCGCGCCCGCCAGCGCGGGCGGCGTATTACCGTCCCATTTTGCCCCGCAAAATGGGACACATTAGAAAACCCTGTTGACTCAGAGGCACCCAACGTCCCAAGCATAGGAATGGCCGCCCGCATAGGGCGGCCAAAATCCCCGGCGGGCTTTGCCTGCCGGGGATACCTTATCTTGCGCCTCTGAGGCGCAACCGCGCCGCCGTGCGGCGCGAGGGGGAGCCTACGAGGGGGACGAAGTCCCCCTCGTACCCCCCCTGGTCCCCCGACCGATTGTAAATCCGAACACAGGACAGTTCCCCCAAAGGGTAAGTATTACCCTTTGGGGACAGTGTATCAGGTAGCATGGCAGGACTGAGATAGGCCCTGGCCCGTATCCTGCTCCCGAAGATACAAGTCTTTTTCGAGAGCGAAGAAGAACAGCGGGAGTTTGCAGAGTGGAAAGCACAGCAAGAACAAGACAAGATAAAACAGGACTAACAAGAGGCGGGAACATCTATAACGATGCTCCCGCCCTGGTATTAACTCTCATTAGATGCTTTTCTTCCAAATAGAACAAAAATATATGGAGGCAATATCCAGTCAATTACAGCAGAAATCCAAACATTTTGAGTAACTTGGACTAGCAGGTTTGAAATAAAATTATCCCATTCTGTTAACTCGGCAAAATACAGAGAAAACATTCCTTGCATTTTATAAGCAATTAAGCCAAATACAATATTGAGGACAACCAAGACAGACGCAGAGAAAAAAAGTTCTTTGTGCGTCATCTTACGAAAAAAGAAAAATCCACCAATCGTAACAACAATTATAAACAGTACAATATTAAGAATTAACCATCGTGTACTATCTGTGGATATTGACCCATCTGGCAATGTTACTATTGTCCATCTTCCCAAAAAACGGACCTCCAGTTGAAAACATATCCAACTTGCTACAATGCAATATAGAGGAACTTTCCACCATGATTTCTTCATGCTATGCGCCTCCTTCGGCCCAGTTTTTATAATTATATTACCGATTTTGTTGAAAAGCAATGGCAGGAATTTTCTCCCTGCCATTGTCTGCTAAATTACATTTTCAATAGAAATGATAAATCCGAACACATTACCCACTTGGATAATGTAGTTCGGATTATCATTGTTTGGTCCGAGTGGCGAGACTCGAACTCGCGGCCTCCAGCTCCCAAAGCTGGCGCGCTACCAGCTGCGCAACACCCGGATATGCGGAATCGGGAAACAATTATACTATACGGCAATATTTTATGCAAGCTTTTCTTCATTGATGTTTTGCGCGGAATGTGGTATCATCACGGGAGGGAGCGTGAAAAATGTGAGAATGAGAAAGAAACCCAACCTGCAGCCGCGCATGGAGCGCTGCGCCTCCGTCCTGGAGACGGCGCCGGAGCAGCACAGGGGCCGCTGGCTGGATGATATAAGCCGCCTCACAGGCCGCGAGCGGCCGTTTTCCGAGCTGCACATCGAGCTCGGCTGCGGCAAGGGCCGCTTCACCGCCGGCATGGCGGAGGCAAACCCGGACGTGCTCTTCGTGGCCATCGAGAAGGTGCCGGACGCCATGGTAGTAGCCATGGAGCGCGTGTGCGCCTCGGAGCTTGACAACGTGCGCTTCCTCGACAGGGACGCCGCGCAGCTTGGCGAATTCTTCGCGGAGGGCGAAGCTCGGCGCATATACATAAATTTCCCCGACCCCTGGCCGAAGAAGAAGCAGTTCAAGCGCCGGCTCACCGCGCCCAGCTTCCAGAAGCTCTGCGCCGCCGCGCTCGCGCCGGGTGGGGAGATCTGGTTCAAGACCGACAACGCCCCGCTCTTTGAGTGGAGCGTTGAGCAGCTGGCCGCCGGCGGCTGGGAACTGCGCGAGGTGACGCGCGACCTGCACGAAAACGGGCCCGTGGGCGTGATGACGGACTATGAGGCCAAATTCCACGCCCAGGGCGTGAAGATAAACCGCCTGGTGGCGGTGAAGGGGGAGCATACGCTGTGCGGCTGATATCCTGGAACGTCAACGGCCTGCGGGCCGTTATGAAAAAGGGCTTTGAGGACGCCTTCTGGGGCCTGGACGCCGACATGTTCTGCCTGCAGGAGACGAAGCTGCAGGCCGGGCAGCTCTCGCTCGACCTGCCGGGCTACGAGCAGTTCTGGTGCTACGCCGAGCGCAAGGGCTATTCCGGCACGGCGGTGTTCACCCGCCGGGAGCCGGTAAGCGTGAGCTACAACCTCGGGCTGCCGGAGCACGACTCCGAGGGCCGCGTGATCACGCTGGAGTTCGAGGAGTTCTACCTCGTGTGCGTCTACACGCCGAACTCCCAGGACGAGCTGAAGCGGCTTCCCTACCGCATGGAGTGGGAGGACGCCTTCCGCGCGCACCTGGTGGCGCTGGACCGCAAGAAACCCGTCATCGTCTGCGGGGACATGAACGTCGCGCACGAGGAGATAGACCTCAAGAACCCCAAGACCAACCACTTCAACCCCGGCTTCTCCGACGAGGAGCGCGGCAAGATGACGGAGCTGCTCGCCGCCGGGTTCACGGACACCTTCCGCTACCTCTACCCCGACCTCGAGGGGGCCTACACCTGGTGGAGCTACCGCGCGAATTCGCGGGAGAGGAACGTGGGCTGGCGCATCGACTACTTCCTCTGCTCAAACCGCGTGGCGGGGAACATACAGCGCGCGTTCATCTGCCCGGAGATAACGGGCAGCGACCACTGCCCCGTGGGGCTCGACATCCTATGGTGAGCATCGGCGGCGTGGCCCTGGGCGGGCGGGCCGTGCTCGCGCCGATGGCGGGCGTGACGGACGCGGCCTTCCGCGCCGAGTGCCTGCGGCAGGGCGCGGCGCTCGTATACACGGAGATGGTCAGCGCCAAGGCCCTCTGCTATGAGGACAAAAAGACCGCGGCGCTGCTGTACGTCCCGGAGCGCTCCGGCCGCCCCGTGGCGGCGCAGATCTTCGGCCACGAGCCGGCGGTGATGGCCGAGGGCGCGCGCCGCGCGCGGGAGATATCCGGCGCGGACATAATAGACATAAACATGGGCTGCCCCGTGGGCAAGATCGTCAAGAGCGGCGACGGCAGCGCGCTGATGCGCTCGCCCTCGCTGGCCGCGGAGATCGTCTCCGCCGTGGCGGAGGCGGCCGGCGTGCCGGTGACGGTGAAATTCCGCAAGGGCTGGGACGGCGGCGAGGTGAACGCCGTGCAGTTCGCGGCAATGTGCGAGCGCAGCGGGGCCGCCGCGGTGGCCGTGCACGGGCGGACTCGCGTGCAGATGTACGCCGGACGCGCGGACTGGGACATAATACGGGACGTGAAGCGGGCCGTGTCAATACCCGTGATCGCCAACGGCGACGTGGCCTCCGGGGAGGACGCGGAGCACATACTGCGCTACACGGGCGCGGATCTGTGCATGATAGGGCGTGGCGCGTTCGGCGACCCGTGGATTTTCGCGGCGGCGAACGCGGCTATATCGCACTCCCCGCCACCGGAGCGGCCCGCGCTCGGCGAGCGGCTGGACAGCGCGCTGCGCACGGTGCGCGAGGCGGCGGAGTACAAGGGCGAGCGCCTCGCCTGCATAGAGGCGCGGGGGCATCTGCCGTGGTACCTGCACGGCGTGCCGCACTCCGCGGAGTATAAGCGCGCGCTGACGCAGGTGAGCACGCTCGCGGAGATCGAAAAGGAGCTCTCAAGGATAAAGCGGGAGCTCGCAGGATAGACAGAATCAGGAACGGCGGTGAGGCTTGTGACGAGGGACGAGGAGCTTGAAATAATTGAAAAAGTCCGCTCAGGCGACACGGACGCCTTCGGCGAGCTTGTGACGGAGCACCAGAACCGCGTCTACAGCCTCGCGCTGCGCATGGTGGGCAACGAGGAGGACGCGCGCGACCTGGCGCAGGAGGCCTTCATCCGGGCCTACACCTCCCTGGCCGGCTTCCGGGGGGACAGCAAGTTCTCCGTATGGCTCTACCGCCTGACGAGCAACATCTGCATAGACTTCCTCCGCAGCCGCTCAAGGCGGCAGACGGTTTCGCTTACATACGACAGCGACGAGGCCGAGGGCGGGGAGATGGAGATCCCCGACGACCGCTTTTCGCCCGAGGCAGGGCTCGACCGCGCGGAGCTGCGCGGCGCCGTCCGCCGCGGGCTGGACACGCTGAGCCCCGAGTTCCGCGACATACTGCTGCTGCGGGAGATCGACGGGCTGAGCTACGCCGAAATCGGCGAGGCGCTTCAGCTCGAGGAGGGGACGGTCAAGTCCCGAATTTTCCGTGCCAGAAAAAAGCTCACGGAATTTTTGGTCAGGGACGGGAACATTCCCGACGGGCTTGCGTCACAAGGGCGAAAGGGAGGTGTGGACACGTGAAAGACTGCGGCGAATACCAGCGCGAGATAAGCCTGCTGATAGACGGGGAGCTGGCAGAGCCTCAGAAGACCGGGCTGCTCCGCCATATCGGGCAATGCGACGAGTGCCGCAGGGTCTACGACGCGTTCAACGCCATCTCCCTTTCACTTTCTGAGGAAGCGGCCCCGGCGGGCTTCGCGGAGGACGTGATGAGCGCCATAAAGGGCCTCAACGTCACGCCCATGCCCGTGCCGGAGAAAAAGCGCCCCTTCAGGTGGAAGCGCGCCGCGGCGCTGGCGGCCTGCCTGGCCGTGGTCGTCGCCGCGGCGGCCGCGCTGCCGCGCCTGGCCCCCGCCGGCGCCGCGCCGGAGGCCGCGGAGCCCGCCGTATTTGGCATGATGGGCGAGGACGCTCGCAACGGCGACGCCGCCGGGGCGGAAACGGAAACGGCCGGCGCCGCGCCCGCAGACGAGCCCGCGGAGGCCGCGCCGGAGGGCGCGCTCTTTGATGCCGAGGGCGGAACGCCGTCAAACGCCCTGCCCGAGGAGGGCGCCGCCGCGGGAACGGAGTCCCTCGCCACCGAGCCGCCGCGCCTGCGCGCATGCGAGGTGACGGGGGCGGAGGTGTACGAATCCGGCGAGCTGCTGAACACGCTCTCCGGCGAGGATGCGCCCGAGCTGGCCGCGCTGCTCAAATACGCCGGGCCCTACGGCGGCGAAGCGCCGGCCGGCGGCGGCTACTGCGTCAGCCTCAGCATGGAGGGCGCGCCGGAACTGACGGTGGAGGTGTACATCGTCGGCGGCGGGCTGGCCTGCCTCTGCAACGGCGAAGCCTACACGGCGGAGGGCAGCGCCGGCGATTTCCTGGACGCCGTCGGCGGATGAAAAACCAAAAGCATGTTATCCCCCCTTTTTGCGCCCAGGCGGTGCAAAAAGGGGGTTTTTACCGTTAAAAATGCCTGAAAGCGCACTTGAAACCGCCCGCTTCACGTGTTATAATATTCTACCGCAGTGTGCGGCGCGCTTTGCGCGTCCGGATATGATCCATTTTTTAGCATCAGGAACAGGTGAGATCTACCATGAAACAGGCAAGGGTGTCCAACAATGTTATCCGCCGGCTGCCCCGGTATCTGCGCAAGCTCGACGAGCTGCGCGGCGCGGGGGTGGACCGCATATCCTCCGGGGAACTGGGCCGGCAGATGGGACTCACTTCCTCTCAGATACGCCAGGACTTCAGCTGCTTCGGCGAGTTCGGCCAGCAGGGCTACGGCTACAACGTCACCGCCCTGCGGGGCGAGATAGCCTCCATCCTCGGCATGGACCGGCACTTTTCCGCCGTGCTCGTGGGCGTGGGCAACATCGGCCGCGCGCTGATCGAGAACTTCTGCTTCGAGCAGTACGGCTTCCACATCGCCTCCGCCTACGACGTGCGGCCCGACCTGGTGGGCGCCAGCATCGGCGGCATCATGGTGCACGACATCTCCGAGCTGCCCAACGCCTTCGCCCAGGGCCCGGTGGACGTGGCCGTCCTCTCCGTGCCGAAGATGATGGCCAACCGCGCCGCCCATCAGCTGCAGGAGCTGGGCGTGCGCTCCATCTGGAACTTCACCAATGTGGAGCTGGACGTGGGCCCGGGCGTGATCGTTGAGAACATACATTTTTCCGACAGCCTGCTCGCGCTCGGCTACTACCTGGCCGAGAGCATCGACGCCAAGGCGGCCGCCGCGGCGGGAGGGGGCAAATAATGAGCGCGGCGCTCAAACGCGCATCGGCCCTGCTGCTGGCCGCGGCGCTGCTGGCCGTCCCGGCCTCCGCCGCCGGCTCGGCGGGCGACCCGCTCGTCTCCCGCTCCTATGCCGAGAGCTGGGGCGAGGCCCTGGCCGGCGAAGCGGCGGAGGCCGCCGCGCAGGAGCTGCGCGAGGCGTACGACGCGGCCCTGGCCGCCGGCAGCGTGGGCACGCGCACAGTATCCCTCTCGGACGGGGACGCCGTCCGCCTGCGCGAAGGCGCCTCCGCCGTGCTCACGGCGGGCTCCGCGCGCGTTGCGCTCCACGCCGGCGCGCTGGTGAACGCCACCGTCGGCGGCGAGGCCGGCAACGGCCGCTTCAACGCAGGCCAGCTCTACATCGCCTGCGAGGGCTGCGACGCCACCATAACCTCCAGCGGCAGCAGCGTGCTCGCCGTCAGCGGCGGCTATGAGCTGGTGGAATACGTGCCCGAATTCACGGACGTGCCGCAGGGCGAGTGGTACAGCAGCTATGTTTACGAGGCCGTGCGCCTGGGCCTGGTGGACGGCATGAGCGCCACCGTGTTCAGCCCGGAGGGCAGCTTCACCGCCGCCCAGGCCGTGAAGATCGCCGCCTGCATGCACCAGCTCTACCACGAGGGCGAGGTGACGCTCGCCAACGGCGCGGACCCGGCCTGGTACTCGACTTACCTGCAATACGCCCTGGACAAGGGCGTGGCCGGCGCGGAGTACGGCCAGATGACGGCCGAGCAGCTGAACGCGCCCATCAGCCGGCGCGACTATGTCTCGCTCTTCTATAACGCCCTGCCCGCGGCGGAGTACACGCTGTCCAACAGCGTGGCCGACGGGGCCATCCCGGACGTGGGCATGGCAGACGAGGGCGCGCAGGCCATCTACGCCTTCTACCGCGCGGGCATCCTCAACGGCTCCAACGAGGAGGGCTATTTCCTGCCGGAGAGCGGCATCAGGCGCTCCGAGGTGGCGGCCATCGTCGTGCGCATGTTCGAGCCGGACGAGCGCGTGTCCGTCAGCCTCGGCTGAGAGATAAGATCACCGGGAGCCGGCCTGTGCCGGCTCCCTTTTGCCATCAGGAGGGAAATATGAACGACACTATCGCGGCCATCGCCACCGGCATGGCCGTCACGGCCATCGGCATCGTGCGCGTCTCCGGCCCGCGGGCCGTGCAGGCGGCGGAAGCCGTGTTCACCCCGGCGGACGGCCGCCCACTGGGCGCGCATGCGGACCGCCAGCTCGTCTATGGCCGCCTGCGCGGGCGCGACGGGGCGGACATCGACCTCTGCCTTGCCACCGTCAGCCGCGCGCCGCACAGCTACACGGGCGAGGACACGGCGGAGCTGCAGTGCCACGGCTCGCCCGCCGTGCTGCGGGAGGCGCTCGGGGCCCTCTTTTCCCAGGGCGCGCGGCAGGCGCTGCCCGGCGAATTCACGCGCCGGGCCTTCCTCAACGGGCGCATGGACCTGGTGCAGGCCGAGGCCGTCATAGACATCATCGAAGCGGAGACCGCCGAGGGGGCGAAAAACGCCGTTGGCCAGCTGGGCGGCGCGCTCAGCCGGCGCATCGGCGCCGTCTACTCCGCCCTGCTGGACGAGGAGGCGCACTTCGGCGCGCTGCTGGACTATCCCGACGAGGACATCGAGCCCTTTGAGCTGGAAAAGTGCCGCGCCGCCCTGGACGGCGCGCGAGCGGAGCTGCGCGCCATACTCGGCACCTTCGAGCGCGGGCGCATATTGCGCGAGGGAGTGCCGGCGGCGCTCATCGGCCGGCCCAACGCCGGCAAGAGCTCGCTGATGAACGCCCTGCTGGGCTATGAGCGGGCCATCGTCACCGCCGCGCCCGGCACCACCCGCGACACCATCGAGGAGAAGGCCGTACTGGGCGGCGTGGCCGTGCGCCTGACGGACACCGCCGGGCTGCGCGAGGCCCGGGGCGAGGCCGAGCGCCTGGGCGTGGAGCGCGCGCGCTCGGCAGCGGAGAGCGCCGAGCTGGTGCTGGCCGTTTTCGACGGCTCCCAGCCGCTCACCGCGGCCGATGAGGAGACGCTCGCCGCCGCCCGCGCGGCCCGCCGCGCCGTGGCCGTGGTGAACAAGCGCGACCTGCCGCTGGCGTTGGACCTCTCGCGCCTGGCGGGCTTCGAGGCCGTGGTGGAGCTGAGCGCCAAAACGCGCATGGGCCTCGACGGCCTGTGCGCGGCCATCGCGCGGCTCTTCCCCGCGGTCCCGGCCCCCGCGGGGGAGATACTGACCAACATCCGCCAGGCGGAGGCCGCGCAGCGCGCGCTCGCGGCACTGGACGCCGCCGTGTCCGCCCTCGACGGCGGCCTCACGCCGGACGCCGTGCTGACGGAGGCGGAGGGGGCCCTGTCCGCGCTGGGCGAGCTCACGGGCCGCACCGTGCGCGAGGACGTGGTGGACCGGATATTCGAGAGGTACTGCGTTGGCAAGTGACGTGCGCGCGCTCTTCGGCGCGTTCGGCGGCGTGATGGCCGTCGCCTGCCTGGAAGGGCGCATGGGCCGGGTGCTGGCGGCGCGCGGAGGGCGCTCCGCGGCGGCGGAGCTCGGCGACTTCGCCTTTTTCGCCGGGGAGCCGGCGGAGGAGCTGCTGCGCGCCACATGCGCGGAGATCGTCGTGGCGCAAAACGCACGCTGGAGAGCGCTGCGCCCGCAGTGGAGGGCGTTCCCGCGCTGGGCCTTCGGCGAGGCCCCGGCGGATACGGGGCAGCTGCGTGAGCGCGCCGCCGTGCCGGCGGGCTATGAGCTGCGCGCGCTGGACGCGGAGACGGCCGCCCTCTGCCGCGCGCAGGAGTGGAGCCGCGACCTGGCGGCGGCGCACATGGGCAAGGGCTGCGAGGGCTTTGTGCTGCTGCGCGGCGGGGAGGTCTGCGCCGGCGCGGCGGCCTATGCCCGCAGCAGCCGCGGCGCCAGCATCCAGGTGGACACGCGCGCGGACCTGCGCCGGCGCGGCCTTGCCGGCTGCTGCGCGGCCAACTATATCCTCCGCTGCCTGGAGCGCGGCCTCTGGCCTGAGTGGGACGCGCACACGCGTGCCTCCGCCGCACTGGCGGAACGCCTGGGCTACGGCGGGCGCAGGGAATACACGGCCCTCCTGCGCGGCGGGCAAAGCGGCGCGTGAGGGCGGCGGAAAGGGGAGTTTGCGTGAAAAGGGAGATATTCGCATCGACGAGCGCGGAGGAGTCCGCGCGGGAGCGCACCCACCGCGCGCTGGCGCGGCGCATGGCCGCGGAGGGCATGGTGCTGCTGAAAAATAACGGCGCGCTGCCGCTCTCCGGCGGCCGGGCGGCGCTCTACGGCGCGGGCGTGAGGCACACGAGCTTCGGCGGCACGGGCAGCGGCGACACGCACCCCCGCCGGCGCGTCACCGCCGAAGAGGGCTTCCTCGCCGGGGGCTGGACGGTGTGTACGGGGCTCTGGCTCGACGACTATGACGAGCGCATGGCCGCCGCACGCGGCCGCTGGCAGCGGGAGGTGGCGGAGCTCATCCGCGGCGTGCCGCTGACGCGGCAGTCGGACGTGGCCTGGCAGCACCCCTTCGTCCCGCCGGAGGGGCGGGAGATCGCGGCGGAGGATGTGGCGGAGGGCGTGGGCACCGCCGTCTATGTCCTCATGCGGCAGGCCGGCGAGAGCGCCGACCGCGCGCCGGAAGAAGGCTCCTACTACATATCCGGCGCCGAGCTGGGCCACCTGCGCGCGCTGAAGGCGCTGTACCCGAAAGTGGTGCTGGTCATCAACTCCGGCGCGCCCATCGACATGGGCTTTGACGATGAGCTGGAGCTGGACGCCGTGCTCTACGCCTCCCAGGGCGGGATGGAGATGGGCGGCGCCCTCTTCGACGTGCTCACGGGCGTATCGGAGCCCGGCGGGCGGCTGACGGACAGCTGGGCCGGGCGCCTTGACGACTTCCCGCCGCGCTTCGGCGGCGGGCGGGAGGTGGAGTACCGCGAGGGCATCTACATGGGCTACCGCTGGTTCGACAGCTTCGGCATAGAGCCGCGCTGGCCCTTCGGCTTCGGCCTGGGCTACACCGCCTTCGCCATCGAGTGCCTGGGCGCGGAGGCCGCGGGGACGGAGGTGCGCGTCCGCGCGCGGGTAACGAACACCGGCGCGCGCGCCGGGCGCGAGGTGGCGCAGCTCTATCTGAGCGCGCCGGGCGGCGCTCTGCGGCGCGAATACCAGTCCCTGGCCGCCTTCGCCAAGACGCCGCCGCTCGCGCCGGGCGAGGGCTGCGACCTCACGCTCGCGTTCGACCTGCGCGAGCACGCGGCCTATGACGAGGGCCGCTCGGCCTTCGTGCTGGAGCCGGGCGACTACCTCCTGCGCCTGGGGCGCGATTCGCGCTCCACGGCCGTGGCGGCGTGCGTGCATCTGGACGGCGAGGCCGTGACGGAGCGCTGCCGGCGCCTCTGCGCGCCGCGGCAGCCGCTGGAGGAGCTGACGCCGCCGGAGCGCGCGCCGGGCTCTCCGCCGCCGGGCGTGCCGCGGCTGGACATCGCCGCCGGGGACATCGCCGCGCTCACGCACGACTACAGCGAGCCGCCGCTCTACCGCTCCGCGCGCGTGGACGCCGCGGCGGCGCTGCTCTCCGATCTGGAGCTCGCGGAGCTCATCACCGGCTCCACCTACACGCCGCCCTTCCACGCCACGGTGTTCGGCTCCTGCGGGCGCACGAGCGCCATACTGCTGAAAAAGGGCGCGCGCGACCTGATAATGGCGGACGGGCCGCAGGGTCTCAATCTCAAGCGCGCGTCGCAGCTGGAGCCCTACACCCTGCCGGCCATCCCCCACGCGCTGGACGGCTCGCGCGCCGTGCGCCTGCTGCGCGGCGTGCTGGGGGCGCTCAGTTCGCGCAGGACGTACTACCAGTTCACCACCGCCTGGCCCTGCGCCAGCTGCGTGGCCCAGAGCTGGGACATCTCCCTGGCCGAAGAGCAGGGCCGGGCCGTCTCCGCCGAGATGGAGGAGTACGGCGTGGACTTTTACCTGGCCCCGGCCATGAACCTGCACCGGCACGCCCTCTGCGGGCGCAATTTCGAGTATTTTTCCGAGGACCCGCTGCTGAGCGGGGAGATGGCCGCCGCCGTCTGCCGCGGCGTGCAGTCGCGCCCCGGGCGCTACGCCGTTATCAAGCACTTCGCCTGCAACAACACGGAGACGGAGCGCACGCGCTCGGACAGCCGCCTGGGCGAGCGCGCGCTGAGGGAGCTCTATCTGAAGGGCTTCCGCATCGCCATCCGGCGCGGCGGGGCGAAGGCGCTGATGAGCAGCTACAACCTGATAAACGGCGTCTACGCGCCGAACGACCGCGAGCTGCTGACGGGCATATTGCGCTGCGAATGGGGCTTCGAGGGCCTGGTGATGACGGACTGGTTCGCCACCGGCCACGACGGCAGCCGCCACGAGCTCTGCTGCATGGCCGGCAACGACCTGGTGATGCCGGGCACGCCGGCGGCCGCGTGGGACATCTGCCGCGCCCTGCGCTCGGGGCGCATCTCGCGCCTGGCGGCGGAGGCCGCGGCCCGGCGGGTGCTGCGCTTCGCCTTCGGGGAGATATGAAACAAAACGGGCCCCCCGCGCGTCTCATGGACGCGCGGGGGGCCTTTATCATCCTCTTATAAAAGCGGCAAGCTTCCCCGCCAGCAGCCTGTGGGCCTCCTCCGTGAAGTGTACGCCGTCATATTGCAGCGGCAGCGCGCCGGCGTCAAGGAAGGATATCCCCAGCCGCGCGGCCACGCGCCCATAGAGCCCGGCCAGGCGGCGGGACTCCGACACCAGGCGGTCCGTGCCCACCCAGGCCCCGCGCACGAAGGGCGGCGGTGCGATGAGCAGCGTCCTGGCCCGCGCGAGGGCCGGCAGGGCGCGCGCACGCGGCAAAAAGAGCTCCATGCGCGCCGCGGGCGTCTCCGCCATCGGCTCTTCGGCCGTGAGCAGGTCGTTGCCGCCGAGCATCACCAGCAGCCAATCCGCCGGGGCGGCGCGGCCCAGCTCAGCGAGCGCGCGGGAATGCTCCGCCGCCGTGTGCGGCACGCAGCGGCCGTTTTCGCCCAGCTCGCGCACCTCCGCGCCCAGGGCGGAGGAGAGCAGGCGGGGCCAGCGCGTGCCCTCGCCATAGCGCCCGCCGAGATACGAGCGGCCGTCATAGCCCCAGGTGTTGGAGTCGCCGAAGCAGATGAGCGTCATATGTAAATGATCATCAGCCCCACGAGCAGGCCGACGACGGAGGCCAGGGCGGGCATCTTCGAGCGCCACATCAGTATCGCCTCCGGCAGCAGCTCGCCGAACACCACGTACAGCATGGCGCCCGAGGCGAAGCTGAGCGAGAGCGAGAGCCAGAAGGGCGAGAGCGTGCCCAGCGCGAAGCCGGCGAGCGCGCCGATGATGGTGGGCGCGCCGGAGAGGGCGGTGATCAGTATCGCCTTGGCGCGCCCCATGCCGCCGGTGATCAGCGGCACGGCCACGGCCATGCCCTCCGGGATGTTGTGCAGCCCGATGACCACGGCCATCACCAGGCCCATGCCGCCGGTGATGCCCGCGGCGCTGTCGCTGGCGTAGCTGGCGCCTATCACCATACCCTCGGGCATGTTGTGCAGCGCGATGGCGCAGGCCATCACCACGCCGGCGATGAAAAGTTGATAGGCCGAAGCGGGGCCGCCGTCCTCGCTCTCGCGCTCGTGGCGCGCATAATGGTCCGAGTGGATGAGCTCGTCCAGGTCGTCGGCGGTCTTGGGGTGGTCGGCGTCGATGTGCTCGATCTCGTGGTTGGTCTTGGAGTCTATCCACAGGTTGAGCAGCCAGATGACGACGTAGCCCAGCATCACGCCGAACATGACGAAGAACACGCTCACGCCCCCTTCCGCGCCCTCCGGCGCCAGGGCCTCGCTGATCATGTCGAAACACACCACGCCGGTCATTATGCCGCCGGCGAAGGCCAGGAGCAGGCTCACGAGGCGGCTGGAATCGCGCCGGAACAGCGCGGCGATCACGCCGCCGAGCCCCGTGCCGCCCACTCCGGCGATGGCGGTCACAAGGATTATCATACCAAGCATCTTACGTATCTTCCCTCTTTACTTCCATTTCGGACGTCCATATCGGCGCACACTATTTTATTGCAAGGCCGCGCGGTTGTCAACGGGGAGCTTGGATGGTATAATGATAGAATCTGCAAAATGAGGCGCGGGGAACGGCGCGGCCACTGGAGGTAACGGATGGAAAACCTGCCGGATATGAGCATATACATCATGCAGGGGACGAAATATATACTGCCGCTGCTCGCGCTGTGGATACTGCTCCGCTGCGTGCGCTCCATGCTGCGCGGGCGCTACGAGCCGGAGACCTGGGCCTATATCGTGGACCTCAACGGCACGGAACACCCGGTGAACCACTGGGAGTGCATCGTCGGCCGGGCGCGCTCGGCGGACATCGTGCTCACGGACCCCACCGTCTCGCGGATGCACGCCTCGCTGCAGCGCGACGGGGACGGTGACTGGACCCTGACGGATCTGCGCAGCAAGGGCGGCACGTTCGTGAACGGCGAGGAGGCCGGGAGCTGGGAGGAAGTGGGCGACGGGGACGAGATCGACTTCGCCGGCTGCGCCACCGCCTTCCGCGGCATCTCCGACGCCGAGCGCGAGCGCCTTGAGCGCTGCCGCACCGCCCCCGGGCGCTATGTGGGCCCGGGCGTGACGCTCTTCATCCTCTCGCTCTTCCAGGGCTTCCTGGCGCTGGAGTTCATGGTGACGGCGGCGGAGGAACACGTCTATATCATCTGCCTCTCCATCCTGGCGCTGATGGCGGCGGAGTGGTTCTGCTACCTCTTCATGCGCACGCTGGGGCGCTCGGGCTTCGAGCCGGAGACGCTGGCCTTTTTCCTCACCACGCTGGGCGTGGAGGTCTGCGCCACCAGCACGCCGGACGACATGCTCAAGGAAGTGATACTGATAATCGCCGGGGTGGCGCTCTATTTCTTTCTCGGCTGGTGGCTGCGCGACTTAGAGCGCGTGAAAAAGACGCGCTGGCTGGCGGCCGCCGCCGCGCTGGGGCTGCTCGCGCTGAACCTTGTGATGGGCGAGGTGCGCGGCGGCTCGATGAACTGGCTGGAGATAGGCGGCTTTACCATACAGCCCTCCGAACTCGTCAAAGTCTGCTATATCTACGCCGGGGCGGCCACGCTCGACCGGCTGTTCGCGCGGCGGAACCTGTTCGGCTACATCGTGTTTTCCGCCATATGCGTCTGCGCGCTCGCGCTGATGGGCGACTTCGGCACGGCGGTCATCTTTTTTGCAACCTTCCTGGTGGTGTCCTTCATGCGCTCGGGCAGCTTCGCCACGGTGCTGCTGGCCGTCTCCGGCGCGGGCCTGGCCGGCTTCCTGGTGCTGAGCGTGAAGCCCTATATCGCCCAGCGCTTCGCCACCTGGGGCCACGCCTGGGAGGACGTGTGGGACGCCGGCTTCCAGCAGACGCGCGCCATGAGCGCCGCCGCCTCCGGCGGGCTTTTCGGCCAGGGCGCGGGCGAGGGCTGGCTGAAGGACATCGTGGCCGCCAACACGGACATGGTGTTCGCCGTGCTCAGCGAGGAGCTGGGGCTGATCGTGGCCGTGACGGCCCTGCTGGCCGTGATCGCGCTGGCGCTTTTCACCGTGCGCAACGCCTCGCAGGGGCGCAGCACCTTCTATGTCATCGCCGGCTGCGCCGCGGTGAGCCTGATGATGGTGCAGATGGGGCTGAACGTGTTCGGCTCGCTGGACATACTGCCGTTTACCGGCGTCACCTTCCCCTTCGTGTCCAAGGGCGGCACCTCGCTGCTCTCCTGCTGGATGCTGCTGGCCTTCGTCAAGGCCACGGACACGCGGCGCAACGCCAGCTTCGTCGTGCGCCGCGAGCGCAGCGCGCCGCTGAGGGCCGAGCCGCGGGAGGCCTATCCCGAATATGACGGCGGCGAATACCCGGACGAGGAGGCGTAGGCATGAAAAAAGTACAGCGCAGGGCCGCTTCCGCCCTGCTCATCGCCCTGGCCCTGGTGGTGGGCCTGGCCGTTTACCTGGTGCGCCTGGCGGACGACGGCGGCGCCTGGGCCACGTATTTCTCCGGCGGCGCGCCCGCCGGCTCCATCCTCGACCGCAACGGCGTCACGCTCTACACCTCCGACGGCGAGAGCTATTCCTTCGCCGCGGACGAGACCGTGCGCCGCGCCTGCTACCAGCTCATCGGCGACACGCGCGGGAACGTCGCCACCGGCGCGCTGCGGCAGTTCCGCGACCGGCTGACGGGCTACAGCTTTGTGAACGGCACCTCCAGCGGGAAAACGCTGCAGATGACGGTGGATTCCGCCCTGAACGCCGTGGCGTACAACGCCCTCGCGGGCCGGAACGGGGCCGTGCTGCTGATGGACTACACCACGGGCGAGATACTGTGCATGGTGTCCACCCCGGCGGACGACCCGGCCAGCCCCTCCGAGAGCCCGGCCGAGGGCACATATATCAACAAGGCCATCGGCGCGAGCTTCGTCCCCGGCTCGGTCTACAAACTGGTGACGCTGGCGGCGGCCATCGACAACATGCCCGACCTCTTCGAGCGCAGCTTCTGGTGCGGCGGCAGCGTGGAGCTGCAGGGCATCACGCTCAACTGCACGGGCTCGCACGGCCAGCAGGATATCGAGCAGGCCCTGGCCAACTCCTGCAACTGCGCCTTCGGCGAGATCGCGCTGGAGCTGGGCTACGGCACGCTGAAGGACTACGCCGGCCGCCTGGGCTTCACCGCGGCGCTCACGCTCGACGGCATGGACGTCAAGCGCGGTAGCATCGACTGGGAGCAGGAGGACATGGACATCGGCCTCGCCTGGACGGGCATCGGCCAGCACAACGACCTCGTCTGCCCCTACGCCATGCTGCGCTATGTGGCGGCCATCGCCAACGGCGGCAGCGTCTATGAGCCCACGCTGCTGGGCCACGGCGAGCTCGACCGGCCCACGAGCGTCCTCGGCGCGGAGACGGCGCGGCTGATCGCCGGCATGATGGACCACAACGTGGAGGCCGCCTACGGCGGCGAGTGGACCTTCCCCGGCCTCGACGTGGCCGCCAAGACCGGCACCGCCGAGGTGGGCGACGGCACCTCCCACGCCTGGATGACCGGCTTTTTGAACGACCCGCAGCACCCCTACGCCTTCGTTGTGCTCATAGAACACGCCGGCGGCGGCCTCACCAACGCCGGCCCGGTTGCGAACGCCGTACTGCAGGCCGCCGTCGGGTGATCGCAGGGACGGGAGCCCCTGCAAGGCCTTTCTGAGAGATTTCTTTTTGTCTTGTCAAAAAGAAACCCCTCAGACTCCAAAGAGAAAACCGCTTTGGCGGAAGTCGTAGGCGTGGACTGTCTTTTATGGGTTTTCGCGTGTCGTGAGTGGTCATCCCGTCGATGAATGAGTTCATTGCACCGCCGGCCGTGCGTTGCTTCGCTTCGCTCGCAGCACTAAGTTTTCTCAAACTTAAAAGCCTCCCCTGCCGTGCAGGGGAGGTGGCGCCTGCGCAGCAGGCGACGGAGGGGTGTTGAAGGTTTGCGCATCTTCGATAAGAACCGCAGACTTCCGGCACCCCTCCGGCCGCACTAAAGTGCGGCCACCTCCCCTACTTGTAGGGGAGGCATAGAGACACGCGAACCACCCCTCGTGGGCGGGCTCCGCCCGCCCGGCGCATTTCGCTCGCCCGCGCCCCCAGCGCGGGCGGCGTATTACCGTCCCATTTTGCCCCGCAAAATGGGACACTTTAGAAAAGCCCGTTGACTCAGAGGCACCCAACGCCGCAAGCATAGGAATGGCCGCCCGCATAGGGCGGCCAAAATCCCCGGCGGGCTTTGCCTGCCGGGGATACCTTATCTTGCGCCCCGTGGGCGCAACCGCGCCGCCGTGCGGCGCGAGGGGGAGCCTACGAGGGGGACGAAGTCCCCTTCGTATTAAAGTCCCCCTCGTATCAAAACCAGTAATCAAAGGTAGCCGGAAACTCCTCCCTCGGCGGGGTGAAGGCGTTCAGGACCGGGCCGGCGAGGAGCGTGGCGAGGTATCCGGCGGGGCCGGCGAGGATGAGCGCCGCGGGCGGGAAGAGATAGGCCGCGAACATCGTGGCTGCGGCGAGGAGCATCAGCGCGAGGGCGCGCCAGGGGGCGCGGCGCAGCAGGCGCAGCGTGAAGGAGAGTATCTGCGCCGCCCTGAAGCTGAAGCGCGAGAGCGCGGGGAAGCCGAGGGCGCAGATATCGAGCGCGAAAAAGAGCGTGAGGAAGAGCGTGACGGCGTAAAACGCCGTCACCAGCGCGCTCAGCGGCGCGTTCACCAGATAGAGCGCGGAGACATAGGCCACGGTCAGCAGCAGCGCGAGGATGAGCGAAAGGGCCGCGCCGGTGGCGAAGTTCTGCCGGAAGGCGCGGAAAAATTCCCGCCAGGGCCGCTCCCTGCCGCGGCGCACGCACTTGGCGAGCGAATAATAGAGCGCGGAGGCGGCGCCGCCCAGCGTGATCACGGGCAGCGAGCAGAGTGCGGCCAGCGCACCCAGTCCGAGGACGGTGAGGGCTTTTTTCATGCGAGAGCCTCCCGCGCCGCCTCCAGGTAGTAGTGCGTGAGCAGGTCTACGCACTTGCCGTAGCTCTGGCGGCCCAGTTCCTGGCCGTTGGATTTGAGGAAGGAGTCGTAGACGCTGTTGGAGGCCGACTGCACGGCCGTGTCCTCAAACTGCGCCCAGTAGGCGTTGTTGACGTTGAAGTCGCGGCGCACGGTGTCCGAAAGGCTGTAGTAGACCTCCTCCCAGGCCTCGCGGTCCGCGCGGCTGAGGGCGTTGCCGAGGTAGATGTAGCCGAGGGCGGCCCCGGCGTAGCGGAAGTCGGCGTACTGCGAGTTCAGGCAGGAGAAGATGGCCACGAAGTTGCACTCCTGCTCCGCGGCGACGCCGCGCTGGTGCGCGATCTCGTGCTGCGCGGTGGAGGGCAGGAGGAACACCGGGGAGGCCATGTTCACGTTCGCCTCGCCGGTGAAGGGGAAGAAAAAGCCGGTGAAATCGAGATAGCTCATAATAGTTGAGAAATATATGCCCTTCGGCACGAGGTCCTCCCCCTCAAGGCAGGGGAAGGTCTCCGCTGCGGCGTCGAACACCTCCGGCGCGCGCTCGAGTACGTCGCGCCGGTCGTAGTCCCACGAGCCGTCCTCCGTGCGGGGGACGTCCTCCGCGTACTCGTTCGTGAGGGCGGCGAAATAGCGCGTGACGGCCTCCAGCTCCGAGACCTCCACCGGGCCGTCGTCCACGCCGCTCTGCTCGGAGAAGCCGGGGGCATAGTAATAGGGCGTCCAGAAAAGGCAGAGCCCGGCCCAGAAGAGGGCGGCAGCCATGCCGAGCGTTATCACACAGCGGAAAAGCTGCAATAGCCGACCGCCGCGGCGTATGAGCCGGACGATTACGAAAGCGAGGTAGGCCAGCAGGCCGATTATCAGCACGGCGTAGAACACCTCGGCCGCCGAAAAGCTGAAATGCGAGCACAGCCGGGACATGAAGGCGTGATAGGGCCGGGAGATGTGCGAGTATATCCAGAGCATGGCGCCCTCCGACGTGCGGAGGAGCTGCACGGAGAACGCGATAAGCAGCCCAAGAAGGAGCAGCGCGGCGCGCACGGGGGCGAAATCGCGCGCGCGGAGCCTTTTTTCGAGCTTTTCCATGTCTCAGCCCTTGAAGACGGAGGCGTTTTTGACGAAGTACTCGAGCCCGGAGTACACCGTGGTGGCGAGGACGACCACCCAGCAGGCCGTGACGGCCCAGTCCGGGATGGGCAGCATCAGCAGCACGAAGCAGACCATGGTCGAGGCCGTTTTTATCTTCCCCGACCAGGCGGCGGCTATCACCTTTCCGCCCTCCACGGCTATCATGCGCAGGCCCTGGATGGCCAGCTCGCGCGCCACGACTATTATCGCGGCCCAGGCCGGGAAAAGGCCGAAGTCCACGAACACGAGCAGGACGGAGATGACGAGCAGCTTGTCCGCGAGCGGGTCGAGGAACTTGCCGAAATTCGTCACCTGGTCGTAGTGGCGGGCGATGTAGCCGTCCGCGAAGTCGGACACGGAGGCGACGACGAACGCCGCGAGGGCCCAGTACATGTGCCCCTCGAAGTCGAGGTACATGAGGACGAGCACAACGGGGATCAGTATCATCCTGACGATGGTTATCTTGCTGGCGGTGGTGAGTTTCATTTTCTTTTTGGCCTCCTGCCTGGGTCAGATGGGTTCGCAGCTGAGCTCGCCGTCCTCCGCCGAGAGGACGCGCAGCTGCACGATGTCGCCGGGCATGCAGGGCCCGGGGAAGGTGACGGAGCCGTCGATGCCCGGGGAGTCGAAGTACGCCCGGCCGCGGGCCGTGCCGGTCTCTGGGTCATATTCGTCGCACATCGCCTCGATGACGCTGCCGGCGAGGGAGCTCTCCCACTCGTCCATTATCTCGGCCTGGAGCGAGAGGACGGTCTCCGCCCGCTCGCGGGCGGTCTCGGTGTCCACGTGCGGCATTTTGGCGGCGGGGGTGCCCTCCTCCGGCGAGAAGGGGAACACACCGGCGCGCTCGATCTTCGCTTCGCGCAGGAATTCGCAGAGCTCCTCGAACTCCGCCTCCCCCTCGCCGGGCAGGCCGGTGATGAGGCTGGTGCGCAGCACCAGGCCGGGGATGCGCTCGCGCAGCTTTTTGAAGAGCGCGCGGATCTCCGCGCCGCGGTCGCGGCGGTTCATCTTCCGCAGTATGTTGTCGTTGATGTGCTGGATGGGTATGTCGAGGTATTTGACGATCTTCGGCTCCGAGGCGATGACCTCGATGAGCCCGTCGTCGAGCTCGTGGGGATAGAGGTAGTGCAGGCGCAGCCACTCCAGCCCCTCCACAGCGCACAGCTCCCTCAGCAGCGCGGCGAGGCAGGTGCCGTCCTTGAAGTCCGCGCCGTAGTGCGTGAGGTCCTGGGCCACGAGGATGAGCTCCTTATAGCCCTGCGCGGCAAGGGACTTCGCCTCCTCGACGATGGCGGCCATGGGGCGCGAGCGGAAGGGCCCGCGTATCGAGGGTATCAGGCAGTAGGAACAGCGGTTGTCGCAGCCCTCCGCGATCAGCAGGTAGGCCCAGGCCGGGCCGGTGCAGACCAGCCGCGCGGACTCCTGCACGGGCGCGTCGTTGGGGTCCAGATAGACGGGCCTTTCGCCGCGCGCGGCGGCGTCCAGGGCCTCCGCGATGCGCTCGCAGCTGCCGACGCCGACGACGCCGTCCACCTCCGGCAGCTCGGACATCACCTCGCCGCCGTAGAGCTGTGCAAGGCAGCCGGCGCAGAGGAGCGTTTTCAGCCGGCCGCCCTTCAGCTGCGCGGCCTCCAGCAGGGTGTCTATGGCCTCCTGCTTGGCGTCCTCGATGAAGGCGCAGGTGTTCACCACCACGGCCTCGGCCTCCGCCGGGTCGGGCGTTATCTCGTGCCCCGCCGCGGCGAGCGCGGCGAGCATCTGTTCGGCGGCCACCTGGTTTTTGGGGCAGCCGAGGGATATGAGCGATACTTTCATGCTTCCTCCTGGGAGAGATATTCGCGCCGGTAGCGCTCGGCGGCCTCCCGCACCTCCTGATAGCCGAAGCCGCGGCGCTGCACGGCGGCCAGCGCGCGGCGCAGCTCCTCCGGCTCCGGCGCGCGGCCGCGCATCTTCGCGCGCAGGCAGCGGTAGGCGCCGTCCGCGTCGTCCGGGACGGCCTCGAGGGCCGCGTCCCAGTATTCGCGGGGCACGCGCCGGCGGCGCAGCTCCTCGAGCACGCGCCGCTCGCCGAAGCCGCGGGCCGTGTAGTGCCGGGCCACCATGGCGGCGTAGTTTTCGTCGTTTATAAAGCCCAGCTCCACGCAGCGGCCGGCGGCCGCCGCGGCCTCCGAGGCCTCAAAGCCCTTTTCCACGAGCTTCGCCGCCAGCTCGTCGCGGCCGTAGTCCCGCCGCTCGAGCAGGCGCATGGCGGCCTCCTTCGCGCTGCGCGCGGCCGCCGGGCTCACTCGTCGAAGTCCTCGGCGGAGATGTCCACCGCGCGGCCGGCGGCCACGGCGGCCCGGCGGGCCTGCGGCGTCAGCAGCTTGTGGGCGTTGGCGCGGATGTCCGCTTCCAGCTTGTCCATCACGTCCGGGTGCTCCTCAAGGTAGGTGCGCACGCCGTCGCGGCCCTGGATGCGGGCCTCGCCCACCGTGTACCACGCGCCGGCCTTCTCGATCAGGTCCAGCTTGGCGCCGAGGTCGATGATCTCGCCCACCTTGCTGATGCCCTGGCCGTAGATGATGTCGAACTCCGCCTCCTTGAAGGGGGGCGCGACCTTGTTTTTGATGACTTTGGCGCGGGTGCGGTTGCCGATCATCTCGCTGCCGTTCTTCAGCGTCTCGATGCGGCGCATGTCGATGCGCACGCTGGCGAAATACTTCAGCGCTCGGCCGCCGGGGGTGGTCTCCGGGTTGCCGTACATGACGCCGATCTTCTCGCGCAGCTGGTTGATGAAGATGACGATGCAGCCGGTCTTGCTGACGACGCCGGCCAGCTTCCTCAGCGCCTGGCTCATCAGCCGGGCGACCACGCCCACGCTGCTCTCGCCCATCTCGCCCTCCAGCTCGCTGCGGGGCAGCAGCGCGGCCACGGAGTCGATGACCACCACGTCCAGCGCGCCGGAGCGCACCAGCTGCTCGGTGATCTCCAGCGCCTGCTCGCCCGTGTCCGGCTGGGAGATAAGCAGATTGTCGATATCCACGCCGAGGGCGCGGGCGTAGGCCGGCTCCAGGGCGTGCTCCACGTCGATATAGGCGGCCTCGCCGCCGTTTTTCTGCGCGCTGGCCACGACGTGCAGTGCGAGGGTGGTCTTGCCGCAGCTCTCGGGGCCGTAGATCTCGACTATGCGCCCGCGGGGGACGCCGCCGATGCCGAGCGCGAGGTCCAGCGAGAGCGAGCCGGTGGAGATGGCCTCCACGTTCACGGGGATGTCGTCCCCCAGGCGCATGATGGCGCCCTTGCCATAGTTGCGCTCGATCTGGGCGATGGCGGTCTCCAGCGCCTTCTTCTTGTCGGAAGCGGGTGAGGGGGCGGCGGAAGCCGCGGCCTTTTTCTTTTCTGCCATATTCCAAACACCTCTTATATCGTCAGTCTGGCGTAGTTTACACGTCGTTGCCCGCGCCCTCGCGGACATAGGTGAGCTCGGCGATGCCGTTTATGGCGCGGCAGCCGAGGAAGCGCAGGCGCTGCTCGCGCCCCAGGGGGCCGAACAGGCGGCGGCCGCCGCCGAGCAGCGTGGGGATGAGGGAGAGGCGGAGCACGTCGATCTCGCCTGCGCGCAGCAGCTGCATGGCGGTCTCCGCCCCGCCGCAGATCCAGATATCGCGGCCCGGGAGGGCACGCAGCCGGCGCAGGAGCTTATCGGGCGCTTCATCAGTGAAGGTGACGCCCTCGAGCGCGGCGTCCGCCGGGCGGTGAGTGAGGACATAGCAGTCCATGCCCTCATAGGGCCACGCGCCGGGCGAGAGCTCGCCCCTCACCTGGTCGTAGGTGCGGCGGCCCATGATGACTGTGTCCACCGTGGCGGCGAACTCGCCGTAGCTGCCCTCTTCGAGCGCGGGGTCGTGGCCATGGAGCCAGCCCACGCCGCCGGCGCTGTCGGCGATGAAGCCGTCCAGGCTGAGGGCGATGTACAGTACGGCCTTCCTCATATGCTCAGGCCTTGGCGGCTACCACGCGCTGGATGTTCTGCGTGTCCGGGAAGCTGCGCGCTTCGCGCAGGCCGGCCATGCGCATGAGGTCCTTCACGCGCTCGGCCTGGTCCTCGCCCACCTCGAACATCAGCTCGCCGCCCTGGCGGATGACGAGCGCCCAGTTCTTGAGGATGGCGCGGTAGAAGTCCAGCCCGTCCTCGCCGCCGTCCAGCGCCCAGACGGGCTCGTAGTCGCGCACGGAGGGGTCGAGCGTGAGTATCTCCATGGTGGGGATGTAGGGCGGGTTGCTGACCACCAGGTCAAAGCTGCCCGTCATCAGCGGCGGCTGCTTCGTCACGTCCGCCGGCAGGAAGCTGACGCGCCCGCCGAGGCCGTTGCGCTCGACGTTGCGGCGGCTGATGTCCATGGCGGCGGCGCTCACGTCCGCGAGCACCACGCGCACGCGCGGCAGCTCGGCGGCGATGGCGCAGCCGATGCAGCCCGTGCCCGAGCAGAGGTCGAGCACGCGCGCGTCCAGCCGGCCCGTGCCGCGCAGGTACTTTATGGCCAGCTCCGCCAGCACCTCGGTGTCTATGCGCGGTATCAGCACGTCGCGCGAGACCTCCATAGGCAGGCCGCGGAACTCCCAGACGCCCGTGATATAGGCCACGGGCTCGCCGGCCAGGCGGCGCTGCACCATCTCCTCCGCGCGGCGCTCCACCTCGTCCGTGGCGTAATAGCGCATGTCGCGCAGGAGCTTTTCCGTGCTCTTGCCGGCGGCTGAGGCGGCTATCAGCCGCGCTTCGAGCGCGGCGGCCTCGATCCCCGCGTCCCGCAGGCGGTTGCGCAGGGAAATATACATCTCACTGTAAGTCCTCGGCATTGCTTATCCCCCCAAAAAGTGCCCTCACCAGGCGTCCGAGCCCTTCTGCTCGGGTATGACGAGCTCCATTGCGCGGATGGCGCACTCCATCATCCCGTCGTCCGGCTCCTTGGTGGTGAGGTGCTGGAGCTGGCGTCCGGGCCAGGAGAGGAAGGAACTCAAAGCGTTGTCATGGCGGCCGGCCCAGCGGTTTATCTCATAGCTTATTCCCACGGTGAGCGGCAGCAGCGCCAGGCGGCAGGCCATGCGCAGCAGTGTGTTGTCCAGCTGTATCAGCATCCCCACGAGGATGCCGACGATGATGGCCACGAGCAGGAAGCTCGTGCCGCAGCGGGGGTGGAAGCGGCTCTGCGGGCGCACGTTCTCCACCGTCAGCGGCAGGCCCTTTTCATAGCAGAATATCGTCTTGTGCTCCGCGCCGTGATAGGAGAAGATGCGCTTCATGTCCTTCATGTTCGAGCAGAGCCAGAGATAGGCGAGGAGGATGGCCAGCTTCACCACGCCCTCCAGCAGGTTGCGCAGGCCGTACTGCCCCTCCAGCCCCGGGATGAGCCCGATGAGGAAGGTGGGCAGGACGATGAAGAGCGCCACCGCCAGCGCCAGGCCCAGCACGGCGGCCACGGCGATGACCGCCTTCTCCGCCTTTTCGCTGCCCAGCTTCTTTTCCAGCCACAGGTCGATCTTGTCCTTCTCCTGCTCCTCCTCCGGCAGCAGCTCGGCGGAGTAGGTGAGCGCCTTCATGCCCTTGAGCATCGAGTCCGCGAATACGGCCACGCCGCGGATTATGGGCCAGCCGAAGAGCGCGCAGCGCTCCTTCAGCGGCTTTATGGGCTCGGTTTTTTCAACCAGGCCGTCCTTCGTGCGGCAGACTATGGCCTGCCGGTCCGGCCCGCGCATCAGGATGCCCTCCATCAGCGCCTGGCCGCCTATCGAGGTGCGGAAGCAGACCCCGTTATCGTTTTTCTTTGACATTGCTGACCTCTTTTGCGTGTTATTGGGTTTTTACGGGCAGCTCAACCGTGACCAGCGCTCCGCCGCCGTCGGCGTTCGCCACCGTCAGCCGCCCGCCGTGCAGCGCGACGATCTCGTCGCAGACGGCAAGGCCGATGCCGCTGCCGCGCTCCTTGCCGCGGCCCTTGTAGAAGCGCTCCTTCACGTGCGGCAGGTCCTCCGGCGCCACGCCGGGGCCGTGGTCTCGCACGGAGATGCGCACATATTCGCCCTCGGGCGCGGCAGAGAGCTCCACGCGCCGGCCGCTGCGGCCGTATTTGACGGCGTTGTCCAATATGTTCAGCAGCACCTGCTTGAGCCGCGCGGCGTCCCCCGTGACGGCGGGCAGTCCCGCCTCCGGCAGCGAGCAGCCCAGCTGGATGTCGTCGTGCCGCAGCAGCTCGCTGTAGGTGAAATCGACCTCCTCGATAAGGGCGGCGAGGTCCACCGTGCCCAGCTCCAGGGCAAAGCGGCCGTCCCGCAGCCGGGTGAACTCCAGCAGCTCCTCCACCATGGAGGTGAGGCGGCTGGCCTCCGCGCAGATGATCTCCGCGCCGCGGCGCGAATCGTCCTGCAGCGCCTCGTCATAGAGCAGCGTCTCGCCCCAGCCGGTGATGGCCGTCAGCGGCGTGCGCAGCTCGTGCGAGACGGAGGAGACGAACTCCGACTGCACGCGGCTGGCCTCGCCTATCTTCTGCGACATGTCGTTGATGGCCTCCGTCAGCGCGCCCACCTCGTCGTCGCGGAATTTCTCCGCCAGGGAGCCGTAGCTGCCCTCCGCGATGCGGCGGGCCGTGTCCCCCAGGCCGAGGATGGGGCTCGTCACCCGCTCGCGGAACCAGAAGTTGGAAGCGAGCAGCAGCAGCACGGAGAGCACGGCGAAGGCCGCCGCCCAGCCGCCCGCGCCGCGCGCGGCGCAGACCACGGCCGTTATCACGAAGATGCAGACCGCGCAGCTGACGGCCAGCCACTCGCCCTTCAGCCCCTTCGCCGCGTCCGGCAGTTCCAGCGCGCGCAGGCGGGATATGAGCGCCGCTGCGCGCGCGCCGAGGTGCCCTTTCGCGTCCTTCTCCGGCATCTCAGGACCCCCACTTGTAGCCGTAGCCCCAGATGGTGGTGATGAACTGCGGCATGGCGGTGGACTCCTCGATCTTCAGGCGCAGCCGGCGGATGTTCACGTCCACGATCTTCAGGTCGCCCTTGTACTCCGGCCCCCAGACATTCTCCAGGATCTCCTCGCGCGAGAGCGCGCGGCCGGGGTTTTCCATGAACAGCTTGATGATGGTGAACTCCGTCTGCGTCAGGCGCACACGCTCGCCGTCCTTGTCCAGCGTGCGGTTGCGCGGGCTGAGCACGAAGGGGCCGCTGACGATGTCGTCCTCGTCCCCGTCGGTCACGCCGCGCACGCGGCGGTAGAGCGCGTCCACCCGCGCGAGCAGCTCCGCCGGGGAAAAGGGCTTGGTGACATAGTCGTCCGCGCCCGTCATCAGCCCCGTGACCTTGTCCATCTCCTGGCTGAGGGCCGTCAGCATGATGATGCCCATGCGCGAGCCGGAGGCCCTTATGCGCCGGCAGACCTCAAAACCGTCTATATCCGGGAGCATCACGTCCAAAAGGGCGACGCAGATGTCCTCGTTCTCCTCGAGCAGCTTGAGCGCTTCCTCGCCCGTGGCGGCCTCCAGCGGGTCGTAGCCCGAGCGGCGCAGGTTGATGACCACGAAGCTGCGGATGGCGTTTTCGTCCTCAAGGACCAGTATTTTCTTCACAGGCGCCACACCTTCCCGTTAAACTTTTGTCTCTTTTGCGGCGCCGGACCGGCGGCGCCTCCAAGTATTATATCACAGCTTTTTCATTAATGGTAGCGGAAGATAACAAAATATAGTATCATCCGCTTACAGAAAGGTAAACTGTGGCGCTCAGCGCGAAAGGGGGGCGGGAAATGCTCGTCTGCTGCGCGGACATACGCGCTCTGGACAACGCGCGGCCGCTCCTGGCCGGGCGCGGCGGCCATGCGCCCAGCGGCTTCGCCCGCTCGCTGCTGCTGGTGGCCGCGCGGGAGCTCTGGGGCTGGCGCGCGCTGCCGGAGGTGGCCTACCTGCGCTCGGGCAAGCCGTACTTCCCCGCCGAGCCGCGGCGCTATTTCTCGCTCAGCCACACGCGCACGCATGTGCTGGCGGCGGTGGCGGAGGTGCCCGTGGGCGCGGACGTGGAGACGGCGCGCGAGCGGCCCGCGCGGCTCTGGCAGCGTCTGATGAGCGAACGCGAGCGGCGCGACTTCGAGCCCTATGAGCTCTGGTGCCTGCGCGAGAGCTGCTATAAGCTGATGGACGGCGGCGACCTGCGCACGATGCCCTTCCGCCGCGAGGGCGGGCGCATCGCCGCGCCCGTGGAGGGTGTCTCCTGCCGGCTCTACCGCCCGGACGAAGGCTGCTTCGCCGCCGCCTGCGCCCTGGGCGCGGAGCCGCCGGAGGGGCTGCTGCTGGTGCCGCCGCGGGAAATCTGCTCTTGAAATAAGCGCCGCCGCGGGGTATAATAGCAGGGCACACGCGCCGGTGTGTCGGAATTGGCAGACGACCGCGACTCAAAATCGTGTGGAGAGATCCGTGTGGGTTCGAGTCCCACCACCGGCACCACGTCGGAGCAAAGTCCGCTTTGCTCCGACGTCTTTTTATGCCTATGGCAAAAAGACGTCATCCGCCCGCTCCCTTTCTCCTCCTCTCCAACTGCGACCCGCTTGCGCTGGGCTCGCAGTTGGTTTTCTTTTTTCAACGCTTCCCACGTCGGAACAGATCTCACTCTGTTCCTCATTTTAAAATCGCAGCCACGTTGTTGGGGCGCGATCTCGGCCGCCCTATGAGGGTGGCCATTCCTATGTTCGGGACGTTGGAAGCCTCTGACCGTACAGGCTTTTCTAATGTGTCCCATTTTGCTTGAGCAAAATGGGCCTTGATGCGGCGGCGCGGGGAATTGTGTGAAGAAACACCTCCGGAAGCCTTGCAATGGCGCGTTTGCGGTGTTAAAATGTATTCGCAAGGCCAAAAATTTACACGGAGGCGTCAAAACATGTTTGAAAACCTTGTTGAGATACTGAAGCAGAACCCCCGCAAGATCGTGTACACCGAGGGCACCGACGCGCGCATCCTGGAGAGCGCGGCGCGGCTGAAATCCGGCGGCTTCCTCACGCCCGTGCTGGTGGGCAATGTCGATGAGGTCAAGGCCGCGGCGGCCAAGGGCGGCTTCGACATCGAGGGCCTGGAGATCGTCGATCCGGAGACCTATCCCGAGTTCGACGCCATGGTCGAGGAGATGGTCAAGCTGCGCAAGGGCAAGATGACCGCCGAGGACTGCGCCGCCGCCCTGAAAAAGAGCAACTATTTCGGCACCATGCTGGTGAAGATGGGCAAGGCGGACGCCCTGCTGGGCGGCGCCACCTACTCCACGGCGGACACCGTGCGCCCCGCGCTGCAGCTGGTCAAGACCAAGCCCGGCGCGCACCTGGTGAGCAGCTGCTTCATCATGGTCCGCGGCGAGGAGATGCTGGCCATGGGCGACTGCGCCATCAACATCAGCTATGAGGACACCCTGGACAAGGAGGGCAATGTCGTCGTCTCCGCCGCCGAGAAGCTGGCTGAGACCGGCGTGGAGTGCGCCCGCACGGCGAAGATCTTCGGCATCGAGCCCAAGGTCGCCTTCCTCAGCTACTCCACCAAGGGCAGCGGCAAGGGCCCGGCCGTGGACCTCGCCCGCGAGGCCTGCGCCAAGGCCAAGGCGATGGCCCCCGAGTTTGACATCGACGGCGAGATGCAGTTCGACGCCGCCGTCTCCCCCACCGTCGGCCAGCTCAAGTTCCCCGGCAGCAAGGTCGCCGGCTATGCCAACACCTTCATCTTCCCGGAGATCCAGTCCGGCAACATCGGCTACAAGATCGCCCAGCGCCTCGGCGGCTTCGACGCCTACGGCCCCATCCTGCAGGGCCTGAACGCCCCCATCAACGACCTCTCCCGCGGCTGCAACGCGGAAGAGGTGTATCAGATGTCGATCATTACGGCGGCCCTCAAATAAGAATTACGAGGGGGACCGGGGGTCCCCCTCGTAGGCTCCCCTCCATAAAAAATGTAAGGCTCTTTGGGGCTTTTGCCCCAAAGAGCCTTACATTTTGCGCGCCGCACGGCGGCGCGGTTGCGCCTCAGAGGCGCAAGATAAGGTATCGCCCCGAGGCAAAGCCCCGGGGTGATTTTGGCCGCCCTATGCGGGCGGCCATTCCTATGCTTGGTGAGTTTCTGCCGCTGACTTGACGGGCTGTTCTAAGGTGTCCCATTTTGCGGGGCAAAATGGGACATTGATACGCCGCCCGCGCTGGCAGGCGCGGGCGAGCGAGATGGGTGGAGCGGGCGGAGCCCGCCCACGGACGGTTTTTGCGTGGTTGGAGACATTTGCTCGTCGAGGGCGTTTATTGGGGGCTCCGCCCCCTTGCCCCCTGGGCTTCTGCGTGGCAGTGCCGCGAGCGAAGCGAAGCATCGCACGGTCGGCGGCGGGCAAAGCCATCCGATGACGGGATGACCACCTTCGACACGCGGGAAGCCGTAAAAGACAGCCCCCCGCCTCCGACCCGCACCAAAGCGGTTTTCTCTTTGGAGTCTGAGGGGTTTCTTTTTGACAAGACAAAAAGAAACCTCTCAGAAATGGGTCGCAGGGGCTTTCGCCCCTGCTTCCCGCCTGCCGCCGCTACGCGGCGGCCTCTGCCTCCAGGCGCAGCCTGGTCAGGTGAAGAGGCCGCGGAAGAAGTCGATGACGGAGTTGACGGCGTCTATCACCCGCTGGAAGAAGCCGCCGGCCTTTTCCAGCGCCGCGCCCAGGCCGCGCAGGGTCTCCTGCACGGACTGCACCTTTTCCCGCAGGGCGTCCGGGTCGAGCTTTTCCAGCGCGCGGCAGAGCGTCACCAGCTGGCCCACCTGCGAGCCGTTCAGCTCCACGCCGGCCTCGGCGGCGATGCGGGCGATCTCCGCGCGCAGCTCCTCGTCCGTCATATCCCGCGTCTCGTCCAGCAGCAGTTTCAGCTCGTTGATGATCTCCACCGAGCCCAGGCTGCCGATGCTGTCCGAGAGCGAGGCCGTCACCGTCAGCTCCTGGCTGCTGACGCGCTTGGCCTCCTCGCTCAGCTCCTCGCCCGTGATGTCCTCATAGGCCAGGTAAACGCCAGTCAGCGCCGCGGTGCCGGAGACGGCGAAGGGCGCCGCCACCTTCACCCGCGCGTCCGTGATGCCGGCCGTGGCCAACGCGCTGACATACATCTCCGGCGTGCACCAGTTGACGTTCTCCGCCGTCACCTCCAGGCCCGAGCCCTCGGGCAGCAGCTCGACGTACGCGCAGGAGATGGCGTGCGTGCCCAGCACGCCGCTGTCCACCAGGCCGTCCAGGTATTCGCGCTCGTCGGCGTTGGTCACCGTCAGCTCCGTGACGCTGCCGCGCTCCACGCCGAAGGCGGCGTATACGCCGGCGGTCTGCTCCTCGTTGAGGTCCGCGCCGATGACGGCGCGCGCCGTGCCTCCGTCCGCCGCCGCCGTGCAGAGCGGCGCGAGCAGGCAGAGGGCCAGTATCAGGGCAAGGGTCCGTTTCATGTGAGCCTCCTTGGTCGCGGTGCCATGCCGTTGGGGCGCGAGGCCCCTCACAGCGGCTTTTTGCTTATCTTCGCCCAGCGCCGGGGATAGGTCGCCGGCGTGGGGGCGGACTTTTCAATTATCACCGCCGCGTGGCGCAGCTCCGTGCCCGGCACGGCGTAGGGCGCGATGCGCGCCTCTCCGCCGCCCAGCTCGCGGATGGCGCCGCGCGCTTCGGCGAGCTCTTCGGCGCAGTCCGGGCCCTTCATGGCGATGAACAGCCCGCCCGGCCGCACGAAGGGCAAACAGAGCTCGCAGAGCACGTTCAGCCGCGCCACGGCGCGGGAGACGGCGATGTCAAAGCCTTCTCGCAGCTCCGGCGGGGCCTCCTCCGCCCGCGCGCAGACCACCGTCACGCCCTCCAGCCCCAGCAGCCGCGCCGCCGCGCTCAGGAAATCCGTGCGCTTGCCGAGGCTGTCCAGCAGCGTGATGTCCATGCCCGGTGCGGCGATCTTCAGCGGCAGCCCGGGGAAGCCCGCGCCGGAGCCGACGTCTATCACCCGCCGGCGGGTGAAGTCCGCCGCCGCCAGCAGCGCGCAGCAGTCCAGGAAGTGCAGCCGCGCGGTCTGTTCCTCGCCGGCGATGGCGGTGAGGTTCATCTCCCGGTTGCGCTCCGTGAGGTATTCGTAATATGAGCGGAAGCGCCGCAGCGCCTCCGCGTCCAGCGGCAGCCCCAGCTCCGCAAAGCCCGCGCGCAGTATCTCCTCCATGCCTGCCTCCTGTCCGGTAGTCATCTGATTTTATCACATTCCCCGCGGCAATGGAAGAGGGCGGGAAAATGTGAAATTCCCTATTGACAATCTGCCCAAATGCTGATAAATTATTGTGGCGCTCCAAAGACAGCAGGCGGCTTTTTGCGGAAGTCCTGCCGAGGACGGCCATCTTCATGATAGCTTTCTGCCCTCGTGTTCTGCGCACGGGGGGTTTATTTTTGGGCGCTTACGAATACTGCCGGAGGTGAAACTCAAGAAAATGCCGAATGCTAAGATACTGAGCGAAAAACAGGCCGTTGTCGAGGCCCTCGCCGCTCGTCTCCAGGCTGCCAGCGCCGGCGTCATCGTCGATTACCGCGGCATCACCGTCGCGGAGGACACCCAGCTGCGCCGCGAGCTCTCCCAGAGCTCCGTCGAGTACAGCGTCGTCAAGAACACGCTGACGAAGTTCGCCATGGACAAGGCCGGGCTCTCCGGGCTGGACCACGTGCTCAACGGCACCACGTCCCTTGCCACCAGCGCCGCCGACCCCATCGCGCCCATCCGCATCGTCAGCGAGTACTCGAAGAAGCTGGGCGACCGCTTCAACATCAAGGCCGCCTTCATGGACGGCCAGGTGCTCAGCCAGGAGGACATCGACGAGATCGCCATGCTGCCCAGCAAGGACGCGCTCTATGCGAAGGTCCTGGGCACCATGCTCGCCCCCATCACCAGCCTCGCCGTCGTTCTCGGCCAGATCGTCGAGAAGAACGGCGGCACCGTCGAGAGCAGCGAAGCTCCCGCCGAGGAAGCCCCTGCCGCCGAGTGAGCGGCGCCACTTACTAAACTGATAAACAGGAGGAAATTATAATGGCCAGCGAAAAAGTTACCGCCATGATCGAGGAGATCAAGGCCCTGTCCGTCCTCGAGCTCAGCGAGCTCGTCCATGCCCTGGAGGAGACCTTCGGCGTCTCTGCCGCCGCCGTCGCCGCCCCCGCTGCCGGCGCCGCCGCCGCTGCTCCCGCCGAGGAGGAGAAGACCGAGTTCGACGTCGTCATGAAGAGCTTCGGCGCCGAGAAGATCAAGGTCATCAAGGAAGTCCGCGCCATCACCGGCCTGGGCCTCGCCGAGGCCAAGGCCCTCGTCGAGGGCGTGCCCGCCAAGATCAAGGAAGCCGTCTCCAAGGACGAGGCCGAGGCCCTCAAGAAGCAGCTCGAGGGCGTTGGCGCCGAGGTCGAGCTGAAGTAAT
This sequence comes from Candidatus Scatomorpha stercorigallinarum, assembly GCA_944387865.1. Lineage (GTDB taxonomy): Bacteria > Bacillota > Clostridia > Oscillospirales > Oscillospiraceae > Scatomorpha > Scatomorpha stercorigallinarum. Next base: position 138,164 of record CALXGN010000002.1, on the reverse strand, counting down.
CGCGCTCAAACAATATAAAAAAGGACCGGCCCGCGGGCCGGTCCTTTTTTTGCGCGGCGATGCGCGCACAGATGCTCTTGCGCAAAGGGTGGCCGGGGGATATAATAGCGTCATACTTCGCTCTTTGGGCATGAAAAGGAGTTTTCTGCATGACTTACCGGGTCCTGGCCGTGGGCGACGTGGTGGGCGCCACGGGGCTCGACTATATTGAAAAGAACCTCTCCCGCATCCGCCGGGAGCTGGGGGCGGACTTCGTCGTGGTCAACGGCGAAAACGCCAACGTGGTGGGGGCCACGCCGCGGCAGCTGGACACCATCATCGCCGCCGGGGCGGACGCCATAACCCTCGGCAACCACACCTGGACGCGCTGGGAGCTGCAGCCCTATCTGGACGAGAGCGCCGTGGTGCTGCGCCCGGCGAACTACGCCCCCCAGTGCCCCGGGCGCGGCGCGGCCGCCTTCCGCACGCCCTTCGGCAAGCTGGTGGTGATAAACCTCATGGGCCGCTTCACGCTGGACGCCAACACGGACAACCCCTTCCTGGTGGCGGACGCCCTGCTGGAGCGCGAGGAGGCGAAGATGATCGTCGTGGACTTCCACGCCGAGGCCACCAGCGAAAAGCTGGCCATGGCCTATTTCCTCGACGGGCGCGTCAGCGCCGTCTGGGGCACGCACACGCATGTGCAGACCTCGGACGCGCGCATCTTCCCCCGCGGGACGGGCTATATCACCGACCTCGGCATGACGGGGGCCTTCGACAGCGTGCTCGGCATCAAGAGCGAGCAGTCGGTGGGCAAATTCCTCGGCGACGTGCCGCGAAGGTACGACTGCGCGCCCGGCCCCGGCAAGCTCGAGGGCGCCCTCTTCGAAATAGACACTGAAACCGGCGCATGCCTGCGCGCTGAGGCGGTGAGATACACTTGATAAGGATACTTCACGCGGCGGACCTCCACCTCGACAGCCCGTTCGAGGGCCTGCCGGCGGAGAAAACCGCCATCCGCCGGCGCGAGCAGCGCGAACTGCTGCGCACGCTGCCGCGCCTCCGCTCCGAGAGCGGGGCCCAGCTCGTGCTCCTCGCCGGGGACGTTTTCGACCGCGGCGTGGCCTTCGCAGAGACGGAGGAGGCCCTCTCCGCCGCCATCGCCGAGTGCGCCGTGCCGGTGGTCATCTCCCCCGGCAACCACGACTACTACGCCCTCGGCGGCCGCTGGGACCGCATGCGCCTGCCGGAAAACGCCTATATCTTCAAACGCGCCGAGCTGGACTTCATCGACCTGCCGGAGCTGGACGCGCGCGTCTACGGCGCCGCGTTCACGGACCGCTATTGCCCGCCGCTCCTGCGCGGCTTCCACGCGCCGCGGGAGGAGGGCATATTGAACATAATGTGCGTCCACGGCGAGGTGGGCGTGCAGGCCTCGCGCTACAACGCCATCTACGAGGCCGACATAGGCGAGAGCGGCATGGACTACGTCGCCCTCGGCCACATACACGCCTACAGCGGCGCGCGCACGGCCGGCCGCGTGCCTTACGCCTGGCCCGGCTGCCCGGAGGGACGCGGCTACGACGAGTGCGGCGAAAAGGGCATGATAATAGCCGACATCGGCGGTGGGACGCCTAAAATAACCTTCGTCCCCACCTGCCTCCGCCGCTACGAGACGCTCACATTCGACCTCGGCGCCGGCGCGGCCGTCGAGCTGCCGCCGGACGCTGAGCGCAACTGCTATAAAATCGTCCTCACCGGCGAGGTGGAGTCTCCACCGGACATCGCCGCGCTGCGCCGCTCGCTCGAAGGGCAGTGCTTCGCCCTCCGCCTGCGGGACGAGACGCGCCTGCGGCGCGACGTCTGGGCGCGCGCCGGGGAGGACACGCTGCGCGGAAACTTCCTGCGCATACTGAAAGAGCGCCTTGACGCGGCGGAGAGCGAGGGCGAGCGCGAGCTCATCGACCGCGCGGCCCGCTGGGGCCTGGCCGCGCTGGAGCGCCGGGAGGAGGCTGAGGAGCTTTGATAATAAAACGCATGACCGCCTCCTTCGGCTGCCTCGACGGCAAAACGCTGGAGCTCAAGCCGGGGCTGAACGTCATCGCCGCCCCGAACGAGAGCGGCAAGAGCACCTGGTGCGCCTTCATCCGCGCCATGCTCTACGGCGTGGACAGCTCTGAGCGCGCGCGCTCCGGCCACCTGCCGGACAAGCTGAAATACGCCCCCTGGAGCGGCGCCCCCATGGCCGGTGAGATGGACATAAGCCACGCCGGGCGGGACATCACCCTGCGCCGCTCGACCAAAGCCGCCAACGCGCCCATGCGCGAGTTCTCCGCCGTCTACACCGGCACGGAGGAGCGCGTCCCGGGGCTGGACGGGGCCTCCGCCGGCGAAGCGCTCACGGGCGCGACGCGCGAGGTCTTCCGCCGCAGCGCCTTCATCGGCCAGGGCGAGAGCGCGATAAGCGGCTCCGCCGAGCTTGAAAAACGCATAGTCTCCGTGGTCTCCACCGGCGAGGAGGAGGGCGCGAGCTGGTCGGAAGCGGACGCGCAGCTCCGCGAATGGCAGCGCCGGCGCAGATATAACCGCCGCGGCGCGATCCCCGCGCTGGAATCGGAGATCGCCGAGGGCGAAGCGCAGCTCGGGCGCGTGTCCGCTACCGTGAACGACCTGGAGCGGCGCACGGCGGAGCTGGAACTGCGCGAGCGCGAGGCCGAAGAGCGGCAAAAGGCGCTGGACGCGAGCCGCGCCTCCGCGCGGCTGGGCCTTTCCCAGGCCCTGATGGAGGCGCGCGAGCGCAGCGAGCGCGCGGAGGCCGCCCACCGCGTGGCTCTCTCCGAGGCCGCGCGCGCGGAGGCTGAAGCCGCAGGCGGCGTGTTCGGCGGCCTCTCCGCCGCCGAGGCCGCGGAAAAGGCGGAGGGCGAGCGCGCACGCGCGGAAAAGCTCGCCGCCGAGGCGAAAAAACGCCCGGGCATCCTGCCGCTCGCGCTCCTGGCCGCGCTGGCCGCCGCCTGCGTCATATTGGGCGCGCTGCTGAACTGGTACATCGCCGCCGGGGCGGCCGTTTTCGCCGCCCTCGCCGTCTGGCGGGGCGTGGAATACGGCAAGTCCCGCCGCGCCGCGGAGCGCGCCGCCGCCGAGCTGCAGCGCCTGCTGGGCAAATACGGCGCCGCCTCCGCCGCGGATATCGCCGCCCTAGCTGCCGCGCACGGCGAGCGCTGCCGCGCCGCCGAGTCCGCGCGCCGCCGCGAAGCGCTCACGTCGCAGGAGCTCTCCGCTGCGCGCGAGGCCGCCCTCCGCGCGCAGGAGGAGTACGTCGCGCCCTCCGACACGCCGGCGGACGCCCTCAAGGCCCGCGAGCTCTCGGCGCTGAACGCGCGCATCGCCCTGCTGCGCACTTCCGTATCGGAGCTGACGGGCGCGGCCGCCGCCGGCGGCGACCACATGGCCCTGCGCTCGGAGCTGATGGAAAAGCGCGAGCACGTGCAGCGCCTGGAGGGGCAGTACGAGGCCATATCCCTGGCCGTGGAGGCCCTGAAGGCGGCCGACGCCGAGCTGCAGCTCCGCTTCTCCCCGGCCCTCGGGCGGCGCGCGGCACAGTACCTCGCCCGCATCACCGGCGGGCGCTACGACGCCGTGGCCGTCTCGCGCGATTTCAGCGTCACCGCCCGCCTGACGGGGGACGCCGAGCAGCGCGACAGCCTCTATATGAGCGCCGGCGCGGCGGATGCGCTCTATCTGGCGCTGCGCCTGGCCATCGTGGACCTGACGCTGCCGGCGGAGGAGCCCTGCCCCATCGTGCTCGACGACGCCCTCGCCTACGTGGACGGCGAGCGCCGCGCGCGCGTGATGGAGCTGCTGCAGGAGATCGCGGAAAAACGCCAGGTGATACTCTTCACCTGTTCGGACACATTGACAGAGGAGGAAAAGGTAAAATGATGAGATTTGAAGTGGCCGGCGAGGTCTTTGAAAAGCTGCCGGACGCCTGCTTCGGCGTGGTGGCCGTGCGCGGCGCGGACAACACCCGCCCCATAGAGGAAGTCTCCCGCCTGCTGCACGAGAGCATCGCCGAGAGCGAGGCGCGCTTCGGCGGCCTGAAGGTGAAGGAGCTGCCGGAGATCGCCCCCTACCGGGACGCCTTCCGCGCGCTGGGCATCAACCCCAACAAGTTCATGTGCTCCATAGAGGCCCTGCTCACACGCATAGCCAAGGGCAAGGGCTTCCCGGAGATCAGCCCCGTGGTGGACATCGGCAACGCCGTGTCGCTCAAATACGACATCCCCATCGGCGCGCACGACATGGGCACCGTGGAGCGCGCGCTGGAGGTGCGCCCCGCCCGCGAGGGGGACACCTTCGTGCCCTTCGGCGGCGGCGAGGCGGAGGTCCCCGAGCCGGGCGAGGTCGTCTATGTCTCCAACGGCCAGGTGCGCACGCGCCGCTGGACCTGGCGCCAGAGCGAGATCGGCAAGATCACCGAGCAGACGCGCGACCTGCTCTTCCCCATCGACGGCTTCCGCAGCGTCAACTACGAGCGCACCCTCGCCGCCCGCTCGGACCTCGCGCGCTACCTGGAAACCCTCTTTGGCGCCAAGACCGCCGTCGGCCTGGTCGATAAGGATAACCCCGTATTCGAGGCGGATATATAAACGCCCAGCGGGCGGGATGCAGGGACGTTCGTCCCTGCGACCCATTTCTGAGAGATTTCTTTTGGTCTTGCCAAAAGAAACCCCTCAGACTCCAAAGGCGTCCAACGGCCGCTGGTATTTGCGCTGCGCGCCGCGTTGACGGAACCCTTTCAGTAAAGCGGGCCGCAGGCAGATGCCTCCAGACGCAGTCTGGCGACCGCGGTCGGCTTCGCTTACGCTCGCGCCGCTAACGAGATGAAGATTGGCAGTGCCGCGAGCGTAAGCGAAGCAACGCACGGTCGGCGATGCAATAAACTCATTCACCGACGGGATGACCACTTTTGATAACTTGAAACCTGTAAAAACACGCAAAAAACGCTCCGATTCGCACCGGAGCGTTTTTCTTTGGGGCGCCACACCCGTTTCTTTGGGCAAGACCAAAGAAATGGGGTGGCACGTGGGTCGCAGGGTCTTGCCCTGCTATGCCCGCCGGCAGTGTGGTTATTTCGTGCCGAAGATGCGGTCGCCGGCGTCGCCGAGGCCGGGGACGATGTAGCCGTGGTCGTTGAGGTGGTCGTCGAGGGCGGCGACGAAGATGTCCACGTCCGGGTGCTCGCTCTGCATACGCTGCACGCCCTCCGGCGCGGCGATGATGCTCATCAGCTTGATGTGCTTCACGCCGTCCTCCTTGAGGAACATGGCCGCGGCGGCGGCGCTGCCGCCGGTGGCCAGCATGGGGTCGACGATGATGACGTCGCGCTCACTGATGTCGGGCGGCATCTTGTAGTAATACTTCACGGGCTCCAGCGTCTGCGGGTCGCGGTAGAGGCCGATGTGGCCCACCTTGACGTTCGGCATCAGGGTGAACATGCCGTCCACCATGCCGAGCCCGGCGCGGAGGATGGGGACGATGGCCAGCTTCTTGCCGGCGATGTGGCGGCACTTCGCGGTGGCCACGGGGGTCTCGATGAGGACCTCCTCCATCGGCAGGTCGCGGGTGGCCTCATAGCACATCAGCGTGGCGATCTCGCTGACGAGCTCGCGGAAGGCCTTGGCCCCCGTGTCCTTGTCGCGCAGGATGCTCAGCTTGTGCTGGATCAGCGGGTGGTCGAATACGTGCACGTTGCTCATGGCTGCTTCTCCTCTTTTATCTTCATTTAGTGTTTTCAAGCCGCTCCTGGCGCTCCCGCTCTGCCTGCGAAAGGCGCAGGTAGACGGGCAGGAGCTTTTCCGCGTTTTGCATCTCGCGACCGCGCGCGGCCATGCAGACGCCCCAGGCGCTCTGCATCAGCAGCGGCCCCGCGGCCAGGCGGCAGGGCACGCCGGAGCTGCCCAGCGCCTCGTGCGCGAGCTGCGCGCCGTCCCCCGTGAGGAAAACGCCGCGGCCGAGGGCGCGCAGCTCCGCGCCGAGCTCCGCGAGCGTCAGCGCCCGGTCGGGAACCAGGCGCCGCGGCGCGCCGTCAGATATCTCAAAGAGGGCGTTATAGACCTGCCCCCGGCGGGCGTCCATGCAGCAGCAGACGATCTCGCCCGGCGCGGCGGCCAGGCCGTTCCAGGCCATGGCCTCCAGCGTGGAGACGCCCACGGCGGGCTTTTCAGCGCCGAAGCAGAGCCCCTTCACCGCGGCGACGCCGATGCGCACGCCGGTGAAGGACCCCGGCCCCACGGAGACGGCCACGCCGTCGATGTCCGCCAGGGCGGTGTCCGTCCCGCGCAGCAGCTCCTCCGCCATCGGCAGCAGCGTGCGGCTGTGCGTGAGCCCCGCGCACTGGTAGTACTGCCCCAGCAGCTCCCCGTCCCGGCAGAGGGCGGCGGAGGCCGCCCTGGCCGAGGATTCGATGCCCAATATCAGCATACCGGCCCTCCTATCGTGATGCGGCGCTCGTCCGCGCCCAGCTTTTCAAAGCGGACGGTGACCTCGTTGCCCGTGAAGGCGTCCTGCACGTTCTCGCTCCACTCCACGGCGCAGACCGCCCCGCGGTCGAGGTAATCGTCCCAGCCGATGCCCCAGAGCTCGTCCGCCGAGCCCAGGCGGTACATGTCGAAATGTATCAGCGTGCGCGCGCCCTCGTACTCGTTGACGATGGTGAAGGTTGGGCTGCTGACGCGGCAGCCGATGCCCATGCCGCGGGCCATGCCGCGCACGAAAGCGGTCTTGCCCGAGCCGAGCTCGCCGTACATGGCCACCACGGCCCCGTCCGGCAGCTTTGCGGCCAGGGCCGCCCCGGCCGCCTCCGTCTCCCGCTCGGAATGTGTTATGATCTCCATGGGACTGCTCCTTATCCTTAGTCGCCCTATTATACACCAAGCCCGCCGTTGCGTAAAGCCGTAAAAGGTGCTATAATGTCCAAAAGTCCGCCCGCAGGGCGGCACGCTCCACACGCCGCGCGCCGCGCGCGGCGCTACCCAGGCAAGAACGGGGTGTTCGCTTGAAAAAATACCTTCCCCAGCTGCGGGATTTCTTCCGCCGGGCGGACATGACGCTGCTCGCGCTCAGCCTCATCTGCTCGCTGTACGGCCTTGTCGTCATCGCCAGCGCCACGCAGGGCTATGACGGCGGCGCGGCGCAGTATGTCATCATCCAGCTGGTGGCCATCTGCCTCGGCGTTTTGATGTACGCGCTGATGACCGTCATCGACGTGGACATCTTCGCCGACCAGTGGAAGTGGCTCTATGCGCTGAGCGCCTTGCTGCTGGTGGCCCTGCTGTTTTTCGGCCAGGGCGACGAGACCACCGGCAACAACGGCTGGCTGCGCTTCGCCGGCATCGGCATCCAGCCCACGGAGTTCATCAAGCTGGCCTTCATCGTCGTGCTGGCCAAGCAGCTGTGCTATCTCAAAGCCTATAAGGACCTCAACTCCGTCGTCTCCGTGGCGCAGGTGGCGGGGCACTTCCTGCTGCTGTTCGGCGCCATCATCTTCGCTTCCGACGACCTCGGCAGCGCGCTGGTGTACTTCTTCATCTTCGCCGTGCTGCTCTTCATGGCGGGGCTGAAGCTCTACTGGTTCGTCATCGGCCTGGCGGCCATGGCCGCCGCCGTGCCCCTGCTGTGGACATACTTCCTCAGCGACTACCAGCGCCAGCGCATCATGGCGCCCTACGACCCCAGCATCGACCCCACGTTCACGGGCATCAAGTGGCAGTCGCACCAGGCGCAGATGGCGCTCGCCTCCGGCCAGCTCACGGGCTCCGGCCTGGGCCAGGGCGCGCAGACGCAGTCGGACGCCCTGCCCGCCAAGCACACGGACTTCATCTTCGCCGTCATCGGCGAGGAGCTGGGGCTTATCGGGGCCTGCCTGTGCATCCTGCTGTTGGTGCTGGTCGTGGTGCGCTGCGTGTCCGTGGGGCTCAGGTCGCGCGATTTGCTGAGCACGTTGGTGTGCATCGGCGTGGCGGCCATGATCGTGTTCCAGACCTTCCTCAACGTGGGCATGTGCATCGGCATCGCCCCCGTCGTGGGCATCACGCTGCCCTTCTTCAGCTACGGCGGCTCCTCCGTGCTGGCCAACTTCATGGCCATGGGCCTGGTCTCCGGCGTCCACTACCGCCCAAAACCGGCCAGGTTCGCGATGTACTGACGCGCCGGCCCCTCATAAAGCGCAAAAGCGCCCTGGCTCATGCCAGGGCGCTTTCAATTTGTCCTGCGGGGCGTCAGGCGCCGGCCTGCGCCTTCTTGCCCGCTGCCGCGGCCAGGCGGCCGTAGCGGGCGGTGAGCTCGCGGATGCGGCGGGCGAGGGCCGGCGAGAGCTCGCCGGGCAGCGCGCGCCACTGCCAGTTGCCGTCCACCACGCCGGGGGTGTTGATGCGGCAGCCGTCGCCGAGGCCCAGGTAGTCCTGCATCTCGGCCACGAAGAGCTGCGAGGCCGTGAGCTGGCCCATGCGGAGGATGCCCCAGTCGTAGCCCTCCTCCTCGCTCAGCGCGCAGTACTTTTTGGCGAAGGCCAGCTCCTTTCTGGTCAGCAGGCCCAGCCACTGGTGGAGCGTGGGGTTGTCGTGCGTGCCGATGTAGCAGATGGTGTCATAGGCGCAGTTGTGCGGGAGGAAGCCATCGCCGCCCTCGCCGAAGGCGAACTGCAGCGGCTTCATGCCGGGGAAGCCGGAGTCGGCGAGCAGCTTCATCACCTCCGGCGTCATATAGCCGAGGTCCTCGGCGATGAAGCGGGCCTGCGGGAACCAGCCCTTGAGCACGCCCACCAGGTCCATGCCCGGGCCCTTGCGCCACTCGCCGTTGCGGGCCGTTTTGGCCCCGGCGGGGACGCTCCAGTAGCTCTCGAAGCCGCGGAAGTGGTCGATGCGTATCACGTCGTAGAGCTTCAGCGCGCCCTCCGTGCGGCGTATCCACCAGCCGTAGCCGTCCGCCTTCAGCGCGTCCCAGTCATAGAGCGCGTTGCCCCAGAGCTGGCCGTCGTCGTTGAAGCTGTCGGGCGGGACGCCGGCCACGAACTGCGGGCGGCGCTCTTCGTCAAGCTGGAAGAACTGCGGCTCGGCCCAGATGTCCGCCGAGTCCGTGGCCACATAGATGGGCAGGTCGCCGACGATATCGATGCCCAGGCCGTGGACATAGTCGCGCAGGGCGTCCCACTGCTTGTAAAAGAGGTACTGTATGTAGGTGAAGAGGCGGATATCGTCCGCCAGCTCTGCGCGGCAGGACTCCATCGCGGCGGGTGTGCGCATGCGCGCGTCCTCGTCCGGCCACTCCATCCAGCTCTTCATGCCGAAGCGGCGCTTGAGGGCCATGAAGAGGGCGTAATCCGGCAGCCAGCGGCTGTTTTCGCGCTCAAAGGCCGCCACGGCCTCGCGGTCGCGCTCCCAGCCGCGCCCGCAGGCCAGGCTGAGCAGGGCGAAGCGGTGCTCATAGATCTTCCCGTAGTCCACATGGCGCGGGTCCGCGCCCCAGTCCACGGCGTTTATCTCCGCGCGTTTGAGCAGCCTGTCGGAGACCAGCGTGTCAAGGTCGATGAAATACGGGTTGCCGGCGAAGGTGGAGAAGGAGGAGTAGGGCGAATCGGCGTAGCTCGTGGGGCCCAGCGGCAGCAGCTGCCACACGCTCTGCCCCGCGGCGGCGAGGAAATCCGCGAATTTGTAGGCCTCCTTGCCCAGCGTGCCGATGCCGTACTTCGACGGCAGGGAGAATATCGGCATCAGGATGCCGCTTTTCCGTTCCATATCTGCTTACCCCTTTACGGCGCCGGAGAGGACGCCCTTGATGATGTGTTTCTGGCCGAGCAAGTATATCACGACGATGGGCAGTATGGCAAGCATGATGCAGGCCATCATCGGGCCCCACTCCACGCGGCCGTAGCTGCCCTTGAAGAACTGTATCAGCATCGGGATGGTCTTGTACTTCTCGATGTCCAGCACCAGCGTCGGCAGCAGGTAGTCGTTCCAGATCCACATGGCCTCCAGGATGGCGACAGAGACCATGGTCGGCCGCAGCAGGGGGAACACGACCTTGAAGTAGGTCTGCAGGGGGTTGCAGCCGTCGATCATCGAGGCCTCCTCGATCTCCAGCGGCACGCTCTTCATGAAGCCGCAGAACATGAACACGGCCAGGCCCGCGCCGTAGCCGAGATAGATGACCCACAGCGTCCAGGGCGTGCGCAGATGGAGGGTGTCCGCCATGCTGGAGAGGGTGAACATCACCATCTGGAAGGGCACGACCATGCTGAAGGCGCACAGGCCGTAGAGCAGCTTAGTGATGCGGTTGTGCACGCGCGTAATGTACCAGGCGAACATGCTGCAGCAGATGAGGATGGCGAGCACGCTGGTCACGGTGATGACCACGCTGTAGAAAAGGCTGGAGAAGAAGCCCTGCTGGTTGATGGCGTTGGCGTAGTTGGCCGCGCCGGCGAAGGTCTCCGCCGTCGGCAGCTGGAAGGCGGTGGAGGTGCTGATGGCCCCAGGTGTCTTGAGGCTGTTCATGAGCACCATGAAGATGGGGTACATCCACAGCACGCTGACGACCGTCATGACGACGCTCCAGAGGCTGCGGGAAGCTCTTGCTGACTTTGTCATTACTGCTGCACCTCCTTTTTACGGGTCGCGCGGAGCTGGATGAGGGAAATGGCCACCACGAGCAGGCAGAAGACGACGGCCTTCGCCTGGCCGATGCCGCGCCACTGGGGGCCGGAGCGGGAGTAGAACGTGTAATAGATGTTGTAGGCCAGCAACTCGCTCTGGTGCATGGGCGCGCCGCCGGTGAGGGCCATGTTCTGGTCGAAAAGCTTGAAGGAATTGGTGATGGTGAGGAAGAGGCAGATCGTGATGCTGGGCATCAGCATCGGAAGCTTGACCTTCCAGAAGGTCTGCCAGGGCGTGGCGCCGTCGATCTCCGCCGCCTCGGTCAGCGTGTCCGGTATGCTCTGCAGTCCGGCGATGTAGATGATCATCATATAGCCGATCTGCTGCCAGCACATGAGGATGACCAGGCCCCAGAAGCCGGCCGTGGCGTCCAGCTCCAGCAGCGGCTTCTCCAGCAGCGCGAGCGCGCAGTTGAGGAGTATCTGCCAGATGTAGCCGAGCACGATGCCGCCGATCAGGTTGGGCATGAAGAACACGGTGCGGAAGGCGTTCGTGCCGCGGATGGCTTTCGTCAGTATCAGCGCCACGGCCAGGCCGCCGACGTTGATGGCCAGCGTGCTGACGACGACAAAGGCGCAGTTGTACCAGAATGCGTGCGTGAACGTCGTGTCCGCGAACGCGCGCAGGTAGTTGGACAGCCCGTTAAAAGTGGCGTCCTTCACCGTCGTGAACTGGCAGAACGAGAGGTAGACGCCCTGGATGAACGGGATGATGAAGCCGATGATGAAGGCCGCCAGCGTGGGCAGGACGAACACCGGCCACCATTTTTTTATGGCTTTTTCCACGTTTACACCACTCCCCTGAGTAAATTATACGCGCCGCCCGGGCAGGCCGCGCCCCGGGCGAGGCGCGCAGCCTGCCCGGGCGGCGATGGCGCATGGGCGCTCAAAACGCCCTGAAAAAAGGGGCCGCCGGATATCCGGCGGCCCCCGGAAAGCTGTGCTTTCTTGCTAAAGGCTATGTAACTCAGCCGTTGGCGAGCGCGTACTCGCTGGCCCAGCCGTCCACGAAGTTGCTGACGACGACATCCCAGTTGGCGTCGGTCTGGTCAGCCGCGTACATGGCCAGGGCTTCGCCGACCATGTTCTTCCACTCCTCAGAGGGCATGGTGGTGAAGTTCCAGCTGACGGGGGTCTTGCCCTCGGAGGTCATCTGGGCGTCCAGCTGGACGAAGAGGTTCTGGCTCTCCGGAGCGGACTTGAAGGGGATGGCGAAGCCCATGCCGGCGCCGCCGCTGGGCATGGCGCCCTCGCCGCCGGTCATCGCGGCCAGCGCGGTCTCGTCGGTGACGCACCAGTACATGAAGTCGAGGGTGGCCTGGATGTCTTCCTCGCTGGCGTTCTTGTTCACGCACCAGTAGTTCTCAGAGCCGGTGCAGAGGCCCTGGTTGGCCTCGTCGCCCACGCCGAAGTAGATGGGGATCATGGTGACCTCGTCGGTGGAGAGCTTGCCCTCGCCGGTGACGTTGGCAAACTCCCAGGAGCCGTTCTGATAGAACACGGCCTGGCCGCCGACGAACTCGTTGGTGGAGTCGGTCGCGGTCTTCATGGTGAGCTCAGCGGGATCGCAGGTGGAGTTGTTGATGTAGAGGTCCCAGATGGCGCGGTAGTTGTCGAGGTAGGTGCCCTCGATGGCGTCGGTGGAGGTGATGCCGCGGTCCTGATACTCAAAGTAGATGGGCAGGTTGGCCAGGTGGGTCTTGAAGCGCCAGTCGGAGCTGCTCTCCATGCCGGCGGAGGTGAAAGCGGAGAAGCCCAGCTCGTCCTTGCGGGCGGTGATGTCCTCGGCGACGGCCTTCAGGTCCTCAAAGCTCTGGATGTCGTCCACGGTGTAGCCGGCCTGCTCCAGCAGGGTGGTGTTGACGATGATGCCGTAGCTCTCGATGACGTAGGCGATGCCCATCACGGCGTCGCCGTCCTTGAGGGCGTAGTCCTCGCTGGTCAGCTCGCCGTAGATGGCGCTGCCGGAGAGGTCATAGCAGTAGTCCTTCCAGCTGTTGAGACCGACGGGGCCGTTCACCTGGAACAGGGTGGGGGCGTCCTCCTTGGCCATCTCGCTGGTCAGCTGGGTCTCGTAGTTGCCGGAGGCGGCGGTGACGACCTTGACGGGCACGCCGGTCTGCTCGGTGTAGTACGCGGCGAGCTCCTGCCACTGGGCGTCCTGCTCGGGCTTGAAGTTCAGGTAATAGACGCTGCCGGCGGCCGCGGGCACCTCGTCCTCGGCCGGGGCCTCGCTCTCGGCGGCGGGCTCTTCGCTCTCGGCGGCCGGGGCCTCGCTCTCGGCGGCGGGCTCCTCACCGCAGGCGGCGAGCGCAAAGACCATTACGAGCGCCAGGAGCAGTGCAAGAAACTTCTTCATGTTTTTTTACATCTCCTATTAAATTAAAATTTATTTCCTCGGCGTGACGCCGGAAAATACGTGTTTATGCCGCCTCAGCGCCGGCCGTCCGGCGGGGCAACGGAGGCACCCGCGCGCAGCGTGCTCTCCAGCACCAGGCTGCGGTTGCCGGCGCGGCGCTCGATCATGTCGAGCAGGATGCGCACGCTCTCCTCCCCCATGCGGTCGGAGGGCTGGCACATGGTGGTCAGCGTGGGCCGCGTGTACTGCGAGAGGGCCAGGCCGTCCACGGCGATGACGGAGCAGTCCCGCGGGACGTCGCGCCCCGTGTCCTCCAGGGCCTTGATGGCGGCGATGGCCATCGCGTCGGCGATGATGAACATGGCCGTGAAGTCCGCCCCGGCGGCGCAGAGCGCGCGCGTGGCGCGGTAGGCGTCCTCCATGCCGAAGCTGCCCGTGCAGGCCACCAGCGCCGGGTCCGGCTCGATGCCGTGGTCCCGCAGCGCGGAGAGGTAGCCGCGGCAGCGCAGCTCGCTGATGGAGCGGTCGTCCGTGGCCGCCACCAGGGCGGCGATGCGCCGGTGGCCGAGGGCGATGAGCTCCGAAACGGCCCGGTAGGCCGTGTTGCAGTCGTCGATGGAGACAGTGGAGAGCCGCTGCGGCGGCAGCGTGCCGAAGCTGTTGTCATAGGAGCAGCAGACGAAGGGCACGGTGATGGTCCCCAGCTGCCCGGCCGTGTAGTCCGAGCGGCCGCCGAGGAAGATCAGCCCGCGGAGCTTTTTTTCGCGCTCCATCACGGCGCCGCACTGGATCTCGTCCTCCGTGGAGTCTATCTGCTGCATCACCATCGTGTAGCCGGCCTCGTCGATGCGGCGGCCGATGACCTTGATGATGTCCGAATAGAAGGGGTTGGAAAGGCCGCGCACCACCAGGCCCACGGCGTCCGAGCTGCTGCTGCCGAGGACGCGGGCGCTGTTGTTGGGCACATAGTTGCTGCGGCGCACCGCCTCCAGCACGGCCGCCCTCACCTCCGGGCTGACGTCCGGCCGGTCGTTGATGACGCGCGATACTGTGCTGACAGAGACGCCGCAGAGCTTTGCGATATCCTTGATCGTCACTTCAAACACTACTCCCCATGCGGCTGGGAACGTTTTCGGCAACGTTCCCGGTAACGTTTTCACCCCTGCATGTGTAACTTTAACCGTTCTTGTGAGAAAAGTCAATCGAAATATCTGTTCTTCAAATTGATTTGTCAAATGTGCTGTGATATACGGTTTTATTTTGGATAGTTTTACCCGCCCACCGCCGCTCCCGGCGCAAAACGGCGAAAAAATCGCCGGCGCCCCCTTGACAACGGGAGTTAGATGTATTAAACTACGGATGCTGAGGTTAGGGCGTTCTAACGTCAGCGCTTGTTTGGCTCAGGGTTAGCCAGTTCTAACGTTCAGGAGGTAATGAGAAGATGCTGCCGCTTTCATTCGCGGAGCCGCTGGTCCCGCAGAGCATCGCGAAAATAACCGGTAAGGACGAGGTCCGCCGCCATCTTTCCGAGCTGGGGCTCGTCGTGGGGGAAGAGGTGACCGTGATAAGCAGCCTGGCCGGGAATCTCATCCTGCAGGTGAAGGACAGCCGCATCGCCCTGGACAGGGAGCTGGCCAACAGGATAATGGTAAGGGGGTAAGAGGATGAAAACTCTCAAGGACGCGAAGGTCGGAGAAACCGTGACCGTCGTGAAGCTCCATGGCGAGGGCGCGCTCAAACGCCGCATAATGGACATGGGCGTCACCAAGGGGACGGAGATCTACATACGCAAGGTGGCGCCGCTGGGCGACCCGCTGGAGACGACGGTGCGGGGCTATGAGCTCTCCATCCGCCGGGCGGACGCCGAGCTGATCGAGGTCAAATAAGGCCCCGCGCAGAGAAAGGGCGCGCCGCGCCCTGTAGGTAGTGCAAACTAACTGTTGAGAGGAGCATGATCGTTATGGAAGTGAAGATCGCGCTTGCCGGCAACCCGAACAGCGGCAAGACCACGATGTTCAACAGCCTCACCGGCTCCAACCAGCGCGTGGGCAACTGGCCCGGCGTGACGGTGGAGAAAAAGGAGGGGCGCCTCAAGGGCGCGAAGGACATCATCATCCAGGACCTGCCCGGCATATATTCACTCTCGCCGTACACGCTTGAAGAGGTCGTGGCGCGCGAGTACCTCGTGAACGAAAAGCCGGACGCCATCATAAACATAGTCGACGGCACGAATATAGAGCGAAACCTCTATCTCACCACCCAGCTCATCGAGCTGGGCATCCCCACGGTCGTGGCCGTGAACATGATTGACATCGTGCGCAAGAACGGCGACAAGATCGACCTCAAGAAGCTGGGCGAGGCCCTGGGCTGCGAGGTGATGGCCACCAGCGCCCTGAAGGGCGAGGGCAGCCAGGCGGCGGCGCTGCGCGCGGCCGAGCTGGCGCGCGGGAACCGCGCCGTGGAGGCACCCAGCGTGTTCAACGGCAGCGTGGAGCACGCCATCGCCCACATCGAGGAGAGCATCGAGGGCAAGGTCGACCGGCGCTTCCTCCGCTGGTACGCCATCAAGGTGTTCGAGCGCGACGAAAAGGTGCTCGAGCAGCTCAAGCTCGACGGCGCGCTCATGCAGCACCTCGAGGAGCACATAGCCGACTGCGAAAAAGAGATGGACGACGATGCCGAGAGCATCATCACCAACCAGCGCTACGCCTACATAGCCCGCGTCGTGGCCTCCGCCGTTAAGAAAAAGCAGACCGGGCTGAAGATGTCCGTTTCGGACAAGATCGACCACATCGTCACCGACCGCATCGCCGCGCTGCCCATCTTCGTGGCTGTGATGGCGCTGGTATACTGGGTCGCCATGGGCCCCGTCATCGGCACGCCCCTCACCGACTGGACGAACGACGTGTTCGTCGGCGAGTGGTGCATGGAGCCCGTACGCGCGCTGCTGGAGGGCGCCAACGTGGCCCCCTGGCTGGTGGGCCTGGTCGTGGACGGCATCATCGCCGGCGTGGGCGCGGTCATCGGCTTCGTGCCGCAGATGCTGATACTCTTCGTCATGCTCTCCATCCTTGAGGACGTCGGCTACATGGCCCGTATCGCCTTCATCATGGACCGCATCTTCCGCAAATTCGGCCTCTCCGGCAAGAGCTTCATCCCCATGCTGATAGGCACCGGCTGCGGCGTCCCCGGTGTGATGGCCAGCCGCACCATTGAAAACGAGCGCGACCGGCGCATCACCATCATGACCACCTGCTTCATCCCCTGCTCGGCAAAGCTGCCCATCATCGGCATGATCGCCGGCGCGTTTTTCGACAACGCCTGGTGGGTGGCCACCAGCGCCTATTTCGTGGGCGTGCTCGCCATCATCGTCTCCGGCGTCATCCTCAAGAAGCTGAAGGCCTTCGCCGGCGAGGCGGCCCCCTTCGTCATGGAGCTGCCCGCCTATCACGCGCCCTCGGCCAGGAACGTCCTGCACTCCACCTGGGAGCGCGGCTGGAGCTTCATCAAGCGCGCGTTCACCGTCATCCTCCTCAGCACCATCATCATCTGGTTCCTGCAGAGCTTCGGCAGCGAGAACGGCGCCTTCGGCATGGTGGAGGACAACAACAACTCCATCCTCGCGGCCGTCGGCGGGGCCATCGCCTTCATCTTCGCGCCGCTCGGCTTCGGCACCTGGCAGGCCACGGTGGGCGCCGTGGGCGGCCTGGTGGCCAAGGAGAACCTGGTCGCCATCATGGGCGTCTGCTACGGCTTCGCCGAGGTGGCGGAGGCCGGCGACGAGATGTGGGGCATCCTGGCGGCGGACTACTCCGCCATCGCCGGTTACTCCTTCATGGTGTTCAACCTGCTCTGCGCCCCCTGCTTCGCGGCCATGGGCGCCATCAAGCGCGAGATGAACAGCCCCAAGTGGACGCTCGCCGCCATCGGCTACATGTGCGGCTTTGCCTACTGCGTGAGCATGATCATCTACCAGCTCGGCGGCCTCGCCCTCGGCATGGTCAGCTTCAACTTCTGGACCGTGGTGGCCGTCGCCCTCCTCGCCGTTATCCTCTATTTCCTGTTCCGCAGGAACCCCTACGGCGAGTACGGCGAGCGCCTGAAGGGCAGGAAGGCGGCCGCCAATGTTTGAGTGGCTCGCGGCCAACCTGGCCTCCGTCATTGTCGCGCTCGTGGTCCTCGCCGTCGTGGCGCTCATCGTCTGGAAACTGGCGAAGGACAAAAAGAGCGGCAAGGGCGGCTGCTCCTGCGGCGGCGAATGCGGCTCCTGCGGGGCCTGCAGCCACTGCCACAGCGCCGCTGCGGCCGGCAAATAGCATTTTCCCTCCACTTCCCATGGGGCGGCGCCAGCAAGGCGCCGCCCCAATATTTTTTGCCCGCGCGCGAATTTGCCGGAACTTATTTACAAACGGCCGCGATGACGCTATAATATACTGTCTGTAATCAACAACAGGAGGGATACGATGGCCCGTAATTTCAGCGAGGCGCTCTGCGAGCTGCGGCGCAGCCGCGGGCTCAGCCAGCGGAGCGTGGCGGCGGACCTGCACATCAGCCAGGCGCTGCTCTCGCACTATGAGAACGGCGCGCGCGAGCCGGGGCTGGGCTTCGTCGTGCGGGCCTGCGACTATTACGGGGTCTCGGCGGATTTCCTGCTCGGCAGGACGGACGAGGCTGCCTGCGCGGACGCTTCGGAGCTGCGCTCTATAGCGCTCGGGCTGCGCGCCATGGCCGATAGGGCCGAAAAACTCGCGGAGGGCGGAAAATGACCGACAGAAAGCACATCAGGAACTTCTCCATAATAGCCCACATCGACCACGGCAAGAGCACGCTCTCCGACAGGCTGATTGAGCTCTGCGGCGCGGTGGACCAGCGGGAGATGGAGAGCCAGATACTCGACAACATGGATCTCGAGCGCGAGCGCGGCATCACCATAAAGGCCCGCGCCGTGGGTCTCACATACAAGGCGCAGGACGGCGAGCAGTACACGCTCAACCTCATCGACACGCCGGGGCACGTGGACTTCAGCTATGAGGTCAGCCGCTCGCTGGCCGCCTGCGAGGGCGCGCTGCTGGTGGTGGACGCGAGCCAGGGCGTGGAGGCGCAGACGCTTGCCAACACGTACATGGCGCTGAACCACGACCTTGAGATCCTCCCCGTGATAAACAAGATCGACCTGCCGGCGGCGGACGTGGCGCGCACAAAGCGGGAGATCGAGGACATAATAGGCATACCCGCCGAGGACGCGCCGGAGATCTCGGCCAAAAACGGCGTGAACATCGCCGCCGTGCCGGAGGCGATAGTCCGCGGCATACCGGCCCCGGAGGGCGACGCGGACGCCCCGCTCCGCGCGCTCATCTTCGACAGCCAGTACGACTCCTTCCGCGGCGTCATCGTCTTGCTCCGCCTCTTCGACGGGCGGATAAAGAAGGACATGGACATCAAGCTCATGGCCACCGGCGCGGTGTACAAGGTCGTCGAGGTCGGCCACCTGCGCCCCACGCGCCTGGAGCCCTGCGACGAGCTCGGCGCGGGCGACGTCGGCTATTTCACCGCCAGCATCAAGAACGTGGCGGACACACGGGTGGGCGACACGGTGACCGAGGCCGCGCGCCCCACGGCCGAGCCCCTGCCCGGCTATCAGCAGCCGAGGCCGATGGTCTACTGCGGCATATACACCGAGGACGGCAGCAAATACCCCGATCTGCGCGACGCGCTCGAGAAGCTGCAGCTCAACGACGCCTCGCTCTCCTTCGAGCCGGAGAGCTCCGTGGCGCTCGGCTTCGGCTTCCGCTGCGGCTTCCTGGGCATGCTGCACATGGAGGTCATACAGGAGCGGCTCGAGCGCGAGTTCGACCTCGACCTCATCACGACGCTGCCCTCCGTCATATATGAGGTGACGAAAACGGACGGTACGGTGGT
Source organism: Candidatus Scatomorpha stercorigallinarum (assembly GCA_944387865.1). GTDB lineage: Bacteria > Bacillota > Clostridia > Oscillospirales > Oscillospiraceae > Scatomorpha > Scatomorpha stercorigallinarum. Next base: position 119,202 of record CALXGN010000002.1, on the reverse strand, counting down.
GCGCGTGGACAACCCGCACAACTACCCGGACCCGGCGGGCATCGCGGAGGCGAAGGAGCCGTATGTCAGCGTCTCCATCATCACGCCGCAGGAGTTTGTGGGCAACATCATGCCGCTCTGCCAGGAGCGCCGCGGCGAGTATAAGGACATGCAGTATCTCGACACGCACCTCGTCGAGCTGCGCTACCTCATGCCGCTCAACGAGATAATCTACGACTTTTTCGACACGCTGAAGGCCCGGACGAAGGGCTACGCCTCGCTCGACTACGAGCTGGCAGACTACCGGCCCAGCGAGCTCGTGAAGGTGGACATGCTCCTGAACGGCGAGCAGGTGGACGCGCTGAGCTTCATCGCCCACAAGGACAAGGCCTATCCCCGGGCGCGCAAGCTCTGCGAGAAGCTGAAGGAGAACATCCCCCGCCAGCTCTTCGAGATCCCCGTGCAGGCGGCCATCGGCGGCAAGATCATCGCCCGCGAGACGGTGAAGGCCCTGCGCAAGGACGTGCTCGCCAAGTGCTACGGCGGCGACATCACGCGCAAGAAGAAGCTGCTGGAAAAGCAGAAGGAAGGCAAGAAGAAGATGCGCCAGCTCGGCACCGTCCAGATACCGACGGAGGCGTTTTTGTCCGTGCTGAAGTTGGATGACTGAGATAGGCCGGCTGTACGGCGGGCTCTATGCCGCCGTCGGGGACATGGGCGGCCTTTCGCACTTCACGGCCATGGCGGGCACGCTCTACCGCTCGCAGGAAACGCGGCTGATGGTCATAGGCCGGGCTACGAACGGCTGGAAGCGGCTGGACACTTCGAGCGCCGCGGCCTTCTCCCGCGAGACGGAGGCGGCGTTCGGATCTCCGGGCTTTTCCTGGGTGTCCGGCGCTGGAGGGGACCTGCGCTCCGCGCGCGACGTGCTCTACCGCCTGAGCCGCAGCCCCTTCTGGCGCGTTTCGCGCCGGCTGCTCGCCGCCCTCGGGGAGGACGCCTCCGGCCGCTGGGTGGAGCGCATAGCCTGGAGCAACCTTTATAAAATCGCCCCTCTCGGGGGCGGAAACCCCTCCAACGCGCTCTGCCGCGCTCAGATAGGCCCCTGCCGGGCCATCCTCGCGGAGGAGATCCGCCGATTTGAGCCCACGCACATCTTCATGCCCGTGGGCTGGAACTGGTTTGAGAGCGACGGGAGGTATGATTTCTCCCGCCTTTTCGGCGGCGTCCGCCGCTCCGGGGGCAGATACGCCGAAGGCAGCGCGTATTTCGCCCTGCCGGATGGGCGGGCGGTTCAGGCCGTGATAGCCTGCCGGCCGGAGCGCCGCCCGGAGGAGAAATACGTCAGGGAGATCGCGGAGCTTTTCCGCACGTCCGCCTAACGCGGGAAAGGAGCCACATGAAAATAACGTTTCTCGGCGCGGCCCACGAGGTCACGGGCAGCTGCACCCTCGTCGAGTGCGGCGGCGTCCGCTTTATTGTGGACTGCGGCATGGAGCAGGGGCAGGACATGTTCGTGAACCAGAGTCTGCCCGTATCCCCCGGCGAGGTGGATTTCGCCCTGCTGACGCACGCGCACATCGACCACTCCGGGCTGCTGCCGCTGCTGGTGAAAAACGGCTTTTCCGGCGCGGTGTACGCCACGGCCGCCACCTGCTCGCTCGCGGACATAATGCTGCGCGACAGCGCGCACATACAGATGAGCGAGGCCGAGTATAAAACCCGCAAGGCGCAGCGCGCCGGCCGGCCGGCGGTCGAGCCGCTATATGATCTCGGGGACGTTGAAGCGCTCGTGAAGCTCCTGCGCCCGTGCGCGTACGGCGAGGCCGTGCAGCCGGCGGAGGGCGTTGCGGTCCGCTTTACGGACATCGGGCACCTGCTCGGCTCGGCCTGCATTGAAATCTGGCTGAGCGAGGGCGGCGTGACGAAAAAGCTCGTCTTTTCCGGCGACATCGGCAACACGCGCCAGCCCATACTGCGCGACCCGCAGCGGATAGCCTCGGCGGACTATGTGGTCGTGGAGTCCACCTACGGCGACCGCACCCACGGCGCGGAGCGCCCGGACTACATTTCGCTCCTCGCCGGGGCAATACAGCGCACGCTCGACCGCGGCGGCAACGTCGTGATCCCCGCCTTCGCCGTGGGCAGGACGCAGGAAATGCTGTATTTCATCCGCGAGATCAAGGAGCGCGGCCTCATCCGCGGGCACGACGGCTTCAAGGTATACGTGGACAGCCCCCTGGCCATAGAGGCCACGAGCGTATTTTTACAGTGCGACACCTCGTTCCTCGACGACGAGGCCCGCGCCATCCTCGCACGCGGGGTGAACCCGCTGTATTTCGACGGGCTGGAGACCTCCGTGAGCGCCGAGGAGTCGAAGGCGATCAACGCCGACACGGAGCCGAAGGTGATAATCTCGGCGAGCGGCATGTGCGACGCCGGCAGGATAAGGCACCACCTCAAGCACAACCTCTGGCGGAGCGAGAGCCTTATCCTCTTCGTCGGCTACCAGGCCGAGGGGACGCTGGGCCGCGCGCTCTACGAGGGCGCGAAAGAGGTGCGGCTCTTCGGCGAGGACGTCGCCGTCCGGGCCGAGGTCACCTATCTGCCCGGCGTGAGCGGGCACGCTGACAAAAACGGCCTGCTGGACTGGATGCTCGGCTTTACCGAACAGCGCCCGGCGCAGGTGTTCGTAAACCACGGCGACGACGGGTCCTGCGCCGCCTTCGTGCAGGCGCTCACGGAGCACGGCTTCACGGCCATGGCGCCATGGAGCGGCACGGAATACGACCTCGCCGCCGGGGCCTTCACATGCGTGACGGAGGGCGTGCCCGTCCGCCGCGAGGAGCCGGCCAGGCGGCCGAAGCCGGTGAACGAACACCTCGCCGCGCTGATCGCCGCCGCCGAGCGGCTGCTGGAGGCCGCCCGCGGCTGCGCCGGCCGGCCCAACAAGCTGCTGCGCGGCTGGACGGAAAAAATAGAAAAGATAACCAGGGATATGAAGGGCTGAGGCCCTGCAAAAGGAGGAGCCTTGAATGGCAGAGATCCATAAATTCGACAGCGCGCACCCGCTGGGCGCGGGCATCGGCCGCCTGGGCCGGGAGGAGCTCGTCGCCCTTGCGCTCGCGCTCTGCGCCGCCGCGCAGGGCTCGGAGGGCGGCGCGCACGGCTGCATACACCCGATGAACGTCAGCCTCACGGACGGCCCCGCGCTGGGCCCGAAGGCCAGCCATGCCCCCGGCGACTACAGCACGGACGAGCTGGAATACATGGCCCCGGAACTCTTCTGGGACCGCAAGCTGACCAGCGCGGCGGACGTCTATTCCATCGGCCTTGTGCTCTACGCCGGCGTGACCGGCGGGCGGCTGCCCTTCTTCCCCTGCGGACCGGAGAGCGTCACCAACGAGCAGCGCGCGGCCGCGCTGCGCCGCCGCCTGAACGGCGAGGCCATCGCCATCCCGCCCGTGGCGGGCGAGAAGCTGGGCGAGGTGCTGCGCAAAGCGCTGGCCTTCGACCGCGCGGAGAGGTATGCCAACACCGCCGAGCTCGCCGCGGACCTGAAGGACTGCGTCGGCGAGGGCGACGCCGCAGCGATGGCGGCGTTCGGCAAGAGCGAGCGCGAGCTGAGCGAGGTCGAGCGCACCATGGCCGGCATCATCGCCTCTTTTGACGGGGACGCGGCCTCCGCCGCCCCGGCGGAGACGCCGGCAGCGGCCCCCGCGCCCTCCCCCACGCCGGAAAAGCCGCCGGAGGTGGAGTACCGCGTCGACAAGGGCTTCGAGCAGCGGCCGCAGAAAAAGGCCGCGCCCGAAAAGCCGCCGAAGCGCCAGCCGCCGCGGAAGCGCGGCGCGCTCTACGCCGTGCTCGCCATCTGTGTGGTGGTCGTGGCCGCGGCGCTGGTGGTGAACGCCGTCTGGGGCCTGCCCGGCAGCGGCGACGACGGCATCGCCAGCCCCTCGCCCGACGCCGCCGCCTCCGCCGCGCCCACGCCCAGCGCGGAGCCCACGCCCAGCCCCACGCCGTCGCCTGCTCCCACGCCCACCCCGCAGCCGGAGAGCACCTATCAGCTCTTCATCGAGGACGTCACCTGGGAGGAGGCCCGCGACCTCTGCGAGGAGAAGGGCGGCCACCTGGTGACCATCTCCGACGCCGAGGAGCTGGAGAAAGTCACCGGCCTGGCGGAGACCTACGGCGTCTCGCTGGTCTGGATCGGCTTCTACCGCGGCCAGGACGGCGAGATACACTGGTTGAACGGCGAGGACATCGACTACTACATATGGGGCGACGGCGAGCCCTCCGGCCACGATACGGACGGCGCCGCCGAGGACTACGGCCTGCTCTGGCACACGGACGGCGGCTGGATCTATAACGACTCCCGCAACGACCCCGTGAGCGCCTACCCCGGCATCTACAGCGGCAATATCGCCTATATCTGCGAATACGGCGGATGATGGCCGCAGGGCCCACGTGCCACCCCATTTCTTTGGTCTTGCCCAAAGCCAGGCTGCGATAAGGAGGCGGCTGCCTGCGGCCCGGTCTACGGCAGGTTTGCAGAAACATATAACAGAAAAGCCGGGAAGCTCTCGCTCCCCGGCTTTTGTCCTACGCGACGTAAAAGCCTCCCCTACTTGTAGGGGAGGTGGACGCGCGCAAGCGCGGCCGGAGGGGTGCCGAAGGTCTGCGGTTCTTTGGTAAGATGCGCAAATCTCCAACACCCCTCCGTCGCCTGCTACGCAGGCGCCACCTCCCCTGCGCGGCAGGGGAGGCTTTGAGTTTCTGCTTACTCAGCGGCGCGAGCGTAAGCGAAGCCAGGCTGCGATAAGGAGGCATCTGCCTGCGGCCCGGTTTATTGGAACGTTTCTGTTAGAAAGGCGCACAGCGCAATTACCAGCGGCCGTTGGCCGCCTTTGGAGTCTGAGGGGTTTCTTTTTGACAAGACAAAAAGAAACCTCTCAGAAAAAGGCTCGCAGGGGCTTTCGCCCCTGCATCCCGCCCGCCGCCGCAAAAAAGGTGGCGGGCCGATGTGGATCGGTCCGCCGAAACAGGGTTGTGGGATAAAGATATGAGCCGGGTCCCCGCATGATGGCCCCGCCGTGGAGGCGGCCCCATCAGTTGGATAAGCTGTGATGAAAAGATACACCCGCGCGCGGGATTTTGCAAGAGCGAAGCCTGTCGAAGCGCCACTACTTTTGTCGAACGCATAAAATTTCTTTTCTGCGGGCATGATAGCTGCGAAAAGGAGGCTGAAAGCATGATAATGGACCGTATCGCTCTGACCCTGGCCATCATCGGCGGTATCAACTGGGGCAGCGTGGGCCTGTTCCGCTTCGACATAGTCGCGTGGCTCTTCGGCGGGCAGACCGCCACCGTGAGCCGCGTCGTCTACACCCTCGTGGGCCTCGCTGCCCTCTGGTGCGTCACGCTGCTTTTCCGCAGCCGCGAAGAGGAATCCTCCCCCAGCTGACCAGGCTGCGCCTGGAGGCGGTTGCCTGCGGCCCGGGCTACGGCAGACAAGCAGAAACTTATAGCGGAAAACCCGCGGGGGAGCGCCCCGCGGGTTTTGCTTTACGCGACGTGCGCTGCGCGCCGGTCTATCTAAAGTTTTGATCAAACTTTTTCAAAAGTTTGTGGGGTCGAGGGGCAAAGCCCCTCGGCGCGGCCCGCAGGCCGCGAAACCCCCATTCACAAAAAGCGCAGGAAGGGGGCCCGGGGGAAACCCTCGCCGGGGGTTTCCCCCGGACTGCGTCCGGAGGCAGTTGCCTGCGGCCTGGGCTACGGTGAGGTTTGCAGAAACCTATAGCAGAAAACCCGAGGAGCTCCTGCTCCTCGGGTTTTGCTCTGCGCGGCCTGCGCTGCGCGATTTCTCAGATCGCCGCCAGGGCGTCGCGGATCTTCTGCTTGATCTCCGGGGAGACCTTGCTGTCCGGCACCATGTTGAAAACGGCCTCCACCGTCTTGCCCTTGACGAGCTTGACCATGGGGCTCTTGAGGATCTTCGGGTCGATGGCGTTCATCGCGTCGCAGGCCGCCTGGTTGGCGAGCAGCTCCTTAACTGTGACTTTGCTGATATCCATGTGGTTTCCCCTTTCAAATCTGTGTGCCCGCGGTGCGCCCACGGGCCAAGTTATTGACATTTTAGCATGAAAATGTCGTCTTTTCAATAGCCTTTTCACCCCGCGCCGCTTATGTTATAATAAGTTCCATGTATTTGAGCAGGACGGTGGGAGACCTATGCTTAGACTGATAACAGGCCGCGCCGGCGCGGGCAAGACCGCGCTCATCATGGACGAGATACGCGCCGCCGCCCTCGCCGGGCAGGGGGAGCGGCTGCTCGTCGTGCCCGAGCAGTACAGCCACGAGGCCGAGCGCGAGCTCGCGCGCGTGGCCGGGCCGCGGATGGAGCTCTATGCCGAGGTGCTCTCCTTCACCGGCCTCGCCCGGCGCGTGGCGGCGGAGCTGGGGCCGCGCGAGGGCCGGCGGCTGGACCCCGGCGGGCGGCTTCTGTGCATGGCACTGGCGGTGGAGGGCTGCGCCGGCGCGCTGCGCTTCTACGGCGGCGCGCGGCGCTCGCCGGAGCAGCAGCTGCAGCTGCTGGGCGCGCTGGACGAGCTGCGCGCGGCGGCGCTGACGCCGGAGGCCCTCTCCGCCGCCGCACAGGACGCCGGCGGGGCGCTGGGCGGCAAGCTCGCCGACCTCGCGCTGCTGATGGAGGCCTTTGAGTCCGCCGCCGGCGGCGCGCGCAGCGACCCCTCCGCCCAGCTCACGCAGCTGCTGGAGGACCTGCCGCGCAGCTCGCTGGCCCGCGCGGGGCACATATACATAGACGGCTTTACGGACTTCACGCGCGTGGAGGAGCGCATCGTGGAGTCGCTGCTGCCGCGCGGGGCGGACGTCACCGTCTGCCTCACGCTGGACTCGCTCGATTCGGACAACGAGGTGTTCGAGCTCAGCCGGCGCACGGCCCGGCGGCTGCTGGCCGCGGCGCATGAGCTGGGCGTGGGCACGGACATCGTGACGCCGGGCGCCGCGCAGGAGGACGTCATCGGCCGCCTGGCCGCCGGCGTGTTCAGCTATGGCGGCGAGACGCAGGACGCGCAGGGGCGCGTGCTGCTGCGCTCGGCGGCGGGTGTGACGGCGGAGTGCGCCTTTGCCGCCGCCAGATGCCTGGAGCTGGCCCGCGGCGGCTGCCGCTGGCGGGACATCGCCGTCGCCGTGCGCGGCTTTGAGGACTACCGCTGCGCGCTGGAGGCGGCCTTCGCCGCGGCGGATGTGCCGCTCTTCACCGCCCGGCGGGCGGACGTGCTCTCCAAGCCCCTGCCCGCGCTCATCGCCGGGGCCTACGAGATCATCCTCGGCGGCTGGGAGCAGGCGGAGGTGTTCTCCTACCTGCGCACGGGCCTCGCGGGCCTGACGGACGCGGAGACGGACAAGCTGGAAAACTACTGCTGCATATGGAGCATCCGCGCGCGCCACTGGCTGGGCGAGGGCGACTGGCGGATGCCGCCGGAGGGCGCGCAAAGCCGCGAGGAGGGCTCGGCGGAGCGCCTGGCGGAGATAAACGGCATCCGCCGGCGGGCGGCGCGGCCGCTGCTCGCGCTCTACCGCCGCGCCTCGGCGGCGGGCACGGCCCGCGGGCAGGCGCAGGCGCTCTCGGCGTTTTTTGACGACCTGGACCTGGCGGAGCGCCTGGCCCAGCACGCGGAGGAGCTGGAAGCCGCCGGCCGCCGGCAGGCCGCGGACGAGTACTCCCGGCTCTGGGAGGCGGCGGTGTCCGCCCTCGAACAGGCCGCGCAGATCCTCGGCGACACGCCGATGGACGCCGCGGAGTTCTCGCGGCTCTATCTGTTGGCGCTCTCGCAGTGCGGCGTGGGCGGCATACCCGTGGCGCTCGACATGGTCACCGCCGGCGACTTCGACCGCATGAGACGGCGGCACATCCGCCACCTGATCGTCCTCGGGGCCAGCGAGGAGCGCCTGCCACGCGCGCCGGAGGAAACAGGCGTGTTCTCCGCCGCCGAGCGGCGCGAGCTGGCTGCACTGGGCTGCCCCCTCGACGCGGGGGACGCCGAGCTCTGGCGCGAGTATTCGCTCATCTACAACTGCCTCTCCCTGCCCGCGGAGAGCGTGACGCTGGTCACGCCCACGCAGGGCGCGGAGGGCGCGGCCGTGCAGCCGAGCGTCGTCGTCTCGCGCGCCGCGCGGCTCTTCGGCCTGCAGATACGGCCCGTGGACATGCGCGCGGCGCTCGCCGCCTCCCGCGCGGGGGCGCTGGAGCTGGCCGCGGCGGCGGAGCGCTCGCCGGGGCCCTGGCAGCGGGCGGCCGCGCGCTGGTACGAAGAAAACGAGCCCCGGCGCCTGGGCGAACTGCGCGCTGCGGCGCGGCGAGAGCGCGGCGCGCTCAGCGCGGGGGCGGCCCGCGCGCTCTATGGCCGCGACCTGCGCCTGACGGCCTCCCGCGTGGAGCGCTTCGCCTCCTGCCGCTTCGCCTATTTCATGAGCTACGGCCTGCGGGCAAAGACGCTGGAACCGGCGGACTTCTCCCCCCCGGCCTACGGCGAGTTCATGCACTACGTATTGCAGCACGTGGCGCAGGAGGCGGAGGCGCTGGGCGGCTTCGGCGCCGCGCCGGAAGAGCAGCTCTCCGCGCTGGCGGAGAAGTACGTCGAACGCTATATAGAGGAGGAGCTGGGCGGCTTCGAGGGGCGCAGCGCGCGCTTCATCTACCTCTTCCGCCGCCTGGGCGAGGGCGTGCGCCGCGTGGTGCTGGACATGGCCGCCGAGCTGCGCGATTCCGACTTCCGGCCCATCGGCTTCGAGCTGGACTTTTCGCGCCTGGCCGCGCCGCGCGCGCTGCCGGACGGCGGGACGCTCACGCTCGCCGGCATCGCCGACCGCGTGGACGGCTGGCTGCACAACGGGCGGCTCTACCTGCGCGTGGTGGACTACAAGACGGGGAAAAAGAGCTTCTCCCTCTCCGACGTCTACTACGGCCTGGGCTTGCAGATGCTGCTCTACCTCTTCACGCTGTCGGACGCCGCGCCGGAGCTCTACGGCTACGAGGGCGTGCCGGCGGGCGTGCTCTACGTCCCCGCGCGGGACGTGCTGATATCCGCCCAGACGGACCTGACGGACGCGGAGATTGCGGAAAAGCGCCGCGAGGCCCTGCGCCGCTCGGGGCTGCTGCTGGGCGAGCCGGAGACCCTGGCGGCCATGGAGCACGCGGAGGGCGGCGGGCGGCTGCCCATCAGGTGGAAGGACGGCGCGCCGGCGGGCGAGAGCCTGGCCAGCGCCGAGCAGCTGGGCGCGCTGGCGCGCCATGTGGAAGACACACTGACGGCCCTGGCCGGCGAGCTGCGCCGGGGCAGCATCGAGGCCGACCCCTACTACAAGGGCGCGCAGGAAAACGCCTGCCTCTACTGCGAATACGCCGCCGCCTGCCGCTTCGTGGACGGCGAGGGCGGGGAGTCGCGGCGCTACCTGCCGCACCTGGAGGCCACGAAAGTCTGGGAACTGCTGGAAAGGGGTGAGAGGAATGGCTGAATTCAGGCCCACGCCGGGGCAGAAGCTGGCGATAGAGGACGCGGGCGGGGAGATACTGGTCTCCGCCGCCGCGGGCAGCGGCAAGACGCGCGTGCTCACCGAGCGGCTGCTGCGCCTGGTGGAGCAGGGCGCGGACATCGACGCCTTCCTCGTCATCACCTTCACCAAGGCCGCCGCGGCCGAGCTGCGCGTGCGCATCTCCGACGCGCTGGGCGAGCGCGCGCGGCGGGACGGCTCAAAGCGGCTGCGCCGGCAGGCGGCGCTGGTACAGGGCGCGCAGATCGGCACCATCCACGGCTTCTGCGCCGCGGTGCTGCGCGAATTCGCCCACGAGGCGGGCGTATCGCCCGATTTCGCCGTCGCCGACGAGGACCGCGCATCCGAGCTGCGCGCCCTCGCGCTCGAGCGCGCGCTGGATGAGGGCTATGAGCGCGCGGAGGCGGATTTCCTCGCCCTGGCGGACACTGTGGGCGCCGGGCGCGACGACCGCCGCCTGGCGGAGCTCATCCTGCGGCTCTATGACAAGCTGCAGAGCCACGCGCGGCCCGAGGACTGGGCGCGCGGGCAGGCCGGGCTGCTCGCCAAATTGCCGGCGGACGCGCTGGACACGCCCTGGGGCGCGGAGCTGATGCGCTCGGCGCAGGACACGGCCCTCTACTGGGCCGGGGAGATGGACGCGCTGATACAGCGCTGCGCCGGCGACGAGCGGCTGGAAAAGGCCTATGTCCCCAGCCTCTCCGACACGGCGGAGGGCCTGCGCCGCTTCGCCGCGGAGGGCGAGCTCGGCTGGGACGAGGCGAGGGCCTGCCTGCCCGTGCCCTTCCCGCGCATCGGCCGCTTCAAGGGCGCGTCGGAGGACGAGGAGGCCCTTTTCATCAAGGCCCGGCGCGAGAGCTGCAAAAAAGCCGCCGGCAAGCTGGCGGGCCTCTTCGCCGAGGACAGCGCCAAGCTGCTGGGCGACCTGGCGCGCACGGCGGGGCCCATGCGCGCGCTGCTGGCGCTGCTGCTGGACTTCGACAGGCGCTACGCGGCGGAAAAGCGCCGCCGCTCGCTGGTGGACTACGCGGACCTGGAGCACATGGCCGCCCGCCTGCTGACTGACGCCGATGGCCGCCCCACGCGCGCCGCGCGCGAGATATCGCGCCGCTTCGACGGCGTGATGGTGGACGAGTACCAGGACGTCTCCCGCGTGCAGGACCTCATCATCCGCGCCGTCTCCCGCGAGGGGCGCGACCTCTTCATGGTGGGCGACGTGAAGCAGTCCATCTACCGCTTCCGCCTGGCCGACCCCACGATCTTCCTGGAAAAATACCTCAGCTATGCCGACGCCCCCGCGCCCGAGGGCGTGCCGCGGCGCATCTTCCTCAGCGACAACTTCCGCTCGCGGCCGGAGGTGGTGGCGGCGGTGAACGCCGTTTTCGGCTGCATCATGTCGCGGCGGCTGGGCGAGCTGGACTATGACGAACGCGCCGCGCTGCGCGCCGCCGGCAGCTTTGAGGGCGGCGTGCCGCTCCCGGAGATACGCGCCGTGGCCGTGCCGGAGGCGGACGAGGACGGCGAACAGCCGGCAAAGTCCGAGTGCGAGGCGGCCGAAGCCGCGCGCATCATCCGCTCGCTGGTGGAGGGCGGCGCGCTGGTGACGGAAAACGGCGCGCGCCGCGCCGCGCGCTACGGCGACGTGGCCATCCTGCTGCGCTCGGCGAACGTGTCCGGCGCGGTGTTCCGCCGCGCGCTGGAGCGCGAGGGCGTGCCCGTGCAGTCCGGCGTGTCGGAGGGCTTCTTCTCCTCGCCGGTGGTGCGCATGATGCTCTCTCTGCTCTCCGTGATCGACAACCCGCGGCGGGACGTGCCGCTCATCGCCGCGCTCTCCTCGCCGCTCTTCGGCTTCACGCCGGACGAGCTGGCGGCCATCCGCATCCAGGGCGACGGCGGCGAGCCCTTTTACGACTGCCTGGAGCGCGCCGCGGAGGGCGACGGGCGCTGCCGCGCCTTCCTGGACACGCTGGGGGCGCTGCGCGCCCTGGCGCGCGACGCCGAGCTCAGCGAGCTGCTGCAGGAGGTGTACGCGCGGCTGGATGTTTTCGCGCTCTGCTCGGCGATGCCGGACGGGGAGGCGCGCCGCGCGCAGCTCGCGCGGCTCTTTGAGCTGGCGAAGCGCTTTGAAGCCACGCTCTGGCGCGGGCTGCACCGCTTCCTCGGCTGGCTGCGCCTGCTGGAAGATCGCGGCGCGGAGCCGATGGGCGCCGAGGCGGCGGAGGGCGGCGCGGTGACCGTGATGAGCATCCACCGCTCCAAGGGCCTGGAGTTCCCCATCGTGCTGCTGTGCGACACGGCGCGGCGCTTCAACCGCCAGGACACGGCCGGGGCCGTGCTGATGCACCCCGAGCTGGGCCTGGGGCCCAGGCTGACGGACGCCGCGCGCGGAATCGAGTACCCCACCATCGCCCGCCGGGCCATCGCCCGGCGCACGGAGCGCGAGACGCTGAGCGAGGAGATGCGCCTGCTCTATGTGGCGATGACGCGCGCGAAAGAGCGGCTCATCATCACCTGCGCGCTGCGCGACCCGGAAAAGGAGCTGGAAAAGCTGGCCCTCTCCGTCACGAAGCCGATGGCCGCGGAGGTGCTGGCCGGCATGTCGAGCCCCGCCCAGTGGCTGATCTCCGCCGCCCTGGCGGACGGCGGGGCGCACATCGCGCTCAGCACCGTCTATCCCGGCGGGGAGGAGCGCCGCGTGCTGCCCAACGCGCCGGCGGCGGAGGATGCGAGCGCGCAACGCGCCCTTGAGGAGCGGGCCTATGCGCGCATGTGCGCCGCCTTCGCCTGGGAATACCCCCACCGCGCGGCGGAGGGCGTGCCTTCGAAGATCACGGCCACGGAGCTCAAGAGCCTCTATATCCCGGACGAGGAGGCCGAACACCTGCCGCCGCGGGGGCGGCGCACGTTCCGCCGGCCGGACCTGGGCGGTGAGCGCGACCTCTCCGCCGCCGAGCGCGGCACGGCCACGCACCTGGCGCTGCGCTACATCGACCTTGCCGCCGCGGCGGAGGACGGCGGGGCCGCGCGCGAGCTGGAGAGGCTGATTTCGGAGGGACGGCTCTCGCCGGAAGAGGCCGCGGCCGTGGACGCCGCCGCCATCGCCCGCCTGGCCCGCTCGCAGACGGGGCGGCTCATCACAGACGCGCCGCGGGTGCTGCGCGAGTTCCCCTTTTCCGTCCTCTGCCCGGCGGGGAAGTTCATCCCCGGCGCGCCGGAGGACGAGGAGGTGCTGCTGCAGGGCGTCGTGGACTGCTGCCTGCTGGACGAGGACGGCGCCACCGTCATCGACTACAAGACCGACCGCGTGGACGCCGCCGGGGCCGCGCAGCGCGCACGCGGCTACCTGCCGCAGCTGGAGTCCTATGCCTGGGCGCTCTCGCGCGTGACGGGGAAGGCCGTCCGGCGGCGCATCGTCTATTTCCTCAGCTGCGGCGCGGCGGTGGAGCTGTGATCAGCCCATGATGAGCTCCGTGCCGGGGTAATAGTGCGCGAGGATGTCCTCATAGGGCGTCCCCAGCCCCGCCAGCACATTCGCGCCGTACTGGCTCATGCCCACGCCGTGGCCGTAGCCGGTGACGGTGAAGGTGAAGCCGCCCTCCCCGTGCTCGAGCGTGAAGGCCGTGGAGCGCAGCTCGAAGAGGGTGCGCATCTCCGTGCCCGGTATCTCCTGCCCGCAGACGGTGACGGACGCGACGCGCCCGCTCTCGTCCAGCGCCACATCCTCCACCCAGGCGGCGCTGTCGGAAGCGAGGGATATGTAGGGATAGCCCTCGCGCAGCCGGGCGGCGAACTCGCCGTCCGTACAGGTCACAGTTGTGACGTAATCGGGCACGTCCTCCGCCTCCTCCGGGCTGGGGACGCTGACAAGGTAGGGCAGGGCGTTCCACACCGCGCCCGAATCCTCCGTCATGCCGGCGGAGGAGGAGTGGAAGGCGGCGAAGATGGGCTCGCCCTCGTAGGAGAGGTACTGCCCGTCCGTCTCGCGGACGGCGGCGAGCATCTTCTGCCAGTAGGCGTCGAAGTCCGCGCCCCACTTTTCGCGCAGCTCGTCCTCCGTGGCGTAGGCCTTGCAGCAGCCGGAGTCGGTGCAGACGTCGGCCTCCGGGTGGGCGGCGTTCACCGTGCGCGTGCGGCTGAGGATGAAACTGCGCGCGGCCACGGCCTGGGCCTTCAGGGCGTCCGGCTCGAAGAGCGCGGGCATCTCCGCCGCCACCACCCCCGGCAGGTATGAGGCCATGTCCACCGTATGCACCTCGCCGTCCATGAGGACGGTGAACACCGTCTCCGCGTCCGCGCCGGGCGCGGCGGAGGGCTCCTCCGGCGCCGCGCCGGGGGCGAGCAGCAGCGGCAGGGCGAGGGCGATGACAAGGCAGACGAGCGCCGCGGCGACGATAGTCTTCATGGCTGTACCTCCCGTGCTTGACTTATGCCGTCAAAAAGGTATACAATGCTTTGATAGCGGCTCTGCCGCCGGTATATTCTATATGGACAGGAACGGGATATATGCGTAACAACGCCTTGACGATATGCTGCGGCGTCTGCGTGGCGGGCGCTTTCGGCCTTTTCACCCGCTGGATGCAGGACCTGACCGCCTTTGACGAGCACGGGCTCTATGTGCGCGGGAACATCTGGGGGGCGGTACTGCTGCTGCTCTGCATCGCGGCGGCCGGCGCCATGCTGGGCGCCATCTGGTACCTCAAAAACCACGAGCGTCTGGTGTCGCCCGCCGGCTTCGGCGCGGCGCACGCCGGCGGCGGCGTTATCCGCCGCGCAGCCTGGCTCATCATCGCCGCGTTCATGGCCGTGGCCTGCTTCGCCCTGCTGCTGACGGCGGGCAGCAGCCAGTACGCCTCCCTGCTGCGCGTGCTCGCGCTGCTGGGCCTGCTGGCGGACGCCGGCTTCGCCGGCATGGCCGCCGCCGGCGGCCGCGGTGAAAAGGAAAGCAGCGGGGCCTCGCCCCTGGTCTGCCTGGCCTGCGTGCTGCCCGTGGCCTTCTGCTGCTTCTGGCTGGTGGTCAGCTACCGGCAGGATGCCGCCACCGCCGTCGTCTGGCGCTACGGGCCGGAGATCAGCGCCATCGCCTGCTCGCTGCTGGCCTTTTATTACCTGGCCGGGCACGCCTTCGGCCGCCCGCGGGCCTATACGGCCATGTTTTTCTGCGCCTGCGGGGCCTTCCTCTGCTTCACCGCGCTGCCGGACAGCCGCCTGATGGCGCTGCAGCTGCTGCTGGCGGGCAGCGCGCTGATGCAGCTCTTTTTCCTCGCCTCGCTGGCCGCCAACCTGCGCCGCGCGCCGGAGGCGGTCCCCCGGGAGACGGAGGAGGAGCCGGACGCGCCGCCGGCGCAGCCGCCGGAGGAGTTCGGCACCCTTGACGACGCGCTGCGCGCCGAGCGCGAGGACGAGGAGTTCGCCGGCAGCTTCGTGGAGTACGACCCCGGCGAGCCGCGGCAAAAAAACCGTTGACAGGAGCGCCGCGGTTTTATATAATAGCCGTTGCCGCGCCTTCGGGAGCGGCTAAAGAAGTCAACTACAGCGGCCGGCAAAGCCGCGCCGCCGTTGAGTATAACACCGGAAAGGATGTATAAAAATGGTCCGCACCTATCAGCCCAAGAAACGCCAGAGGAAAAAAGAGCACGGCTTCCGCAAGAGGATGGCCACCCGCAACGGCCGCAAGGTCCTTGCCCGCCGCCGCGCGAAGGGCCGCGCCAAGCTCAGCTACTGAGTGAGGCCGCAAGGGGGCAAAAACAATAACGTATGACCCATCAGGGGCGGCCTATGACCGCCCTTTGTGCGGTTTCGGCGCTTTCAGGAAGGGAATGCTGTTGGACTTCACAGAATCGCTGCGGCGCAACAACGACTTCCGCCGCGCGTATTCGCGGGGCAGGAGCGCCGCGGAGAAGTGCCTGGTAGTATATGCCAAGCGCAACGGCTCGCGCGGCAACCGGCTGGGGCTCACCGTCTCGGCCAAGATCGGCTGCGCCGTGGTGCGCAACCGCATACGCCGCCGCCTGCGGGAGATCTACCGCCTGCACGAGGGCGATTTCCGCCGCGGGTACGACATCGTGGTCGTCGCGCGCCACCGCGCGGCGCAGGCCGAGTACGCCCGCCTGGAGCGGGAGCTGCTGCGCGCGGCCGCGGAGCTGAAGCTGCTCGCGGAGGAGGCGGAGGCGTGAAAAAGCTCATGCTCGCCGCCATACGCTTCTACCGCCGGCGCATCTCGCCGCTGACGCCGCCCTGCTGCCGTTTCGTGCCCACCTGCTCGCAGTACGCGCTGGAGGCCATTGAAAAATACGGCGCGCTCAAGGGCGGCTGGCTGGCGCTGCGGCGCATCTGCCGCTGCCACCCCTTCCACTTCGGTGAGCACGAGTTCTATGACCCCGTGCCCTGATATCCCCCGGCGCGGCTCACTTACGACCCACTGAGGAGACAAAGACATGCTTGATGCGATAGCAACACCGTTTGGCTGGCTGATGCGTCAGTTCTATGCGCTGACGGGCAACTTCGGCCTGGCCGTTATCCTCTTCTCGCTCGCTGTCACCATCGTGCTGCTGCCCTTCATGGCCAAGAGCAAGAAGGGCATGATGCGCATGACGCGCCTGCAGCCCAAGCTGATGGAGCTGCAGAAAAAGCACGAGGGCAACCAGCAGAAGCTCAACGAGGAGATCGCAAAGCTCTACCGCCAGGAGAAGGCCAGCCCCATGGGCGGCTGCCTCTGGAGCCTGCTGCCCTTCCCCATCCTGCTCGCCCTCTACCGCGCGGTCATCAAACCGCTGACCATCGTGATGGGCGTCCCGGACGAGCTGCTGGCCGAGGGCGGCGCGCTGCTCAACCGCCTCAACGAGCTGGGCTTCGCCCTGGCCGAGGGGGCAAACTCCTACTACGCGCAGATCTACCAGTCGGAGTTCATCACCGCCAACTTTGACCAGTTCGCCGGCATCTCGGACAAGCTGATACCCATGGACTTCAACTTCCTGGGGCTCAACCTGGCCGCCACGCCCAACTGGCACTTCTGGGCCTTCGACTTTTCTGAGGGCGTCTGGCCCGTCATCGGCCTGTTCCTCATCCCCATCATCTCCGCGGCGCTGAGCTATCTCTCCATGCAGATCAGCCAGAAGGTAAACGGCACCACCGCCACCACCGCCCAGGCCCAGAGCACGAACAGGATGATGGTCTGGATGATGCCTTTGATGTCCCTCTGGCTGGGCTTTACCCTGCCCGCCGCCATGGGCATCTACTGGATCATGAACAGCATCACCGGCATCATCCGCGACACGGGGCTCACCGCTTACTATAAGAAGAAGCTGGACGCCGAGGACGCCGTGCGCCGCGCGGAGGAGCGCGAGCGTGAGGAGGAGCTGGAGCGCAAACGGCAGGAGACCGAGCGCCTGCGCGCGATGAACGCCACCACGGTGAACAAGAACACCAGCAAGAAAAAGCAGCAGGCCCAGGCCGCCCAGGCCAATACCGAGCGCAAAGCGGCCGCCGAGCGCGAAGAGCGCGCCGCCCGCCGCGAGCGCCTTGGCGTCAAGGAGGAGGAAACGCCCGCCTCCCAGGTCGGCAACCGCCGCTATGCGCGCGGCCGCGCCTATGTCGCCGACCGCTTCACCAACCCCGAGGGGGCCGAGGATGCCACCGCGGCCGCCGCGGCCGAGAGCGAGTTCGGCGAGAGCATCGACCCGGATGTGCCGGAAGCTGTGGAAACGGCCGCCCGGGATGAGAGTCAGGAGTAATCGAATATGAAGAAATATCTGGAGAAATCCGGCAAGACAGAGGACGAGGCCCTCGCCGCCGCGCTGGCGGAGCTGGGCCTGGACCGCGACGACGTGTCCGTGGAGATCGTCGCCCGCGCCAAGAGCGGCTTCCTCGGCATCGGGGCCTCCCCGGCCGTGGTGCGCGTGGAGTACGAAGCGCCGGACGAGCCGGTAAAGAGCGCCGAGCCGGCCGCGGAGAGCGTGAAGAGCGCCCCGCGCCGCCCGAAGGCGGAGAGCGCCGCTGCGCCCGCGGCCAAAGCCGGGCCCGCCGCGCCCAAATACGCCGGCGAGGGCGTGAAGGCCGACACCGAGCGCTTCCTCACTGGGCTCCTCGAGCGCATGGGCATCACGGCGGAGATCGACATCCGCGACCGCGAGAACGGCGGCCTGCTGGTGGAGCTCTCCGGCCCGGGCATGGGCGCCGTCATCGGCCGCCGGGGCGAGACGCTGGACGCCATCCAGCACCTGACGAACTACGTCGTCAACCGCGGCAGCGACAAGCGCTGCCACATCAGCGTGGACGCGGAGAGCTACCGCGCCAAGCGCGAGGAGAGCCTGGTGCATCTGGCGGAGAAAATGGCCGCCAAGGTGCTCAAGTACAAGCGCTCCATGGCGCTGGAGCCCATGAACTCCTATGAGCGCCACGTGATACACACCGCGCTGCAGAACTTCGAGGGCGTCTCCACCAGCTCCACGGGCACGGAACCCAACCGCCGCGTGGTGATATCCTACGAGCGCAGCGCCGCCAGGAACAACGACAGCAGCCGCCCGCAGAGCCGCGAGTGGAGCTGAAGACCGCGGAGGTGACCGGCATGATATACGAGACCGTGCGCGAGCTGCTCGCGCATCAGCTGGAGATCGACCCGGCCCAGATCGGGCCGCAGACCGACATCCTCGAGGACCTGGGCGCCGATTCGCTCGACATCGTGGAGCTCGTGATGGCCATCGAGGAGGAGTACGACATCGTGATCACCGACGAGCGCGCCGCCAATGTGCGCACCGTCGAGCAGCTCGTGGAGATGCTCGAGGGCATCCTCGGCAGCAAATGAATCCCCTGCCCGCCAGGCGGAGCAGGAACACATGATCGGCCGCTCCGGGGCGCAGCGATGCGCCCCGGAGTTTTCTCTGCACCCCGCCGGGGCTTGACAAATCGCCGCCGCCGTGACAGAATATCATCGCCCGAGCCGGGAGCTTCCCCTTCCGGCGAGGCCGCCTGTGACCGCTGACGCCCGAACCGCGCTTTGGGCGGAAGCAACGCCGCTATGCCGGCGCAGCCATGCCATGGGCATGGCATTTTTTGTTGTCTGGGAGGGCATGAGCATGGAGGAGAACACCCTGGCCGCGATATCCGTCGTGGTGGAGGAGCCGGATTCCGTACCGGCGCTGAACGCGCTGCTGCACGAGTACGCCGGGTGTATCATCGGGCGCATGGGCATCCCCTACCGCCAGCGCGGCGTGAGCTTCATCTGCCTGGCGCTGGACGCCCCGGCGGACAGGATCAACGGCCTCTGCGGGAAGCTGGGCAGGCTGCGGGGCGTGACCGCCCGGGCGGCGTATTCGTCCGCCGGCGGCAAAAAGAAGGAAACGAGGGTGAAAAATGATGAGTAAGAGGGTATTTTCCGCGATAACGGCGCTCTGCCTGGCCCTTGCGCTCGCCGCCTGCGGCGCCGCCCCGGCGGAGGAGACGCCCGCGCAGGAGAGCGCGCCGGCCACGGAGGCCCCGGCGCAGGAGACGGCCGCGCCGTCGCCCGACACGGAGCTGGAGATCGACATCATGGTGCTCAACGGCACCACCGGCTTCGGCATGGCGCCGCTGATGGCGGACGCCGCCGCCGGCGAGGCCGCGCTGAACTATGCCTTCAGCGTGGAGACAGACGCCAGCAAT
Source organism: Candidatus Scatomorpha stercorigallinarum (assembly GCA_944387865.1). Taxonomy (GTDB): domain Bacteria; phylum Bacillota; class Clostridia; order Oscillospirales; family Oscillospiraceae; genus Scatomorpha; species Scatomorpha stercorigallinarum. The sequence continues at coordinate 100,011 of CALXGN010000002.1, read as the reverse complement.
GTCTCCGCCGCCATGATAAACGGCGACGCCGTGATCGCCGCCCTGCCCACGAACGCCGCAGCGGCGCTCTATAACCGCACGGAGGGCGCGGTGCAGCTGCTCGCGCTGAACACGCTGGGCGTGCTCTACCTGGTGAGCGACGGCAGCGTGGAGATAAGCTCGGTGGCAGACCTCGCGGGGCAGACCGTCTATGTCCCCGCGCAGAACCCGACCTTCATCTTCCAGTACATCTGCGAGCAGAACGGCCTTGCCGTGGGCGAGGACGTGTTCATCGACAACACCTACGCCCAGCCGGCGGAGCTCAACGCCGCCGCGGCCTCCGGCGCGGTCAGCCTGGCCGTGCTGCCCGAGCCGATGGTGACCATCTCCCGCAGTCAGAACGAAGGCCTCGCCGTGGCGCTCGACCTGACGGCGGAGTGGGACGCCGTGGCCCCCTCAGGCAGCCTGGTGCAGGGCTGCGTCGTGGTCAGCCGCGATTTCGCCGCGGAGCACCCGGCGGAGGTGGCGCAGTTCCTCGACGACTACGGCGCGAGCATCGAGGAAGTGCGCTCCGACCCCGCCTCCGCCGCCAGGGACATCGTGGCCGCCGGCGTGTTCGCCCAGGAGGCCGTGGCCGAGCGCGCCATACCCAACTGCAACCTCTGCTTCATCACCGGCGAGGAGATGCGCGGCGCCATGTCGGAGTTTCTGGACATCATGGCCGAGGTCGCGCCCGAGAGCATCGGCGGCGCGGCGCCGGACGGCGGCTTCTACTACCTGGGGTGAGGCGGCGGATACTGCGCGCGCTGCTGCCGCTGGCCTTCTGGCTGGCGCTGTGGGCGCTGTGCGCGCTGATACTCGCCGCGCAGGGCCGCTCGCTGCTGCTGCCCGGCCCGGGCGAGACGCTCCGCCGCCTGGCGGAGCTGGCGGCCACGGGCGAGTTCTGGCGCTATACGCTCGCCTCCATCGGCCGCGTGACGCTGGGCATCGCCCTCGCGCTGTGCCTGGGCGTGCTGTCAGCCGCGCTCTGCGCGCGCTTCGCGGCCTTTGACGCCCTGCTCGCGCCGGCGATGTCCGCCGTCAAGGCCACGCCCGTGGCCTCCTTCGCCATACTGGTGCTCGTCTGGCTGCCGCGGGACGCCGTACCCGTCTGTGTGGCGGCGCTGATGGTGCTGCCCGTGGTCTGGGCCAATGTGCGCGCGGGCATCCTCGGCGTGGACGGCCAGCTGCTGGAGCTCGCGCGCGTCTGCCGGCTGCCGCGCGGGCGCGTAGTGCGGCGCATCTACGTCCCCTCCGTGCTGCCGGGCTTTGCCGCGGCCTGCCGCTCAGGCATCGGCTTCGGCTGGAAGGCCGGCATCGCCGCCGAGGTGCTCACCGTGCCGCGCGCGTCCATGGGGCGCATGATCTACGAGTCGAAATACTATTTGCAGACCGCCGACCTCTTCGCCTGGACGCTGGCGGTGATACTGCTGAGCGTGGCCATCGAGCGGCTGCTGCTGGCGGCGCTGCCGCGCGGCGGCGGGAAGGGGGCGCGCGCGGATGCTTGAGTTTCGCTCCGTCTCCTTCTCTTTCGGCGATCAGCAGGTGCTGCGCGGCGTGAGCTTCACGCTGCCGGCCGGCGGCCGCCTGGCGCTGATGGGCCCCTCCGGCTGCGGCAAGACCACGCTGCTGCGCCTGGCCGCCGGGTTGCTGGAGCCGGACAGTGGCGAGGTGCTCCGCCCGGACGCCGGCGCGGCCGTAGTGTTCCAGGAGCCGCGGCTGCTGCCCTGGCTGACGGCGGAGGAGAACGTCAACCTGGTGCTCTCCGACCGCAGCGCCACCCTGCCGCAGGCCCGCGCGTGGCTGGAAAAACTGGGCCTCGCGGACGCCGCCGGCAAATACCCCGCAGAGCTCTCCGGCGGGATGCAGCGGCGGGTGGCCCTGGCGCGCGCGCTGGCCCTCGGCCGGCAGCTGCTGCTGCTCGACGAGCCCTTCTCCGCCCTGGACGAAGAGCAGCGCGAGGGTGCGCAGCGGCTCGTCGCCGAGCAGGGCTGCGCCATACTGCTCGCCACGCACGACGAGCGCGAGGCCGCGGCCCTGGGCTGCCGCATACTGCGCTGGAGGGATGGCGCGTTTTCCTGAAAATGCCGCCTCGTAGCGGCGGCTGGCGGGAAGCAGGGGCGAAAGCCCCTGCGACCCATTTCTGAGGGATTTCTTTTTGTCTTGTCAAAAAGAAACCCCTCAGACTCCAAAGAGAAAACCGCTTTGCTGCGCGTCGGTAGGTAAATGCTGTCTTTTATGCCTTTCCGCTTGCTTCAAGTGGTCATCCCGGTGTCGGATGGCTTTGCACAACGCCGACCGCGGTTGGCTTCGCTTACGCTCGCGCCGCTGACAGGCAAATAGGGGGCAAGGGGGCGGAGCCCCCAATAACGCCGCGACAAGCACCTGCCCCAAACCCCGCAAACCACCCCTCGTGGGCGGGCTCCGCCCGCCCCGCCCATCCCGCACGCCCGCGCCCCCAGGCGCGGGCGGCGTATCAAGTCCCATTTTGCCCCGCAAAATGGGACACATTAAAAAAGCCTGTGCGGTCGGTGGCACCCAACGCCCCAAGCATAGGAATGGCCGCCCGCATAGGGCGGCCAAAATCCCCGGCGGGCTTTGCCTGCCGGGGATACCTTATCTTGCGCCCCGTGGGCGCAACCGCGCCGCCGTGCGGCGCGCAAAATGTATGGCTCTTTGGGGCTTTTGCCCCAAAGAGCCATACATTTTTTATGGAGGGGAGCCTACGAGGGGGACCCCCGGTCCCCCTCGTATTCTTCACATTATCTTGCGGAACAGCGCCTTGAAGTCCTCGACGGAGGCGTCCTTCGGGTTGCCGGGGGCGCAGGCGTCCGCCGCGGCGGACTCGGCGAGGAAGTCGAGGTCCTCCTCCTTCAGCGCGTCGAGCTTGGCGGGGATGCCCACATCCGCGCTCAGCTGGCGGACGGCGTTGATAGCGGCCGCGCGGTACTCGTCCTGGCTCATCTCATCGACGCCCTTGACGCCCATGGCGCGGGCGATCTCGCGGTACTTCTCGCCGGTGCAGTCGGCGTTGTACTCCATGACGATAGGCAGCATCATGGCGCAGGCCACGCCGTGCGGCGTGTCGTACACGGCGCCGAGGGTGTGGGCCATGCTGTGCGCGATGCCGAGGCCGACGTTGGAGAAGCCCATGCCCGCGATGTACTGGCCGAGCGCCATGCCCTCGCGGCCGGCGCTCTCGCCGGCGACGGCGGCGCGCAGGTTCTTGGAGATGAGCTCGATGGCCTTCAGGTGGAACATGTCGGTCATTTCCCAGGCGGCCTTGGTGGTGTAGCCCTCGATGGCGTGGGTCAGCGCGTCCATGCCGGTGCTGGCGGTGAGGCCCTTGGGCATGGAGTCCATCATCTCGGGATCGACAACGGCGATGATGGGCATGTCGTGCGGGTCGACGCAGACGAACTTGCGGCGGCGCTCCACGTCCGTGATGACGTAGTTGATGGTGACCTCGGCGGCAGTGCCGGCGGTGGTGGGCACGGCGATGATGGGCACGCAGGGCTTTTTGGTGGGGGCCACGCCCTCCAGCGAGCGGACGTCGGCGAACTCGGGATTGTTGATGATGATGCCGATGGCCTTGGCGGTGTCCATCGGGCTGCCGCCGCCGATGGCGATGATGTAGTCCGCGCCGGCGGCCTTGAAGGCCTCCACGCCCGAGCGGACGTTCTCGATGGTCGGGTTGGCCTTGATGTCGGAGTAGATGGCGTACTCCAGGCCCTCGGCGTCCAGCAGATCGGTCACCTTGGCGACGACGCCGTGCTTGAGGATGCTGGGGCCGCAGGCGATGAGCGCCTTTTTGAAGCCGCGGGCTTTGGCCTCCGCGGGGATCTCGCGGATGGCGCCCGCGCCGTGGTAAGAAGTCTCGTTGAGCATGATGCGGTTGGACATGATGAATTAACTCCTTCCATGATTTGCTCTGCGGTGATGGTGAATTTTTTAACTGCACCTATTATAACACAATTATGATATGAGTAAAGTGACATTTCGCGGGCGGTGTAAACCAATTTGCCGGCATGGAAAAGCGCCGCCCCTGCGGGGCGGCGCTTTGCGCCGTTCAGGCCTCCGCCGGCGCCGCTTCCTCCGGGAGCTGCGCCCCCTCTTCCTCCGTAAGCTGCGCCGCCGCGCCCTCTCCGGCCTTCCCGGCCGGGCCGAACCAGTGCAGGTCCAGTTTCTTCAGCCCGTCATCGGCGGCGATCGCCATCGCCGCCCAGAACAGCCCGTTGACGGCCGCCACCCCTCCCAGGACGGCGAGCGCCACCTGCCAGTTTTTCATCCGTTCACCTTCTTTCCGGCGTTGACCCTGCGCCAGCGCCTGTGATATGATGATATCAACAGCGTGACGGTATTTCCACACACAGTTTTGGCAAAAACGTCCTGACCACGACAGATGCGCCGTTTTTGCCGGCTGCGCAACGCCGCAGGCTGAAAACTTTTTGTGAACGGGGTGACGGTATGGCCGAAAACCGCCGCGTGCGCATGACGAAGCGCCTGATGAAAGACGCGCTGCTGGAGCTGCTGGAGGTAAAGCCGCTGGAAAAGATCACGGTGACGGACGTCTGCGCGGCGGCGGACGTCAACCGCTCCAGCTTTTACGCCCACTATCAGGACATCCACGCCCTGCTGCGCGAGCTGGAGGACGAGGTGCTCGAGCACATACCGGTCCCGGAGGGGCCCATAGGCGCGGACAGCGCCTTCCCCGCCGCGCTGGAGCTCTATTTTGACCATGTGCAGCAGAACGCCCGCCTTTTCCGCGCGCTCATACTGCGCCGGGAGGACGCGCGCTTTGACCGGCGGCTGGTGGACGCCGTCATGGCCCGCAACCGCCCCCTGCTCGAGGGCGACGCCGGGCGCTATGCCTATGTGTTCTTCGTCAACGGCGTCGTGGGGCTGCTGCGCGAATGGCTGGGCGAGGGCTGCCCGCTCAGCAGCCGGGAGATGGCGCGGCTGGTGCTCGCGCTCTGCCACGAGCCGCAGGAGCGGCGTTGACGTGAGCCGCGACGCCGTGTTATGATGTCCGCAAAGGCCGCCAGGCCTGTCCGGAACGGAAGGAGTGGTTTTTCATGACGAAAAAGCGCGCAGGGAGGGGCCGCGCCAACTGACCCTCCTGAATCTGTTTTGGAGGAAAGAAAATGGAAAACCGAATAACTGTCCGCGAAGCCCTGCCGGGAGCGGAGACGGAGCGCTTCCGCGCCCGCCTGCTTGAGTACCGCCGGCGGGACGTCTTTACGCTGCCGGATGACGCCGCGCACCTCGAGCGTGAGGGGGAATATTTCGCCCACATGCTGCGCCTGCGCTCCCGGGAGGACGGCCGCAGCCGCTTCCTCTTTTTCGAGAGGGACGGGGAGGAGATCGGCCTCGCCCTCGCCGTGATATACGCCGGCGAGGAGGGCAAGTGCTTCCTCACCGACTTCTGCGTGTTCCCGGAGCACCGCGGCGGCGGGACGGGCCGCGAATGCGCCCAGTCCTTCCTCGCCTTCGCCCGCGAGAGCGGCGCGCGTTATTTTGAGCTGAACTGCGGCGGCGACGCGCGGCGGCTGCGCTTCTGGCGCCGCCTCGGCTTCGTGGAAAACGGCGTTGACGAGTGGGGCGAGCCGCTGCTGCTCCTGCCGCCGGAGGACGAGCTTCCCATCGCCGTGGAGGAGCTTCGCGCGGAGGACTTTTGGCAGCTCCTGCGGCTGGAAAACGGCTTCCGCGCCGCGGTCGGCGAGGGCTGCCTCGACAGAGCGGGGCAGGAGCGGCTGCTGCGGGCCGCGAGAGAGGGGCGCATCGCCTTCTTCCTCGCAAAGCGCGGGCGCCGCGCCGTGGGCATGTGCAGCGTTGTGCTCAGCTTTTCCACCTTCGCCTGCGCGCAGGTGGGAGTTTTCGACGACTTTTTCGTGGAGCCGGCCTTCCGCGGCCGGGGCGCGGCGCGCGCTCTCGCCCGCGCGGCCCAGGACTGGTGCGCCGCGCGCGGTGCGTCCAGCCTGATGGCCTGCTGCGCGAGCTGCGACGTGGGCATGTACAACAGCCTCGGCTTTGACGCCTGCCTGGGGACGAACTACGCAAAGCTGCTTTAACAAAAAAGGGCGCGGGAGCCCAAAAAGCTCCCGCGCCTTTCCATATATGTACGCCGCTCAGCCGAGCAGGCCGATCCCGGCAAAGAGCCCCTTCAGCGGAAGCGGCAGGGCCTCCGTCATCAGATGCGCGAGCTCGCGCGGGCTCTCCGGCATCCCGCCGAGGACCCATTTCACCGTCATCGCCACGCTCCCGCGGCAGTACAGCTCGAGGAGGAAGGCCGTCTCCGCCCCCGGCGCGGAGCCCGTCTTGCGCTCGATAAGGCCGGAATAGAAGCCATATATGCTCTCGCAGTCGTGCTCCTTGAGGGAGTTCGTGCCGTCCGTGCGGAAGGCGGCGGCGAAGAACACGCGCTCGGCGCGGATGTACTCGAACTTGCGCTCCAGCCCCTCCCGCACCGTGCGGCCGGAGCCCATGTGCTCAAAGCTGCGCTCCAGCAGCTTGCCGAAATACCAGTTCACGAGGTCGTATTTGTCGAGGAAGTTGCGGTAAAAGGTCTGCCGCGTCACGCCGCAGCGCGCGCAGAGCTCCGTCACGGTGACGTTCTCCAGCGCGCGCTCGCGCATCAGCTCCTCCATCGCCCTGGCCAGGCGGAGGCGGGTGGCCTCGCTCGCCATCGCGCTCCCCCTCTCAGACAGCGCGCGCCGTGAAGCGCGCCATCATGTTGGCCAGCTTGGCTGGCGGCACCGTCATCCCCCCGGCGAGCCATTTTTTCAGCATCCCCACGCAGCCGTCGGCGGCAAAGGTGTAAAAATACTCCGCCACCTCGCGGCTGCCCCCGTGGCGTAAGCTGGCGAGGAAGGGCTGCTCCACGGCGTCCACCACCTTGGCCTGGAATCCGGCGTCCCCGCTGCTGGAGAGCAGCACCGAGCAGACGTCCGCGTTCTCGCCGATGTACTCGATGATCGGCGTCAGCATCCCGGCCAGGTCGGCGCCGTCCGGCGCGGCGATGGCCGGCCCCAGCCAGCGCGAGAGGTCGTTCAGTATCTCGTCCTCGATGCTGCGCAGGAGGTCGGAGGGGTCGGCGTAGTGGGCGTAAAAGGTGGCGCGGTTGATGCCCGCGCGCTCGCAGAGCTCCGTCACGCTGATCTTGGCCACCGGCTTCTCACGCAGCAGCTCGATGAAGCTGCTGCGTATCATCATCTTCGTGTAGCGGACGCGCGCGTCCTGTTTCTTTTCCATAAAATAACGCTCCAAATGAAAACTTTTCGTGAGTAACCATACGATTTGCCCGTAACTGTCGATAATTTTTCATTTCCTGCAAAACTGTCTGTTGCCCTTTTGACAGTGTGAAAGTATACTATAAAATCGAAAGTAAGTCAACAAAGCGTTTAATATTTAACGTATTCAGGGGGCATGTCCATGGACAGACTGACGAAGGCCATCACCTCCCACCGGCGGGCGGTGATCGCCGTATTCCTGGCGCTCGCGCTCATCTGCGCCGTGCTGATGCTGGGCGTGAGCGTGAACTACAAGCTGGCGGACTACCTGCCGCCGGACGCCGAGAGCACCGTCGCGCTCGGCATCCTCAACGACGAGTTCGGCTCCGGCATCCCGAACACGCGCGTGATGGTCAGCGGCCTCACGCTCGCGGAGGCGGAGGCGCTGAAGTCCGACATCGCCGCTGTGGACGGCGTGACGGGCGTCATGTGGCTGGACGACGTGGAGGACCTCTCCACGCCGGTGGAACTGATGGACCAGGCCACCGTCGAGCAGTACTGGCGCGACGGCTCGGCCCTCTATCAGGTGACGGTGGCCGACGGGCGCGAGAGCAGCACCATCGACGCGCTCTATGAGCTCATCGGCGAGAACGGCGCCATCGGCGGCGACGCCGCCAACACCGCCAACATACAAAAGCGCGTGGTGACGGAGGTGCTGGGCGCCGCGGCCATCGCCGTGCCCATCATCGTGCTGCTGCTGATACTCACCACCACCTCCTGGGTGGCGCCGCTGCTCTTCCTAGCCAGCATCGGCGTGGCCATCCTCATCAACATGGGCACCAACATCGTGTTCGGGGAGATCTCCTTCATCACGCAGTCGGTGAGCCCCATCATGCAGCTGGCCGTCTCGCTGGACTACGCCATCTTCCTGCTGAACAGCTTTGAGCGCCACCGGCAGGAGACGGACGACGTGGAAATGGCCATGCGCTCGGCCATCAAGGAGAGCTTCTCCTCCATCGCCGCTTCCGCCGCCACCACGGTGTTCGGTTTCATGGCGCTGATGTTCATGCGCTTCGAGATCGGCGCGGACCTGGGCATGAACCTGGTCAAGGGCGTCATCCTCAGCTATGTGTCGGTGGTCGTGTTCCTGCCCTGCCTCTCGCTCGCCTGCGTGAAGCTGCTGGACAAGACGCGCCACAAGCGCATCATCCCCGAGCTGCACGGCCTGGGCCGCGGCCTGGTGAAGATACGCATCCCCGCGCTGATACTCGTGCTGCTGCTGGTCATCCCCTGCTACCTGGGGCAGAGCCGCGCCAGCTTCGTCTACGGCATGGGCGTGCCGGACCCGGACCTGCGCTACGGCCAGGACACGGAGCTCATCAACAGCACCTTCGGCCAGTCCACGAGCATCGTGCTCTTCGTCCCCCGCGGCGACCCGGGCGCGGAGGCCGCGCTCAGCGCCGAGCTGGCGGAGATCGACAACGTCACCTCCGTCATGAGCTACGCCGCCACCGTCGGCGAGGTGCCGCCGGAGACGCTGGACGACGCCATCGTCTCCAACTTCTACTCCGACAACTACGCGCGCATCGTGCTCTCGGCGGACACGGCCAACGAGGGCGAGGAGGCCTTCGCCGTCATCGAGGCCGTGCGCGCCGCGGCGGATAAATACTACGACGAGAGCTACACCTGCGGCGAGAGCGCCAACCTCTACGACGTGCGCGAGGTGGTGACGGAGGACACGGGCCTTGTGAACGGCATCGCCATCGTGTTCATCCTGCTCACGCTGCTGGTCACCTTCCGCAGCCTGACGCTGCCGTTCATACTGCTCTTCGCCATCGAATCCGCCATCTGGATCAACCTCTCCTTCGCCTATTTCACCGGCAACACGCTGGTGTACATCGGCTACCTGGTGATAAACACCGTGCAGCTGGGCGCGACCATCGACTACGCCATCCTCATCACGGACGGCTATCTGGTCAACCGCCGCACGATGGGCCGGCGGGAGGCCGTGGTGAACACGCTGCAGAAGAACTTCATCTCCGTCCTCACCAGCGGCCTTATACTCTCCACCGCCGGGCTGGGGCTGAACTTCACCTCCTCCATGCAGGTCGTCTCCGAGCTGGGGCTGCTGCTCTCGCGCGGCACGCTGCTCTCGATGGCGATGGTGCTGCTGGCGCTGCCCGCGCTGCTGATGATCTTCGACCCGCTCACCGCCCGGCTGACGCTGAAGGCCGGATTCCTGAAAAAGACCGAAAAGGAGGTCGATGTAAAATGAAAAAACGCACCCTGGGCGCCCTCGCCCTGGCGCTTTGCTTCGCTCTCAGCCTCATCGCCGTCCCCGCCGCCGCGGCGGACGCCCCCGCCGCTACCGGCGCGGAGGAGGTCATATACGCCAAGCTCGACGCCGCCGGCGAGCCCCTCTCCGCCTATGCCGTGGTGGCCCTGAACGGCGACGCCGGCGAGAGCGTCACCCACTACGGCGCATACACCGCCGTGGAGAACCTGACGGACACCTCGGCCCTTACGTATGAGGACGGGGCCGTCACCGCCACCATCCCCGAGGGCGGCCGGCTCTACTACCAGGGCACGCTGGAGTCCTTCGAGCTCCCCTGGGACATCGCCATCGGCTATGAGCTGGACGGCAAGTCCATCTCCCCCGCCGAGCTCGGCGGGCAGTCCGGCGCGCTGGAGATGACCCTCTCCGTCAAGCCCAACGGCAACGCGCCCGGCGCTTTCGCCGACGAGATGATGCTGCAGATCACCGTCACGCTCGACGCCTCGCTCTGCAAAGACATCTCCGCCGGGGGCGCGACCGTCGCCAATGCCGGCGGCGACAAGACCCTCGCCTTCACCGTGCTCCCGGGCGCGGAGGCCGAGTACACTGTCACCGCGGATGTTGAGGACTTCACCATGGCCGGCCTCACCATCGCCGGCGTCAACTACGACATCGCCTCCGCCATGGGCGACACCGCCGAGATCACCGACGGCGTGGGCCAGATGACGGACGCCATCTCCCAGCTGAGCGACGGGGCCTCCCAGCTGGCCTCCGGCGCGGGCAGCCTGCGCAGCGGCGCGGGCAGCTTCGGCTCCGGGCTCAGCACCCTCTCCGCCGGCTCGGCGGAGCTCGTCGCCGGCTCCGAGCAGATCGCCGGCGCCCTGGCGCAGATAAGCGCCTCCCTGCCCGGCGCTGGCGCGGACACCGAAGCCGCAGCCGCTGCCGCCGCTGCCGCGGGCATGGACCCGGAGGCCGCAGCCGCTGCCGGCGCGCAGTCCGCCGGCGCGGGCATGACGCTCGACCTCTCCGCCCTCGCGCAGCTGCCGGACGGCCTGGAACAGGCCGCGGACGGCCTGGAGCAGGCGGGCGCGGCCCTCGCGCAGCTGGCGGAGGGCTACGGCGCGGCCTATCCCGCGCTTGAACAGGCCGTGGAGGCCATCCCCGAGCCCAGCGTCAGCGAGGAGGACATCGGCGCGCTGATGGCCCTGGCCCCGGACAACGCGGCCCTGGCCGCGCTGGTGGCCAACTATCAGGCGGCGCAGACGGTGAAGGCCGTCTGGGCGCAGGCCTCCGCCGCCTTCGAGGCCGTGCAGGACAACCTGCCCACGCTGGCCGAAGGCGTGAACAGCGCGGCCGCCTCCCTGCGCCAGACGGCGCAGCAGATCTCCGCCGCCATGAGCGCGACCGGCGGGCAGATCGACCTCTCCGGGCTGCTGCAGCTCACCAGCGGGCTCAGCCAGCTGGCGCAGAGCTACTCCGCCTTCCACGAGGGCCTGGTGAGCTACGCCGGCGGCGTTGACGCCCTCTCCGCCAACTGGAGCAGCGTCTACAACGGCATCAGCTCCCTCGCCAGCGGCGCGGGCGAGCTCAGCGACGGCGTCGCCGCCCTGGACGAGGAGACCAGCAAGATACCCGAGCTCATAGACGAGCTCACCGGCGGCCCCGCGGAGGACGAGAGCGCGGACGCCTCCGCCCAGGCCTCCTTCCTCGACGGGCGCAACGGCGACACCGCCTCCGTGCAGTTCGTCATCATGACCGAGGGCATCTCCGAGCCCGAGGCCGAGGCCGAGCCCGCCCCCGCCGAGGAGGAACAGGGCTTCTTCGCCGAGCTCTGGGACCGCATCGTCGCCCTCTTCACCTGACCAGGCTGCGCCTGGAGGCAGTTGCGCTGCGCGCCGGTCTACGGGGAAGTTTGCAGATACTTATAACAGAAAACCCGCGAGGCTCTCCGCCTCGCGGGTTTTGTCCTACTCAACGTAAAAGCCTCCCCTACATTGTAGGGGAGGTGGACGCCGAAGGCGGCCGGAGGGGTGCCGAAAGTTTGCGCTGCTATCCAAAGAAGCGCAAACTTCAAACACCCCTCCGCCGCCTGCTCCGCAGGCGCCACCTCCCCTGCACGGCAGGGGAGGCTTTGAGCTTCTGCAACTCAGCGGCGCGAGCGTAAGCGAAGCCAGGCTGCGATAAAGAGGCCATGGGCGGTGCCCCGGTCTACCGAAAGGTTTCCAACAGCGCGGCGCGCAGCGCAAATACCTGCGGGCGGGCCGCAGGCAACCGCCTTCAGGCGCAGCCTGGGGAATTTTTCGTGTATTTTACTTGAATGATACATACAGCTGTGATATAATGTCTCACGACGCGGTGAAACGCACCGCGCGACCCGAATCATATTATGAAACGGAGGATACATAACAGAATGAAGAAGTTTCTTGCTCTGCTTCTCGCTCTCGTGATGGTCTTCGCGCTCGCCGCCTGCGGCAGCGAGCCCGCCGCCGAGGAGAGCGAAGCCCCTGCCACCGAGAGCGAAGAGCCCGCCGCCACCGAGAGCGAGGCCCCCGCTGAGGAGCCCCCCGAGGAAGAGCCCTCTGGGGAGCCCGCCGAGGCCGTTGACCCCAACGACATCGAGGACAACATCACCTCTGAGGACGGCACCTACGAGGTCGCCTTCGTCACCGACGTCGGCCAGCTGCACGACAAGTCCTTCAACGAGGGCACCTGGAACGGCGTCAAGCTGTACGCTTACGAGAACGGCCTGACCTACAAGTACTACCAGCCCGCCAACGGCGACCAGGCCACCGACGACGACCGCACCAAGGCCATGCAGGACGCCGTTGACAACGGCGCCAAGATCGTTGTCTGCGCCGGCTTCCTGCAGGAGGCTGCCCTGCGCACCGCCGCCACGAACAACCCGGACGTCAAGTTCGTGTTCATCGACGGCTACTCCATCAATGACGAGGCTGGCAACGTCCTCACCAACGTCGCCGGCATCAACTTCCAGGAAGAGCAGGCCGGTTATCTGGCCGGCTACGCCATCGTCCGCGAGGGCTTCACCCAGCTCGGCTTCTCCGGCGGCGGCGGCGGCACCAACCCGGCTTGCTGCCGTTACGGCTACGGCTTCCTCCAGGGCGCCAGCGCGGCCGCCGTGGAGATGGGCGTTGACGTCAGCGTCAACTACAGCTGGCAGTACGGCGCCAACTTCACCGCTTCCCCCGACCTGCAGACCATGATCAACGGCTGGTACACCACCGGCACCGAGGTCGTGTTCGCCTGCGGCGGCTCCATGTTCGAGTCCATCTCCAGCGCCGCCTCCGCCAACGACGGCCTGGTCATCGGCGTTGACGTCGACCAGAGCGGCGACAGCGACACCGTCATCACCTCCGCCATGAAGGGCATCGCCCAGGCTGCCGAGGTCGCCCTGACCAGCTTCTACGAAGGCACTTGGGATGAGATCGGCGGCGTGACCACCACCCTCGGCGCGACTGACGACGCCGTTGGCCTGCCCACCGACACCTGGATGCTCGAGAACTACACCGTCGAGGAGTACGAGGCCCAGCTCGCCGCCATGAAGGACGGCTCCCTCGTTGTCAACGCTGAGTACCCCGCCACCGCCGACGGCATGGACGATGCCGCCAGCCTCAACGGCGTGCTGCCCAACATCACCATCAACGTGGTGTGATAGGCACCAGACCCTGAACTAAAAAACAGGAGGGCTCCGGCCCTCCTGTTTTTCTGTGCCGCTGCGCGCGGCCAGAGAGGATAAAAAAACACCGGCCCGCCAGGCCGGCGTTTTTTGTTTGTCAGTCGGTGACGTAGGGCAGCAGGGCGATCTGACGGGCGCGCTTGATGGCCTCGGTCAGCTCGCGCTGGTGCATGGCGCAGGTGCCGGTGGTGCGGCGCGGAAGGATCTTGCTGCGCTCGGAGATGAACTTCCGGAGCTTGGCAGCGTCCTTATAGTCGATATAAGCGACCTTGTCCACGCAGAACTGGCACACCTTTTTGCGCTTGCGATTCTTCGCCTTGTTATCGAAAGCCAAGGTAATACCTCCTCAATGTTACATTAAATGCCGGTCTCTTCTACAGACGTGCCCCTCAGAAGGGGAGCTCTCCATCGCCGTCGTCCAGCTCGGAAAAGCCGGAGGGCGCGCTCTGCTGCTGGCGCGGGGCGCTCTCGCGCGAGCCGTAGCCCCCGCCGTAGCCGCCGCTGTCGCGGCCACCGTAGCTGCCGCCGCCATAGCTGTTGCCGCCGTGATCGCGGCTGGGCGCGCCGCCGTCGCTGCTGCGGCTGCTGTCGCCAAAATAGACGTTGTCGGCCACGACTTCGGCGCTGACGCGCTTGTTGCCGTCCTTGTCCGTCCACTCGCGCATCTGCAGCCTTCCGGAAACGACGATCATGCGCCCTTTCTGGAAGTACTTGCTGATGAACTCGGCGGTCTGCCGCCAGGCGGTGACGTCGATGAAATCCGTCTGCTTCTCTTCGCCGCGGCCATAATCGCGGTCAACGGCGATGCGGATGCTCGCCACGGGTATCTGCGACTGCGTGTAGCGCAGTTCCGGGTCCCGCGTGAGCCGTCCCATCAGGACGATGTGGTTGAGCATCCCGGCGCCCCCTTACTCCGGCCTGCGGGTGATGAGGCTGCGGATGACGCCGTCGGTTATGCCAAGGATACGGTCGAGCTCTGCGGGGAACTCCGGCGCGCTGGTGAACTTGATGAGGACGTAGTAGCCCTCGCTGAGATAGTTGATCTCGTACGCGAGCTTACGCTTGCCCATCTCCTCCATCTCGTCAAGCGTGCCGTTCTGCTCGACAAGCGTCTTGAACCTCTCGACGATCGCCGCCGTCTCCTCCTCGGAGAGATTGGGGTTGATGATGTACATTACCTCGTACTTTTCGCTCGTCTTAGCCATTTGTGCACCTCCTTCTGGACTGATGGCCCGCACCTTCCTGCGGGCAAGGATCTTGGCCTGTCCCATGGGCAGGCCTATCAATTATACACGAATTCTGCCATTTGTCAAGCCCGGACTGCGGTAAGGAGGGCGGCCAACGGCCGTGGGGGAAACCCCCGGCGAGGGTTTCCCCCAAGCCCCCTTCCTGCGCTTTTGTGTGAAAGGGGAGTTTCGCGGCCTGCGGGCCGCGCCGAGGGGCTTTGCCCCTCGACCCCACAAACTTTTGAAAAAGTTTGATCAAAACTTCAGATAGATAGGCGCACAGCGCACGTCGCGTAAAGCAAAACCCGCGGGGCGCTCCCGCGGGTTTTCTGCTATAAGTTTCCGCAAACCTCACCGCAGCCCAGGCCGCAGGCAAGTACCAGCGGCCGTTGGCCGCCCTCCAGGCGCAGCCTGGGGTCAGGCGTAGAAGTCGTGGTCGCCGATGGCGGCGACGAAGGTCTTGGTCTCTTTGAACCAGCCGTCGGCGCCGATGTCGGGGTTGACGAAGTAGAGGCTGCCGCCGGCGACGCTGGCGCCGTCCAGGCAGAGCTTGGCGGCGATGACGGCCTCGTCGTCCGGCTCGCAGTAGATGCCGCCCGTCTCCGCGGGGGAGAACTGCACGCCGAAGCGCGTGTCGAAAATGACGTCATATACCGTGTCCGGGAAAAGCGGCGACTCCACGCGGTTGAGTATCACGTTCCCCACCGCCACCTGGCCCTCCATCGGCTGGTTGCCGCTCTCGGCATAGATGATGCGCGAGAGCCAGAGCAGGTCCTCTTCATTGTAGTATTCCCCGCCGCTCGCGAGCGGCGCGAGCGCCGTGGCGTCCACGTCCACGCTCATGCTCAGCTCGTCCCAGCTCACCGGGCAGGAAAACATCCGCCCCAGCACGGAAAGCGGCCACAGCTGCTCGCCGTCCTGCTCACGTACGCCCGCGCCCAGCCACAGATAGCGCCCGTTCACCTCGGCCCACTTGCCGTCCGCCGATATCGCGGGCGTCAGCCCGCCTATCGTGCCGCCGTTGCTCTCCAGCCCCGTGAGGGCCGCGAAATCCGCCATCGTCATGTACGACTGCCCGTCAAACAGCAGGCACTCGCCGCGCAGAACGCCGTTTATGTACACGTCCGCCGCATTCTGCGGCCGCTCCGGCTCGGCAGCGGGCTCGTCCGCCGCCGGGACGCTCTCCTCCTGCGCCGGCTCCCGGGCGGGCTGCACTGCTTCCGCCGGCTGCACGGCCGCCCCCTCCTGCGCCAGCTCCGCCGGCGGCACGTAGGACGCGCACAGCACCAGGCTCGTCAGGCAGAGCGCAAGGAGCAGCGCCATATTGGCTCTCCGATCTCTGACCATATCGCACCTCAGACTCAGATCTGCTGTGTCCGGCCGGTTTCCCGCGCGCGGCGGAAGCCCGGCCCTTTCCTTGCAATAATTATAGTCAAAATCGGGGGTCGAATTCAATCGGCATTTTAGACAAACCGAGTTTTCTCATTTTGTTATTGTAACCAATACCACCACATTATATGGCGATTTAGGTCGAATATGCGCGACTGGCTCTATATCTTGTGTTGTGCCATTTGCCGAATGTAACCATTTCGACAGCTTGCGACGGAAAAAAATTTGCAATCGCGCAAGTTTAACTTACAAAATCGGCGATTTTTGTCATTTCTGTTATGGTTTCGAGATATTATGTAAATCAATTTTCGATTTTTTTAAGGTACTCTTTCAGCCCTTCGGCCAGCTGGCCGGGGCAGGAAGAGGGCTTTTCCTTGCAGCGGATGCCATCCAGCCGGCTGATACATTCCTCGGGCGTCATCCCCACCACGAGCTTCGAAATGCCCTTCAAATTGCCGTCGCATCCCCCTTCGACCTTTAGCGACGCGATTTTACCATCCTCGACTACCACCGTCATTTTCTTCGAGCAGACGCCCTTGGGGTTGAAACTGAACTCCATGTCTGATCTTCCTTTCTATATTTTGCCAGTAATTATGTAATCCATTTTGGCACATGAATGATAACATGTTTATTCACTTTCTGCAAGAGCGTCATCATTTTTCCCCAAAACGCATAGTATTGCCGGGAGGAGGTGAGGGGCCTGTCTAAGCTGAAGAAGGCCGCGGCGGCGGCGCTGGCGCTGCTGGGGGCGCGGGCGCTGCTCGCGGGCGGCGTCAGCGCGCTGTCCGGCGGGGCGGAGGGCCTGCTGCCGGCGGTACTGTCGCTGGAGCTGGGCCGCCCCGCGGCGGCGGCGGCGAGCGCCGCGCCCACACCCTCCCCGGAGGCGGCGGGGAGCGATGCCGGCGGTGCGCAGGGCTATGTGTCCATCATCGCCACGCCCGAGCCCAGCCCGGAAGCCGCCGGGCCGGAGCCCACGCCGCCCAGCGTGGACTCGGACGGAACGCCTATTGTGGAGACGACCATCTACTCCGGCGTGGCCATCAAGAACGGCACGGAGATCGACATCGACACGGCGGCGCTGCTGGCGGCCGGGCCGACACAGGTGCTGCCGGCGGAGGGGCCGCAGGTGCTGATCGTGCACACGCACGGCAGCGAGGCCTACACGCCGGACTCGCGCGACTATTATGAGGAGACGGACACGGACCGCACGGAGGACACGAACTACAACGTCGTGCGCGTGGGCGACGAGCTGGCGGCGGCGCTCACGGAGCAGGGCCTGAATGTGCTGCACGACCGCGAGATCTACGACTACCCCAGCTACACGGGCAGCTACTCGCGCTCGGGCGCGGCGGTGGAGGAGTATCTGGCGCAGTACCCGGACATCGCCGTGGTGATAGACCTGCACCGGGACGCGCTGGGGGACGCGGACGTGACGTACAAGACCGTGGCCGAGCTCTCCGGCGAGAGCTGTTCGCAGGTGATGCTGCTGGTGGGCACGGGCGAGAGCGGGCTCTGGCATCCGCAGTGGGAGCAGAACCTGCGCCTGGCGCTCTATTTGCAGGACGCGGTGAACGACCGCTACCCGACGCTGATGCGCCCCGTCTCCGTCACGCCGGAGCGCTATAACCAGCACCTGACCACAGGCTCGCTGATACTCGAGGTGGGCTCTAACGGCAACACCCTGCGGGAAGCGCTCAACGCCGTCCGCCTCTTCGCCCAGGCCGCCGGCCCCGCCCTCCTCTCCCTCACCCCAAACTGAGTTTGGATGCAGTTGCCTGTGGCCTGGTCTACGGTGGGGCTTGTGGGAACCTATAAGTAGGAGATCCGCTCAGCTACCGCTGCGCGGATCACGTTCTACGCGACCTGCGCGGTGCGCCGCTCTATCTGAAGTTTTGATCAAACTTTTTCAAAAGTTTGTGGGGTCGAGGGGCCAGGCTGCGCCTGGACGCACTTGCCTGCGGCCCGCTTTATCGCAAGGCTTCCATCAGTGAGGCGCGCAGCGCATCTGCCTCCGGACGCAGTCCGGGGGGGTCTGGGGGAAACCCTCGCCGGGGGTTTCCCCCGGACTGCGCCAAACTGCGTTTGGATGCAGTGGGATGTGCCCCGGGCTACGGCGAGGTTCGCAGAGACTTATAAGTGGGAAACCCGCTCAGCTCTCGCTTCGCGGCTTTCGCTCTACACAACGTGCGCCAGCCAGCGCCCATCAGAGCAAAAGCCGCAGGGCGGCAGCCCTGCGGCTTTTTTGCTTGAACGTCTGCGAAAACCTACCGTAGACCAGGCCGCAGGCAACTGCATCCAAACTTAGTTTGGCGCAGCCTGGCGCAAGGCGGTGACGAGGCGGCCGGCGGTATCGGCCAGCTGCTCGGGCAGCCCGGCGCTGCCCGCGGCAGTCTCGATGACGATCTCGCTGCGCTCCGCGCTGGGCGAGATGCGCAGTGTGCAGCCGTCCCTCCTGAGCACCACGCCGTCGTCCAGCTCCGCGCCCGCCTCCATCAGGCAGCCGGACACCGCCCGCATCAGCCCCGCGCGGTCGCGGCAGGGCACGCGGCGCTCCGCGCGGTATTCGCCCTCCAGCGGCGCGCGCTTTCCCTCCGTCTCGCCATTCGCCGGCGCGGCCGGCGCGCCCTCCGGCGGCGTCACCAGCTTCAGCCGCCCCTCCAGCGCGTCCAGGCAGCAGCGGTAGTACGCCTCCGGCGTGCCCACATCGCACCAGTAGCCCTCCATTTTCACCCCGCGCACGCCCTCGCCGCGCTCCAGCAGCAGCGGGAACAGGTCGCGCGCAAAGTCGAACTCCCGCCCCTCCGGCACCAGCTCCATCGCCCGCGGCGACACCGCGTAGATGCCCGTGTTGACGAGGTCGGTGACCACTTTCTGCCAGCCGGGCTTTTCGATGAAGCAGCGCACGTCGCCCTTCGCGTCCGGCACCACCAGCCCGTAGCGCAGCGGGTCGCGGCACTCGCAGAGGGCGATGGTGACGGCCGCGCCGCCGCGCCGGTGCTCACGCATGAGCGCCGTGAGGTCGAAGTCGCAGGCCGCGTCGCCGCTGAGGACGAGGATATCCTCGCCGGCAGTAAATGACGCGCAGTTTTTGACGCTCCCGGCCGTGCCCAGCGGCTCCTGTTCGATGAACCAGTGCAGGCGCACGCCCAGGCGAGAGCCGTCGCCGAAGTGGGCGAGGATGGGCGCGGGGTTATAGCGCAGCGTGGCGGCGATGTCGGTGACGCCGTGCTTGCGCAGCAGTTCTATGACCCGCTCCATGAGCGGTTTTCCGATGAGCGGGACCATGGGCTTGGGCAGCTCGCCCGTGACGGCCTTCAGCCGCCGCCCTTCCCCGCCGGCCATGATAACAGCTTTCATGGCCATAGTATGTGCCCCGCCGTGCGCGCATTATTTTGCAAATTTCCTCCAAACTGCGTTTGAATGCGGCTGCCGCCGCGCGGCGGCGGTCGGGCCAAGCTGCGCTTGGATGCAGATGCGCTGCGCGCCGTGCTGAGGGAATGCCCTCGCGAGGGGGCTTCTGAGAGATTTCTTTTGCTTGCGCCAAAAGAAACCCCTCAGACTCCAAAGAAAAGCGCTTTTGGTGCTTGTCGATACGTAAAATCTGCCCGTCAGTTCGGGTGGTGACTGACTTTCAGGTGGTCATCCCGTCGTCGGATAGCCTTGCTCAACGCCGGCCGCGGTTGGCTTCGCTTCGCTCGCGCCGCTAACGAGATGATAATCGGCAGTGCCGCGAGCGAAGCGAAGCAATGCACGGTCGGCGATGCAGAAAACTCATTCACCGACGGGATGACCACTTTTGATAACAGTAAAGCTGTAAAAACACGCAAAAAACGCTCCGGTCTTGCACCAGAGCGTTTTTCTTTGGGGCGCCACACCCGTTTCTTTGGGCAAGACCAAAGAAATGGGGTGGCACGTGGGTCGCAGGGACCTCCGTCCCTGCATCCCCCTCCCTGCGGGCGGGCCGCAGGCGATTGCCCCCGGCCGCTGGCCGGTCATTCAAGCAGGCCCATGATGCCCTCCTCGGCTATCTGGCCGCGGATGGCGTCGAGCTCGGAGCCGATGATCTCGTCCAGCACGCGCATGCCGAGCAGCTCGACGGGAGCCTTGTCGTCGGTGAGGATGTAGTCCCCGCCGCCGGCGGGGGCGAGAGCATCGTCCACGCGCCGCATGATGGCGCGGTAGCCCTCGTCCTCAAGCTGCGGGTAACGGCTCTCGAAGCGCGCGAGCGCCTCGGCGTCCGCGCTGGCGAAGAGCTCCATGTTGCTGCCGCCGCTCACGCGCACGGTGTAGACATGGGGGAACACGCTGGCGATGGTGTCGATGAGGTATTCGTTCATGGAGCCCTCGCTCTCCGAGCGCATGGACATGTTCACCACCATCACGCCGCCGGGGTTCAGGTGCTCGTATACCTCCGTGAAGAACTCCACGCTGCTCATCTGGAAGGGTATCGTGATATCCTGATAGGCGTCCACCATGATGACGTCCCAGCTCCCGCCGCTGGCGGTGAGCCACGCGCGGCCGTCGCCGACGATGGCCTCCACCTCCTCCGGCAGGTCAAAGTATTCACGGGAGATGTCCACGATCTTCTCGTCGATCTCCACGCCCGTCACCTGGCAGCCGGGGAAATATTCCAGGCACTGCTCGGCGAAGGTGCCCGTGCCGAGGCCGAGGATGAGCACGTCCTCCGCCTTCTCCGCCATCAGCGGGGCGGCCAGGGCGTAATCATAGTACATTCCGGTCATGTTCCCGGACTTCATCTTTATCGACTGCACGCCGAAGGCCACATTAGTGGAGAGGGCGATGCGGTTTTCGTTTTCGGTGACCTGGAGGTAGTTGTAGATGCTCTCGTCCTCGAGCACGATGTCGCCGCTGTCCCAGAAGGCGAAGGAGTAGTTCACCGGAGTGAATATCAGCGCGGTTATCACGACCGCGCTCACCGCGCCGCGCGCTATCCAGCGCCTGCGCGAGATGAAGAAGGCCAGCGAGATTATCGCGAGTATCGCCGCGAAGATGAGGAAGGTGCGCGCCGTGCCGACGGCCGGGATGGTGACGAAGGTGGGCAGGAAGGTGCCGATGATGCTGCCGATGGTGTTCAGCGCCTCCAGCTCGCCGAGCGTCTTGCCGTTGTCATCCAGGCTCTCGGTGGTGTATTTCATCAGCGAGGGCGTGACCGTGCCCAGCAGCATCAGCGGGAACACGAAGAGCGCCAGGCAGGAGCAGAGCGAGGCCCAGACGAGGAAATTCGACTTGACGAACAGCGCCAGCAGCCCCGAGATGCCGGCGATCACATAGCGCCCGGCAAAGGGTATGAGCGCCGTCCACACGGCCACCAGCAGCAGCCGCTTGAAGAGCCGCTCCGGCTCCGGGTGTTTGTCCGCGCTGCGCCCGCCCCAGACGTTGCCGATGGCCATGGCGATCATGATGGTGCCGATGATCACCGTCCAGACGATCTGCGAGCTGGAAAAATACGGCGCCAGCAGGCGGCTCGCCCCCAGCTCTATGGCCATCACCGACATGCCGGAGAAAAAGGACGTGGCGTAAAGGAACATCTTCCTGCCCATCACGGGGGCGTTTTTGTTTTCCATGTTCATCCCTCCCTGGGTACAGGGGATATCATAGCACGGACGCGCGGAAATATAAAGCCCCGCGCCTTGTCAAACGGCGCGCCGTGCCCTATAATGGTGTAAATAATGTGTGAACGGGGGCGGGGCTATGGTATCGAGGATACGCACGCTGGGCATCCGCGGCATCGGCGGCTACGAGGTGTCCGTGGAGTGCTCGATGTCGCAGGGGCTGCCGGGCTTCGACGTGGTCGGGCTGCCGGACGCCGCAGTGCGGGAGGCGCGCGAGCGCGTCCACGCCGCCATCAAAAACGCCGGGCTGAAGTTCCCCGTCTGCCGCCTGACGGTGAACCTGGCCCCGGCGGACACGAAAAAGGCCGGCACCATGTACGACCTGCCGATACTGCTGAGCGTCCTCGCCGCGGCGGGGCTCATCTCCCGCCCGCCGGAGGACTGCGCCTTTTTCGGCGAGCTCTCGCTCTCCGGGCGGCTGCGGCCCGTGCGCGGCGCGCTGCCGATGGCCCTGGCCGCCGAGCGCGCCGGCATCCGCCAGCTCTTCGTGCCGGAGGACAACGCGCCGGAGGCGGCCTTCGCCGGCTCGGTGCAGGTGATGCCGGTGCGGAGCCTCACCCAGCTGCTCGAATACCTGCGCGGCCAGTGCGACATCGACCCCGCCGCCGCGCCGGAGGTGCGACCGCACGCCGCGGGCGGGCCGGACTTTGCCGAGGTCAAGGGCCAGGAGAACGTCAAGCGCGCACTGGAGGTGGCGGCCGCCGGCGGGCACAACATCCTCATGGTGGGCCCGCCGGGCGCGGGCAAGAGCATGCTCGCCAAGCGCATCACCTCCATTTTGCCGGACATGAGCCGCGCGGAGATCCTGGAGACGACGGAGATACACTCCGTCAGCGGCCTCACCAGCCGCGCGCACCCGGTGGTGGACGCGCGGCCCTTCCGCTCGCCGCACCACTCCACCTCCGCCGCCGCCCTCGCCGGCGGGGCGCAGCTGCAGCCGGGCGAGATGAGCCTGGCGCACAACGGCGTGCTCTTCCTGGACGAGCTGCCGGAGTTCCACCGGGACGTGCGCGAGGCGCTGCGACAGCCGCTGGAGGACGGCGTGGTCACCGTCTCCCGCGCGGCGGGCACGGCGACGTATCCGAGCCGGTTCATGTTAGTGTGCGCCATGAACCCCTGCCGCTGCGGCTGGTACGGCCACCCCACGCGCCGCTGCACCTGCACGGAGACGGAGCTCAAGCGCTACCGCGCGCGGGTCTCCGGCCCGCTGCTGGACCGCATCGACATCATGGTCGAAGTGCCCGCGCTGGAGTACGCCGAGCTCTCCGGCAAGGCGGAGGCCGAGCCCTCCGCCGCCATCAAGGCCCGCGTGGACGCCGCCCGCGCGCGCCAGCGCGAGCGCCTGGGCAGCGGCGGCGCGGACTGCAACGCGCACATGGGCCCGCGCGAGATGGAGCGCTTCTGCGCGCTCAGCGCGGAGTGCTCCGCCCTGATGGAGGGCGCATACCGGGCCATGGGCCTCACCGCGCGCAGCTACGACCGCATCCTCCGCGTGGCCCGCACCATCGCCGACCTCGCCGGCAGCGCCGGCATCCAGCCCGCCCACCTGGCGGAGGCCATACAATACCGCACCTACGAGATCTGACCGGACTGCGTCCGGCGGCAGTTGCGCTGCGCGCTGCGCTGACTTAAGGCCCCCGCGCGGGGACCGGTGCCACCCCATTTCTTTGGTCTTGCCCAAAGAAACGGGTGTGGCGCCCCAAAGAAAAACGCTTTGGTGCGTATCGTAGGCGGGAGCTGTCTTTTAGGGCTTTGCGCGCGCCATAGGTGGTCATCCCGGTGTCGGATAGCCTTGCTCAACGCCGGCCGCGGTTGGCTTCGTTTACGCTCGCGCCGCTGAGTTTGCAGAAACTTAAAGCCCTGCTGCACACAGCGCAGGCTGCGTAGAACAAAAGCCCCGGAGCGAGAGCTCCGGGGCTTTTCTGCCTATAGGTTTCTGCAAACCTGCCGTAGACCAGGCCGCAGGCAACCGCCTCCAGGCGCAGCCTGGTTAGGTGATGGCGATGTGGCTGGGGCCTTCCAGCTCCTTCGTGTAGGCCTTCGGCAGGCTGAGGCTGAGTACGCCGTGCTCATACCTGGCCTTCACGTCCTCCGGCTTCACGTCGCCGACGTAAAAGCTGCGGCTGCACGCGCCGCTCCAGCGCTCCTGGCGGATAAAGCGGCCCTTCTTGTCCTGCTCGTCCTTGTCCAGGCCCTTGGCCGCGCTCACGGTCAGATAGCCGTTGTTCAGATCGAGCTTGATGTCCTCTTTCTTGAAGCCCGGCAGGTCGATATCGACCTCATAGCCGTTCTCGTGCTCGCGCACGTCCGTCTTCATCAGGTTCCTGCCGCGCTTGCCATAGAGCGGGCTGTTGCCAAAGAAGCTCTTGTCAAATCCACTGTCAAAAAACTCATCGAAAAGGTTTTCACCAAAAATGCTGGGCAACATATTTATCCTTCCTTTCAAAACGCTGCCCGTATTGCGGGGGTGTGAAGCCCTGAGCGGTTGCGGGACTCTTCCGGGGGCTTCCCCCGGGGCCTCATCGCTCCCCCTCCTGACTTCGCCTTTATTATAGCACGCAGATTAGCACTGTCAAGTGGCGAGTGCTAATGTTCACAAAAGTCACGATTCCTGTTCACAATTTATGCGATTTCTCCCCCGCGCGCTTGACAGGCGGCGCGCCGGGCAGGTATAATGAGCCTATACCCCCATAGGTATAAGGAGGCGCAGAATGAAGCACATCGAAGCGTTTTTGGAGTGGGGCGGCCTGAAAAAGGACATTTTCTGCCTTTCAGTCTCCGCCGCAGCGCTCATCATCAGCATTTTCGGCCTCGTCCCCCTGCCCTTTGACGCCGCCTGGGCGGCCATCGTCCTCTGCGGCGTGCCCATCATCCTGGAGGCCGTGGTGGGGCTGGTGACGGCCTTTGACATCAAGGCGGACGTGCTCGTCTCGCTGGCGCTCATCGCCTCGGTGGCCACGGGCGAGACCTTCGCCGCCGGCGAGGTGGCCTTCATCATGCAGCTGGGCGCGCTGCTGGAGGACCTGACGGTGGAGCGCGCGCGCTCGGGCATCGAGCGGCTCGTCAGGCTGACGCCGCGCACGGCGCGCCTGCTCACCGCGGAGGGCGAGCGCGTGGTGAGCGCCGAGGAGGTGCGCGAGGGCGACATCCTGCGCGTCCTGCCCGGCGAGACCATCCCCGTGGACGGCGTCGTCACCGCCGGCGAGACCTCCGTGGACCAGTCCGTGATGACCGGCGAGAGCCTGCCCGTGGACAAGTCCGCCGGCGACGAGGTGTCCTCCGGCACGGTCAACCGCTTCGGCAGCTTCGACATGCGCGCCACGCGCGTGGGTGAGGACAGCTCGATACAGCGCATGGTGCGGCTGGTGCAGTCGGCGGACGCCGGCAAGGCGAAGATCGTCGGCCTGGCCGACCGCTGGGCCACCTGGATCGTCGTCATCGCCCTCAGCGCCGCGGCCGTCACCTGGCTCGTCACCAGCGAGGTCATCCGCGCCGTCACCATCCTCGTCGTGTTCTGCCCCTGCGCGCTGGTGCTGGCCACGCCCACGGCCATCATGGCCGCCATCGGCAACGCCACGAAGCACGGCTTCCTCGTGCGCGAGGGGGACGCGCTGGAGCGCCTGGCGGGCGTAAAATACTACGCTTTTGACAAGACCGGCACCCTCACCACGGGCCAGCTGCACATCGCCGGCGTGGAGGCCCTGGGCGGCGCCGGCCCCGAAGAGCTGCTGGCGCTGGCCGCCGGGGCGGAGGCGCGCTCCGAGCACCCGCTGGGCCGCGCCATCGCCGCCGGGTATAAAGAAACGTCCGGCGCCGCCGCGGCGGAGCCGGAGGAATTCCGTATGCTGCCCGGGAAGGGCGTTTCCGCCCGCGTGGCCGGGCGCGAAGTGCTCGCGGGCAACGCCGCGCTGCTCTCCGAGCACGGCATCGACGCCGCCAGCGCCGCCGCGGCCGCGCAGCGCTATGCCGCCGAAGGCTGCACGGCCGTCTATGTGGCCGTGGACGGGGCCCTCGCCGGGCTCATCGCCCTCTCGGACACCATGCGGCCCGAGGCGGCGGAGATGGCCTCCGCCCTGCGCGAGGGCGGGGCCGAGCCCGTGCTGCTCACGGGCGACAATGAGAGCGCCGCGCGCGCCATCGCCTCCGCCGCCGGCATCCGGGACTACCGCGCCGGCTGCCTGCCGGAGGACAAGCTGCGCTTCATCGACGAAGCGGAGGCCGCCGGCCGCCCCGTCTGCATGACGGGCGACGGCATCAACGACGCGCCCGCGCTCAGGCGCGCCACCGTGGGCATCGCCATGGGCGGCGTGGGCAGCGACATCGCCATGGACGCGGCGGACATCGTCCTGGTGGGCGACGAGCTGCGCGAGCTGCCGCACCTGCAGCGCCTGGCGAAGCGCATGATGCTCACGATAAAGTGCAACCTGACCTTCTCCATGGCGCTGAACTTCGTGGCCATCATCCTCGCCATGACGGCGGTGATCGACCCCGTCATCGGCGCGCTGGTGCACAACTCCGGCAGCGTCATCGTCATCCTCAATTCCGCGCTGCTGCTGCGCTACGCGCCCAAGCTGCGCTTGGATGCATAGCGCGGCCTGGAGGGCCGCGAGGCGGAACAAGGGCAGGCCCTTGTAAAACTCTTTGCCACCCCATTTCTTTGGTCTTGCCCAAAGAAACGGGAGTGGCGCCCCAAAGAAAAACGCTCTGGTGCAAAACCGGAGCGTTTTTTGCGTGTTTTTTATGGCTTTTTAGTCATCAAAAGTGGTCATCCCGTCGGTGAATGAGTTTTCTGCATCGCCGACCGTGCATTGCTTCGCTTCGCTCGCGGCACTGCCGATCATCAACATGTTAGCGGCGCGAGCGTAAGCGAAGCCAACCGCGGTCGGCGTTGTGCAAGGCCATCCGATTACGGGATGACCACCCGAAAGTCAGTCACGACCCGGACTGACGAGCAGATTTTACGTATCGACACGCACCAAAGCGGTTTTCTCTTTGGAGTCTGAGGGGTTTCTTTTTGACAAGACAAAAAGAAATCTCTCAGAATAGGGCCGCAGGGGCCTTCGCCCCTGCATTCATATCGCGGCCAGCTCGCGTCCCATGAGCACACCCATGGCGCTTGCCATCATCAGCCCGCGCGTCCAGCCGGAGGCGTCGCCCAGGGCGTGCAGCCCGGCGATGTTGGTGTTGAAGCGGGTGTCCATCTTCACCTTGTTGGAGTAGAACTTGAGCTCGGGGGAATAGAGCAGCGTCTCATAGCTGGCGAAGCCGGGCACCACCTCGTCCATGGCCTTGATGAAGTTGATGATGTTTATCATCGCCCGGTAGGGCATGGCGGCGGTGATGTCTCCGGCCACGGCGTCGGGCAGCGTGGGGCGGACGTTGGAGCGCGCGAGCTCCTTCTCCCAGGTGCGCTTGCCGTCCAGGATGTCGCCGAAGCGCTGCACAAGGATGTGCCCGTTGGCCAGCATGTTGGTCAGCTCGCCCACCTTCTGCGCGTAGGCGATGGGCTGGTTGAAGGGCACGGAGAAGTTGTGCGAGCAGAGGATGGCCACGTTGGTGTTGCTGCTCTTGAGCTCCGCGCTCTTGTAGGCGTGGCCGTTGACGACGGCCAGGTCGTTGTCGTAGTTCTCCTGGCTGACCACCCCGCCGGGGTTCTGGCAGAAGGTGCGCACCTTGTTCTTGAACGGCGCCGGGTAGCCGATCAGCTTGGATTCATAGAGGACGTCGTTGACCTCCTCCATTATCTCGTTGCGGACCTCGACGCGCACGCCGATGTCGACGGTGCTCGGCTGGTGCTCCACCCCGTGCTCGGAGCAGATCTTCTCCAGCCAGTCCGCGCCGCGGCGGCCCGCGGCGACCACAGTGTGCTCCGCGCGGATCTCATACTCGCGCTTCCCGTCGCTGAGGTACACCCCGCGGCAGGTGTCGCCGTCCATGATGAGGTCGCGGCACTCGGTGTCGAAGATGAGCTCCACGCCCTGCGCGCGCAGGTAGTTCTCAATGGCCAGATAGACGTCGTGGGCCTTCTCCGTGCCCAGGTGGCGGATGGGGCAGTCCACCAGCTTCAGCCCCGCGCGGATGGCCCGCGCGCGGATGCGCCGCACGCGCTCTTCGTTCCCCAGGCCCTCGACGTGCTCGTCCGCGCCAAACTCCAGATAGATGCTGTCGGCGTAGTCGATGGTCTCCTGGGCGAGCTTTTCGCCGATGAGCGAGGGCAGGTCGCCGCCCACCTCGCAGGAGAGCGAGAGCTTGCCGTCCGAGAAGGCCCCCGCGCCGGAAAAGCCGGTGGTGATGTGGCAGACGGGCTTGCAGTTCATACAGACGCCGGTCTTGGCCTTCGGGCAGCGGCGCTGCTCCAGCGCGCGGCCCTTTTCCACGATGACGATCTTCTTTTTCGAGCCGCGGCGCAGCATCTCCAGCGCGGTGAAAATACCCGCCGGCCCCGCCCCGACGATGACGACATCAGCGTTCATGAGTTTACCTCCAGACATAAAAAGAGCACGCCTCCGCGTGCAAGATAACGGGTTTCATGACAAGGCCCTGGCCTGAACCAGCTCTCGTTTTCCCACATTCCCGGGCGAAACCTGTAGTTTCGCCCGGAAAGGAGAAGCATACCCGTCCGGCGCAGTTTTCGCCAAAGGGCTTTGCCCTTCGGCGGAAACGGAGCGGTAAGGGTATGCTTCGACGCTGGAGCGGGCAACGAGATTCGAACTCGCTACCTCCACCTTGGCAAGGTGGCGCTCTGCCAAATGAGCTATGCCCGCACATACAGCGGCCGGCCTTGCGGCCCGGTCCGCAGGAAGAGGGGGAGCGGCGCCCGATGCGCCGGAAATCCGGGCGGGACCGGTACCCGCCGGACAAAGAACCAGTCGCGTTTTGCTTTCCGCAAACGCGCCTTATATATTACCACAGATCCCGCGTTTGTCAAGCCCCTCCGCCAATATATTTTACGTATATCTGGCAGGGGTTGGCCTCGTCCCACAGCGTGGGGAACACCTCGATCTCGCGGAAGCCGAGACAGCGGTAAAAGGCGTTGGTGGCGTCGTATTCGGCGCAGCGCCCGCGCTGCACGGTCTTTACCTGCGCGTACTCAAAGCCCTGCCCGGCCGCCCAGCGGAGCGCCGCATCCATCAGCGAGCGGCCCAGGCCTCGCCCCTGCCGCGGCCTGAGGACGCCCATCACGGCCACTTCGCAGGTGTGCTCCGACGTCGCCTTCAGCGCGATGAAGCCCGCCGCCCGGCCGTCCGGCCCCAGCGCGGCCCAGAACGGCTGCCCGCCGCTCTCCGCGATATACTCCTCCGTGCTCTCGGGGATGCCGAACCACTCCGGCAGCGCGAGCAGCACTTCCCGCGCTATGCGCCGGCGCTCGCCGGCGTCCTCTATGCAGACAATGTGTTCCATTCAACTCTCCCCCGCCAGGAAGCAGCCCGGCTCGTGCGAATTTATCACGCCCGCGGCCTGCAGGAATGCATATATTATGGTGCTGCCCACGAACTTCATGCCCCGCGCCTTCAGCTCGCGCGAGATGCCGTCCGAGAGCGGCGAGCGCGCAAGCCCCGTCTCGCGCAGCGTCCGGCCGCCCGTGTGCGCCCAGAGCCAGTGGTCAAAGCTGCCAAATTCGCGCTGTATCTGCAAAAATGCGCGGGCGTTCCCCGGCGCGGCGGCTATCTTCAGCCGGTTGCGGACGATGCGCCCGTCCGCGCGCAGCGCCGCCAGCTCCCGCTCGCCGTAGGCGGCCACCTTTTCCGGGTCAAAGCCGTCGAAGGCCGCGCGGAAGCCCTCGCGCCGGTTCAGTATACACTCCCAGCTGAGCCCGGCCTGGAATCCCTCCAGTATCAGCAGCTCGAAGAGCCGCCGGTCGTCGTGCTCGGGCACGCCCCACTCCCTGTCGTGGTATTCTACATACAGCGCGTTCGCCGGGTTCGCCCAGCGGCAGCGCGCCTTTCCGTCGGCCCAGGCCGTCACTTTGTCCTTTCCCGGCATACCCGGCATCCTCCCAATTTCCCGCCCGTTTCCGGGGCTCTATATGCGCAGGCGCGGGGCCCTGCGCGCTTTTGTCAGGGGCGCGCGTCCCCCGGGCAGGCGATCTCCATCATCCGCTCCACGGCCAGGTGCAGCATCTGCGCGCAGGGCGTGTCCGCCGCGCGGTAATATACCTCCTTGCCCTCGCGGCGGGAGACGATCAGCCCGCCGGCGCGGAGCTGCCGCAGGTGGTGCGACACGGCCGGCGAGCTCATGTTCACCATCGCCGAGAGGTTTATCACGCACTCCTCGCAGTGGCAGAGCAGCCAGAAGATGCGGATGCGGCTGGGGTCGTCCATCAGGCGGAACGCCCCCGCCACCGCGCGGAAGGACTCCTCCTTCGGCATCCGCTCCAGCACGCGCCGCTCGTCTCCCCCGTGATCATGTGGCAGGCCGCAGCCCATTTCCATCCCTCCGTGACGTTTTTCGTAAATCATACCACAGCTGCGCGCAAAATACAAACCCCGCGCGCGGGCATATATTTTTTCCCGCGCCCCCTTGACAACGGCGGCGGAAGTGGTATACTTGAATCAACGATTAAGCAATCGTTTAATTATTGCCTTTAAGGAGCTGGGACCATGAAGAAGAGCTACAAGATCGAGGTCGACTGCGCCAACTGCGCGAACAAGATGGAGTCCGCCGCCAGGGCCACGCCCGGCGTGAAGGACGCGGTGGTCAACTTCATGACGCTGAAGATGAACGTGGAATTTGAAGAGGGCGCGGAGCCCCGCGCCGTCATGCAGGACGTGCTGAAAGCCTGCAAGCGCGTCGAGAGCGACTGCGAGATCTACCTGTAAGCAACTTTTCTCTGGAAGGGGATGCGCTCCATGAGCCGCAAGCAGAAAACGATGCTCGCGCGGATACTCGTATCCGCCGCGCTGCTGATCGCGCTGAATTTCATACCGATAACGGGCTGGCCGCGCTTCGCCTGCTACATGGCGCCCTATCTCATCATCGGCTACGACATCCTGCTGAAGGCCGGCAGGGGCATCGCCCACCGGCAGGTGACGGACGAGAACTTCCTGATGGCCGTGGCCACCGTGGGCGCCATCGCCCTCGCGCTCTACGAGGGCAGTGGGGACTACACGGAGGCCATCGCCGTCATGCTCTTCTACCAGGTCGGCGAGTGGTTCCAGAGCTACGCCGTGGGCAAGTCCCGCCGCAACATCTCCGAGCTGATGGACATCCGCCCGGACTACGCCAACGTCGAGCGGGACGGCAAGCTGGAGCAGGTGGACCCGGACGAAGTGGCCGTCGGCACCGTCATCGTCGTGCAGCCGGGCGAGAAGGTGCCCATCGACGGCGTGGTCGAGGAGGGCGAGAGCTCGCTGAACACCGCCGCCCTCACCGGCGAGAGCCTGCCCCGCGATGTGCGCCCCGGGGACGAGGTCGTCTCCGGCTGCATCAACATGACCGGCCTGCTCCACATCCGGACCACCAGGGAGTTCGGCGAGAGCACGGTGAGCAAGATACTTGACCTGGTGGAGAACGCCAGCTCCCGCAAGAGCCGCAGCGAGGCCTTCATCAGCCGCTTCGCCCGCGTCTACACCCCCGCCGTCTGCCTCGGCGCGCTGGCCCTGGCGGTGATCCCGCCGCTGGTGCGCATACTCGGCCTGGGCCTTGACGGCGGCTGGGAGACCTGGATCTACCGCGCGCTCACCTTCCTCGTGGCCAGCTGCCCCTGCGCGCTGGTGATAAGCATCCCCCTCAGCTTTTTCGCCGGCATCGGCGGGGCCAGCAAGGCCGGTGTGCTGGTTAAGGGCTCCAACTATCTGGAGACGCTCAGCCAGGCCAGGATCGTAGTGTTCGACAAGACCGGCACCCTGACGAAGGGCGTGTTCGAGGTCAACGGCATCCACCACAGCCCCTATTCCGACGAAAAGCTCGTCGAGTTCGCCGCCCTGGCGGAGAGCGCCAGCAGCCACCCCATCAGTAAGAGCCTGCAAAAGGCCTACGGCCGGGAGATCGACCGCAGCCGCGTCAGCGATATCCATGAGACCGGCGGCGAGGGCGTCACCGCCCTGGTGGACGGCCGCCGCGTGGCCGCCGGCAACGGCAAGCTGATGGAGCGCCTCGGCGTCAACTACATCGAGTGCCACAGCGCCGGCACCGTCATCCACATGGCCATCGACGGCGAGTACGCCGGCCACATCCTCATCTCGGACGTCGTCAAGCCCCACTCGGCGGAGGCCATCCGCGAGCTCAGGGCCGCCGGCGTGCGCCGGACGGTGATGCTCAGCGGCGACACGCAGCGCGTGGCGGACAGCGTGGCGGCCGGGCTCGGCATCGACCAGGCCTGCGGCGGCCTGCTCCCCGCCGATAAGGTGGAGAAGGTGGAGGAGCTGCTCGCCGCCAGGCCGCCCCGCTCCGCCCTGGCCTTCGTCGGCGACGGCATCAATGACGCGCCCGTGCTCTCCCGCGCGGACATCGGCATCGCCATGGGCGCCATGGGCTCGGACGCCGCCATCGAGGCCGCGGACGTGGTGCTGATGGACGACGACCCACTGAAGATAGCGAAGGCCATCCGCATCTCCCGCAAGTGCCTCCGCATCGTCTATGAGAACATCGTCTTTGCCATCGGCGTCAAGCTGGCCTGCCTGCTGCTGGTCGCGCTGGGCCTGGCCAGCATGTGGCTGGCCATCTTCGCCGACGTGGGCGTGATGATCCTGGCCGTGCTCAACGCCATCCGCGCCCTGTTCGTGAAGAACCTCTGACAAGCGCCTGTACAAAGCCACCTTCCGCGGTGTAGAATGGAGCAAACACCGCGAAGGGGGCATATTTTATGAAAGTCTCGCTCATCCAGATGTCCGTCGTGCCGGACAAGGCGGCCAACCTCGCCCACGCGCGCGCTCTCATCGCCGCCGCTGCGGAGGCCGGCGCGGACATCGCCGTGCTGCCGGAGATGTTCTGCTGCGAATACCGCAACCGGGCCTTCGTCGAGAACCGCGAGAGCGCCGGGGGCGAAGCCTGGCGGATGCTCTCCGCCGCGGCGGCGGAAAACGGGATCTATATAATCGGCGGCTCGCTGCCGGAGGAGGAGGGAGACAAGCTCTACAACACCTCCTTCGTCTTCGGTCGCGCCGGGCGGCAGATCGCCCGCTGCCGCAAGACGCACCTCTTCGACATCGCCGTGGACGGCGGGCAGCATTTCCAGGAATCGGCCACCTTCACGGCGGGGGACGATATCTGCGTTTTCGACACGGAGTTCGGGAAAATGGGCCTGTGCATCTGCTTCGACATGCGCTTCCCGGAGCTGGCGAGGATAATGTCCATGGAGGGCGCCTTCGCCGTGTTCTGCCCCGCCAGCTTCAACATGACCACCGGCCCGGCGCACTGGGAGCTCACCTTCCGCGGCCGCGCGGTGGAGAGCCAGGTGTACACCCTCGGCTGCGCCCCCGCGCGCGACGAGGGCGGCCGCTACGTCTCCTACGCCAACTCCATCGCCGTGGACCCCTGGGGCACGGTGCTCGCGCGCGCCGGCGCGGAGGAGGCGACGCTCACGCTCGACATCGACCCCGGCCGGGTGGAGAGCGTCCGCCGCCAGCTCCCGCTGATGAGCGCCCGGCGGACGGACCTCTACACGCTCCGCCGCAATTGAAAACGGTCTCGGCCCTCCGCATTTCCTGCGGAGGGCCGTTTCATGTCCTCATATCTTCCACAGGGACACGCTGTCCAAACTCAGGTGCTCGCTCATGACCTCCGCGGCGGCGAGGGCGGTGTCCAGGCTCGTCAGGCAGGGTATGCCCCGCCGCAGGGCCTGGCTCTGCAGCTCCGCGAAGTCCGCCATGGTGTCGTCGTGCAGCGCGCCGGTGTACACCACCAGGCCGATCTCCGCCCGCTCCAGCAGCTCGCCGAGGGAGGCGGCGTTCAGCGCCGGCCCGATGTCAAAGGCATAGCAGCCGAGCGCCCTCACGGCCGCGGCCGTGTCCGGCGTGGCGAAAAGCCGCAGCCCCTCCGCGTCCAGCTGCCGCACCAGCGGCGCAAGCTCGCCGAACTGGCGGTTCTCCACGCTCAGCAGCACGCCGCGGCGCTTCGTCCCGCCGGGGGCGACGAAATCGTAGCCGGCGGCGCACAGGGCCTTGAACAGGGCCTCCGGCAGCGCCGCGCCCACGCCCAGCACCTCGCCGGTGGACTTCATCTCCGGCCCCAACAGGCTGTTGGCGTCCGCCACCTTGCCGAAGGAGAACACCGGCGCCTTCACCGCGCACAGCGGCGGCGCGTCCCAGAGCCCGTCCGGCCAGCCCAGCGACTCCAGCGTGGCGCCCATCATCACGCGCGTGGCGATGTCCACCATCGGCACGCCCGTCACCTTGCTCAGATAGGGCACGGTGCGCGACGCGCGCGGGTTGACCTCGATCACGCACAGCCGCCCCTCATAGATGAGGTACTGTATGTTCACCAGCCCGCGCGTCCCCAGCGCGAGGGCCAGGCGGCGCGAGCTGGAGCAGATGAGCTCCGTCATCTCCGCGCCCAGGTCCATGGGGGGATAGACGGCGATGGAGTCCCCCGAGTGGACGCCCGCGCGCTCTATGTGCTCCATGATGCCGGGGATGAGCACGCGCTCGCCGTCGGATATCACGTCAACCTCGAGCTCCGTGCCGGGCATGTATTTGTCGATCAGCACGGGCTCGCTGTTGCCTCCGGCGCGCACGAGCGCCATATAGCGCCGCACGTCCTCCCGGTCGTGGGCGATCACCATGTTCTGCCCGCCGATCACATAGCTCGGCCGCAGCAGCACGGGGCAGCCGAGCGCGTCCGCCGCCGCCAGGGCCTCGTCCACGGTGTGCGCGGCGGCGGCCCGCGGCCGCTCCATGCCGAGCGAGCCCAGCAGCGCGTCGAATTTCTCGCGGTCCTCCGCGAGGTCGATGCCCTCAGCGCTGGTGCCCAGTATCCTCACGCCCTGCGAGACGAGGAAATCCGCCAGCGATATGGCCGTCTGCCCGCCGAAGGCCACCACCACGCCCACGGGCCGCTCCACGGCGATAACGCCCATCACATCCTCCGGGCACAGCGGCTCGAAATAGAGCCGCGAGGCCGTGTCGTAGTCCGTGGACACCGTCTCCGGGTTGTTGTTCACGATCGCCACGTCGTAGCCCATGTCCCTGAGCGTGCGCACGCAGTGGACGGAGGAGTAGTCGAACTCTATGCCCTGGCCTATCCTTATCGGCCCCGAGCCGAGCACGAGCACGCTCTCGCGCCCATGCGTCACGCGCTCGCGCGCGTCGCAGTGCTGCCCGGCGGGGACAGAGTAGAAATACGGCGTGCGGGCGTCAAACTCCGCCGCGCAGGTGTCCACCATCTTGTAGCAGGGCGGCTGCGCCGGGCAGTCCTCGCCGGATATACGGCTGATGGCCGCCGCGGTGTAGCCGAACGCCCGCGCGCGCACCACGTTCTCCGCCGTCAGGCCGCCGGCGAGCTCCGCCTCCAGCTCCGCCATGCCCCGGAGCTTTTCCAGGAACCAGCGGTCGATGCGCGTGATGCCGTGCAGCTCCTCCACGCCGTATCCGGTCTTCAGCGCCTCAAAGAGCGTGAAGAGGCGCTCATCGTCCATGTCCCGCAGCCTTTTTGCCAGCGGCCTGCGGCCCGTGTAGGGCCGGTTAAGCGTGTCGAGCTTTATCTCCGCGCCGCGCACGGCCTTCATCAGCGCCGCCTCAAAGGTGGGGGCGATGGCCATCACCTCGCCGGTGGCCTTCATCTGCGGCCCCAGGGTGCGGCTGGCCCCGGCGAACTTGTCGAAGGGCCAGCGCGGCAGCTTGACCACCACATAGTCCAGCGCGGGCTCAAAGCAGGCGAAGGTCTCGCCCGTGACCTCGTTTTTTATCTCGTCGAGCGTGTAGCCCAGGGCGACCTTGGCGCTCACCTTGGCAATCGGGTAGCCCGTGGCCTTGCTGGCCAGGGCCGAGGAGCGCGAGACGCGCGGGTTGACCTCGATCACGGCGTAGTCGAAGCTCTGCGGGTCGAGGGCGAACTGGCAGTTGCAGCCGCCGGCGATGCCCATGGCGGAGATGATGTCCAGCGCCGCCGTGCGCAGCATCTGATACTCCCGGTCGGCCAGTGTCAGCGCCGGGGCCACGACGATGCTGTCCCCCGTGTGTATGCCCACGGGGTCCATGTTCTCCATGCTGCACACGGTGACGGCGCTGCCCGCCGCGTCGCGCATGACCTCGAACTCGATCTCCTTCCAGCCGAAGATGTACTTTTCAACCAGTATCTGCCCTATCGGCGAGGCCTCTATACCCGCGGCGGCAACGGTTTTCAGCTCCTGCTCGCTGTGCGCCACGCCGCCCCCGCTGCCGCCGAGCGTGAACGCCGGGCGGACGATTACGGGGTAGCCTATCGTGCGCGCCGCGGCGAGCGCGGCGGGGACTGTCTCCGCCGTGCGGGAGGGGACGGTGGGCTGGCCGATGGCCTCCATCGCGTCCTTGAAGAGCTGCCGGTCCTCGCACTTGAGTATGGCGTCGATATTGGTGCCGATCAGGCGCACGCCGTGCGAGCTCAGGAAGCCGCTCTTGTGCAGCTCCATGGCGATGTTCAGCCCCGTCTGCCCGCCGAGCCCGGCCAGCAGGCTGTCGGGCCTCTCCGCTTCGATGATGCGCTCCACCGTCCTCGCGCAGAGCGGCTCTATGTAAACGCCGTCCGCCATGCCGGCGTCGGTCATGATGGTGGCGGGGTTGGAGTTGACGAGCACGGTCTCCACGCCCTCCGCCATCAGCGCGCGGCAAGCCTGCGTGCCGGCGTAGTCGAACTCCGCCGCCTGGCCGATGACGATCGGCCCCGAGCCGATCACGAGCGCCTTTTTTATGCTGCCGTCCTTAGGCACAGCCTCCGCCTCCCATCATCTCGAGGAATCTGCCGAACATGCCGCGGCTGTCCAGCGGCCCTGCGTGGGCCTCCGGGTGGAATTGCAGGGAAAACGCCTTCATGCCCGGGTAATCGAGCCCCTCGCAGCTGCCGTCGTTGACGTTGACGAACCGGAGCTCCGCGCCCGTGCCGCCCAGGCTCCCGGCGTCCACCGCGTAGCCGTGGTTCTGGCTGGTGACATAGACGCGCCCCGTTTTCAGGTCCTTTGCCGGCTGGTTGGCCCCCCGGTGGCCGAAGCGCATCTTTCCCGTGCGCGCGCCGCGGGCGAGGGCCATCATCTGGTGCCCCAGGCAGAGGCCGAACAGCGGCACGCGCCCCATCATCTCCGCGATCTGCGCGATCTCATACGTGTTCTCAGCCGGGTCGCCGGGCCCGTTGGAGAGCATCACGCCGTCGTGCCCGTTGCCGAGCACCACCGCCGCCGGCGTGCCGTGGGGATACACCGTCACCGCGCAGCCCAGCGCGAGCAGCTCGCCGGCGATGCTATTTTTATATCCGTAGTCCATCAGCGCGACGGAGAACGCCGCGCCCGGGCGCTCCAGCTTCACCGGCTCGCCCACGCTGGCTGCCGCCACCGCCCCCGTGACCTTATAGGCGCGCACGCGCTCCAACAGCCCCTCCGTGGGCTCGTTGGGCGTGACGGCGGCGTTCATCACGCCCTGCGCGCGGATGAGCTGCGTTATGCGCCGCGTGTCCACCCCCGCCAGGCCGGGGACGCCGTGCTCACGCAAAAATGCGTCCACCGTCAGCTCGCAGCGGAAGTTCGAGGGCTCCTGGCAGTACTCCCTCGCGATGACGGCCAGCGGCCAGACGCGGCCGCTCTCCATGTCCGCGCGGGCGATGCCGTAGTTGCCCAGCTGCGGGAAAGTGAAGCAGAGCAGCTGCCCGGCGTAGCTGGGGTCCGTCAGGCTCTCGGCGCAGCCGGTCATGCCCGTGGCGAACACCAGTTCGCCCACGCGCTCGCCGCTCGCGCCGAAGCCCTCCCCGGCGAACACCTCGCCGTTTTCCAGCAGCAGATACGCTCTCGCCATGCCTTTCGCCCTCTTTTCCGTGATGAATATTTATTCGCGCCCGCCGGCGTTCTCCCGCCCGCCCCCTGCGGGCGCATACGCGCCGGTATTTCTGGCATCCTCTAATATACACGCATTTGAGCGCCAGGTCAAGCGCTGTTTGCCGCTGCGGCAAATATTGAATAATATGCTAAAATTCGCGCCTGTATGCGGCTAAAAATCCATCTCATTTGCCAGCGCCGCGAGAAAGCGCGAAAAATATCGCCGCTGCTTGATTTTTACTCTTTATGTTTCCGCCGCGTTGTGATATCATAATATGAA
This sequence comes from Candidatus Scatomorpha stercorigallinarum, assembly GCA_944387865.1. Lineage (GTDB taxonomy): Bacteria > Bacillota > Clostridia > Oscillospirales > Oscillospiraceae > Scatomorpha > Scatomorpha stercorigallinarum. Next base: position 62,333 of record CALXGN010000002.1, on the reverse strand, counting down.
TCATTTTGTACCTTTCAGGCGGCGATAGAGCATGGACGAATATAAAAACGAGACGATAGAGGGCCGCAACGCGGTGACGGAGGCCCTGCGCGCCGGCCGCGCGCTGGACAAGGTGTTCATCGCCCGCGGGGAGACGGACCGGGCGCTGGCCTTCGTGGCGGCCAAAGCCCGCGCGGCGGGCGTGACGGTGGTGGAGTGCGACCGCCGCAAGCTGGACGCCATGAGCGTGACGAAGGCCCATCAGGGCGTGGTCGCCGTCTGCGCGGCCGCCCACTACAGCACGATAGACGACATCTTCGCGCGCGCCGCCGGGCGCGGCGAGGCCCCTCTCATCGTCGCCTGCGACGAGATATCGGACCCGCACAATTTCGGCGCCATCATCCGCAGCGCGGAGTGCGCCGGGGCCCACGGGGTGATCATTCCCAAGCGCCGCAGCGCGGGCCTCACCGCCATCGTCGATAAGACCAGCGCCGGCGCGGCGGAGCACCTGCCCGTGGCTCGCGTGCCCAACCTCCCCAGCGCGCTGGAGGAGCTCAAGCGCCGCGGCGTGTGGATCTACGGCACGGCGGCAGAGGGCTCCTCCCCCATGTGGAGCACGGACCTGACGGGCAGCCTCTGCCTGGTCATCGGCTCGGAGGGGGACGGCATCGGCCGCCTGGTGCGCGAAAAGTGTGATTTCCTGGTCAGCATCCCCCTGCTGGGGCGCGTGAGCTCGCTCAACGCCTCGGCCGCGGCGGCGGTGCTGCTGTATGAGGCCCTCCGCCAGCGCAGCGCGGGGGGAAAGAAGTAGGTCATGGATTTGCTTGGCAGCGACATTTCATTGGACGACGTGAAAAACGTGCCTGATTCACCGGAATACTCCCTCTCCGCCATCCTCGCCGAGTACGGCGAGGCCCCCGCCGCCGCCAGCGGCGTGGAGGCCCGCTCGCGCGAGATAGTCATGGAGGCCCTGGGGGAGACGATCTCCTCCGCGGCCGTGACCGCGGAGGACGCCGAAGGGACGGAGGGCCTGCCCCCGCCGCCCCCGCGTGAGCGCGCCCAGAAGGAGCGTTCGCGGCGCAAAAAGCGCCAGAAACACCGCTCCGCCCGCCCCGCCGCAGAAGACACATACCGCGAAGAGGACGCCCCGCCGGAACAGCCCCCCGCCCCGGAGCCCGTGAGCGCCCCGGAGCCGCCCGAGAGCGCGCGCACATACGAGCCGGCGGCCGAGGATACATATGAGCCCGAGCGCACATATACGCCCCGCGCCGAGCGCACAGGCAGGCCGGGCCCGGAGCCCGCAGCCGGCCGCCCCTACGGCCAGCGCCGCGGCGCAGCCGCCGCCGTGCGCGCGGAGGACGATGAAGACGGCGACGTGAAGGTCTACCGCCCGGCGCACGCCGCGCCGGAGGGCGACGAGGACGTGAAGATCTACTCCGCCTCCGTGAACGAACGCATCGCCGACGCCGAGCGCCTCAGCCGGCGCTGGGCCGAGCGCGCCTCGCGCGACTACGCCGGCGGGCGTTATAACGACGAGGACGCCTTCAGCGCCCCCGCGGAGGACGCCGGCGAAGCCTCCGGCCCGGAGGGCGCCGGGGACGAAACATACGCCCCTGATGAGCGCGAATACCGCGAATACAACTACATCGACGGCAAGGACGGCGACGAATACGCCTCCGCCGGCGAATACCGCCGCGAATACGCCCCCGCCGCCAAAAGCGCCCGCAGCCTGCCGGCCCTGCTGGCCGCGCTGCTGCTGCGCATCCGCGGCGAGCGCGGCGAATCCCCCGCCTCCGCCCCCACGGACGAGGAGGACCTGGGCGAGGAGATGCCGGCGGACGAGGCCGCCAAATACTACGCCGGCAGCGCCAACTCGCTGAAGCTGCGCGCGCGGCTGGCCTTCGGCGTCTGCGTGGTCATGGCCTGGCTGGCCCTGGGCCTGCCCGCCGCCGGCGCGCTGGGCTCGGACCTGCGCACCGCCTCCCTCGTCTGCCTCATCATGGAGCTGTCGGTGGTGGTGCTGGGCCTGGACGTGTTCACCGCCGGCGTCATGTCCCTGGTCCGCCGCCGGGCGGGGCTCTGGTCGCTGGTGTCCGTGGCCTGCGTGGCCTCGATGGCGGACGCCCTGGTCACCTACCTGATGGGCGAGGCCGGCTGGGGCCTGCCCTTCTGCGCCGCGGCCTCCTTCTCGATGGCCTTCTCCCTCTGGGGCGCGTCGCTCACCTCGCGCGGGCTGCGCCTGTCGCTGAAGGCCGCCGTGCTGGCCGTGGGTCCGGACATACTGGTCCCCGCCCCCGGCGTCAGCGAGGGCGAGACCGTCATCCGCCGCGTGAAGCGGCCCCTCGCCGGCTATCTCTGGCGCTGCGAGGAGCCGGACAGCGCGGAGTGGACCTACAGCGCCCTGGCCCCCTTCCTGCTGGGCGCGGCGCTGCTGCTGGCGCTGCTGGCCGCCGCCGCCACCGGGCTCTGGACGCGCTTTTTCCGCATCTTCGCCGCGCTCGCCTGCGTGTCCGCCCCCTGCGCGGCGCTCATCGCCTGCCCGCTGCCCTTCTCGCTGCTGGCCCGGCGCGTGTTCCGCTCGGGAGCCTCCGTGGCCGGCTGGGCCGGCGCGCGGGACATCGGCCGCGCCGCCCACATCGTGGTGACGGACACGGACCTCTTCCCCCGCAGCACCGTCAGCATCGACTCCATCCGCATCCTTGAGGGCACCAGCCCGGAGAGCATCATCGCCGCCGCGGGCAGCATCATCTCCGCCTCCGGCAGCGGCCTCTCGGAGCTGTTTGTCGACCTCATGCGCCGCAACGGCTGCACCATGCAGCGCGTGGAGGACTTCGCCTGCCACGAGGGCGGCGGGCTGCGCGCGCTGATAAACGGCTCGGAGGTGCTCTGCGGCAGCGCCGGCTTCATGCACCTGATGAGCGTGCGCCTGCCGCAGAAGCTGGCCAGCAAGAGCTCGGTGTTCGTGGCCGTGAACGGCGTGCTGATGGGCATCTTCACCATCAAATACACGCCCATGACCTCCGTGCAGGAGGCGCTCAGCCGCCTGCTGCGCGCGCGCCGTGAGCCGCTCTTCGCCGTGCGCGATTTCCTGGTCACCCCGCTGATGATCCGCCGCCGCTTCCGCCTGCCGACGGACGGCTTCGAGTTCCCGCCCTTCGAGGACCGCTACCGCGTCACGGGGACGGACACGGACGAGTGCCCGCCGGCGGCGCTGCTCTCGCGCGAGGGCCTCTCCTCCTACGCCGAGGTGGCCATGGCCGCCCGCCGGGCGTATTCCGCTGGCAGCTTCGCCACCGGCCTCTCCGCCGCCTCCGCCGTGGTGGGGATGCTGCTGGTTACGGTGCTGACCATCGCCCTCGGCCTGCCCCCCACGGGCGGCGCGCTGCTCACCTATTCCCTCCTCTGGTGCCTCCCCGGCGCGCTGGTCTCCCTCGCCTCCCTCGAAGTGGAGCTCTGAAGCGGCAAAAAGCATGATCAAAACCGGAGCCTGTCGGCTCCGGTTTTTGTCTGTGTATGGGGCGGCCTCCGCCCGTTCAGGTGTTGAGCTCCGCGCAGGAGAGGATGTTGCGGCAGGCGAAAACGCCCAGCAGCGTCACCAGCGCGTTCACCAGCGCCAGTATGAGCAGCGCGCTCCACTCCGGCAGCGCCATGGCAGCGAAGACGGCGGCGGCGATGCCCGGCGCGGCCATGAGGATGAGCACCACGAAGTAAAAGAGGAATATGAGCGCCTTCACCGCCATCGAGCCGAACACCCGCTCCGTCACCAGGTTGCCGGCGACAAAGAGGTAGGCGTAGGAGAAATACGCCGCCCCCGCCGCGGCCACGCTCGCCACTGGCGCGTCCACGAAGAAGCACATGGGCGCAAAGCTCAGCACGGCGCTCGTGACATATCCCGCCGCGCTCTCGCGCAGGCACCAGAGCAGCTTTTTCGTCGGCGGCTCGGGGACGAGGTAGACATAGGGCTTGGTCATCTCCTTCATCAGCCGCCCGGTGGCCACATAGAAGAACATCATGTACGCCGCGAAGGCCAGCGGCGCGATAATGCCCGTGTCCCTCATGAAAAAGGCGAAGGCCACGTTCACGATGACGAATACGATCTCCATGCCGCTCAGCAGCCACTTGCGGCTGCGGCGGTTCTCCAGGCGGTGCTTGTAGTAGAAGGCGCTCGCGCCGAAGCCCCCGCCCAGGCCCGTTTTCCCCACGTTGACGTTCTTTGGCGCGCTCTCGCTGATGCGCCCCTCCTTGGCCGCGGCCTGCGCGGCGAAGCTGGTCTCCGTGCTCTGCAAAACGTCCTCGTAATAGTCCTGGTCGGCGCGGGCCATGATAACGATCAGCGCGGCGGTGAAAACGGCCCAGACGGCCGTCAGCAGGGCCGCCGTGCCCCAGCCGCCCAGTATCGCCTGATAGCAGGCCGTGCCCAGCCAGCCGGCCACGGGGAACCAGCGCCCCACGGGGTCCACCAGCGCCGAGCAGAGGGAGTCCAGCACGCCGCCCTCGCCCGTCATGGCGCGGAAGGCGACATAGAGCGCCCAGGCGGCGGCGACGAGCACATAGACGGCCCGCAGCGCGCGCCGCACCCGCGGCCGCCCGGAGCTCAGGCAGTAGATGGCCATGGCCGTCACCTGCCCGGTGAACACGGCCAGGCCGTAGCCCAGCAGCACGGCCAGCAGCCCGCCGAGGCCGACGCCGTAGCTGCCGTGCATCCAGCCGTACTGGAACAGTATCACGGTGGCCATGATGAGCGCCGTTCCCATCTGGTTGAGCATGCCGTGGAAGAGCACGCGCACCGGCCGGAACGGCCCGGCGAAGAGGAAGTTCACGTCGGACATCTTGAAAATGCTCATGCCCGTGGAAAAGCCGGAATTCACCGTCATCAGGAACATCAGCGCGAAATAGCCCACGATGATGGCCCCCAGCTGGTCGTTGGGCGCGCCCATGTCCCCCTCGGCCTCCTGCATCGCGCCGGCGAACACCACCAGCGCCAGCAGCGCCACGACGATGATTGCGTAAATCAGCTTCGCCGGCGAACGGAACACGCCCTTGACGCGGTTTTTCAGCGTGGTCAGCGTCAGATAAGCCAGCGCGCTCATGCCTTTTCACCGCCCTCGGTGATCTCGAAGAACAGCTCCTCGAGGCTCTGGCTCTCGGTGTCCTCCGGCGTGTTGTGTTTGGTGGCGGCGAAGGCGCCGTTCATCATGATGTGCGCCACGTCCCAGTAGTCCTCAACACTGTCGATCATGTGCGTGGAGATGAGCACGGCACGGCCCTCCTCCCTCAGCTCGCGGAAGATGGCCTTGAGCTCCTTTATCGCGTGCGGGTCCAGGCCGACGAGCGGCTCGTCGAATATCAGCACGTCCGGCCTGTGCACCATGGCGCAGGCGATGGAGAGCTTCTGCTGCATGCCCTTGGAGAGCTCGCGCCCCAGCTTGTCCTTTTTGTCGTCCAGCTCGAGGCGCTTCAGAAGCTCCTCGCCGTAGCCGTCGTCCTCCATGCGCCAGGCCCGGCGCACGAACTCCAGGTGCTCGGCCACGGTCAGCAGCTCATAGACCGCCGGCATCTCCGGTATGTATCCCAGCTTCCGCTTGGCCGGCAGCGTCTTGTTGGGCTCGCCGCCGATGAATATATCGCCCGAAAAGCGCAAAAGCCCGGCGATGCACTTGATGATGGTGCTCTTGCCGGCGCCGTTGGGCCCCAGCAGCACGGCGGTCTGCCCCGCCTCCACGGAAAAGCTGATATCGCGGTTGGCCACCGTCTTGCCATAGCGCTTGGTGACATGTTCCACCCGCAAGAGGTCGTTCGACATACAGTTTGTCTCCTATCTGGCGTTGAAGTGATATCTATAAGATATCATATTGCCTGCCCCCTGTCAAGCCCAGGCCGCAGCACCCGCCACCGCCCAATATAGCGGACTTCCTTGCCCAAATCAACCCCCATTTTTCTGCCACCACAAAGCGGCGGCGGGCATAGCAGGGGCGGGCCCCTGCAAGACCCACGTGCCACCCCATTTCTTTGGTCTTGCCCAAAGAAACGGGAGTGGCGCCCCAAAGAAAAGCGCTCTGGTGCAGACCGGAGCGTTTTTTGCGTATTTTTACAGGTTTTCAGTTGTCAAACGTGGTCATCCCTAATGGTGAATGAGTTTTCTGCATCGCCGACCGTGCGTTGCTCCCTGCGGTCGCGGCACTGCCGATCATCATCCCGTTAGCGGCGCGAGCGAAGCGAAGCCAACCGCGGTCGGCGTTGAGCAAGGCTATCCGATGCCGGGATGACCACCCGAAAACCAGTCACCACCCGAACTGACGGGCAGATTATACCTGCCGACTCGCACCAAAGCGGTTTTCTCTTTGGAGTCTGAGGGGTTTCTTTTTGACAAGACAAAAAGAAATCTCTCAGAAGCCCCCTTGCGGGGGCCTCTCGTCAGCGCAGCGCGCAGCGCATCTGCATCCAAACGCAGTTTGGAGATAATCCTCCGGTCCTGAGCGGTAGAGGTCGCCGCCCGCGGCGTCCTGCGCGCAGGTGAGCGGCATGTCGCGCACGGTCAGGCGGCGCACGGCCTCCGCGCCCAGGTCGTCCCAGGCGATGACCTCGCACTCCACCACGCAGCCGGCGAGCAGCGCGCCCGCGCCGCCCGTGGCGGCAAGGTATACCGCCCCGTGCCCGCGCATGGCCTCCGCCACCGCCGCGGAGCGCTCGCCCTTGCCGATCATGCCGCGCACGCCGCGCTCGATGAGCCGCGGGGCGTAGGCGTCCATGCGGTAGCTGGTGGTGGGCCCGGCCGCGCCGATGGGCCGCCCCGGCGGGGCCGCCGCCGGCCCGCAGTAGTAGATGACCGCCCCCTCAAGGGGGAAGGGCGGCTCGCCGCCGGCGTCGAGCAGCTCGCAGAGCCGCCGGTGTGCGGCGTCCCGCGCCGTGTAGATAACGCCGGAGAGCAGCACGCGCTGCCCGGCGCGCAGCGAACGCGCCGTTTCCGCGTCCAGCGGCGCGCTGATGCGTATGATATCGCTCACAGTTCCACCTCCGCGTGCCGCGCCGCGTGGCAGCAGATACAGACTGCCGCCGGCAGCATGGCGATGTGCGTGGGCCGCGCCAGGACGTGCACGGCCAGGGCCGTCGTGCGCCCGCCCAGCCCCTGCGGCCCGATGCCGGAGGCGTTGATGCGCTCCAGGAGCTCGCGCTCCATGCCGGCGTAGTAGGGGTCGGCGCTGCTCTCGCCGAGGGGCCGCAGCAGCGCCTCGCGGGCGATGGCGGCCACACTGTCGAAGCCGCCGCCGATGCCCACGCCCACCACCGTGGGCGGGCAGGGGTTGCCGCCGGCGGAGAGCACCGTGTCCAGCACGAAGTCCTTCACGCCCGCCTCCCCCTGCGCGGGGGTGAGCATCTTCACGCGGCACATGTTCTCGCTGCCCGCGCCCTTGGGCGAGACGGTGATCTTCACGCCCTCGCCCGGCCTGATGCGCACGCGCAGCGTGCAGGGCGTGTTGTCCCCGGTGTTGACGCGCCGCAGCGGGTCGCGCACCACGCTCTTGCGCAGGTGCCCGGCCTCGTACCCGCGGCGGACGCCCTCCTGCACGGCTTCATCCAGGTCCCCGCCCGTAAGGTGCACGTCCTGCCCCAGCTCGAGATAGACGGTGACGAGCCCCGTGTCCTGGCAGATGGGCAGCGGCGTCGAGCGCGCCGCGTCCAGGTTGCGCTCCAGGTCGCGCAGTATCTCCCGCGCGGGCGGCCAGGGCTCGCTCTCCGCCGCCGCGCACAGCGCCCGCTCGGCCTCCGGCGGCAGGAAGCGGTTGGCCTCCACGCACAGCCGCTCCACGGCGGCCGTTATCCTGTCTACGCCCAGCTCCCTCACAGCCGCGCCGCCCCGCTCTCTCTGGCCGCGGCGGCCACGGCGGCGGAGACGGCCTCCGCCGCCCGGCTGTCAAAGGCGTCCGGGATGATGTGCTGCGGCGAGAGCCCGTCGGACTCCGCAAGGGACGCCAGCGCGTCCACCGCCGCGGCCTTCATGGCCGTGTTGATGTCCCGCGCGCGGACGGAGAGCGCGCCGCGGAACACGCCGGGGAAGGCCAGCACGTTGTTTATCTGGTTGGGATAGTCGCTGCGCCCCGTGCCGATGACGCACACGCCCGCCGCGGCGGCCTCTTCATAGGGCACCTCCGGCGTCGGGTTGGCCATGGCGAACACCACGCTGCGCTCCGCCATCGCCCGCAGGTCCTCCCCGCGCAGCAGGCCGCCGGAGGAGACGCCGATGAACACGTCCGCCCCGCGCAGCGCCTCCGGCAGCGCGCCGCTGAGATGCCGCGGGTTGGTGCGCGCGGCCAGCGCGGCCTTGTGCGGCGTCAGGCCCTCGCGCCCGGCGTAGATGGCCCCCCGGCGGTCGCAGACGGTGATGTCCCGCGCGCCCAGGGCCAGCAGCATGTTGGTGATGGCCGTGCCGGCAGCGCCCGGCCCGTTGAGGACGATGCGCGAGCCCTCCAGCGTCTTGCCCGCCACCTTGAGGGCGTTTTTCAGCGCGGCGGCGACGACGATGGCCGTGCCGTGCTGGTCGTCGTGAAAAACGGGTATCTCCAGCTCGCGCTCCAGCGCCTGCTCGATCTCGAAGCACTTGGGCGCGGCGATGTCCTCCAGGTTGATGCCGCCGAAGGCGGGGGCGATGGCCTTCACGGCGGCGACGATCCCCTCCGGCGTGTGTACGTCGAGGCAGAGGGGCACGGCGTCCACGCCGCCGAACTCCTTGAAGAGCAGCGCCTTGCCCTCCATCACCGGCAGCGCGGCCAGCGGCCCGATGTCGCCCAGGCCCAGCACGGCGGAGCCGTCCGTCACCACGGCCACCATGTTGCCCTTCGCCGTGTACTCCCAGGCGGCGGCGGGGTCGGCGGCGATGCGCCGGCAGGGCTCGGCCACGCCGGGGGTGTAGGCGGTGGAGAGGTCGTCGCGCGTTTTCACGGCCACCTTGCCCCTTATCTCGATCTTTCCGCGGTGCTCGCTGTGCATTTTCAGCGCGGCGGCGTTGTAGTCCATTTCCAGCATCTCCTTATCCGATCTCCGGCCCCAGCCGGGAGAGCACGTCTGTGAAGTACGCGGGCAGCTCCGTCTCAAAGCGCAGCCGCTCCAGCGTCCGCGGGTGGGTGAATTCAATGGCCCGCGCGTGCAGGCACTGGCCGGTGAGGCCCTTTTCCGGCTTTTTCGCGCGGGAATAGAGCTCGTCGCCCAGCAGCGGGTGGCCGATATGGGCCATGTGTACCCTTATCTGGTGCGTGCGCCCCGTCTCCAGGCGGCAGCGGATGTGCGTATAGCCCTCGTAGCGGGCGACGACCTCCCAGTGCGTCACCGCGCTGCGGGAGTTCTTCTCCGTCACGGCCATTTTCTTCCTGTCCGTTGGGCAGCGGCCGATGGGCGCGTCCACCGTCCCCGCCTCCTCGCGGAAGCGCCCGCGGGCCACGGCCTCATACTCCCGCCGCAGGCTGTGGTCGGAAAGCTGCGCGGAGAGGCCCAGGTGGGCGAAGTCGTTCTTCGCCGCCACCAGCAGCCCGGAGGTGTCGCGGTCTATCCGGTGCACGATGCCGGGCCGCAGCTCGCCCCCCACGCCGGAGAGGCTCTCGCCGCAGTGGAACATGAGCGCGTTCACCAGCGTGCCGTCGGCGTGGCCGGGCGCGGGGTGCACGACCATCCCCCGCGGCTTGTTGACCACGATCAGGTCCGCGTCCTCATATACGACCTCTATCGCCAGGTCCTGCGCCGCCGGCGCGCACTCGGCCGCGATCTCCGGCATGACCACGTCGTATTCCGCGCCGGCGCGGGACTTTTCGCTTTTTTTCAGCGGCGCGCCGCCGAGCGTGACGGCCCCCTGCTCGATCAGCCGCTGGGCGGCCGAGCGCGTCAGGCCCTCTACACAGCGCGAGAGGAGAGCGTCGATCCTCTCGCCGCTCTCCTGCGCTTTGACTGTTATTTTCCCGCTCATTTGCCGCCGAATTCCGCCAGGATGTCCTCCAGGGAGAACTCCTCGCCCTCTTTTTTGGCGCTCTCGGGCGGTTTTGCCTCCGGGCGCGCCGGCTTCGGCGCGCGTTCGGCGCGCGGCGTATCATCCTGCGCGCGCTCCGCCCTCTGGACGCTCTCCGCCCTCTGCGCGCGCTCCGGGGCGGATTTCGCCGCCTTTGCCGGCTGTGCGGGCGGCGCCTCGCCCGCCTTGCGCGGGATATAGGTGCGCGCGTCCTCGTCCTTCGCGCGGCGGAAACTGACCGGGCTGTCCGCCACAGCGGGCTCTTCCTCCTCCCGGGCGGCGCGGCCGCGCCCTCCGTCATGGCGGCGCTGCTTCGCGCGCGTGCGGCTGTGCGCGCCCTCATCCTCCGCGGCGGGGGCTTTTTTGCCGCTGCCGCTGAAGATGATATACAGGCAGAAGAGCACGCCGCAGCAGGAGATGAACATGTCCGCCACGTTGAAGATGGCGTAGTCCATGAACTCCAGCTTGAACATGTCCACGACATAGCCGTAGAGCGCGCGGTCGATGCAGTTGCCGATGGCGCCGGCCAGCACGCCCACCATCGCCCAGCGGCCGATGGCGTGCTGTATGAGGCCCTTTTTCAGGGCGTAGACGGCGAAGGCCGTGAACACGGCGGCGATGGCCACGAAGGCCCAGCGCCAGTCGCCGCTGTCCAGGATGCCGAAGGCGGCGCCGTAATTGTGTATGTTCACCAGGCTGACGATGCCCGGTATCAGCTCCTGCGAGCCGATGTTCAGCGGGATGCTGATCGTCACCCAGTATTTCAGCCACTGGTCCAGTATCAGAACGAGGACCACGGCCAGTGCGTAAAACATTGCGCTTGCCTCCCTTTTCAGCGCCCGGAAGGGCGCGCGGGCGATCTTTTATTTCTTCACGGCCGCCGCGCAGCGGGGGCAGAGCTCGGGGTGCTCGCTGTCCGAGCCGATGCCGGCCGAATGCGTCCAGCAGCGCGGGCACTTGGGCAGCGCGCTGGGCTCCACCCTGATGGTCAGGCCCGGCATCTCCTCTCCGGCGAAGCCGCCCTCGGCGTCGCCCTCCGCGAACTCGGAGACGATGCACAGCTTGTCCAGCGGCGCGCCCTGCACGCTCTGCCAGGCGGCGCGGGCCTCCTCGGCGACGGATACGGTCACCTTCGCGTCCAGCGGCTTGCCGATGAGCTTCTCCGCGCGGGCCAGCTCCAGGGCCTTGTTCACATCGTCGCGGATGCGCATCAGGTTGTCCCAGCGCAGCTCGTCCTCGGCGGAGAGGCGGCGCGCGCCGTCGCACTCGGGCATGTCGTTGAGCATCACGTGGCGCGCGTCGGCGCCCTTGGCGTGCGGCATCGCCAGCCAGATCTCGTTGGCGGTGAAGGACAGCAGCGGGGCGAGCAGGCGCACCATGGCGTCCAGTATCGTGTAGATGGCGGTCTGCGCGCTGCGGCGGGAGAGGCTGTCCGCCCCGTCGCAGTAGAGGCGGTCCTTGATGACGTCCAGGTAGAAGTTCGACATGTCCAGCACGCAGAAGCTGTGGATGGAGCTGGTGACGGTGAAGAACTCGTACTTCTCATAGGCCGCCAGGCAGCGCTCGACGAGCTTGTCGAGGCGGCTGAGCGCCCAGCGGTCGAGCTCCGGCATGTCGGCGAGCGCCACGGCGTCGCGGTCGGGGTCGAATCCGGCCAGGTTGCCGAGGATATAGCGCGCCGTGTTGCGGATCTTCAGGTATTTGTCGGAGAGCTGCTTGAAGATGGCGTCCGAGCAGCGGACGTCCAGGCGGTAGTCCGCGCTGGCGGCCCAGAGTCGGATGAGGTCCGCGCCGTACTTGGGGATCAGCTCATCGGGATAGACGCCGTTGCCCAGGCTCTTGTGCATGGCCCGGCCCTCGCCGTCCACGGTCCAGCCGTGGCAGAGGCAGGAGGTATAGGGCGCCGCGCCCTTGACGGCCACGCCGATCAGCAAACTGCTCTGGAACCAGCCGCGGAACTGGTCGCCGCCCTCCAGGTACATGTCGCTGGGCCAGCGCCCGGGGCTGTCCAGCTCCATGGAGGCGATGTGCGTGCTGCCGGAGTCGAACCAGCCGTCCAGGGTGTCCGTCTCCTTGGTGAAGTGTTTGCCGCCGCAGTGCGGGCAGGCGTAGCCCTCGGGCAGCAGGTCCACGGCGTCCAGCTCGAACCAGGCGTTGGAGCCGTGAGAGCGGAAGATGCCGGCCACGGACTCGATGGTCTCCTCCGTGCAGACGGGCTTGCCGCAATCGGCGCAGTAGAAAACGGGTATCGGCAATCCCCAGCGGCGCTGGCGGGAGATGCACCAGTCGGAGCGCTCGCGGATCATGGCTATCATGCGGTCGTGGCCCCACTCGGGCATCCACTTGACGTTGTCGGTGGAGGCGCAGGCCTCGTCCTTGAAGGCGTCCACCGAGCAGAACCACTGGTCGGTGGCGCGGTAGAGGATGGGGCTCTTGCAGCGCCAGCAGTGCGCGTACTGGTGGATGATGTCCTCGTAGGCATAGAGCGCGCCGCAGTCCTGCAGATCCTTGAAGATGGCTTCGTTGGCCTCGTCGGTGGTGAGGCCGCAGTACTTGCCGGCCTCCTCGTTCATGCGGCCGTGGTCGTCCACGGGCACGGTCATGCCGATGTGCACCCTGCCCTCGGCGTCGTACTTGCGGCAGATCTCATAGTCCTCCTGGCCGTGGCCCGGCGCGGTGTGTACGCAGCCGGTGCCGGCGTCCAGCGTGACGTGGTCGCCGAGGATGATGATGCTGTCGCGGCCGATCAGCGGATGGGTGGCGGTCATGAATTCGAACTCCGCGCCCTTCATCTCGGCAAGGACCTCGAAGCCCTCCACCTTGCCCACCTCGGCCACGCGGGCCATGAGCTCCTTGGCAATGATATACACTTCCCCGTTCGGGGCCTTGGCGAGGACGTAGTCGAAGTCGGGCCCGAGGCAGATGGCGAGGTTGCCGGGGATGGTCCAGGTCGTGGTGGTCCAGATGAGGAAATAGAGGCTGTTCAGGTCGCAGTATTTGCCGAGCTTGCCGTGGTCGTCCTTGACCCTGAACTTGACGTAGATGGACTTGCAGGGGTCCTCGGCGTACTCGATCTCGGCCTCGGCGAGGGCTGTCTCGTCGTGCGGGCACCAGTAGACCGGCTTCTTGCCGCGGTAGATATAGCCCTTCTTGTACATCTCGCCGAAGATGCGGATCTCCTCCGCCTCGAACTTCGGGTCCATGGTGAGATAGGGCTGGTCCCACTCGCCGAGGCAGCCGAGGCGCTTGAACTGGTCGCGCTGCACGTCCACATAGTGCTGCGCGAACTCGTGGCAGGCGTCGCGGAATTCGGCGGTGGTCATCTCCTTGTGGTTGAGCTTCTGCTCCTTGATGATGGCGCTCTCGATGGGCATGCCGTGGTTGTCCCAGCCGGGGTAGTAGATGGCGTTATAGCCGGACATGGACTTATAGCGCGTTATGAAGTCCTTCAAGCACTTGTTCAGCGCGGTGCCCATGTGGATCATGCCGTTGGAGAACGGGGGGCCGTCGTGCAGGTTGAAAACGGGCCTGCCCTCGTTCTTTTTCAGCATCTCGTGGTAGAGGTCGAGGTCGTACCACTCTTTAAGCATATCGGGCTCGCGCTTGGGCAGCGCGGCGCGCATGGGAAAGTCTGTTTTCGGCAGGTTCACCGTGGAATTGTAGTCCTGAGCCATTGTCTGTCTGTCTCCCTCTCGTCTAAAAATGTCTATAAAAGCGCTGCGGGGCCGCGTTCGCCGCGCGCCCCGCCGTAAGCTGTCTCAGCTCTGTCCCCCGATGGAGAAGAGGTGCGTCACGTCGTCGGCCGGGGTCTGCTGCCCGGCGGAGCCCAGCGCGGGGCTGATGTCGATGCGCGGGTCGGGCTCGTCCGGTATTCGGGCGACGGAGGCCTCTATGCTCTTCACGGCCGCGTCAACGGCGCGCTCGTCCCCCTGCGCGGGCAGCGCGGAGCTGGCGCGGTCCAGATAGTCGAGCTGGCGGGAGCAGAGCGCCCTCGCCTCTTCAAAAAACTTTGTGAACGACGCCTTGGCCTCGTTGAGGCGCTGGCGCTCGCGCTCGGTCTCGCTGCGGATGGCCTCCAGCCCGCTGCGGGCCGTGGCCTCGGCGTCGGCCAGGGTCTTTTCCGCGCGCGCCCTCGCGTCCGCCTCGATCTGGGCGGAGAGCTTCTGCGCGCTCAGCAGCGTCAGGCGCATGGCGTCCTCGCTGGCGCGGTACTCCTCGATCTTGTCCACGAGCACCTTCATCTTGGCCTTCAGCGTGGCGTTCTCCTTCTGCACGGACTCCAGCTCCACTGCCGCGTCCTCGAGGAAATCGTCCACATCGCCCATGTCATAGCCGCCGAAAACGGCCTTTTCAAACGTTCTCTCTCTGATATCCTGGGGAGTCATACCCGTTATCTCCTTCCCTTGCCGCGGTCAAGCCGTTCAGAATGTAAAGCCGCTGTTCTCTATCTCGTCCGCGAGGCCGCCGGTGAGGCCCACGCTGTCCGGGGTAATGAGGAACGTGTCTGATGAGACACGTTTGAGATTCCCCTCCTGTACATAGGCCGCGCCGGACAGGAAGTCCACCAGCCGCCGGGCCGTGACCTTGTCCGCCGCTTCCAGATTAAGCACCACCGTGTGCTTGTTGCGCAGATGGTCGGCGATCTCCGCCGCCTCCTCAAAGCGCTCGGGCTTCACCAGCACCACCTGCTGCTGGCCGGCGCCGATGTTCACCACGCGGCTCGTGCCCCTGGCGGCGCGCTCGCGCCTGGGCGCCGGATGGCTCACGCGCTGCACCGGCGCGCCGGCATAGGCGTTGCCGCCGGAGCCGCCCTCGGCCCCGTCGTCAAAAAAGCTGGCGCGGCCGTCCTGCGCGCCCTCGCCCTCTGGCCCGGGTGCGGGCGTGTCCCCCTCGGAGAAAAATTCGTCCTCGTCGGAATAGGGACGGGTCAGTTTTTTCAGTTCATCTAAAAAGCCCATTTGTCACCCTTCTTTGGCCAGAGCGCCGTAGTCGCGCGGCCCGAAGATGCCGGTGCCGACGCGCACCATGTTCGCGCCTTCCCTTATCGCATCCTCGAAATCGCCGCTCATGCCCATGGACAGGAAGTCCATGCCGACATTATCGTATTTTTTTGCCCCGATGTCAACAAAAAGCTCGCGCATCGCCGCAAAATATGGCCGCGACGCGCCGGGGAAGGCCGCCGCGGGCGGTATCGCCATCAGCCCGCGCACCCTCACGGCCGATAATGTGCCACAAAATTCCAGCGCCGCGGGCAGCTCCGCGGGGTCAAAGCCGCTCTTGGCCGCCTCGCCGCCTATGTTCACCTCCAGCAGCACGTCCTGGGTGACACCGAGCTTCACGGCCCGCGCGTCGATCAGCCGCAGCAGCTCCTCGGAGTCCACGGACTCGATGAGGTCGGCCACGCCCACCAGGTATTTGATCTTGTTCTTCTGCAGGTGGCCGATGAAGTGCAGCGGCGCGCCCGCATAGGCCCCCTGGCCGTTCTTCTCCACCAGCTCCTGCACGCGGTTCTCGCCGCAGGCGTCCACCCCGGCGGCGACGGCCTCGCGCACGGCCTGCGCGCCGTTCATCTTGCTGGCGGCCACCAGCAGCACGCGCCGGCCGTCGGCGGCGGCCTCCATCCGCGCGCGGACGGCGGCGACGTTTTCGGCTATCGACATATATCATACCCTCTTTTTATATACTGGGCCGAATATCGACTTCATTCCGGCAGCAGCACCTCGCTGCCCTCCCTCAGGGCGTCCGACTCCACGAGCCAACCGCCGGCGTATTCGCAGACGGGCGTGACGGCCGTCTCCTGCGGCCCGGCGGGGCCGCTGACGATCACATAGCGCTCCGTCCCCCGCCCGTGCAGGGCCTCCGCGGGGACATAGAGCCCCTCCGCGCGTGTGACGGCCAGCTCGCCGCGCTCGCGCCGCGCGTGCAGCATGTCCGCCAGATGCCCGCCGCAGGAGAACAGCACGGCGCACTGCCCGCCCTCCGGCGGCGACACGCTCTCCACGCGGGCGGAAAACGTCCCCTGCGCCAGCGTCAGCTGCGCCTGCCCTCCGGGGGAGAGCCCGGCGGCGGCCTCCGCCTCCACCAGCGCGGCGAAGCGCCAGCGCGTCCCCGTGACAAGGCTGCCATAGGCCCCCTCCGGGGCCGGCGGGACCTCCCCGGCGAGCAGGGCGGCAAGCTCCGGCGGCGTGTCGCAGTCCTCCGCGGCCAGCTGCCAAAGCCCGTCCGCATAGCTGCTGAAAAGGCCCGGCTCATCCGCCGTTATGCCGCCCTCCGGCGTCCCGGCCGCCTCCGTCCGGCCGCCGGACAGCGCCGTCTCCAGCGCGTCCAGGGCCGCGCGCACGTCCCCGCGCGCGCCGTCCACGGCCTCCGAAAGGGCCATCACGGCCTCCGGCACGTCCCTCGCGCCGTCAAAAAGCGCGCTTCTTGCCGCGGCCAGGGCCTCCGCCGAGCGCGCCTCCACGGCGATCAGCCCCCCGGCGGGGAGGCGCTCGCCGTCGCGCGCGGCAACGAGCAGGTATCCGTCCTGCGAGACGAGCGGCCGCTCCTCGCGCAAAATGAGTCCCTCGCACTGCGCCGTCACGGCGGCGGAGACGGCGTACACCGTGTGCGTCCTCTGTCCGGCCGCGCCGCCGCCCAGCAGCGGGGCGGCCAGATAGGCCGCGCCCGCCAGGGCCAGGACGCCCAGCACGGCGCCGGCAAAGGGCCGCGGTGTGCGGCGGCTTATGTATCCGCCTCCCCCAGGTCCACGCTGCGCGCGGGCGCGATGGTGGAGATGGCGTGCTTATAGATGAGCTGTTGCTTGCCGTCCGAGTCCAGCACCACGGTGAAGTTGTCGAAGGCGCGCAGCACGCCGCGCAGCTGGAAGCCGTTCATCAAAAACAGCGTCAGCGGCACGCGCTCGGCACGCGCCCGGTTGAGGAAGGTGTCCTGGAGGTTTTTCTGCTTTTCCATTTCTCTCGCTCCTTGCCGGAGCGGCTGATTTACATAATATCACATCAGGGCGCTCCGTTAAATAGTGATTTTTAACAAAACGCGCCCTGCCTGGCGTGTACGGGCGTGTCCTGCCCGACTATCTTATACCGCGCCCGGCGAGGAAAACTGTCGAATCCCGCCGCGCCATATCAAAATCGGGCTCCGCGCCCCAGCGTATCCAGTGGATGCCCGGCCGCGCGCGCAGCCAGGTGAGCTGCCGTTTGGCATAGCGCCGCGTGCCGCGCTTGATGAGCTCCAGGGCCTCCTCTTCGGATATCTCCCCGCGCACGGCGGCCGCCGCCTCTTTATAGCCGATGGCCTGCATGGCCGTGCAGCCCGCGCCCAGTGGGCGCGCGAGCAGCGCGCGCACCTCGTCGAAGAGCCCCGCTGCGGCCATGGCGTCCACCCGCGCGTCGATGCGCCGGTAGAGCTCCGCGCGCTCGGCGAAGTCGAGGGCGATGACGGCCGCGTCGTAGCGCGGCGGCCGCGCGCGCGTCTCCGCGTCGTGCTCGCTCATGGTCTTCCCCGTGAGCAGATAGACCTCGTAGGCCCGCACGACGCGCTTTTTGTCGCGCGCGTGCAGCTTTGCGGCCCGCTCGGGGTCCAGCTGGGCGAGCTCGCGCAGCATGGCCTCGCCGCCGATCTCCTCATAGCGCTCCTCCAGCTCGCGGCGGCACTCGCCGCTCTCCTCCCGCGCGGCGAAGGCGCGCCCCTGCACCAGCGAGTCGATGTAGAGCCCCGTGCCGCCGACGACGATGGGCCGCTTCCCGCGCGCGAGGATGTCCCGGCAGGCGGCGTCCGCGGCCTCCGTCCAGCGGGAGACGCTCCAGCCCTCCTCCGGCTCCGCCACGTCGATCAGGTGGTGGGGCGCGGCGGCGAGCTCCTCCCGCGTGGGCTTGGCGGTGCCGATGTCCATCCCGCGGTAGATCTGCATGGAGTCGGCGGAGACGATCTCCCCGCCCAGCTCCTGCGCGAGCATGATGCCGAGGCGCGTCTTGCCCGTGGCCGTGGGCCCGGTCACTACTACAATTTGACCCGTCATGTCTAAATGCACTTCCATTCTCCGCCGGGTTGTGATAAGATGTTGCCGAATTACGAAAGGAGACTGCTCCGTGAAAGTAAAGATCACTGCCGACAGCACCTGCGACCTTCCGCAGGCGTTCCTCGACCGCTATGGGATACGCATTTTCCCGCTCTATATCGTCCGCGACGGCGTCGCCCTGCGCGACGGCATCGACATCACGCCCGACGACCTCTACGCCTACACGAAGGAGACGGGCAAGCTCTGCGGCACCGCCGCCGGCACCGTCGCCGACTACGCCGACGGCTGGCGCGAGTGCCTGAAGGACTGCGACGCCGTGGTGCACGTGGCCTTTTCCAGCGAGCTCTCCGTCACCTGCGGCAACGCGCGCCTGGCGGCGGAGGACTTCGACAACGTCTACGTCGTCGATTCGCTCAATCTCTCCACCGGCTACGGCCACCTGGTGCTGGACGCCGCCATCATGGCGGAAAACGGCGCCTCCCCGCAGGAGATCGTGGCCGAGACGGAGCGCCAGGTGCCGAAAATGGACGTCAGCTTCGTGCTCAACACGCTTGATTTCCTGCGCAAGGGCGGCCGCTGCACGGCCGTGCAGGCCCTGGGCGCCAACCTGCTGGGCATCAAGCCCTGCATCGAGGTCCACGAGGGCAAGATGGGCGTCGCCAAAAAGTACCGCGGCAAGATCGAGGCCGCCTACCACCAGTACATCCGCGACCGCCTGCAGGGCCGCGACGACATCGACCTGCGCCGGGTGTTCATCACCGACTCCGGCCTGCCGGACGACGTGCGGCAGCGCCTGCGGCAGACCGTGCTGGAGTGCCAGCCCTTCGCAGAGGTCTACAACAACCGCGCCGGCTGCACGATAAGCGGCCACTGCGGCCCCTGGTGCATGGGCGTGCTCTACTACCACAAATAAGCCGCGCCCGGGCAAATCCCGGGCCGGGGAGGCCCCTTTTCAGGAAAAAGGGGCCTCCCTTTTTATACGATGCGCTTGAACTGCCTGTCCAGGTCGCGCCGCGTGAGCGTCCAGGCCACGGGGCGGCCGTGGGGGCAGGTGGTCACCTCGCCGCGGCAGACGGCCTCCGCCACGCGCAGCAGCTCCTGCGGCTGGGAGGACTTCCCGGCCTTGATGGCGGCCTTGCAGGCCACGGTCTTGAGCGCTTCCTCGCGCGCGGAGCGCGCCGTCACGCGGCCGGAGCGGGCCAGCTCGTCGGCGATCTCCTCCACCGCGGCGGCGGCCTCGCCGGCGTCCAGCTCGCAGGGCGCGCCGCGCAGGATGAAGGCCCACTCGCCGTAGCTCTCCAGCTCGAAACCGAGTTCGGAAAAGAGCGCCAGGTTCTCGCCGATGACCTCCGCCAGGTCGCGCGGCGGCATCAGCGGCACGCTCTCCAGCAGCGCCTGGCTCATGACGCCGGCCCCGTCCCGGGATATCCTGTCGAATATCATCCGCTCATGGGCGGCGTGCTTGTCGATGATGATGAGCTCGCCGCCCTTCTGCACGAGGATGTAGAGCTCCAGCGCCTCGCCGATAAGGCGCAGCGGCTCGTCCTCCGCCGCTTCCGTCCGCGGCGCGGCGGCGGGCCTTCCGGCCGGCACCGCGGCGGCCTCGCGCGCTGCGGCGCTCCACTCCGGCGGCCAGGCGGCTTCGCGCCGTTCCGCCGGCGCGGCGGGCGCGGCGGTGGCGCGGGCGGGCGGGGCGGTATGGGCGCGCTGCGGCGGCGCGGCAGGGCGCGGCGAGAGGTCCAGGCGCGTCTGATAGGCGGCGGAGGGCTCCGCCACGCGGAAGCCGCTGCGCTCCGGCCGCGCGGAGGTATAGAGCTTCGGCGGCGAGGGCTCGGCCTCCGGCGCGGCCGCGGCCGCCGGGGCCGGGGATTCCAGCGCGCCCAGCACGGCGTAGTGCACGGCGTCGAAAACGCGCCGCTCGTCGGAAAATTTGACTTCCGTCTTGGCCGGGTGGACGTTCACGTCCACGGCGGCGGCGGAGATGTCGAGGTAAATGGCGCAGGCGGGGAAGCGGCCCGTGAGCATGGCGTTTTTATACGCCTGCTCCACCGCGGCCTGCAGCAGCTGCGAGCGGATATAGCGCCCGTTGCAGAAAAAGTACTGCGCGCCGCGGCTGCCGCGCCCCGTGCCGGGCGCGCTGGTGAAGCCGGTGACCCCGATCCCGCCCTCCCCGCCCGAGGAGACGGCGGCGAGCGAGGCCGCGAGGTCCCGCCCGAGGAGGGTGTACACCGCGCTCTCCGCGCGGCCGTCCCCCGGCGTGAAAAACTCCTCCTTGCCGTCCTTTATGCAGCGGACGGACACGTCCGGCCGGCCGAGCGCGCAGCGCAGCGCGGCCTGCACGCAGGCGGCGCCCTCCGCGCGGTCGGATTTCATGAATTTCAGCCTGGCCGGCGTGTTGTAGAAAATCCCGCGGACGATCATCGTCGTCCCCTCCGGGCAGCCGGCCTCGCCCATCTCGGCTATCTCGCCGGCGTCGAGGGCCACGCGCGTGCCGCTCTGTGCGCCACGCTCGCGCGTCAGGAGCTCTACGTGCGAGACGCTGCTTATCGCCGCGAGCGCCTCGCCGCGGAAGCCGAGGGTCCCGATGGCCTCGAGCCCGCGCTCGTCGCGCAGCTTGCTCGTCGCGTGCCGGAGGAAGGCTATCCCGGCGTCCTCAGCGGACATGCCGCAGCCGTCGTCCGTCACGCGCAGGTATTCCGCGCCGCCGCCGCGTATCTCCACCGTTATATTCCGCGCCTGCGCGTCGAGCGCGTTCTCCACGAGCTCCTTCACGGCGGAGGCCGGGCGCTCCACCACCTCGCCGGCGGCGATGAGGTCGGCGACGAAGGGGGAGAGTATGTTTATCTTTGCCATGGGGCACCTCGCTGTGTGTTTTGCCCCCTTTGCGGGGCCCGCTCATTATATATCAAAATTATTGAACTTTCCAGAATAAAATGATAAAATAACCCGATGCGGCGTGACCGCTCAATATAACGACTGTCCCAAGGAGGCCACATGGCTTACACACGAGTTGAGATCCCCGCCGCCGAGCTCGCGCGCCAGCGGGACATCTGCTTTCAGATACGCGAGCGCCACGAGCGGGAGGGCCGCGCCCCCCTCGCCTTTGTGGACACTTACGGCTGCCAGCAGAACGAGGCCGACAGCGAGGAGCTGCGCGGCTACATCGAGCTGATGGGCTACGGCTTCACTGACGATGAGAACGAGGCCGACCTCATCGTCGTCAACACCTGCGCCGTGCGCGCGCACGCGGAGATGCGCATCCTCGGCAACGTGGGCGCCCTGGTACACGCCAAGGCGCGCAACCCCCGTCTGCTGGTCGCCGTCTGCGGCTGCATGGTGCAGCAGCCGCACATGGCGGAGAAGCTGAAAAAGAGCTTCCGCGTGGTGGACCTGGCCTTCGGCCCGCACGAGCTCTGGCGCTTCCCGGAGCTCTATAAGCGCGCGCGGGAGACGGGCAAGCGCGTGTTCGCCGCCGAGGACAGCGACGGCGTGGTGGCTGAGGGCCTGCCCGTGCGCCGCACGGGCTCCGTCAAGGCCTGGCTCTCCATCATGTACGGCTGCAACAACTTCTGCACCTACTGCATCGTGCCCTATGTGCGCGGGCGCGAGCGCTCGCGCCGGTTTGACGACGTGGTGGCGGAGGCCCGCTCGCTCGTGGAGGCGGGGTATAAGGACATCACACTGCTCGGGCAGAACGTGAACAGCTACGGCCGCGACCTGGACGAGGGGCGCGACTTCGCGGACCTGATACGCGCGATAAACGACATCCCCGGCGACTTCCTTATACGCTTCATGACCAGCCACCCGCGGGACGCCACGGAAAAGCTCTTCCGCACCATGGCGGAGTGCGAAAAGTGCGCCAAGCACATCCACCTGCCCGTCCAGTCCGGCTCCAACCGCATCCTGAAGGCCATGAACCGGCACTACGGGCGCGAAAAATACCTCGAGGAGGTGCGCACGGCGCGCGAGCTGATGCCGGACATCGTGCTCACCACGGACATCATCGTCGGCTTCCCCGGCGAGACGCGCTCAGACTTTGACGAGACGCTCTCCCTCGTGCGCGAGGTGGGGTACGACGCCATGTTCACCTTCATCTTCTCCCCGCGCGAGGGCACGCCCGCGGCGAAGCTGCCGGACCCCGTGACGCGCGAGGAAAAGCAGGTCTGGTTCGACGAGCTCGTGGAGCTCTCGAACGCCATCTCCGGCGAAAAACACGCCGCCTACGCCGGGAAAACTCTCCGCGTCCTCGTGGACGGCGAGACCGGCCGGGACGGCTATAACCTCTCCGCGCGCACGAACGGCGGGCGGCTGGTGCACCTGAAGGGCGGCGCGGAGCTCGTGGGCCGCTTCATCGACGTGAAGATCACCGGCTGGAACACCTGGGCGCTCTACGGCGAGATACAGGAGGCGTGACATGGCAGAACTGACGCCGATGAAGGCGCAGTACAACGAGATAAAGAGCCAGTACCGCGACTGCCTGCTGCTCTTCCGCCTGGGGGACTTCTACGAGCTCTTCGACGAGGACGCGAAGAAGGCCGCCAGGGAGCTCGACCTGGCGCTCACCACCCGCGACCGCGGCAAGCCCGCCGATGAGCAGACGCCCATGTGCGGCGTGCCCTACCACTCGGCGGAGGCCTATATCGCCCGGCTGATCGCCAAGGGCTACAAGGTGGCCGTCTGCGAGCAGACGGAGGACCCCGCGCTGGCCAAGGGGCTGGTGAAGCGGGACGTGATCCGCGTGATCACCCCCGGCACGGTGACGGAGAGCTCCATGCTCGAGGAGGGGCGCTCCAACTATGTCTGCGCCGTATACCTCGACGCGGTGTCCGGCGCGGCAGCGTTCTGCGACGTGTCCACGGGCGAATTCTGCGCCGCCGCCTTCGCCGAGGACTGCGTGGCGCACATCGGCAACGAGCTGGCGCGCTTTTCCCCGCGCGAGGCCGTGCTCAGCGAGGGCGCGGCGGCGGACGAGGGCGTCTGCTCCTTCCTGCGCCAGCGGCTGGGCTGCCTGCTGGAGCCGGACGGCGGCAGGTTCGACTACATGGCCGGCGCGGCCGCCCTCTGCGAGCAGTTCGGCGCGCAGGACGTGGACGCCCTGGGCCTGGGGGACGCCCCCGCGGCCGTCAGGGCCTGCGGCGCGCTGCTGCGCTATGTGAAAGAGACGCAGAAGTGCGACCTTTCGAATATCGACGCGCTCGACCTCTTCGAGGGCGGGAAATACATGGAGCTGGACTACGCGGCGCGGCGCAGCCTGGAGCTGACGGAGAACCAGCGCACGGGCGAAAAGCGCGGCAGCCTGCTGTGGGTGCTCGACCGCACCAAGACGCCCATGGGCGGGCGGCTGCTGCGCTCCTGGGTGGAGCGGCCGCTGCTCTCGCCCGTGGCCATCAAACGCCGCCTCTCCGCCGTCAGCGAGCTGCACGGCGAGAGCGTGCTGAGGCAGGAGCTGCGGCGCGCGCTCGCCGGCATCGGCGACATGCAGCGCCTGGTGGGCCGGGCGGTGTTCGGCTCCGCCAACGGGCGCGACCTGGCCGCGCTGGGCGAGTGCTGCGCGCAGCTGCCGGAGCTCAAACGGCTGCTGGCCGGGCGCTCGTCGGCCCTGCTGAGGCAGGCGGCGGCGCTGGACGAGCTGGCCGACGTGCGGCAGGACATCGAGCGAGCCATCTGCGACGAACCCCCCTTCTCCGTGCGCGAGGGCGGCATACTCCGCAGCGGCTACTCGGAGGAGGTGGACCGCCTGCGCAACATCCGCGACAACGGCGCGAAGCTCGTCTCCGAGCTGGAAGCGCGCGAGCGCGAGCGCACCGGGATAAAGAAGCTCAAGGTCGGCTACAACAAGGTCTTCGGCTATTACATCGACGTGCCGAACTCCGCCGGGGCCGTGGAGTTGCCGCCAGAGTACATACGCAAGCAGACCCTCGTTTCAAACGAGCGCTACTTCACGCCGGAGCTCAAGGAGCTCGAAACCGAGCTCACCGGCGCGCGCGAGCGCATCTGCGAGCTGGAGTACAGCTTCTTCACCGAGCTGCGCGTGAGCGTGGCCGCGCGCGTGGAGCGCATAAAGCGCAGCGCGGAGGCCGTGGCGGAGCTGGACGCGCTCTGCTCCCTCGCCGAGGCGGCCGCGCGCAATAACTACACCTGCCCGGAGGTGGACCTCTCCGGCGCGATAGCGATAAGCGAGGGGCGGCACCCCGTGGTGGAGCTCGCGCAGAAGGACACGCTCTTCGTGCCCAACGACACGCTGCTCGGCGGGGCGGACGACCGCGTGGCCGTCATCACCGGCCCCAACATGGCCGGCAAGAGCACCTACATGCGCCAGACGGCGCTCATCGTGCTGATGGCGCAGATGGGCTCCTTCGTGCCGGCAAAGTCGGCCTCCATTGGCGTGGTGGACCGCGTGTTCACGCGCATCGGCGCCTCCGACGACCTCTCCGCCGGGCAGAGCACCTTCATGGTGGAGATGACGGAGGTGGCGGAGATCCTCCGCTGCGCCACGAAGAACAGCCTCATCATCCTCGACGAGATCGGCCGCGGCACCTCCACCTACGACGGCATGGCCATCGCCCGCGCCGTGCTCGAATACTGCGCCGGGCGGCGGCTGGGGGCCAAGACCATGTTCGCCACCCACTACCACGAGCTCACCGCCCTGGAGGGCGGCGTGAAGGGCGTGCGCAACTACTACATCACCGCCAGGAAGCAGGGCGGCAAGCTCATCTTCCTGCGCAAAATAGTCCGCGGCGCCGCGGACGAGAGCTACGGCATCGAGGTCGCCAAGCTGGCCGGCGTCCCGGAACAGGTGGTGGCCCGCGCGCGGGAATATCTCTCCGAGCTCTCCTCCGCGCCCAAAGCCGCCCCCGCGCCGGCCGGCGCGGAGGCGGACATGGCCCAGCTCTCGCTGGGCGCTGCCGCCGAGGGCGAGGCGGCGGAGGCCATACGCTCCGCGCCGCTGGACACCATGTCGCCCATCGAGGCGATGAACCTGCTCTATGAGCTGAAAAGGAAGCTGGAGGGCTGATGGGACACGATATCAAGGCCCCGCGCATCGAGCGCGAGGATATGACCCGGCGGGAGGCCGTGCTCGCCGCCGTATACCTGCCGGTACACGCCGTGCTGCTGCCGCTGCTGCTCACCTGGTTCGCCACCCTCGGGTGGATCGAGCCGGGCGTGACGCTCAACGCCATCTGGTACGCCGTGGGCGTCGGCTATACGCTGCTCTTCCTCGGCAAATACCTGCGCCGCAGTTTCGACGTGCTGCTCGACCATCCGGGGCAGAGCCTGCTGGCCGCGGTCTCCGGCCTGGCTACGGACTACCTGCTCAGCTGGGCGCTGACGTTCATACTGCTGCTGTTCAACGTCGCCGTGGGCTCCACGGCCAACAACGACGCCGTGGCCGAGCTGGCCGGCGAAAACGGGCAGCGGATGTTCGCCGTGGCCGTGCTGCTGGCCCCCATCGTGGAAGAGCCGCTCTTCCGCGGCCTTCTCTACGGGCAGATACGCCGGCGCAGCCGGGCGGCCGCCTACTGTGTGTCCGTGCTGCTCTTCTGCTTTTACCACGTCTGGCAGTACCTGCTGCTGGACTGGCGCTACATCTTCCAGATGATAAACTATGTGCCCGCCTCGGTGGGCCTCTGCTACAGCTATGAGAAGAGCGGCACGGTCTGGGCGCCGATCGCCTTCCATATGTTCATAAACGCCGTCAGCATGTCCGTGCTGCTGTAAAAAAGCGCCGGGCGGCCGGCGACACGGGCCGCAAGGGCCCATTTCCGGGGGGATAAGGATGGCATTCGACAGCGCGGCGTTCCTCTTTTTCTTTCTGCCGCTGTTGCTGATACTGGAGGCCCTGGCGCGCGGCGAGCGGGCGAAAAACGTCCTGCTCTGCCTGGCCGGGCTGATATTCTACGCCTTTGGCGAGCTGTGGGCGCTCGCGCTGCTTATTGCGTCGGCCCTCGTCAACTGGCTGCTGGGGCTGCTCGCCATGGGCGGGAAAAAATACGCCGCCGCGCTGGCGGCCGTGATAAACCTGGCGCTGCTGGGCGTGTGCAAATACCTGGGCTTTTTCGGCTCCGGGCTGGCGCTGCTGGGCGTCGAGCTGTCGCTGCCGGAGATCCTCGCCCCGGCGGGCGTGAGCTTCTTCACCTTCAAGGGCATCAGCTACGTCTGCGACGCCGCGCGGCGGCCGCAGGAGGGGACGCGGAGCTTTTTCGAGGCGCTCTTCTACATCTCCTTCCTGCCGGAGGTGATGAGCGGCCCGCTCTCGCGCTTTTCCGCCTTCCGCGCGCAGCTCGCGCGCCGGGAGCGCTCCTGGGAGCGGACGGCGCAGGGCGCGCGGCGCTTCATCCTCGGCCTGGGCAAGAAGCTGCTGCTCTCGGGCGCGGCGGCGGTCATAGCGGACGCCGCCTTCACCGCCGGGGACGCGCTGACGGCCCCGCTGGCCTGGCTGGGCGCGGCGGCCTACAGCCTGCAGCTCTACCTCGACTTCTCCGGCTATTCGGACATGGCCGTGGGCCTGGGGGCGATGCTGGGCTTCGCCTGCCCGGAAAACTTCAACTACCCCTACGCCGCCGCCTCCATCACGGACTTCTGGCGGCGCTGGCACATCTCGCTCTCGCTCTGGTTCCGCGACTACCTCTACATCCCCCTCGGCGGCAGCCGGCGCGGCAAATGGCGCACGGCGGCCAACAAGGCCGCGGTGTTCGTCCTCTGCGGGCTCTGGCACGGGGCCAACATGACCTTCGTCCTCTGGGGCGCATGGCACGCGCTGCTCTCCGCGCTGGAGAGCCTGAAGGTGCTGGACGTGGAGCGCTGGCGCAAAACGGCCGCCGGGCGCGCGCTCTCGCGCGTTTACGCCCTGCTGGCCGTCTCGCTGGGCTTCGTCATGTTCCGCGCGCCGGACGTGGGCTCCGGCTTCGCCTATCTGGGCGCCATGTTCACGCGCTGGGAACTGCCCGCGGCGGCGCGGCTGCTGCTCGCGCGCTCGGCGGACGGCTATACGCTGGCGCTGCTCGCGCTGGGCGCGCTCATCTCCCTGCCCGCGCTGCCCGCCCTGCGGCGGCGGCTCTCCTCGCCGGGGGGCGCGCTGCGCCCGGCGGCGGACGCGGCCGGCTACGCGCTCAGCCTGGCGCTGCTCGTGCTCTGCGCGTCGGCCATCGCCTCCGGCGGCTTCGCGCCGTTCATCTACTTCCAGTTCTGAGGGGGCGGGATGATGAAAAAAACACTGACAGCGATGATATTCCTGCTTCTGGCGTTGGCGCTGTGCCTTGTCCCCTCCGTGGGCATGCTCGTGCACGGCCCCGCGGAGGCCCGCGCGAACGAGTCCGCCGCCCGCGCGCCGGAGCTCACGGGGCGCGACGGCGCGCTGAACGCGGACTACCTCTCCGAGCTCGCGGACTACGCCGGCGAGGGCTTTTACCTGCGCGGGGAGCTGATCACGCTCTACGCCCGCGCGCTGGCGCTCTTCGGCCGCTCGGCGGAGGATGGCGTGGTGCTGGGGACGGGCGGCTGGCTCTACTACGCCGACGAGCTGCCCGACTACAGCGGCACGGAGCCGATGACGGAGCGCGAGATCTTCTCCGCCGCGCGCAACCTGTCGCTGATGCGCGAATACTGCGAGGGCCTGGGGGCGCAGTTCCTCTTCTTCATCGCGCCCAACAAGAGCTCGCTCTATCCGCAGCACATGCCCGGCTCCTATCCGCGCGCGGAGGGCGCAGGCAACGCGCAGCGCCTGCACGCCGCGCTTGCGGAGGAGGGCGTGCCCTTCATCGACCTCTTCGCGCTCTTCGGCGCGGAAGCTGAGGAGCTCTACTTTGCGCACGACTCGCACTGGAACTCGCGCGGCGCGGCCCTGGCGGCGGACGCCGTGCTCGCCGCCCTCGGGCGGGATGGGGCGTACTTTTCCGGCCCCTTCGGCGCGGCGGAGGCGCACAGCGGCGACCTCTTCGAGATGCTCTATCCCGCCGCGGCGGACGGCGAGACGAACGCCCCGCCCGCCGGGCTTGAATTCACCCAGGGTGAAAATATCCGCCCCGACAGCATAACCATCGACACCGAGAGCGGCGGCGATGGCGCGCTGCTGATGTTCCGCGACTCCTTCGGCGAGCTGCTCTACCCCTACCTGGCGGACGCCTTCGGCAGCGCGCGCTTTTCGCGGCAGGCGGCCTATGACCTGACGCTGGCCGCCGGGCTGGGCGCAGACACGGTGGCGGTGGAGATCGTGGAGCGCAACCTGCGCTGGCTGGTCGAGCAGCCGGCGTCCTATCCCGCGCCGGAGAGGGCGCTATCCCTGCCCGCCGCGGAGGGGGCGCTGCCGCTCGCCCTGGAGGACGCCCCGGAGGGGCTGCACCGCGTCACGGGCGCGCTGGAAACGGCGCCGGACACGGATTCACCGGTATATATCGCGCACGGCGGCAGGGCCTATGAGGCCGCGCTGCTGCCCGGCGGCGGCTTCATGGCCTGCCTGCCCGGGGAGGGCGGCGGGGACTACGCCGTCGCCTGGTACGAGGGCGGCGAGCTGTGCTGCGCCGGCGCGTCGGTATATAAATAGGACAAAAAAGAAAAAGAGAGGGAAACTGGGATGAAGAAACTCACCTGCCTGCTGCTCGCGCTCACGCTGCTGCTCGGCCTTGCCGCCTGCGGCGAAGAGCCCGCCGAAGTCACCGAAGAGCCCGCCGCCGGGAGCGTGGAGCCTGTTGAGGAGAGCGCGCCGCCCGCCGAAGAGAGCGTGGCGCCTGCCGAGGAGAGCGTGGCGCCTGCCGAGGAGAGCGTGGCGCCTGCCGAGGAGAGCGAAGCGCCCGCGGAGGAGGAGCCGTCCCCGCTGGAGGCCGCCAAAGAGTTCGAGGGCGCGCCGCTGGAGGACCTGATCGCCGCCATCGGCGAGCCGCTCAGCAGCGACTACGCCCCCAGCTGCCTGGGCGAGGGCGAGGACGGCAACCTCTATTACGACGGCTTCACCGTCTACACCTACCGCGACGTTGACGGCAGCGAGACCGTCAACTATGTCGAGTAAGCGCGCGCTGCGCGGCGCGGCGCTCTGCCTCGCCGCGCTCTGCCTCGCGCTGCTGGCGACGGGCTCGGCCGCCCCGGCGGCGGACGCCGGGCGCTCTGCCTCCGGCTCGGAGCTGCGCTCCGTCGCCATGCCGGAGGGGCCGGGCGCGCTGCACCGCGCCTATATCGACGCCGGCGGGGAGTTCCGCCCCGACGAGCTGCTGACGCGCGGGGAGCTGGCGCAGTTCATCTACCGCGCCTACGGCCCGCTGGAGCTCGGCGAGTTCTTTGCCGACGCGCCGGAGGGCAGCGAATACGGCCGCGCGCTCTCCGCGCTGGGCGCGCTGGGCCTCCTGCGCGCGGACTCTGGGGGCAACGTGCGCCCGGACGAGCCGGTGGCCCTGCGCGAGGCCGTGGCCATCCTCTCCGCGCTGACGGGCCGGGAGGCCGCCGCGCTGCCGCTCTCCGGCGGCGCGGGCGTCACGCGCGCGGAGGGCGTGGCGCTCGTCAACCGCGCGCTGGGGCGCTCGCCGGACGTGGAGGCGGCCTCGCAGTGGCTCACGCCGCTCTTTGACGACGTGCCCTGGGGCCACCCGGCCTATTTCGAGCTGATGGAGGCCGCCGTGGGCCACACGGCCGCCGGCGGGCGCTGGCTGGACTATGAGCGCGAGCTGCCCGCGGCCGGCTTCAACCTGGTGGGAACGGAGCTCTATTACGCCGACCCGGCGACGCTCGAGCCGCTGCGCGGCGGCTATGTGGGCTCGCTGTACTTCGGCGCTGACGGGCGCTACACCAGCGGCGACGAGCTGCTGGACGGATATGTGAAAGACATCCTCGCGGCGCTCCTGGCACCCGGCATGGGCCGCTGGGAGGCCCTGCGCGCGGCCTATGAGCACACGCGCGACAGCTACAGCTACCTGCGGCGCAACTACTACCTCTTCCGCGAGACGGGCTGGGAGCACGACGAGGCCCTGACCATGTTCGAGACCGGCCGCGGCAACTGCTACTGCTACGCGGCGGCCTTCTACTACCTGGCGCGCCAGCTGGGCTACGACGTGACCATCATCAGCGGCCGCGTGGGCTCGGACGGCGACCCCCACGGCTGGGTGGAGCTGGAAATGGACGGCGTCTGGCGCATTTTCGACCCGGAGCTGGAGATGGCCTGGGAGGCCAAGGGCCGCGACTTCGACTTCTTCTGCATGACCCGCGCGCAGGCCCCGTGGCCCTACACAAAGTGAGGTAATCATGTCCAAAAAGGCCAAAGTCATCTGTTTTTCCTGCCTGGCGGCGCTCATTTTGCTGCTGCTCTGCGGCTTCCTCTTCGCCGCGCTGCCCTGGCTGCTGGCGGGCTCGGAGCTGCCGGAGGACGCCATGCTGACGCTGGAAGCGGGCGGCGGCTCGCTCTCGGCCTCCTGGCCGCGCGCCGCGCGCGCCGACAGCTACCTCGTGGAGGCCTACGCCCCCGGCGCGGAGGAGCCGCTGCTCTCGCTGGAGAGCGGCGGCAACAGCTGCACCCTCTCCCCGCTGCCGGCGGAGGGCGCCGTGCGCATCACCGTCACGCCGCTCAAGCACTTCGACATCCTGGCGCGCGAGTTCGCCCGCGCCGGCGCGCAGCCCATCGACGTCACCGTGACGCTCGCCGGCATGGATCCCGGCGAGATCGGCTATGAGCTGGACGAGGAGGAAAAGACGCTCGCGCTGAGCTTTGACGCGCTGGAGGACGAGGGCCTGAGCTATGAGCTGCGCCTGCTGGCGGCGGAGGGCGAGCGGACGGTGGCGCGCTTTTCCCACGGCGAGGCCCTGGTGCGCTTCGGCGAGGGGGCGGACGAGCTGGCCATGCCGGCCTATGACGCGCCGGACCGCTTCGTCGTGCGCAGCGTGCGCACGGGGGCGGGCTATGTCCTCACGGGCGCGGCCAGCGAGGCCGTCACCGTGGAGCGCGAGGACCTGCTGGGCCGCGTGCTGGAGCTGCGGCGCGAGGACATCGCGCTCAACGTCCTGCGCCTGACCTGGAACGAGACGAAGGGCCACGGCTATGAGCTGCAACAGCTCGTGGACGGCGAGTGGACGGCGGTCCTGTCTGTCGAGCGCGACGGCGAGCGGGAATACACCACGCCCACGCTCAAAAGCTGCACGAGCTACGCCTTCCGCGTGGTCACCGTGGGCGGGGACGTGCCGGAGGGCGCGGAGTACGCCGCCGAGCCGGCGGTGCTGGAGCTCTTCAGCGAGCCCTCGCCGCTCTACTGCACGGTCTGGCCGATGAAGGAGCTGGCGCTCTACGCGGACGCGGACATGAGCGAGCAACTGGGCACGGTGCCGGCGGCGGCCGCGCTCTGCGTCGTGGGCGAGGAAAACGGCCTCTTCCGCGTGCGCTCTGGCGATAACTTTGGCTACATCGACAGCAATTTCTGCCTTATCGACCTGCCCGGGTACATGGGCGAGCTCTGCACCTACGACATCACGAACAGCTACGCCTCCAAATACATGATGCACGGCTTCGAGATCCCCGGCGTCACCGGCGAGGTCGTCGAGGGCTATGAGCGCGTGCGCCTGGCGGACGGCGCGTCCCTCGCGCCCTATCTCTACCCCTGCTGCGAAAAGCTCATCGAGGCCGCCGCCGCCGCCCGCGCCGACGGCTACCGGCTGAAGATCTACGACTCCTACAGGCCCAACATGGCCACCCGCGCCATCTACGACACGGCCGAGCTGCTGCTGGACGAGCCGCTGCCGGAGACGGCCTATGAGAGCGATGAGCGCCCCGACGACCTGCCGGAGACGGCGGAGGGCGAGGAGCTCACCTACCGCCGCCTGGTGACGGAGGGCAGCTACACGCTGGCCAACTTCCTGGCCCGCAGCGGCTCTGCGCACAACATGGGCATCGCCCTGGACCTCACGCTGGAGATCCCCGGGCAGGGCGACCTGGAAATGCAGACGGAGATGCACGACCTCAGCTGGTACTCCGTCATCGCCCGCAACAACGCGAACGCCCAGCTGCTCGCCGGCTACATGAAGGGCGCCGGCTTCGGCGGCCTCACCAGCGAGTGGTGGCATTTCCAGGACAACGAGACGCGCGACGCCCTGGGCCTGGACATCTACCTCTATCCCGGCGTCTCGCCCGAGGGCTGGGCGGCGGACGACAACGGCTGGCGCTACCGCCGCGCCGACGGCAGCTTCATCACCAACGCCACGGCGGAGATCGGCGGCAGTCAGTATACCTTCGACGGCTCCGGCTACGCCGAGATCTGGGGCGAGGACGGCCACCCCACCGTGCCCGCGCCCGGCGAAACGGAGATCGCGGCATAAGCAAACACAAAATATCCCCCGCCGGCCACGCCCCGGCGGGGGAAAGGGGCCTGAGTGTTCTCAGGCCTCTTTTATTTCTTTTATCTCCGCGCTGTTTTTTGTTATGCGTGCGGAGAACTTCCTGCCGCGGCAGAAGAATTTGAACTCCATGCCGCGCCAGGCCGCGGGCAGGTGCGGCGAGAGGGCGGGCCGGCCGTTTTCCAGGCGCAGCCCGGCGAAGCCGAACACCGCCGCCTGCCAGGTCTCCCCCAGGCAGGCCAGGTGCAGGCCCTCCTTGCCCGTGTTGCCCATCACGTCGCGCAAATCGAGCCAGAGCGCCTTGTCAAAGTAGCGCGCGGCCGCCCCCTCAAGGCCGTTCTGCGCCGCGAAGAGGGCGTGCGTGGCAAAGCTCAGCGTCGAGTCGTGCAGGCAGAGCGGCTCGAAATCCTCCCAGGCGGCGAGCTTTTCCTCCCGGCTGAAGAGCCCCGGCAGGCGCGTCATCAACAGCAGCACGTCCGCCTGCTTGATCACGCGCAGGCGCTGCAGGGCGTCGAAGCAGACGCGGGAATAGGCCGCCGTGTCGTCGGGCTTGAGGGCGGCCATGTCGGCCGGCTCAAGCAGGTGGAAGGTGTCGTCCTGGCGGTAGCGCCCCGTCTGCGGGTCGCGCGGCAGCTTCAGCTTGCCGGCGAGCTCGCGCCACTCCCCGAGCTCCCTGTCGCTCAGCCCCAGGCGCGCGTACTGCTGCGCGTCGCGCCCGGCGAGCGCCGCGGCGGCGCGGCCGGCGAGCTCAAGGTGGCGCCTTATCATGCAGTTGGTGTAGAGGTTGTTGCTGGTGATGCCGCAGTACTCGTCCGGGCCCTTGCAGAAGAGCAGGTTGACGCCGTCCGGCGCGGGCGTCACGCGGCTGGGCCAGAAGCGCGCCGTCTCGCAGAGCATCTCCGCGCCGCCGCGGAGGAGGAAGTCCCCGTCCTGCGTCCAGTCCATGTACTGCCCGGCGGCGTAGGCGATGTCGGCGGTGACGTGGACCTCGCTGCAGCCGATGTCCCAGCTCTCGCACTGCTCGCTGCCGTCGAGCGCCACCATCCAGGGGTAGCGCGCGCCGGCGGCGTTCATTTTTTTTGCGTGCGCGCGGGCGGCGGGCAGCGTGCGGACGCGGAAATCCAGCAGCTTCCGCGCCGCCTCGGGGTCCGTGAGCAGCGCGAAGGGCAGCACGAACATCTCCGTGTCCCAGAAGCAACAGCCCTTGTAGCGCGTGTGCGTCAGCCCGCGCGCGCCCACGCTCACCGTGCCGTCCCGCGCCGGGAGGTTGGCCAGCAGCTCGTATATCACCCAGCTGAGCGCGCTCTCGCTCTCCTCGTCGCCCTCGATGCGCACGGCGCAGTTTTCCCAGCGGCGGGCGAGCTGCTCGCGGGCGCGCTCGAGGGCCGCGCCGTAGCCCGCGGCGGGCTCGAGGGAGCCGATGCGCGGATCCGCGTCGCGGCTCGTGCGCACCTCGCAGACGGCGTCGAGCGCGCGGCCCTCGCGCCTCTGGCTGAGCGTATAGCCGATCTCCAGCCCCGTCCAGCGTGTCGTAAAGCGCTCGCGCGCCCCGTCCGCGCCGAGCGGGCGGAACATCTGCACGACCTCGCTGTTCTCCTTCACCTGGTCGTCGGGGATTGTGGAATTGCTGATATCCCTGTCGAGCGAGAAGCGGAGCTCTCCGTCGCCCTCGAGCTCGGCGCGCATATAGAGCCGCTCTGGCTCGTCCATGGGGAACACGCGCCGCTCCGTCACGCGGGCGGACCTGCCCGCAGCGGCGACGGCGTAGTCCAGCCGCAGCTCGCCGGTGTCGAGGTCCAGGCGGCGCCGCACCTCGGAGCAGAGCCGCGCCTTTTCCCCGCCCAGCGTTATCTCCAGCCGGGGGCTGGGCAGGGCGACGAAGTCGGTGAGCTCCGTGTGACCGGAGAGCCTGTCGAAGATGCCGGCGACGAAAAGCCCGGCGTCCAGCGGCCGCGGCTCGGGCCGGAACAGCGCGCAGCCCCGCAGGCCCATGCGCCCGTTGCCGGTGAAAAACACGCTCTCCAGGAAGCGGTCGCAGAGCGCGCCCGAGGCGCTCACCGTGCGCGCGCGGAGCCTGACGTCATTCCTCATGGGCGGCGCCCCCCAGCGCGTATCTCAGCGCGTGGCAGACAAAGCCAGCGCAGGTGGCGAAGTGCCCGCCGGTGGCGCACTCCCCCGTGTGCTCGTCCACGCTCTCGCAGATGATGCCGTTGTCGAGCGGCGCGCGGCGCAAAAAGTCCAGCGCGCGCTCCGCCTCCCCGGAGAGCAGGCTGTTGCCCACGCTCAAAAGCCAGGGGTGCGGCGCGTGGGCGCAGCCGATCTCGGCGAACTCGCAGCCCGCAAAGCTGTAGGCGTAATCGATCGAGCGTATCATGCCCACGGTGTTGCGCCACACCGGGTCGTCAGAGGCGCAGAAGCCGAGATAGGGCAGGAGCAGCAGCGAGCCGGGCGGCTCGTCATAGACGTCGCTCCCGCCCGCCATGTCCGTGCTCCAGACGAAGTACCTGCCGCCCGCGCCTTCGGCCGTGCAGTGCTCGTACACCGCCGCGCGCACGCGCTCCGCCTCCGCCTCCAGCGGGCCGTAGCGCTCCGGCCAGAGGTGTGCGAGCGCGCGCAGCGCGCGCCAGGCGAGGACGTTGTCATATGTGAGGTACGGGTATGTGCGCAGGTCGTCGGTGGGCATGAGGAAGGTCTCATAGAGGGCGGCGCCGCCGCTGCGCACGGACTCCAAGGCGCGGCATATGCGCCCGGCCGCGCCCGTGACGCACTCGAGCGCGAGCACGCTCTTATCGCCCGTGGCTTTCACATAGCGCTCAAGGGCGATGATGGGCGCGAGCAGCTCGTCGAGCTCAAAGCCCGGCTCCAGCACCGTGCCGTCTATGTAGCGCGAGTGGACGCCTATATTCCGCGCCTGCCGGCCGAAGGCGTAGAGCAGGGCCTCGCGCGCCAGCTCATGGTCCGCGTCCAGCAGCGTGGGGAAGCTCCACAGCAGGCTGTCGCGGTCCCAGTAGGCGGCGGAGACATAGTAGCGCGGGCTGCGGCTGGTGGCCAGCACGCGCTCCTCCGTGTCCAGCGTGAGGCCGGTGGAGTAGAAGAGGCAGAAGAACATGTTCGTGTTGTAGAGCCGCTCGAGCTGCCCGTCCGCGCAGCGCCAGATGCGCGCGCCGAGCCAGTTTTCCGTCCGCTCGCGCTCATAGTCCCAGCCGCGGCGCAGCATCTCCTTGGCGCTGGTGGCGGCGGAGACCTCCTCGTACCCCAGGCCCCAGAAGAACGCCGTCTCCTCCCCCTGCCCGGGCACGGCCGAAAAGCGCCGCGTGAGGCTGTAGCTGACGGCCCCGTCCGGCTCCACGCGCCATTCGGCGGCCACCGGGCGCTCCCACATGGGCGCGAAGGCCAGCAGCGGCAGCCCCGCGGAGAGCTCAAACACCGGCCCGCCGTTCCAGTAGCTGTGCCGGGCCGCCATCTCGCCGCGTATCTGCCGGTCCTCGTTGATGCAGAGCCAGGAGCTCTGCCAGCGGCCGCGCAGGCCGTATTCGACCTCCGCCGTCCCCTCCGCCGCGACGCCGAGGCGGTAGATGAAGCCGCGCTCGCCCACGCACGCGAGCACCTGCCCGGAGACGGCGAGCGGCCCCGCCTCCGCGGTGAAACAGGGTATCCAGTGCCGGCCGCGGCTCCAGCTCATGCGCCGCAGCGGGGCCTCCTCGCCGTTTATGCGCACGAAGGGCTCCATGAACGGCGCGCCCTCCCCTCCGCGCAGCTCGATGAGCCCCTTCGCGCCCATGTGCAGCACGGAGACGCTGCCGAGCGCGGCGGTCTTTTCGTCCAGATCGGGCAGGGAGACATATTCGTTCCCCGTGGGCAGGTATTTTTCAGCCATGTGCAGCCCTCGCAATCTCATTTAATCGTTAAAATGATATCTCACATGTTATATTGGCAACATCATATCACAAACCGGGCTGTTGTCAACAGATTTTGTGAAAAAGTGAAAAATCCCTATTGACATTCAGCCGGCCATTGGCTAATATTAAGGCAGGAACAAGTTTAATCGTTTAAACGCACGGAGTGATATAAATGTCAGCACAGAGAGTAACGATGAAGGACGTGGCCAAGGCGGCGGGCGTCACCACGGCGGCGGTCAGCTATGCCATCAGCGGCAAGCGGCCCATCTCCGATGAGACGCGCAAGCGCGTGGAGCAGGCGATAAAGGACCTCGGCTACACGCCGAACATGGCCGCGCGCACGCTCTCCAGCGCGGGCAACGACAGCAAGCTCATCGGCGTCGTCGTGCCGCAGACGGAGGGCGAGGGCCGGCTGATGTTCCAGAATCAGTTTTACAGCGAGATCCTCGGCAGCATCGAGCTCTGCGCCCGGCAGCGCGGCTTCCACGTGCTCATCTCCGCCACGGACGCGAACGAGAGCTATCTCACCCTGGCCAAGGAGCGCAACCTGGACGGCATCATCGTTATCGGCATGTACCCGGATGAATTCTATCAGCAGATGAAGAAGAGCCAGATACCCATCGTGCTCATCGACAGCTACTGCAACGACCACTACTACCACAATGTGCGCATCGACGACGCCTATGGCAGCTATCTCGCCACGAAGTACGTCCTTGAGCGCGGCCACCGGGACATTGCCTTCTTCTGCGGCCGGCTGAAGGACAACGGCGTCATGAAAAAGCGCCTTGCCGGCTACCGGGACGCGCTCGCCGAGTTCGGCCTGGAGTTCCGCGCCGGGCTGGTTTTCGAGGGCGACATCGACTACAAGGACGGCATCGCCTCCGCTGACCGCCTGCTGGACACGCACACACAGGCCACGGCGGTGGTCGCCGCGGCGGACATCCTCGCCATCGGCGCGCAGAAGGCGTTCTATGAGCGCGGCGTGCGCGTGCCGGAGGACATCTCCCTCATGGGCTTCGACGACCTGGAGGTCTCCCAGTACCTCACCCCCGGCCTCACGACCGTCCGGCAGCAGATATCCACCAAGGGCGAGAAGGCCGTCGAGCTGCTTATCCGCAACATCGAGGAGCCCGAGCTCACCAAGCAGGAGCTGATCCTGCCCGTGACACTGGTGGAGCGCGGCAGCGTGCGCAAGATCTAAGTTCAGCTAAAAGTAGACAACGCGCGAGGCGGGCGGCGCCCGCTGGCACAGCGCGCACACACGGCCCACAGAGCGCGGGGTATTGTGCCCGCGTCGATGAGTTCCAGCTAAACGTAGACAACGCGCGAGTCTACAAGAGCATATTGAAAAACCAACAAGGAGGAAAAAATGAAATGAAGAAACGGCTGTTTGCCATTCTGGCCTGCTGCCTTTCGCTGCTGATGCTGCTCTCGGCCTGCGGCGAAGAGCCCGCCGCGGAGGAGAGCGCCCCGCCGGCGGAGGAGAGCGAAGCCCCCGCCGAGGAGAGCCCGGAGAACGCCGGGGACGAGCCCGTGACGATAACCTACTGCAACTTCAACTCCTCCGGCGGCAACGAGGAGACGCTCCAGCGCATGTACGAGGCCTTCCACGAGGAATACCCCAACATCACCGTGGAGATCGAGACCATCGCCATCGACGACTATTTCACCCAGATGCAGACCCGCGTGGCCGGCGGCACCGCCCCCGACTGCTACGAGATGAACATCGAGAACTTCGCCTCCTATGCCAGCAAGGGCGTGCTCGCCCCCATCGAGGGCGTGGACCTCAGCGGCCTGGACGAGACGGCGCTCTCCGCCTTCACCGTGGACGGCGTGCAGTACGGCCTGCCCGGCAACTTCTCCAACGTGGTGCTGGTCTATAACAAGGACCTCTTCGACCAGGCCGGCATCGGCTACCCCACCAGCGACTGGACGCAGGACGACGTGCAGGCGGCCGCCGAGGCCATCCACGCGCTGGGCGACGACATCTACGGCTACTACCAGCCGCTGACCTACAACGAGTTCTACAAGGCCTGCGCCCAGTTCGGCGGCAGCCTCCTGAACGAGGACAAGACCGCCTTCACGATAAACGCCCCCGAGAATGTGGCCGCGGCGCAGATGATGGCCGACCGCGTGCTGGTCACGAACGTGCAGCCCACCGCCGAGCAGATGGGCGGCATGGGCGACTGGGACCTCTTCATGAGCGGCCGCCTGGGCATGATACCCACCGGCATCTGGGCCTTCAACACCTTCGCCGAGGGCTGCGGCTTTGACTGGGACATCGCCATCGAGCCCGGCGAAGTGCAGAAGGCCACCCACTTCTTCTCCAACGCCTGCGTCGTCAACGCCGACAGCGAGAACAAGGAAGCAGCCATGACCTGGATCACCTGGCTCTGCTCCAGCCCCGCCGCGGCCGAGATCCGCATCGAGGCCGGCTGGGACCTGCCCGCCGTCAACGACGAGGCCGTGCTCGCGAGCTACCTCGACCTCACCCCGCCGGAGAACCGCGAGGCCGTTTTCGAGAGCCTTGACTACCTGGTGGTCCCGCCCGTCATCGAGGACTACGCCCTCATGAGCGACATCATCGGCCAGCAGCTCGAAGCCGCCGCGGCCGGCACCGTCACCGTGCAGGAGGCGCTCGACGAGGCGCAGGCCCAGTGCGAGGCGCAGATCAGCCTGGGATAAGCCAGAATTCCGGGGAGGGGGCCGCCCCCTCCCCATTTTGACAAGGAGAGTGAAAGGCCGTGAGACCAAAACGCAAGAGAGAAAAGCCCATACGCGGCCAGGGCGGCCTGCTCACGGCCTCGCCCTTCCTGCTGCCGAGCCTCATCGGCCTCGCCGTGTTCTCGCTGCTGCCGCTAGTCATCTCGCTCTTCCTCAGCCTCACGGACTGGAACGGGCTCGACCGGCTCGCCGACCCCGGCTTTTTCGCCGAGCACTTCGTGGGCCTTGAAAACTACCGGGCCATCCTGGGCGGCGGCGAGTTCTGGCAGGTGCTCGGCAACACGCTGGAGTACATCGCGCTCTACATCCCGCTGATGCTGGCCTGCTCGCTGGGCGTGGCCTACCTGCTCAGCCGCGAGCGCCGCGGCGTGACCGCCTTCCGCATCATCTACTACATCCCCGTGCTCACGAGCTGGGTGGCGGCGAGCATGATCTGGAAGAGCATGCTCTCGCCCCAGTACGGCGCGGTGAACGGCATCCTCGGCTTTTTCGGCATCGAGGGCCCCGGCTGGCTGCTGGACGAAAACTGGGCCATGCCGGCCATCGTGCTGGTGAGCGTCTGGAAGGACATGGGCTTTTTCGGGCTCATACTGCTCTCCGGCATGATAGGCATCAACAGGAACTACTACGAGGCCGCCTCGCTGGACGGCGCGGGGGCCTGGACGAAATTTGTCCGCATCACCCTGCCGCTGATGACGCCCGCCATCTTCTATGTGCTGGTGGTGAGCCTGATAAACGCCTTCCAGCTCTTCCCGCAGATCATGATAATGACCGACGGCGGGCCCAACGGCGCCACGCAGGTGATGGTCGAGCGCATATACAAATACGGCTTCCGCTACTACCGCATGGGCTATGCCGCGGCCTTTTCCTGGCTGCTGTTCGTCATCATCATGGCCTGTACGGGCTTGCAGATGAAAGTGCAGGAGAGGTGGGTGAACTATGACTCGTAAACGCATCGCCGGCGGCGCGGGCTATTACATCGTCGCCGTGCTGCTGGCCGTCGTCGCCCTCGTGCCCTTCGCCTGGATGATCTCCACCTCGCTCAAGAGCCGCGGCGCGCTGATGAGCATACCGATAGAGTGGATACCGGCGGAGCCCACGCTGGACGCCTACGGCGAGGTGTTCTCGCGCTTCCCCTTCCTCAAAACGATAGGCAACAGCCTTTTTATCACCTGCTCCTTCACGCTCCTCACCATCATCTCGGCGAGCATGGCGGCCTTCGCCTTCGCCAAGATACGCTTCCGCGGCAGCCAGGCGGTGCTGGCGCTCTACCTGGCGACGATGATGATACCGACGCAGGTGACGATGATACCGCTCTTCGTCGTCATGAACAAACTCGGGCTCATCGACAGCTACGCGAGCGTGATACTGCCGGGCATCTTCAAGCCCTTCGCCGTGTTCATGCTGGTGCAGCAGATGCGGGCGATACCAAACGACTTCCTGGACGCCGCGCGGATAGACGGCGCGGGCATCTTCCAGGTCTACCGGCGCATCGCCCTGCCCATGTGCGCGCCGACCATCGCCACGCTGGCCGTGACGACCTTTATGGAGAGCTGGAACGACTACCTCTGGCCGCTGCTGATGCTCACCGACCGCAATAAAATGACCCTGCCCATCGCGCTCTCCACCCTCAACGGGCAGTACAACACCGAGTACAACGTGCTGATGGCGGGCAGCCTGATCTCGATGATACCCATCATCGCCATCTACCTCTGCGCGCAGAAGCAGTTCAAAAACGGCCTCATGGCCGGCGGGATAAAGGGGTAGTTATGGAACACTGCACTTTAAACATACCCTTCGATGCTTTTTACATCTCCACCCCAAAGGGGACCCCGGCGCACTTTTCGTGCTCCGGGGCCTCCGGCGGGTATGAGATACATATAGAAACGGAGTACGCCGGCGCCTACGGCCTCGGCGAGCGCTTCGACGCCGTGAACTACCTCGGCCGCGCGGCGGAGATCGCCGTGGAGGAAAAATTCTGCCGCCAGGGGGACAAAAGCTACTGCCCGATGCCCTTCTTCTGGACGGACGGCGGCCTCGGCCTCTGGCTGGACACGGCGCGCGTCACGCGCTTCAGCTTCGCGCAGGGGGAGATCGTGATAAACGTTC
This sequence comes from Candidatus Scatomorpha stercorigallinarum, assembly GCA_944387865.1. GTDB lineage: Bacteria > Bacillota > Clostridia > Oscillospirales > Oscillospiraceae > Scatomorpha > Scatomorpha stercorigallinarum. Next base: position 21,316 of record CALXGN010000002.1, on the reverse strand, counting down.
CCGTGAAGTGCGAGATCCACATTTTCACCGGGACGCCGCAGGAGATCGTCGCGGAGCACATGCGCTGCACGGGCGAGCCGCTCCTGCCGCCGGACTGGGTGTTCGAGCCCTGGATCTCCGCCAACCGCTGGGACAGCCGCGCGAAACTGGAGGCCGCGCTCGACGAAGCGGAAGGGCGCGGCTTCCCCGTCGGCGTGGCTGTGGCCGAGGCCTGGAGCGACGAGGCGACGTTCTACACCTTCCATAGCGAAGGGCGCTGGCCGGACCCGGCGGGGATGATCGAGCGGCTGCACGCGCGCGGCGTGCATCTCCTGCTCTGGCAGATACCGGTCTACAAGCAGCTCGAGCCGCACGAGCCGCCGAACGGGCAGCTCGAGCGCGACTGGGCGGAGGCCGTAGAGCGCAGGCTGTGCGTGATGAACGCCGACGGCACGCCCTACAGGATACCGGCCGGCCACTGGTTCGCCGGCTCGCTGGTGCCGGACTTCACCAACCCCGAGACGGTCAAGAGCTGGTTCAGCAAGCGCCGCTACCTCACGGAGCTGGGCGTGGACGGCTTCAAGACCGACGGCGGGGAATTCATCCTCAGCGGCGACGCGCGCTTTTTCGACGGCACGACAGGCGCGGAGGGGCGCAACCTCTATCCGCAGCTCTATACGAAGGCGTACACGGGCTTACTCGAGCCCGGGCAGGTCCTCTTCTCCCGCGCGGGATACACGGGCGCGCAGGCCACGCCCATGCTCTGGGCGGGCGACCAGCTCTCGGACTTCGGCGAGCTCAAAAGCCAGCTCAACGCGGGCCTGAGCGCCTCGGCGAGCGGGGTCATCTTCTGGGGCTTTGACATTGGCGGCTTTGCGGGAGAGCTGCCCTCGCCGGAGCTCTATATGCGCGCCACGCAGCTCGCCTGCTTCGCGCCCATCATGCAGTGGCACTCCGAGCCGGACGGCGGGCAGTTCAAGCTGCTGCAGCCGGGCATGGAGGGCAACAACGAGCGCAGCCCCTGGAACATCGAGCGGGCCTTCGGCCTTACGGGCTACGCGGAAAAAGTGCGCTCCTGGCACCTCCTGCGCATGGAGCTGCTGCCCTATATCCGCGCTCAGGCAAGGCTCTGCGTCGGGCGGCGCATGCCGCTCACGCGGGTGCTGGCCTACGCCTTCCCGGACGACGCTCGCTGCGCCGGCATCGGCGACGAATACATGTTCGGCGAGCGGCTGCTCGTCGCCCCCGTCACTTCTCCGGGCGCCGCGCGCCGCGAGGTCTACCTCCCCGCCGGGGAGTGGTACGACTTCTACACCGGCGAGCGCTTCGCCGGCGGGCAGGCCGTGGACGTCGGGTGCGCGGACACCATCCCCGTGTTCTCGCTGGGCGGGCGCTGGAGGGAAAAATGAAGTTTGACGGCGTCATCTTCGACCTCGACGGCGTGCTCTGCCGCACGGACGAGCTGCACCTGGCGGCCTGGCGCGCGCTGGCGTCGCGGCTGGGCATAAAACTGCCGCCGGACGCCGCCGAGCGCACGCGCGGCGTGGGGCGCATGGAGAGCCTGGACATCGTGCTCGGCGAGCGCTCGCACGGTTTTTCCCCGGCGCAGAAGCGCGCCCTGGCGGAGGAGAAAAACGCCCTCTACCGGCAGTACCTCCTGCGCCTGACGCCGGCGGACGCCGAGCCCGGCGCGCGCGAAACGCTCTCGGCGCTGCGCCGCCGGGGCGTGAAGCTGGCCGTCGCCTCCTCCAGCCGCAACGCGCCGCTCATCATCGAAAGGCTCGCCCTGGCGCCGCTGCTGGACGCCGTCGTGGACGGCGGCATGATCTCCCGCAGCAAGCCGGACCCGGAGGTGTTCCTCAAAGCCGCCGCCGCGCTGGGCCTCCCGCCCGCGCGCTGCGCCGTGGTGGAGGACGCCCAAAGCGGCCTTGAGGCCGCGCGCCGCGGCGGCTTCTGCGCGGTGGCGTACAGCCCGCACGCTCGGCCGCTGGACGCCGGCATACGGATAAGCTCGCTGCCCGCGCTGGCGTGCCTGCTGTAAACAAAAATCGGCCCCGGCTTTGAGCCGGGGCCGATTTTCCGGCGGCGGCGGGTTCAGATCCTGCCATAGGCGAAGTTATCAACGCTGCGGTGCATGATGCTCTCGAGGGCGATGGGCGCGCCGATATACTTCTCATCGCGCCCGTCGGCGAGGAACTCGTCGAGGAATTTTTTGCGCCCCGTGGTGTGCACGACGGGCACGCCGCTCAGGTCCGAGGCCTGGCGGATGATGTCGTAGCCCTGGCGCAGGTCGTCGGCGCTGGCGTAGTTGAGCAGGTTCGAGTTGTTGACGAAGCCCGTCACCTGCTGGCGGGCAAAGCCCTCCAGCTCGCCCTTGAGCTTGAGTATCTTCTCCGGCGACTCGGACATGGGGCGGAACACGTTGACGATGTCGTACACCTCCAGCGTCCCCGCCGGCAGGGCGGCGAAGTCCTGGTGGTAGCGCGCCAGGGAGAGCGCGCCGGCCTGGTCGCCGCCCACGTCGAACACCACCAGGTCCCAGTCCTGGTCGAAGGCGGAGGCCACGGCCGCCGGCATCACCGTCTGCGTGATGGCCTGGCCCACGAAGGTGGGCGAGACGACCTCCACGTGCCGGTCACTGAGCATTTTGATGTGGTCGGACATGCGGAAATAGTCGTTTATGCGGTCGAGGTCGATGACCAGCGTGCGCCGGCCCTGTTCGCTGGAGCGCATGGCCATGTTCATGGCGATCTCCGTCTTGCCCGAGCAGTAGTTGCCGATGAGGATGATGACTTTCTTCACGTTGCGCCCTCCAAAACGCCCCGGCCGCGGCCCGATGCACGGGCCGCGGCCTTGTTGCTGTTTATATCACACGACCTGGGCCTTGATGAGGTTGGTGCTGCCCGCGCGGCCGATGGGCACGCCGGCGGTGATGACCACCATCTGCCCGCTCTGCACGGCCCCCTCCTTCAGCGCGCTCTGCACGCACATGGAGAAGAGGCGGTCGGTGGAATCGACATACCCGGCCAGCAGCGGCTGCACGCCCCAGGAGATGGCCAGCTGCCGCCGCGCGCGCTCCGTGGTGGTGAGGGCCACGATGGGGCAGGCCGGACGGAAGCGGGCGATCATGCGCGCCGTGTGGCCCGTCTGCGTGGGGGTGAGGATGGCGTCGGCCTCCAGGTCCATGGCCGTCTGGCAGCAGGTGTGGGTGACGGCGTCGTTGATGGAGCGCCCGGGCGTGAACTCAAAGCGGCGGAAGCGGCCCCAGTAGTCCGTGGCCTGCTCGGCGGCGTTGATGGTGTCCACCATCGTCTGCACGGCCTCCACGGGGTGCTTGCCGGAGGCCGTCTCTCCGGAGAGCATGACGCAGCTGGTGCCGTCGAACACCGCGTTGGCCACGTCGGACACCTCCGCGCGCGTGGGCCGCGGGTTGCGGATCATGGAATCGAGCATCTGCGTGGCGGTGATGACGGGCTTGCCGGCCATGCTGGTCTCTTTTATCATGCGCTTTTGCAGTATCGGCACCTCATAGGCGGGGATCTCCACGCCCAGGTCGCCGCGGGCCACCATCAGCCCGTCGCTGGCGGCGATGATCTCCTCCAGGTTGTCCACGCCTTCGCGGTTCTCGATCTTGGAGATGATGCGGATGTGCTCGCCGCCGCACTCCCTGAGGCAGGCGCGGATGTCCTCCACGTCTGAGGCCTTGCGCACGAAGGAGGCGGCCACGAAGTCGAAGTCCTGCTCCGCGGCGAAGCGCAGGTCGTCACGGTCCTTCTCCGTCAGGGAGGGCAGGTGGATGGAGACACCGGGGATGTTGATGCTCTTGTTGTTGGAGAGCGGCCCGCCGCTGCGGACGGTGCAGGCAATGTCCTGCCCCTGTATCCCGTCCACCGTGAGCTCGATGAGGCCGTCGTCGATGAGCACGCGGCAGCCGCTCTCCAGCTCCTTGTGCAGGTCGGCGTAGGTGACGGAGACGATGCCGGCGTCGCCCGGCACGTCGCGGGTGGTGAGCGTGAACTTGTCGCCCTCGCGCAGGGTGACGGGGCCGTTTTCAAAGGTCTTTATGCGTATCTCGGGGCCTTTGGTGTCCAGGATGGTGGCCACGGCCGCGCCCAGCTCGTCGCGTATGCGGCGCACCTTGTTGAGCGTTGCCAGGTGGCTCTCGTGAGTGCCGTGGGAAAAGTTGAAGCGGGCGGCGTCCATGCCGGTGAGCATCAGGGCGCGCAGCATCTCCTCGTTGTCCACAGCCGGGCCCATGGTACAGATTATCTTGGTCTTTCTCAAGGGTGATCCCCCTCCACGTAACAGATGTACGGAATGTATTATACAATGTTTCCCGCTCACTTACAAGCCCAAGCTTGCCCGCGGCGGGGGGCCGTTCCCGCGGATCAGACTGTGAACTCCAGCCTCCCCAGCGCGCCGGCGCCGAGGGAGTATTTGTCGAACACGAGCACGACCCGCCCTTCTCCGTCAAGGTAGAAATCCGCGCTGTCGCGCAACGCGGCGGCGATGTCCACATCCGTCCAGAGCATCACGCGGCTCTCCTCCGGCAGGGCGGCGAGGCCGCGTTCCACCGCGGCGGCGCACCTCTCCGGCCAGCCGGGCCCCAGCAGGTCCTCCAGCGAGAGCTCTGCGCCCGTGCGCACGTCGTAGTTATAATAGTGGAAGCTCGAATACACCGAAGCGCCGCTCTCCGTCTTGATAACGGCGAAGGAGAGGTAGTCGCCGCCGCTGTAGTACACCTCGTACCCGGCGGAGACGCGCACGGGGATGAACTCGTCCGGTTCGCCGCCGGTGGAGATATAAGCGTCGTAATACTCCTCCGCGCGGCGCTCGCTCTCCGCCACTTCGGCCTCCACGGTCTCGCGGATGAGCGCGTTCACCTCCTGCGCCCAGGGCGCGGCGCCCTCCCCGGCCTCGATGGCCGGCAGGGCCACATCCACCTCGCTGGCGGCGTGCGTCTCGTGATAATCGGCCACGGTGAGCACGCGGCAGAGCCCGCCCAGCACGGGCAGCTCATACATGGCCGCGGCGAAGGTGGGCACGGTGTTCAGCAGCAGCACGAAAACGGCGCAGGCGGCGGTGAGCGCGGCGGCCCCCCGCCGGGCGGCGCGCGCGGCGCGGCGGCGCGGGCTGCGGCGGCGCATGCCCTCGGCCAGGCCGCGTTCCACCGCGGCGCTCAGCCCCGCCGGGGCCGGCACGTCCGTATAGAGCGCCTTCAGCTCCTCTTTCACAGCCAGTCCTCCTCTCCCAGCTTCAGCCTCAATATGCCCAGCGCGCGGTAGAGGCGGGATTTCGCCGTGCTCAGCGTGCAGCCCGCGCTCTCCGCCACTTCGGCGAGCGTCATATCCTCAAAAAACCGCAGCAGCACCACGGTGCGCAGCTTGGGCGGCAGCTCCTCCACCGCCTGATAGACGGCCAGGGCCTCCGTGCTCCGCTCCGCCCCGTCCGGCAGCGCGGGCATGAGCCCCGGGTCGGCGTCCAGGCTGGCGTCGCCGCCGCGGCGCTTCCGCCGGCGCAGCATGTCCAGGCATTCGTTCACCAGTATGCGCGTGAACCAGGTGCGCAGCCGCTGCGGCTCGCGCAGGCTGTCCAGCCGCTCGAGGCCGGAGGCCACCGCCTCCTGCACGGCGTCCAGCGCGTCCTCCCGGCTGCGCAGATAGCCGTAGGCCAGGCGGTAGGCCCTCTGCTGATCTTCTCTGACAAAATCCGCGTATTCCTCGACCGTTATGCGGCCCACAGGCTATCCCTTTCTCCCTTTACTTATCCTTCAAAGGCCGCGTCCCAGGCCTCGCGCGCGCCGGCGGTGTCCGGCGCCGTGCAGAGCAGCACATAGCGCCCATTGGAGAGCAGCAGCGTGTTTTGCAGCTTCGGCACCTCGTCGGGCAGATAGCCGGCGTAGCTCTCCTCGCGCTCGGCGTTGCGCGCGCGCAGCGCGTCCAGCAGCGCGCCGGCCGCCTCCGCGTCGGCCAGCTCAAATACGGCCAGTTCCTCCGCCGTGGCCCCCGCGCCGGCCCAGGCCACGCACTGCGCGTCCTCCGGCGCGCCGAACAGCTCGCGGGCGATGCCCTCGTCCAGCAGATACAGTTCCTCGCTGCTCTCCACGCTGTCGCGGATCTGGAAGGCCAGCTCGTCGAGCTGCACCTCCGCCTCCGCCGCCTGCCCGCAGCCGGCCAGGGCCGTCAGCGCCAGCAGCGCGCAGAGCGCAAGGGCTATGGTCTTTTTCATGGCGTCTCCTCCGTTACCGTGTGTGTTTTCAGATAGTCGAGCCAGCTCACGCAGAGGCCGGGCGTGAGGTGTATGCCGTCCGGCGTGTCCCCGGCGGGCAGGCAGCCGTCCTCCCCGCGGAAGGCGGAGGCCACGTCCAGGTAATACACGCCCTTTTCCTCCGCCAGCTCCTTCAGCCGCTCGTTTCGGGCGTTGACGTTGGCGTTGTTGCACCAGGTGCCGCCGGCGTCCTTGGCCGCGCTAACCGGCAGTATGGACTGCACATACACCAGGCAGTCCTGGTTCGCCGCCAGGGCGGCGTCGATGATGGCGGCGTATTTCTCGATGAAGATGTCCTCACTCTTCCAGCCCAGCTCGTTGAGCCCCAGCATGATGTACACCTTGGCCGGCTTGAGCACGCCGAGGGCGTCCAGGGCGGTGTACTTGCCGTCCGCCACGGAGAACTTCTCCGTCGCGGCCGTCTCCACCGTCAGCCCCACGCTGCACAGCCAGTTCGTGTCCTTCAGGCCCGAATAGAGCCGCAGGCCCTGCGTGCGCGAATCGCCGATGAAGGCCGCGTCCGCGAAATAATCGTCCCCCACCGCCTCGCTCTCCGGCACGGCGGCGAAGGGCTCCTCCGCCGGCGCTTCCGGGCCGTTGACGGGCTCCTCCGCCTCTGCCTTAGGCGGCTCAGCCTCTGCCTCCGGCGGCTTCGCTTCCTCCGCCGGCTTTTCGCCGGGCTCCTGCGCCGGGCCCGCCTCGTCCCCGGTGGGCACGGGCGCTTCCGCCTCCGGCGCGTCCCGGTCCGCCCCCGGCGGCGAGGGGCGGGGCGTTGCCGCCGGCGCGGCCGTGCGCGGGAGGATGGTCACCTTGACGGGCGCGTCGGCGCCGTTGGCGAGGCCGCTGGCGCTCAGCAGCGACGGCATGGCGATCACGGCCAGTGCGCAGAGCGCGATGCCCCAGATGGTGGACACCACCGCCCGGCGCACGGCGCGCTGCCTGCGCTTTGTTTTTTCTCTCCGGCCCACCATACCGCCTCCTTCTCTTTCTCTACAGTGATACAGACGCCCCGGCGCGGCAAAAAGTTATGCCGCGCGAAAAAATATTTTACTCCCCTGCCAGCCGCTCCACGCGCCCGTACAGCCCGCCGCGCAGCTCCTCTATCAGCCCGGCCGACCACGCGGGCAGCCGCTCGCGCCCGCAGGCCGAGATTAGCCCGTTCAGGACGCTCACCACGGCGTCCAGCCGCGCCTCGTCCCCGTCCACGGGCCCGTATTCCTCCAGGAACGCCTCGCGCGCGCCGCCGCGCAGCGCCGAGCAGACGTTGCGCACGTCCGCATAGGCGTAGCCGGCGCCCAGCAGGCCGTAGTCGTACATCAGTGCGGACCCGCCGTCGCGCGCCACGGCCAGGTTCGTGTAATAAAAGTCGTTATAGGTGAGCGTGCGCCGCGCGCCGTCCACGGCCGCTTTTATTTTCTCCCAGTTCTCCCCGATGAGCCGCCACACCGGCAGAGCGGCCGTCCCCGTGCGCTCCTTTACCCGCTCGAGGTTTTCGGGCGTGAGGGCGTCGTTCTCGTCATAGAGCTCCGCGCCGTGCTCCGCGGCATATTCATGCCCCCGGCTGTGCAGCTCGCGGTACCAGCGGGCGACGAGCGCGGCGGTGCGCGCATCACCGAGGTCCTCCGCCACGCCGAGGCGGTAGGGGCTCTCAAGTATGTCCTCCATGAGCAGCGCACGGTCCGTCGAGGCGTACAGCTTCAGCGTCGGGACGCCGAGCGCTGTCAACGCGGCGTAGTTGCCGATCTCCCGCGCCTGGCCGCCGCCGTGGAAGGCTTTCAATACGCGCGGCCCCTCCGCCGTGTCCACGCGCGCCACGGCGGCGCCGTCCTTATCGCGTATCAGCTCCATGGCGAGCGCGCGCACGCCCATTTTCTCCAGCTCCGCGTACAAAAAGTCCATTTGACACCTCAAGATATACGAAAACACCGGGCCCGACTTCCGTCAGGCCCGGCTTGGCTTGGAGCTGGCAATGTGACTCGAACACACGACCTGCTGATTACGAATCAGCTGCTCTACCGACTGAGCTATGCCAGCACGCCTTTTCGCGCCTGAAAATTCTATCACAGAGCCGGGATAAAGTCAACAGGTTTTTCTTCTCGCGCACGGCCGCCATCTTGCGCCCGTTTTGATTACGTCCTGTAATATTGCATCAAATCCTGCCTCACGCGGCGCGCGCCGGGCGGCGGAGGCGTTCGGGATACCGGCGCTATGCGGCGTTTTTCGACCGCCTTCGCGCGCGCTCCGCCGGCGCGCCCTTGACATAACTGACGCGCCGCGCGCCCTATGCAGAGAGTTATCAACATTATCAACAGGGTTTCCCACAGCCGCCGGCGGCGCAAAGCCTGATTCTGCGCGGCCCGGGCCGCCCGGCGGGCCGGAGCACCCAAAACCGATGTTGAAAACTGCCGGTGACGCGGTTAACATAACCAGTATGCCCGCCCTGCGCCCGGCCGCGTGAAGGAAGGTATGCAGCCTATCCCTCCGCACGCTCGATGCTGCGCATCTGCGCGTGCAGCCGCTCCCGCGCGCGGCCGATGAGCCCGCTCTCGGCCAGGGAGGCGAACTGCTGCCCGGCGACGATGATGTGGTCCACCAGCTCCACCTCTACGGACGCCAGGGCGAAGAGCAGCTTTTCCGTGGCGATCTCGTCCTCGCGCGAGGGCAGGGCCAGGCCCTGCGGGTGGTTGTGGGCGACGATGGCCTTGGCGGCGTTCTGCCCGAGGACGTACTCCACCAGGCTGCGGGTGCTGACCTCGGCAAAGTGGCCCGTGCCGCGGGCCATGGCGCGGCTGTTGAGATAGGCGCAGCGCGCGTCCAGGCAGACCATGTACACCACCTCGCTGCGCTCGTGGGCGAACAGCGGCAGCAGGAAGCGCCCCGCCGCCCCGGCGGAGTCCATCAGCTCGCCGGGGCGCCACTTGCGCTCCATATAGCGGCGGCTCACCTGCGGGATGAGGTGCAAAAAGGCCGCCGTCTCCCGCCCCACGCCCTCCACGCGCTCCAGGTCGCCCAGGCGCGCGTCGAACACGCGGTCGATGGAGCCGAAGTAGTCTATCAGGCGGTGGGCCAGCTCGTTGGTGTCCTGCCGCGGCCGGACATAGAAGAGCAGCAGCTCTAGGACGTTCACATCGTCAAAGTTTTCCAGCCCGTGCTCGGCGAAGCGGCGGCGCAGCCGCTCGCGGTGGCCCTCGTGCACGCCCATGGCCTCAGAGCTCCATGGTGGCGTGGGCGTTGAGGTCCGCCCCCGCCCGCGCCCCGGCCATGAATTCGTAATAGCCCTGCGCGCCGATCATGGCGGCGTTGTCGCCGCACAGGCGAAGCGGTGGGATGTAGAGCCGGTCGCCCGCGGCCTCCGCCGCCGCGGCGAAGTCCCGGCGGATGCGCGAATTGGCGGCCACGCCGCCGGCCACGGCTATCCTGCCGTAGCCCAGCTCCTTCGCCGCGGCCATCGTCCGCGGCACCAGGCTCTCGCTCACCGCGCGGCAGAAACTGGCCGCGAGGGAGGCGCGGTCGAGCTCCTCGCCGCGCTGCTCCGCCGTATGCACCAGGTTGATGACGGCCGTTTTCAGCCCGGAGAAGCTCATCTCATACGGCATGCCCTCCACATGGCCTATGGGGAGAGGGTATTTCCGGTCGTCCCCGCCCTGGGAGAGTTCGTCGAGCGGCTTCCCGCCGGGATAGGGCAGGCCCAGCACGCGCGCCGTCTTGTCGAAGCACTCGCCGGCGGCGTCGTCGCGCGTGGCGCCGAGGACGCGCATGTCCGTATACCCGCGCACGTCCACCAGCATCGTGTTGCCGCCGGAGATGGCCAGGCAGAGGAAGGGTGGCTCCAGCTCGGGGAAGGCGAGGTAGTTGGCGGCGATGTGCCCGCGGATGTGGTGCACGGGCACCAGCGGCACGTTCATCGCCAGGGCGGCGGCCTTGGCAAAGTTCACGCCCACGAGCAGCGCGCCGATCAGCCCCGGCGCATAGGTCACGGCCACGGCGCCGATGTCCCGGCGCGTGACGCCGGCGGCGGAGAGCGCCCGCTGCGCCAGGTAGCTGATGACCTCCGTGTGGCTGCGGGAGGCGATCTCCGGCACCACGCCGCCGTAGACGGCGTGCAGGTCGGCCTGGGAGAATATCTGGTCTGTGAGCACCTCGCGCCCGTCGCGCACCAGCGCCACGGCGGTCTCGTCGCAGGAGGTCTCCACGGAAAGCATGATCATGTCCGTCCCTCTTTCAGAAAAAGTGTCATGATAACGGCGTCCTCCGCCGGGTGTTGGTAATATCCGGGCCGCGTCCCCACGCGCTCATAGCCCGCGCCCTCGTAGAGGGCGATGGCCGCCGCGTTGGAAGCGCGCGCCTCCAGCGTGAGGAAGGCGAGGCCCAGGCGGCGCGAGCGCGATTCCAGCTCCGCGAGCAGCGCGCGGGCCACGCCCCGCCGGCGGTGCTGCGGCGCGGTGCAGACGTTGCCGATATAGCCCTCGTCGAGCACGTGCTGCATCCCCACGTAGCCCAGCAGCTCGCCGCCCTCGCCCTCGGCGCAGAGCATCAGGCAGTTTCCGCCGTTTATATAGGCGGCCACGGCCTCCTCCGGCCAGGGGTCGGCGAAGCACTGCCGCTCCAGGGCGCCGATGGCGCCGGCGTCGCCTGCGCGCGCGTCACGTATCCTCATCACCCTCCACCCCCAGCAGCTCGTCGAGCAGGTAGTCTATCTCCCGCGCCAGCGCGTCGGAAACGCGGTTCCAGCCGCCCTGGGTGTCCAGCGCGGGGGGCGCGATGTCCGCCTCGCCCAGGCACAGCAGCCGCTCGTCAAAGGCCGGGTAGCGCTCCGCCAGCGCGTCCGCCTGCCGCTCCGTCATGCACAGCGCGGCCTCGTAGCGCCCCAGCAGCTCCGCCGTGGCCTCTGCCGGCGCGTAGCCGGAGATGTCCGCGCCGTAGCGCGCCGCGGCCTTCACGGCGCGCGGGTTCACGCGCGCGGCCGCGCTCAGCCCGGCGAAGGCGTTCGGTATCTCCACGCCCTCCGCGCGCAGCGCCTCGCGGAAGAGCCCCGCCGCCAGCGGGGCCAGCCCCGCGCCGTCCGCGTCGATGAATATGACGCTCTCCGCGCGCAGCGGCTCCGCCAGGCCGGAGAGCAGCTCGGCCACGTGCCGCTCGTCCCATTTTTCCAAGCTGCGGTCGCCGGCCAGGCTCTCCACGTGGTGCGTGAGCTCGTGCTTGAGCGTCTTTGTCAGCTCCCGGCGCCATTTTTCCGGCGGAGCGTCGCGGTAGAGCGAGCGGAAGGAGCCGTAGTAGATCTCCACATAGCGGCCCATGGCGTTCACGTTGTAGGTGCCCATCACCAGCAGGCCGTTCTGGTCGGTCCGGCGCGCGGGCAGCAGGTTGACGCCGCCGTTCAAGCGCTCGAATATCTCCGGCGGCAGGCTCTCGGCGGCCTCGTCGAGCATCTTCGCCGCTTCTTCAAATGTCGTCATCAGTGCGCCTCCGCCCAGCTGCGGGCGCAGTGGGCCTCCACCGTCAGCGGCACGGAGAGCCTGGCCGCGTTCTCCATCTCCTCCGTCAGCAGCGCCATAACGCGCTCCGCCTCCTCCTCGGGGCACTCGGCGATCAGCTCGTCGTGCACCTGCAATATGAGCTGCGCTCGCAGGCCCTCGGCCCTCAGCCGCCGGCGGACGTTGACCATCGCCAGCTTGATGATGTCCGCGGCCGTGCCCTGGATGGGCATGTTGCGCGCCACGCGCTCGCCGAAGGCGCGCGTGTTGCGGTTGGTGCTCTTCAGCTCCGGCATCGGCCGCCGGCGGTGATAGATCGTCTCCACATAGCCGCGCTCCCTGGCCTCGGCGATCACGCGCTCCATGTATTCGCGCACGCCGTGGTATTTTTCCAGATAGGCGTCGATATAGGCCTGCGCCTCCCGCGGGCGCACGCCGATGTCCTGCGCGAGCGAAAAGGCGGAGATGCCGTACACTATGCCGAAATTCACCGCCTTGGCATGGCTGCGCATCTGCGGCGTGACCTCGCCGAGCGGGACGCCGAACACCTGCGAGGCGGTGACGGCGTGGATGTCCTCGCCGCTCAGGAAGGCCCGCTGCATCGTCGCGTCGCCGGAGATGTGCGCCAGGATGCGCAGCTCTATCTGGCTGTAGTCCGCGTCAACAAGGACGCTGCCCTCCGGCGCGACGAACATCTTCCGTATCTCCCCGCCCAGCTCGCGCCGGACGGGGATGTTCTGCAAATTCGGCTCCGTGCTCGAAATTCGCCCCGTGGCGGTGACGGTCATCTTGAAATTCGTGTGTATCCGCCCGTCCGGCGAGATGACCTTGATGAGCCCCTCGGCATAGGTGCTTTTGAGCTTGGCGAGCATCCGGTAGTCGAGTATCTCGGAGACGATCGGGTGCTTGCCTATGAGCTTTTCCAGCACGTCGGCGTTGGTGCTCCAGCCGGTCTTGGTCTTTTTCCCGGCGGGCAGCATCAGCTCCTCGAAGAGCACCTCGCCGAGCTGCTTGGGCGAGTTGATGTTGAACTCGTGCCCCGCCTGGCGCCAGATGTCCTGCTGCAGGCGGTCTATGCCGCCGGTCAGGCTCTCACCGAAGTCCACGAGCGCGCGGCGGTCCACAAGGAAGCCCTTGTGCTCCATCTCCGCCAGCACGGCGCAGAGCGGCAGCTCGATGGACTGGTAGAGCTCCAGCGCCTCCGCCTCGCGGAGCTTCCCCTCCAGCACGGGATAGAGCTGCCAGAGGGCCTGGGCCTCCGCCGTCTCGCCGCCCAGGTGGCGCGCGGCCAGGCGCGCGGCGTCATAGCCGCTCTCCGTGGGGTCGAGGACATAGCCGGCCAGGGCCGTGTCGAAAACGAAGCCCTCGATGCCGCGCCCCTCCGCGAGCAGCGCGCGCATCAGGTCCTTCACGTCCTGGCCCACTTTTTTCACGTCCGGGGAGAAGAGGCGCGCGAGCACGCGCTCGTGCCCCTCGCCGTTTTCCGCCCAGCGCGAGGAAAAAACGGCCTGCCCGTCGCAGAGCGCCAGCTCGTCGAGCCCCCCGGCGGCGAGGACGGAGACATAGGGCGCGGCGGAGAGCCGCGCGATGACCTCCTCCGCCGGCAGCGCGCCCAGGTCCGGCAGGGCCTCCGGCCCCGCGGGCGCGGCTTCCTCCGGCTGCCCGCCCGGGGCCAGGCCCCATTTTTCAATGAAGCGGTTGAAGCCGAGCGAGGAAAACAGGGCGTAGAGCCCGGGCCGGAAGTCCCGGTCCCAGCGCAGGGCCTCCGGCTCCACCTCCACCGGCGCGTCGCAGCGGATGGTGGCCAGCTCGTAGCTCAAGCGCGCGCTCTCCTCGCCGGCGGCGAGCTTTTTGCGCACGGAGTCGCGGATGTCCAGCGTGTCTATCTGCGCATAGATGGCGTCGATGCCGCCGTAGCGGCGCACCAGGTCGAGCGCCGTTTTTTCGCCGATGCCGGGCACGCCGGGGATGTTGTCGGAGGCGTCGCCCATCAGGGCCTTCAGGTCCACCATCAGCGGCGGGGCGAAGCCGTATTCGGCCTCGAAGCGCGCGGTGTCATACAGCGCCGTCTCCTCCCTGCCCATGCGGGACTTCACAAAGCGCACGGCGGCGCCGCCGCCGATGAGCTGGAAGCTGTCCCTGTCGCCGGTGACGATCTCGCAGCCCCAGCCGGCGGCGGCGCACTTTTTCGCCGCCGTGCCGAGTATGTCGTCGGCCTCCCAGCCCGCCGCCTCCAGCCGGCGGACGCCCATCTCCTCCAGCACGCGCTTGAGCACGGGCATCTGCGCCGCCAGGTCCTCCGGCATCGGCTTGCGCTGGGCCTTATAGCCCGCGTACTGCCGGTGGCGGAAGGTCGGCTCCGGCAGGTCGAAGGCCACGCAGAGCGCGTCCGGCGCGCTCTCCTCCAGCAGCCGCTGCAAAATGGCGAGAAAGCCGTAAACGGCGTTGGTAGGCGTGCCGTCAGGCGCGTTCAGCGGCCGCACGCCGTAGTACGCGCGGTTGACGATGCTGTTGCCGTCCAATATCATCAGCTTCATGCTGCGTCCTCCTCCGCGGGGAATTCCAGCGTCCCGAATATGCGCTCGCAGTCGTCGAGCGCCGTCACGAACGTGTTGTACATGCCGGGCGTGATGACGCCGCGGTCGTCGCCGGACTCGTAGTCGGCGATGGCCCGCTGCAGGTCCCAGAGCCGGCAGCGCCAGCCCTGGTCCGTCACGCCGTAGTCATAGAGGTCCACCATGATCATCGGCGTATACCCGGCGGCAGTTATCTCCGTCCCGCCGGTATAGGGGTCCTTCGTCAGCTCGATGCTGACCATGGCCGTGAGGTCGGTATAGGTCCTGTCCTGCCCGGAGAGCAGGTTGCCCAGGCTGTAGACGAGGAAACACGTGCGCCCGGCGCCGTTTTCGTCCGTCACGCGCCGCAGCTCCATCGGCTCCGGCACGTGCGGGTGCCCGCCGATGACGATGTCCGCCCCCTGGGCGAAGAGATAGTCGGCCAGCGAGCGCTGGTACTGCGTGGGCCCGGTGAGATACTCCGCGCCCCAGTGTACGGTGACGATGATGACGTCCGTGTCCAGCGCGCGGGCGGCGGCCATGTCCGCGTCCAGCATCTCATAGTCCACGTCCACCAGCGTGGTCATATAGTCCAGGTTGTAGACGTTCACCGCGTAGGGGTAATCGTCCACGGGGATGGCGTTGGTGCCGTAAGTGAAGTCCAGAAACGCGGCCGTGATGCCGTTTATCTCCTTCACCAGGATGCCGCTGTTCTCATCCCGCTCTTCCTGCGTGCGGTAGGTGCCCACGTGGTCCAGCCCCGCCTCGTCCAGCACGTCCAGCGTGCGCACGATGCCGGACAGGCGGCCGTCCACGGCGTGGTTGCTGGCCGTGTTCACCAGGTCGAAGCCCACCTCCGCGAGCGAATAGGCAATGCCGTCCGGCAGGTGGAACAGCGGGTAGCCCGTCCAGGGCGGCTCGCCCGTGAGCGCCGCTTCCAGGCAGCAGGTGGCGTAGTCCGCCGAGGATATCAGCTCCTGCACATCCTCGAACATGGGCGCGAAGTCATAGCTGCCGTCGGCCTGCGCGGCGTCGTCCGTCAGCGAGGTGTGTATAACCAGGTCGCCGCCGAAGAGCAGCCTGGCCACGCTGGGCGTGGGCTCCGGGGTCGGCTCCGGCGTGGGCGTCGGCGCCGGCGTCGGGGAGGGCGTGGGCGCGGCGCTCTCAGCTGCGGCGGAGGGCGTGGGCGCCATCTCCGCGATGCCCGCCGTGGCGGCGCGCGGGGATATCAGCGCGCCGCAGACGAGCAGCAGCGCGAGCAGCGAAAGCACGGGCGTCGCGGCCTTTTTCATCACTTCTCACCCCGCAGTTTGATGAGCTGGTCGCGCAGCAGCGCGGCGTACTCGAATTCGAGCATCTTCGCCGCCTCGCGCATCTTTTTCTCCAGCTTGGCGATCTCCTCGCGCCGCTCGGCGGCGGTCATCTTCACGCCGTCCGTGCGCGCGCCCTTGCCCTTCCGGCCCTGCTCCTCCTCCGGCTCCAGCAGGCCGCGGACGCTCTTGATTATCGTCCTGGGCACGATGCCGTGGGCCCTGTTATAGGCGTCCTGCTTGGCGCGGCGGCGGGCGGTCTCGTCGATGGCGGCGCGCATGCTGGGCGTCACCGTATCGGCGTACATGATGACGAGGCCCCCGGCGTTGCGCGCGGCGCGGCCGATGGTCTGTATAAGGCTGGTCTCGCTGCGCAGGAAGCCCTCCTTGTCCGCGTCGAGGATGGCCACCAGGCTCACCTCCGGCAGGTCGAGGCCCTCGCGCAGCAGGTTTATGCCCACCAGCACGTCGAATTCGCCGAGGCGCAGGTCGCGGATGATCTCCATGCGCTCTATGGCCCCGATGTCGTGGTGCATATAGCGGCACTTGACGCCGTTGGCGGAGAGATAGGCGGAGAGGTCCTCCGCCATGCGCTTGGTGAGCGTGGTCACCAGCGTGCGCTCGTTTTTGGCGATGCGGGCTTTTATCTCGTCCATCAGGTCGTCGATCTGCCCCTCCACGGGGCGCACGGAGACCTCCGGGTCCAGCAATCCCGTGGGGCGGATGATCTGCTCCACGATCTGCCCGGAGCGCTCCCTCTCGTATTCCCCCGGCGTGGCGGAGACATAGACGGCCTGCCCGATGCGCTGCTGGAACTCCTCAAATTTCAGCGGCCGGTTGTCGAACGCGCTCGGCAGGCGGAAGCCGTACTCCACCAGCGTCTCCTTCCTCGCGCGGTCGCCGCGGTACATGGCCCGCACCTGCGGCAGCGTGACGTGGCTCTCGTCCACGAAGAGCACGAAGTCCTTGGGGAAATAGTCGAGCAGGGTCATCGGCGCGCTGCCGGGCGCCCTGCCGGAGATTATCCGGCTGTAGTTCTCGATGCCCGAGCAGTAGCCGAGCTCGTTTATCATCTCGATGTCAAAGCTCGTGCGCTGCTCTATGCGCTGCGCCTCGAGGAACTTGTCCTGGCTCTTGAAATACGCCACGCGCTCGTCGCACTCGCGGCGGATCTCCTTCACGGCGCGCTGCAGCTTCTCCTTTGGCGTTATATAGTGGCTGGCGGGGAAGATGGGTATGTTCGTCAGCCGCCTTATGACCTCGCCGGTGACGGTATTTATCTCGCTCACGCGGTCAATCTCGTCGCCGAAAAATTCAATGCGTATCGCGCTGTCCTTGTAGTACGCCGGCCAGACCTCCACCGTGTCGCCGCGCACCCTTATCATATTGCGCTCGAAAGCTATGTCGTTGCGCTCGTACCTTATCTCGATCAGGCGCTTTATCAGCTCGTCCCGCGGTATCTCCAGCCCGACGCGGACGGGCACCATCATTTTCTCAAAGTCCTCCGGCTCGCCGAGGCCGTAGATGCAGCTCACGGACGCGACGACCACCACGTCCCGCCGCTCGAGCAGCGAGGCCGTGGCAGAAAGGCGCAGCCGGTCGATCTCCTCGTTGGTCGAGGCGTCCTTTTCTATATAGGTATCCGTCGAGGGCACATACGCCTCCGGCTGGTAGTAGTCGTAATAGCTCACGAAGTACTCCACGGCGTTGTCCGGGAAAAACTCGCGGAACTCGGAGCACAGCTGCGCCGCAAGGGTCTTGTTGTGCGCGAGCACCAGCGTGGGGCGCTGTATGCGCTCTATCACCTTGGCCATGGTATAGGTCTTGCCGGAGCCGGTGACGCCCAGCAGCGTCTGCTCGTCGAGCCCGTTCTCTATCCCGGCGGCCAGGGCCTCGATGGCCTCCGGCTGGTCGCCGGAGGGGGAATATTCGCTTACGACATGGAATCCCGGCATGGCGCCCTCCAAAACACATTAGTACCATGATTTTATCACAGCCCCCCGCAAAAAGAAAGCCCCAGGCTGCGGCGGCCAACGGCCGCGGGTATTTGCGCTGCGCGCCGCGCTGATGGGAGGCCCCCGCAGGGGGGCCAGTGCCACCCCATTTCTTTGGTCTTGCCCAAAGAAACGGGAGTGGCGCCCCAAAGAAAAACGCCCAGGCTGCGCCTGGAGGCAGATGCGCTGCGCGCCTCACTAACGGAGGCTATCCGTTGGTGAGGCGCGCTTCTTTGCATCCAAGCGCAGCTTGGCCGACCGTGCACTGCTTCGCTTACGCTCGCGGCACTAACGTATAGTCGACCGACCGCCAGCGGCGCGAGCGAAGCGAAGCCAGGCTGCGATAAGGAGGCAATGGGCTGTGCCCGGTCTACCGAAAGGCTTCCAACAGTGGGGCGCGCAGCGCAATTGCCAGCGGCCGTTGGCCGCCTTTGGAGTCTGAGGGGTTTCTTTTGGCGCAAGCAAAAGAAATCTCTCAGGAATGGGTCGCAGGGACTTTCGTCCCTGCATCCCCCCACCTGCGGGCGGGCCGCTATGCCCTCGGGCGCTGCCCGAAACGGTAAACGGTCTCCGCCGTCCAGGTCTCGCCCGGGCGCAGCACGCACTGGGGGAAGTTCCGGTGGTGCACGGCGTCGGGCGGGAACTGCGTCTCCAGGCAGACGGCGTCGTGGTTTTGATAGACCGCGCCGCCCTTGCCCACGGGCCCGCCGCCAAGGCCGTTGGCGGCGTAGAACTGCATGGCGGGCGAGGTGGTGAGCGTCTCCATCACCAGCCCGCTGCGGTCAGCGCGCAGCAGCGCCGCGCGGCGCAGCGTGCCACGCTCGCCGTCGATCATGTAGTTGTGGTCGTATCCGCCGCCGAGCGCGAGCTGTTCGAAGCCCAGGTCCGCCTCCCCGATGGGGCGCATCTCGCGGAAGTCCATGGGCGTTCCGGCCACGGGCGCGATCTCGCCCGTGGGGATGCAGCCGGCCAGCACCGGCGTGTAGTTCTGCGCGAATATCTGCAGCTCGTGCCCCAGCGCGCTGCCGCTGCCCGCGCCGTTGAGGTTGAAATAGGTGTGGTTCGTGAGGTTCACCAGCGTGGGCGCGTCCGCCTGCGCGCGGTAGCGGATGTGCAGCGCACAGCCGTCGAGGATATAGTCTACCTCCGCATGCAGCGCGCCGGGGTAGCCCTGCTCGCCGTCCGCGCTCTCATAGGTGAAGCGCACGCCGCCGGCGAGCGCCTGCGCCTGCCAGACGCGGCGGCCGAAGCCCTCCGGCCCGCCGTGGAGCTGGTTTTCCCCGTCGTTGGCCGGCAGGACATACTCCCGCCCGTCCAGCGTGAAGCGCGCGCCGCCTATGCGGTTGGCGCAGCGCCCCGGCGTGGCGCCCAGGTAGCCGCTGCCGCGGACGTAGCAGTCCAGGCTGTCATAGCCCAGCGCCACATCCAGCCAGCCGTCCCCGCAGGGCACCTCCAGCGCCGTCAGCGCCGCGCCGTAGCTGATGAACGACGCGCGCAGCTCGCCGTTATCGACGCGCGCGAGCACCACGCGCTCGCCCGCCGCGGTAACGCCAAAGTCCGAAAAAGTAACGCTCATTGTTTTCCGCTCCCCTTCCCGCTGTTTGTATCGCCCCGCGTAAGCGCCGCCGCGCCGCCCTTTTTCTCATATGGCGGCAGGGCCAGGTTGACGATGAGCGTGACGATGATGCCGATGGTCGTGTCCAGAAGCCGGTCCAGCGCGTAGGGATACGGGCTGGCGTCAGTAAAGTGGTTGATGACGATGCTGAGGAAAACGATGCAGGTGAAGGCCGTCATGGTCGGCTTTTTGATGGCCAGCGTCAGCAGCATGATGGGTATCAGCAGCAGCGCCACCACCAGCAGGTAGAGCGGCATGAAGCGCTGCATGTGCAGATGCGTCTCCACGAACAGCAGCGCCACGCCGAACACGCCGCCGATGGCCGTGCCCACCACGCGGTTGAAGGAGTTCTTGATGGTGGCGTCCGTGCTCTTCTGCATACAGATGACCGCGGCGATGATGGCGAAAAAGCCCAGCTCCTCGCGCAGATAGCCGATGAGACCGCAGAGATAGACGGCGATCACCGTCTTCACGATGCGCATGCCCACGTGCATATGGAAGGACTCTTCCGGCCCCTTGTCCAGCAGCAGCTCCCGCCAGCGCCTCATTTCCTCACCTCACAGCGATTATATCCCGACGGCGGCGGTTTGTCAAAGGCGCTCCCCGCGCGCTTTCGACTGCCCCCAGGCGGCCCCGGCCAGCACCAGCACCGCGCCGGCGACCTGCACGGCGCTCATGCTCTCGCCCAGGAACAGCGCGGCGAAAACGAGCGCGGACACAGGGTCGATGTAGCCCAGCAGGGCCACGGAGCGCGCGCTCAGGCGGTTCATGGAGGAGAAATAGAGGTAGCAGGCCAGCGCCGTGTTCACCACGCAGAGGAAGGCCAGGGCGCCCTTCCCCAGCGCGTCCGGCGGCAGGTGCAGCCCGCCGCCCTTCAGCAGCACATATACAAAGAGCACCACGGCGGCTATCAGCAGCTCGCTGGCAGTCAGCAGCAGGCCGTTTATGCCGCGGATGAGCTGGTTGAGGAGTATCAGCGCGGCGTAAAAAGCGCCCGCCGCCAGCCCCACGGCCAGGGCCGCGCCCGTCAGCTCCGCGCCGCCGACGCCCAGCGCCAGCGCCAGGCCCAGCACGGCCGCGGCCATGCCAGTGTAGGCCCTGGCCGTCTGCTTCTGATGCAGCAGCAGCGGGCTCAGCAGCAGCACCAGCACCGGCGCGCTGTAGTCCATCAGCGTCGCCATGGATACGCCGGCGATGTTGTAGGCTTCAAAGAGCAGCGCCCAGTTGGCCCCCAGGCAGACGCCCGCGCCCAGCAGCTTCAGCCCCTGGCTGCGCACGGCCCCCGGCTCCGGCCGCGCGCGCGTGACGAGCGAGAGCAGCATCAGCAGCGAGCCGCCCACCACCGTGCGCATGAGCACGATCTCCTCGCTGGGCAGGTCTATATAGGCGGCGACGATGCCGTTGGTGCCGTATATGAGCATGGCGATTATGTATTTTAATGTGTCTTTCATCGCTCCGCCTCCGCAGTTAGATTATAGCAAAAGAGACACAGCAAAAGCTGTGCCTCTTTCGTGTTGGCATTGACCTATCTTCCCGGTCCGTCTCCAGACAAGTATTTTCGGCACTGGTGAGCTTAACTTCCGTGTTCGGAATGGGAACGGGTGGACCCTCACCGTTAAAAACACCAACTTGGTACACCATCAGGGACTCGAACCCTGGACACCCTGATTAAGAGTCAGGTGCTCTACCAGCTGAGCTAATGGTGCATGTTGCTCAGGGTGTGGATTCGTTTAACTGTACCCTGAAAACTGAACAGAGAAAGATTTGTTTCATCCGCAAGGCTGCCTGCATTCTTCCTGTAGGTCAAGCCCTCGGGTTATTAGTACCGGTAAGCTGAACACGTCACCGTGCTTACACCTCCGGCCTATCAACGACATAGTCCACGTCGTCCCTTACTCCATAAGGATGGGAGATCTTATCTTAGGGGGAGTTTCACGCTTAGATGCCTTCAGCGTTTATCTCGTCCAGACGTAGCTACCCAGCTGTGCCGTTGGCACGACAACTGGTGCACCAGAGGTCTGTCCAACCTGGTCCTCTCGTACTAGGGTCAGCTCCCTTCAAATCTCCTACGCCCGCAACAGATAGGGACCGAACTGTCTCACGACGTTCTGAACCCAGCTCG
>CALXGN010000001.1:0-297847 GCA_944387865.1 Candidatus Scatomorpha stercorigallinarum | reverse complement strand
CTCTCGAGGACCTTCAGAGCGGAGCCCTTGATGATCGGGGTGTCGTCGCCGGGGAACTCGTACTTGTCGAGCAGCTCACGGACTTCCATCTCGACGAGCTCGAGCAGCTCGGGGTCGTCGACCTGGTCGCACTTGTTCAGGAACACGACGATATAGGGCACGTTGACCTGACGGGCGAGCAGCAGGTGCTCACGGGTCTGGGCCATGGGGCCGTCAGAAGCGGCGATGACGAGGATCGCGCCGTCCATCTGAGCAGCGCCGGTGATCATGTTCTTGATGTAGTCGGCGTGGCCCGGGCAGTCGACGTGGGCGTAGTGGCGGCCCTGGATCTGCTCGCCGTTGAGGCCGGTGCGGTCGTCGGTCTGATACTCAACGTGGGCGGTGTTGATCGTGATGCCACGGGCGCGCTCCTCGGGGGCCTTGTCTATCTGGTCGTAGGCGGTGTACTCGGCGGCGCTGGAGTCAGCCATGTGCAGAACCTTGGTGATGGCGGCGGTGAGGGTGGTCTTGCCGTGGTCGATGTGGCCGATGGTGCCAATGTTGACGTGGGGCTTGGTGCGGTTGAATACCTGCTTAGCCATTTTAGTATCCTCCTCAATAATTGATCGATTTGCGGATGCGGCATTTATCAGTCGTCGAGGCTCAGCCCCGGTTGCCGATAAGCTTTTCCTGCAGGGATTTTGGCAGTTCCACGAAGTGGCTGGGCTCCATGCTGTAGTTGGCGCGCCCCTGCGTCTTGCTGCGCAGGTCGGTGGCGTAGCCGAACATGGTGCTCAGAGGCACGTTCGCGGTGATGATCGCGGCGCCGTTCCTGATGTCGGTGCCGGAGATCTGCCCGCGGCGGGCGTTGATGTCGCCCATGACGTCGCCCATGTAGTCCTCGGGCGCGGTCACGGTGACCTTCATGATGGGCTCGAGCAGGGTCGGGCCCGCCTTTGCCATGGCCTCCTTGAAGGCCATGCTGCCGCAGATCTTGAACGCGAGCTCGGAGGAGTCCACCTCGTGGAAGGAGCCGTCGATGAGCGTCGCCTTGACGTCCACGACCTGGTAGCCGCCGAGGACGCCGGATTCCATGGCGCCCTGGATGCCCTGATCCACGCAGGGGATATATTCCTTCGGAATCGCGCCGCCATGGATCTCGTCCACGAACTCATAGCCCTTGCCGGACTCGTTGGGCTCGATGGTGAGCTTGACGTGCGCGAACTGGCCGCGGCCGCCGGTCTGGCGGACATAACGGGTGTCCACCGTGGCGGGCTTGGTGATGGTCTCCTTGTAGGAGACCTGCGGCTTGCCCACGTTGGCCTCTACTTTGAATTCGCGCAGAAGCCTGTCTACTATTATTTCCAGATGCAGCTCGCCCATACCGGCGATGATGGTCTGGCCCGTCTCCTCGTCCGTATAGGTCTTGAAGGTCGGGTCCTCCTCCGCCAGCTTGGCGAGGGCGATGGACATCTTCTCCTGGCCGGCCTTGGTCTTGGGCTCGATGGCCACGCGGATGACGGGCTCGGGGAACTCCATGTTCTCCAGCACGATCTGGTGCTTGTCGTCGCAGAGCGTGTCGCCCGTGGTGGTGTTCTTCAGGCCCACGGCGGCGGCGATGTCGCCGGAATAGGCGGTCTGCAGGTCCTCGCGGTGGTTGGCATGCATCAGCAGGATGCGGCCCATACGCTCGCGCTGGCCCTTGGTGGCGTTGATCACGGTCTCGCCGGCGTTCACCTTGCCGGAATAGACGCGGAAGAACGCGAGCTTGCCGACGTAGGGGTCGGTCATGATCTTGAACGCCAGGGCGGAGAAGGGGGCCTCGTCGCTGGCCGGGCGGGTCTCGGTCTCGCCGGTCTTGGGGTCGACGCCCTCCACCGGGGGGATGTCCAGCGGGCTCGGAAGGTAATCGACGATGGCGTCGAGCAGCTTCTGTACGCCCTTGTTCTTATAGGACGTGCCGCAGACGACGGGGACCATCTTGCCGGCGATGGTGGCCTTGCGGATGGCGGTGCGGATCATGTCGGCGGGGACTTCCTCGCCCTCCAGATAGAGCTCCATGATCTCGTCGTCAAAGTCGCTGACGGCCTCCAGCAGGTTGGTGCGGTACTCCTCTGCCTGCGCGCGCATGTCCTCAGGGATCTCTTCGACGCGCATATCCTTGCCCAGGTCATCGTAGTAGATGTCGGCGTTCATGTCGACCAGGTCGATGATTCCGCGGAAGTCGGCTTCCTTGCCGATGGGGAGCTGTATGGGCACCGCGTTGGCCTTCAGCCGGTCGTGCACCATGTCGACCACATTGTAAAAATTCGCGCCCATGATGTCCATCTTGTTCACGTAGATGAGACGGGGGACGTTGTAGTGGTCGGCCTGGCGCCAGACGGTCTCGCTCTGGGGCTCGACACCACCCTTGGCACAGAGAACAGTGACGCATCCGTCAAGGACGCGCAGGCTGCGCTCGACCTCAACGGTGAAGTCGACGTGCCCCGGGGTGTCGATGATGTTCAGCCGGCGGCCTTTCCAGTGGCAGGTGGTGGCGGCGGAGGTTATCGTGATGCCGCGCTCCTGCTCCTGCTCCATCCAGTCCATGGTGGCGTTGCCCTCGTGCACCTCGCCGAGCTTGTAGTTGACGCCGGTGTAGAAAAGAATACGTTCCGTCGTCGTCGTCTTGCCGGCGTCGATGTGGGCCATTATGCCGATATTCCGGGTGTTTTCAAGGGAAAATTCTCTGGGCATCGTCTATGCTCCTTAGGTTGAATACGTTGGATGCTATTACCACCTGAAGTGCGCGAAAGCCTTGTTGCTCTCGGCCATCTTGTGGGTGTCCTCGCGGCGCTTCACGGCGGCGCCGGTGTTGTTGCAGGCGTCCATGATCTCGCCGGCGAGGCGCTCTTTCATGGTCTTTTCGCCGCGCTTGCGGGCGAACATGGTCAGCCAGCGCAGGCCGAGGGTCTGGCGGCGTTCGGGCCTGACCTCGATAGGCACCTGGTAGGTGGCGCCGCCGACACGGCGGGCCTTGACCTCGAGGCTGGGCATGATGTTGTTCATGGCTTCGGTGAAGGCCTCAAGGGGGTCCTTGCCGCTCTTCTCCTTGATTATATCAAATGCACCGTACACGACCTTCTGTGCGACGCCCTTCTTGCCGTCCAGCATGATGCTGTTGATGAGCTTGGTCACCAGCACGCTGTTATACACAGGATCCGGCAAGATCTCTCTCTTGGGAACGTTACCTCTTCTGGGCACTATACTTCCCTCCTTCATTAAAAAATGACTTCATCGGTACTCGAGCGTCCGCCAGGTCGGGCGGACGTCCGTCTGCGCCCCGGTCGATACGATACGTAAATATCTATCAAACAGGGCATGTCTGCCTTTTTCTTACTTCTTGCCCGCCTTCGGACGCTTGGCGCCGTACTTGCTGCGCGCCTGCATACGGCCGGAAACGCCCTGGGTGTCGAGCGTACCGCGGATGATGTGGTAGCGCACGCCGGGGAGGTCCTTGACACGGCCGCCGCGGATCATCACGACGCTGTGCTCCTGCAGGTTGTGCCCCACGCCCGGGATGTAGGCCGTGACCTCGTAGCCGTTGGTCAGACGCACACGGGCGATCTTGCGCAGGGCGGAGTTCGGCTTTTTGGGGGTCGAGGTACGCACCGCGGTGCAGACGCCGCGCTTCTGGGGGCTGGAGAGGTTGGTCTCGCAGTTCTTCAGGGTGTTGAGGCCCTTCTGCATGGCCGGGGAAGCGGACTTGTAAGTGGCCTGTTCGCGGCCCTTCCTTACGAGCTGGTTGAATGTCGGCATGGTTTTCCTCCTTTCCTCAAAACTGTGTATTTTCAACCGCTTTTGTAAAAAACGGGTGAAAAACCGAAACTAGGCGCGGCTATACCACGCGAATTTGAATTTTAGCATATTGCACAAGAATAGTCAAGAATTTTTTACTCGTAGAGCTCGATGAATTCCTCCAGGCAGAGGCCCCGCTCCATTATATATTCTGCTGCGGTGGTGCCCACATAGCGGAAATGGTAGGGCTCGTTCCAGCCGGTGACGCTCTCCTTGAGCGCGGGGTAGCGCAGGATGAAGCCGTACTCCGCGCAGTGCTCCGTCAGCCAGTCGAGCAGGTCCTGGTCGATGTTGGCGCTGCTGAGGGAGTTGTAGTAGCGGTCCGCGATGTCAACGGCGAGGCCGGTCTGGTGGTCGCTGGTGCCGGGGTAAAAGACGACCGTCTTGGCGATCTCCACGGCCTCCTCGTATGTGTACGTCCCGCCCCAGGCGATCTGGCTGGCGCGGCCGTTGAAGATGTACTCCTGGGAGGAGTAGTTTATGTAGGCCGTCATGATGTAGGGGGTGAAGCCGGCGTCCCGCGCGCCCTGGATGAAGGCGAGCAGCGCGTCCATCGCGCGCACGTCGAAATACTGCGCCGTGCCCTCGATGCTGCCGGTCTGCGGCGGGGCGTAGGAGCCGATGCTGTGCTCGCTGTTGGCGAGGATGAACTCCCAGCTCGTTATGTCCACATCCGGCTTGTACACTGTGGGCCGCACGGTGGGCTCCGGCGTCTGCGTGACGCCGGGGATGCTGATGTCGCCGACGAGGTTGTCCGGCCCGGTGCCGGCCTCCCCGGAGAGGTTGATGCCCCCGGCCTCGGAGGTGCGGGAAGCGATGATGAGTATGAGGAACAGGGTGAGCATGATGAAAGCGAAGGATGTGAGCACGTTGCGGGTCCTCATGCGCATCGCCTCCTTTCCTGCGGCAATGTGGGGAAAGCGCTTGGACATCATGAGATTATACCATCAAAAGTGGGGAAAAACAAGCGCCAAATGCCCATATCCGCCGCCGGGGGCAAAAAGCCCCGCAGCGGGCGCCGGCTGCGGCCCGCTGCGGGGGAGAAAAAGCCTGTCAATCGCCGCCGCGCGCCAGGAGCAGGAATTCCGCCTCGCCGAGCACCTCGATGTGCGTGCGGCCGGCGGCGTTGAGCTCCCGCGCGGCGGCAAGGGCCTTGTCGCTGCCCGCACCGGCCACGACGATGTCAACCAGCGGGGAGACGCGCGCGTGTACGGCCGCGCCGCAGGCGGCGGCCAGGCGGGCGAGCTCCGGGCGCGGCGTGGCAAGCTTGCCCGCGAATACGACGCCGCGGGCGAAGAGCGGGTGGCCGAGGTCCGGGCTCTGCACGCGGACGGAGCCGTAGACACCCGGGCGCGGCGGGCAGGGCGGGACGCTCGGCAGCCAGGAGCGGTAGGGCCGCGGTTGCGGGTCCAGGCGGCAGCAGCGGCTGAAAGCCACGGCGATGGCCCGCGCGTTGGGCAGCCTCGCGCCCGTGCGCTGTTCGCCGGCGCTGAAATAGCGGCTCAGCTCGGGCAGGCCGTGCGAGGCGAGGTGCGGCAGACGCTGGCGGGCGAGCGGCTCCAGGTCAGCCACCGGGCAGGGGAGAGGGCGCCCGCCGGAGAGCTCCTCTCGCAGGAAGCGCAGGCTCTCCGCGCCGTGCACGACCAGCACGGCCCCGGCGGCAAGATCCATGAGCTGGTGGTACGCCTCCTCCGCCGGCAGCAGCTCGTCCTCGGAGTCGCGCGCCCGAGCGCGGCGGGGGCTGACGTGCTGCGGCTCGCCGCACTTGACATAGCGGGCGAAGGCCCCGGCCTCCTCCTCGCCGTGATATTTTAATGAAGAGATGAAAAAGACCCTGTGCCCCAGCGGCGAGAGGCCCTCCGGCTCGATGCTGAGCGCGGCAAAGTCCTCCGGCGGGGCGGTCAGGGCCGAAGTGTCTATCAGCATGGCGCAGGCCTCATTCGCGGATGGGCGCGCCGTGGCTGTCGCGGAAATTGCCGCAGGCGATGACGATGATGTCCACGATCCAGCCGATGCCCAGGCAGCCGCCGGTGAGCAGCCAGAGGATACCCGTGCCGATCTTGCCGACGTAGAAGCGGTGCACGCCCAGCGCGCCCACGAAAACGCACAGCAGCAGCGTGACCAGCCAGCTTTTGCCCGCGGCGGGGGCAACGTCGTTATAAGATGCGCGGCGGCGCGGCGGGTCGCCGGGGACGGTCATGGAGCCGCACTCGATGCAGTAGGCCATCTCGGACGGGTAGACGCGGCCGCAGTCCGGGCAGTAGCAGCGCGTGGAGGGCAGTTTTTCGCCGCAGATGCCGCAGTATTTGGCCTCCGGGCTGTTGGGCTCGCCGCAGTTGGGGCAGACGACGGCGCGGCTGCCGCCGCCGGCGTCCGTGCGCTCGCGCCCGCCGTTATCGTATCCGTAAGAATATTCCGCCATGCCGGCCCCTCCTCGTTCCATCTGTGGCTCAGATTATAACCCGTTTTTTCAAACTTTGCAAGAGCGGCAAAAGGAAAAGAGGACGGGACACCAATGTGTTCCGCCCTCTTTCCTGGTGGAGACTGCTGGACTCGAACCAGTGACCTCCTGCGTGTGAAGCTCATAATCTGTAAAAATATAGCCTGTAAAATCAATACATTCCGCAATTCTTACAGATAATATCCCGCAAATTATCCAAAGGCGGCGCGCACGGCGCCAATGTTTGCGGCGGCGCTGCGCTCCATAAGGTGCGTGTAGATATTGAGCGTGGTCTCCACCTGCTCGTGCCCCAGCAGGTATTGTACCACCTTGACGTTCGTGCCGGCCATCAGCAGGCTCGTGGCGTAAGTGTGGCGCAGGATGTGCGGCGAGACGGCGAAGTCGATGGTAACAGTAAGCCTGGAATTCGGTATCCTGTCACCAAGACGCTTTTCGACCTCGACCTTCATGGGCTCGCCGGTCTCGGGGTCTTTGCGCACCCGGACGGCCTTCCCTGCCTGCCGGCGGGTGATCGCCCGCCACGAGTTGCGGAAGACCGTTTCCGTCCATGGCTCGCCGTGAGAATCGGTGAACAGGTAGCCGTTCCCGTCCGCGGGACGCAGCGGCCTAAGCCAGTCCACGAGAGATGTCGGCAGCGGAACCTCCCGGCGGGCGGCTGGGCTTTTCAAGGCCTCAGAGATTATCGGTCGGTTGTGTTCCCAGCGCAGTGCCCGGCGGACTCGCAGATGAGGCGCTTCGCCATCGAGCTCGATGCAGTCCCAGCGCAGCGCGAGGATCTCCTCCCGGCGCAGGCCGGTGTACAGGCCAAACCGCACGAAGCCCTCTATGGGCAGCCCGCGGACGGTGTCCAACAGGGTCGCCTGCTGCGCCGGAGTGAGGGCGTATTTCTCCTGCGGCTTTTTCCCGCCGGCCTTGAGGTCGATGCACGGGATGGACGTGATGACGCCTTCTTTGTACGCCGCCGTGAAGATCTTCCGCAGTGCGCTGACGAGCTTGTCCTGCAGGCTGCGGGAATAGTGCGCCTCCGCGGCCATCAGCGCGTCGATCACGGCCGGCGTCACCTCGGACATGTGCATCTGGCCTATATAGGGGCAGATATGGTTGTTGATGATGTTCGCGTAGTCCTCCCGGCGCTTATAGCTGAGAGCCTTTGTGGCTGTGTCGTACCACTGCTTGGCGTACTGGTAGACATACGGGTTGCGGGCGAGCGCCTTGGCGGCCTCTATCTCCTCCAGCCGGCGGCTGACCTTTTCGTCGAGCTCCTCGGGCGTCTTGCCGTAGACGGGGATCCATATCCCGCGCTCGTCTTTTATCTTTTTCGTGAGATATTTGGCCATATTACACCCCCAATGCGGCGCGTATGGCGTCTTCGTCCTCGTCGCGGGCTATGTAGATGCAATCAGCGTATTCGCCATCCTTATAGTGCTTTGTGAACACGGCAAGGACCTTGAATGCCTTGATGGTTACCTCACGCGCGGAGCCCTGATAAAGTGTGGATGGGAAGCTTGTGCGCTTGACACGCTTAAACCCAAGGCTCATGCTGCCGCGGCTGTCACCAACAAAATAGTCGGCGTACAGCCTTATGCCTGACGGGGTGTATTCTCCAATGAGGCTGCTGCCGTAAAGAAGCTCCTTCAGGTAGGGCAGTACAGCTAATTTGCGGTGTGCATTGCCATAGTCGTCAAACCTGAAATCATCTTCTGCAAGCTGGCCGTTCAGGCATGCGTCATAAAACGTGGCCGGGGGCAGTTTAGTGACAAGGCCGGTGAGGTGCAAGTAGTTCTGAGCTGTGAAGGAGGCTTCTTCCATTTCAAGGGCGCCATCGTTGCCGCGGTAGACGATTAAAAACCGGTGCTGCTCATACCTTTGCCGATAATCCTTCGCGGCCTGAGTGACTATCTGTATGGCCTCTTTCTTCTTGTACTTTTTCATCCAAACACCCCAAAAAAAGAAAAGCGGAGCTGTGTGAAAACAGCTCCGCTGCGGGTACTTGTTGCCGGTTTTTCTGTTGCCTGCCAACCTGCCGGCCCTTTACGTCCGGCTTAACTGTGGAGTTTTTCTGTCGCTCCCCGACTTTTCGGCCCTTCATGTCCGAAGTAACTGTCAGGTTGATAAGGTGCCGGCGCACCCGGATCAGGCTATGCCTATCCTGTGCTTATTATACGGAGCTTTTTAAGTTTTGTCAACGGGTAATGTGTCCAGGGTGGACACGCTGCCTGTCACCAGTAGATTATTACGTAGGGAATAGACTTGTCTTTGTCGATGTCGTAATCAACATGGTCGATAAAAGCTGCAGCTGCGCCCTCGCTCAGATACCTGTTCGCGGCGGCTTTGGGAAGAGCGCCAATTTCAAGGCCGTTGCTTACTGCCACGTATTCGCTGCCGGAGCGAGGGTCATATTCTTCAGAGAGGTCTACTTTGTCCCCAGGTTTGACGCCAATGAGCCCGAGTTGGGCATCTTCGTTTGCATATTTTGTGAGCCTTACGACCTGAGTTTCTCGATGTGAGAGTCGTTTTTGTTCGTCGCGGTAAAAGATGATGTGGACGGTAGCGGCGCCGTCTTTGTATGAATCGAGGTATATCAGGAACGGGTCTCCGCGGTCGATCCAGTCTGACACCATGTCCTCGCGCACTCTTAAAGTGGCGCATGGCGTACCCTTGTAAGACAGCACTATGCTGTCATTTCGCCATGATCGGCTGTCATCTCAAGGTCTTTTTCTTTTGCCATGGTCTCAAACACGCTTGAGGTGTTGTTGAGCAGCGATATTCCCACGCCGGCGTAGTTGTAGACACGTATGCAGTTGCCGATGCGTGATGGTACATCCACTTTTACGTGAATAGTTTCATCTTCGGCATCGGCGGGCGGCTGGCTCTGCTGGAAGAGCTTTGCCGCAGCGGAGGCGCTGCGAACGGGCATACTCGATGGCGAAGCCGGTTTAGCCATCTGCTGGCTTAGGGCTTCAACCTCTTTGCGGGCAGCTTCGGCCTTGTTCTTCTTGTTGAGTTTGACCAGCTTGACGATGTCTATTATGAGCAAGGCTCCGGAGCATATAGAGCACAGGGTATAGAGCGAGGATCCGTTAAGATATGCTGCAAGATACATCAGGATAACGCCGCAGACAATAAGTACGATCGCTGTGACCTTTTCCATTTTATTCGCCTCTCTGCAGTTTGGACTTTGAGATTAAACCGATGTTAAATGCATCCAGATATATACGTTCAGCAGGTTTTGTTGACCCCGTAGAAGCATTTGCCCTGAATCAGGTTGCGCTTGTAAAAGCACCCGGACGCGAACTCTTTATCTGGATGGATGCAGCGCATTTTATCGCTGCATTCCATATAGTGGCTGCAGCAGCTGAACGTGGTCGAAGCTGAGCTCAGGATCTTATTGAGGCATTGAGCCAGAACGGGAGAAAACCGTTCATATCCTGAAACTGTAACATCTACTTTTATAAAGTCCTTGCCAAGCTTTTTTACCTTATCAGCCAGCTCAGGCGGCACATACTTGGAGCACTCAGCAGGGATTTCGAGAGACTTTTTATTCTTACTAATTGCATATCGGCAAACCACGTTACCAGAACACTTGACGGCTAACTTCTGACCGTTGCTTATGTAATCGATTGAGATAGAGTCTTCAGGCAAATTCCATTTGCTCAAAACTTCCATAAACAGTGGCCGGACTATTTCGTAGGCCTTTCGTTCAGCGGTAAAGTTTTCAGGCTGCTCGAAGAAATCAAGTTGTTCCATGGATCAGTTCCTCCTTGATGCCGGTCATGCCGAAAAAGTCACTTTCTGTAATGAACAGTATTTGGGCTTTGCCAGAGCTGTTGAGGGCGACGGCTTTTTCTTGCTTTGTGCTGAGTCCATCTATCCCGACAAGGCTTATATCCTGAGTCCCAACAACGAGGATGTCAGTTTTACAGGAAACGCCTGACTTAACTATCGCCCCGCAATTCACGGCGATTTGAGCAAGCTCACTGCGAGGAAGCGTCATGTCGCCGGTGAAAACAATTTGCTTCCCGTATAGAGGATGCTTTGTGCTTATATTGCTGGATTCTGGGACTATTTCTGCCAAATTTACTTTGTTACGAACATAGGATCTGCGTTTCCTTTGAGGTCCGGAATTACTTACCGGCAAACTGCATAGATGCTCAAATATCTTGGAGGTGGCCTCAACATCTGGTAAAGCGCGATGAGAAGCTGTCGAATCGATATTGAAGTGATCTTTCAGTAGCTCAAGGCGGTGAGAGTCCAGCTCAGGCAATCGATGCCTGGCCATTTCAAGGGTGTCAATAGCAGGATTATCCAAATTCATGTTAAATTGAGACATTTTTTCTTGAAGGAAAGGAATGTCGAAAGACGCATTGTGCGCCACTAAGCTATAAAGGCCAATGAAGGCATGAAAATCAGTAAGAACTTGTTCCATAGGTGGAGCATCTTTCAGCATTTCAGACGATATCCCGTTCACTCTGCTGGCGTATTCATTTAACTCACATTCAGGGGCCACGAAACTGCAAAAGCTGTCAATTTTCTTGCCATCATGAAACTTAATGGCTGCAATTTCCAGTATAGAGTCGTTACACGCAGAAAACCCCGTTGTTTCTATATCGAGTACGACATAGTCGCTTGGGACATGGCTGATGGTATCCGTGTCAATGAACATGGTATCCCTCTTAACTTATTTGAAATATAAGAAAAATCTGTTATAATTCGGATAGGTACCAATATTGCGCGGGCCCGTGCTGAAAGGAGACATATATGACCGAAGCGGACGCCCGCACACTGATAGCCGGGCTTACTTTTGATGAGAAGTTGGCTCTTCATGAGCTGCTTTTAAGCCTGAAACAAAATCCTTCACGCGGCGAAGATCCGAATCATCCAGCTGGCAAAGAAGATCAATGAGCTCTCTATCGAGTATATCATCCCCGACGGCTTTAGCGCCGTCGGGATTTTTATTCTCTCCAAGGAGCTCTGATGTTGTGACACCTAAGTATGCGGCAAGACTTATGACCTTTTCGACTGATGGAATCTTTCCGCGCCGTACATCTGATATGAAGCTTTTGCCAACACCTGCATTTTCACAGGCCCGGGTTGGGTATTCCTTTTTTAAGGTGCTAAAGTGTATTACATTTTTTATAAGCAAATCTTTGTCCATAATCAACAAATCCTTATTTAATTTGTAATAGACTTGGCAAGATGCACATAATTCCGAGAAAGACAAATAATTTCTTGACAGTCCGATAAATCGGAATTATACTGTTATTGCAGATGGCGGGTTGCGCTTTGAGCCAGTGGTCATTTTGACTTTTGTCCCAGCCGGAGCAGCACGATGATCGCACGCTTCGTTTGAGGGTCGGCGGAGTGAAGGAGTTGCATGATTTCACCATCAAGCGGGTCTATGCGTGCAGCATCTGTATGGCCATCGGGATTTGTTCTTTCACCGAGAATCTCGGATGTTGTAACGCCAAGATAGGCGGCCAAAGCGGCAACGCTGGCGACAGAGGGAGTCTGGCCGCGGCGAATGCTGCTTATAAAGCTTTTCCCAACACCGGCGGCTTCGCAAGCTCGCGTAGGGTATTCGCCGCGAAGCTTGCAGTAGTGTTGAATGTTCATAATCAGCAATTCTCTGTCCATTTTTCACGAAGTCCTTTTTATTTGCAGATGACGGGACGGGAGGTGAAACATGAAGCTCTGTGACGCTATTGACACGGCGTGCAAGACGGAATGCGGTATAAAGCGCGCTTGGTGGCGCGAGGCGGAGGTGACAACGGCCTTTGTGCCGGCAATGGACGGGAACGGGTTTACCCTTAGCCTGTTCGTATACGGGGCGCCATGGCACCCGAGCGGTGCCGACATCACGGCAGACGACTGGGAATTGACTTCGCGCCGACCAACAAGGCCGCCTGGCAGCTCCGAGCCGATGCTGAAAAGGGCCGTTGAGAAGCCTCCAAGGCAGGGCCTGAGCAAGCTGGCCCTAGCTACTTCAGTACTTAGCCTTGTGCCTGCGAAGCTTGCTTTATTTTTGAAGTAATTGCCCGTTATGAAAACCGTGCGTATTTTTTGCGCAGCTTATTCAGCTCGTTCAGGCGGGCGCGGGTTTCTTCGTCACTGAGAGCGTCGAGATCTACGCCGTCGAGCAGTTCGTCCTGCTTGTTGCGAAGGACATATTCGGCAATGGCGCATTCCACTTCCTTGGAAGCGGAACGGCGGTGAAGCGAGGCCAGGGCGGCTATGTCGTCAAAGAGCTCCTGGTCCATCCTAAGAGTAAAGCGTTTTTCTTCCATGTATGCCCTCCTGCGTCATAATGACGTCTTGATTATAAACCAAAGATGCATCCTTTACAATTATGACTATTGACGTCACTGTGGTGAGGAGGCAATATTAAAAAGGCGGTGACACCAAAGGAATGACAAATAATGACGCAAGATTGACATTCCGCACATCGAACGTTGTGAACGAGGCGCTGGACAGGTATGCGATAGAGACCTGCCGGTCAAAAAACTCGCTTATAAACGAGGCTGTGCACCTGTATGTGGCGGACAGGGTGCTGCACTGCTCCATGAAGGAGCTGACGGCGGGATATCCCACCAGAAGGAGGGGTGAGCGCAAGTGAACGCGGCGAGAGCCCCCGGCATGAACATCCGTGCCCTCCGCAAACGCGCCGGCCTGTCACAGGCGGCGCTGGCGGCCAAGGTCGGTGTGGTACGTGCGGCGGTGTCCTTCTGGGAGGCGGGGGTACAGTATCCGTCCGCGGCCAAGCTGCCGCTGCTCGCGGCCGCGCTTGGCTGCACGATCGACGACCTCTACGACATTGCGGCTTTTGGCCAGGAGATAAATGCCCACGCTGCTGATGTGCACTGAGGAGGTGAATGCCATGGACGAAGGCTATATCGTCCGCGAATACAAGGCAGCAAAGAAGCCGGCCGAGCAGATCGGGATACTGGCGGAGCTCAACGACGTGCCGCGGGAGGCCATCGAGGAGATACTTGCCCGCCATCCGGAGAGCGGCTACAAGCAAAAGAAGCCGGGCCGGGCGGCAAAAACGGCCGAGGCCGCGGAACTTCCTCCGCAGCTGTACAACTCGCACGCGATGCTGTTCCTGATGGGCATAGCGGAGCTCCTGCGCGGCGGCGCGATCCGAGGCAGTTTCGAGGCCGGCGCTGAGCTGGAGGACGGGCGCACCATCACGATAAGCATCAGCGAAATGCGCCCTCGGCCCAAGAATACCACCCCGAAAGGCGGCTGACCATGAGCGGTAACAGCAGGAATATCGCAAAAATCGGCAGGAACATTGCCGGTATGACGCAGGAACGCTGGGCAGAGGCGCTTGGTTACTCCGTGCGGACGGTCGCGGCCTGGGAGCTCGGAGAGCAGCAGCCAGCGGGCGAGGCCGTGATTCGCATGGTGGATGTGACCGGGCACCAGGTGCTGGCGTACTGGTACCTCGTGGACAGCCTCGGCGCGCAGAACATCATTCCCGACGTGGAGGTACAGGCCCTTCCGCAGGCGGTGCTTTCGCTGTTACGGAGGCTGCGGGACTTCGGCCGCAAAGAGCGGCTCGACGAGCTCATTGACATCGCCGAGGACGGCCGCATCGATCAGACCGAAAGAGAGGCGTATGACGACATCATGGAGGAGCTGGACGCCATCATACAGGCGGCCATGGCCCTGAGATTTGCAAAGGAGGCAGACAATGCTGTTGACGAAAAAAGAGGTGGCGGAGCGCCTGGGCGTGTCTGAGAGCACGGTGTACAGGCTGTTCAAGACCCGCCAGCTGGGCGGGTACCAGATCGCGTCGGTCATGCGATTCGAGGAGCGCGACGTTGAAGAGTTCCTTGCCCGGGCACACAGCGCACCGGTGGAGCCCAGGCCAACGCCTGTGATACGACAGCCTGAGCAGCCGGCTCCGCTGCTGCCGGTGCCGCAGAAAAAGCGCGGCCGTGGCCGGCCGCGCAAGGGCGTTGTTGAAGTTCCGGAGTATTACCCGGGAATGAAGGTGGTCTGACATGGCGAGGCATGAAAAAAGCGCCGTATTGGCGGCAACCAATACGACGCGAACCGCACCGATAACGGCGCAGAAGAATGTGATTCCATTATACCCGATTCCGGCAAAATTGCAAGAGGGGAGCGGCAAAAATGTCTGACAGGATGCCAATGGGCGGATATCTCGCCATGCTGCCCGCGAACGTTCGCTACGATGACCGCCTCTCCCAGACGGCAAAGCTGCTCTACGCCGAGCTCAGCTCGCTCCTCGGTGCGGACGGCTATTGCTGGGCGACCAACCAGTACTTCGCGGAGCTCTACGGCATCTCCACCCGCAGTGTGAGCCGGCACCTGAAGCTGCTGGAGGACTGTGGATATATATACACAGAAATGGGTGTAAATGGAAAAGGCAGCGAGCGGCACATCTACGCCGGCTTCTTCCCCAAGGGGCAGGAAGCCGGCGGGGGTATGGACAAATCTGTCGAGGGGGGTATAGACAGCCCTGTCCAGGGGGGTATAGACAAATTTGTCCATACCCCTACTAAGGTAGATATATTTAATAAACTTGATAATAGAACCCCCATACCCCCAAAGGGGGCTGTTGTGGGTGAAGCCGGAAAAAAGGGGCGCAAGCCCAAAGCTGTGCCCGAATGGAAGCCGGAGCGCTTTGAAAAGTTTTGGAATTTCTATCCGCGCGGCGAGGCCCGCGCCAAGGCAGTCGCCGCCTGGGATCGCCTGCGGCCGGACGATGAGCTGATAGCCCATATGGGTGTTGCCCTGAAGGCGCAGCTGGCCAGCGAGGATTGGCAGAGAGGCATTGGTATCCCCTATGCCTCGACATGGTTGAACGGCCGGCGCTGGGAGGACGACCTCACAAAGCAGCCGCCGCGCCGCGATGCGCCCCGGCAGGCTTCTGAGCAGACGGCGAGCGAACAGGAGGTCGTACAGGAATGGACGTGAATGCCGAGGCCCGCGGTCTCATGCAGGCCCGCGCGGCTGTCCTCGGTTCGATGCTGCTTGACCCGGATATCGTCGGCGAGGTGATGCTGCGGCTGCAGCCGGAGGACTTTGGCAGCGGTGAGCTGCGCAGCCTGTACGAAGCCTGCTGCCGGCTGTTCGCGCGGATGACGCCGGTAGATCCGGTGACGCTCGTCGCCGAGGCCGGCGGGGCGTATGGGCAGACCGTGCAGGAGATCCTCGAAGTCACGCCCACGGCTGCGAACTGGGAGGCTTATGTCGACGCCCTGCGCGACGGCGCGCAGCTACTGAGGCTGCGGCAGGCCGCGCTGGCGGTGACCACGGCAGCGACGCTGGATGACGCGCGCAAGGGCGCCGAACGGGTCTCGGCGCTGCTGGCAAACCGGCGGGACATACGCATCGTACCCATACAGCAGGGCATCCGCGAATTTTATGACAGGCAAGCAGACTGCAAGCCGCCGGATTACCTGAAATGGGGCATTGGCCCCCTCGACGATGTCCTAAAGATCTCCGGAGGACGTTTTGTCATCATCGGCGGCTATCCTTCGGCCGGCAAGACGATGCTGGCATCACAGCTGGCCTATAACATCTCGCAGAGCAGGCGCGTTGGGATATTTTCGCTCGAAACTGATGACTGGGACCTTTACGACCGGCTTGTGGCTCAAGTAGCGCATATTCCGTATGATGCTATTCAGGCACATCACCTTTCGCCAGACGATTTTACTACAGTCGCCGCGATGGGAAATGCGGTCGATGGACGGCCGCTGGATATCATCCCTGGTGCGGGCCTGAGCGTTGCGGACATACAGGCCGTGTCGCTCTCACGTCACTATGAAGTGATATTCATCGACTACATACAGCTGCTCGAAGGTCGTGGTAAAGACCGTTTCGAGATCGTCACCAACATATCGCTAGACCTGCACCGGCTGGCAGTACGCACAGGCATCACGGTCATTGGGCTTGCACAGCTGAGCCGGCCGGAGAAGGGAAAGAAAAATCCTGTTCCCACGCGCAGCAGCCTGCGCGAGTCTGGCCAGCTGGAGCAGGACGCGGACGCCATCATGCTCCTGTACCTGGACGATGAGGAGCTGCCGGACGGCGACCGTATCCTTAAGGTCGCCAAGCAGAAGAACGGCCCGCTGGGCTTCTTCCGTTTGGGCTTCTATCCGAAGCACATGTGCTTTTATTCCAAAGCGAGGCACTATGAAATGCCGCCGGAGAGCGTTAAAGGGCCATTCAAGCCGGTCTCGAAGGCTGAGGAGCAGATGGCGCTGCCATTTTAGGGAGGGCTTGAATGAAAGTCGGAGACACAGTCTACATCCGTCCGACGTTTGGCGAAACATACCCGATAGGGGAGCCGCAGCTGGCAAAGGTCGTATACATGCACCCAGCCGGGCGCTACTTCACTGTGCGTTTTGACCTCCCGCGGGGACGGCGTTATTACGAATCATATCCGGGCGCGGCAACGCCCAAAGAAAGAACGCAGAAGAATGAGAAAAATCGCGGTAGTAAACCTAAAGGGCGGCGTCGGTAAAACGGTCACCGCCGTCAACATGGCTTCGATCCTGGCGGACACCTATGGATGCCGCGTCCTGGTGATCGACGCGGATCCGCAGGCCAACGCCACGCGCTTCCTCGGCCTTGACGGCGGCAGGACGGAGCACAACATGGCGAGCGTCATGGCCGGCGCGGGCGGGGACCCCTACAGCTACGTGTACAGCACGCGCATTCCAGGCATCGACATGGTGCCTTCGGACATCTCGCTTATCGCGTCGGACATCGCGTCCGTCAGCCGCGGCGGCGGGGCCCGGCTGCTCGAACAGCTGCTCAACGCCATCGAGGCCGATGACCCGGGAAATTACGGGTATTGCATCATCGACTGCCCGCCGTCGTTCACAGCCGCCAGCGTGGCCGCCATCGCCGCGGCCGACGACGTGATAGTGCCCGTCAAGATCGATGCCTTCGCGCTCTCCGGGATGCGCGAGCTGATGGCTCAGATCGACGGAGTTCGGAACATCCGACCAGCCATCCGCATCGCGGGCGTGCTGATCACCATGTGGCACCGGAGCCCGGCCGTGGTGCAGGGCGAGGAACTGCTGCGTGCATCCGGCTTACCGGTATTTGCGACGCACATACGCCGCAGCGACAAGGTCGATGAGAGCACGTTCGCCGGCGAGGCGCTTGGCTCCTACAGCCGCTACAGCTCGGCGGCGCGGGATTATTCGGCATTCGTGGCGGAATATCTGGAGGGCTGTGAAAATGGCTAAAAAGGCGTTTTCCATTGCGGATTACCTGTCGCCGTCCGAGGTGTCCAGTACGGACACATCAGCCGAACAGATCATCCGCGTTCCGTTGGACAGGCTGCGTGAAAACGAGCTGAACTTCTATGACACGAGCGATATACAGGAGCTCACGGCGAGCATCGAGCTAAACGGGCTTATCGAGCCCCTTATCGTACTCGAAGAGCCGGAGCATCCGGGCTGCTATCGCATTATTTCCGGGCACAGGCGATATAAGGCACTGAGCGCGCTGGCGGCAGACGATCCGGACAGATGGGCGAATGTCCCAGTAATCGTGCGCAACCCGGAGGACGCGGTGACTGAGGAGCTGCTGCTCATCGAGGCCAACCGGGCCACACGAGTAATGTCATCGGCAGATACCATGCACCAGGCTGAGCGTTACAAAGAGCTGCTCGTCAAGCTCAAGGAGCGCGGTGTGCAGATACCTGGCCGGCTGCGCAACGCGGTAGCGGAGGCAATGCAGATCTCGGCGACGCGGCTCGCCAGGCTGGATGTCATACGTAAAAATCTGATCCCGGCCTGGATGGAGCGGTTTGAATCCGGTGCCCTCGCGGAAACCGCGGCATACGAGCTTGCCCGCTGCAAGCGTGACGTCCAGGAACTGATGACCATTGGCCTGAAAACCTCGACTCTGACGGCCGAGCGCGTGGCTGACCTCAAGGACTACGCCATGGAGTGCCTGAAATCACATACTTGCGCGGTTGATCCGGCTGAGAAGTGTTCCCACGGCACGGCAATGTGGGTGGAGGGCAAAGGCAAGCCGTATTGGTCACGCTGCGTGCCGGGCCACTATTCGAGTGCCGGCAAGTGCTGTGCCGACTGCCGCGATTACGAAAAATGCAGCCACGCCTGTCCCCGGGCGGCGGATGAGGTGCAGGCCAGACGTGCTGAGGACCGTGCCCAATATGAGGCTCAGCGCGCGGAAGAAGAGCGCGAGCGGACGGCCCAGGTGAATGCTGCGGCGCGGCAGTGGCACAAGATCATCGAGAACTTGCAGGCTGCCGGTGTGCCCAGCGCGGATATCGCTGCCGCCTTTGGCCTGGACGAGGAGACGCTCGGCAGATACGTCGCCGGGGACGTGTCACGCCATTGCCCGAGCCCGGATGATTTTGGCGTAAGCCGGCTCCTGGCGCTCTCTGAGGCAAGCGGGCTGACTGTCAACGAGATACTGGGACAGCCTGGCGGCTGTAGGAGCGCCGAGCATGTTGGGGCGTGGCCGGAACCCCGCGACCCAGAAACGGATCCACCGCCGGTTGGAAAAGAAGTTTTGGTGATCGACAGGAGTGGCAGGTATGAGGTGGACTCGTGTTGCAAGCAAGGAACATTCCTGTACGTGGAAGCGCCGGAGCGGTGGTGGCCGCTGCCGCCTGAGCCGTCGGGAGATATGGATGACGCCGGCAAGGGCTGACCGCGTATATTGGGTCCTGTTCAAATACTGCTTTGCCTGGGACGCCTGCTGCCTGATGAGCGGATACTTGGCCGGGGTCATGCTCATGAGCTGCTGGGCAACGCTTACGGGCGCCGCCGTGGCCTGGGCGACGGTGCTTATAGCTTTCCGCATTGATGAGTCGAGGTTGGAGCGGCTGCCGTATGAGGGAGGTATGTACTATGCCGAGAGTTAGATTCCGCCTGGCCACGGACGGCGACCGCCGCGACGTGGAGTGCGCCGAATTCCGGCGCACTCCCGGCGGCACCCCCGAGTGTGCCGTGCTCAACCACCCGTGGTGTCTCGCGCAAGGCACAGGCGGGCCTGAGGCCTGTAAGTTCAGAAGACGGGCGAAGCAAACCACGCGAAAGGGGACGGCGAAAAATGCATGACGAACTGTCAGCGCTGGCGGCGAGACTGCGAGAAATGGCGCTGAATGCGGGCACACTCAACTGCCTCGGCTGCGGCTTCGAGCACCGCTGCGGCGTGAGCGGCTGTGCGGTATTAAAGCGTGCGGCGGATGTTATCCAATGCATGACATTGATTCTTGAAGAGGACGCTGGAGAGAAAGGGGCGGAAAAGGCAAATGGATATCCCGGAGAAAACGGAACACACCACTGAAAACCAGGGCCTGATACTGTTCGTCTGCGACAGGCGGGCGTGCGACCAGTGCAGACCGGGATGCTGCCGCACCCCGGACCCGAGACATGCGTACAACTTTGAGGTGGACAGCCGCGGAAATCTCGTCGAGCGGCCGATGCCGGCGCCGGAGGTGTAGGCATACGGGAAAGAAGCGGCTTATAACGCTCACAGCGGGTCGGCTGGTGTATGGCGTCTGTTACACGCAGGCGACGATCGCGGACACGCCCAAGGAGCGGGCAGAGAAATCCCGCTGCTCCAGCATCGCCCGGCAGAAGCTCAATTTCAAAGCGGCGTACAAGCAGCTGCAGCTACTGCTTTGCGCGAACTTCCGGCGTCGGGATCTCTACATAACGCTTGGCTTTGATGACGAACACCTTCCGCCTGGCCGAAAGGAAGCCAAAAAGGTGATGGCCAAGTTCATGGACCGCCTGCGCTCACGGCGCAGGGCGGACGGGAAGGAGCTCAGATATGTGTACTCCATACATGAACTGCAGGATGACGGATCGCGCCGGCTGCATTTCCACCTCGTGATAAATGCCACTGAAGGCCGGCACGACTATGAGCTGGTGCGCTCGCTTTGGGAATGGGGCGACAATATAGAGATCATCAAGGTTTCGGAATGGGAACAGTACGCGCGTGACGATTTCCTTGAACTTGCGCAGTACCTGTTGCGCGAGCGAAACCCGGATGCGCCGGCAAAGGTGTTCGCCGTGGGGGATAAGGGTTACGTGTGCTCGCGCAACCTGGCAAAGCCTGTGCGCGAATCCCAGCTCGTCGATGACAACGTGACGATCACAGCGCCGCCCGGCGCGGAGATCCTCGACCGTGACGAGCGGCAGAACGGGTATGGCTGCTATACGTACATCTCATATCTGCTGCCTGAGCCGAGGCCGGCGCCGACGCCAAAACGACGCCGAATCGAATAGCGTCTCTATATTTTTCTGTCTTGGGGTTGTGTATATCTTTAGGTGAGAGGGGGGAGAACTTGGTACCAGGTACACGAAAATGCTTGACAGACATGCGCGTAAACGCTAAACTGGAAGTGCGAAAGGGCAGGGTCGTCTGCCCATACTGCGGGAATCTGACAGACCAGGCGGTCGAGCCGGAGACCCGGGCCGCCAACCTGCCGGTCTGGTGCCGGAAGTGCAAGCGGCGGATAAACGTGAAAATCGCATATGGCGAGTGCCTGTGCCTAAGTGCCTGTGCCGATTGACCGAGACATCTCGGGAGATCTGCGCGGGCGCTTTTTGTTTCCTGGAGGCTGACATGTGGGACGGATACGAGAGCCGGCGCTGGCGGCGCTTTGTACGGCCGCGCATCCTGCGCCGAGACAGATACCGCTGCCGGGAGGCGGCGCGGTATGGGCGCATCGTCGAAGCCACGACGGTGCATCACATCTGGCCGGCCGAGGCCTGGCCGGAGTATGCCTGGTGCGACTGGAATTTGCTGAGCCTGTCGGCCGAAGCGCACCGGG
Organism: Candidatus Scatomorpha stercorigallinarum; assembly: GCA_944387865.1. Lineage (GTDB taxonomy): Bacteria > Bacillota > Clostridia > Oscillospirales > Oscillospiraceae > Scatomorpha > Scatomorpha stercorigallinarum. The sequence goes on along the minus strand of CALXGN010000001.1, from coordinate 276,767 downwards.
CCATGCACAACGAGGACGGGAGTTTGAGCGCGCTGGGGGAGTCCTGGCGCCGCCGGACTATCCCCCCCCGTAGATACGGGGACTGAGAATTGTCCCTAAGTCACCGGGGCCGGCCCTCTTTCCGACGGCGGGAAAACCGCCGGAGGGGGTTCACGCGGGCGAATCGGGTAACGGGTACGGGAAAAAACGCGCAGGCGTGACGCGGCCGCAAACGGCGCGCCCGCGCGCAGCTGAGCGAGGCGGATATGGCAAGGGAAGATGCGATACGCGAGTCCATGAGGGCTGTGGGCGTCTACAACGAGATATTCGAGCCGGCCATCAAGACCCTGGCCAAGACGGAGCGGCAGCTTTCCCGCGCCGAGAAAGAATGGCGGGCACAGGGCGGAAAAATGGTCGCCGAGCTCGTGAACAAGACGGGCGCGGCGTACACGGCCAAGGACCCATACTGGACGGCGGTGGAGCAGCTGCGCAAGGATGTTCAGGCCATGCGCAATCAGCTGGGGTTGACGCCTACAGGCCTGAATAAGGCCCGCTCGCGCGGCGCAGAGATGCTCGGAAAGCTCAGCAAAATCGAGGAGCTCCTCGCCGCGGCCCGGGAAACAGCTGTAGAGCATGCCGGGGATTATCTTGCAGAGGTCGATGGATACGTCGAAGGTGTGCTGTCCGGGGACATCCTCGCGTGTCCGGAGATTCGCCAGGCCTGCGTGCGGTATGTGTCCGATCTGGACACCGGCAGCTGGGATTTCCGCGCGGATGAGGCCAACCTGATCATAGCCATCATCGAGACGACGATATGCCATCAGCAGGGGGAAGCTCTCGACGGTACCCCGATGAGAGGCCAGCCGTTTGTTCTACTGCCGTATCACAAGTTCTGTGTTTATAACATCATGGGCTTCTATCAGCCCGGCACGCAGCTCCGGCGATACATCGAGGCGCTGATATTCGTGCCCCGCAAGAACGTCAAGACGACGTTTGCCGCCGCCCTGGCCTGGGCCTTCGCTCTGTACTACCGCGAGTCCGGTTCGAAGGTATATGAGGTCGGCGGCGCGCTGAAGCAGGCTCTGGAGGGGTTCGACTTCTTGAAGTACAACGTCCAGCGCCTGGGCCTCACGGTGGATGATGACCCGGAGCATGGCCTGCGCATAATCAATAACAACATGGAGCGCAGCATTTCCGGCGATGTCGGCGATGGCTTTATAAGCATAAACGCGCTGGCCACGAGCCCGGATAAGCAGGACTCCTTCAATGCCAACGTCATCATCGCGGATGAGATGCACACGTACAAGAGCGCAAAACAGTACCAAGTGCTCAAGGATGCCACTAAGGCCTACTCAAACAAGCTCGTCATCGGCATATCCACCGCGGGCTCGCTCGAGCAGGGCTTCTGCGCCCGACGCGTGGAATTCTGCCGGAGAATACTTAACGGCTCTGTGACAGGGGACATAGCGGACCGCACGTTTGTGTATATCGCAGCTGCCGAAGCGGCAGAGAACGGCGAGGTGGCCTACGATGACCCCAAGACTATGGAAGCGTGTAATCCGGGATGGGGACAGAGTATACGGCCGGCGGATATGATAGCAGACGCCCAGCTTGCGCGCGAGGATCCGCAGATGCGGCCGGAGTTCCTCACAAAGAGCCTCAATGTTTTTATCCAGTCGCTGCGTGCCTATTTCGATATCTCCGAATGGCGTGCAAGCGACGAGAAATACGACTGGAGCCTTGAGGATCTCGCGCGTCTGCCCATCCAGTGGTATGGAGGCAGTGACCTTTCAAAGCTGTACGACCTCACCGCAGCATGTCTCTTCGGCCACTACAAGGGCGTGGATATCATCGTGCCTCACTGCTGGTTCCCGCGCCCGGCGGCCATCGTCAAGGCGGAACAGGACCAGATCCCGCTGTTCGGCTGGCTGGACGACGGCTGGCTCGACATGACAAACGATAAAGTCACAAACCACGCCGACGTGGTGCGCTGGTATAAGGAGCGAAGGGCGCAGGGCTTTAAGATACGCCGGGTTGGCCACGACCGAAAGTTCTGCCGCGAGTACTACGTTGCCATGAAAGAAGCCCATTTTTCGGTCCGCGATCAGCCCCAGACGGCGCTGCTGAAAAACGAGGGCTTCACATACCTGCTCAACTCGGCGAAGGCCGGCACGTTGTATTACTGCCATGCGGAGCCGTTTGAGTACTGTGTGCAGAATGTCCACGGCGTGGACAAGGCCGACGATGTGACCTACTATGACAAGCTCGCCGATAACCTGCGCATCGACGTGTTCGACTGCGCCGTGTTCGCGGCCTGCACCTATCTAATCGACCTGGAAAAGAAAAAGAAAGGCGCCGGCTGGTACGGCGGAAAGGAAGGGAGTGATGCCGACTGAAAGTGATGCCAAAGCCCCGCACGCGGGATGCCCCTGTGAGCCCAGCGGCCCGCTGGCTCGCGCTGACGGATTCGGAATCAGATCTCACTGTGCGCGGATACTCCAGGCTCATCGATTCGCCTGATGTGGCCAACGCCGTCGGCATGGTGGCCGACATCATCTCAGATGCCACGATATGGCTCATGCAGAACGGCGAGGACGGAGACAGGCGAGTCCGGGATGGCCTCTCAGCGATGATAGACATCACTCCATACAGCCTCGGCACGCGCCAGACCTGGGTGAGCTGGATCGTGACCACGCTGCTCACGAGCGGGGACGGGAACGCCTTTGTCCTGCCAATATCCGAAAATGGGCTCATAGCAGAGCTGCTGCCCATGCCCGGTGCGACCATGATACCGGTCGAAAACGGTTTGGACTACCGTGTGCAGTGGCAGGGGGTCACATTCATGCCGGATGATGTGCTGCATTTCCGCCTGCGTCCGGATCCGTGCGCCCCGTGGCGCGGGCGGGGGCCGCGGCTGCAGCTGCGCGACGTGCTTCGCAACCTCCGGCAGGCGTCGGCTACGGTCAATGCGTTCATGAGCTCAAAGTGGATGCCATCGGTCATCGTCAAAGTGGACTCCGACGCGGACATCAGCAGCGACGCGAAACGCACGCAGATCCTGGACGAATACATCGCGACCCAGCGCGCGGGCCAGCCGTGGGTGATACCGGCGGAGCTGATGGACGTTGTCACGGTCAAGCCCCTGAGCCTTGCGGACATTGCCATCAACGCCAGCGTGGAGCTCGATAAACGCTGCGTCGCGGCGGCCATCCGCGTGCCGCCATATTTCGTGGGCATCGGCGAGTACAGTGAGGCGGCCTATAACAACTTTGTCCGCGCGACGGCCCGCCCCATGGCGAATGGCATCGCTCAGGAGCTGACGAAAAAGCTGCTGATCTCGCCGAAACTGTATTTCAAATTCAACACGCGCCGGCTCTACGCCTACGACCTCAAAACGCTCTCTGATGTTGGCGCCAATCTCTACGTCCGCGGCATCATGAGCGGCAATGAGGTGCGCGACTGGGTGGATCTGCCGCCGGAGGACGGGCTCAACGAGCGCGTGATCCTTGAGAACTATATCCCCGCCGGTATGATAGGAGATCAAAAGAAGCTGCAACCAAAGGAGGGCGAATAATGCCAGATAGGGACACGCGGCAGCTCCGCTGCCTGCCTGTAGAATTCCAGACGCGCGAGGCCGACGGCGAGCTGTACATAGAGGGCTACTTCGCGGTTTTCAACAGCGAGTATGAATTCTGGCCCGGGGCCACGGAGACGATTTTGCCGGGCGCGTTCGACGAGAGCATCTCCGGCGACGTCCGCGCGCTGGTAAACCACAATTCCGACCTCGTGCTCGCGAGAACGAAGTCCGGGACGCTCGAGCTCAAGCAGGATTCTCGTGGGCTCTGGGGGCGGATCCGTGTCAACCAGGACGATCGGGCGGCGCTTGACCTGTATGCCCGCGTCAAGCGAGGTGATGTGAGCCAGTGCTCGTTCGGATTCGGCATCGAGTCCGAGCGCTTCGTTGACCTCGGCGACGGTAAGTGCCGCTGGGAGATCGAGAAGGTCAATCCCCTGTATGAGGTGAGCCCCTGTACATTCCCGGCGTATGAGGAGACCGGCATATCGGCCCGAAAGGCCGACTATGAAGCCGCGCGGCAGCGCAGCCTGGAGGCCTGGCGTGTGCAGGCCAAAGCCAAACTAAAAGGAGGGAAAAACAGTGGCACTTAAAGTGCTTATGCTTCGCAGCCGTATAAATGAACGGCAGCGCGCCCTGGATGCGCTGCGGAATGCTGCGGACAGCTTTATGTCCCGCGAGGCCGAGCTCGCGGCCGATATCGACGCGGCTGCCACGGATGAGGAACGCAGCGTCATAGACGAGGCCATCGAGGCATTTGATCAGGAGCGCGCCGCCAACGAAGCGGAACAGGCGCGCATTGCCGGTGAGATTGCTGATTATGAGCGCCAGATCGGCGAGATCGAGTCCGCAGCGAGCCAGGCGCGCAGCGCCGCGCATGGCGCAGAGAACAGAGGGAGGGAAAACACTATGCCTGATACCGCTACCTGCCGCGCACGCATTCTGCGAGCGATCGGCGAGACCCCGGAACAGCGCGCAGCGCTGGTGGCCCGTGAGGATGTCAAGGGCTTCCTGCAGCGCGTCCGCGAGCTGAAGGCTCAATCCCGGGATGTTAAGGGCGCCGAGCTCGGCGTGCCTGATGTGCTGCTTGGCGTGCTCCGCGATACTACGGAGAGATACTCCAAGCTGCTCAAATACATCACGATCCGTCCGCTGAAGGGAAAAGCCCGCCAGAACGTGGCCGGCGCGGTGCCCGAGGCTATCTGGACGGAGATGGTAGCAACGCTCAACGAGCTCGATATCTCGTTCACGCAGGTCGAGCTTGATGGCTACAAGGTCGGCGGCTACGTGGCTGTGCCCAACAGCGACCTGGAGGACGACACGGACCTGCAGCTGCTGGCCAGCATCATCGATTATCTGGGCCAGAGCATCGGCCTTGCATGCGACAAGGCCATCGTGTACGGCACGGGCGTGAAGATGCCCGTGGGCTTCGTGACGCGGCTGGTGGCCGCCAGCCAGCCGGCCTGGTGGGGCGCTCATCAGGGCACGTTTACGGACCTCTCGGCCCGCCATGTGCTGAAGCTCAATCTTGGCGCAAGCACCGGTGTGGAGTTCTTCTCCGGACTGATCGCTGCCCTCGCCATAGCAAAGCCCAACTATGCTACCAGCGGCCCCGTGTGGATCATGAACAGAAAGACCCATCTGGATGTTATCTGCAAAGCGCTCGCCTTTTCTGCAGCCGGTGCGCTGGTGGCCGGCATGCAGAACACGATGCCCGTCATTGGCGGTGATATCGTAGAGCTTGAATTCATGGCGGATAACGATATCGCCGGCGGGTACATGTCCCTGGAGCTTTGGGCGGAGCGCAGTGGCACCAACCTCGCCAGCTCCGATATCCCGCTGTTCCTGGAGGATATGACCGTATTCAAGGGAACTCAGCGATATGATGGCAAGCCCATCCGCGGCGAAGCTTTTGTGCTTGTGAACTATGCTAACGCCGAACCGCAGAAAACGGTATCGTTCGAGCCAGATCTCGTCAATGCCGAGCTCGGGACGCTCGTTGTTACCAGCGCTGCCGGCGCAGCCGGTAAGTCGGTGCTGACGGTGGCCGGCAATACACCGGGTGCGAGCCTGGTGTATAAGGTCGGCGGCCAGTCAGTGCCTGTTAAGCTGGCCGAAAAGCTCACGGGCTGGACGGCCCTGCCGGAGGACAAGACCATCGACGCCGCTGCGGGCAATGTGGCGACGGTCGCCGAGCTCAATAGCAAGGGCCAGGCGGTGGCGGTCGGCTCTACGGCCGTTACGGTCGGCGCTGCCGGCTGACAGGAGGTCGGCGGATGAGGCCCACGGCAACGCAGCTGATACTGCTGCAGACGGATCTGGGCCTGCTGCATCCTACAGACGCTCAGATCATACAGCTCTCCCATTTCCTCTCTATGGCCGCGACGGCCATAGAGAGGGCCGGGATACAGCTTTCAGCGGATGTCCCGGCCGACGATATGCTTCTTGCCATGTATGCGGCCTGGCTGTATCGCAAACGCATACAGGGCCCGGATGGCAGCGGCATGCCGATGATGCTGCGCGCCGAGCTCAACGACCGGAAAATCGCTGCAGCTGGAGGTGATGTCGGTGATCTACGACAGGCTGCTGACCGTATGTGACCTGGACTCAGACTCTGTGCCCCGCGTTCTTGTGCCCGGCGAGAGCTACTACTACCGGGAGACGGTGATAGGTGAGACGCGCTTCTACGCCGCCATGCAGGCCGGCGCGCGCATCGATATGTCCGTCGAGCTGTGGCGGGCGCCTGTAAGGGCCGGCCAGTACTGCCTTATCGACGGCGAGCAGTATCGTGTGGTACGCGCCCAGGCGAAGGACAATGCCGACGGACTGCCAGTCACAGTCCTGACGCTTAGGCTGTCGGAGACCGAGTTTCCAGTGAAAGGCGGTGCGCCGTGAGTATTGAGGACGCGCTGAGGCCGACCGGCCTGCCAGTTTCCGGCCTGCCCTATGAGGGCCGGGCCGACACCTATGTCACATATCAGCTCATAGGGCAACTGTCGACTATCTACGCCGAGGGACGCGAAGCCGCGACAGCGGTGCAGCACTCGGTAGATCTCTGGACGGGCGTGTCGTACCAGAATGACTTGCGCCGCATCAAAGCAGCGCTCGAGGCCGCCGGGTACATTGTCCAGGTGGAGACCGAGGACTACGACGCGGACATAGGCAGGACCCATGTGATGATGACTGCGACGTTGGAGGGCGTGCCATGGCAACTCTAATCTACGATGCAACCAGAATGGCTGAGTTTATCCGGAGACTCGAAGATGCTGATATGTACAATATGGAAGATGCGAAAGAGTTTCTGTATGCCGGTGCGGACATATTTGTAGAAGAAGCGAAGCTCGCGGCCGAGAGGGCAGGTCACCGGAAAACCGGCCAGATGATAGAGAACATTTATCGAAAGCAGAAGATAACCTATAAAAATGGCGGATACAGGGTAATGGCGAGCGTCTTGGGAAAAGACAAGCATAATGGCGCCAGAAATGCGGTAAAGGCATTCGTTTTGAATTATGGCCGTAGCAAAAAATACGGATTTATTCCAGGGTCGCATTTTTGGAATGAAGCTAAATTGTCGGCGACGCCGAAAATCTATGAGGAATGGCAGAAAATATACACTGAAAAGCTTCAGCAGAGAGGACTGATTTAATGCCAAGTTTTGACCTTAGATGCATAAAAATTGGTAAATACAACAACTCAGGCGGTGAGATCAGCTACAGCGATGTGACCACCATGGGCGACGCCATGAACGCCAATATCCAGCTGCGCTTCGCCGAGGGACGCCTGTATGCCGAAGGGTCGCTTGCCGAGTACCTGCGGGAGGCCACGGGCGGCACAATCTCCGTTGGCGTCAAGTACATCCCTGCCGCGGCCCAGCAGCTGATGTATGGCGCGCGTGAAAAGTCCCGCAGCATAACGCCTCCCGGATCTGAGGAGCCTGTGACGGTCAAGGGTCTTGCCATGGGCACAAAGGATGCGGCCAACTATGTTGGACTGGCCTTTTTCGCGCCGGATATGATCGACGGCGTGCGTAAGTACACCTGTGTGCTCGTCTACCGGGCCCTGTTTGGTCCGCCAGCGTATAACTATGTCACCAAAGGCGAAAACCTGCAATTCCAGACGCCTACGACGACCGGCGAATTCCTCCCGTCGCACAACTCAGATCTGGATATGATGGAGGTAGCTGTTGCCGATACTGAGGCGCTCGCCCGGGCTTGGGTAGATGCCGTGCTGCCTGCTGCTACGGGGCCGACGGGGACGACCGGCCCCACGGGACCGTGAGGTGACCTGTGGAAGATATCAGACTCAAACATGAGCCGTTTGAATTTGACGGCCGTACATACATGCTCTCATGCAACATGAACGTCCTTGCCGATGTGCAGAGCGCTTACGGCGGCGATATATCCCGGGCGCTTAACGGGCGCGCAACGACCGCCTCCTTCCTGGAATTCCTGACGGCGATGCTCAACGACTATGCCGACGAGCAGGGCTGGCCCCTGCTCACACGCCGCCAGGTCGGCCGGAAGCTGGCGCCGGCGCGCCTGAACGAGATGCGGGATATAGTCATGGCGCTGGTGCTCAGCAGCGTCGGCGCCGAAGCGTCGGAGCGGGTGGACCCTCTGCAGGCTGCCGAGGATAGCGCGGAGACGAGCTCAAAAAACTGACTGGCCAGACGAAGCCGGATGGCGGCATCGACTTCGCCTGGTATCTTTCGATTTGGCTGAGTGTGTTCCATGGCGATGAGCGCACATTCTGGAGGACAATGACGCCAAGGCGGATGGCGGCGCTCATTGCCCGGCTCCGTCCTCCAAAGCATGAAGCTGTTGATGATGCTGAGGCCTCCGGCTCGCTGGCGGCCTATTTGATGTCGCGAGGGGTGAATATTTAGATGGCGATGCCTGCGATTGGAGCCGGAATAGAGCTCAACAATGAAAAGGCTTTCAAGGATGCTGTAAGATCGATAGGTACTGAACTCAAAGCTCTTGATGCGGAAATGAAGCTCCTCCAGACAACTTTCGAAGATAATGATGACAGCGTAGAAGCTCTAACAGCCACTGGGAAAAAGCTAGAAGAGCAGATCGACGCTGAGAAAAGAAAGATTGACGTACTGAGAGCGGCGCTGGAACACGCCACATCCGCAAAAAACCAAGATGCAGATTCAGTAAACGACTGGAGCGCAAAATTGGCCCGAGCCGAAACTGATCTGATAAAGCTCCAGCGTGCTCTTGACAGCAATAATGCTGAACTGCAAAAGCAGATGGAGGCCCTGGAGGGCGCGGAGAACAGCACGGAGGATTACAGCGAGCAGCTCGATGAAAGCTCAGACACCACAACAGGGTTTGGCGATGCCATCGATGAGCTCGCTGGCAAACTGGGCATAAACCTGCCGGACGGCATATCCAAGAGCCTTAACGGCCTTGGTGGTATGGATAAGGCTGTACTGGCCAGCATAGCCGGATTCGCGGCCATGGTCGCAGCGATCGCGGAGGTCGAGCAGAAGCTGATATCCCTCACGCAGGAACAGGCGGCGGCCGCCGGTGAGATACAGGACCTCTCCATGCAGACGAGCCTGTCTACAGAGACGATACAGGAATACCAGTATGCCAGCGAGCTCATCGGGGTGTCTTTCGATACGCTCGTCGGCGCGCACACGCGCATGATCCGCAGCATGAGCGACGCACAGAGCGGCACGGAGTCTGCGGTGGAGACGTGGCGCAAGCTCGGCGTGTCCATTGTGGACACGAACGGCAACCTGCGGGACTCAGAAGCCGTGTTCATGGAAGTCATGGAGGCTCTGGGCAATGTTGAAAATGCCACTGAGCGCGATGCCATAGCCATGGAGGTATTTGGCCGCAGTGCGCAGGACCTTAACCCGCTGATAATCCAGGGTACGGACGCATTCCGCGACCTCTGCGATGAGGCTCATGAGGTCGGCCGTGTTCTCACAGACGTTGAACTGGAGGCCCTTGCGCAGGTCGATGACGCTCTTCTGCGGCATAACGAGTCGATAGAGGCAGGCAAGAATGCCATAGCGCTTGAGTTCGCGCCTGCACTGCAGGCGTTCTACGAGTCTTCAGGTAACGGGTTGAGGCAGCTCTCAGAGGGTTTCGCGAACAGCGGGCTTGTTTCGGTATTCGGCTCGCTGCTTGAGCTCGTGTTGGCCCTGTCCCCGGCGTTTGAAATACTCGGAGATGTTCTGTCAGCGTGTCAGCCACTCTTTGATGGAATAGCCTGGGTCATCAACGTCATTGCAGACGGCCTGAAAGTGATACTTCTTGCCGCGGCGGCGCTCGTAAATCTTTTGTCGGGCGACTGGGGCGGCGCAGCACAAAACCTTGGCGACATAGGCGGGATCCTGTTCGGCGGGGAAGGCGCAGAGGCCAGGGGGCCGCAAATCAATTTGCCGTGGAATGCGAGCGGCAGCGTGAGCTGGCCCGGCGGCCTGACGTGGGTCGGCGAGAATGGGCCGGAGGTCGTGGGGCTGCCGAGCGGCAGCACGATCTTTAACGCCCAGGAGAGCCGGGGCCTTGCCGGCGGGGATGTTTACTACATTACCATCGATGCGAGAAGTGTACAGGAGTTCAACGACATCGTCCGCATCGTGCAGGAGCGACGCCGCGTGGCGCGCATGAAACCGGGGAAGGGGAAACTGTAATGGCAGATTACACGCTGCATCCAACAAAAGCGGCCATTGTCAGCAGCGCCTATCCCGGGACGCACCAGTCCATGGGAGCGACCGAGCGCCTGTATTATGACCGCGGAGGCCTTGCTGAGGACAGGCGGATGCTGCTGCTTGGCATAGAAAGCCCGCTGCCCGAGGGCATGCTGTATAGATATATAACCGGCGTCGAGCTGATGTGGGGGCTGATAGAATGCCCGGGTGCGCCCTCTCCAAAATATGGGACGACCTATGATCCTGACGAGCACTGCGGCTTTGCGCACTACACGTCGGACTTTGATGCGGATACCGTCACCGGTTATGACTTTATGCCGCCGAACGACTACAATGGGGCCACGACATGGGTGCAATCGCTGCCGGCGTATGTGGGCACTTATGGCCCGCGCCTTGCCTCCTCGCTGTGCCAGGAGCGTCCCAATACGCTGGGCATCGTCGGGCTCGCCCCTGAGTACAGCTCGTCTGGAGCCGGGCATGTCACCGCAGCGACCCCGCTGCACAGCTCGCTGCCGCCGTATATAGACGTTTATGTCGGGGAACTGGTGGAAATCTCCCTTGTGGGGCTCTCACCGATATCCGGCTATGTCCCCAAAAACGCGGCGTCGCAATTTACATGGGGCTTTGAGCCCGTTCCTCACTCAGACTGCGGCTCATTTGGCAAGCTGACACAGGCATCGGCTACATTCCGTTGGAGGGCGGGCAGCTCGGGCACTGTCAACACCATAAACTGCGGCACAACGCAGGGCTGCACTGTGCCCGCGGGCACGTTTACGACTGACGAAATACAGTGGCAGGTCTCTGTTATCACCAACTCCGGTGTGACGGCCACGAGCGAATGGTACACTCTCTCGACGATAGAGAGCCTGCCGGAAGCCGTGCCCATATCCCCGGTCGGGTCGCTGGTGGATGGAAGCGTACCTGTGACCTTCAGCTGGAGCCATATCATCGCAACAGGCACGGCCCAGTCGAAGGCCGAGCTGCAATACAGCCTCAACGGCGGCAGCTCATGGACGGATCTGGCCACGGTGACTGGGGCGGATGTGGAATACACTGCGCCAGCGAATACATTTGGCGCCGGTACGGTGAGCTGGCGCGTTCGGACATACAACTCAGACAACGAGCCCGGCGAGTGGAGCGCAGCGGCAGACTTTATAGTCATGGTGTCGCCGGACGCGCCAAGCGTATCCTGTACGAGCGGGACATCTCCGAGGCTGCGGATCAGCTGGCAGGCCGCAGGGCAACAGGCCTACGAAGTCGAGGTCGGCAACATCAAAAGCGGGCTGCAGTTTGGCGTGGTACAGAGCTGGATCTGCCCTGATTACCTCCCGGACGGTCAGTACATCGCCCGTGTGCGTGTAGGCAATAAGTATGACCTTTGGAGCGACTGGGGGACCTGCGCTGTTACGGTCGCCAACACGGCCGGCGAGCCCATTACCCTGACCGCTGCAGCTGCCCATGTGGTAGAGCTGTCCTGGCAGACGGCCGGAGACTATGACGCTTTTTTCGTCCTCCGGGACGGCGCACCAATAGCGCGCACAACAGCCCGGCAATATGTGGATAATTTCTCCGCCGGCACGCACATGTACGCGGTGCGGGGCGTTTTCGCCGGCAGCGGCGATTATTGCCTGAGCAATCAGACTCCCGTATCCGTGGTGTGTGATACCGTGTGTATCTCCCCGGTGCCGGCGGCGAGCTGGCTCAAGCTGAGTTATGCGGACACGCAGGACCGGCGCACGTCGGTTGCCATTGCACGAAACGTGGAATACGTTCATCTCTGCGGCGGGAAATACCCGTCCGCCGAGGTATCAGATTTCTGGGAGAGCACGATGGGCGTGGTGTGCGCCATGCGCGAGCCGACCGAGTGCGCCGCGCTGGAGGCCCTTGTCGGGCAGCTGGTATGCGTCAAGGATCAATGGGGGAACATGGCCATCGGCATCTTGGACACCCTTTCCAAACAGGCTGCAAAGTTCTTCCAGACGTACTCATTCACAGTTTCCCGCGTGGATCACGTGGAGGCGGTGCCATATGATTAGGCGATTTTCGGCCCGGGTCGATGTCCTGCGCGGTGGCGTGCCGCTCAAACAGCTGCTTTTTTCGGCTGGGAACCCGCCGACTGTAATGGCGGATAAGTCATCGGCGATCAAGATGTCTCTTGCGGGGACCTTCCTGCACGACCCGGAAGTCGATTACCTCACGGATGAACTGCGCCCGGTCATCACCATCGACGGGGTCGAGTCGGCCGTCGGCGTGTTTCCCGTTGGCTCTGTGGTATCGTCGAGCAAGCTCAGCGGGGCGGTGTACGACCGCATCGAGGCCTATGACCGGGCGCTGCTGCTCAATCAGTGCAAAACTGAGGATCTGCTGCACTTCCAGGCGGGCACGAACTACCTTACAGCCGTACGCCAGCTGCTGACGAAGGCGGGCATCGCGCAGACCTCGGAAGTGCCGACCACGCACACTCTGGCCACAGATCGCGAGGATTGGGAGATCGGGACAAGCTTCCTGACCATCATCAACGCACTGCTCACAGAGATCAATTATACTGACATATGGTTTAATTCACAGGGCGTTGCCATGCTGCAGCCCTATCAGGAGCCGTCTGCGCAGCTCATCAAGCACCGCTACAGCGCAGAGGATCCACTGACGGTACTGCAGCCTGAAACCAGCTCAGAGCTGGACATATATGATTCGCCAAATGTGTTCATTGCCGTTGTGTCCAACCCGGACCTCTCAGGACCGATGACGGCGACTGCTGTCAACGACAACCCCACGTCGCGGCTGTCGACTGTCCGGCGCGGCCGGCGTATCCCCCACGTTGTACGTGTGGACAACATCGCGTCCCAGGCGGAACTGCAGGCCTATGTCAACAAGCTGGCCTATCAGTCCATGCTTTCGGGCGAGGTCGTGTCAGCCAAGACCCTGGCCGAGGGTGGACATGGAATCGGGGACATAGTGGCCGTGACGCATCCGCAGATCACGGGGATATTTGAAGAGACTGCCTGGAGCATGTCCCTGGCGGCCGGGAGGACGATGACGCATGAGTGGCAGCGGGTGGTGTATGTATGACAGAGATCATAGACGACAAGGGTCTTGAACCGGTCGAGTCAGAAACCACGCCGGAGTGTAATTTCGCAACGGTCGGCGAGGTATACGACGATGGGCTTACGTTGATTTTTGACGGCCAGGAGGAAGCCAGCGAGAAGCGCTACAAGTGCAATACATCCGTCCGCTTCTCGGCTGGTGACCGTGTGCGGATACTGAAAGACAGCGGCACATATGTCGTTGAGTATGTCGTGGGTGCGCCGGGTGAGGACATCCTCATGCCGGCGGGAGGCAGCGATGGGCAGTTCCTCACGAAGGACGGTTCTGCCGACTATGGCGCCAAGTGGTCCGACCGGTCACGGGAACTTCCGGACGGCGGCTCGACCGGGCAGATGCTGACAAAGTCGAGCAACGCATCATACGCCGTCCGCTGGAGCGACCCTCCGGGGCGTGAGCTGCCTGCAGGCGGGCAAACCGGGCAAATGCTGGTGAAGACAAATACGCTGGACTACCAGGTCCACTGGACAACGCCGCCGGTAAACCATATCCCGGCCGGCGGGCAGGACGGACAAATGCTCGTTAAAAACGGCTCCACCGCATACGCCCTGAAATGGGCCGATGTGCCCACGCCCACTGTCAGCCGCCTGTATCAGGGCTCTACCAACTATGTTTCGCTGACAACGGGCCGGGCTCTTGTCCCGCACGCGAGCAACACGACATATGCGTACAGCCTTGGCACCTCCTCGCTGCCGTGGGCACATCTGTATACGGGCGCGGGGTATACGCGCCTCTGTACGGCTGCGGGCCGCCTGGGCTTTTTCGGGGTAACGCCGCAGCAGAAACAGACGCTGTCGCTTTCGTATAACAACATGGGGTATTCAAGCGTTACGGAGAACAACATGGTGACGGCGCTGAATAACCTGATCGGTATACTGCGCGGCAAATATGGACTCATTGGATGAGGTGAAGCTATGAAGATCGATGCACTGGCTCCGCCGCTGGGCTATGTAGAGATAGGCCGGCTTGGCGAGGACAATTATGCACAGCTGGAGATCGACGTGTCGCCATGGATGCAGGACTATCCTGATGGCGCGGTGTCCCTGATGTACGAGCGTCCTGACGGGCAGATGTATCCGGTGGTGATCGGCGCGAGAAGCTCACCGGTCATCTGGCGGCCGAACGACGCTGATCTCTCCGTGCCCGGCGCCGGCAAGCTGGAGGCCCGTGTATATGTCGGCGAGCAGATCGTGGGCAAAAGCCCGGTCATCAGGACGGTGGTGGTCAAGTCTCTGTATGAGGGCGGCCCCCAAGGACCTGCCCCGGACTGGCTGACACAGGCCGTGCAGGCGGCCGAGCGCGCAGAGGCGGCTGCAGGTACAGCCGAAACTGTTTCGCTGCGCCCGCCTCAACTTTCAGATTCCGAGACCTGGCTGCTGTGGGACGAAGAGAGCCGTACATATCAGGACAGCGGGGTGAGCGCACACGGCAGCGCTGGCCCAACCGGCCCGGCTGGCCCCACCGGCCCGGAGGGCGGCATCGGCCCCACGGGGCCACAGGGCGCGCCCGGTAGGGACAGCTCTGTGCCTGGCCCGACCGGGCCCACAGGCCCAACTGGGCCGACAGGTGCGCCAGGTGACAGAGGGCCGACCGGCGCAGCCGGCGCGACTGGCCCCACGGGGCCGCAGGGCGCTGACGGTATTACCGGGCCGACCGGGCCCACGGGCCCCATCGGGGCAACAGGCCCCACGGGGCCGAGCGGAGGCCAGGGGGAGATGGGCCCGACCGGACCGCGGGGGCTTCAGGGCGTTACGGGTCCGACAGGGCCACAGGGGAAAGGCCTCGTTGTATTGGGCACTTTTGACTCGCTGTCACTGTTGGAGGAAGCTGTGCCCGCCCCGGAGGCTGGCGACGCATATGGCGTTGGTGCGTCTGCGCCGTATGACATATGCATTTATAGCCCTGAGCAAGGCTGGGTAGATCATGGCCCGCTGCAGGGGGCGCAGGGCCCGATCGGGGCAACCGGGCCCACTGGGCCTTCAGGTGCGCAGGGCGCGACCGGCCCGACGGGCCCAACGGGGCCTGCTGGAGCTGCGAGCACTGTCCCGGGCCCAGCTGGCAGTCCTGGCCCTACAGGCCCTACGGGACCCGCGGGCCAGGATGGAAATCCCGGGGCGACAGGTCCAACCGGCCCGACTGGGGCAACTGGTGAGACGGGCCCGACCGGTCCCGCTGGGAAAGATGGAAACACAGGCGCGACAGGAGCGACTGGCCCAGCAGGTCCTACAGGCCCAACCGGCCCGGCTGGCCAAGACGGGGCCCCGGGAGAGGCCGGAGAGCGCGGTCCGACTGGAGCTACTGGTGCAACGGGCCCTACGGGCCCTACGGGGCCGAAAGGGCTGGACGGCGTTGCGGGAAGTACAGGGGCGACCGGCCCGACCGGCCCTAAGGGTGCGGATGGAGCAGCCGGCGACACGGGCCCGACAGGGCCAATAGGCCCAACAGGCCCCACTGGCCCCAAAGGGAAAGACGGCGCAGATGGCAGCCCGGGCGCTACTGGCGCGACAGGCCCGACGGGACCCGCCGGCCCTGCTGGCCAGGATAGCACCGTACCTGGCCCCGCGGGCCCGACCGGCCCGACCGGGCCCGCGGGTAAGGACGGCACGCCCGGCCCCGCTGGCCCTACCGGCCCCACGGGGCCAACTGGGCCAAAGGGTGCCGATGGTGCAGACAGCAGTGTCCCAGGCCCGCCTGGTGACATTGGCCCTACTGGGCCCACCGGGCCGACGGGCCCCAAAGGCGCTGATGGTATCAATGGGGCTGATGGGGCTACTGGCGCAACAGGCCCCACCGGGCCCCAGGGGGAGCCGGGGCATGACGGTACACAGGGCCCTACCGGGCCGACGGGCGCAACAGGCCCGACCGGGCTGGCAGGAGCTGACGGCGCCCCGGGCGGCATCGGTCCAACGGGACCTACAGGCCCGCAGGGCACACAAGGCCCTACCGGGCCGGCGGGGCAGGATGGACAAACCGGGCCAACAGGTCCAACTGGGCCGCAGGGGCAGAGCATTACCGGCCCTACTGGCCCTACTGGGGCAACGGGTCCGCAGGGGGCAACCGGCCCCACCGGGCCCGCAGGTGTGCTTACACGTGTCACTGTGACCTTGGCGGCATCGGGATGGAGCGGCGGGTCACAGACTGTTTCAGTACCCGGAGTGCTCGCAGATGAGACAGCGCAGCTTATCACTCCTGTTCCCGCGCTTGCCTCGCAGGAGGCATATTACGATGCAGGAATAATAGGCTCCGGACAGGCGGCCAACTCACTGACCTTTACAGCAAGAAACAGCACACCTACATCAAATCTCACGGTGTACGTGATAATACAGGCGGTGCAGGGATGAGTATTCTTAATGGTTTTATTTATGGTGGTTACCGTGTGCGAACGGTACAACGTAACACGACCAACACCGGAGACCTGCTCATATATGACGGGGATTTCACTCCCGAAGCCGCTGAGAAACTGGTAGGCGCGTTCGTGACGCTGGAGAGCAGCAACCCTATCAATAAGTTCTTTTCGTTTTTGAAAGACGGCTACGCACTGACCTTCCATGAAAGCGTGGGCGGCCTGACGGTTGGCTATTACTCTTCGCTGTGCCATGAAGACACTACGGCGGGCACCCTGACCTATGATGTCGCATTCTCGGTTTCGGACAGCAGATATAACAACGTCCCGGCGGTGATAGACATCGTCGAGAAAGCATGACGTATTACATGGCTCAAGTTGGCTCGGCTACGTTTGGACTCAACACGCCGGAGAGCGATGTGGATATCGGTATGGTAACAACGGATTTCAGCGGGCCAGTGCACGACGGGAACAAGCATTATATCCGCGTGTGGCCGGGGCAGTTCTGCGACGCGCTGTTGAGGCTCGACCATGTGCAATGGCTGCAATGGCTCTATCCCGCGCGGGTGATAGAGGCCGGAGAGCTGGGGGCATGGATATCCGCCAACGGCGAGCGGCTGATAGCAGCCAACAGGGCGAGCGTATATGATGCGTACATGCGTATGGCTCGGCGGCTGAGAGCGCGGGCACCGAGTTATTACCCGGCAGCCACGAAAATGATGGTATACAGCACGCTGCACTATGACACGATCGCGCGCTATGCCGCAGGCATACCATTCGCCAAAGCAATACGCCCTGATGAGGATATGCGGCAGTTATTGCTGGCGATGCGGCGGCGCGAGTTACCATTAGCGGAGGCTATGGCTATCAATGATGACGCTAAGGCGAGGGCCGAGGCTGCGGAGAGCCGATTTGGCTCAATCGTGGATGCGGATTATCTCCGCAATTGTGCATTCTCCCTTCGGAAAATAGTAGAGGTGAAAGCCTAAAAGTGAAAATCTGGGTATATGCCATAGCGAAAAATGAAGGGCAGTTCTGCAAGCGCTTCATGGCATCGTGTGCTGGGGCGGATGGTGTGTCCATACTGGACACCGGCAGTACAGATGGTACTGTGGAACAGTTGCGGGAACTTGGCGCCCATGTGGAGATCCGGAAGATTGCGCCGTGGCGCTTCGACACCGCGAGGAATGAATCGCTGAAGCTTGTGCCGGAGGATGTGGATGCCTGCATCTGCCTCGACCTCGATGAGGTGCTCGCACCTGGCTGGCGTGAGGCGCTGGAGGCCGCGTGGACGCCCGGGGCAACACGGGGAAGGTATCTCTATGTGTGGAGCCACGATGCCAACGGAGGCGACGGAGTGACCTTCTACGCAGACAAAATCCATTCGCGGCATGGCTACCACTGGCGCTGCCCGGTGCATGAGGTGCTCGAAGCTGAGAGCGCCGAGGCGCAGACGATTATACCAGGCCTGCGGATAGATCACTGGCCGGACAGCCGCAAGAGCCGGGCGTCCTATCTTCCGCTGCTGGAACTGGCAGTGCGTGAAGATCCCGACGGTGACCGCAACATGCACTACCTCGGGCGCGAGTACATGTTCCACCGGCAATGGGGGCGGGCGATAGAGACGCTGATGCGGCATCTCGCCATGCCCTCTGCCACCTGGCGGGCGGAGCGGGCGGCTTCCATGCGGTATATCGCGCGCTGCTGCGCGGCGCTGGGCGACGAGCGCAGCGCTGCACACTGGCTGGTGCGGGCGGCGCAGGAGGCCCCCACGCAGAGGGAAGCGCCGTTCGAGCTGACGAAGCTCTATTACGGCATAGAGCAATGGGCGCTCTGCCGTTACTGGGCCATGAGGACTCTGCACATCACGGAGAGGGACAATAACTACATGACCGACCCGGCGGCCTGGGGGAGCGGGCCGTACGACTACAAGGCCGTGGCGGAGTGGCATCTCGGCCTATACGATGAGTCTCTCGACGCAGCACGGGCCGCGCTGGCTCTTGAGCCGGACAACCAGCGGCTCAAAAACAATGTAGATGTAATCAGGAGGAGCAATAATGCACAATAGCGAAAAATGGTTACGGGGGGGGCATATAGCCTAACCCCTATACGCCCTGCACAATGGAGGTGCGGGGAGTGATAGCTAATCCGAGTGTGGGGGGAAAGCAAGGCGGAGGCGGTTATTATATTACTGATGCCACAGTAGAGGCCCAAATGGGGGAATACCCAACTGGACCTATAGAACCGGGAAGCCTGGTCCTTTTTGATTATTATTGGTTAGGGGCAGTTATAGGAGGGCAAGCGCCTATTATTACAGTGGAAGGTTATAACTATATACTTACGCCCACTGGATACCGTCCGGGAGGCATTCCAGAACCAGGGCACCAGCACTTCGCCTTCTATATGCCAGCTGCGAATGTCTCAATAGGAGATTATGGCTAAGGAGCGCCTGAAAATTGTGGAGGACAACATGCACAAAAACTCAAAACTGACAACGGGGGGGGGCGCTTAGCTCTCCGGCTCGGCACTCTGCACAACGGGGGTGCCGGTTATGATACTGAATCCGGGAGCCGTAGGAGGCGGCGGACTGAAGCTCATTGCCAACGGTGTAACAACAGACACCTTCGAAACCATCGAGCTTACTTCTGTCCCGGAGTTCGCAGTAGTTGGATACGACACTACAGACGGGGCAAATATGGGGTGGGCCTCAGGAGCAGTGATACAAGGAGCGAGATATGTCACAATTGGCGGCATAATGGTGACCTTAGTGAACACTCGGCTTGGAATTCAAAACAAGGTCAACGTCCATTACCGGGTCTACGGATTTTGAGCTGTCCGGAGGTGCCCGCATGATTGTGAATCCGGGAGCGGGCGGCTCCGGCGGGTTGAAAGTGATTGCGAGCGGAGAGTTGGGCGGCAGCGCGGCTCCTCAGTTTGTCGAGTTTACCGCGCCAGCCAAATTTGTTGTGGTATCTGGCGCAGCGCTAATGACGACCCACATGTCCGTCGCTTTGTGGGCAAACAACGAAACGATCACTATAATCGCGAACGAGGGAGGCTCCAACGTAGAAGTGGGCGCGGTGTCATTGAGCACAGACGGTCTCCAGCTGAAGATATCCACCAGCAGCGCACAGACATCTTCTATGGAATACGTGAAATACCGGTATGCGGCTTTTGCCTGATCCCCGGAGGTGCCGCATGATAGCGAACATGGGGGGCGCACATGCGGATAGAATCCGGCACATAGGCGCCGATATTATCCGTGATGTTGTTTTTGGGGATGCCGTACATTGTAATTCATTAATAAAAAGTTTGAGAAAATGGAGTGGTATTATGGGCATAAACATCATTGAAACTGATTTTTCCTGGGCCTATGCCCTCACGCCGAGGAGCATCACGGATCTGATCGTTCTGCATCACCAGGCGGGGGAAGGCGGCGTGGAGGATCTCCACAGCTACCACCTCAGCAAGGGCTGGGCGGGGATTGCGTACAACTATTTTGTGCGGCTCGACGGCAGCATCTACCGCGGCCGGCCGGAGCATATGCAGGGTGGCCATACCAAAGGCTATAACGCGCGCAGCATAGGCATCTGCGCTGAGGGCAACTTCGAGGAACGTACCATGCCAGCAGGACAGCGCGAAGCCCTCAGGGCCCTGGTACAGAATATACGCACGCGCTACCCGGATACGCGCACCGTACGCCATTGCGACCTCGCGGCGACGGCCTGCCCGGGGAGGAACTATCCCTATGAGTACATAGCCGCGGACGAGCCAGACCCGGATGACACCGATAGCGACGCAAAGTGGGTCGCCGAGCGCGAGCTCGCCCGCGCGTACGTCATGGACGCCGGTATTAGCGACGGCCTGCGCGGCGGAGATCCTCTCAAGCGCGAAGAGTACTGGGTGATGCTCTACAGGCAGAGCCAGAAGGGAGGTGAGGGCTGATGGAATTCGGCATTGCATCTGTTGCGGCGATAACCGTCATCTGCTACCTGGCGGCGCAGGCGGTAAAGGCCACCGCGATAGACAACAAGTGGCTGCCCGTGATATGCGGGCTGCTGGGCGGCGTCCTGGGTGCTGTGTGCCTCGCTGTGGGCGTTCCGGACTTCCCGGCGGGTGATTACATAACTGCTGCCGCCGTGGGCATTGTGAGCGGCCTGGCGGCCACTGGCGCAAACCAGGTGTACAAGCAGTTCAAGAAGGAGGAGTAGCCATGGAGTGGTATGGCCCGACGGTCTCCGCGGTCGCGCTCGTGCTGGTAGCGATCATCGAAGCCCTGGCCGCGAGGGATCGCCGGAGGTATAAAGCGGATCGTGAGCGCGCGGAACGGCGGGCCGCCCTCCGTGCGCGCGAGAGCCAGCTCAGCATGGAGATGATGAGCTCCAACAACAAACTGACGCTTGTGATTGCCAAGAAACTCACCGGCCAGCATACGAACGGCGACGTTGAGGAGGCAATGCACGAGGCGCAGCAGTCTCAGGCAGATTATCAGACTTTCCTGGAGGAAACGACCGCCAAACAGATGGCGAAGGTATAGAATAAGCCGCCCTGATTGGGGCGGCTTATTCCCGTGAGAAGCGCGACAAAATATACCGGGCAATATACCCAAAGACTCGGAAACAACAGATATGAGTTTAAAGCAGGGCATACTTCTGAGCATATTTATCCGGTAAAATGTGCTGAAATCCGGAATCAAGGGTCAAATTGAGACGGCTCAAATATTTAAGAACGTACAGAATTGTTATAAATACGGCCAAAAAGTCCGAGAATATGAGAAAAATCTCGCAGAAACGTGATGCTTCTGCGAGATTTTTCCTGGTGGAGACTGCTGGACTCGAACCAGTGACCTCCTGCGTGTGAAGCAGGCGCTCTAACCTGCTGAGCTAAGCCTCCGTAGGTTGGTGACCCGTACGGGATTCGAACCCATGTTACCGCCGTGAAAGGGCGGTGTCTTAACCACTTGACCAACGGGCCATATAGCGACGGGGCGCCAGAGGCGCCCCGTATGGTAGCGGCGACTGGATTCGAACCGGTGACACTTCGGGTATGAACCGAATGCTCTGGCCAACTGAGCTACGCCGCCAAAAGGCAAAGTGAATTATACAAGACGGGGGCGCTCT
Source organism: Candidatus Scatomorpha stercorigallinarum (assembly GCA_944387865.1). Classification (GTDB taxonomy): domain Bacteria; phylum Bacillota; class Clostridia; order Oscillospirales; family Oscillospiraceae; genus Scatomorpha; species Scatomorpha stercorigallinarum. Next base: position 254,979 of record CALXGN010000001.1, on the reverse strand, counting down.
TGTCAACAGTTTTTTTCGTTTTTCCTGAAAAAATTTTCCCGCGCCGCGCGGCAGGGAACGGTAAAAATTGAGCGGGCATACAAGTGTTAATTTGTTGACATCCACAAGTCGTAGGTGTATTATAACCTTGACTTATAACATACATCACCGCGCTGCAGCGCGGCCGTGACCATGCCGGGGGGAGTGTACGTGAGAGCCTCGGTCGAGGTGAGGGGAATAGTGCAGGGCGTCGGCTTCCGGCCGTTCATCCACCGCCTGGTGGAGCGCCACGGCCTCTCCGGCTGGGTGCGCAACACCTCCGAGGGCGCGGAGCTGGAAGTTGAGGGCGTGCGCGGCGAGGTCGAGGCTTTCGTGCGCGAGATCGGCGCGGAAGCGCCGCCGCTGGCCCTCATAGAGTCCGTCACCGTCACGGAAAAGCCGGGCAGCGGCGGATATGAAGGATTCAGGATCGTCGAAAGCGGCCGCGGGGCGCAGATGAAAACGCTCGTGAGCCCGGACGTCGGCATCTGCCCGGACTGCCTGCGCGAGCTGCTGGACCCGGACGACCGCCGGTACCGCTACCCGTTCATCAACTGTACGAACTGCGGCCCGCGTTTTACCATAATCAGATCGGTGCCCTATGACAGGGCCTATACGTCGATGGCGGATTTCCCCATGTGCCGGGACTGCGCACGGGAGTTCGCCGATATCCGCGACCGGCGCTATCACGCGCAGCCGGACTGCTGCTCGAAATGCGGCCCGCGCGTGTTTTTCCTGGACGCCGCGGGGCGCGAGCTGCCGGGGGACGGCATCGGTATCGCCCGCCGCGAGCTGAAAGCAGGGCGCATACTGTGCATAAAGGGCCTGGGCGGGATGCATCTGGCCTGCCTGGCGGACGATGCCTCGGCGTGCCGCGAGCTGCGCCGGCGCAAGCAGCGCGACGAAAAGCCCTTTGCCGTCATGTGCCGCAGCGTGGACTGCGCCAGGCGGCTCTGCCGCGTCTCGGAGGAAGAGGAGCGGCTGCTGGCCTCGCCGAAAAAGCCCATCGTGCTGCTGGAAAAGCGCGAGCGCGGCGCATGGGCGCATCTGAGCGAGAACAACTGCATTGGCGTGATGCTGCCGTACACCCCGCTGCACGTGCTGCTGATGGGGGACGACATGGACTGCCTGGTGATGACCAGCGCCAATATTTCTGATACGCCGATCGTATATAAAAATACAGAGGCGCTGGAGCGCCTTTCCGGCATAGCGGACGGTTTCCTGCTGCACGACAGGGAGATCGTCACCCGCTGCGACGATTCGCTCGTGCGCATCGCGCGCGGCAGGGAGTACCCGCTGAGGCGCTCGCGGGGCTATGTGCCCTATCCGGTCATCATGCCGGGGCTGGCGGGGGACCTGCTGGCCTGCGGCGCGGAGCAGAAGGCCAGCTTCTGCCTTTCCAAGAGCGGCCACGCCTTTCCCAGCCAGCACATCGGCGACCTGAAGAACGCCGAGACGCTGGCGGCCTACGAGGGACAGATAGCGCATTTTGAGAAGCTTTTTGACATACATCCGCGGGCGATAGCCTGCGACCTGCATCCCGACTACCTTTCCACCGCCTACGCCGAGGAGCGCGCGGAGCGGGAGGGGATCGCCCTGCTGCGCGTGCAGCACCACCACGCCCACCTGGCCGCCTGCATGGCCGACAACGGCCTTGACGGCGAGTGCCTGGGCCTCATCTGGGACGGCGTGGGCCTGGGGACGGACGGCGCCGCCTGGGGCGGCGAGCTGCTGCGCGGCTCCTACGGGGGCTTTGAGCGGCTGGGGAGCATCCACCCGCTGCCGCTGCCGGGGGGCGACGCCGCCGTGAAGGAGATATGGCGGCTGGGCCTGGCGGCGCTCATGGAGTGCGGCGCGGACGCTGAGGACCTTATGGACGAGCCGGGGGCGGAGGCCGTGCGGCGCATGGTCGAACGGCGCGTCGCCTGCCTGCAGAGCAGCGGCATGGGCCGCCTGTTCGACGCGGCCTGCGCCGTGGCCGGCATCCGCCGCACCTGCACCTATGAGGGCCAGGGCGCCGTGCTGCTGGAGGCCGCGGCGGCCGCGGACGAGGACGGGGGATATGAGACCCGCTTTTACGCCAGGGACGGTGTCACGGTGTTCGACTGGCGGCCGATGATGCTGAAAATGGTTTCGGAACGCCGTTCCGGCGTTGAAAAGGGCGCTTTGTGCGCGAGATTCATGAATACGCTCGTTTCGGCCGCGGCTGAAATGGCTGTGAGGGCGGCGGAAGGGACGCGCCTGCGCAGGATCGTCCTCTCCGGCGGCGTTTTCCAGAACATGTATCTCATGCGCCGCCTGCCGGAGCGGCTGGAGCGCGCGGGGCTCGAGGTGTATACGCACAGCCGCGTTTCCACTAACGACGAGGGGCTGTCCCTGGGGCAGCTGAAGATCCTGGAGGCAAGATATGTGCTTGGCGGTACCGCTGAAGATCGTTGAGATAGACGGCCTGAACGGCGTCGGCGAGGTGGAGGGCCTGCGCCGCCGCATGAGGCTGGATTTTATAAAAGAGCCGCGCGTGGGGGAATATGTCATCGTCCACGCGGGCTTTGCCATAGAACGGCTGGGCGAGGAGCAGGCGAAGGCCGACATCGCCGAGTGGAACGAGGTGCGCGATGCCCTCGCGCGCTGAGATACGGCTGATGGAGGTGTGCGGTACGCACACCATGGCGATCGCCCGCGCCGGGCTGAAGAGCCTGCTGCCCGCGGGCGTGGAGCTGGTATCCGGCCCCGGCTGCCCCGTGTGCGTGACGCCGCCGGAGGTGATAGACGCCGTGCTGGAGCTCGCCATGCGCCCGGGCGTGACCATCGCCACCTATGGCGATATGGTGCGCGTCCCCGGCAGCCGCCGGGGGGACAGCCTGGCCCGCCGCCGGGCCCTGGGCGCGGAGGTGCTGGTGGTCTATTCGCCGATGGACGCCGTGGACTGGGCGGAGGCCCACCCGCAGCGCGAGACCGTGTTCCTCGGCGTGGGCTTCGAGACCACGGCGCCCGGCACGGCGGCCTCCATACTGGAGGCAAAGGCGCGCGGCGTGGGGAACTTCTCCGTTTTTTCCATGCTAAAGCGTGTGGAGCCCGCCCTGCGCTCGCTGATAGCCGGCGAGGGCTTCAACATCCAGGGCTTCCTCTGCCCGGGGCACGTGGCGACGGTCGTGGGGGCCGAGGGCTTCCGCTTCCTGCCGCGGGACTACGCCCTGCCCGCCGTGGTGGCCGGGTTCGAGCCGCAGGACATCATGGCAGCCGTGGAGCGGCTGGCGGCGGACGTCCGCGCCGGGCGCGCGGAGCTCGCCAACATGTATACGCGCGCGGTGCGCAGCGAGGGCAACGCCCTGGCGCTGGCGGAGATGCGGCGCGTTTTCACCCCCGCGCGGGACACCTGGCGCGGGCTCGGGGAGATCGAGGGGAGCGGCCTGGCCGTGAGGCCGGGATTCGCAGAGTTTGACGCGGCGCGGAAGTTCGCCGTGGAGATACCGCCGGCGGCGGCCGCCGCCTGCCGCTGCGGGGACGTGATAACGGGGCGCATGCCGCCCCGCGGCTGCCCGCTCTTCGGCGCGGCGTGTACGCCGGAGGACCCGCTGGGGCCCTGCATGGTGTCCTCGGAGGGCTCCTGCGCGGCGGCGTACAAGTACGAGGGGGTGTGAGGATGGACGAGATCATCACGCTTGACTACGGCAGCGGGGGGAAAAAGACCTCGCGCCTGATAGAGAACGAGGTCCTGCCGCGGCTCGGCAACCCCGCCCTCGGCGAGCTGGGGGACGGGGCCGTGCTCCGCGGTGAGGGCGAACTGGTCTTTTCCACCGACAGCTTTGTCGTCTCGCCGCTCTTTTTCCCGGGCGGGGACATCGGCAAGCTGGCCGTCTGCGGTACGGTGAACGACATCGCCATGTGCGGGGGCGAGGCCCGGTACCTCAGCCTCGCGCTGATAATCGAAGAGGGGCTGGAGCGCTCCGCGCTCTCGCGCGTGCTGGACTCCGTGCAGCGCGCGGCGGAGGCGGCGCGCGTACAGGTCGTCACCGGTGACACCAAGGTGGTGGAGCGCGGCCGGGGCGACGGGCTCTATATCAACACGGCCGGCATCGGCTTCCTGCGCCGCGCGGGGCTGACGCCGCGCGCCATCAGGGACGGCGACGCGGTGCTGCTCTCGGGCACGGCGGGGGACCACGGCGCGGCCGTGATGCTTGCGCGCGGTGGGCTCATAGACGACGCCACCGGCGCGGTGAAAAGCGACTGCGCCGCGCTCGGCGCCCTCACAGGGGCGCTGTTCGCCTCCGGCGCGGAAGTGCGCTGCCTGCGCGACCCCACCCGGGGCGGGGTGGCCACTACGCTCTGCGAATTCGCGGAGAGCTCCGGCCTCGGGCTGGAGCTGGAGGAGGCGGCGATACCTGTTTCCCCGGCGGTGGAGGCCGCCTGCTCGCTGCTGGGGCTGGACCCTCTCTACTGCGCCAACGAGGGGAAGCTGCTGTGCGTCGTCTCGGCGGAGACGGCGGAGGCGGCACTCGGCGCGCTGCGCGGGCATGAGCTGGGGCGCAGCGCGGCCGTCATCGGCCATGTGAGCGCCGCGGCTGCCGGCCGCGTGCTGCTCAGGACGCGCTCCGGCGGCGCGCGCGTGCTGCAAAAGCTCGCCGGCGCGCAGCTGCCGCGCATCTGTTGAGCGCGCAGCCTGGATGAAAGCGCAAAGACCCTTGACATATGCAAAGCAAACACCATGACATTCAAAGGAGTGAGGTGGAAAAATGCAGGGATACAGGGAAGTCCAGATCACGAAGGACGACATCGTTCCCACCGCCCTGAAGATGAAGCACGACGGCGTGTTCCTGGCCATGATCCATGCGTACATCCAGACGGATGGACAGGTGCGCGTATCATATGAATACGCGCAGGACCCGGAGCTCGTTGCCTACTACGTCGTGGGCGAGACGGTGCTGCCCTCCGTCTCGGACATCTACGACACGTCGGCCAGCTGGCCGGAGCGCGAGCTCAACGAGCTGCTCGGCTTGCAGTTCGAGGGCCTGGACACCTCGCAGAGGCTGTTCCTGCCCGAGGACATGCTCGAGACCGAGGGCCGGGGGCAGATCCTCGTGAAGCCGCTCTCGGAGCTGCGCGCCGCGCGCGAGAACATGGAAAAGGAGTGAAAATACCGGCATGAGCTACATCGTCCCGATCGGCCCCTACCATCCAGCCCTTGAGGAGCCGATACACGCAAAGCTCTACACGGAGGGCGAAGTGATCAAGGATGCGGAGGTGTTCGTCGGCTATAACCACCGCGGCATCGAGAAGCTCGCCACGGAGCGCAACGCCATACAGACGCTGGTGCTCGTGGAGCGCGTCTGCGGCATCTGTTCGCACTCCCACGCCTGGACCTATGCCATGGCGGTGGAGGCTATCAACCAGCTCGAAGTGCCCCGGCGCGGGGAATACATCCGCGTCATCACGGGCGAGCTTGAGCGGCTGCACTCCCACTTCCTGTGGGCGGGCATCGCGCTGCACATCATCGGCCATGACAGCATGTTCATGCACGTCTGGGACAAGCGCGAGGTCATCATGGACATGCTCGAGGAGCTCAGCGGCAACCGCGTGAACTACGCCATGTGTACCATCGGCGGCGCGCGGCGCGACATATCGCCGGAGCTCAAAGCGAGCATCGAAAAGCGGCTGGACGTGGTGGAAGAGGCGCTGAACAGGGTCATCGACCTCTGCGTGAACGACAGGACCGTGGCGCTGCGCACCAAGGGCGTGGGCGTGATGACGACGGAGGAAGCCGTCCGCATGGGCGCCGTGGGCCCGCACGCCCGGGCCTCGGGCCTGGACGTGGACGTGCGGCGCGACGCGCCGTATTCGGCCTACGCCGACTTTGACTTCAAGGTCCCCGTCGTTGACAGCTGCGACGTCTATGCGCGCGTGGTCGTCCGCCTGCTGGAGTGCGCGGAGAGCATCAGCATCATCCGCCAGGCCCTGGCCGGCCTGCCGGACGGGCCGATAAACCTCGGCAACAAGCTGCCCAAGATCAGGGAAGGCGCGTTCACCGCCCGGCACGAGGCGCCGCGCGGGCAGCTCGTCTATAAGGTCGTGGGCAACGGAGGCTTCAACAACCACCGCGTGAGCATCCATGTGCCAAGCTTCAAGAACACCCCCACCGTGCCGGTGATGCTGCGCGGCAACACCGTGGCGGACGCGGGGCTCATCATCGCCAGCATCGACCCCTGCTTCTCCTGCCTGGACAGGTAGATGCACGAACTGTCGATCATGCAGGGCGTCGTCTCCATCGTCGAGAGGGAGGCTGCGCGCTGCGGAAGCGTAAAGGTGCTCTCCATCCGCCTGCGTGTGGGCCAGCTGAGCGGCATCGTGCCTGGCTGCCTGCGCGAATTCTTCCCCATCGCCGCCGCCGGTACGGCGGCGGAGGGCGCGCGGCTGGATATCGAGCCGCTGCCGGCGCGCATACGCTGCCCGGACTGCGGCTACGAGGGGCCGCCGGAGGGGAGCGCGTGCCCCCGCTGCGGTGGCGCGGCGTTCCGCCTCACTGCGGGTAGAGAGTTCTATGTTGAAGCTATGGAAGTGGAATAACAGAATCTTCAGGAGGTGTAAATTTGGAGAACAGGAGAAAGACGACGTTCCCGGCATTCCTGGCGACCTTCGTGCTCTGCTGCATATTCTGGATACTCTTCACCGGCTCCTTCGCCTGGCAGGAGCTGGCGGCCGGCGCGGTCGTCTCCGCCCTTGTGGCGTGGTTTTCCGCCCGCTTCTTCGTCCATGAGCGGCCTTTCGGCTTTTTCGGGAAGCGGTTCTTCATCCTTATCTGGTACTGCGTGGCCATCTTCCCCTGGGAGCTGCTGAAGGCGAACTGGGACATGGCCAAGCGCGCGCTCAGCCCCAGGCTGAACATCAACCCCGGCATCGTCCGCGTGCCCGTGGAAGTGCCGACCGAGTACGGCAAGACCATGCTTGCCAACTCCATCACCCTCACGCCCGGCACCATCACCATGGACATCGACGAGCGCGAGGGCCGCTGCTGGTACTACATCCACTGGATAGACGTGCAGGAGACCGACCATGAGAAGGCCGGCGAGGCCATCAAGGGCCGCATGGAAAAATGGCTGAGGAGGGTATGGCAATGATCGAGCTCGTCTATTTCGCCATATTCTATGTGCTGTGCTGCTTCATAGTGATATGGCGGCTCATCAAGGGCCCCACGGTGCCCGACCGCGTCGTCGCCGGAGACTGTGTCGATGTGCTGACGGACGTGGCGCTGGTGCTGGTGGCCCTCTACTCCGGGCGCGGCATATATCTGGACATAGCCATCGTCACCGCCATACTTGGCTTCCTGAGCCAGGTGCTGATAGGTAAATACCTGGAGGGTACGCTATGAACACCGTGCTCAGAGTGATAATCGACATTTTCATCGTCGGCGGCTGCTTCTTCGCCCTGGCGGGCGCTGTGGGCGTCGTCCGCATGCCGGACACGTTTTCCCGTATGCAGTCGTCCACAAACATCACCACGCTGGGCGTGCTGCTCACGCTCGTCGGCGCGCTTCTCTACTGTATCTTCGTGTGGCAGAGCTGGGCCAGCGCGGCCAAGGTCATCATGATCGGCGTGCTGACCATCCTCGCCAACCCCGTCGGCGGCCACGCCATGGCCCGCGCGGCCTACCGCATCGGCATCCGGCCCGAACGCGAGCTCGTGGTGGACGAGCTGGCCGACGAGGAGGCCTGCGTGGAGACCGGGGACGGCTCTGAGCAGGCGGCGGACTCCGCCGCGGCGGAAAAGGAGGTCGAGGAACTGTGATGACCCCGATGTACATCCTCAACATGCTCATCATCCTGGGCATCGTCATCTGCGCGATACTCACGGTGACGCTGAAAAAGACCATTTCCTGCATCATCTCGCTCGCCGCCTGCGGCGCGTTCGTCTCGCTGGAGTTCATCGTGCTCCAGGCGCCGGACGTCGCCATCGCGGAGGCGGCCGTGGGCGTCGTGCTCACCACGATCGTGTTCGTCGTGGGCCTGAAAAAGACCGGAGGGGGTGACGAGAAATGAAGAACGCCATCATCGCCATTTCTCTTATCATCGTGCTCTGCTTCGGCGTGGCCGGGGCGGTATACATGTACGAGGATATCCCCGTCACCTACGACGGCCGCGGCACGGACGTCTACGAACTGCAGCAGGACCCGTATGACTACGACGTGGCCGACCCGGCGCCGGACGGCGCGGCCAGCATCATCGTCAAGGAGAACCTGGCCAAGACGCAGGCCGTGAACAACGTCACCGCCATCGTCTTCGACTTCCGCGGATACGATACGCTGGGCGAGAGCTTCGTGCTGCTGATCGCCATCACGGGCGCCACCGTCATACTGCGCAAGCACCGCGACAGATGGGAGGGCGGCAAATGAACAAGAAATGGAAACGCGACGACCTCATCGTCCGCAGCCTGGCGGACAGCTACCTGCCGCTGGCCCTGGTGCTGGGCTTTTACGTCATACTGCACGGCAACATCAGCCCCGGCGGCGGCTTCCAGGGCGGCGTCCTGGCCGCGAGCGGCGTGCTGCTGCTCTATCTGGGCTACGGCTTCCGCGGCGTTGCCACGGCCGTGAACATGGAGCGCATGCACAAGCTGGAGGCCGTGGGCGCTCTGGCCTATGTGTTCTTCGCCATGCTCGGCATCTTCTGCGGCTACAATTTCTGCCGCAACGTGCTCTATAACAGCGGCGATATCGGCGACCTCTGGAGCAGCGGCACCATCGCCCTCATGAACTATTCCGTCGGCTTCAAGGTGCTCACGGGCGTCGGCTTCCTGCTGCTGCTCATCATCGCCCTGCTGAGCACGGACGAGGGCCACGAGGACGACAACACCATACCCACTACCGAACACGAGGAAGGGGGAGAGGCCAAATGATGCTCGCCAACTACATCGGGGCGGTAGCGCTGATCGTTATAGGCTTCTACGCCATGATGGTCAAGCACAATATCATCCAGATCGTCATCGGCATGGGCCTGACGGACTACGGCCTCAACCTGATGATCGTCTCCGTCGGCTTCAATGAAGGCGGCACTGCGCCTATCTACACCTTCGGCGAGCTGACGAGCGGCATGTACTTCGTCGATCCCATCCCGCAGGCGCTGACGCTGACGAGCATCGTCATCGGCGCGTGCGTTACGGCCATGGCCATGGCGCTCTGCATCCGCCTCTATAAAGAATACGGCACGCTCGACGCGCGCGACATAAGGAGGCTGCACGGATGAATCACGATGTCTACAGCCACTTCCCCGTGCTGGCGGTGATGTGCTATTTCGTCGGCGCCTTCATCGTCACCCTTATCGGGAAGCGCCGCACGGCGCGCAACATCGTCGCCGGGCTCACCGTGCTCATCAGCCTTGCGCTGCTGGCCTGCCTGGTGCTGCCCGTGATGGTGGACGGGGAGATCGTCACCTACTGGATGGGCGACTGGGAGCCGCAGGCGGGCTACGCCATCGGCATCGCCATCGAGGTGGACGCGCTGTCGCTCTTCTTCGGGCTGCTGGCGGCCATCGCCGTGGCCCTGGCCGGCTTCTATTCCTTCAAGTACATCACGCAGGACGACGCCAACGGCCCCTTCTTCACGCTGTTCCTGATGCTCTCCGGCGGCGTGATGGGCATACTGCTCTCCGGCGACCTCTTCAACATCTACGTCATGCTGGAGGTCATGACCTTCGCGGCCGTGGGCCTTACGGCCTTCCGCACCTGGAACCCGAACGCCCGCGAAGCGGCCTTCAAGTACCTGGTGGTCGGCTCCATCGGCTCCACCTGCATCCTGCTCGGCATCTCGCTGGTGTACGCCCAGTGCCACACGCTCAACCTGGCGCAGATCAGCGCCATACTGCCGGGCAAGCTCAACGCGACCACCATTTTCGCCTTCGCGCTGCTGTTCACCGGCTTTGGCTGCAAGAGCTTCATGTTCCCCTTCCAGCCCATCGCGGCGGACGCGCACGGCGCCGCGCCGAGCTCCGTCTCGGTGCTCATCTCCGGCGTGTTCACCAAGACCGGCGTTTACGGCATCATCCGCGTGAGCTATTTCCTGTTCCGCACCATGGGCCTCACGAGCATGCAGACGATGGTCGTGTTCATCGGCTGCCTCTCCATGTTCGTCTGCGTCACCATGGCGCTCAACCAGCACGATTTCAAGCGCCTGCTGGCCTTCCACAGCATCTCGCAGATCGGCTATATCCTGACGGCGCTGGGCCTCTGCACCGGCATCGGCATCGCCGGCGGCCTCTACCACGCCATCAACCACACGCTCTTCAAGGGCCTGCTCTTCCTGGTGGCCGGCAGCGTGCTCTACGGCACGGGCACGACCTATCTGGAGAAGCTGGGCGGGCTGGCGCGGAAAATGCCGCAGACGGCGGCCCTCTTCCTGGTGGGCGCCTTCTCCATCAGCGGCATCCCGCCCTTCAACGGCTTCGCCTCCAAGTGGATGATCTACCAGGCGACGTTCGAGAAGGCGGCGGAGACCGGCAGCATCGGCTATGCCCTGGTGACCGTCGTCTGCGTGGTCACCAGCGTGCTGACGCTCGCCTCCTTCGTCAAAGTGGGGCAGTCCGTGTTCTTCGGGCAGCTCCCGCCGGAGTATGAGAACGTGAAGGAGACGCCGCTCTCCATGCGCATCCCGATGTGGATCATGGCCGCGCTCTGCCTCTTCTCCGGCCTCTTCCCGGACCTGATGATAAAGTATTTCATCGGCCCGGCGACGGCCGCCGTGATCAACGTCCCGGCGTACATCGACTCCGCCATGGGCGCGGGCTATGCGCAGGCCGTCATGGCCGACAGCTCCTACCTGGCCGAGCCCGTGGTGAGCTTCATCGGCATCTGGGACCCCGTGGCCTGGCTGATACTGTTCGTGGTCGTCCTCTGCGGCGTGACGCTCGTCTCCCTCATGGGCAGGAGCGGCCGCGGCGCGGTGACGCTCTCGGCGGACCCCAAACACGCCACCTTCTTCGGCGGCGAGCAGGCGGAGTACTCCCACGTGGCCGGCGCGGACCTCTTCTGGGGCTTCAAGCACAACCTGCGCGGCTACCTGGGCTTCATGGCGCGGGCGCACAGCGGCGTTACCAACGACTATGTCATCTGGGGCGTCTGCGCGCTGGCCGTGATCACCGCCTACTGCTTCATATTCATGTAAGGGGGAGGGGCAGCAATGGAATTCGTCATGTATCTCGTCTATATCCTTATTTTCCCCGGGCTGCTGTTTTCCACCGTGTTCGGCCTCTGGCTGGCGGGCATCGACCGCAAGGTCGTGGCGCGTATGCAGAAGCGCGTGGGCCCGCCCGTGTTGCAGCCGACGTATGATTTCTTCAAGCTGCTCGGAAAGGAGACCATCGTCCCCAGCAGCGCCGCCCGCCACACCTTCCTCATCGCGCCCTATGTGGGGCTCGTGAGCCTGGTCGTCACCGCGCTGTTCATCCCCATCGGCGGGATGCAGGCTTTCAGCGGCATGGCGGACATGGTGGTCATCCTCTATCTCATCACCATCCCCTCGCTGGCCATGATCTTCGGCGGCAGCGCCTCCGCCTCGCCTTTCGCGGGCGTGGGCATTTCCCGCTCGATGGTGGCCATCATCGCCTATGAGCTCCCGCTGATACTGGTGCTGCTCGCCGTCGGCAAGGCCGCGGGCGGCGGCGCGGTCACCTTCTCGCTCGAGCAGGTGACGCTGTACCAGCAGCTCTTCGGCAGCTTCCTCTTCGACTGGCGCCTGATACCGGCCGCCGCAGCCATGCTGCTGGTCATCCCCTGCGAGGTCGGCGCGCATCCCTTCGACGTCGGCGAGGCGGAGACGGAGATCTGCGAGGGCCCGCTGGTGGAATACACCGGCGCGCCGCTGGCGGTGTTCAAACTCTCCCACGCCATCAAGATGTTCATCATGACCGCGCTCTTCACCGCCCTGTTCCTGGGCGGCATCAGCACCGGCATGCTCTGGCTGGACGTGGTCGTCGCCCTCGCTATCTGCACGGCGGTGACGCTCGTCTGCATGACGCTGCTGCACGCCGTCACCGCCCGGCTGAAGGTGGAGCAGCTGTTCAAGTTCTTCTGGACCGTGGTCAGCGGACTGGCCCTTGTCAGCCTGGTCCTCGTCTGGTTCGTGGGTTAAGGAGGCGCAAGATGTTCAAAAAGCTCATCGACAGTTCCGCCGCCAAGTCGCCCTGGCTCTTCCACATCAACGCCGGGAGCTGCAACGGCTGCGACATCGAGCTCGTGGCCCTGCTGACCCCGCGCTACGACGTGGAGCGGCTCGGCTTCAAGCTGGCCGGCTCCCCGCGCCATGCGGATATCGTGGTCGTCACCGGCCCGGTCACCGCCCAGAGCAAGGACCGCGTCCTGCGCACCATCGCGCAGGTGCCGGACCCCAAGGTGATCGTCACGCTGGGCAGCTGCCCGCGCAGCTGCAACGTTTTCCGCGGCAGCTACTCCGTGGTGGGGCCGCTGGACAAATATGTCCCCATCGACGTGTCCATCGCGGGTTGCACGCCCAAGCCGGAGGCCATCATCGACGGCCTCGCGCTGGCTACGCAGATATTGAAAGAGAAAAGGGGGGCCAAATAAATGCTGCCGTTCATAAAGGAGGCCGTCACCGGATTGTTCTCCAGGCCCAGCACGGAGGCCTATCCCTTCAAGCCCGTAGAGGCCCCGCTGCGCTACCGCGGCCGCATCGTGTTCCACCCCGACCTGTGTATCAGCTGCGGCATGTGCGAGCGCGTCTGCGCCGGCGGCGCCATCAGCACGAAAAGCGAGGAAACGGAGGAGGGCACGCTCATCACCCGCCGCTTCTTCCTCGGCAGCTGCACGTTCTGCAGCCACTGCGCCGATTTCTGCGTAAAACACGCCATCGAGCTCACGCAGGACTACCACATGGTGGCGCGCACGGAGGAGGAGCTGGTGGTGGAGGGCACATACCTGAAGAAAAAGCCCGCCAAAAAAGAAGCCGCCGCCTGTGCCGGCGCGGCCGAGGCTGAAAGCTCCGTCAAGCCGCGCGAGGACGGCCTGCCCGTCAACGACCCGGCCAAGTGCGTCTACTGCACGCTCTGCGCCAAGAAGTGCCCCGCCGGGGCGCTCACCGTGGACCGCAAGGAAAAGACCTGGGTGCTGGACGAGGACAAATGCGTCGCCTGCGGCACCTGCGCCAGCGTGTGCCCCAAGAAGGCTATTATTATGTAAACCAAATGCCCAAAGCAGAGCCGCGGCGCTTATGGCGCCGCGGCTTTTGCCATGCCGTTCCACGCTGCTGCTGCGCATTGTTAAAGAATTGTTCGTTGACAGCGCCGCGCCGTGGCCTTAGAATAGGGGCTATACCACGCAGACAGGAGGATCATGATGAACGATCTCAAACAGGTATACGACTATATCGAGGCCCACGAGGAGCAGTATGTGAACGAGCTCATACCGCTGATACAGCACAAGAGCGTGAGCATGACGCATGAGGGGCTGCAGGAGTGCGCGGAGTTCCTCTCCCGGCAGATGGAGGACGCCGGCATCCCCAACCGCCTGTACCCGCTGCCCAGCGGCCACCCCGTCATCGTGGGCGAGGTGAAGGCGGAGGTGGAGAACGCCCCCACGCTGCTCATCTACGGCCATTACGACGTGATGCCCGAGGGCCCGCTGGAGATGTGGGACTCCGACCCCTACGACCCGCAGATGCGCGGCGGGCGGCTCTACGGCCGCGGCGTCAGCGACAACAAGGGGCAGCTTTTCGCGCACATCAAGGCCCAGGAGGCCTACCGCAAGTTCAACAAGCTGACCGTCAACCTCAAGTACATCTTCGAGGGCGAGGAGGAGCAGGGCAGCCCCAACCTGCTGCCCTTCATCGAGAGCCACAAGGAGGAGCTCGCCGCGGATCTGGTCATCTGCTCGGACGCCAGCATGCACTCCTCCGGCCGGCCCACCATCGAGCTCGGGCTCAAGGGCCTGTGCGCCGTTGAGCTCACCTGCCGCACGATGAAGAAGCCACAGCACTCGCAGTACGCCGCCTGCGGCCCCAGCGCCTCCTGGCGGCTGGTGGAGGCCCTCTCCACCATCAAGAAGGCCGAGGGCGCGGTGCTCATCGACGGCTTCTATGACAAGGCCGTCATGCCCACGCAGCAGGAGCTGGACGCGCTGGCGGCCCTGCCGCCGCTGGACGTGCAGGCGCAGCTGGACGACTGGGGCATGGACCACTTCCTGCAGGGCCGCAAGACGGACGATTTCTTCTACAACTACATGTTCGAGCCCACCTGCAACATCGGCTGCCTGAACGCCGGCTACATCGACGGCAGCAAGAATGTGGACGTGGATGAGGCCAGGTGCTTCATCGACATGCGCCTGGTGCCCGGCCAGCAGCCGGAGGAGATGACGGAGCTGCTGCGCCGGCACCTGGAAGCGCGCGGCTTCGGCGACATCGAGGTGCGCCAGTACGCCGGCCTGCCCGCCACCAAGACGCCGCTGGACAACAAATACGTCCCCGTGGTGACGGAGGCCCTGCGCTCCGCCTTCGGCGACGAGCCGGTGGTGTTCCCCTCCGTCGGCTGCTCGGCGCCCTTCTTCATGTTCTCCGACGTGCTGAAGGCGCCCTGGATGATGATACCCATCTCCCTCGCCGACCAGAACGAGCACTGCGCGAACGAAAACCTGCTCATCTCCTGTTGGATAAAGGGCATCAAGGCCGGCGCCGCCTTCATCGACGGCGTCGCCAAGCTCGAGTCCTGACCAAACTGCGTTTGGATGCTTTTGCCTGCGGCCTGCGTCCCGGCAGCGGACAGAGGATTTTAACTGATAAGCTCCACGGCACGCATGTGCCGTGGAGCTTCCTTTAACGGGGCGGGAAAGAGCGGGAATAAGGGCGGTTTCGGGCATGTTCCGGCCATTCCGGGCGGCTAAACTTTCAGTCGGTTGTCAGGAGGTGATGGCGGTGCTATACTTTGCCCGTCAGGAGGTGCCATATGGACGTTCAGAGATTCGGCGCATTCGTGGCGCAGCGCCGCCGGGAGCTGGGCATGACGCAGTCAGAGCTGGCGGCGAAGCTCTTCGTCACGGACAAGGCCGTCAGCAAATGGGAGCGCGGCCTTGGCTTCCCCGATATAAACACGCTGGAGCCGCTGGCGGCGGCGCTGGATGTGAGCCTGATGGAGCTGATGAACTCGCAGCGCGACGGCGGGGAGCTCAGCCGCGAGCAGGCCGACGGGGCTGTCAGCGAGGCGCTTGGCCTGGCGCGCGGCCGACACATGCCCCTGAAAAAGCAGCTGGGCCTGGTCATCGCGCTCTGCGCGCTGGCGCTTGCTTTCTCGCTGATGCTCGCCACAGCCAACAGCGTCATCCTCACGCTGCTGTTCCTTGGCGGCGTTGTGGCGGGGATCGGCTCTGCAGCCATGCTCGTCAAGGGCGCCGGCGAGGCCGCGGGCATGTACCGCGTGATGCTGGGCGCTTCCCTCTGCTGCGTGCTGCTGGTGACGCCGGGCACAGACCGCTTTTTTGAGCGCTGGAGCTTATGGATAGACCTCGCGCTGGACGTGTTCATCGTCGCTGTGCTGGCAAAGGGCATGCGCCTGATGCTGGCCGAGCGGCACAGGCACAGCCGCCGGAGCGTTATCACACTGGTGCTGGTATATCTGTTCCTCATCGCGGCCAATGTGCAGGGGGCGCTCGGAAGCATGGCGGAGATTGACGCCGGCGGCGAGGCCGCCCGCGCCAATGTCGCCGCGCAGTACGCCGAGCTGCTGGCCGAGCGGGACTTCGGCCTGCCTCCCGGCACGGCGGAGGCCGTCTCCTGCGGGCGCGCGGGGGATGGCTACGCCGTCACGGTGGACGCCGGCGGCAGGACGGCGCATTATGACGTCGCCGTGGACAGTGAGCTGAACGTCGAGGTAAAATAAGTTTACATAATACAATAGCCCGGCGCCGCTGAAAGCGGCGCCGGGCTATTTTGCGCAGTACGTCAGGTCATGAACTGCTCGATGGCGCGGTTGAGCTGTTCGAGCGACTCCTTGTCGCCGTGCTCGGCGGCGTCCATCACGCAGTGCTCGATGTGGTCTTTGAGTATCACCTTGGCCGTGTTGTTGAGCGCTGAGCGCACGGCGGCCAGCTGGATGAGCACCTCGGTGCAGTCCCGCCCGCTCTCGACCATCTTCTTCACGGATTCAAGGTGGCCGATGGCGCGCGAGAGGCGGTTGAGCACCGCTTTGGTCTGCGTGTGCGAATGCGTGTGCGTATATACCTGCCCGTCCGGGCCGATGTGGGTGTGGGTGTGTTCGTCCATGTGGCTCTCCCCGTGGTTTTTTGCAGTATTATACCGCAAAGGCCCGCGCATTGCAAGTTTTGGGCACGTCCGCCGTTTTGACAGGAAAGTGTACCTGCCCGCCGCCATAAAATGTAGTTATCCATTGAAAGGCGGTGCAAGTCCATGATAACAGGCGCCTTTTTGACGCTCTTGTCCGGCGCGTTCCTGATGCTGCGCCTGGGGCCGGCCTACGGCTCCTTCCCGCGGCCGCTCTCGGCGGAGGAGGAGCGGCGCTACGTCGCGCTCTGGCTCGAGGACGGGGACATCGAGGCCCGCAACAAGCTCATCGAGCACAACCTGCGACTGGTGGCGCACATCATCAAAAAATATTACACCCAGGGCGAGGACGCCGACGACCTCATCTCCATCGGCACCATCGGGCTCATCAAGGGCATCAACACCTACCGCCCCGACAAGGGCGTGCGGCTGGCTACATACGCTTCCAAGTGCACGGAAAACGAGATACTGATGCACTTCCGCGCGCTGAAAAAGACGGCGGGGGACGTATCGCTCTCGGAGTCCATAGACGTGGACGGCGACGGCAATTCGCTCTCGCTGATGGACATCCTGGCGGAGGAGGACGACATGGCCGACCGCCTGGGCGACAGCGAGGACCGCCGGCGCGTGCGCGAGGCGGTGGACAGCGCGCTCGGCGAGCGCGAAGCGCTCATCATCCGCCTGCGCTACGGCCTGGACGGCGCCGCGCCCCTCACCCAGCGCGAGACCGCCGAAAAATGCGGCATATCGCGCAGCTACGTCTCCCGCATAGAAAAACGCGCGCTGGAAAAGCTGAGGGAGGCGCTGGAGGGGAATTGAGAGGACATAGCAGGAACATTTTTAGTTGCAGGATAGATGGGCGGGAGGGTATAATGGGCTGTGGAAAAAGCCGGAGGGGGGAGAAACATGGCGGACGCGGGCATCGAGGCGGCGCTCAAGCGGTATTTTGGGCACTCGCGCTTCCGCCGCGGCCAGCGCGAACTGGCGGAGGGCCTGCTGGCCGGGCGCGACGTGTTCGGCGTGATGCCCACGGGCGGAGGCAAGAGCGCCTGCTACCAGCTGCCGGCCATCCTGTTGCCGGGGACGGCGCTGGTGATCTCGCCCCTCATCTCCCTGATGAAGGACCAGGTCGCGGCCCTGCGCGAGGCGGGCGTGCCCGCGGCCTGTATCAACAGCTCGCTCTCCCCGGAAGAATTCCGCGAGACCTGCTCGCGCATGAGGGCGGGCGGCTATAAGCTCGTCTATGTGGCGCCGGAGCGGCTTGACACGGCGCTCTTCCTCTCTGTGGCGACAGCGGCGGACATCTCGCTGGTGGCGGTGGACGAGGCGCACTGCATCTCCCAGTGGGGGCAGGATTTCCGCCCCAGCTACCTGCGCATCGTGGATTTCCTGCAAAAGCTGCCAAAGCGGCCGCCCGTGGGCGCCTTCACGGCCACGGCCACGCCGGAGGTGCGCGAGGACGTGATACGCATACTGCGCCTGCGCGCACCGCTGTGCGTGACCACGGGCTTTGACCGGCCAAACCTGTATTTTGACGTATTGCGGCCGCGGGACAAGTTCAGCGCCCTGCGGAGGCTGCTGGACGCACGGCAGGGGAAGAGCGGCATCGTCTACTGCGCCACGCGGCGGGCCGTGGAGGACGTCTGCCAGGCCCTGCAGGACGACGGCCGCGCCGCCACGCGCTATCATGCGGGCCTGCGGGCAGACGAGCGGCAGCGCAACCAGGACGACTTCATCTGCGACCGCAAAACGGTGATGGTGGCCACCAACGCCTTCGGCATGGGCATAGACAAGTCCAACGTGGGCTTTGTGATACACTACAACATGCCGAAGAGCGTCGAAGCATACTACCAGGAGGCCGGGCGCGCGGGGCGTGACGGCGAGCGGGCGGACTGCATACTGCTCTTTTCGCCCTCCGATATCATGACGGGCCTGCGGCTCATCGAGCTCTCCGGGCAGGGCGACGGGCTGAGCATCGAGGAGGCGGAGGCCGTCCGCGAGCGGGAACGTGACCGGCTGCGGGAGATGGCCGCCTATTGCCGCACGCACGACTGCCTGCGCGGGTACATATTGGAGTATTTCGGGCAGGAGCACGCCGGGCACTGCGGGAACTGCGGCAACTGCCGCGGGCAGTTCACCGAGCGGGATGTGACGCGGGAAGCGCAGATCATGCTCTCCTGCGCGAAGCGCATCTATGACAGCTGCGGATATTACATGGGCCTGGGCGCGATATCCGACTGCCTGCGCGGGGCCAACAGCGCGCGGGTGCGCGAAAAAGGGCTCGACGGGCTGAGCACCTATGGACTGATGAAGGGCGCGAAGGCCGCGGAAGTGAGCGCGCTCGCCGAGCGGCTGATGGAACTGGGATATCTGGCGCGGGGCGATCACGGCGTGCTCATACCCACGGCGGAGGCGGCGGAAGTGCTGTTCCGCGGTGGGCGCGTGACGCTGACGGAGCGCCGGGCGCGCCCGGAGGAGAAAAAAGAGCTCCGGCGGCGCGGCTCCACTGCCGCGCCCACAGAGCCAAACGCCGTGCTCTACGAGCGGCTGAGGCTGCTGCGCTACCGGCTGGCGGAGGAGCAGGGCGTCCCGCCCTATGTCATTTTCTCCAACGTCACGCTGGCCGACATGGCGGCGAAAAAGCCGCGCGACTCGCTGGAACTGCTGGACGTGGCCGGCGTGGGCGAAGTGAAGGCCCGGCGCTATGGCGCGGCTTTCCTGAAAGAGATAGAAAACTGGAGGAAGACGCAGGATGGCTGAGTGGCTGTGGGAGGGCTTCGAGAGCCTGGTGGTGCTGGACACGGAGACGACGGGCATCGACCCCGCGCGGGAGCGCGTCATCGAGCTCGCCGCCCTGAAGATAACGCCGGCGGGCGGGGAGGAGAGCTTCGACATGCTCGTCTCGCTGCCGGAAGGGCGGCGGGTGCCGCCGTTCATATCGCGCCTGACGGGCATCACTGACGAACAGCTCGCGCGCGAGGGCGCGCCGGCGCGCGAGGCCGCGCAGCGGCTGGCGGACATGCTCAGCGCGCCGGGGACGCTGCTCGCGGCCTACAACGCGCAGTTCGACCTCTGTTTCATCTATTACCTCCTGCGCGAAGCGGGGCTGGAGGGCGCGCTGCGGGGGCTGAAGTTCCTGGACGCGCTCACCGTCTACCGCGACCGGCGGCCCTATCCGCACCGGCTGGAAAACGCCGTGGAGGCCTACGGCCTCGCCGGGCAGAACACGCACCGGGCGATAGACGACGCCTCCGCCACGCTGGAGCTGCTCCAGGCGATGGCGGAGGAGAAGGATGACCTTATGGATTATGTAAACCTGTTTGGCTACAACCCGCGCTACGGCGTGCCGAAGCCGCGCATAGGCTCCATCACCTACCGGCCGCAGTGCTTCGAGCCGGGAGCCGCGCTCTATGAGCGGGAGTGAGCCCATAAGCGGGCGAATAGGGCGCAAAAATACCCCCCGGAGGGCTGGGCTCTCCGGGGGTTTGTTTATTGCTGGGCGAGGAGCTCGCGGATCTCCGCTTCGGCGGCGAGCACCTCCTCCTCAAAGGAGCGGGAGGAGACGCGCAGCGCGCCGTTGCCGAGGATGATGAGCTGCTCGGCGGCGTCCGAGGTGACGACGCGCGTGCGGTGGCGGCGGGCTATCTCGTGCGTGGCCTTTTCGATGTACATGTCGGCCGTCTCCGCCTCGCGGGTGTAGACGACGTAGATGTTGTGGTACTGCTCCACCTCGCGCTCGCCGCCCTTGACCTTCCAGGCGTCGAACACCAGTATCAGCACGCAGCGGCGGTAGCCGGCGAAGTTGCACAGGCGGTCCATCAGCCGGGCGCGCGCGGCGTCCAGGTTTTTGGCGGCCAGCTCCTTGAGCCCCTCCCAGGCGAAGATGACGTTGTAGCCGTCCACCAGCAGGTACTCGGGGCCCGTGTCCTGGGGCCGGGCGGGCGCGCGGCGCGGCTGGCCGCCGGAGGATGGCGGGCGCTTTACCGTGCGCATGGCCTGCACGCTGTCGCGGCGGATGGGGCCGTAGGTGCGCTCGAAAATGGCCATCAGCTCTTTGTCCGCGGCCAGGGCGGCGCGGTAGGCGTCGGCCCGCTCGGCGCGGGATACGGGGGCCTCCTGCGCGGCGGCGCTCAGGCGCTGGCCGCGCTCGAGGACGCTTGGCAGGTGCATGTGGGAGGACGCTTCGTCCCAGCGCACGAGCACGCCCGCGCCGTGGCTGCAAAAGACGGAGTCCGCGGTGTTTTCCGTGTCGGCGTCCGCGTCGTAGCCGGCGGCGGCGATGACCTCCTCCGCGTTGTGGCACTCGGCGTAGCCTCCCGGCAGGCAGGCGAGCTGCCCGCGCCCGCGTGTGTAGGCCGCTACCTCACGCGCATAGCCCATCAGCTCCGGGACGGGTGCGCGGCCCGTGATGACGGCCTCGCCGCCCTCGGTGACGGGCGGGTCGAAATCCGCGAAGAGCCGCGGCATGTCGGCCAGGGCGCGGCCCACGGCCTCCTGCGGCAGGCGGAGCGTGAACGTATACCAGGGCTCCAGCAGCACGCAGTCCCCGCGCGCGGCGGCAGTGCGCAGCCCCTGGCGGACGGCGCGGTAGGTGGCCTGGCGGAAGTCGCCGCCCTCCGTGTGCTTGGGGTGCGCGCGGCCGGAGGCGAGCGTGAGCTTCACATCCGTCAGCGGCGCGCCGGTGAGGGGGCCGACGTGCGTCTTTTCGGCCAGGTGCGTGAGGATGAGCCGCTGCCAGTTGAGCGCAAGCTCGTCCGTGGGGCAGTCGCTGGCCAGCTGTACGCCGCTGCCGCGCTCGCCGGGGGAGAGCAGCAGATGCACTTCCGCATAGTGGCGCAGCGGCTCATAGTGCCCCATGCCCTCCGCCTGCGCGCGGATGGTCTCCTTGTACAGGATGCCGCCCTCGTCAAAGGACACTTTGAGGCCGAAGCGGCGCTCCAGCAGGCTCTGCAATATCTCCAGCTGCACCTCGCCCATCAGCTGCAGGTAGGCCGCGCCGGCGCGCTCGTCCCAGACAACGTGCAGCAGCGGGTCCTCCTGCTCCAGCTCGCGCAGCTGGCGCAGGGCGGCGTGTACGTCGCAGCCGTCGGGCAGCAGCACGCGGTAGCGCAGCACAGGCTCCAGCGCGGGCGCGGCGGCGTCCGGCTCAAAGCCCAGGCCCTCGCCGGGGTAGCTGTCCGCAAGGCCGGTGACGGCGCAGACCGTGCCCGGCGGCGCAGCGTTGAGAAGGCTGTATTTGGCCCCGGAATAGAGCCGCAGCTGGTCGGCCTTGGCGCGCCAGGCGCGCGCGGCGTCTGGCCGCGAGGCAAGCTCGGCTTTCACTTTCAGCTCGCCGCCCGTCACCTTCAGCCAGGTGAGGCGAGCGCCGTCCTCCGCGCGGGTGACCTTGAAGATGCGCGCGCCGAAGTCCGCGCACGGCGGCAGGGGGGAGGTGAGGCGCGCGAGCGCGTCCAGCAGGCTGTCCACGCCCTCCAGCTTCAAAGCCGCGCCGAAGTAGCAGGGGAAGAGCTCGCGGCGCGAGATGGCCGCGGCGAGCTGCTCCTCCGTGGGCGCGGCGCCGGCGGCGACGGCCTCCAGCAGCTCCTCGTTGCAGAGCGCCAGCTCCTCCGCGCTGTCCGGCGAGGCCATGTCCACGCAGCCGGAGCCGAAGCGCCGGCGCAGCTCGTCCATGCGCGCGTCGCGGTCCGCGCCGGCCAGGTCCATTTTGTTGAGGAAGATGAACACGGGCACCTGGTAACGCTCCAGCAGCCGCCAGAGCGTCTCCGTGTGGCTCTGTACGCCGTCCGTGCCGCTTATCACCAGCACGGCGTAGTCCATCACCTGCAAAGCCCGCTCAGCCTCGGCGGAGAAGTCCACATGGCCCGGCGTGTCCAGCAGCGTCAGCTCCGCGCCGGGCAGCTTGAGCAGCGCCTGCTTGGAAAAAATGGTGATGCCGCGCGAGCGCTCGAGCGCGTCCGTGTCCAGGAAGGCGTCGCGGTGATCGACGCGCCCCAGCTTCCGCAGCGCCCCCGCGCGGTAGAGCATCGCCTCGCTGAGCGTCGTCTTGCCCGAGTCCACATGGGCCAATATGCCAATGACCAGCCGTTTCATCCCGTCGTCCCTTCCGTATGTATATCCCTGCGGCGGCGCCGCGAAAACTCACAAATAATCATTATACAACAGCAGGCGACAGTTTGTACAGTGCCGTTTGCGCGCGCCATAAGGCAACAGGAAGCGCGCCGCGGAGATACCCGCGGCGCGCCCGCTGTAAAGAGCTTACTTCATGCCGTTCTCGTAGGCCTCGATCATCTTCTTGACCATCTGGCCGCCGACGGAGCCGGCCTGGCGGCTGGTGAGGTCGCCGTTATAGCCCTGCTTCAGGTTGACGCCGACCTCACTGGCCGCCTCCATCTTGAAGCGATTCATGGCCTCGCGGGCGTTCGGGTTCACGAGGTTGTTGCTGTTGGTGGACATACGATTACATCTCCTTTTCGCGATCTCGGGAAGTTCATCCCGCGGATAGTTTGACCGGCGGCGCAGACGATATGCCTTGCAGTTTTTGGCTGATGCGCCGCCGGCGGCGTGTTTTGCAGCGGCGCGAGGAGGGCGTAAAAAACAAGCGCCTGGATTTGTATAATATTGCTGAATATTTTGCTGAGGGCGCATTTTAGGGTTTTGCATATTTACGGCGCAAAATTTACATGTTATTCTTTTTCCAACAAGCTGCCCGCATCCATATTAAGCGGCTGGGCGGATGCTATTGGCCTGCTGGTAGATTTAGCGGTATCGAGACGGCAACAGCGATAATGGTATGGGACGATAGGCCGTTTGCTACGGTCACGCCGTATTCTGACGATTACTTTGTACAAACATTTTGATGGAAATGAATGAGAAACAGGCAGAATTCAAAGAAGCCAAGGCGGGCGTAAAGGATGTCAGTATAGACGCTGTTTTTATCCTGGATGCGGCGTGGATAGTGGCGTTTTTTGTCATGCTTTTTGTCTATCCGGAGGTCGGGCTCGAATCGTCACGGGAGTACAGCTATCAGAC
Organism: Candidatus Scatomorpha stercorigallinarum; assembly: GCA_944387865.1. Lineage (GTDB taxonomy): Bacteria > Bacillota > Clostridia > Oscillospirales > Oscillospiraceae > Scatomorpha > Scatomorpha stercorigallinarum. The sequence continues at coordinate 231,668 of CALXGN010000001.1, read as the reverse complement.
CACGGTGGATCTCGGCCTGCGGATGGCGTTCATAGTCGTGGAGCGGGTAGTGGGGCTCGGCAACATACTCGCGCTGATATATTGCGCCGGATATGGGAGATTCAAGGGCCGCAAGCCGCTGTTCCCGGTGAGCAGATGGACGTATATCACTGCCGTGGTGCTGATGTTGGCGGCTATACTGGCATCAAGCTATATCATGGACATTTTTGACACATACAGGCGCGTCTGGATGGAAATGCTGTCTGCCGTCATCGAGGCTTTGGTCTTCATTGCGGTCTACATCTACGGTATGTACAGGCTGAAACGGCAGAACGAGGCGGAGCTATGAGTGCCGATTTTTAAATTGATCCCCCGGGCATCTTGCCCGGGGGATCATTGTCTGTTTCCCGCTTTTTATTTTGCGCCTTGCAAGTTTTTGACGGGCTGTATATAATATGGCTGATATTTTGCAAGGGCGTACGCCCTTGCCGCGCTTGTGTGGAACACAAGCGCGGCTGCCGCAGGAATGGGGGGCGGGAACATGACAGATGAAGAACTTTACCGCCTCTATCTGGCGGGGGACGACGCCGGGCTCGAGGGGCTGATGGAGCGCTATGGCGACGCGCTGACGCTGTACATAGACGGCTACCTCGGCGACATACACGAATCCGAGGACCTGATGATAGAGGCGTTCGCCTATCTGCTGGCGAAAAAGCCGGACATACGCCCCGGGGCCTTCAAGGCCTATATCTACAAGGCGGCGCGGCACACGGCGCTGCGCTGCAAGAGCCGCCGGCGGGCGGTATTCAGCCTTGAGGAGCTGGCGGAGGAGCCGGAAGCGGAGCAGCTTGTCGAGGAGGCCGCCGGAGGGCGCGAGCGGGCGCGGGTGCTGCATTTGTGCATGGCGCGGATAAACCCGGACTACCGCGAAGCGCTCTACCTCACCTATTTCGAGGGCCTGAGCTATGCCGAGGCCGCCGGGGTGATGAAAAAGAACGTCAAACAGGTGACCAACATGGTCTACCGCGGCAAGCAGAGCCTGCGCGCGCTGCTGGAGAAGGAGGGTATCACCGATGCGGAGCAATATTGAGCGCGTTGAGGCGGCAAAGCGCCGCGCCGCGGAGATAGAGCGCCGCCGCCGCGCGATGAGGGCAAAGCTCGCCGTGTGCGGCAGCGCGGCGGCGAGCCTCGCCGTGATCGTCGCCCTCGCCTTCGCCATGCCCGCGCTGGACGGCTCCGCCGTGATAGAGGGCGCGCATGGCGCGGGCAGCGTTTTTGCCTCCGGCGCGGCGGGGTATATAGTGATAGGCGTCCTGGCCTTTGCGCTGGGCGTCGCGGTGACGCTGCTGGGCGTGAAGCTGCGCGCGTACTGGAAGCCGGAGGGCGGCGATGATAGAGACGATCGATAACTCCGTCCAGTTCGCCGCGACGCTCGTCTGCTGCGCCATATCGGCGGCGCTCCACTTCAAGCGCCGGAGCGCGGAGCACTTCCTGCTCGCCGCCTTCTACGGCTGCTTCGCGCTGGGGCTTTTGTACTGGACGCTCTACCTGGTGCTGTTCGAGGCCACGCCGGGGACGTTTTACGTATCGGAGATCGTCTGGATATCGAGCTGCATCTTCCTCTGCCTGCTGCAATACACGCTCGCAAGCCCGGCCGAGCGGGCGCACCGCCGCCCGGCGATGTACATTGCGCCCGTCTCGGGCGTTGTCCTCTTTGCCGTATTCTTCTTCGCTGACGGCGGCGACCTGTTCTCGGACATAATGCGCTGCTGCGTTATGAGTGCGCTGGTGTGGGGCGCTGTGCGCGGCCTCGCCTTCGAGGGGCACAGGCGCTTTCACATCGCCATGCTCTGCTTTGTCTGCGCCGAGTATTCCCTCTGGCTCTCGTCCATAACCTGGCTGGGGGACACGCTGGCAAACCCCTATTTCTGGATAGATTTCGCGCTCACAGGCATACTCGTCTCCCTGCTGCCCGCGGCCGGGAAGGGGGCGGGGGCGTGACATATATCGAGAACGTCTTTGCCTGCATCGCCGCGCCGCTGCTCGTGGCGGCCCTGTGCGCGGGGAGGGGGCACGCGCGGTTTTTTATCTTCGCCATCGCGGGGATGTTCGCCTGCCTGCTGTCGGCCTATGTGAACACCTTTTTCGCCGCGCTGCTGGACGCCTCGCTGCTGGAGGCAACGGCGGAGATCGCGCCGGTGGTGGAGGAGATAATGAAGCTCCTCCCGCTCGTGTTCTACCTGCTGGTATTTGAGCCGGAGGGGGACAGGATACGCGCCGCCATACTGGTGACCGCCGTGGGCTTCGCCACCTTCGAGAACGTCTGCTACCTTATCGAAAACGGCGCGGAGGACCTCGGCTTCCTGCTCATACGCGGCTTCGGCACGGGCGCGATGCACATCGTCTGCGGCGTCATAGTCGGTTACGGCATGGTCTATGTCTGGCCGCGCGGGGCCCTGCGCGCGGCGGGGAGCTGCGCGCTGCTGGGCACGGCGGTGGTGTTCCACGGGGTGTACAACCTGCTCGCCTCCTACGGCGGGCGGGCGCAGTACGTGGCCTACGCGCTGCCGCTCATGCTGCTGGCGGCCGCCTTCGCGGCGCGGCAGCTCTACGCCGGAAGGGCGAAAAGCGAATAATGCGGGCCTGTTTTGGCCGCCCTGCGGGGCGGCCAAAATTTTTTTGCGCATCTGGTGAGAGTTTTCCGCCGCCTGTGTACCTATACAGGTAGAGAACATGTCGAAAGGAGGAGGCTGTATGCGCGGCAACGCTGAGCGCGCGCGGCTGGCGCGGCGGCGCGCGGCGATACTGGCCCGGCGGGTGCAGCGGAGGAGCATAGGCGCGCTGGGCGCGGCGAGCTGCGCGCTGTTCGCGGCGCTGATGGCCGCCCTGGGCGCGGCCACGGGGCTGGACAGCGCCGCGGTGACCGGCACGGGCGGCGCCATGCTGCTCTATGAGGACGCGGGCGGCTATGTGCTGGTGGGCGTTGCGTCCTTCACGGCGGCGGTGGTTATCACGGCGCTGTGCATGAAGTACCGAAACAGGGAAAAAAAGCGGGACACTGAGGAGGAAGAGAAATGATCAAGCGGTTTTTCACGGCGATCGCGTGCGTGTTCCTGTTTGCGGCGGCGCTGGCCGGCAGCGCGCTGGCGTCGTCCAGCCAGCGGTCGATAGCTGTCGGCGGCACGTATCTAACCGGCGGTGCGGGCAGCACGGCGTATGCCAGGATAAACGAGCACGGCTACGTCGTAACGGGTGGTGAGTACATCAACGAGAACAATTACGATGTCAGCTGGGACGGCAGCACGCTGACACTCAAAAACGCAACAATCGATGGGAGCATCAAACAGGCCAGCGGCATTAGCTTCTTGAATGGCAGCTTTACAATAGAGCTAATTGGCGATAACGAAGTCATCGGGGTTTCCGGCACCGCTGGAGGCAGCAGTCCGGGTATCGGCGTCTGGAACGGCGGACTCACCATAACCGGCGAAGGCTCTTTGGACGTCACCGGCGGCGGAATCGAAGGCACATATACTGTTAACCGTAGCCACGGCATCTACGCCCGTGACAATATAGACATCAACAGCGGCACCATCACAGCCACCGGCGGCGCCGTGGCGCAAGGCAGTGATTTTTCCTACCCTATCAGCTATGGTATTTGCTCCTGGAACGGCAGCGTCAATATCTCAGGCGGCCACGTCACCGCCAACGGAGGTACCAGCGAGGACCACAGCTACGGCATTTTCGCCGATGAAGATGTCATCGTCACCGGAGGCACGGTCACCGCCAACGGCGGTAAAAGCAACTCCGACAGCCACGGCATTCGCGCCGACAGCGTCAGCGTCAGAGGCGGTACAGTTTACGCCAACGGCGGTGTAACCACCGGCTCAAGCTGCGGCATTTATGCCGGCAGCGTTGAAGTCACCGGCGGCTACATATATGCCAACGACAGCGGCAGCGCCACCGTTACCGCAACCAGCGGCAGCAGCTATGGCATCTATTCCATGGGCAGCGTCACCATAGGAGACCCCGACACGTATACCGGTGAGGTCAATGCCTACGGCGCACGAGCTACAGGCAGCGGCAGCGACAGCTATGGCATCTACGCCAGAGGCAATGTCGTCACGAGAGGCTTTGCCAAAGTAACGGCCACTGGCGTCGAGGCCGGTAACTACAGCTTCGGCATAAGCGCCGAAGGCAACGTCGAAATGAGCGGGAACAGCACCGTAGATGCCAGCGGCGGCAGCTTTGGAATAAGGGCCGGGAGCGGCGTCACATGGAGCGGATACGGCGAAGTAACGGCCAACGGCGGCAGCTTCGGCATAAGCGCCGTAGGGGACGTCACCATGAGCGGATACGGCGACGTAACGGCCACTGGCGACATGGCCGTCAGCGACAGCTGCGGCATCCGCTCCGAGCGCGGCAACGTTGCCATCAGCAACGGCACAGTCAAGGCAGAGGGCGGCGGCTGCGGCATCTCCGCCGGCAGCGGCGACGTTGCCATCAGCGGAGGCGCGGTCAGCGCGACTGGCGGCAGCTATGGCATAAAGACCGGCGAGGGACAAACCATTATCTATGGCGGCGACAGCATCACGTCCTCGGGCGGGACTCAGGCCATAAGCAGCTGCACCATTTCCCCCGTGTCGGGCACGACCGGGGATATCTTGGGCGGAGATAATGCGAGCAGTGCAGGCGATGTCGCCACAGGTGCCGACCTCACCGCATACAAATATCTCAAAATAACGTTTAATGTGCCCGAATCCGAAATCATGGTCGGCGACGAGACACTGAACGGCAGCAGCACAGCCAGCACCTACGCCACAACGGACGCGGACGGCACAGTCACGATTGGCGGCGACGAGGCCAACTACAACATCAAGTGGGACGGCGCGACGCTGACGCTGAAGGACGCAACGATAAGCGGCAATATTTATCACAATAGCAGCAATGTAACATCTATCAGGCTGGTGATCGAGGGCGAGAACTCCATCACTGAGAATGATTCCAACGGCATAAGGCAGGAAAGATCTTACAAGCCTAGTCTCACCATTTCCGGCGGTGGCTCGCTTAAGATCGACGCCGGCAACACGGGCATCAATACGTATTCTGTGACTGTTGAGAGCGGTACGCTTGAAATCACTGCCGGGCAATTCGGCGTCAGCGCCAATGGCGGTGTCAGCGGCACAGGCGGCGTGACCATCAAGGGCGGCGAGATAGAAATCAGCGGCACAGGTGACAATTTCAGGGCCTTCGATTCCTACACTAATGTGACCGCCGACCCACATGCGGGCAAGCAAATCTGCGTTTCCGTTGGAGATAGCGCGGATGAAGCGGGGCAAATCGGCCCATACACGAGCGAAGACACGATTCTCGACAGCTACACCGCGGAAAAGTACTTCCGCAGCCGCACCGAGGACGCCCCAATCGTCACCGGCGTGAGCGTCAGCCCGGCAAACGCCACGGTCGAGGCGGGCCAAACTGTGCAGTTCAGCGCGACCGTGAGCGGCACGGGCGAGTTCAGCCAGGAAGTCACCTGGTCGGTGAGCGGCGGCGTCAGTGCAGGCACTTCCATATCGGCAGACGGCCTTCTGACCGTTGCCGCCGACGAGACGGCGACGAGCCTCACCGTCATGGCCACCGCAAGCGGCGACAGCAGCAAATCCGCCAGCGTGACCGTCACCGTCATGCCGCCCGAATCTGTCACCGGTGTGAGTATCAGCCCGGCCGATGCCACGGTCGAGGCGGGCCAAACTGTGCAGTTCAGCGCGACCGTGAGCGGCACGGGCGAGTTCAGCCAGGAAGTCACCTGGTCGGTGAGCGGCGGCGTCAGTGCAGGCACTTCCATATCGGCAGACGGCCTTCTGACCGTTGCCGCCGACGAGACGGCGACGAGCCTCACCGTCACGGCCACCGCAAGCGGCGGCAGCAGCATATACGGCACCGCCACCGTCACCGTCACGCCGCCCTCCACGCCCGACGAGCCGGATGTGCCCGTCTGGCCGGTGTTCCCCGGCGGCTCCACGGGGCCCGATGAGACCGAGGAGCCGGAGGACGAGGGCCTGCCCTTCATCGACGTGCACGAGGGCGACTGGTTCTATGAGAACGTCGGGTACGTCTATGAAAACGGCCTGATGAACGGCGTTTCGGAGACGCTCTTTGAGCCCAACGGCACCGTGACGCGCGGCATGATAGTCACCATACTGCACCGCCTTGAGGGCGAACCGGAGTCGGACTACGACATGCCCTTCACCGACGTGGCGGAGCAGCAGTGGTACGCCGGGGCCGTCCGCTGGGCGGCCGGCGAGGGCATCGTCACCGGCGTGAGCGCCACGGAATTCGCGCCGGACGACCCCATCACCCGCGAGCAGTTCGCGGCCATACTCTGGCGCTACGCCCAGAGCAAGGGCTATGACGTCAGCGCCTCCGCGGACCTGACGGGCTTCCTCGACTACGGCCAGATAAGCGAATACGCCCTGCCGGCCCTGCAGTGGGCCGTGGGCGCGGGCGTGATGTCCGGCCGCGGCGACGGCATCCTCGCCCCGCAGGGTACCGCCACCCGCGCCGAAGCGGCGGCGATGCTGATGCGCTTCGTGGAGAACGTAAAGTAAGCAAACAGACGCGGCAACAGCCCCGGCTCGCATGAGCCGGGGCTGTTTTTTCGTGCGGTGCTGTATCTTATCCTACCGCGCCGTCGATTCGCGCTCGATCAGGTTGAACGTTGTGATATACGTCTGCACCTGCTTGTTGGGGTGGCGCAGGACGCTCAGGAGCAGCTCGGCGGCCTGGGCGCCCATGTCGCGGACGTCGATGTTGACGGTGGTCAGCGGCGGCACCGTCTGCTGGGAGAAGGGGTAGTCGTCAAAGGTCATGACGGCGATATCTGCGGGTATGTGCAGCCCGGCCTCCCGCACGGCGGTCACGCAGCCGAGCGCGAGGTAGTTGTTGGCGCAGACGATGGCGTCCGGCGCGGGGCTCTGCGCGAGCAGGCGGCGCGTCATGCGCGCGCCGTCGGCAAGGGTGGAGTCGCCCAGCCAGATGCGGTTCTCGCTCAGGGCGCAGCCCATGTCGTCAAGCGCGCGGCGCACGCCCTCGAGCCGGCAGGTGGAGCTCAGGTCGTAGTCGCGCCCGCCGATGAAGGCCACGCGGCGGCAGCCGCGCCGGTGCAGGTGTTCGGCGGCCAGCACGCCGGCGTAGACGTGGTTGATATCCACCCAGCAGACCTGGCTGGCGAAGCCGGGGACGCCGAGGATCATGTGCGGGAAGCGCTTTTCCGTCAGCAGCGCGGCGAGCTCATGGGACATGACGGAGACGTGCGCCATGATGGCGTCCGCGCCGCGGCGGGCGATGACGTTCCGCGCGGCCTCGCCGGCGTCGGTCTTGTCCGTGCCGCGCAGCTCGAGCGTGTAGCCGCGGCGGCGCAGCGTCTCCTCCGCGCCGGCGATGATCTCGAACATGTGCGGGTTCTCAAAGGCGATGTTGCGGTAGAGGTCGGTGAGCAGGACGACGCGCCGCGTTGCGCCGCGGGCGAAGCTCTGGGCGCTGGCGTTGGGGTAATAGCCGAGCGCGCGCATCGTCTCGCGGACGTGCGCCGCCGTGGCCTCGGATATGCTGTAATGGCCGTTTATGACCTTGGACACCGTGGAGACGGATACGCCCGCCTCGCGCGCCACATCCTTTATCGTTATCGGCATGTTTATCACCTGAAACGATTATACCATCCCGGCGCGCGGGATGGTATAACTTTTATCCCCAGACGGCAAAACCCCAGGGGGCCAGGGCGCTATCGCCGAGGCCCTCCGCCCACAGCGGCGGGCCAGCGGCGCCGGGCAGCGGCTCCGCCCTGTCCGAGGCGTTGAGGGCGACGGCCACCCGCTCCGCGCCCAGCCGGCGCTCGTAGACCAGGAGGCCGCCGCAGGCGTGCTTTACGCGGAAGTCCCCGCGGCGCAGCGCGGCGTGTCCGCGGCGCAGCGCGGCCAGGCGGCAGATGAAGCCGCACAGCTCGCGGTCCCCGCCGCCCCAGGGCATGGGCGCGCGGTAGTCGAGCTCCTCAAGGCCCTCCATGCCCAGCTCGTCGCCATAGAAGAGCATCGGCATCCCGACAAAGCTGAACATGAAGAGCAGCGCGAGCTTGTAGCGCCGCCTGTCCCCGCCGCAGAGCGTGAGGAAGCGCGGCACGTCGTGGCTGTCGAGCAGGTTGAGCTGCACGCCGGACATCTGCTTTTTGTAGCGCATGAGCATATCGCCGCAGCGCGCGGCAAAGCCGGCGGCGTCGAGTTCGCCGCGGGCGAAAAAGCGCAGGCAGTGGCGGCGGAAGTCGTAGTTCATGGTGGAGTCGAACATGTCGCCCGCGAGCCAGTGGGGCGCGGTCTCCCAGACCTCGCCTATCAGCAGGGCGTCCGGCTTCGCGGCCTTGCAGGCGGCGCGGAACGCCCGCCAGAAGCCGTCGTCCACCTCGCTCGCCACGTCCAGCCGCCAGCCATCCACGCCGAACTCCTCTATCCAGTAGCGGCCCACGTTGCAGAGGTATTCGCGCAGCCCGGGGTCGGCCGTGTTCAGCTTCGGCATCATGCGCTCGTAGGCGTAGGTCGCGTATGTGGGGTAGGCTTCAGGGCCGGCCGGGCGCTCCACAGGGAACTCGAGGCCGTAGAACCAGCTGCAGTATTTCGACTTTTCCTGGTTGCGCACGACGTCCTCAAAGGCCCAGAAGCGCCAGCCGCAGTGGTTGAACACGCCGTCGATGATGACGCGCAGGCCCTCGCGGTGCAGCGTTTCCACCATACGCTTGAAGGCCGCGTCCCCGCCGAAACAGGGGTCGGTGTGCATATAGTCGAGCGTGTCGTATTTGTGGTACTCGCCGGCGGCAAAGACGGGGTTCAGATACACGCAGTTGAAGCCCAGTTCCTTTATGTACCGCGCGTTCGCCGCCACGCCGTCCAGCGTGCCGCCGAGGCGCGAGCGGGACGTCTCGCCGCCGTGATCGAGCTCCGCGCCCGTGCCGGGGACGAAGCCATCCGCCGAGGCGAAGCTGTCGGGGAAGATGTTGTACACCAGCGCGTCGCGCGCCCAGTCCGGGACGTGGGCGATGTCCGCGCGGTGGTTATAGGGCAGCTTGAAGTACTCCGAGCGCTCGTCCACCAGCGTTTGGGTGAGCTCGCCGCCGTAGTAGTGCGTCCACTCGCCGTCCTGCGCGTAGAGCGTGAAGTAGTAGTAGACGCGGCTGTATTTGCTCTCCGCCGTCACCTCCCAGTAGTCGTGGAATTCGTCCGAGGCGGCTTTTTCCATCTCCAGCGTGGTGAAGATGATCGGCGTTACGCGGCAGGCGGTATCGCCGTAGGAGAGCGTCACGCGCTCGAGGTCGCCCTTCGCGCAGCGCAGGCGGTAGACGATGTGGCCCTCGTCGAGGCCGTGGCAGTATTCGCTCATTGGCCGGTGGTATATGGCGGCGCGGTTCATCCCTTGACACCCCCCGCCGTGAGGCCGGAAGTCATGTGCTTCTGGCAGAGGAAGAAGATTATCAGCACGGGCAGGGACACGGCGATGCTCGCCGCGGCGAACACCGGCCAGCTGCCGCTCATCTCGGTGGCCTGCAGGGCGTAGAGCCCGGCGGCGAGGGTGTAGTTCTGCTCGCCGGTCATGAAAGTGGTGGCGTAGATGTACTCGTTCCAGACGTAGATGAGCACCATCAGCGCCGTCACCACCACGCTGGGCTTGGCCAGCGGCATGACGATGCGCGTCACCACCTGGATGTCGGTGGCGCCGTCGATGCGCGCGGCCTCCTCGATGTCGAGGGGTATGGTGTCAAAATAGCCCTTCATGTTCCAGAGCGAGAACACGGCCATGGTGCCGGTGTAGACGATGATGAGCCCCAGGCGGTGGTTCACCAGCCCCAGCGGCTGCAAAAGGCGGTAAACGGCGAACATGCTGAGTATGGCGGGGAAGGAGTTCAGCAGCACCAGCCAGCGCAGCACCAGCCGCCGCCCCGGGAAGCGCCGGCGCGAAAAGCAGTAGGCCGCCGGCACGCTGACCGCGAGCGAGATGGACACCGTGGCCGCGGCCAGCAGTATGCTGTTGCCAAACCAGGTCATGATATCCTCGCCGGTGAAAACCTCTACGTAGTTGGCTAGCGTGAAATCCTTCGGTATGAAGGAAAAATCCGAGCTCAAAAGCGAGTTCGTGCCCGAGAACGACACGCTCAGCGCGTAGAGGATGGGTATCAGCGTCACGAAGCAGAGCGCGATGAAAAAGACATTCAGCGCCGTGAGGCCGAGGCGCTCGCGCGTTTTCTTTTTCACAGTTCTCCCTCCCCCGCGAGCTTGAAGCGCGCTGAAAATACCAGCATCAGCGCGAAGATGATGATGGATATGGCCGAGCTGTAGCCGTAATTGTTGGTCACGAAGGCGTTTTCATAGGCGTAGGTCAATATCGTGTGGAAATTCGAGCCCGTGCGCGCGCCCATCTGCTGGGTGAGCAGATAGACGACGTCGAACTGCTTGAAGGTGGTGAACACCGTGATGATGACCGCTGGCGCGATGATGGGCTTTATCGAGGGGATGGTGATGTACCGCGTGCGCTCCAGCCAGCTGGCGCCGTCGAGTATCGCGCTCTCGTAATAGCTCGCGTCGATGCTCTGCAGCGCGCCGTCCATGATCATTATCATGAAGGGGAGGGCCAGCCAGAGGTTGACCACCGTGCAGCAGATGAAGGCAGAGACGTCCGTCGAGAGCCAGCGCACGGCCTCGTGCCCCAGGGCCTCCATCCACTGGTTGAGCAGGCCGAACTCGCTGTTGAACATGCCCGTTTTCCAGAGCAGGATGGACACATAGCCCGGCATCGCCCAGGGGAACATCAGAAGCGTCTTGTACACCTTGCGCAGGCGCAGCTTCTTTACGTTCAGCGCGCTTGCCAGCAGGAAGGCTATCACCAGCTGCAGCGCCATATTCACCGCCGTCCACAGCACCGTCGCCAGCAGCGCGGAGAGGAAGCCGGAGTCGAACACGAAGAGCGCGCGCCAGTAGTTGTCGAGCCCGATGAGCGTGTAGTCGAACCAGTGGTAGACGCTCATGTTGGTGAGCGAGATGTAGAACGTGTAGAGGATGGGGAAGACGACGATGAGGGCTATCAGCAGCAGGGAAGGGCCGGATACGAGGTAGCTCCGGAGGATGCTTTTGCGGCGCTTGTCCATATCACTTCATGTTGGCGATGAGGTTCTCCGCCTCCGCCAGGGCCTCGTCAAAGCTCTCGTCCACATCGCGGCCGGACATGTTGACGTCCGTGAGCAGGTTGCTCATCACCGTCCACATCACGTCCATCTCGGGGATGTTGGGCATCGGTATGGCTATCTCCGCCGTGGCGCGCATGGCCTGCACCAGCTCGTCGTTGGCGACGGCCTCGTCATCATAGCATTCCGTCCGCGCCGGGGCGCAGCCGCTGGCCAGGGCGAGCTCCACGCCGACCTCCGGCGCGCAGAGCGCCGCCAGCACGGCGCGCACGGCCTCGCTTTTGCTTTCCGCCGCATGGGTGAGCACATGCACGCCCTGCACGCCGGAATAGGGCGCGAGCGGCATGCCCGTCTCATCCACCACCGGCATGGGCGCGATGCCGAGCTCGATGCCCGCCTCGCGGGCGCTGGGCACCATCCATGGGCCGCCTATGGTCGAGTCTGCCTTGCCCTCGAGGAAGAGGGTGTTCACGGTGGAGTACTCCGTCTCGCCCGGCATGAGCTGCACGAACTTGAGGTGGTAGGCGAGCGCGTCCTTCACGGCCTGCGGTTCGGGGAAGGGCACGCCGTCGGCGCTGATGATCTCGCCGCCGAAGCCGTGTATCCAGGCGGCGGAGTAATAGGCCGTGGAGTGCTGCTCGACGAAGCCGAAGCGGTCGCGGCCGGTGTTGGCCTCCATGTAGGCATAGAGCTCCTCGGTGGTCTCCGGCACCATTTCGGCCGTCATGTACTTGCTGTTGTACATGAAGAGCAGCGTTTCAAAATAGAGCGGCAGCTGATAGGCCGTGCCCTTGTACGTCGCGGCCTCGGTGGTCATCGGCAGGTAATTTGCCAGCTCGCCCTCCGGCAGCAGTCCCTCGATGGGCTCGAGTATGCCCATCTCGGCAAACAGGCCGATCTTGTCGTGGGCAAAGATGAACATGTCCGGCGCGCTGGAGGGGTCGTTGCCCACCAGCTTGAGCGAATCGGTGAGGCTGGTCTTTTTCTCCAGCGTTATCGTGTAGTCCGGCAGCGCCTCGCTGAGGTAGCTTTGCAGCACCTCGGCCACGGCGTCCTCCTTGTCGTGCCAGATGACGATGCTGTCCGCGTCCGTTTCCTGTGCGCCGCAGACGGCCAGGGCAAATACCATCGCCGCCGCCAGGAGCAGCGAAAGAAGTTTTTTCATCGTTCCCTCCTTATATCCCGCGGGGCGGGCACGCCGAGACGCGCCCGCCCTCTCTGATAGGAAATGTAAAAATGCGGCTTTACTTCTTTTTCTTCTTCGACACCACGGCGGCGACGGCGATGGCGGCCACCACGACGACGGCGATCACGATCCACAACGTGGCGCTGCTGCCGCCCTCGCCGGCGCCCTCGCTGTCCTCAGCGGGCGCGGCGCTCTCCTCCGGCGCGGCGGAGGGCTCGGCAGAGGGCTCGGCGGCCTCGCCGGCCGGCTGCTCATAGGCGACGGCGGCGTTCTCCGCGTCCGTCACGGTTATCCACACGTCCTTGCCCGTCTCAACGGAGAGGTCGGTGGTCTGTATGCCGCCCTCGTTGGCGTTGATGATGATGGAGTTCACCCAGCCGGGCACTTCGATGCTGTACCAGCCGTCCTCGCCCTCCGTCATGGCCTCGCCCGGCCAGGCGGCAAAGGCGTTGGTGCCGTCCGGGGCCGACCAGGCCCAGCAGCAGGGGCCGGCCCAGTCCGCGGGCACCTGCGCATGGACGGTGATGGGCGGCGCGTCGGGGGCCTCGGGGTCCTCATAGACGGCCTCGGTGCTGAGGTCGTTGTACACCGTCACCCAGACCTCCTGCGGCTCCACGGCGACGGCCTCCGTCTGCGCCGCGCCGCCGTTGCCGATGAAGGTCAGGCTCGTGGCGGTCACCGGCACGTCGGCCGTGAACCAGCCCTCCTCGCCGCCGGACATGGCCTTTTCCGCCTCCCCGGCGAGTACGCTGACGCTCTCCCACTCCAGGGGGACGTAGGCGTGGACGGTGTAGGTCTCCACATAGGCGGGGATCTCAACGTCCGCCTGGGCCTCGTAGCTCACCGTGGTCGTGAGGTCGTCCGCGACGGCGATCCACACCTCGCGCCCGGCCTCCACCACGTCGCCGGCGGTCTGCACCGCCGCCTCGTTGGCGCTGATTATCACGTTCTGCACGAAGGCCGGCACATAGATGTAGTACCAGCCGCTGTCGCCCAGCGGCTCCATCGCCCCGCCGGGCCAGGCCGCAAAGGCGTTGGTGCCGTCGTCGGCCCAGGCCCAGCAGCAGGGGTTCGCCCAGTCCGCCGGCACCTGCGCCAGCACGGGCACCATCTCCGCCTCCGCCGAGTCCGCCAGCGCCGCCGTCGACAGGCAGGCGATGAGCAGCAGGCAGAGCAGCATTGCCGTAAACTTCTTCATTTTTATGCCTCCAATCCGTATTGTTTTATACGTCCCTGAGGCCATATTAGCATTGTAAATCGGCATGGTCAATGCGAAATTACGAAAACAATACACTTATCATCATGTCTATTTCGTACAATGTAAACGCCGGAAATATATAAATATTGCACAGAAATTTTGCCGGATGGCGGCGTTTTAGCGGCTAAAACTGGGCTTGCTTCAGGCGCTTTGAGAAAATAGTTTCTCATATTTTCACGGTCCGCCCTGCCTGGCCGCCGGGGGCGGCGCGGAACGATGGATATACACCAGTTCACAAATCAGGTATAGAATATGCTCATCACACACAGCGGAGGCGATGCAATGAACGACAGATACGTTACGGAAAAGCTGCTTGAGAATTTTTCCTCCCAGCTGCGGGCGGCGGGATGCGCGCAGGGGACGGCGGAGAACTACCTTCGCCATGTGCGCGCCTTCGCGCGCTGGCTGGAGGGCGGCGAGGCGACGGGCGAAGCGGCGGCGGGATGGCGCTGCTGGCTGCTCGAGCAGGGCTATGGCCCGCCGAGCGTCAACGGCATGCTGGTCGCGCTGAACCGCTTCTTCAAGTTCGCCGGCTGGGACTGCCGCGCGGAGCTGCTGCGCATACAGCGGCGCGCGTTCCGCGACCGGGGCCGCGAGCTGACGCGCGGGGAGTATGAGCGGCTCGTAAAGGCGGCGCGCGGCCATGGCCGCGGGCGGCTCGCGCTGGTGATGGAGACCATATGACTCCCTCGGCGGCAGAGGCGCGGACTACGCCGCAAAGTACCCGTATATCTTTGGCGATGAAGGCGCCACCGGCGGCAACGTCGTACATTACTTCGTGCATTTTTATACCTATTATCCCGATGTTATCGGCTCCAAAAACGTCACGAATACGCTTGTCCGTACATCGTACATAGACGGAGAGGACAGGCTGACACAGGGCGGCAACAGCTCCACATTCACCGCAACAACGGCGGCGGCACGGGCGTGGCGCGGAAAAACCAGCTTATCGTCAGCCTTGTCAACGCCGATGACCGCCTGGAAAACATCAGAGGCGCGCAGTTCCACGTTGAGAAGCAGAATGATGACGGAGACTGGGAAACGGTCGCCGGCATGAGCGGCGAGACCGGCGAAGACGGCTGCGTCGTGTTCAGGGGCTTTACTCCGGGCAGATACAAGGTCGTGCAGGACACCTGGGCGGAGGGCTATGTTGAAACTGCAAACATATTCGCCGACCCGGGGAACACGCTGGTGAACGCTGTCGGCGACGGCGGCGTGTTTGAAGTGACCGGCGACGAAAAATTTGGCTTCGGCGCGCTCGTGCTCAACTGGAAGGACAGCGATGAAGACCCGGTCATCACCCTCACACCGCAGAGCATGACCGCCTACACCGGCGGCAATTCCCTCAGCGGCACGCCCTTCCCCGCGGTCAGGTATGAGATAAGCGGCGCCGATCCGGAGATGCTCACATTCTCGGTGGATGAAGGGGAGACGTTCAATGCGGCCAAAGCCGGCAGCTACTGGGTGCTGGCCGGGCTGGGGAACACCTTCACCCCCGAAGGCGGCGGCACTGCCGCGGCGCACGACGGCGTCCCCGGTGTGTATGCGATAGGCGTTGACACTGCCGGCCTTACCATCACCGGCAGCGAGGGGACGGTTTATGATGGCGAGATCGGCGGCGGCAGCCTCACCGTCCGTAACGTCTCCGCGCCGGACGCGGTGCTGGATGAGGCAGAGCCGCTCGACATAGCGCAGCCGGTCGTGGCCAGCCCGGAGGACGTGGATACCGATGACGGCATCGGCGTCGCCGTCATCGCGGACAAAACCTCTTACTACACCAACGGCAAGGAGGCGCTCGGCGTCCTGGGCGACGATGAGGCGGCGGGCGCGCATATATCCCTGCTTTTTGACGACATCCTGCCCGGCGAGGAAGGGGAGGACACGGAACAGCTGCTGATAAGCCATGCCGGGGAAAAATCCTTCGAGTTCAGCAGCGACAACAGCGAGTTCAAATACCTCGACCTGATAAACGAAAACGACGGCAACGCCTGGGTGAGCACGGACGACGGCGTCGGGATATCGATATACTGGCCTCTCCCGAAGGAGCTGGAGCTGGGCGCGGAGTACTATGACTTCTACGTCCTGCACTTCAAGGGCCTGCACCGCGAGTACAGGGACGATATTGCGGAGCAGATAGGCGGTTCTGAAGTTGAGCCCATCGAGGTTACGGCCGACGGCGAAAATATGGTCTTTACGCTGGAGGGCAATAAGGACAGCGGCTGCTTTTCGCCCTTCGCGCTCGTCTGGGAGAAAAAGCTCGCTTACACGGTGACCTTCGAGCCGGGCGCGGGCGGCACGCTCGCCGGCGCGTCGGCTGACGGCAGGGTGCAGATAGCCAACATCCTGCCGGACAGTAAGCTGGCGCAGGAGGACATCCCCGCCGTGAACGAGAACGCCGGCTGGCGCTTCACCGGCAAGTGGACGGACGACAGCGGCAAAGAATACGCCGCGGACGACATACTCGCGCTCGAGATCGATCGGGACTACATCTTCACCGCGCAGTATGAGAGCACCGTCGTGCCCGCGCCCTCGCTGTCGGTCACCAAGAGCGCGAACGTCGAGAGCGCCGCGGTGGGCGACGAGGTGGTATACACCATCACGGTCACGAATGACGGCAACGTTGGGCTCACCGGCGTCACGGTGACCGAAGGATTCTCCGGCCACGGCGCGCTGCGCTTTGAGCTGCCCGACGGGGTGACGGACAACGGTGACGGGACGTTCACCATCGGCGAGCTGGCGGCCGGCGAGAGCGTGAAAATAACGGCCAAATACACGGTGCTCGAGGAGGACGCCGGCACGACGCTGCGGAACACGGCCGTGGCGGACAGCACGGAGACCGGGCCGAATGAGACGACGGAGACCGTCGATGTCCCCGAGGCCGAAGAGCCGGACGAGCCCAGGTGGCCGCCCATCATCCCGCCGGACGACGATGACGACGATGACGACGATGAGCCTGTCCGTCCCGGCAGCACGGTGCCGCCGATGCTCAACGGCGATGACCACTTTGCTTACGTCATCGGCTACGAGGACGGCACGGTGAAGCCGGAGGGCACCATCACGCGTGCGGAGGTGGCAACGATAGTTTTCCGCCTGCTGAAGCCTGAGGTGCGCGACGGCAACCTGACGACTGCCAACAGCTTCGCGGATGTGGACGAAAGTGACTGGTACAACATGGCAGTGTCCACGCTGGTCAAGCTGGGCATCATCACGGGCCGTACGGAGAGCGTTTTCGACCCCGACGCGCCGATAACGCGGGCGGAATTTGCGGCACTTTTCGCGCGGTTTGACGAGTCGGAGGTGCAGTTCGAGGGCTATTTCACGGATATTTCCGGCCACTGGGCGCGCGAGAGCATCGAGCGCGCGGCGGCGCTGGGCTGGATAACGGGCTATGAGGACGGGTCTTTCCGTCCGGATGCGGAGATAACGCGCGCGGAGGCGATGACGATGATAAACCGCGTGCTGGAGCGCGACCCGGTGAACGATGCGGACCTGCTGCCGGGAATGAGGGTGTGGAGCGACAACCCGCCGGCCGCGTGGTATTACTTCGCAGTTCAGGAGGCGACGAACAGCCACGAATACACGCGCCCGGACGCGCACGAGGACTGGACGAAGCTGACGGAAGACCCCGACTGGACGAGGTATCAGTAAACGCAGATCAAAAAACAGCCCCGGCATCCGCCGGGGCTGTTTTCCCGCGCCGTCAGGCTTGAAAACAGAAAAAAGCCCCGGGAGAGCCCGGGGCATTTTCTTTATGCGGTTTACGGGGCCTTTTTCGGCGGGGCGTAGTTTATCACCATGGCGGCGCGGGTGACGCCGTCCGCCAGGTTGCGGTAGATGTGGGGCTGGTCGGCGCGGTAGGATATCACGGAGCCGGCGGGGACGGCATAGCGCTCGTCGGCCTTTTCCCCGAGGACGATCTCCAGCTCGCCCTGATAGACGAGCACGATCTCCTCCGTGCCGTCCGCGTGCGGGCTGGACTCGGACACAGCGCCCTCGATAAGCTCAAGATCGACCAGCTCAAAGCTGCGGTCGGCCTGCGCGGGTACCACGGGGTAGAGCCGGAAGCGGCCGTGGTCGTTGATGACGGGCGTCACCTCCGACTCGCGGACGATGCGGATGCCCTGCTCGGGGCGCTCCATCAGCGAGGTGAAGGAGACCTGCAGCCCGGTGGCGATCTTCCACAGCGTGGAGATGGTGGGGCTGGACTCATTGCGCTCGATCTGCCCCAGCATGCTCTTGCTGACGCCCGTGCGTTCAGACACCTCGCTCAGGCTGAGGTTAAGGCCCTGCCGCAGAGCGCGGAGATTGTCGGCGATGACGGTATTCATATCCTGCGCGCCTTCCGCCGGCGCTGCCGCGGGCCTTTCGCTGGCTGTCATATCTTCATATCCTTCCTGTCAAAGGCATATTTTTTGATGCGGACGCCCGCTTACCTGTATGCGGGCGTCCGATATACCCTGCTATTCTATCACGTATCTTTCATCTAAACAACACCTTTTTATTGCGTTTGCCGCGCAGAGAGGTCAAGGCCATTGGTCATACATACAAAAAATTTGCCTCCAGACAAAAAATTGATTGACAAATCTGTAAAAGATGGTATGCTGTATGTAGAGAACGTTATAGCGCACGGACCGGACATTTAACAGGCCGCGCGCTTCGATAACAATAGAAAGGAGGTCCGCAGCGTCCCCGGCCGCCCATATGCGCTCCAAAATATTTATTTAATAGAAAGAGGGTATTTCTGCTATGGCAAACGTTATGGAAATGTGCGAAGCAGTCAAGGATTACGTGATCGAGATGCGCCGTGAGCTCCACAAGATACCGGAGCTTGGCATCAACAATCCCAAGACCAAGGACTTCATCTGCGCCCAGCTGGACGAGATGGGCATACCCTATCAGCTGAACACCGTCATCCATGACGGCGTGCAGGACACCAGCGTTGTGGGCTTCATCCAGGGCAAGAACACCGACAAGGTGCTGGCCCTGCGCACGGACGTGGACGCCCTGCCGGTGAACGAGATGCTCGACGTGGACTACAAGTCCACCCACCCCGGCCAGATGCACGCCTGCGGGCACGACAACCACTGCGCCATGCTGCTGGGCGCCGCCAAGGTGCTCTCGCAGATAAAGGACGAGCTCAACGGCTCCGTCAAGCTCTTCTTCCAGTCCGGCGAGGAGGTCATCACCGGCGCGAAGATGATCATCCAGGGCGGCTTTATGGAGAACCCCAAGGTCACCGCCTGCATGGGCATGCACGTCTGGCCGCTGCCGCAGTTCCCGGCCGGCGCCATAGTCATGAAGCCCGGCTGCATGATGGCCTCCGGCAACCGCCTGGTCATCCGCATCAAGGGCGAGGGCAGCCACGGCTCGCAGCCCGCGCTGGGCCACGACCCCATCGCCGCCGCCGCGCAGGTGTACACCGCGCTGCAGAACATCACCACCCGCGAGCTGCCCGGCGACGAGCCGCGCGTGCTCTCCATCTGCCAGGTACATTCCGGCTCCGCCTGGAACATCATCCCCTCCGAAGTGTTCATGGAAGGCACCATCCGCACCACCAGCCCGGCCACCCAGCAGTTCTATATGAAGCGCATAAACGAGATCGTCGAGGGCGTCTCCGCCGCGCTCCGCTGCGAAGGCACTGTTGACTGGGTGGACGGCACGCCTCCGGTCATGAACGATCCGGCGATGACGGCCCAGATGGCCGCCGCCGTGGCCGAGAACATGGGCAGCGAGTTCATGCAGCAGGATGTGCAGACCTCCATGGGCAACGAGGACTTCGCCTATTTCCAGGAGATGGTCCCCGGCGTTTTTGCCTTCCTCAATATCTCCAACGACGATCCCTCCACGCACTACTCCGTGCACAGCCCCACCTTCCAGGTGGACGAGGGCATCCTCTGGCACGGCACGGCTTTCCACGTGCTCGGCGCCGTCACCTATCTGAAGTAAGCAGACAGTACGAACGTCCAAAAGGACATCCGCCCACCGTGGATGCCCTTTTGGGCGTCATAACGTCCGGGCGGGAAAAAATATTTTTTCCCCAACGCCCGTGTGGCTGTTGACAGGCGGCGGCATTCGTGTTATTGTCAGGATAGAATACAATATAACGCACAGATGGTGCGGCATAACATCCGCCTGCCGGCACATTGAAAGGAGCGACTTTTGATGATCACCCAGCGCATCGAGAATATCCGCCAGAATTATGTAAACGCCAAACCCGCCCTCTCCTGCGAGAGAGCATATCTTTGGACCGAGTCCCACAAAAAGACGGAGGGCCTGCCGGTCTGCATCCAGCGCGCGCGCGCGTTCTATGACTGCTGCGACCAGCTGACCGTCCACATCTTTGACGGCGAGCTGGTGGTGGGCGCCATCGGCGAGCACCGCAAGTGCGGCATCCTCACGCCCGAGTTCTCCTGGCTGTGGGTGGACAGGGAGATGGACACCTTCTCCAGCCGCCCGCAGGACCCCTATGAGATGACCGACGAGCAGCGCAAGTTCATGCGCGAGAAGGTCTTCCCCTACTGGAAGGGCAAGAGCCTGGAGGAGGCCTTCCTGGCCCGCCTGCCGGAGGACACCAAACACATCGGCGTGGACACCGGCGTCATCGACAGCGACTCCAAGTGGCGCCAGGCCGTGGGCGAGATCACCCCCGACTATCAGGACGTGCTCTTCAAGAAGGGCTTCGGCGGCCTCATCAGGCAGGCCGAGGAGAAGATCGCCGAGCTCGACATGGCGAACCCTGAGGACGAGGAGAAGCGCGACTTCTATGAGTCCACGCTCTGGACCTCCCGCGGCATCATCCGCTACGCCAACCGCTACGCCGACGAGGCCGAGCGCATGGCGGGCGAGGAAGCCGACCCCAAGCGCGCCGAGGAACTGCGCGTGATCGCCAAAAACTGCCGCCGCGTGCCGGAGAATCCCCCCGAGAGCTTCTATGAGGCCATCCAGTTCCTCTGGTTCGTGCAGATAGGCGCCATCCTCTCCGAAAACCCGCTGGCCCTCAACCCCGGCCGCTTCGACCAGTACATGGACCCCTACTACGAGGCCGACCTGGCCAAAGGCACCATCACCGAGGACTTTGCCCAGGAGCTGATCGAGGCCCTCTGGCTGAAGTACTCCGAGTGGGTGTGGACCATCTCCTCCAACACCGCCGACTACTTTGCCGGCTATAACCAGTTCCAGAACCTGACCGTCGGCGGCCGCACGCGCGACGGCAAGGACGCCACCAACCCCGTGTCCTACATGGCCCTGAAGGCCACCGAAGAGGTCAAGAGCCACCAGCCGGGCCTCTCCGTCCGCATCCACGCCGACTGCCCGAAGGAGTTCCTCGACGCCGTCACCCATCTGGTGAGCAAGGGCACCGGCTTCCCGGCCATACACAGCGACTCGGTGGGCTATCAGATGCTGATAAACCTCGGCTACGAGCCGGACGACGCCCGCGACTGGAACAACTGCGGCTGCGTCGTGCCGCATTTCCGCAAGACCGGCGAGTGGACCTCCGCCGCCAACCTCAACTTCGGCTCCGCGCTGGAGTACGCCCTCAACCAGGGCCATTCGCTGATCACCGGCGAGATGATGGGCCTCGACGAGAAGCCCGCCGCCGAGTTCGGCTCCTATGAAGAGGTGGAGGGCGCCTTCTTCCGCCAGTTCGACAACCTCTGCCGCCACGCGGTCATCAGCCTGCTCACCGCCCAGCGCCTGCACAAGGAGATGGTGCCGAGGCCGTTCCTCTCGAGCTGCAACGAGCATTGCATGGAGGTGGGCAAGGACCTCAGCCAGGGCGGCGCGAAATACAACGTCGGCCCCGTCATCACCGGCATCGGCCTCGCCGTCGTGGCCAACTCGCTGGCCGCGGTGAAGAAGCTGGTGTTCGAGGACAAGGTCTGCACCATGGATACGCTCGTCAAGGCCCTGCAGGCCAACTGGGAGGGCTATGAGGAGCTGCGCGCCAAGGCGCAGGACTGCCCCAAGTACGGCAACGACGACGACTATGTGGACGACATCGCCACCAAGGTGGCCAACCACTACTACCACGAAGTGCACCAGTACAAGGACGTGTTCGGCAACCCCTTCACCACCGCCTTCATGGGCATTTCCAACTACATCCCCATGGGCCGCGTGCTGGGCGCCACGCCCTGCGGCCGCAAGAACGGCGACCCCTCCAGCGAGGGCGTGAGCCCCTATGTCGGCACCGACAAGTCCACTCCGCTGGCCGCCATGCGTTCCACCACCAAGGTCAACCAGGAGGTACACTCCGGCGGCACGCTGCTCAACCTGCGCCTGGATCCCAACCTCGTCGCCACCAAGCGCGGCCAGGCCAACCTGGGCGCCATGATACAGACGCTGTTCTCCCTGGGCGCCTTCCACGTGCAGTTCAACTGCATCTCCTCCGAGACGCTGCGCGACGCGCAGAAGCACCCGGAGAACTACAAGGACCTGCTGGTGCGCGTGGCCGGCTACTCCACCCAGTTCGTCAACCTCTCCAAGTCCATGCAGGACGCCATCATCGCCCGTACCGAGCACACGGGATTTTAAACCGCACGACAGGAGGAGCACTTATGCTGAAAGGCAAGTTCTTTGAGACTGCTCCCGGAGTGGAGATACACTATTACGACTACGGCGTTGGGCAGCCGGTCATCTTTGTCCCCGGCTGGACGTTCTCGGCGGATGTGTTTGAGCACCAGATCGAGCGTTTTTCATCCGAGTATCGCGTGATAGCCATAGATCCCCGCGCACACGGGCGCTCCACGATGACTGCCGTCGGCGTTGACCATACGACGCACGCGCAGGACATCGTGAGATTGATAAAAAACCTGGGGCTGAAGGATATCATCCTCGTCGGCTGGTCCTTCGGCGCATATGAGACCTGGGGCGTCGTACGCGAAATGGGACTTGGCGATATAAAGGGCGTTTTCAACATAGACATGTCGCCCAAGGCCATGAGCCCGAACGAGGGCGACTGGGTCGAGGACAGCATCCAGAACCTCTGCGATACGGTACAGGCCGTGCGCACGCCGGAGGGCTTCCGCGAAGTGCTGGAGGGCTACACGCGCGAGGTGATGATACAGAAGGAGCTGAGCGATGAGGAGATGGCCTTCATTATGGACTGCTCCCGCATGCCCTATTATCTGGCCTGCTCCGAGTACGCCATCGGCGTCACCGGCGATTACCGCGAAGAGGCAAAGGCGGTGGACGCCTGCCCGAGCTGCCACTCCGAGTTCATGATCGCTGAACACTGGCAGGACGTCGCTGTTCCATACATGCAGGAGCTCTGCCCAAATACCAGGCTGCACGTCCTGGGAGGGCACATGGCGTTTTGGGAGTACCCGGAAAAATTCAATGCAATACTGGCGGACTTCCTCAAAAAGTGCTGATCACTGTGCAAATGGCATGAACGGAGCCGGGGGCGGGCCCGCCCCCGGCTTTCATATTACGTAAAAAAGAGAGGAGAAAGACGGACATGGGCGGCTATATCATGCAGCTTCAGCATTTCTCGGTAAACGACGGGGAGGGCATACGCACCATCGTCTTTATGGCGGGCTGCCCGCTGCGCTGCGCCTGGTGCTCCAACCCGGAGGGGCAGACGATGCGTAACCCCATGACCCGCTACGTGGAGACGGAGGAGGTGCTGAGCGAGCTGCGGCACCAGGCCATTTTCTACCGCCAGTCGGGCGGGGGAGTGACCTTCTCCGGCGGCGAGGCCACCGCCCAGCCGGAATTCCTGCGGGAAATGGTGGACGAGCTCTATGACGAGGGCTTTTCGCTGGCCATCGAGACCTGCGGGCAGTTTGATTTTGACACGGTGGAGCCGGTGCTGCGCAAGATGGACACCATCTTCATGGACCTCAAGCACATCGACCCCGAGCGGCACCGCTTCTTCACGGGCGTGGACAACGCGCGCATCCTGGAGAACATCGTCAGGACGGACCGCCTGGGCGTGCCGATGGTCGTGCGCATCCCGTCCATCATCGGCGTGAACTGCGACGACGCGGCGATGGAGGGCGCCTTTAAATTCTTCCGCGACCATGGGCTGAAGGCCAGGCTGGAGTTCCTGCCCTATCACCGCTACGGCGAGACCAAGTACAAGCAGCTGGGGATGGCCCTGCCCGACGAGGGCTTCGCCACGCCCAGCAAGGAGCAGATCGAGGACTGGTCGAAGAAAGCCGCCTCGTACGGCATAACGACGGTGTCCTATAAGTAAAAAAGGCCATAAAAAGATCTCCCCCGGAGGCCCGGGGGAGATCTTTTTATGTGGGGTTTATACGGCCGGCGTCTCCTCGCTCTGCTGCTTGGGGGCGGAGCCGGTGTAGAGCTGGTAGTATTTGCCCTGCTTTTCGATGAGCTCGTCGTGTGTGCCGCGCTCGATGATGCGGCCCAGCTCCATGACCATGATGCAGTCCGCGTTGCGGACGGTGGAGAGGCGGTGCGCGATGACGAAGGTCGTGCGGCCGGTCATCAGCGCGTCCATGCCGCCCTGCACGAGCTTTTCCGTGCGGGTGTCGATGGAGCTGGTGGCCTCGTCGAGTATCAGCACCGGGGGATCCGCAACCGCGGCACGGGCTATGGCAATGAGCTGCCGCTGGCCCTGCGAGAGGTTGGCGCCGTCGCCTGTGAGCATGGTCTGATAGCCGTCCGGCAGGCGGCGGATGAAGCCGTCGGCGTTGGCCAGGGTGGCGGCGGCGATGCACTCCTCGTCAGTCGCGTCCAGGTTGCCGTAGCGGATGTTCTCCATCACGGTGCCGGTGAAGAGGTGGGTATCCTGCAGCACCATGCCCAGGGAGCGGCGCAGGTCCTGCTTCTTGATCTTGTTGATGTTGATGCCGTCGTAGCGTATCTTGCCGTCGGCGATGTCGTAGAAGCGGTTGATGAGGTTGGTGATGGTCGTCTTGCCCGCGCCGGTGGCGCCGACGAAGGCGATCTTCTGCCCGGGCTTGGCCCACATGCTGATGTCGTGCAGCACGAGCTTATCCTCGTCGTAGCCGAAGTCCACGTGGTCGAAAACGACCTGGCCGCGCAGCTTGGTATAGGTGACGGTGCCGTCCGCCTTGTGCGGGTGCTTCCAGGCCCAGACGTTGGTGCGCTCCTCGGTCTCATAGATCTCGTCGCCCTCGCCCTCCCTGGCGTTGACGAGTTCGACATAGCCCTCGTCCTTCTCCGGCTCCTGGTCCATCAGGTCGAAAACGCGCTGCGCGCCGGCGGCGGCGGTGACGACGAAGTTGATCTGCATGGAGAGCTGGCTGATGGGCTGGGTGAAGCTCTTGTTGAGGCCGACGAAGGTGACGACCGTGCCCACCGTGACGCCGGCGAGGCCGTTGATGGCGAGGATGGCGCCGACGATGGCCACCACGGCGTAGCTCAGCCAGCCGATGTTGGCGTTGACGGGCATCAGCAAGTTGGCGAAGGTGTTGGCCATGCAGCCGCTCTCGCGCAGCTCCTCGTTGACCTTGCGGAATCCGGCCTTGGCCTCCTCCTCGTGGCAGAACACCTTGACGACCTTCTGGCCGTCCATCATCTCCTCGATGTAGCCGTCCACGGCGCCCAGGTCCTGCTGCTGCTTGATATAGTACTTGGCGGAGAACTTGGTGAACTTGCTGGTGACAAAGAGCATCAGCAGGGCGGTCAGCAGGCTGATGACGGTGAGCGCCGGGTTCAGCACCAGCATGGTGATGAAGGTGGCGATCATGGTGATGCTGGAGTTGATGGTCTGGGGGATGGTCTGGCTGATGAGCTGGCGCAGCGTGTCGATATCGTTGGTGTACACCGACATGATGTCGCCGTGGGCGTGGGTGTCGAAGTACTTGATGGGCAGGGACTCCATCTTGCTGAACAGGTCGTTACGCAGCAGCAGCATGGTGCCCTGGCTGACGTTGACCATCAGGCGGCTGTAGCAATAGGCGGCGAGCACGCCCGCGCCCATGATGCAGATGAGGCGGATGATGTCGTTCAGCAGCTCGGGGAAGAGGTCCGCGCCCGTGTTGAGCATGGGCTCGATGTAATCGTCAACGAGCGTCTGCGGGAAGGTGGCGCCGATGACGCTGGTGACGGCGTTTATCAGTATGCACACGATGACGAGGGCAAAGACCCACTTGTAGTGCGCGAGCATGTATTTTACCACGCGGCCGAGCAGGGGCATGGAGCTCTTGAGATGGCCGCGGCGGCCCTTTTTCTGATCCATAAAAGCCTACTCCTCCTTTCAGGCCGGCTGGTCGAAGTCGCCGCCGCCCTTGATCTGGCTCTCGTAGATGTCCTGATAGATGGCGTTCGACTTCAGCAGGTTCTCGTGCGTGTCGAAAGCGTCGATCCTGCCGTCGTCGAGGACGAGGATGCGGTCGGCGTCCTGCACGCTGGAGATGCGCTGGGCGATGATGATCTTGGTAGTGCCGGGGATGGTCTGGCGGAAGGCCGCGCGTATCCTGGCGTCCGTGGCCGTATCGACGGCGCTGGTGGAGTCGTCAAGTATCAGCACCTTCGGCTTTTTCAGCAGCGCGCGGGCGATGCACAGGCGCTGCTTCTGGCCGCCGGAGACGTTGTTGCCGCCGCGCTCGATGCGCGTGTCATAGCCGTCCGGGAAGCGGTCGATGAACTCGTCGGCGCAGGCGGCCTGACATGCGGCTTTGCACTCTTCAAGCGTGGCGTTCTCGTTGCCCCAGCGGAGGTTTTCCAGTATCGTGCCGGTGAAGAGGGTGTTCTTCTGCAGCACGACAGCCACCTGGTTGCGCAGCGCCTCCATGTCGTACTGGCGCACGTCGATGCCCCCCACCTTCACGTCGCCGCTGTCCACATCGTAGAGGCGGCAGATGAGGTTGACAAGGCTCGACTTGCCCGCGCCGGTGCCGCCGATGACGCCGATGGTCTCGCCGGACCTGATGTGCAGGTCCACGTCCGAGAGGGCGTTCTTGCCGCTGCCGTGCTTATAGGAGAAGTTGACGTTGTCGAAGTCGATGGAGCCGTTGGGGACCTCGTAGACGGGGTCGTCCGGGTCGTGCAGGTCCGGCTTCTCGCGCAGGACCTCGCTGATACGGCGCACGCTGGCGAGGGACATGGTGATCATGACCACCAGCATGGAGAGCATCATCAGGCTCATCAGCAGGCTCATGATGTAGCTGAAGAGGCTGGTGAGGTCGCCCGTCGTAAGGCTGCCGCCGACGATGAGCTCCGCGCCCATCCAGCTGACCATGATGATGCAGAAATAGACGGAGAGCATCATGGCCGGGTTGTTGAAGGCGAGCAGACTCTCGGCCTTGACGGCCAGCTTGTAGAGCCGGGTGCTGGCCTTGGAGAACTTCTTGTCCTCATAACCCTCGCGCACGAAGGCCTTCACCACGCGGATGGCGGAGACGTTCTCCTGCACGCTGGCGTTCAGGTCGTCATAGCCGTCGAACATCTTGTTGAAGATGCGGATGGTGACGACCATGATGCTGCCCAGGACGGCCACCAGGAACACAGCCGCGATGGCGAACGTGGGGGCGATGTGCGGGCAGATGATAAGGCACATGACGAAGCTGAAGATGAGGTTCAGCGGCGCGCGCACGGCCATACGCGTGCACATCATGTACGCCCACTGGACGTTGGTGATGTCCGTCGTCATGCGGGTGACAAGGCCGGGGACGGAGAACTTGTCGATGTTGGAGAAGGAAAAGGTCTGTACGTTATTGTATATGGCCTCGCGCAGGTTGGCCGCGAAGCCGGTGGACGACTTGGCGGCGAAACGGCCGGCCAGGGCGCCGAAGCCCAGCGATACGATGGCCATGGCGACCATCAGTATGCCGTAGCGCACGACGACGGAAAGGTCGGACGCCTGCAGGCCGTCGTCGATGATGATGGCGGTGATGAAGGGCATGAGTATCTCCAGCAGCACCTCGCCGGCAGTGAGACCCATGGTGATAAAGGCGTCTTTGCCGTATTTTCCCGCCTGTTTCAGAACGAGTTTCAAAGTTTTTATCCCTCCAGATTGCTGTCCTCAGGGGACGAAAGGTTTTTCAGCATTTTTTTCTGCAGGCGGCAGAAGGTGACGATCTCGTCCTCCGTAAAGCCGCGGAAGAGCTGGCCCGGCAGGTCCTTGAGCATGGCGTCCATCATGTCGCGCACGTGCTCGCCCTTTTCCGTTACGCGCAGGAGCTTGCGCCGCTCGTCGAGCGCGCTGGGCTCCACGCTGACGAAGCCCTTTTCCCGCAGGCGCTTGACCATCGTCGAGGCCGCGGACATGGAATAGCCCATTTCCCTGTGCAGGTCTGTGAGCGAAGTCTCGCCCTGCGAGTTTTCCAGGATGTGCAGCAGGACGGACGCCTGTACGCCCGTCAGCCCCTGCTCGGCGAGGGCCCTGTCGCCCCGTGTGCAGAGCTGATAGCTGATGTACCGGTTGTCCCTGATCATTTCGCCAAGGTCAACATCCATCAGAGCGTTTACCCCCTTCCTTTAGATGTTAACTATTTGGACGTTGATATTTATAGCACGTTAAGTCTTGAATGTGAAATACAAATGTGTTATCATCTATAAATGTTTTTTATAGAATTTCTATATCATACAAATGTGCACAAAACATACGGAGGGAGTTTGTTGAATACTACACAGCTGGAGTGCTTCCTGGCGGTGGCCAACTGCCTGAATTTTTCGCGCGCGGCGGAGCAGCTGCGCCTCACCCAGCCGGCCGTCAGCCACCAGATAAGCACGCTGGAGGACGAGCTGGGCGTCAAGCTCTTCAAGCGCACGAGCAAAAGCGTGCGCCTGACGCAGGAGGGATATCTCTACACGCAGTACGCGGGGGAGATCATGCGCCTTTTCAACGTCTCGCGCGGGCGGCTGAAGGCGGCGCAGTCGGAGCGCCGGCGGGTGCTGGGCGTCGGCTGCCGCAGCACGCTGGAGCTGGGGCTGCTCTCCGTGGCGCTCGCGCAGCTGCGCGAGGAGGACGGCGGCTTCGTGCCGATGCTGCGCGTGGTGCCGCACGATTCGCTGGAGAACCTGCTGCTGGACGGGGAGATACAGGTGATGCCGGCTTTCAGGGAAAACGCGCCCAAGCGCGCGGTCTATCACGAGCTCTCGCTCTGCCGCGTGGTCTGCGCCGCGCCGGCGGGCAGCCCGCTGGCGCAGCGGGAGAGCGTGAGCGTGCAGGAGCTGGCCGGCAGCCCGCTGATCGCCGTCACGCGCCCCAACGCCGTGCCGCGCGCCGTCACGGCCGTGCAGAACCAGCTGCTGGCCGGGCGCGACCCGGGCCAGGTGATATTCTGCGAGAGCTTCGAAGCGCAGAGCGCGGTGATCGCCGCGGGCTTCGCCGCCGCCGTGATGGTGGAGACGCCGGGCTCTCACACGGCGGGCGTCTGCTATACGCCCGTGGAGGGCGCCGAGCCCATCTCCTACGGCGCCGCGTATATGCCCGGGGAGCGCGACCGGCTGCTGGAGCGCTTCCTGCGCGTGCTGGAGGAGACCGCCGCCGGGCAATGAGGGCAAAAATGCCGCCGCCCCGCAAAATGCGGGGCGGCGGCCGGCAATCTGGCATTGCTCTGTGAGCCGCGCGCTTTCGCCGTCGGCAAAAGCGGCAGATACAGCGGTAACAGAGTTTTCCACATTGACATTTGAGTTAGAGGCTGCTATGATATTATTGCCAGCAGGAGTTGTCCCGGTGTAAAAAGCGCCCGTTTGGGTGGCATTCCCGGTAGAATGGCTCTCCTGCTGGCTTGTGTTTTCTGGGTTGACTTTCTGCCCGGAATCGGATATACTATCACTAGAAGGTGCGCCTCTCTGTCCCAGGCTGCCGGCATTTGCCCGCACTTGGTTGAGGAGGCGCACCTTCATTAATTCCATTTTCGATCTCTATATTGCCGCGTCTGTCAAGATGAATAGGCTCAACAACGCTGTTGCCGGAACGTGCCGGCCCGTTCTGCAGATGTAACAAAGTATGTATCAGAGGAAGGCCTGCAAAAGTATCAGCAGCACCAGGCCGGGGATGCCGAGGACGCCGGCCACCAGGGCGTTGGTGGCGTTCATCCCCAGCGAGAGGTCGAAAAAGCCGCCAATGAAGTTGAATACGAAGAGCATCACGAAGCCGCAGAGCATGTTCAGCAGCAGTTTCAGCAGCAGCTTCATCGGCGTTTTCAGTATGGCCACGAGCAGCCAGATGAGCAGCGCGCAGGCCACGATGACGGCGATAGTCGCGGGTGTTTCCATTTTTTCCTCCTGTTGCTACAGATACAGCGACTTCAGGTTGCGCACGGCGCAGTTGTACTTGCTCCTGAGGGCGCTGATCTCGAATATACAGACATCCATCGACGCGTCGTCGGTGACGGCGTCGAACTGGCGGTAGGCCTCTCCGAGCGAGCGGCGGACCTCGCCCAGTTCCGCCTGGGCCTTGGCGATCTCCTCGCGCTTTTCCCGCGCGGCTCTTGAACGTTTGGACATGGGGGTATCACGCTCCTTGTCCCTATATTCTATTCAAAAGCCGGCGGATTAATCCGCCGCAAGAAAAAATTGCCGCAAATATATCGCGCCCGGCGCGGCATACTACTCCCGGAGCTGAAGAGAGGCGCTCGAGCGGCGAGAGAGATAAGACCCGCGGAGATGCCTTGAATAAGCTCAAGTTCCGCGGGCGTTCGCAAACGCGAGACAGTCCGGGCGGAGCGGCGGGAGAGAGGCCGGAAGGCGCGCTCTCCCGCTTTTTTTGCCGCGCGAGGGCGCGACGGGCGCGCTGTTTTTGACGGTGTGGGGGCGGCGGATGTTTCCGCGCGCCGGCGCGCAAATGGCCCTTGCAATTTCCGGCGCGGTAAGATATAGTATATGGGTAAAATTGTGCTCAGTGATACAATATCTTGTGATGTGCGAGGGAAAACGGTAAATGGCAAGAAATACGGCCGAGAGCTACGGCAACGAGAGCATCTCACAGCTCAAGGGCGAGGACCGCGTCCGCAAGCGCCCGGCGGTCATCTTCGGCTCCGATGGGCTGGAGGGCTGCGAGCACGCGATGTTCGAGATACTCTCGAACTCCATAGACGAGGCGAGGGCCGGAAACGGCAGCATTATAACACTCACGCGCTATCTCGACAAGAGCATAGAATGCGAGGATTTCGGCCGCGGCTGCCCCGTGGACTGGAACCCGGTGGAGAAGCGCTGGAACTGGGAGCTCGTCTTCTGCGAGCTGTACGCCGGCGGCAAGTATAAGAACAACGACGGCGGGGACTACGAGTATTCCCTGGGCCTCAACGGCCTGGGCAGCTGCGCCACGCAGTACGCGAGCGAATACATGGACGTCACCGTCCGCCGGGACGGGAAGAAGTACACGCTGCACTTTGAAAAGGGCCGCAACGTGGGCGGCCTCGCCTCCGAGCCGGCGGACCGCAAAAAGACCGGCACGGTCATACGCTGGAAGCCGGACCTGGAGGTGTTCACGGACATCGACATCCCGCTCGAACACTACCGGGAGACGCTGCGGCGGCAGGCGGTGGTGAACGCCGGCGTCACCTTCCGCCTGCGCAACGAGGTGGCGGCGGGCAAGTTCGAGACGGAGGACTTCCTCTATCAGAACGGCATCCTCGACTACGTGCAGGAGATAGCGGGGGAGGAGGTGCTCTCCGCGCCCTATTTCATCGCCGCCGAGCGGCGCGGGCGCGACCGCGCGGACAAGCCGGAATATAAGGTGAAGCTCTCCGCGGCCTTCTGCTTTTCGGCGAAGGTCAACCTTATAGAATATTACCACAACAGCTCCTGGCTGGAGCATGGCGGCGCGCCGGAGAAGGCCGTGCGCAGCTCCTTCGTCTACGCCGTGGACAGCTACATCAAGAAGGCCGGGAAATACCAGAAGAACGAGAGCAAGATATCCTTCCAGGACGTGGCGGACTGCCTGGTGCTGGTGACCAACTGCTTCTCCACGCAGACGAGCTATGAGAACCAGACGAAAAAGGCCATCACCAACCGCTTCATCCAGGAGGCGATGGCGGAGTTCTTCCGCGAGCAGCTGGAGATATACTTCATCGAGCACAAGGCGGAGGCCGACCGCGTGGCCGACCAGGTGCTCATCAACAAGCGCAGCCGCGAGCAGGCCGAGAGCGCCCGGTTGAACATAAAAAAGAAGCTCACCGGCAGCATGGACATCTCCAACCGCGTGCAGAAGTTCGTCGATTGCCGCAGCCGCGACGTGTCGCGGCGCGAGCTCTACATCGTGGAGGGCGACAGCGCGCTGGGCTCCGTCAAGCTCAGCCGGGACGCCGAGTTCCAGGGCATCATGCCCGTGCGCGGCAAGATACTCAACTGCCTGAAGGCGGACTATGGCCGCATTTTTAAAAACGAGATCATCACCGACCTGATAAAAGTGCTCGGCTGCGGGGTGGAGGTGCAGAAGCACGCCAAGGAGCTGCCCGGCTTCGACCTGGAGAGCCTCCGCTGGCGGCGCGTCATCATCTGCACGGATGCGGACGTGGACGGCTTCCAGATACGCACGCTGATACTGACCATGCTCTACCGCCTGACGCCGACGCTCATACGCGAGGGGCTGGTGTACATCGCCGAGTCGCCGCTGTATGAGATAAACTCCGGCGGCAAGACCTGGTTCGCCTACTCCGAGCGGGAGAAGGCGGAGGTGCTCGCCTCGCTGAACGGCGCCAAATGCTCCATCAACCGCTCCAAGGGCCTGGGCGAGAACGACCCGGACATGATGTGGCTCACCACCATGAACCCGGAAACGCGCCGGCTCATCCGCGTGATGCCGGAGGACGCCGAGCGCACGGCGGAGATGTTCGACCTGCTGCTGGGGGACAACCTGGCGGGGAGGAAGCAGTATATTTCGGATTTCGGCAGCCAGTACCTGGACCTCGCCGACATATCCTGAGGAGGAAGGAAAATGAAGTTTCAAACGGCAAAGAGAATGGTGCTGTCGCTGTTCGTCATGATCGTGCTGTGCTGTGTCAGCGCGCTCATCCTCCGCGGCTCCAACGAGTCCCTGGCCGCCGCCATCACATATTTCGCAGTGGCGCTGCTGGCGTTCGTCACATTCATCATCTTCAAGTGGCTGCGCTGCCCCTGGTGCGGCGGGGTGCTGCTGAGGCGCGTGGTCTGGCTGAAGAGCTGCCCGCACTGCAACCGCGACCTCGTCACGGGCCTGAGGGACAAAAAGAAGGCCAAGGCTGGTAAATAAATGGCTAAGAAAAGGCAGGATAAAGACGCGCCAAAGCAGCGCAGGGGCAGCGCGGACGTGATGGGCCTCCGCGCCGAGGTGCTCGAACAGCCCATCACCGAGACGCTCGAGACGAACTACATGCCCTATGCCATGAGCGTCATCGTCTCGCGCGCCATCCCGGAGATCGACGGCTTCAAGCCCTCGCAGCGCAAGCTGCTGTACACGATGTACAAGATGGGCCTGCTGACGGGGGCGCGCACCAAGAGCGCCAACATCGTGGGGCAGACGATGCGCCTGAACCCGCACGGCGACGCCGCCATATACGACACGATGGTGCGGCTCTCAAAGGGCTACGGCGCGGTGCTGACGCCGTTCGTGGACTCGAAGGGCAACTTCGGCAAGGTGTATTCGCGCGACATGGCCTGCGCTGCCTCCCGTTATACGGAGGCGAAGCTCTCGCCCATCTGCGCCGAGCTCTTCGCCGACATCGACAAGGAGACCGTGGACTTCGTGGACAACTACGACGGCACCATGAAGGAGCCGGCGCTGCTGCCCACGGCCTTCCCCAACGTCCTCGTCTCCGCCAACACGGGCATCGCCGTCGGCATGGCGAGCCAGATATGCGGCTTCAACCTGGGCGAAGTGTGCGAGACGGCCATCGAGCTCATGCGCGACCCCGGGCACAACATCATGTCCACGCTGCCCGCCCCGGACTTCCCCACGGGCGGGGAGGTCGTCATGGACAGCGCCGCCATGGCGGAGATATACCGCACGGGCCGCGGCAGTTTCCGCGTCCGCGCGCGCTGGCGCCATGACGAAAAGGCGAACGTCATCGAGATCTACGAGCTGCCCTACACCACTACGGCCGAGGCCGTGATGGACAAGGTGGCCGAGCTGATGAAGGCCGGCAAGGTGAAGGAGATCTCCGACATGCGCGACGAGACCGACCTCAGCGGCCTCAAGCTGGCCATCGACCTCAAGCGCGGGACGGAGCCGGAAAAGCTGATGGCGAAGCTCTTCCGGCTGACGCCGCTGATGGACTCCTTCGCCTGCAACTTCAATATACTTATCGAGGGCAACCCGCGCGTGATGGGCGTGGGCGAGATACTCGGCGAGTGGACCGCCTGGCGCACGGAATGCGTCCGCCGGCGCGTGTTCTTCGACCTGCAGCGCAAGCGCGAGAAGCTGCACCTGCTGCAGGGCCTGGGGAAGATACTGCTCGACATCGACAAGGCCATCGCCATCATCCGCAACACCGAACGCGAGGCGGACGTGGTGCCGAACCTGATGGACGGCTTCGGCATCGACCGCGTGCAGGCCGAATATGTGGCCGAGATCCGGCTGCGCAACATCAACCGCGAGTACATCCTCAAGCGCACGGCGGAGACGGAGGAGCTGGAACGGGACATCGCCGGCCTGGAAGCCACGCTCAACAGCCGCAAAAAGCTGCAGAACGTCATCATCCGAGAGCTCGAGGGCATCATCAAAAAATACGCCGAGCCGCGGCGCACGGGCATCGTCTATGCCGACGAGCTGCCCGAGCCGGAGGAGGACGAGGGCGCGGAGGACTACGCCGTGCATGTCTTCGTCTCCCGCGAGGGCTATCTGAAGAAGATAACGCCGCAGTCGCTGCGCATGTCCTCCGAACAGAAATATAAGGAGGGCGACGGGCCGGGAAGGGACTTCGAGGCCACGAACAGGGCCGAGATACTGGTGTTCACCAACCGGCAGCAGGCCTATAAGGCCCGCCTGGCGGACTTTGCCGACGCCAAGGCCTCCGTCCTCGGCACCTATCTGCCTTCGCGCCTGGGCATGGACGAGGGCGAGGCCGTCGTCGCGGTGATCGCGCCGGGCGACTACAGCCGGCAGCTGGTATTTTTCTTTGAAAACGGCAAGGCCGCGCGCGTGCCGCTCTCGGCCTATGAGACCAAGACCAACCGCAAAAAGCTCGTCAACGCCTATTCCGACAAGAGCCCGATTTCGTGCGTGCTCGAGCTGGACGGCGAGATCGAGATCGCCGCCTTCTCCACCGAGGGGCGGGCGCTGATCTTCAACTCCGCGCTGCTCGCGCCCAAGGCCTCCCGCAGCACCCAGGGCGTGGGCGTGATGACCATGAAGCCGAAGTACAGGCTGACCGCCGCGCGGCCCCTGCACGAGACCGGTATCAAGAACCTCGCCCGCTACCGCGTGCGCAGCCTGCCGGCCGCCGGCGCGCTGCTGCGCGACGAGGACAGGGGCGAAAAACAGATGTCACTTCTGGAGGGCTGAACCATGATACCCAAGCGAACTGCCAAGGAATATGTAAAGGAATACGCTCTCATCATCATCGGCGCCGCCATTTACGGCGTGGGCTTCCAGTTCTTCTTTTACCCCAACCAGGTGCTGGCGGGCGGGCTCACGGGCATCGCCATGATAATCAACATGCTCACGGACCTGCCCGTGGGCGTGATGAACATCATCATGAACATACCGCTCTTCATCGCCGCCTGGAAGCGCTTCGGGCTCGGCTTCGTCATCGGCTCCTTCACCGGCATGGCCGCCTCGTCCGTGTTCATCGACCTCTTTTCCCTCATCGGCTGGGAGGCGACGGACAATGTGCTGCTGGGCACCATTTTCGGCGGCGTGCTCAACGGCACGGGGCTCGGCATCATCTACCGCGCGGGCGTCACCACCGGCGGCGTGGACATCGTCGTCAAGTTCCTGCGCCTGCGCTACGCCTATCTCAACTTCGGCACGCTGATGCTGATACTGGACGTCATCATCCTCGCCGCCTACGCGCTCATCTTCAACTCCCTGGAGGCGGCGATGTACTCCACCATCGCCATGTTCGTCGTCTCCCGCGCCATCGACCTGGTGCTCTACGGCCTCGGCACGAGCAAGGTGTGCTACATCATCAGCGACGAGAGCGACAAGCTGAAAAACGCCATCACCAGCCAGCTGGGCCGCGGCGTGACGCTGCTCAAGGGCGAGGGCGCGTATACCGGCCGGGCCAAGAACGTCATCCTCTGCGTCATCAAAAAGACGCAGATCACCCAGGTGCGCAAGATCGTCAAGAACGTGGACGTGCATGCATTCCTCATCGTCACCGACGCCAGGGACGTGTTCGGCAACGGCTTTGAGAACATAGCGAGCGAAAACTGATGAAAGGAGACACGAAATGGACATTGAGAAGCTGAAAAAGAGCGCAGAAGGCAGGGGCTTTTCCTTCCGCTATTTCGCCACCGGCGCGGAGGCGGCGGACTATCTGGCCCAGGACATGGCCGGCCTGACCGTGGGCATCGGCGGCTGCGGCACGGTGGACGCCATCGGCGTCTACGATAAGCTCACCGCCGTGTGTCCCGACGTCGTCTGGCACTGGAAAACGGGCGAGGAGGCCCGCGTCCGCGCCATGACCACGGAGGCCTATATCACCGGCGCCAACGCCATCAGCGAGACGGGCGAGATCGTCAACATCGACGGCACCGGTAACCGCCTGGCGGCCAATTTCTACGGGCACAAACGGCTCTACATCGTCGCCGGCGTCAACAAGATCGAGCCCACGCTGGAGCGGGCCATCTGGCGCGCCCGCAATATAGCCGCGCCGCTGCGCGCCCGCGGCATGGGCATGGACACGCCCTGCGCAAAGGGCGAGCTGAAGTGCTACGACTGCCGCAGCCCGCAGCGCCTCTGCCGCGGCCTCGGCATATTGATGGAGCCCATGATGGGCATGGAGAAGGCCGAGATCGTCATCATCGGCGAGGAGCTGGGCGGCTGAGCGCCTGGAAGGGGGAAACGGCCTTGCGCGGACGCTTCGCGCGTATCATATGCCTGCTGCTGGCGGCGGCGCTGCTGCTGCCTGCCTCGGGCTGCGCTTCGGTGTTCGACAAGGAGTATTTCTCCGCCACGGACTATGAGTACGCCCGCCCGACCGCCGGCAGCGACGGGGCCATACCCGTCACCAGCTACACGACGCTGCGCCTGGCCATCAGCTCGCTGGTGACACGGCACGACGAGTCCGGCACGCTCGACCTGAGCGGCTATTCCGGCGAGAACATCAGCGACGACCTGGCCTCCGCCTGCAACTCCGTCAGCCGCGAGACGGCCCTCGGCAGCTATGCTGTGGACTACATCTCCTACGAGGTGAACACCATCGTCGGCTATACGGAGGCGCAGATATACGTCTATTACAAGCGCTCGCAGGAGGAGATAGACTCCATCGTCAACGTCGCCACCGCCGCGGGGCTCTACACCAGCATCGCCGGGGCCGTACAGGCCATGAGCCCGGGGCTGGTGGTGCTCGTCTCCGTCACGGATGTGGACGAGGACGAGGCGAAGAGCTATGTGACGGAGGCCTATATGGACAGCCCGCTCGCCTGCGTGGTGGAGCCCACCGCCAGCGTGGACGTTTACTCCGGCCTCGGGATGCAGCGCATATACGACGTGCGGATAGACTACCCCTCCGGCGACAGGGAGCTGGAGGAGATGCACGGCGACTTGAACGAGGCCGCCGCGCGCCTCGCAGCGCGTGTGACGTCCGAGGGGGATGCCTACAGGGCGCTGCAGGCCGCGAGCCTGCTTGTTGAAGAGTGCTCAAGCCGGGAGAACGGCGGCGGACACACCGCTTATGACGCTCTTGTCGTCGGCGAGGCCGACTGCGAGGGGATGGCCCTTGCTTATAAGGCCCTGTGCGACACGCTCGGAATAGGTTGCCAGGTGGTTGAGGGCCGGTTCGACAGGACAGAGCATTACTGGAACATTGTCACGCTTGATGGTTCAAGCTACCATGTGGACACCTCGCGTGCGGCAGAGTTCGGGCTGGCAAATACATTTTTGCGCAGCGACGCGGAGATGTGGGGAGGCTACTGGTGGGACATCGCGGAGTATCCTGAGTGCTCCGGGCCGCTGAGCTACGCCGCGCTCACCGGCCAGGGCGCGAGCCCCTCGCCCGGCGCGGAGGACGCGCCCGGCACGGAGAACACGCCTGGAGCGGAGGCCTCATCCGCGCCGGTGACGCCCTCCGGCGCGCCGGAGGCGGAATGAACAGCGCCGCCCCGCCCGCAGATGCGGGCGGGGCGCTTCTTTTGCGCGCAGCGGTTGACAAATCAGCCTTTTGCGCATATTGTAGATATCAACTAAGTTATCTGGACGGTGCGTCGATGGAGCTAATCACCTCGAGGAAAAACCCGCTCATAAAGCGCCTGCGCGCCCTGGCGAACGACGGCGCGCTGCGCCGCGAGAGCGGCCAGACCGTGCTCGACGGCGTCAAGCTGCTGGGCGAGGCGCTCGCGGCGGGCTGCCGCGTGACGGCGCTGCTGCTGGCAGAGGGCATGGGCCCGCCGGAGGGCCTGACGCCGGATACGGCCATATACCGCGCGCCGGCGGAGCTCGTGGGCTACGCTTCCCCCGTGGCCAACAGCCCGGGGCCGGTGTTCAGCGTGGAGCTGCCGCACATCGCCGCGCCGGCGCGCGCGGATACGGCCATCCTGCTGGAGGATGTGCAGGACCCGGGGAACGTGGGCACGGTGATACGCGCGGCCAACGCCTTCGGCGTGGACGCCGTGCTGCTCTGCGGCCGCTGCGCGGATGTCTCCTCGCCGCGGGTGGTGCGCGCGACCATGGGCGCGGCCTTCCGCCAGTGCGTGCTGGAGCTGACGGCGGCGGATGCGGCGGAGACGGTCCGCCGCTGGGGGCTGCCGCTCTACGGCGCGGCGCTGGGCGAGCGCGCGCTGGACATCAGGCAGCTGCCGCGCGGCGGGGCGGCCGTGGCCATCGGCAACGAGGGGCACGGGCTGTCGGGCGAAATGAAGTCGCTGTGCGACGCGCTGACGCTGATACCGATGGCGCCGGGCAGCGAGTCGCTGAACGCCGCCATGGCCGCCGTGGTGGCCATGTGGGAACTGGCGCGCGTGAGGATAGGGGTGACGTGATGTCGGAACTGAGATACTGGCTTTGGCTCTCCGCGCTCACCGGCGTGCGCCCCCGCGTGAAGCAGGAGCTCATCGGGCGCTATGGCGGGGCGAGGGAGCTGTTTTTCTCGCCTATAGATGAGCTGAAGGGCGACGAACTGCTGACGGAGGAGGAGCGCGAGGCGCTCTCCGCCCGCCGGCTGGACGCGGCGCTGAACATCATCGAGCGCTGCGAGCAGGAGGGCATAGGCATACTGACGATACAGGACGCGGCCTATCCGCGCCGCCTGGCGGCCATATACGACCCGCCGCTGGTGCTCTATGTGCGCGGGCGGCTGCCCTCGATAGACGACCTGGCGGCGGTGGCCGTGGTGGGTACGCGCCGGGCGACGCCCTACGGGCTGAAAATGGCCACGCGCATGGGCTATGAGCTCACGCGCTGCGGCGCGCTGGTAGTCTCCGGCCTCACCGGCGGCGTGGACGCCGCGGCGGCGGAGGGCTCGCTGATGGCCGGCGGCTCCTGCGTGGGCGTGCTGGGCTCGGCCATCGACGACCGCCGCTGGGGCGGCTCCCTGGCCCGGGACGTGGAGACCGTGGGCGCCATCGTCAGCGAATACCCGCCGGGGACGCCGGGGAACGCGGCCTTTTTCCGCGCCCGCAACCGCGTCACCTCCGGCCTCACGGTGGCCTGCGTGGTGGCGGAGGCCCCGGCGAAGAGCGGCGCGCTGCTCTTTGCCGACGAGGCGCTCAGCCAGGGGCGGGAGGTGTTCGCCGTGCCCGCGAACGCGGACGCGCCGGCGGCCGCCGGCTCCAACGCCCTGCTGAAGGAGGGCGCGAGCCCGGCCACGGACGCGCGGGACGTGCTGGCGGACTTTTTCGCGCGCTTCCCCTCGCTGCGCGACCCGGGGAAGGCCGCGCGGACGCTGCCCGCCGAGCGGGCGATGCCGGAGCACGAGGCCGCCGCGGCGGCGCCGGAAAAGGCGCCCGATGCGCCCGAGGACGGCGCAGGATTCGCCAAGCTCCGCGAGCCGGGCCGCAAAAAAGGCATTGACAAGCCGCCCGAGCCGGAATATATTGACTTGAAGAAACAGCTCGAGGGCCTGAGCGAAAAGCAGCTTGGCATCGTCAACTGCCTGAGCGCCGGCCCCGTACACATCGACGATATCATAGAGAAGACCGGCCTGCCGGCGGCCGAGGCCCTTTCGGAGCTGACGCTGCTGCAGATAGGCGGCTATGTCCGCCAGGAGCCGGGCAAGCGTTTCTCTTTGAACATTATCCAAAAGTGAGGATGTTTTGATGGCAAAAGCAAAGACGGCACTGGTCATAGTCGAGTCCCCGGCCAAGGCCAGGACCATCGAACGTTATCTGGGCAAGAACTATAAGGTCGTGGCCTCCATGGGCCATTTGCGCGACCTGCCGAAGAGCACCATGGGCGTGGACATCGAGCACGGCTTCACGCCGCAGTACACGCCCGTGAAGGACAAGACGGAGCTCATCGCCGAGCTGCAGCGCCTGGCCGCGGATGCGGACATGGTCTATCTGGCCACCGACCCGGACCGCGAAGGGGAGGCCATCGCCTGGCACCTGAAGGAGCTGCTCGGCCTGCCGGACGGCAAGGCCCAGCGCGTCACCTTCAACGAGATCACGCGCAACGTGATCACCGAGAGCATCAAGCGCCCGCGGGAGATCGACCAGGACCTGGTGGACGCGCAGCAGGCGCGGCGCATACTCGACCGCATCGTCGGCTATGAGCTCTCGCCGCTGCTGTGGAAGAAGATACGCCGCGGGCTCTCCGCCGGGCGCGTGCAGAGCGTTGCCACGCGCATGGTCGTGGACCGCGAGC
The DNA here is from genome assembly GCA_944387865.1 of Candidatus Scatomorpha stercorigallinarum. Lineage (GTDB taxonomy): Bacteria > Bacillota > Clostridia > Oscillospirales > Oscillospiraceae > Scatomorpha > Scatomorpha stercorigallinarum. The sequence goes on along the minus strand of CALXGN010000001.1, from coordinate 191,206 downwards.
GGGAGATAAGGGCCTTCGTGCCGGAGGAGTACTGGCTGCTCGACGCGCTGCTGAAGCGCGAGGAGGGCGGCGAGTTCACCGCCCGCTATTTCGGCGGCGCCGAGGGCAAGGAGGAAATCAAGAGCGAGGCGGAGGCCGACGCGGTTATCGCCGCGGTGGAAGGAAAGCCCTTTACCATCGAAACTGTCAAGCGCGGGAAGAAGAACCGCAGCCCTTCGCCGCCCTTCATCACCTCCACGCTGCAGCAGGAGGCCAGCCGGCGGCTGGGCATGACGCCCCGGCGCACGATGAGCATCGCCCAGCAGCTCTATGAGGGCGTGGACGTGACCAACCACGGCACCATCGGCCTCATCACCTACATGAGGACGGACTCGCTGCGCCTTTCGGACGAGGCCGTGGCCGCCGCGCGCAGCTATATCACCGCCCACTACGGCCCGGCCTACTGCCCGCCGGAGCCGCGGCGCTATAAGACCAAGGCCGGCGCGCAGGACGCGCACGAGGCCATCCGCCCCACTTATGCCGATATCGCGCCCGAGCAGGTGCGCAAGGACCTGACGAAAGAGCAGTACATGCTCTACCGCCTCATCTGGGGGCGCTTCATCGCCTGCCAGATGACCAACGCGGTGTATGACAACGTGCAGATCGACGCCGTCTGCGAGGGGAACGTGTTCAAGGCCAGCTTTTCGGAGCTGGTGTTCCCCGGCTGCACGGCCGTCTATGACGACACCAGGGACGACGAGGCCGCCCCGGCGCGCAAGCCCCTGCCCAACCTGCAGGAGGGCGAGCAGCTGGAGCTGAAAAACCTCGACAAAGAGCAGAAATTCACCCAGCCGCCCCCGCGCTATACGGAGGCCACGCTCATCCGCGCGATGGAGGAGAAGGGCATCGGCCGCCCGAGCACTTACGCTCCCACTATCACCACCATCCTCAGCCACGAGTACGTGGTGAAGGAGGGGCGCTACCTGCGCCCCACCGCCCTTGGCGAGACCGTCACGGGGCTGATGGAGGAGCGCTTCCCCGACATCGTCGATCTCAAGTTCACCGCGCGCATGGAGGATGGGCTGGACGACATCGAAAAGGGCAAGGAGAGCTGGCGGGACTACCTCTCCGGCTTCTACGGCGGCTTTGAGAAGGAGATGAAGGACGCCGAGACGGCCATGGAGGGCGTCCGCATCAAGGTGCCGGACGAGGTGTCCGAGGAAGTGTGCCCCGTCTGCGGGCGCAACCTGGTGATAAAATCCGGCCGATTCGGCCGCTTCCTGGCCTGCCCGGGCTATCCCGAGTGCAGCTTCACCATGCCCATCGTGGTGGAGATGCCCGGCAAGTGCCCCAAGTGCGGCAGCCGCATACTCAAGCGCACCTCCAAGCGCGGCTACACCTATTACGCCTGCGAGCGGGGGGCCGAGTGCGGCTTCATGACCTGGGACGTGCCCACCAAGGAGGTCTGCCCAGAGTGCGGCAAGACGATGTTCAAGCCCTCCGGCCGCGGGCGCATGAAGGCCTTCTGCATCAACGAAAACTGCCCCAACTTCACGCCTGAGGACAAGCGCGGCTACCGCCGCAAGGCGTCCTCCTCCGGCGAAAAGGCCGCGGAGGGCGAGGGTAAGACGGCAGAAGAGGCCGCGGAAACCCCTGCCACGGCCAAAAAGGGCGCGGCAAAGAAAACGGCGTCCAAAAAATCCGCCTCCGGCGGGGTGGCGAAGAAGACATCCGCCTCAGGCCGCTCTAAAAAGAGCGCCGCGACGGAGGAGAGCACGTGATGGGCCCGGTTACCGTAGTCGGCGCGGGGCTCGCCGGCAGCGAGTGCGCCTGGCAGCTCGCCCGGCGGGGCATAGACGTGCGCCTGGTGGAGATGAAGCCCGGAAAGTACACGCCGGCGCACGTCTCGCCGCTTTTCGGCGAGCTGGTGTGCTCGAACTCCCTGCGCGGGGACGACCTGACGAACGCCGTCGGGCTGCTGAAAGAGGAGATGCGCCGCCTGGGTTCGCTGATAATGGAATCGGCGGAGGCCAACCGCGTCGCCGCCGGCGGCGCGCTGGCCGTGGACCGGGAGGGCTTCGCCCGCTATATAACCGATAAGCTGCGCTCGCACCCGCATGTGGAAGTCGTGGAGGCGGAGGCGGCGGACTTCCCGGAAGGGGACGAGGTGGTCATCGCCACCGGGCCGCTCACCAGCGACGCGCTGGCGGGGAAGATCGCCGCGCTCTGCGGCGAGCCGGGGCTGCATTTTTACGACGCCGTCGCGCCGATAGTCACGCTCGAGAGCGTGGACATGTCAAACGCGTATTTCGCGTCCCGCTACGGCAAGGGCACGGCGGATTATGTAAACTGTCCGATGACGCGCGAGGAGTATACGGCCTTCGTATCCGAGCTGCGCGCGGCAAAGGAGGCGCCCACGCACGGTTTTGACGACGGGGCCGTGTTCGAGGGCTGCATGCCCGTGGAGGTGATGGCCCGCCGCGGGGAGGACACGCTGCGTTACGGGCCGATGAAGCCCGTGGGGCTCATAAACCCCAATACGGGCGCGGAGGACTACGCCGTCGTGCAGCTGCGGCGCGACAACGCCGAGGGCACGCTCTATAACCTCGTCGGCTTCCAGACGCACCTCACCTTCGGCGAGCAGAAGCGGGTGTTCTCCATGATCCCCGCGCTGCGGGAGGCGGAGTTCGTGCGCTACGGCGTCATGCACCGCAATACATATCTGGACTCGCCGCGCCTGCTCGACCGCTACTACCGCCTGAGAAGCGAGCCGAGGCTCAGCTTCGCCGGGCAGATGACCGGCGTGGAGGGCTATGTGGAGAGCGCCGCCAGCGGCATGCTCGTGGGCATCGAGACGGCGGCGCGTGTGCTGGGGCTGCCGGCGGTGGACTTCCCGCAGGAGACGGCCATCGGCGCGCTGGCGCTGTACGTCTCCGGCGGCAGCGTGGGCTCGTTCCAGCCGATGAATGTGAATTTCGGCATCATCAGCCCCCTGGGCTACCGCGTGAAGGGCAAACGCAACAAGAACGCGGAGATATCCCGCCGCTCGCTGGAGCTGCTCGGCGGACTGATGGAGACAAAGGAGGTCTTGAGGTCTTGAGGATCATCGTGGACGCGATGGGCGGCGACAACGCGCCGCAGGCGCCGGTCATGGGCGCCGTGAGGGCGGCGTCGGAGCTGGGCGTGGACGTCACGCTCGTCGGCCGCCGGGAGGAAGTTGAAAAATACCTCGGCGCCGCCGCGGGAGTGACGGTGGTGGACGCGCGGGAGGTCATCAGCATGGAGGACGACCCGAGCACGGCCACCCGCCGGAAGAAGGATTCTTCCATGGCCGTGGCGCTGAACATGCTCAAAAACGGGGAGGGCGACGCCGTCATCTCCGCGGGCAGCACGGGCGCGCTGCTCACCGGCGCGACGCTGACGGTCAAGCGCGTGCGCGGCATCCGCCGCGCGGCCCTGGCCCCGGTGCTGCCGGCCGGCGAGCACGGGGTGGTATTCATCGACTGCGGCGCGAACGTGGAGTGCACGCCGGAATACCTCCTGCAGTTTGCCTTCATGGGCAGTTTTTATTCCAAACACATCCTCGGCGTGGCGGAGCCGAAAGTCGGGCTGCTGAGCAACGGCACGGAGCCCACCAAGGGCGGGGAGCTGCAAAAGGAGGCCTTCAAGCTGCTGCAGAAGGCCGCGGACGAGGGGCGTATCAACTTCATCGGCAATATCGAGGGCAACGACGTGATGGCCGGCAAGGCCGACGTGGCCGTGACGGACGGCTTCACGGGCAACGTTTTCCTCAAGGCCAGCGAGGGCATGATAAAGTTTGCGCTCGGCAAGCTGAAGGACGTGTTCTACAAGAGCACCAAGAACAAGCTGGCCGCCGCGGCGCTCAAGGGCGACTTCATGGCGATGAAGGACAGCCTGGACGTGAACAAGGTGGGCGGCACGGCCCTGCTGGGCATCTCCCGGCCCGTTATCAAGGCCCACGGCTCCTCCAACGAGGAGGCCATTTTCAGCGCGATCCGCCAGGCCGTCGCCTTCGCGAAGGCCGGCGTCATAGATGAGATAGCGAAAAACACGGAATACATGCGCCTCCCCACGGAGGGCGCGGCAAAAACGGAGGAATGAGAAATGATCTACGACAAAATCATCGGCATGGTGGCCGACCAGTTCGGCGTCGATAAGGATGAGCTCTCCCGCGACACTTCATTTGCCGACGACCTCAGCGCCGACTCCCTGGACGTCGTCGAACTGAGCATGACCATCGAAGAGGAGTTCGACCTGGGCGAGATCGCCGAGGACGACCTGAAGAAGATCTCCACCATCGGCGACCTTGTGGACTACGTCGAAGGGGCCACGGCCTGATGAAGGCCATAGAGGAAAAACTTGATTATACCTTCCGCGACCAGGAGCTGCTGGTGAACGCCCTCACGCACAGCTCGTATGCCAACGAGAACCGCGGCCACAGCTGCGAGAGCAACGAGCGGCTGGAGTTTTTGGGCGACTCGGTGCTCGGCTTCGTGGTGGCGGACGCGCTCTACCGCCGCGAAGCGGAGCTGCCCGAGGGGCGCATGACGCGCGTCCGCGCCCAGCTCGTCTGCGAGGACAGCCTCAGGCGCGTGGCCGCCGAGCTGGGCCTGGGGGACTACATCCGCCTGGGGCGCGGCGAGGAGCACACCGGCGGGAGGAAGCGGACGTCCATCCTCGCCGACGCGGTGGAGGCGCTGATCGCCGCCATGTACCTCGACGGCGGGCTGGAGGTGGCGCGCGCTTTTATCGAGCGTCACATCCTCTCCGCGCTGGACACGGGTGACTGGCTGGTCTTCGGCGACGGCAAGACGGAGCTGCAGGAGCTGGTGCAGCGCAAGAGCGGCCAGACGCTGAGCTATGAGCTGGTCTCCGAGTCCGGGCCCGACCACGACAAGACCTTCTGCATGCGCGTGCTGCTCAACGGCGTGGAGCTCGCCGCCGGCGAGGGGCGGACGAAAAAAGAGGCCGAGCAGGCCGCCGCCCGCTCCGCCCTCAAGGAGCTGCTCAAATGAGCGCGCGGGAGAGCGTGATACCCGTTTTCGTGCCCCATCTCGGCTGCCCCAACGACTGCGTTTTCTGCGACCAGCGGCGCATATCCGGCGCGGCGTCGCCCGCCACGGCGGAGGACGTGCGCCGGGCCGTGGAAGCTGCCGCCGCGTCCCCGGCGAACAACGGGGGCGGGCGGCAGCTCGCCTTTTACGGCGGCTCGTTCACGGCCATACCGGCCGGGCAGCAGGAGGAGCTGCTGGGCGCGGCGCAGCCCTACCTGGCGGACGGCACGCTGAGCTCCCTGCGCCTTTCGACGCGGCCGGACGCCATCGACGGCGAGGTGCTCGCCAGGCTGCGGCGCTACGGCGTGCGCACGGTGGAGCTGGGCGCGCAGAGCATGTCCGACAGGGTGCTCGCGCTCTCCGGCCGCGGGCACACGGCGGAGGATGTCGCGCGCGCCGCAAAAGCGGTGAAGACCGGCGGCTTCCGGCTCATTTTGCAGATGATGACCGGACTGCCGGGCGCCGACGACGAGAGCGACGTGCAGACTGCGCGGGACATCGCCGCGCTGCGGCCGGACGGCGTGCGGGTGTACCCGACCGTCATCGTGCGCGGGACGCCGCTTTTTGGCCTCTGGCAGGCGGGGAGATACCGCGAGCACACGGTGGAGGACGCTGTGCGCGTCTGTGCGCGCATCCTGCCGGTTTTCGAAGCGTCGGGGATACCCGTCATACGCCTGGGCCTCAACCCGACAGAGGAGCTCTCAGGCGGCCAGGCGGCGGGCGGGGCCTATCACCCCGCACTGGGCGAGCTGGTGAGGGCGCGCATCATGCGCTCCAGGGCCGAGGAGCTGCTCGCGGGCGCGGAGCCGGGCGCGCGCGCGGTGCTGTATGTGGAGCCGCGGCTGATGTCGCAGGCAGTGGGCCAGCACGGGGAGAACCGCGCGTGGCTGAAGGAAAGGTTTGGCCTGAAAGAGCTGAAGATCCTGCCCCGCGAGGGCGTGAAGGGGCTCATGAGGGCAGAATAAGGCGGCGCTCCCGCGCGGGAGCGCCGCCTTTGCGCGACGATGCAGCTTTTTTCAAAGCGCCGAACGGGGCGCGGCTGTTTACTTACCTTTTTTCAGATGCGCAGTGGACAAAAGCAAAAATGAAACGCCCAACAGCAGGAATATTATTGCCGTGGCAATGTCCTTATCCATGAAATTTATCACCTACACTATAAGGAAACATATCGAAGCAAGGAGAAAGAATATAAACCTGATCTTCTCTTTTTTCATGGCCTTTTCACCTTTTTTGAGCTCTGATTTTGCCGCCCGGCAGTATTTATATTTTACCACTGATGCGGCGCGGGCGCAACGCCTATCAGGCGCATTCACAGGATGAAGCGGGCGGAGAGCAACGTGATGGCGGCGGAGAGGACGGCGGCGAGCAGCTTTCCGGCGGTGTGGCGGCGGAGGGAGACGCCCGTGCCGGCGAATACGGCGGCGGTCTGGAAATGGACGGAGAGCCCGCCCCAGGCGGCCAGCAGCGAGGCGCAGGCGAGGCTCAGCGGCGTCAGCCCGGCGCCGGAGAGGGCGGAGAGCCCGCCGCCGAGCTCAAAAAAGCCCGTCAGCAGCGCGCGGCTGAGCTTCAGCCCGAGGCCCGTGCGCACGGCCAGCCCGCCGGCCAGGCGGGAGAACACGCCGACGGCTTCCAGCGCGCCGGTGAGGGCGCTGAAGGCCACGACATAGCCGCAGACCGTGAGCATGGAGCGCACGGCGCCGGCGACGGCCTCCGTGAACGCGCCGGGCTGCGGCTCCGGCGGCTCGACGGGGGCGGAGGGGCGGACGCCGCCGCGCCGCGGGCGCAGTATGAGCCCCGCGAGCAGGGCGGAGGCGATGTGCGAGGCATAGAGCAGCGCGCCGGCGGCGGGGCTGGCGAAAATGCCCGCGCCCGCCGCGCCTATCAGGAAGGCGGGGCCGGAGCAGTTGCAGAAGGCGAGGGCGTTGGAGGCGTCCTCCGGCTGCAGGTCGCCGGAGCGCACGAGCGCGGCGAGGGTGGCGGCGCCGATGGGGTAGCCGCCGGCGAGGCCCAGCACGAGGGCGGCGGCGCAGCAGCCCGGCACGCCGAAGGCGCGGGGCATCGCCCCCGAGGCAGAGCGCGCGAGCGCGTGCACCGCGCCGCTGGAGCGCAGCAGGGCGGAGACGATGAAAAACGGGAACAACGAGGGTATCAGCACGGCGGCGCAGGCGTCAAGGCCGCGCCGCGCACCCTCCATGGCCCCGCCGGAGAAGGCGGCGAGGGCGGCGAGGCCGAGAACGGCAAAGAGCGGCGAAAGGCGGCGTACAAGGCTCATTGGACATACCTCCCGCCAAAAAGCCTATTCGCCGTGCGCTCATTATATCCGCCGCGCGGGCATAAAATCCCGCATGGGGGTGAGGCGTATGCCGGCAAGGGCGTTCAGGGAAGAGATAGCCGACCGGCTGGACCTGCCGGCGGAGGCCGCGGGCTGCCTGAAGCTGACGCTGCTGGGCAGCAGGAGGGCGCTGGTGGAATCGCACAGGGGCATCAGCCTCTATTCACCGGAGTGCATCGAGGTGCAGGGCCGCGGGGCGCTGGCGCGCATACGCGGCGAGGGGCTCTCGCTGGCGGCCATGGACCGCGAGGCCCTGCTCGTCAGGGGGCGCATCCTGTGCGTGGAGCTGGACTGATGGGCCGCGCGGGGGATATGTTGCGCGCAAGCGTGCGCGTGGAAGCGGCGGGCGCGCAGCCGGAAAAGCTGCTGAACGCCCTGGCGGAGAGCGGCGTGGGCTTTTCCGGCGCGGAGAGCGTGGACGGCTGCACGCTGCGCCTGACGCTGCCCGCCGCGGCGCTGGGCGAGGCGCGGCGGCTGGCCGTGCGCTCGCAGTGCGAGCTGCGCGTGCTGCACAGGACGGGCGCGCCGGCCATCCGCAGGCGGGCGCGACGGCGGATGGCGCTGATGTTCTCGCTTGCGCTCTGCTTCGCGCTGCTGGCGGCGTCGAGCCTTTTCGTCTGGGACATCGAGGTGACGGGCAACGAGGCCGTCTCCGACGGGGAGATACTGCGCGCGCTGGAGGACGCGGGCGTGGGATACGGCTCCTTCTGGCCGGGCTGGGAGGCGGACCGGATAAAAAACGAGGTCATCCTGGCCGTCCCGGAGCTCAGCTGGGTGGGCGTGACCGTGGCCGGCTCGCGGGCCGTGGTGGAGGTGCGCGAGCGCGTGGAGCGGCCTGAACTCATCGACAACGACGCGCCCTGCGCCGTCACCGCCGCGGAGACGGGCATCATCGTGCGCATGGACGTCTATATGGGCGCGCCGGCCGTGCAGCCGGGCGACGCCGTGCTCAGGGGCGAAGAGCTGGTGTCCTCGCTGATGACGTCGCCCGTGGGCGAGGCGAGGCAGGTACACGCGCAGGCGGACGTCACGGCCCGCACCTGGTATGAATTGACGGCCTCCGCGCCGCTCTCAGAGCTCACGCGCGGCGATGAAGGGCGCAGTTACAGCCGCTGGGCGCTGGCCGTGGGGAAAACGCGCTTGAATTTTTACCGCGACAGTGGCAAAATGGATATCGGCTGTGATAAAATAATAAAAGAATACCCGCTGGCCGTGGAGGGCGTGTTCGCCCTGCCAGTGAAGCTGATACGGGAGACGTACACGGAGTACGAGCCCGTGTACGCCGAAGCGGAGCGCGAAGCGTTGGAGGCGCGGCTGCGCGCGGCGCTGGCGGCGGAGCTGGAGAGCCGCCTGGGCGCGGGGGGCGAGGTGCTGAGCGAGAGCTTTTCCGCCGCCGAGAGCGGCGGGGCGCTGCTCGTGACGCTGCGCGCCGAGTGCCTGCAGAACATCGCGGTGGAGACGCCGCTGGCACAGTAAGACCTCAGGGAAGGAAACGGATGTACGAATGATAGAAAAGACACTGCCGATAGACCGCATGGAGAACGTGATAAGCGTTTTCGGCTCCTTTGACCAGAACCTGCGCATCATCGAGAGCGAGCTGGGCGTGCGCGTGACCGACCGCGACGACCAGCTGCGCATCTCCGGCGAGGCGGAGGACGTGATGGCCGCGGAGAAGGTCATCAACGGGCTACTGCAGCTGGCGAGCCGCGGCGAGGCCATCGACGCGCAGAACGTGCGCTATATCCTAAAGCTCGTGGGCGAGGGGCGGGAAGCGAAGATCGGCGAGCTCTCCGGCGACGTGGTGTGCATCACGGCCAAGGGCAAGCCCATCAAGGCCAAGACGCTGGGCCAGAAGGCCTATGTGGACGCCATGGCGCAGAACACCATCACGCTCGGAATCGGCCCCGCCGGCACGGGCAAGACCTACCTGGCCGTGGCTATGGCGGTGGCCGCCTTCCGCAGCGAGAAGGTGAACAGGATAATCCTGACCCGCCCCGCGGTGGAGGCCGGGGAGAGGCTCGGCTTCCTGCCGGGCGACCTGCAGAGCAAGGTCGACCCGTACCTCCGCCCGCTTTACGACGCGCTGTTTGAAATGCTGGGGCCGGAGACCTACAACAAGTACCTCGAGCGCGGGAATATCGAGGTCGCGCCGCTCGCCTATATGCGCGGGCGCACGTTAGACGACAGCTTTATCATACTCGACGAGGCGCAGAACACCTCCCGCGAGCAGATGAAGATGTTCCTGACGCGAATCGGCTTCGGCTCGCGCGTGGTAATAACGGGCGACGTGACGCAGATCGACCTGCCGCAGGACAAGGTGAGCGGCCTGAAGGAGGCCATGCGCGTCCTGAAGGGCATTGACGACATAGCCATCTGCCGCCTGACCGGCGCGGACGTGGTGCGCCACGAGCTGGTGCAGAAGATTATCGAAGCCTATGAAAAAGACGAAAAGCGCCGCGCGCCGGCCAAGGAGCTGGCGCCGAAGCAGTTCAGGAGGAAGAGCAAATGAGCGACCGCGAGCAGATAAAGGCCTATTACGACACTTCGCCGGAGACGGAGTGGGCGCGGCTGGAGCAGAACCCCTGGGAATTTGAGATAAACTGCCGCTATATCGACAGGTATGTGCAGCCCGGGCAGAGCGTGCTCGACCTCGGCGGAGGGCCCGGGAGATACTCCATCCATCTCGCCGAAAGGGGCTGCGCCGTGACGCTCGCTGACCTTTCGGGCGGGAACGTGGCCCTCGCGCGGAAAAAGGCCGCGGAGGCCGGAGTGGAGCTGACTGCCGTGCAGGCGGACGCGCTCGACGGCGGCACGCTGCCGGAGGGGCCGTTCGACCACGTGCTCTGCATGGGGCCGCTCTATCATCTGCTGAAAGAGGAGGAGCGGAAAACGGCGATAGCCAACTGCATTTCAAGGCTCCGGCCGGGAGGGGTTTTCTTCGCGGCGTTTATCTCCATGTACGGCGATCTGCTCTACCGCCTCGGGCATATGGCCGACTGGCCGGAGGGGATAGCGGAAGTGGACGGCAATGAGGTCAACAGGCGCTATTACGGCTGCCTCGAGCGCGGAGAGGACTACGCCGGCGAGTCGTTCACAAGGGCGTATTTCGCGCAGGCCGGCAGCGCAGAGCGGCACTTTGAGGGCTTCCCGCTGAAAAAGCTGCACCTTGTGGGCAGCGAGGGAGTGCTCGCCTCGAGGGAGGAGTTCAAAAACCTCCCTGCGGAGGCAAGAGCGGACTGGATTGAGCTTTCGCTCAGGCTCTGTGAGATACCGGAGCTGCTGAGCTGGTCTGAACATCTGCTTTACATCGGACAAAAGATTCAGGAGGACAGAATATGACACTTTCAGAAGCAAGGGAAGAACTGAAACGGCTCGAGATGGAGGAATTCGCCTACGGCTACGCCATGGGCTCGCTGCACTACGACGGGGAGACCGGCGCGCCGAGGGACACTTACATCCCGCGCGGCAAGGCGCTGGGGATACTCAGCGGAGTGGGCTATCAGCTCGCCACCGGCGAGCGCAGCGAAAGGCTGCTCGACGCGCTCTCCGAGCACATGGACGAGCTCACAAGCGCGGAGCGGCGCACCGTGGAGCTCCGGCAGAAGGACCTGCGGGAGCTCAAAAGCATACCGATGGACGAATACGTCGCCTACCGCGAGCTGCTCAATGAGAGCCACATTGTCTGGACCGAGGCCAAGGAGAGGGACGATTTTGCCTCCTTCGAGCCGGTGCTGCAGAAGATAATCGACGCCAACAGGCGCTTCGCCGCCCTCGCCGCGCCGGACACGGATCCGTACGACTACTGCCTCGACAAATACGAGGAGGGGCTGACGATGGAGCGCTGCGACCGCTTCTTCGGCGTGCTGCGGGACAAGCTGGTGCCGCTCATCGAGAAGGTGAAGCGAGCCGAGGCCCCGGACACCTCGCTGCTCGGCGTAAATTTCCCGCTCGACAGGCAGGAGAAGCTCTCTTATAAGCTGATGGACCTGCTCGGGCTGGACCGCTCCCGCTGCCGACTCGGAACTACCGAGCACCCGTTCACGCTCGATTTGTCGAAGTACGACGTCAGGATAACCACTCATTACTACGAAAACGCATTTGCCTCCTCGATGTTCAGCGTTGTGCATGAGGGGGGGCACGCGCTTTATGAGCTGCACACGGCGGACGAGTACGCCTACACAGGGCTCGGCGGCGGCGTGTCCATGGCCGTACACGAGAGCCAGTCGCGCTTCTTTGAGAACATCATCGCCCGCTCGCGCCCCTTCTGCGAGCTCGTGTGGCCCAGGCTGACGGAGCTCTGCCCCGAGCTCGGGCGCTATACGGCGAAGGACTTCTACCGCGCGGTGAACACCGCCAGGCCCAGCCTCATCCGCATCGAGGCCGACGAGCTGACGTACAGCCTGCACATCATGGTGCGCTATGAGCTGGAGCGCGCGTTCATGCACGGCGAGCTGGAGGCGCGGGACCTGCCCTCCGCCTGGAAGGAGCTCTACAGGAAGTATCTCGGTGTGGAGGTGCCGGACGACCGCAGCGGCGTGCTGCAGGATTCGCACTGGTCCGGCGGGCAGATCGGCTACTTCCCCAGCTACGCGCTGGGCAGCGCCTATGGCGCGCAGCTGGTGGCCAAGATGAAGGAGACCGTGGACGTGGACGAGTGCGTCGCCGCCGGCGACCTGGCGCCCATATCGCAGTGGCTTGAGGAGCGCATCTGGCGCCACGGGCGGCTCTATAAGCCCACGGAGCTCATCGAGAACGCCATGGGCGCGCCCTTCGACCCCAAGTTCTACACCGACTATCTCGAGGCCAAGATGGCCGCCGTCTACCGTTTCTGATGGCGGCGAGGATCAGCGTATCGAGGGAGCGGCGCGGCCTCGGCCACCCCGAGGCCCGCGCGCTGGTGCTGCGCGCCGCGAAGGCGGCGCTGAAGGAGCAGGGGGTGGACATGCCCTGCGAGATCAGCGTCATGTTCACGGACGACGAGGGGATAAGGGAGATAAACCGCGAGTTCAGGGGCATTGACTCCGCGACGGACGTGCTGAGCTTCCCCATGAACGAGCTCGCTCCCGGGGCGTTCGACGCGGATGCGTGCGAGCGTGACCCGGAGACCGGGGCCGTGCTGCTGGGGGACATGGCCATCTCGCTGGAGCGCTGCGCCGCCCAGGGCGAGGAATTCGGCCACGGCTTCGGGCGGGAGGTCATGTACCTGACCGTGCACAGCGTGCTGCACCTGCTCGGCTACGACCACGTGGACGAGGGAGAGATGAAGCGCGCCATGCGCGCGCGCGAAGAAGCGATAATGGCCCGGCTCCGCGGCGGGCCGGCAACGGAGAGTGAATAAATGCAGAAAAACGCCATGATAACCATCGCCGGCCGCCCCAACGTCGGCAAGAGCACGCTCACCAACGCGCTGGTGGGGGAGAAGGTGGCCATCGTCTCCAACAAGCCGCAGACGACGCGCAACCGCATCACCGGCATCGTCGCCCGGGGGGACACGCAGTTCGTCCTGATGGACACGCCGGGCTTCCACCGCGCGCGCACGCGCCTGGGCGAGTATATGGACAAGGTCGTGCGCGAGAGCGTGGCGGACGTGGACGCCGTGCTGCTCGTGGTGGAGCCCATAGCGTCCATCGGCCGCCAGGAGGAAGAGCTCATCGCGCAGATAAAGGCCAGCGGCATCCCCGCCGTGCTGGCCGTGAACAAGATCGACACCGTGGAGAAGGGCGAGCTGCTGGCCGTCATCGCCGCCTACGCCGCGGCGTATGAGTTCGACGCCATCATCCCCATCTCCGCCAAAACGGGCGACGGGCTGGAAGAGCTGCTCGCGCAGCTGGGGAAATACGCCGTCGAGGGCCCGCACCTGTTCCCCGAGGACATGTACACCGACCAGCCGGAGAAGCAGCTTTGCGCCGAGCTCGTGCGCGAAAAGCTGCTCTGGAAGCTGGACAAGGAGGTGCCGCACGGCACGGCCGTGGAGGTCACGCGCTTTTCCGAGCGGGAGGATGGCGTCATCGAGATCGACGTCACCATCTACTGCGAGAAGTCCAGCCACAAGGGCATCATCATCGGCAAAAAGGGCGAGATGCTGCGCACCATCGGCGAGATGGCGCGCCGGGACATGGAGCGGCTGCTGGATGCGAAGGTGTATTTGCAGACCTGGGTGCGCGTCAAGGAGAACTGGCGCGATTCGCAGTTTTTGCTGCGCAATTTCGGCTTCAGCGAAAAATAAATCTCTGTCCGAGATAAGTATTGGTATGTATAATCGACCTTTATATTCATTTTTTTGAATACCAAGAAAAGGAGCAAGGTATAATTTTGACCTTGCTCCTATCAGATAGTATTTAATTCAACAAGTTAAAATTGGCCAGTTATTCGCCATATACGATCAAGACGGTTTTTCCATCGCAATCCAAATAAACGCTCTGGTCGCCGCCAACCATTCCGTCTGTGCCGAAATGTACTTTCCATACACATTCATCTGTATCAAAATATGTCGTAATCCTGTCATACTCGACGGTGCATTCGTTCTTAGCACATTCGGCCACATTCTCAAAAGTTATTTCAGTTTCAGTTGTATTTACAAATCCAGAAGTTTTTACACCAGGTTCGCCTTCTACATATATTGCCATATCTTCGGCATAAGAAAAATTAGGGATCGCAATTTTATCAAAAATTGCCTTTGTCTGCTCTGCTAAATCACAATACATTGTGTGGCTACGTGCAGATACTCCTGTATGCCACAAATGGAAGTTTTCCTTAAAAAGGGTCTGGAGTTCTTCATCTGTAAACGATGCTTTCAAATCGTCATTGATAACCAAACCATGTTGAATAAATAAATCAAGCAGTTCTTCTGCGGGCATTTTGGATAATTCTTCATAAGTATATTTCTGCTCAGCTTCGGATTGAATGTCTGTTTGGGATATTTCCTCGTTATTTTGAGTTGGAGTTATTATGTCCTGTTGTCCTTGCTGACTGCAACCAACCAGACCCAACACACAGACCAATGCTAAAACTAATGCTATATATTTCTTCATACGGATTACCTCCTTGTAAAATTGTTTACTTGTATATATAGACGGAAAATCCAGCAAAAAGTTCCGAACTATGGCTATATCATAGCATACTTCGGTCAATTTGTCTCATTCCAGAAAACGAAATTTAAACTTTTTTCAAATTGCCAACCTCTTTGTCTGCTGTTTCTTGTTCCGTTCTTTATAACCTTAACTGAACCACAATGAGGGCATACAACAGCATCCAAATCTTTATTGTTGCTGTAACTTCTATGTTCTCTGCAACACTGCAAGAAGACCTTTTCTTCCTTTGTCAGTTCAGGTTTTGCACTTCTTCTTGTTTGCAAAGCGGTCACTAACTCTTGGATTTGCTCGTCAGTTAAGTCAGCAACAGCAATTTGTTTCTGTATATCATTGAAATTGGAATTGAAATCAGCCATAACATGTCCCCCTACAAAAATTGTTTTTGTAAGGGAACATAGTTATTTCTGTGGGTGCTAGATCCATTTATGCATAAATATCTTTAGAAGTGTATAATTTTTTCTCACCAATACTTATCTCGGACAGAGACAAAAATAAAGCGCGCGAAGGGCATATTGCTTTCCGCCGGCGGGCGGTATATAATCAGGGCCGGCCATAAAATTCCCAGCTGTTATGGCGGCGCTTTGCGCACAGACTAAGCGCGGGGTGATCGCATGAAGACCGACGGTTACTGGGCGCTGTTCCGCCTCACGGGCGACCCGCTGTGCTATCTGCTCAGCAGGGCGCAGCGCGAGCGGGAAAACGCGCAAAAGCGCGGCAAGAGGGCGGCACAGAGGCCGCCCTGCTGACGGAGGAGATACATAT
This sequence comes from Candidatus Scatomorpha stercorigallinarum, assembly GCA_944387865.1. Taxonomy (GTDB): domain Bacteria; phylum Bacillota; class Clostridia; order Oscillospirales; family Oscillospiraceae; genus Scatomorpha; species Scatomorpha stercorigallinarum. The sequence continues at coordinate 175,967 of CALXGN010000001.1, read as the reverse complement.
GTTCCTGACGACCCGCGGCCTGGTGCTGCGCGAGGCAAAGTACAAAGAATCCGACAAGATACTGACCATCCTCACCGCGGAGGAGGGCAAGCTGACGGTGAAGGCGCGCGGCGTGGCGCGCACGCGCAGCAAGATATCCGCGGCCACGCAGCTCTACGGCTATGCCGAGTTCACCCTCTTCGGCAACCGCGGCATGTGGACGGTGAACGAGGCCGAGAGCATCGAGCAGTTCCGCCCGCTGAGGGAGGACATCAAGCGCCTGGCGCTGGCGGGGTATATCTGCGAGATGCTGGAGGCCGTCTCCGACGAGGACTGCCCGGAGCCGGAGATGCTGCAGCTGGGGCTGAACTGCCTGTACGCCCTCTCCAACAAGCTGGCCACGCGCGATGTGGTGAAGGCCGTTTTTGAACTGCGGCTGATGTGCATCGCCGGCTACCGGCCGGAGCTGGAGGCCTGCGCCGGGTGCGGTCGGGTGGAGATGGACGGCGGCGTGCTGGTGCCGGAGCACGGCGAGCTCTACTGCGACGGCTGCCGCCAGGGCGGCGGGCTGAAGCTCGACCGCTCGGTGCTCTCGGCGATGCGCTATATCGTCAACGCCGGGCCGAAGAAGATATTCGCCTTCGAGCTGGACGACGCGGCGGAGGAACGGCTGGCCTCCGTCTGCGAGGCCTACGCGCTCCATGAACTGGACAGGCCGTTCCGCAGCCTCGATTATTACAACAGCATTAAGGATACGGAAAATGACGCAACAATATGAAAAATCCTGCGCCACGCTGGAGCTGCCCGCCATACTCGAGCAGCTCTCGCTGAGGGCCGTCAGCTCCGCCGCCAGGGAGCGCGCGCTGGCCCTCGCCCCCTCCGCGGACACGGCGGAGGTGAAAAAGCGCCTGGCCGAGACGAGCGCCGCCCGCACCATGATGGTGACGCGGGGCAGCCCGTCCTTTTCCGGCGTGAAGGACGTGCGCGCAAGCCTGCAGCGGGCGGACATGGGCGGGGTGCTGAACATACGCGAGCTCATGGACATAGCCGGGGTGCTGACATCGGCGAGGCTTGTCAGGGGATATGCCTCCGACGGGGCGAAGGGCGAGGGGAGCTGCATAGACTATCTTTTCAACTCCCTGCAGGCCAACCGCTTCCTGGAGGACAAGATCACGTCGTCCATCGCCGGCGAGGACGAGATAGCGGACGCCGCCAGCAGCGAGCTGGCCGGCATCCGCCGGCTGATACGCGCCGCCAGCGCGCGCGTCCGCGACGCGCTGCAGAAGATCATCTCCTCGCCCAGCTACGCCAAGGCGCTGCAGGACCCCATCATCACCACGCGCTCCGAGCGCTTCGTTGTGCCGGTAAAGGCGGAGTTCAAAAACGCCGTGCCGGGGCTGGTACACGACGTGTCCAGCTCCGGGGCCACGCTCTTCATCGAGCCGATGGCCGCCGTGAAGGCAAACAACGAGCTGCGCGAGCTGCGCGCGCGGGAAAAAGCGGAGATCGAGCGCATCCTCGCCGAGCTCTCCGCCGACTGCGCCGAGCACGCGGACGACATATCGCGCGATTTCGGCATACTCGTGCAGCTGGACCTGATATTCGCCAAGGCCAAGCTGAGCTATGAGCTCGACGCCGTGGAGCCGGAGCTCTCCGCGCGCGAGATACGCCTGCGCCGCGCGCGGCACCCCCTGCTGCCCAAGGACACGGCGGTGCCCATCGACCTCACGCTGGGCGTGGACTACGACACGCTGGTCATCACCGGCCCCAACACGGGCGGCAAGACGGTCACGCTTAAAACGATCGGCCTATTCTGCGTGATGGCCGCCTGCGGGCTGCATATCCCGGCCGCGGACGGCAGCGCGGTGCCAGTTTTCCGCTCCGTCCTGGCGGACATCGGCGACGAGCAGAGCATCGAGCAGAGCCTGTCCACATTTTCCTCGCACATGACGAACATCGTGCGCATACTTGAGGAATGTGGGGAGAACACGCTCATCCTCTTCGACGAGCTGGGCGCGGGCACCGACCCCACCGAGGGCGCGGCGCTGGCCATAGCCGTCATCGAGTACGCGCGCGCGCACGGCGCGGCCATCGCCGCCACCACGCACTACGCGGAACTGAAGGTGTACGCGACGAACGCCAAAGGCGTGATGAACGCCTCCTGCGAGTTCGACGTGGCCACGCTGCGGCCGACATACCGCCTGCTCGTGGGTATACCTGGGAAGTCGAACGCATTTGCAATTTCGGAGCGCCTTGGCGTGCCGGAGGAGATAATCGCGGACGCGAAATCGCGCATCGGCACCGAGACTGCGAGCTTTGAGGCCACGATCGAAAAGCTTGAGCAGGCCCGGCAGGCGCTGGAGCGCGACCGCGAGGCCGAGCAGCAGAAGCTGCGCGAGGCGGAGGAGAACCGCAAGGAATCCGCCAAGCTGCGCATCGAGCTGGAGCTGAGGCTGGAAAAGGCCGAGCTGAAGGCCCGGCGCGACGCCGAACGCATCATCGCCGAGGCGCGCGAGACGGCGGAGCGGGCGTTTTCGGAGATAGACGAGATGCGCTCGCGCATGAACGACGAGGAGGACCACCGCAGCGCCAACGAGGCCCGCGCCGAGCTGCGCCGGCGGCTGAACGCGGCGGAGGAGAGATTCGCCGAGCGGACGGCGATGCCCGAAGAGCACCGCGGCCCCACGCGGCCCGCCGCGGCGGGGGACACGGTGGAGATCCTCTCCATGGGCGTGAAGGCCACGGTCACCGAAGTCACCAGGGACGGCACGCTCTCGCTGCAGGCGGGGAACATGCACCTTTTCGCCAGGCAGGACGAGGTGCGCGTGACGGAGGCGGCAAAGCCGAAAAAAGCCGCCGCGCCCTCCGCCGGGTCGGCGGGCGGCTTCCGCGCGGAGTCCACGGCCAGCGAGCTCGACCTGCGCGGCATGGACACGCTGGAGGCCGTGACGGTGCTCGAGCGGTTCATCGACGCGGCCGTGATGGGCAAGCTGAGCACGCTGCGCATCATCCACGGGAAAGGCACCGGCGCGCTGCGCCAGGCGGTGCAGTCCGCGCTCAAACGCAACCGCTCCGTCAAGAGCTTCCGCCTGGGGCGTTACGGCGAGGGAGAGACCGGCGTCACTGTGGTGGAACTGAAATAAACGCGCCATTTCGCCGCCGCGGCCATTGTTGATTTCAACGAATCGGGCAAAATCAGTTGACGTTGCATTTGAAATTTGTTATTCTATGTGTGTAAAAGGCCTGAAAAGCTCTCAGGCCGGGGTTGTGGAAGGAGTGGCTTGAGTGATTTCCAAAGAGGTAGTTATCAACAACCAGGTGGGCCTGCACGCGCGGCCTGCGACCTTTTTCATTCAAAAGGCCAATGAGTTCAAGAGCAGCATATGGATCGAAAAGGACGATCGCCGTGTGAACGCCAAGAGCCTTCTGGGCGTGCTTTCCCTCGGCATCGTCAAGGGGACGTCTGTGAAGATCCTGGCAGACGGTGTCGACGAGAGCGCGGCTATCGCCACGCTGTCGGAGCTTATCGACTCTAACTTCTCTGAGTGATCCGCGCAGATATCTGGCGGGGGCATGCGCAGCGCGTCCTTTGGGCGGCGCTCGCTGCCCCCTTTTTTATTTCCCCGGGAGGTGGCTGAAACGGAAAACGACGGCGGGCGCATAGCCGCGCTGCGCGAAAAGGCCAACGCCCTGCCGCTGCTGCCGGGCGTGTACATCATGAAGGACGCGCACGGCGAAGTGATATACGTGGGCAAGGCCAAGGCGCTGAAAAACCGCGTCACCAGCTATTTCCGCGGCGAACACCTGCCCAAAGTGGCCGCTATGGTGTCCAAGGTGGCGGACTTTGACGTCATCGTCGTCAGCAGCGAGTTCGAGGCCCTGGTGCTGGAGAATTCGCTCATCAAGCGCCACCGGCCGCACTACAACATCCTGCTCAAGGACGACAAGGGCTATCCCTTCATCCGCCTGGACGTGACGAAGGAATACCCCGTGTTCACGATGGCGAACAGGACGGCCAAGGACTCGGCGCGCTATTTCGGGCCCTTCGGCGGGCGGGCGCAGACCAAGGACATCATCGACACGGTGTGCAAGGCGCTGAAGCTGCCCACCTGCTCGCGGCGCTTCCCGCGGGACATCGGCAGGGAGCGGCCCTGTTTGAACTACCACATGGGCGCCTGCGCCGGCTGGTGCCTGAGCGCGCTCAGCAGCGAGGCCTACCGCCACGCCATCGCCGAGGCGGAGCTGATACTGTCCGGCAAGACGAAGGAGCTCACCGCCCGCCTCACCGCACTGATGGAGCAGGCGGCGGAGGAGCTGCGATTTGAGGCCGCGGCCGCGCTGCGCGACCGCATACGCGCCATCGAGGGCCTGGGCAACAGGCAGCGCGTCATCTCCGCCGTATATGCGGACACGGACGCCGTGGGCTTTTACCGCGGGGCAAAGAGCTGCTTTTCCGTGCTGCACTTCGTGGGCGGCGACCTGGCGGCCAAGGACTTCGAGCTGATGGAGGAGCCGCTGGAGGAGGACGCGGAGGCAGTCTCCGGCCTGGTGCGGCAGTATTATGCCCAGCGCGGGGCCTGGCCCAAGTTCATCCTCCTGCCCGTGGAGGCGGAGGACGCCGCGGCGCTCTCGCAGATGTTCAGCGAGGCCGCCGGGCGCAAGGTGAGCGTGGAGACGCCAAAGCGCGGCGACCGCCTGCGATTGGTGGAGAGCGCCATGACCAACGCCCGCGAGGAGGGCGAGCGCGCGGCCACGTCCGCGCAGAAAACGCTGAAAACGCTCGAATGGCTGCAGCGGACGCTCTCGCTGGACGCGCAGCCGGAGCGCATAGAGGCCTTCGACGTCTCCAACCTGGGCGACGAGGGCATCGTGGCGGCCATGACCGTGTTCGTGCGCGGGAGGCCGCTCAAGCGGGACTACCGCAAGTTCAAAATGAAGGAGATCGCCGCCCAGGACGACTACGGCTCCATGCGCGAGGCCGTGGGGCGCCGGCTGCAGCGCTATCTGGACGGGGACGGGAAATTCGCCCCGCTGCCGGACCTGCTGCTGATAGACGGCGGCGCCGTACACGCCGCGGCCGCGCGCGACGTGGCGCGCTCGCTGGGGCTGGAGCTGCGCATTTTCGGCATGGTGAAGGACGAACGCCACCGCACGCGCGCGCTGGTGACGCCGGACGGGGAGGAGATCGGCATCTCCGCCAACCCGGCGGTGTTTGCCCTCATCGGCACCATACAGGAGGAGACGCACCGCTTCGCCATCGAGTACCAGCGCTCGCTGCGCACAGCGAAGCTGCACTCGGAGCTGGACGACATCAAAGGCGTGGGCGCCAGGCGCCGCGCGGAGCTGCTGAAGGCCTTCGGGACCATAAAGGCCATCCGCGCCGCCACGCTGGACGAGCTTTCGGCGGCCGTGCCGAAAAACACGGCCGAGGCCGTATACAGGCATTATCACGGGGAGGATTGAGGACGTATGCGCGTCATCACCGGGAAGGCGCGGGGCCGGCGGCTCCGCGAGCCCAAGGGCATGGATATCCGGCCCACCACCGACATGGTGAAGGAGGCCGTGTTCAATATTTTGCAGTTCGAGCTGGAGGGCGCGCGGGTGCTCGACCTCTTCGCCGGCACGGGGCAGCTGGGCATCGAGGCCCTCTCACGCGGTGCGGCGGAGGCCGTTTTCGTGGACGGCAGCAGCGCCGCGGTGAAGATCGTGCGCGAGAACCTGAAGCTCTGCGGCTTCGAGGCGAGGGTCCTGCAGGGCGACGCCATCGGCTATCTGCCCTCGCTGGGGAGATTCGACGTCGTGTTCCTGGACCCGCCGTATGACTCCGGACTGCTCGAAAAGGCGCTGGAAGTTATCGAAAATGTTGACTTATTGTCCAACGGTGGTATAATTGTCTGCGAAAGCAGGAGCGAGGCCGCGCCGTGCGCCAACAGGGAAGGCTATCAGACCGAGCTTGAGCGGCGCTACGGCAAGGTAAAGATAACGACCATCAGAAGGAAATTGGACAAATGAGGACAGCTATCTGCCCAGGCAGCTTTGACCCGATAACGCTCGGGCACCTGAATATCATCCGCCGTACGGCGAGGATCTTCGACGAGGTCGTGGTGCTCGTCATGTTCAACGCCAACAAGCGCTCGCCCATGTTCACCATCGACGAGCGCGTGGAGCAGATAGGCCGCGTGGTGGCCCACCTGCCCAACGTCACCGTGGAGTCCTACGGAGGGCTGCTGGCCGAATATGCCAGGCGCTTCGAGCGGCCCGTGATCGTCAAGGGCCTGCGCGCCAGCACGGACTTTGAAAACGAGTTCCAGATGGCGCAGATCAACAAATCCATCAATCCCGCGCTCGAGACGATGTTTCTCACCTCGAGCGAGAAATACACCTTCCTCAGCTCCTCCATGGTGCGGGAGCTGGCCTCCTACGGCGCGGACCTCTCCGCGTTCGTGCCGCGCGAGGTGATAGGGGACATACAGGAAAAAGCCAGAAGGGGGAAATAAAGCGTGGACAACGAGGTCATGGAGCTCATCGACATGCTCTACACCATGGTATCGGAGGCCTGGGGCGTGCCGCTCGGCAACGACAAGTGCATCGTGGAGCGCGAGAAGGCCCTGAAACTGATAGAGGAGATCAAGGCTCAGCTGCCCTCGGAGCTTTCCGAGGCCAAGCGCCTCGTCGCCGCGCGCGACGAGTTCATCGGCAACGCCAAGCGCGAGGCCGACTCCCTCCGCCGCGCGGCGGAGGAGCGCGCCCGCCAGCTCATAGACGAGCAGGAGATCGTGCGCGTGTCCCAGGCCAGGAGCAGCGAGCTCATCGCCAGCGCGGAGACGCGCTCGCGCGAGCTGCGCCGGGTGGCCACCGAATACGTGGACGACGCCCTGCGCCGCACGGAGGAGGCCATGTCCGCCGCCCTGGCGGAGCTGCGCAACGCGCGCACCAGCTTCCGCAGCGCGGCCGGCCCCGCCGCGGCGCAGCGCGGCGCCCAGCGGCGCGAGGAAAACGCCGGCGGGGAACAGTAAAGGTAATTTCTGCCACGCCCACAGGCGGCGGACACAATATGTTGAAGGCTTTGGCGCCCACTGTACAAGGTGGGCGCCAAATTTCATTTTTATCGCTCAATTTGCCGGAAAAGCCGTCAAAACCGGCGAAAAAATGGGCCAAAAAAATCTCAAAAACCACTTGCATTTTCACGCGGCCGCCAATATAATAAAAGCACTGAAGTGGTGCAAAGTGGTGGAAAGTGTTGAAATTGCCCACGGGGTGGCAGCCCCGCGGCGCGCCGACCCCACGCGCTGCGCCGGGAAGGGGGCGGCCGCAATGACAGGTGAATATCAGCACACGTTAGACGCCAAGGGCCGTCTTTTCATACCCGCGCGGCTGCGCGAGGAACTGGGCGACACGTTCTATCTCACCGTTTCGGACGAGCGCTGCCTGCGGGCGTACAACGCCGAGGGCTGGCAGAGCTTCGTGGACCGCATACGCATGATGCCCTATGTAGACCGCAAGAAGATGAGGCCGTTTTTTGCCTGCGCCGCCAAGTGCGAGCTGGACGCGCAGGGGCGGGCGCTGCTGCCGCAGATGCTGCGGGACTTCGCCGGGCTCACCAAGGGCGTGACCGTCGTCGGCTGCGACGACCACGCCGAGCTTTGGGACAGCGCGGCCTGGAACGAGGTGCGCGGCGGCGAGATCTCGCCGGAATACATCGCGGCTATGATGAAGGAGCTCAATTTCTGATGGCTGGACATGTGTCTGTGCTCCTGGACGAGTGCATAAATTATCTTGATATCAAGCCGGACGGCATTTATGTCGACGGCACGCTGGGCCTGGGCGGGCACTCCTCGGAGATAGCCAAACGCCTGGGCGAAGGGGGCAGGCTGATAGCCATCGACCGCGACCTGGCCTCCATCGAGCGCGCCTCGGCGCGCCTTGCGCCCTGGGCGGACAGGGTGACCATCGTGCACGGCAATTTCCGCGACGTGGCCGCCATACTGGACGAGCAGGGCGTGCCGGCCGTGGACGGGATGCTTTTCGACCTCGGCGTCTCCTCGCCCCAGCTCGACGACGGGCAGCGGGGCTTTTCGTATATGCAGGACGCGCCGCTGGACATGCGCATGGACCCCTCGGACAATGTGGACGCCTGGTTCATCGTCAACCGCTGGCCGGAGGAGAAGATCGCGCGCATCCTGCACGACTACGGCGACGAGCGCTATGCAAAACGCATAGCCGCGGCCATCGTCGCGCGCCGGCAGGAGAAGGAGATCGAGACCACGCTGGAGCTGGTGGACGTCATCAAGTCCGCCATGCCCGCGCCGGCCCTGCGGGAGAAGCAGCACCCGGCCAAGCGGAGCTTCCAGGCCATACGCATCGCCGTCAACGACGAGCTGTCCGCCGTCTCGCAGATGATGGAGACCGCGCCGGACAGGCTCAAGCCGGGCGGGAGGCTGTGCGTAATCAGCTTCCACTCGCTGGAGGACCGCATCATCAAGAACGCCATCCACGAGCGGGAAAACGGCTGCACCTGCCCGCGCGAAGCGCCGGTGTGTACCTGCGGCTTCGTGCAGACGCTCAGGAGCGTCACGCGCAAGCCCGTCACGCCCACGGATGAGGAGCTGGTGCTCAACCCGCGCTCGCGCAGCGCCAAACTGCGCGTGGCCGAGCGCGTCTGATGCGCAGGGGGCTGCCGATGCTGGCCGCCGCGGTGGCGGCGGTGCTGGTGGTGCTCTCGCTGCTGGGGAGGGCGCGCCTGACGGGCCTCTCCGGCCAATGCCTGGAGCTGGAGGAGCAGATCAACGCGCTGGAGGAGGAAAATGCCCGGCTGCTCATAGAGCACGAGGCGGCCTACAGCGCTGCAAGAGTGGAGGAATACGCCCGGGAGGCGCTCGGTATGCAGAGCCCCGCGAGCGGACAGATAGTATACATAGAGAGCGGGGACGCCGACTGGGCGGAGATACCGGCATCGGAGCCGTGACGCCCTCCCCGCTGACGATAAGGGCCGGCTTTCCTGTCCATGGGGCATAACCCGGCGCTGCGGGCGAGTATTATGATACTGCGCCCGCAGCGCGCGCCGTGACGAACGGCGCCGGGCGCAGTACGCGAGTGGCAGGAGGGCAATATGTCGGAAAAAAACTCCGGGCGCGCCCGCAGCGCGCCGAGCCGGACCATGCTGCGCCGCACGCTGTTTTTGCTCTCAGTGTGCGGCATCGCTGCTTTTGCGGTGCTCATACTGCGCCTGGGGCAGCTGCAGATCGTCGACCATGAGAAATACGAGCGCGCGGCCGTGGAGCAGCAGCTGCGCGGCGCGCCCATCAGCGCTGAGCGGGGGACGATATACGACCGCGACGGGCGCATCCTGGCCATGAGCGCCAGCGTGGATACGATATACCTGAGCCCGGCGGAGATCGCCCAGGCGGGGGAGGACGTGGAGGCCATCGCCGACGGGCTCTCGGAGATACTCGGCGTGGACCGCGAACGGATCGTCGAGCGGGCGCAGAACACCTCCTCCTGGTATGAGGTGGTGGCGCGCAAGGTGGAGCCGGAGGTGGCCGCGCGCGTGCGCGAGTTCAAGGAGGAGGGCGGCTACACCGGCATCAAGGTGGAGGCCGACACCAAGCGCTATTACCCCTACGGCAGCCTGGCCGCGCATGTGATAGGATTCGTCGGCACGGACAACAACGGGCTTGGCGGCATCGAGGCGCGGTATGAGGACGCACTGGCGGGCGAGGCGGGCTATGCTCTGCGCACGACCACCGCCGCCGGCACGGAGCTGCTCTATACGAACTTCGAGGACTATGTGGACGCCGCGGACGGCGAGGACGTGACGCTCACCATAGACGCGCAGATACAGTATTTCGTCGAAAAGCACCTTGCCCAGGCCATTGAGGACTATGATATACAGGACGGGGCCGCTGCCATCTGTATGGAGGTTGACACGGGTGCTATACTATCTATGGTATCGTTGGGAAGTTTTGACCTGAACGATTACCAGAGCATCAGCCCCCGGGCGCTGGCGGAGATCGACGCCGCGGCGGCGGACGAGGACGAGCGCAGCGCGCTCATCGCCGCCGAGCAGCAGCGCCAGTGGCGCAACAAGGCGATATCGGACACCTATGAGCCCGGCTCCACCTTCAAGATCATCACCCTGGCCATGGCCCTGGAGGAGGGCGTGGCGGGGGAGGGCTCGAGCTATTACTGCGGCGGGCAGCTGAGCGTCCCCGGGCGTGGGACGCCCGTGAAGTGCTGGAAACACGGCGGGCACGGCTCGCAGACGCTGACGCAGGCCGTGCAGCATTCCTGCAACGTGGCCTTCGTCAACATCGGCCTCGCCGTGGGCGAGGAGCGCTTCTACGACTATGCGGAGGCCTTCGGCTTCCTCGAGCGCACGGGCGACCGCTCCGCGCAGCTGACGGCCCGCACGGGCATCGACCTGGGCGGGGAGAGCGGCAGCATCTGGTGGAGCGAGGACGTGTTCTGCGACCCGGAAAACTACTCCCAGCTGGCCGCGGCCAGCTTCGGCCAGACCTTCAACATCACGCCGCTGCAGCTGGTGACGGCCGTCTCCGCCTGCGTCAACGGCGGCTACCTGATGCAGCCGCACCTGGTGGAGCGCATCGTGGACGCGGAGGGCAACACCGTCTCCGAGGCGGACGAAACGCCCGTGCGGCAGGTGATAAGCGAGGAGACCAGCCGCCAGGTGTGCGCGATACTCGAACAGGTGGTGGGCGACCCCAACGAGGGCACCGGCCGCAACGCCGCCGTCGCCGGCTACCGCATCGGCGGCAAGACGGGCACCTCCACCAAGACCACGGAGGAGATCGCCGGCAACAAAGAGTACATCGTCTCCTTTATCGGCGTGGCCCCGGCGGACGACCCGCAGATCGCGCTGCTGGTGCTGCTCGACGACCCCAGCAGCGAGAGCGGCATCTACATCTCCGGCGGGCAGATGGCCGCGCCGGTGGTGGGGAAGATGCTCGCCGATATCCTGCCCTCGATGGGCATCGAGCCCGACTACTCCGCCGAGGAGCTGGAGGCCATGGACCGGGCCGTGCCCGACCTGACGGGCATGAGCGTTGAAAACGCGCGCTACGCGCTCAGCCAGGCGGGGCTCTCCGGCCGCGTCGTGGGCACGGGGGAGGCGGTGAGCGCCCAGCTGCCGGCGGCCAACACGGTGATCGCCTCGGGCAGCGAGGTCATCATCTACGCCGGCGCCGAGCCGGACAGCGGCACGGTGCCGCTGCCGGACCTGCGCGGCATGAGCTACAGCGCCGCGCGGGACGCGCTCGCGGCCTACGGGCTCTACCTGAACACGGACAGCGCGGTGTCCGACGCGGACGGCCAGGCCGTCTCCGCGCAGGACATCTTCCCGGGCACGGAGGTCGAGCGCGGCGGCGTGGTGACAGTCACGCTGGTGGACGCCGACGACTCGATGCTCGGCGAATACTGACGAAGAACATTACGGAGGCGCTTTATATTGAAGCTGAGGGACCTTCTGAAAGACGTGCGCGTGAAGGAAGTGCGCGCGGACATGGAGCTGGAGCTCCGCGACATCTGCTACGACTCCCGCAGGGCCGCGCCTGGGACGGCGTTCGTGGCCATACGCGGCTTTGAGACCGACGGGCACAAGTACATAGCCTCCGCCGCCAGCCTCGGCGCGGAGTGCGCCATATGCGAAGCCGCGCCGGAGGCGGATATCCCCTATGTGCTGGTGGAGGACAGCCGCGAGGCGCTGGCGCTGATGTCCCGCAACCTCTTCGGCGACCCGGCCTCGGAGATGACGGTCATCGGCGTCACCGGCACCAACGGCAAGACGACCACGACCTATCTGCTGAAGCTGCTGCTGGAGGTCACGCGCGACGCAAAAGTGGGCCTCATCGGCACCAACGGCAACATGATCGGCGCGGAGCTCATCCACACCGAGCGCACCACGCCCGAGAGCTATGAGCTGCAAAAGCTCTTCCGGGAGATGGCGGACGCCGGCTGCACGCACGTGGTGATGGAGGTGTCCAGCCACTCGCTGGTGCTGCACCGCGTGGCGGGCATACGCTTCGCCGTGGGCATTTTCACCAACCTCACGCAGGACCACCTCGACTTCCACAGGACGATGGAGGAGTACGCCGCCGCCAAGGCAAAGCTGTTTTCCATGTGCGAGCGGGCCGTTATCGACCTGGACGACGATTGGGCGCCGTTCATGCTCGAACGCTGCGCCTGCCCTGCGCTCACCTTCGCCGAGCGGGCGCAGGCCGATCTCACCGCCGGGGACATCGCCCTTTCGGCCTCCGGCGTGGAGTTCACGGCCCATTATGCCGGGCAGAGCGAGCGCGTGAAGCTCGGCATCCCGGGGCTCTTTTCCGTCTACAACGCGCTCGGCGTCACCGGCTGCGCGCTCAGCCTGGGCATCGGGCTGCACGAGGCGGCGCTGGCGCTCTCCGGCGCCAAGGGCGTCAAGGGCCGCGTGGAGGTGGTGCCCACGGACGGGGACTACACGATACTCATCGACTACGCCCACACGCCGGACGCGCTGGAGAACGTACTGCGCTCCATGCGCGCGGTGACAAAAGGGCGCGTGGTGGCGCTCTTCGGCTGCGGCGGCGACCGCGACCGCACCAAGCGGCCCATCATGGGGCGCATCGCCGCGGAGAACGCCGACTTTGTGATCGTGACCTCGGATAACCCGCGCACCGAGCGGCCCGAGGACATCGTGGCGGACATCGTCGCCGGGCTGGAGGGCACGAACACGCCGCACGAGGTGATCGTGGACCGCGCAGCGGCCATCGAATGGGCCATCGAGCACCACCGGCCGGGGGACGTGATCGTCCTTGCCGGCAAGGGGCATGAGGACTATCAGATCGTCGGGCACGAGAAGCGCCACATGGATGAGCGCGAGATCGTCGCCGGTATACTGGAAAAAAGGAAGATGCACAAATGACAGCGCAGCTCATACTGGCATTCATCATCGCGTTCCTCGTTTCGAGCCTTGTCGGGCGCTACCTGGTGCCCTACCTGCGGCGCATCAAGGCCGGGCAGGCCATCCGCGAGGACGGGCCGAGGTGGCACATGAACAAATCCGGCACGCCCACCATGGGCGGGCTGATGTTCATCGCCGCCGTGACCATAGTCTGCCTCACCGTGGGCTTCCCCTCCATGCTCGAGGGGGACTACGGGCACATCGTCTGCCTGGCGCTGGCGCTCGTGTTCGGGGCCATAGGTTTCCTGGACGACTATGAGAAACTGAAAAAAAAGCAGAACCTGGGCCTGACGGCCAAGGCAAAGTTCCTTTTGCAGCTGGCAGCGGCGCTGCTGTTCATCATGCTCATGCGCGAGATGGGCTACACGACGACCAGCCTCTACATCCCCTTCTGGAACGTGACCTACCCGATACCGGAGTGGCTCTATTTCATCTTCGCCGCCTTTGTCATCGTGGGCACGGTGAACTCCGTGAACCTGACGGACGGCGTTGACGGCCTGGCCGCCAGCACCAGCATCCCGGTGTTCGTGTTTTTCGCCGCCGTCACCTTCCTCTGGGGAGGGGAATACACCGCGCTCGGCATTTTCGCTTCCGGCATCGCCGGCGGGCTGCTGGGCTTCCTGCTCTACAACTTCAACCCGGCCAAGGTGTTCATGGGCGACACGGGCTCCCTGTTCCTCGGCGGGGCGGTGGCGGCCATGGCCTTTGCCTACGACATGCCGCTGGTGCTCATCGTGCTGGGGCTGATGTACATCATCGAGACGCTCTCGGACATCATCCAGGTGGCGTACTTCAAGCTCACGCACGGCAAGCGCATTTTCAAGATGGCGCCGTTCCACCATCACCTGGAGCTCGGCGGCTGGACGGGCAAGAAGTGGACCGAGAAGGAGCTCGTCGCGCTGTTTTCCACGGTGTCCCTGGTGTGCGCCGTGATATCCTTCCTGGGCATCTACGGGCGCTACGCCTGAGAGGCCCCGACCGCGCCGGGGAGGGCGCTGAAAAATGGAATACGCCACTGCGAGGCTCGCAAGAGACGAGGAGAGAGCCCCCGCGCGACGCGCAGCGTTCGACGCGCCCTTCGCGGCGCTGACGCTGCTGTTACTGACCGTCGGCGTCGTGATGGTGCTCTCCGCGAGCTACGCGAGGGCGTACTTCAGCGACTCCACCGGCCACAACGCCGCCTATTATTTCGTCCGCCAGCTTTTCTTCGCCGCGGCGGGCACGGCGGCGATGTTCATCCTCTCGCGCTTCCCCATGGGCTTTTACGCGCGTATGAGCTTCCCGGCGCTGGCGGCGTCGGTCGTCCTGCTCGCGCTTGTGCCGGTGATAGGCGTCTCACAGGGGGATGCCAAGCGCTGGATCGACCTTGGATTTACCACATTCCAGCCCTCGGAGATCGCCAAGGTGGCGGTGATACTCTATTTCGCCGCGCTCATCTGCCGTTTCCGCGGGCGTATGCGCACGTTCCGCTACGGCATCGCGCCCTTTGCCGCCGTGCTGCTGCTTATCGTGGGGCTGCTGGTGCTGGAGCCGCACTTTTCCGCCGCCATCATCATCATTGCCATCGGGGCGGTGATGCTGTTCCTGGGCGGGGCGCGGCTGTACTGGTTCATCGGCGGGGGAGCGCTGCTGCTGCTCGCGCTGGCTGTGGTGATGGCCTTTTTCCCCTATGCCTCCAACCGCATCGCCAGCTGGCTGGACCCGTTTTCGCACACGCAGGGCGTGGGCTATCAGATCATCCAGTCGCTCTACGCCGTGGGCTCGGGCGGGCTCTTCGGGCTCGGGCTGGGCCACGGGAGGCAGAAGTACCTCTATCTGCCGGAGGAGCACAACGACTTCATCTTCGCCGTCGTCTGCGAAGAGCTGGGCTTTGTGGGCGCGGCGGCCATACTGCTGCTGTTCGCGCTGCTCATCATCCGCGGCTATTACCTGGCGATGCGCATGCGCGACCGCTTCAGCTTCCTGGTAACGGCGGGGATGACCACGCTGCTCGCCATACAGGTGATACTCAACGTGGCCGTCGTCACCAACCTGGCGCCCTGCACGGGCATTTCGCTGCCGTTCTTTTCCTACGGCGGCACGGCGCTGCTGATACAGATGGCGGAGATGGGCATCATCCTCAGCGCCTCGCGGGAGATACCCGCGAAAACTTGAAGGAGGAGAGACATATGAGGTTCCTTTTCACCTGCGGCGGCACCGCCGGCCATATCAACCCGGCGCTGGCCGTGGCCGGCCGCATCGCGGCCGCCGCCCCGGAGTCCGAGTTTTTGTTCATCGGCGCGGAGGGGCGGATGGAGACCGACCTTGTGCCGCGCGCGGGCTATGAGATAAAGACGGTGAAGATAACCAATATCAGCCGCAGCATGAGCCTCGGCGGCATCAAGCACAACCTGGAGACGCTGAAAAACGTCGCCACCGCCACCGGCGAGGCCAAGCGCATCATCCGCGAGTTCAGGCCGGACGTGGCCGTGGGCACTGGCGGCTATGTCTGCTACCCCGTGCTGAAGGCGGCCGCGCAGCTGGGCGTGCCGACGGCGGTGCACGAGTCCAACGCCGTCCCCGGGCTGACGACGAAGATGCTCGAGGGCAGCATGGACGCCGTGATGGTCGGCTTCGAGGAGAGCCGGCAGAATTACCGCCACCCCGACAGAGTGGTGGTGACGGGCACGCCCGTGCGCATGGATTTCCTCAGCGAGGACAGGGAAACGGCCCGGCGCGAGCTGGGCATACCCGAGGGGCGGCCGCTGGTGGCCAGCGTCTGGGGCAGCCTGGGCGCCGCGCACATGAACGAGATCATGACGGACTTCATCGTCCGGGCCTGCGCAAACCCCTTTTTCAGCGTCATCCACTCCGCCGGCAAGGGCGGATATAAGCGCATGGCGGAGACGCTGGAGAGCGAAAAGCCCGATTACCGCGAGCGCGGCATGGACGTGAGGGACTATATCTACGACATGCCCCGCGTGATGGCGGCGGCGGACCTGGTGCTCTGCCGCGCGGGCGCCTCCACGCTGGCGGAGCTGACGGCCATGGGCAAACCGGCGGTGCTCATCCCTTCGCCCAACGTCACCAACAACCACCAGGAGCGCAACGCGCGCGTCCTGGAGGCTGCCGGCGGCGCGCAGGTGCTGCTGGAGGGCGAATTCACGGCCGATTCGCTGCTGGGGCTGGTGTCCGAGCTGCTGCACCGCCCGGAGCGGCTGCGCTCCATGAGCGAGGCCATGAAGGGCCTTGCCGTGACGGACGCCACGGAGCGCATCGCCTCGCTGGTGCTCTCGCTGGCGGACGGGAGCAAATAACATTTCCCCGCTCCCCCGCATAGTATGGCGTGAATTTGCTGTATGGGGGAGAAAAAATGAGCGTTTGGCATGTTACCGGCGGACGGAGGCTCGAAGGCAGCGTCACGGTGCAGGGGGCCAAGAACGCGGCCTTGCCCATCATGGCCGCTTCGGTCCTTGCGCCCTGTGAGACGGAGCTTTTGAACGTCCCCCTGCTGAAAGACGTGGACACCACCGTCCGCATCCTGCGCGGGCTGGGCTGCGCGGTGAGCCGCGAGGGGGACGCGATGGGCATCGATTCCCGCGGCCTCACGCGCTCGGAGATACCGCACGCGCTGATGCGCGAGCTGCGCTCGTCCGTTATCTTCCTGGGCGCGCTGCTGGCCCGCTGCGGCGAGGCGCGGCTATCCATGCCCGGGGGCTGCGAGCTGGGGCCCAGGCCCATAGACCTGCACCTGACGGCTCTCAGGGCCCTTGGGGCGACGATAGAGGAGAGCGGCGGGGACCTGGTGTGCCGCGCGGAAAAGCTCAAGGGCGCGCAGATCGCCTTTCCCATGCCGAGCGTGGGCGCCACGGAGAACGCCATGCTCGCCGCCTGCGCCGCCGAGGGCGAGACGGTCATCATGAACGCCGCGCGCGAGCCGGAGATCGAGGAACTGCAGCTCTTCCTGCGGCAGCTGGGCGCGGACGTCTCCGGCGCGGGGACGCCGACCATACATATCCGCGGCTTTGAACCCAGGCCGCGCGTGGGGCACCGCATCATGCCGGACCGCATCGCGGCCTCCACGCTGCTGTGCGCCGCCGCCTCCGCGGGCGGGGACGTGGAACTGCGCGGGGCGGAGAGCCGCCATTTTTCCACCGTTTTGCACTCGCTTTCGGAGTGCGGCTGTGATATAATGGAGCACAGCCTTTCGGTGAGGCTGCGCTCGGGCGGAAACCTTCGCGCGCCGCAGCCCGTCATAACGGGGCCCTATCCCGCGTTCCCCACAGACGCCCAGCCGCTGATGCTGGCCGCCTGCCTGAGGGCCGCCGGCACCTCTGTGTTCGTGGAAAACGTGTTCCAGAACCGCTTCCGCTTCACGGAGGAGCTCTGCCGCCTGGGCGCGCGGATACATACGGAAGGGCGCGTGGCGGTGGTCACGGGCGTGAAGGCGCTGCACGGCGCGCCAACGGTCGCCACCGACCTGCGCGGCGGCGCGGCGCTCATCATCGCCGGCCTCTCCGCCGAGGGGCGCACCGATATACTGGACGAAGGCCATGTCTCGCGGGGCTACGAGCTCTTCGACGTGCGGCTCAGGGAGCTGGGCGCGGACGTCACGCGCGAGGGATAGCGGCTGCGGGAAGGGAGGAGATGCCATGGAACAGCTAAAGCGCAGGACGTTCAAAAAACGTCCCGCCCGCGCGCGGCTCTACGGGCCGGCGGCTTTCCTGGCGCTCTGCCTGGCCATCGTCTTTGCCATGAGCATCTTCTTCCGCGTCTCCCGCATCGAGGTGCGGGGCAACGCCTATTACACCGCCGACGAGATCGTCCTTGCCTCCGGCGTTGAGGAGGGCGACAACCTCTTCTTCATCAACCAGTTTTCCGTCATGAGCCGCATATTCTCGCGGCTGCCCTACGTCGATACCGCGTCCGTGACGCGCTACCTGCCAAACCGCGTTATCATCACCGTCACGGAGAGCGAGGCCATGGCCGCCATCGGGCAGGAGGGGCAGTACTGGGTCATCGACAGCGGCGGCAAGATACTCATGCAGGGCACGGCGGCGGACGCCGAGGGGCTGATATCGGTCCGCGGGCTGACGCCCGTGAGCCCCACCGTGGGCGAGACGCTTGCCACCGGCAGCGCCGACGCCGGCAAGGCCGAATATCTCACCGAGATACTTGAGCAGATACAGCTGCGCGGCCTCACCGGCAGCGTCACGCGCATCGATATGACGGACGTGACGAACCCCAGGTTCGATTACCTCGGCCGCTTCACCGTGGAGCTGGGGCCGCAGGGGGACACGGAGTATCAGTTCGGCAAGCTGCTCTCCGCCGTGGCGCAGCTCACGGAGAACGACCGCGGCACGATAGACCTCTCGCTGGAGGGGGCTCGGGCCGTGTTCAGCCCGTGAAGAGCAAAATTTTCGGGCAATTTTTCGCCTTTGAGCAAAAAATTGTTGACCGTGCCGGGGAAAAGATATAATATGGGTAGAAGAAAAAACTATAATAGAAACATCAGCGATAAAACCCGGCGGCCCGCCCCGTCCGGCGTTTCAAAAGATAACAGGGAGGAAGCAGCAATGTCATATAAATCCGAAACCGGGCCCGAGAACGTTGTTACCCTCAAGGTGATCGGTGTCGGCGGAGCCGGCAACAATGTCGTCAACCGCATGGTCAAATCCGGCACGCAGGGCGTGGAGTTCGTCTCCGTGAATACGGACAAGCAGGCCCTGGCCGTTTCCAACGCCGACCAGAAGATACAGATCGGCGAAAAGCTCACCCATGGACAGGGCGCCGGCTCCGACCCCGACGTTGGCAAGAAGAGCGCCGAGGAGAGCCGCAACGAGATCGCCAAGGCGATAGAGGACGCGGACATGGTGTTCATCACCGCCGGCATGGGCGGCGGCACCGGCACGGGCGCGGCCCCCATCGTGGCGGAGATCGCCCGCGAGGCCGGCTCGCTCACCGTGGGCGTGGTCACCAAGCCCTTCAAGTTCGAGGGCAAGCGCCGCATGGACCAGGCCCTGGCCGGCATCAGCTCCCTGCTCGGCAAGGTGGACTCCCTGCTCATCATCCCCAACGACCGCCTGAAGTACGCCACCGACCAGAAGGTCACGCTGGCCAACGCCTTCGAGATCGCCGACGACGTGCTGCGCCAGGCCGTCACCAGCATCTCCGACCTCATCAAGAACACCGGCTTCATCAACCTTGACTTCGCCGATGTCACTACCATCATGAAGGACGCCGGCTTCGCCCACATGGGCGTGGGCCACGCCGTCGGCAAGGGCAAGGCCGAGGAGGCCGCCAAGATGGCCGTTGCCAGCCCGCTGATGGAGACCTCCATCAACGGCGCGCACGGCGTGCTCATCAACGTCACCGGCAGCGAGGACATGGGCCTGGAGGACGTGGAGACCGCCGCCAACCTCGTGCAGGAGGCCGCGCACCCGGACGCCAACATCATCTTCGGTGCCACCTTCGACAACACGCTGGACGACGAGATCCGCGTCACCGTCATCGCCACCGGCTTTGAGGACGCCAAGCCCGCCGGCGTGCAGGAGCAGCCCGCGCAGCAGAGCAAGCCGGCCCAGCAGGGCGGGCTCTACTCCAACGCCAGGCAGCAGGCCGCCGCGGCCCCGGCCCAGCCGAAGGCCGAAGAGGAGGCCGCTCCCGCCGCCAAGGACGAGGACCCCTACGACACCATCTTCAAGATCTTCAACTCCCGCTGAGCGCGGTCAGATAACGGCGCGGCCCGCTGCATTGCTGTGCAGCGGGCCGCGTGCTTTCAGGAGGTAACAATGGCAAAAAAGGTGCTCGCCGCCCTGGGCGCGCCGGCCGCGATGGCCGCGGGGGCGCTGGGCGGCGTCTATGCGTTCGTATTTGCGCCGGGGACGTCGGGCAGGGAGGACTGCCTGCCGCCGGAGGTGCGCTCCAGGAGGCCGGAGCTGCAGCGGAAGCTGGACGAGCTCTACGGCGCGGCGCGAAAACTGAAAGGCGAGCGCGTGGGCGTCCGTTCGCGGGACGCGCTCGCGCTCAGCGGGCAGTATTTCCGCTTTTCCGCGTCCGGGGAGGGGCCGGTGATACTGTTTTTCCACGGATATCACAGCTGGCCGCTGCGCGACGGCTGCGGGATGCTGAAGCTGGCGGGGGAACTGGGCATCGACGTCCTGGCGGCCGACCAGCGCGCGCACGGCGAGAGCGCCGGGCGCGCCATAACCTTCGGCGTGCGCGAGCGCTATGACTGCCTGGACTGGATACAGTACATACTTGACCGCTTCGGGCCGGACAGGGACATCGTCCTCGGCGGCGTTTCCATGGGCGCGGCCACGGTGCTGATGGCGGCGGACCGCCTGCCGGCGAACGTAAAAGGCATCATCGCCGACTGCGGCTACACCTCGCCGGAGGCCATAATGGAGCATGTCAGCCGCAGCGTGCACATCCCGCCGGCGCTCAGCCTGCCGCTGCTGCGCGCGAGCGCGCGCACACTGGGAGGATTCGATACCCGCGCGTGTTCCGCGCCGGAGGCCCTGCGGCGCTGCCGAGCGCCGGTGCTCTTCATCCACGGCGAGGCGGACAGCTTCGTGCCCTGCGATATGTCCCGGGAAAACTACGCCGCCTGTACGGCGCCCAAACGGCTGCTGACCGTGCCCGGCGCGGACCACGCGATGAGCTTCCTCGTGGACGAAGAAGCCTATACGGAGGCTGTGAAGGGATTCCTCAAAGACATCGGCTGCTGAAAAAAGCGCCGCGGCTTTAGCCGCGGCGCTTCGCTTTTTATTGTGCCTCGTGCTCGGCGCGCTTGCGCGCGGAGTAGGCGGCCAGGGCGCGCTTGAAGGCCAGCTCGGCCATCAGCGCGCAGTGTACGTGGCCCTCGTCGAGCTCGCCGTCGGCGCTCAGCTCCTTGGCTATCGCCTTGGCGGTGACGGTCAGGTAAGCGGCCATCACGGCCTTGCCCTTCGCCAGGTGTGCAGCGCAGACGGCGCTCGCGCGGGTCGGGGGGCAGGCGCTCTTCGTCAGGTCGAAACCGATCTCCGTTATGACCTCGCGGTGCGTCTTGAAGCCCATCGTGAGGTGGTCGCCGCAGTCAGGCTCGATGGCCGTGCCGGTGGCGTCCGGCCCGGAGGGGAGGGGGAACTCCCCCTCCCGCGAGGCCCAGGCGAGCACGCGCTCTTTATCGGTGGCCATCTCAGAACTCGAGGCTGCGCTCGACCATGACGCGGGTCATGTCGATCTTGTAGGCGTTGTGCTCGAGGGGGATGGAGCCCAGCAGAGCCAGCTCGCCCATCTTCTTCGCATTTTCCTTCGTGGGCGCCTTGCCGGTGATGAACTCCTCGGCGGCGGTGGCCTCATGCGGCACGGGCGCGCACGCCCCCAGCACGATGCTGGCGTCGCTCACCACGCCGTCCTTGACGGTGTACACGCTGGCCACGGCGGTGACGGCGAAGTCCACGCTGTCGCGGATGCGGTACTTGTCATAGGCGGCCACGGTGCCCTCGCCCTGGTTGGGGACGATGATCTCGGTGACGATCTCGCCGTTCTTGAGCACGTCCTTGATGCGGGTGCGGGAGGCCAGCAGCTCGGCGGCGGAGAGGGTGCGCATGTTGGTCTTGACCGTGGCACGGTAGGCGACGAGCATGGTGGCCACGTCGCTGGAGTTGACGGCCAGGCAGCCGCAGTTGAAGCAGCGGTTGGCCTCCTCGTTGGCCACGCCCTCGGGGTAGGAGCCGGTGTCCTCGGCGGTGAGGCTGCGCTCGGAAACGGGCAGCTCGGGCTGCAGGTGCATCTTCGTCTCGGCCACGCCCAGGGTGTCGAAGGTCTTGGCACGGGTGCCGGGGACGGTGGGGAATTCCTCGCCGCCGAGGCTGCGGTTGATGCTGCGGGCGGCCACACGGCCGGCGTGGATGGCCCTGATGGCGATGTCCGGGCCGGTGACAACGTCGCCGCCGGCGTACACGCCGGGGTACTTGGTGGCATAGGTCTGGCTGTCGACGCCGATCAGGCCGCGCTCGGTCTTGAGCTGCGCGCCCAGCTTCTCGCCCAGGAAGTCAAGGCCGACCTTCTGGCCGGTGGCCATGATGATGTAGTCGGCGGAGATGTCCAGGGTGTCATTCTCGTCGTAGCTGGTGGTGAACTTGCCGTTCGCGCCGCGGACGGAGTAGCAGCGCACGGTGTGCAGCCCGGTGACCTTGCCGCTCTCGTCGGTGATGACGCTGCGCAGGCCGCGGCAGTCGTAGATCTCGACGCCCTCTTCAATGACGCGGGCGAGCTCCTCGGGGGCGGCGGAGAGGTCCTCCTTGCGCTTGCGGCAGACGAGCTTGACCGTCTTGGCGCCCAGGCGCTTGGCGGTGAGGGCCACGTCCATGGCGACGTTGCCGCCGCCGCAGACCAGCACTTCGTTGCCGATGGCCTTCTGCAGGTAGGTGTTGACCTCGACCAGGAAGTTGAGGCCGAACTCGGTCAGTTCCTCGCCGGTGAGGCCGATGACGGGCTGCTTCCAGGCGCCGGTGCCGAAGAACACGTTGTCGTTCTGCTCAACGAGCTGCTCGACGGTGATGTCCTTGCCGACCTCGGTGTTCATGCGGAACTGGACGCCCATGCCCTCCAGCGCGGCGGCCACGCGGTCGATGATGTCGCGCGGCAGGCGGTAGTGGGGGATGCCGTAGCGCAGGACGCCGCCGATCTTCTCCATGCGGTCGTAGACGACGACGGTGTGGCCGGCGCGGCGCAGATACCAGGCGGCGGCGAGGCCGGAGGGGCCGGCGCCGATGACGGCGATCTTCTTGCCCGTCTCGACGGCCGGGGCGGGGTAGTACTTGTCGATGTTGTCCAGGATGTAGTCGCCCAGGGTGCGCTCCACGGAGTGGATGGCGACGCTGTCGCCGTAGTGGTTCTGGTTGCAGTTCTCCTGGCAGGGATGCGGGCAGATGCGGCTGGTGAGCATCGGGAAGGGGTTCACCTGCATGATGATGCGGGCGGCGGCGTCCCAGTTGCCGGCGCGGATCTGCTCCATGTAGGCCGGGATATCGGTGCCGGCGGGGCAGCCGCCGGAGCAGGGCGTGCCGCAGACCTTCTCGGCGCCGAAAATGGAGTGATAGCGGTTTTCGCCGCGCATGGCGTAGCAGAGCGCGCCGTCCTTGCGCAGGCAGTTGATGCGCCCGCCGATCTGGTCCGGGTAACGGTAGTACCAGCAGCGGATGTCCTGACAGATGTTGCCGCCGATGGTGGCGGTGGTGCGCAGGTTGGGGGTGGCGACGGAGTGCGCCGCGTCGGCCAGGGCCTTCCAGCCGCTGTTGACGGCCTCGCTGCGCTCGATCTCGGCGAGGGTGGTCATGGCGCCGACGTGCAGGCCGTCTTCCTTGACCTCGATGCCGCGCAGGCCGGGGATGTTGCGCAGGCTGACGACCTTCTTAGGCTGGGTGGTGAGTATGTTGCCCTTCAGCTCGCCGATGAGGTCGGTGGCGCCGGCGCTGATGACCGTGCCGTCCTCCTGCAGGAGCTGGGAAGCTTCCTCGAGGGACTCGGGGGCCACGTAGTCGTGATATCTCATTACGCGTTCTCCTCCTTTTCTTTGAGAGCCGCAAGAACCTTGCCGGGGGTGTAGGGATAGCTCTCGAGCATGATGCCGCAGGCGTTATAGAGGGCCATGGTGATTGCCGGCCCGCCCGGGGCTATGGTCGGCTCGCCGATGCCGTTCGCGCCGAAGGGATAGGGCGAATCGGCGCTCTTGCAGCTCTCGAGGACCAGGTCGGAGTGATGGGGGACCTCGTTGAACATGCGCATCTTGTAGTCGATGTTGTTGGCGTTCAGCACGCGGTAGTCGTGCGGGTCATAGACGGTCTCTTCCATGCAGGCGATGTCTATGCCGGCAAAGAAGGACTCCATCTGGTTTTTGGCGGAGAGAGGATTGATTATGCGGCCCGCGTCGGCACCGGAGAAGTGGTCAATGACTTTGATGGTACCGAGCTCCTTGTCCACCTCGATCTCCACGAACTGGATCTGGTAGATGGTGGAGTTATCGACGCCGTTGTGATGGCCGACGCCGGTGATGCCGTCCACCTTGCCCATGATGAAGGGGAAGAGGGGCCACTTCTTGTCTGGGTTGCCCTCCTGCCACACGAAGCCGTTGCCGAAACGGATCTCGGCGGCGGGGATGCCGAGCTTGGCCTCGGCGCGCTCGCCGATCTGGCGCAGGATGTCGTCGCAGGCGCGCTTGACGCAGATGCCGCCGCAGTAGGTGGAGCGGGAGCCGGTGGAGCCGAAGTCGGGGGGAGCCGCCTGGGTGTCGGCGGGGGAGAGGCGCACGTTCTCGAGAGGCATGTTCAGCGCCTCGGCGGCGATCTTCTGCATGACCTCGCGGGTACCGGCGCCGAAATCGACCATCACGGTGTTGACATACACACCGCCGAGGCCGGTGAGGGTGACGCTGGCGTTGGAGGGCTTGCCGCCGGTGTCGGCATGGCCGGCGGAGAACACGCCCACTCCGCGGGCATAGCGGCCGTCCGGGCTCGTCCAGGTGGGGACGCCCCAGCCCTTCCACTTGTCATGCCAGCCGAAAGCCTTGGCGCTCTCTTCAACGACATGGCTCCAGTCGAACACGGCGTTGACCTGCTCAAAGTGCGGGGCCGCGTTGGCGTTGAAGAAATGCTCGCCCTTGGTAAGAGCGTTCTTGCGGAGATATTCGACGGGGTCGATGCCCAGCTTCTCGCAGCCGGCGAAGATGGCGCGGGAGAGCAGCGTGGTGCTCTCCAGGTAGCCGTAGCCGCGGAAGGAGCCGGAGCACATGTGATTGGTGACGACGACGTCGCCGTCGTATTTTTTGTTTTCCGTCTTGGTGAGGTGGATGAGGCTGTTGGTGCCGACGGCCATCATGAACTCCTGCGTGCTGGCGCAGTAGCCGGCGTCGGAGTACTGGCGCATCTCCACGGCGGTGACGGTGGCGTCCTTCTTCAGGCCGAGCTTGATGTGGGCCTTGGTGGACATGCGGTTCTGGTGGAAGGAGAGATGCTCCTCGCGGGTGTAGCGCAGCATGACGGGCACATGGGCCTTCATGGCCATCAGGCCGGCCAGCACCAGCACCTGCACGTTGCCGCTGTAGAGCTTGCTGCCGAAGGAGCCGCCGACGGCGGGGGCCATGATGCGCACCTGCTCGTAGCGCAGGTTCATGGAGGAGGCCACGTTCTGCTGGCAGTAGGCGGGGGCGGCGCAGGAGGCAATGAGGTCGAGCGTGTCGTTCTTCCACTCGGCCACGATCACGGGAGCCTCGAGGGGCATCGGGTTCTGGCCGTTGTCCATGCCGGTGGTGATATCAACGACATAGTCGGCCTCGGAGAAGCCCTTTTCGATGTCGCCGGTCTCAAAGTTGAGGTTCTGCTTGTGGGGGGCGATGTTGCCCGGGAAGACCTTGTAGAGCTGGGGAGCGTCCGGCTTCAGGGCGTCGTCCATGTTGAACACGGGTGTGAGCACCTCGTAGTCCACGTCGATGAGCTTGCAGGCCTCCTCGGCGATGTCCTCGGTCTCGGCCACGACCAGGGCCACGGCGTCGCCCACGAAGCGGACGTACTCGTCCAGCACGTTGGGGTGGCGCGGCGGGGTGTAGCCGTTGTTGATGCTGAGGTCGGGGTCGATGTCCGCGTGGGTGACGACGCACTTCACGCCGGGCATGGCCATGGCGCGGGAGTAGTCGATGCTGCGGATGCGCGCGAAGGGGTGGGGGCTGTGCAGGATCTTGCCGTAGTGCATGTTGGCCGGGTGGAAGTCGCCGGTGTACATGGCCTTGCCGGTGAGGATGTCCTCGCCCAGGATGCGCTTGGTCTCGCGGCCGATGTGACGCATTTCAGTCATTGTTTGCCTTCCTCCTTTGCTCGACGTAGGCCATGACGGACTCTACGGCGCTGTAGTGGGTGCCGCAGCGGCAGAGGTTGCCGGAGAGGGCCTCGCGGACCTCTTCCTCGGTGGGGTACTCCTTGCGGCGGAGCAGGGCCTCGGCGCTCATGATGATGCCGGGCGTGCAGAAGCCGCACTGGAAGCCGACGTTGTCGAGGAAGGACTTCTGCAGGCCGCTCAGCTCGCCGGTGGTGGCGTCGGCCAGGCCCTCGATGGTGGTGATGTCGGCGCCGTCGCAGTCGCAGGTGAAGAGCATGCAGCTGGTGACGGCCTCGCCGTTCATGATGACGGTGCAGCAGCCGCACGCGCCCTCATCGCAGGCGACCTTCGTGCCCGTGAGCAGCAGGCGGTCGCGCAGCGTGTGCGCGAGCGTCTCCTGCGGGGGCACCTGGCCCTGGGCGGTGCCGATGGGGAGCTCATACTCCTTGCCGTTGACGCGCAGGGTGATGATGCGTTCTACTCGATTCTTCATCGTATATCTCCTTTTTCGGAATTGTGAAGCTCTGGTTTACTGCATGGACTCGGCGGCGGACTTCTTGCTGGTGAATATCATGACGATAGAGGCCACGACGAGCAGCGCGCTGTACATGTACCAGACGCCCATGTAGGAGGACACAACGCCGTCCACGGTGGCGCCGTCAACGATGGAGCCGGCGACGGTGGGGAAGATGACGTTGCTGGCCTGCAGCAGCAGGTTCTGGGTGGCGGTGGTGGTGGCGGCGTACTTGCTGCCGCCGATGTTCACGGCCCAGGTGGTGATGTGGCTGGAGGAGAAGCAGCTCACGAGGCCGAAGAGGATGGAGGTGATGAGCAGGCCGGTGAAGCTGCGCTGCATACCGAAGATGAAGAGGAAGATCGCCATGGCGATGTAGATCTCCATGATCAGGTACTTGCGGTTCCAGTTGAACTTCTTGCCGATGAAGCCGGAGGACATGGAGCCGATGACGGAGGCCACGGCGTAGCAGGTGACGATGGTGCCGCCGTCAACAGAGCTGAGGCCGCCGCCGGCGGGGGCGGCGCCGGTCATGAACTGGTTGGCCCAGGTGGAATAGCCGGTGGGGACAGCCATGAAGAGGAAGCCGGCGATGGAGAGCAGGATGAGCTGCTTGTTGGAGAAATAATTCTTGAGGCCGTCGAGCAGGCTGCTCTTGGGGGCGTTGGCCGGCATGGGCTCGGCCTTGGGCTCGCGGATGAGCACCACGGCGAGGACGCCGATCACGAGGATGATGATGGCGCAGACCTGGAAGGTGACGCGCCAGCCGGAAGCCTCGAGCACGCGCGGGCCGATCTGGTTGGCGAGCAGGGTGCCGAGGGAGGGGGAGGCGAGCAGGATGCCGAAGGCGATGCCGCGCACCTTGGCCTCAAAGTAGTTGGACAGCAGGCGGGAGGCGCAGGCCATGATGGTGCCGCTGAAGAAGCCGCCCATGAAACGGACCACGTAAGCGGAGGTGTAGCTGCTGACGATGTCGCTGCTCATGAGCCAGGTGGAGCCGGCGATAAGCAGCATGCAGATGAACATGGGGTACTTGACGCGGATACGGTCGGCGACGATGCCGGCGGGTATCTGCAGAATCAGGTAGCCGAAATAGAAAGCGCTCATGAGGCCGCCGGCCTGGCTCATCGTCATGCCGATGTCGCCGGCCGCTTCGCTCATGACGGGCGACCACACAAAGCGGCTGAAGAACGTGCAGGTGTAGCAGAGGGTGATCATGATGAGGACAAGCCAGCTGTAGGCGCTGTTCTTGTTGCTTTTGGTGTTAGACATTGTTTATCCCACTTTCCTTTTTCTGATTTGTTTCCCTTCCGTGCCCGCCCTTACGGCGGGGCAGCTTTGAACTCAGTCCGAAGCAGCAGACATAGAGGGCCCCCTCATTATGAGATCAGCGGCGGGTCTACGCCGTGGACACAGTATACCGTGGTATACCAATGCCGGCCATATGATAGCATATTGATAATTTAGTGTCAATTAATTGCGCCGAAAATTCGACATGTATTTACAAAGTATTCGTCCCTGATGTGTTGACATGTATGGCGCAATCTGTCATAATTGACGAAAATGACAGGATATACTTAAACTGGAAGGGGGCTGGCGCAGTGGACACCAAGGCCAAGGCCGCTTACGACTATATATCCTCCCGCATAGAGACGGGCGAGTTCCCCCCGGGGATGATGCTCGTGGAGCGGCAGCTATGCGAGCAGCTGGGCATCAGCCGCTCGCCCGTGCGCACGGCGCTGACGCGCCTGGCGAACGAGGGCGAGCTGGTGCAATATGTGCCCAAGGCGGGGATGCGCGTTTCCGAGCTCAGCCGCAAGGACGTGCGCGAGCTCTATGACCTGCGCAGCATACTGGACGGCGCGGCCGTGGCGCGCTTCACGGAGCGGGCCACGGGGCAGGAGATCGTGGCGGCCTGCCGGCTGTTCGAGCGCATGAAGTCCTGCCTCCAGGCGGGCGACGTGGAGGGGCTGGTCAACTACGACGTGCTCTTCCACCGCTATTACACCGCGCGCTGCGGCAACGAGCGGCTGAGCGAGATGTTCGGCCACCTCTTTTCGCCGCTGCGGCGCTTCCGCTGGGAGATCGTGCAGCTGGGCGAGGAGAAGATGGCGCAGCTGATGGAGCTCCACGAGCGGCTGGCGGGGGCCATACGGATGCGCGACTCCGCCGCGGCCAGCCGCTACGAGACGGAGAGCAACGAGCTGATGTGCCGCTGGCACCTGGAGTGGCTTGATGCCCAGGAGGCGGCTGAATAGGAAAAGGCAGCGCTGAGAGCGCTGCCTTTTTTGCGTTTGGGCTATGATGTTGTCCCGGGCGCCTGTACGGAGGCGATGAGCGCCTCGCCGGCGGCGGGGAGGAGGCTGAGCGCGGCGGCCGCGCCGGCCACGGCGGCGGCGAGCTCCTCCCGCCGCGCCGTTAGCGGCACTTCCGGCGTCACGGGCGATGCGCAGGCCACGGGCGGCGCCTCCGGCTCCGGCAGGGGGTCGTGCGGCGCGTCGTTGTAGTCGCAGAAGGCGCGGCAGATCTCGCCTATCACGTTGCCGGCGCCGGGGACGCTGCGCGTGAACACGGCGATGAGGAAGGGCTCCTCGGCAAAGACGATGCCCACCGTGGCGACATAGAGGCTGCCGCCGTATGTATCGTAGCCGTATTTCTGGGCGATCTCGTACTCCGTGACGCCGGACTTGAAGTACTCGCCGGGCTGCGCGGCTTTGAGGTAGCCGATGGCCTCGGCATAGGTGCTGTCCGCGCCGTCGTAGAGCCGCTGCAGGACGCCCAGCTGGATGTTGACGTTGAATTCGCTGGAATAGAGGTACTCCTCATCCAGCGCGCGCACGTCGATGCCGGCGTAGCCCGCCGCCAGGCGCTTGTAGTCGGCGAAATCGGGGAAGGCGGCGTCCAGCATCACGCGGGAGAGGTCATTGTTCGAGTATTGCAGGCTCAGGCGGTGGCAGTCGCTGAGCGGAACGCCGCCGTAGACGGCGTCCGGCGCGATGTTGCCGGCGGCCTCCTGCTCGTAGTAGTACATGTTGAGCGCGAGCTTGTAGACGCTGGCCGACTCGAAGAGGGCATCCTCGTTGAAGGTGAACTGGGACCAGTCCGTCGTGCGGCGGTAGCCGAAGGCGATGTTGCCCTCGTCCAGGCCGTGCTCGGACATGATGGCGGCGAGGTCGGCTTCCAGCTGCGCCTCGGCGTCCGCCCCGCCGTCGGCGTAGACGGGGACAGCGGCGGCCAAAATGGCCGCCGCCAGTAAAATTGTCAGTATGCGGCGGGTCATACCTCCGCGTAGACCATGCTGGAGCTGATTTCCGCCAGGCTGTGCGCGCCGCACATGGTCATGGTGTCCTTCAGCTCGGCCTTGTACTTGGCGTAGAGCATGCGCACGCCGTCAGCCTGCGCGGCGTACACGGCGGGGATGAAGGGACGGGCGACGAGCACGGCGTCCGCGCCCAGGGCCAGGGCCTTGAAGATGTCCACGCCGTTGCGCAGCCCGCCGTCCACGAAGATGGTGCACTTGCCCTTGACGGCCTTAGCGATATCGGGCAGCACGTCCGCCGTGGCCCTCGTCTGGCCGAGGACGCGGCCGCCGTGGTTGCTGACGACGATGCCCGCCGCGCCGGCCTCCACGGCCTTCTCCGCGGCGTGGGCGGTCATCACGCCCTTGATGATGAAGGGCATCTTGGCGTAGGAGATGATGTCGCGCAGTTCATCGACGGTCTTGCTGCCGGCGTTGGGGTTCATGGCCTTGAGGAAGGGGAGGCCGGCGCCGTCGATGTCCATGGCGGCGGCGAAAATGCCGCTCTCGTTGAGGATATCGAGCTTTTCCTTGACGGCGTCCACGTTCCAGGGCTTGATGGTGGGCACGCCCATGCCGCCGATCTTGGCCATCGCGGCGGCGGCGCGCTTCATGATCTCGGGGTCCACGCCGTCGCCGGTGAAGGCGGCGGAGCCGCACTCGGCGGCGGTGGGGATGATGATGTCGTTGTAGGAGAAATCATCGTGGAGGTCGCCGTAGTGCAGCGTGAGCGCGCCGATGGGGGCAATGAACACGGGCAGGTCGAAGGTGTGGCCGTTGAACACGAAGCTGGTGTCGGGCTCCGCGTTGGAGCAGATGGTGTCCATGTTCACGAAAACGCGCTGCCAGGCGTCATAGTTGCGGGCGGCGCCGTTGCCGGGCTGCTTGGAGCCGGGGCCGGGCATGGAGTTCCCGCAGGCCTTGCCGTTGCAGACGGGACACGCCTTGCAGTACGGGCCGACCAGGCTGCGCGCCTTCTCGAGCATTTCGTTGTAGTCCATAGTTGAATTCCTCCGTTTATATATTTTTATACTTATAAAAATACATTACCAACATATCCGGCAAATGTCAACGGGAAACGACGCCGGTGCCGTCAAAGGCGGGGATGGCGTCCTCGCCGTTGGCGTCGGGCTCCTGGTAATAGCCGTCCTCGATGCCGGCGTCGAGCAGGTATTCATAGAGCATCTGCGCCGTGGCTTCGTCCACGGGGGCGCTGAGCTCCGGGAAGCGCTCGCCCACGCCCGGCATGGGCGTGTACTGGCTCATCAGGGAAAAGAGCACCTCGCCGGGGAGGAACTCCGAGGCCACCCAGTCGATGGTTCGCAGGCTGTTTTCAATGTTCCCGGGGAGGATCAGGTGGCGGATGAGCACGCCGGAGCGCAGTATGCCGTCATCGTCCATGACGAAGGGGCCTGTCTGGCGGTACATCTCGCGGATGGCCGCGGCGGCGACTTCAGGGTAATCCGGCGCGCGGGAGTATTTGGCGGCGGGGCCGGGGAGGGCGTATTTGTAGTCCGGCATATACACCTGCACCAGCCCCTCGAGCAGGCGCAGCGACTCCACCGTCTCGTAGCCGGAGGAGTTCCAGACCACGGGTATGCCGAGCTCAAGGCCGGAGAGGGCCTCCGCGATGGGGCGCACGAAGTGCGTGCCCGTGACGAGGTTTATATTGTGCACGCCGCTGTCGCGCAGCCTCAGCATGACGCCGCGCAGGGCCTCGACCGTCAGCTCAAAGCCGCCCTCGCCGCCGGAGATGGCGGCGTTCTGGCAGTAGGCGCAGCCGAGGGAGCAGCCGGTGAAGAAGATGGCGCCGCTGCCGCGCGTGCCGGAGATGCAGGGCTCCTCGCCGTAGTGCGCCGCGGCGCGGGCCGCGCGCGGGAGACGGGGAGAGCGGCAGGCGCCGGCGGCGCGCTCTTCGCGCTCCGCCCCGCAGCGGCGGGGGCAGTCAAGGCACGCGCTCAAAACTCCAGCGCCTCCTTCGTGTGCGTATAGGGCTCGCGCGGGACGCTCATGGGCTTCATGCGGCCGCTGGTGAAGCCGCGGGCGGCCAGCTTGAGCATCTTTTTAATAGTATACTTGCTCTCGCCGGCGAAGCGCTCCGCGCGGTCATAGCTGACCGTCTCGCACGGGAAGCCGAGGCGCGTGATGAGCCCGCGCAGGAAGAGATCGTCGCCGTGGTAGATGGCGAGGGCGTCCAGCGCCTCCGGGCCCATCAGGCGGAAGTCCGCGTGGTCGTAAATGAGGCTCGAGCCGAGCATCCGCATGATGCGGTAATAGCCGCGGGCCGTGGTGCGCTTGAGGAAGGTATCCGTCTCGCGGCTGGCGCGCACGCCGCAGACGATGTGCGCGCCATGGGCGCGCTTTTCCGCCATGGCGTCGATGGCGTCCACGTCGTCCTGCAGGTCGGCGTCGATGGAGACGGCGACGGCGCGCTCCGCCCGGGCGGCCATCAGGCCCTCCGTGAGCGCGGTCTGGTGGCCGCGGTTGCGGTCGAGCGAGAGGCCGGTGAAGATGTTGTCCTCCTCGTGGGCGGACTTTATCATCTCCCAGGTGCGGTCGGCGGAGCCGTCGTCTATGAAGAGGATGCGGCTGGTGGGCGCGGCAAAGCCGCGGTCCATCAGCGAGACGAGCTTGGCGCGCAGGCGGCGCATGGTCTCCGGCAGGACCTCTTCCTCATTGTAGCAAGGCACGACTATGAAATACTTTTCCATAAAAGGGTTGCTCCTATCGAAGTTCTGGGGACATTATAGCTCCTTTTGCCGCCGGATTCAATACGGGGCGGCATTTAAGTCAAGTTCAATAACTTCATTTACAGAAAATTAAATAAAATCTATACTTTTGTGGCATGTTTGGTATTGTAAAATCGTGCGCGAGGTAGTAAAATGTCTCTGGTCGAATTATGGGTAACGACACAAACGTATGTGACGAGTTGGGAGGCACCGGAAATGGTCGATATCGTGCTCGTGGAGCCGGAGATACCGAACAACACCGGGGCCATCGCCCGCACCTGCGCCTGCACGGGCGCCAGGCTGCACCTCATCAGGCCCCTCGGGTTTGACATATCCGACAGCGCGGTCAAGCGCGCGGGGCTGGACTACTGGTATCTCGTGGACATGCGCGTCTATGACAGCCTGGACCAGTACTTCAAGTTCAACGGGGACGATGGCCTCTGGCTGACGACGACCAAGGCCCCGCGGAGCTACGCTGAATGCGACTGGAGCGGGGACGTCACGCTCATGTTCGGCAAGGAGACCGCCGGGCTGCCGGAGTGGCTGCGGGAAAAATACCGCGACCGCTGCGTGCGCATCCCGATGGTGTCCGAGGCGAGGAGCCTTAATCTGTCGAACGCCGCCGCGATACTCACCTATGAGGCACTGCGGCAGCAGGGATTCAAGGGACTGTTAAACTACGGAAATATGAAACAGGAGTGATCAGCATGAACTACAACAAGAAAACCGTGCATGACTTCGACCCGAAGGGCAAGAAAGTCCTTCTCCGCTGCGACTTCAACGTCCCCCAGAACAAGGAGACCGGCGAGATCACGAGCGACAAGCGCATCGTCGCCGCCCTGCCTACCATCAAGTACCTGCTCGACAACGGCGCCGCCGTCATCGCCTGCTCCCACCTGGGCAAGCCCAAGGGCGAGTGGAAGGAGAACCTCTCCCTCAAGCCCGTGGCCAAGCGCCTGAGCGAGCTGCTGGGCATGGACGTCATCATGGCCGCCGACATCATCGGCGAGGACGCCAAGGCCAAGGCCGCCGCCCTGCAGCCGGGCCAGCTGATGCTGCTCGAGAACCTCCGCTTCGACAAGCGCGAGGAGAAGAATGACCCCGAGTTCGCCAGGGAGCTCGCCTCCATGGCCGACGTTTACGTGTCCGACGCCTTCGGCACCGTCCACCGCGCGCACGCTTCCACCGCCGGCGTCTCCGCCTATCTGCCCGCTTATGCCGGCCTGCTGGTGGAGAAGGAGATCTCCATCATGGGCAAGGCCCTGGAAGATCCCGCCCGTCCCTTCGTCGCCATCCTAGGCGGCGCCAAGGTCAGCGACAAGATCGGCGTTATCAACAACCTGCTGGAGAAGGCCGACACCATCATCGTCGGCGGCGGCATGGCCTACACCTTCAAGATGGCCCAGGGCCACACCATCGGCAAGAGCCTGCTCGAGGCCGACCGCGTCGATTACGCCAAGGAGATGATGGCCAAGGCCGAGGCCAAGGGCGTCAAGCTGCTGCTGCCCATCGACAACGTCTGCGCGGCCGAGTTTGCCAAGGACGCCGAGCCCACCGTCACCGGCGAGGACATCCCCGACGGCCTGATGGGCATGGATATCGGCCCCGAGACCATCAAGCTCTACTGCGACGCCGTCAAGGGCGCGGGCACCGTGGTCTGGAACGGCCCCATGGGCGTGTTCGAGTTCCCCAGCTTCGCCAACGGCACCTGGGCGATGGCCAAGGCCGTGGCCGAGAGCGGCGCTGTGACCATCGTTGGCGGCGGCGACAGCGCGTCCGCCGTTGAGAAGAGCGGCTATGCCGACAAGATCACCCACATCAGCACTGGCGGCGGCGCCTCCCTTGAGTTCCTCGAGGGCCTTGAGCTGCCGGGTGTCGCCTGCCTGCTCGATAAATAATCTAAGGAGCGCTCCGCATGAACAGGAAATACCGCAAGGCGATCATCGCCGGGAACTGGAAAATGAACAAGCTGCCCACCGACGCCAAGCCCTTCGTGGAAGAGCTGCGCGCGGCCATGCCCAAGGACAAGACCTGCGAGACGGTCCTCTGCGTCCCGTTCCCGATCATACCCGCCATGGCCCGCGCCATGCGCGACAGCCGCATAGCCTACGGCGCGCAGGACGTGTCCGAGCACGCCTCCGGCGCTTACACCGGCGAGGTGTCCGCGGCCATGCTGGCCAACCTGAAGGTCAAATACTGCATCGTCGGCCACAGCGAGCGGCGCCAGTACCACGCCGAGACCGACACCGCCGTCAACGTCAAGGCCAAGGCCCTGCTGGACGAGGGCATCACCCCCATCATCT
Organism: Candidatus Scatomorpha stercorigallinarum; assembly: GCA_944387865.1. Taxonomy (GTDB): domain Bacteria; phylum Bacillota; class Clostridia; order Oscillospirales; family Oscillospiraceae; genus Scatomorpha; species Scatomorpha stercorigallinarum. Next base: position 141,352 of record CALXGN010000001.1, on the reverse strand, counting down.
GCGTGGGCGAGAGCCTTGAGCAGCGCGAAAAGGATCTGACGAACGAGTTCGTTGCGTATCAGGTGAAGGCTGCCCTCGCCGGGTTCGACGCCCGCGCGGCCAAGCACTGCGTGATAGCCTACGAGCCCATCTGGGCCATCGGCACCGGCCGCACCGCCACCGCCGAGCAGGCGCAGGAGGTCTGCCACCTCATCCGTAGCGTGATCCGCGAGCTCTATGACGCCCGCGTGGCCCGCGCGGTGAGCATCCTCTACGGCGGCAGCATGAACGCCAAGAACTGCGCCGAGCTGCTCGCGCAGCCCGATATCGACGGCGGCCTCATCGGCGGCGCCTCGCTCAAGACCGAGGACTTCGCCAAGATCATCAGCGCCACCGAGACGGAGGAGTGAGCGGGATGGACAACGTCAGACCTGCCGCGCTCATCATCCTTGACGGCTATGGTATCGGCGAGCCCAACGACGGAAACGCCATCTATCTGGCCAAGACGCCGGTGATGGACAAGCTGCTCGAGTGCTGCCCGCACACAAAGCTTTCCGCCAGCGGCCTCGACGTGGGCCTGCCGGAGGGGCAGATGGGCAACAGCGAGGTGGGGCACACGAACATCGGCGCCGGCCGCGTCGTGTATCAGGACCTGCCGCGCATCAGCAACGCCATCACCGACGGCAGCTTCTTCACCAACAGCGCCTATGTCAAGGCCATGGACGACGCCAAGGCTGGCGGCGCGGCGCTGCATGTGCTGGGGCTGCTCTCCGACGGCGGCGTGCACAGCCACATCACGCACATCTTTGCCATCCTCGACATGGCCAAGCAGCGCGGGCTGGAGCATGTCTACGTCCACTGCTTCCTTGACGGGCGCGACGTCAGCCCCAAGAGCGGCGCCGGCTTTGTCCAGCGCCTGGCCGACAAGTGCGCCGAGCTCGGCAACGCGAAGATCGCCACCATCCAGGGCCGTTTCTGGGGCATGGACCGCGACAAGCGCTGGGAGCGCGTGCAGAAGGGCTACGACGCCATCGTCCGCGCGCAGGGCGTGCAGAACGCCGACCCCGTGGCCGCTGTGGAGCAGAGCTATGAAAACGGTGTCACCGACGAGTTCGTGGAGCCCGTCGTCTGCTGCCCCGAGGGTCACATCAAGACCGGCGACAGCGTCATCTTCATGAATTTCCGCCCCGACCGGGCGCGCGAGATGACCTGGGCCCTCAACGGCTGCCTGCCCGAGGGTGCCGAGCTGGACACGGAGGAGCTGAAGCTCTCCTATGTCTGCACCGCGCAGTACGACGCGGCGCTCACGCTGCCGATCGCCTTCCCGCCCGAGCAGCTGGACGGCACCATCGGCGAATACGTCAGCTCCCTCGGCCTCACGCAGTACCGCGTGGCGGAGACGGAGAAGTACGCGCACGTTACCTTCTTCCTCAACGGCGGCGTGGAAAAGCAGTACCCCGGCGAGGAGCGCGAGCTCATCCCCAGCCCCAAGGAGTTCCCCACCTACGACCTTATCCCCGAGATGAGCGCCGAGAAGGTGAAGGACGCCCTGGTCGCCCGCATGGACAAGGGCGGTTGCGCGCTGTACGTCTGCAATTTCGCCAACTGCGACATGGTCGGGCACACCGGCGTCATCCCCGCGGCCGTGAAGGCTGTGGAGACCGTCGATAAGTGCCTGGGCGAGGTGGTGGAGGCCGCCAAGCGCAACGGCATCACCATGATCGTCACCGCCGACCACGGCAACGCCGACCGCATGGTGGAGCCGGACGGCAGCCCCAACACCGCGCACACCACCAACCTCGTGCCGCTGGTCATCACCGGCACGGGCGAGCTGAAGCTGCGCGAAGGGCGCCTGGCGGACATCGCCCCCACGCTGCTGGAGCTGATGGGCCTCGGCAAGCCGGCCGAGATGACCGGCGCCTCCCTCATTGAGAAGTAACCCCTGATTTTAATATTAAGGAGAATCATCATGAAAGAGTATTTTGAGATCGTTGACGTCACCGGGCGCGAGATAATGGACTCCCGCGGCAATCCGACCGTTGAGGTCGAGGTCACCCTCGACGACGGCACCGTCGGCCGCGCTGCCGTTCCCTCCGGCGCCTCCACCGGCGTGCACGAGGCCTGCGAGCTCCGCGACGGCGACAAGAGCCGTTACCTGGGCAAGGGCGTGACCCGCGCCGTTGAGAACGTCAACACCGAGATCGCCGAGGCCATGCTGGGCCTGAACGCCCTCGACCAGACCTCCATCGACAAGATGCTCATCGAGCTCGACGGCACCCCCAACAAGACCCGCCTGGGCGCCAACGCCATCCTCGGCGTCTCCCTGGCCTGCGCCCGTGCCGCCGCCAACGCCCTCAATATCCCCCTCTACAACTACATCGGCGGCGTGAACGCCAAGACCCTGCCCGTGCCGATGATGAACATCCTCAACGGCGGCGCCCACGCCACCAACAACGTTGACATCCAGGAGTTCATGGTCCTGCCTGTCGGCGCGAAGAGCTGGAAGGAAGCCCTGCGCATGTGCTCCGAGGTGTTCCACAACCTGAAGAGCGTCCTCAAGGAGAACGGCACCCCCGCCGCCGGCGTGGGCGACGAGGGCGGCTACGCCCCCAACCTGAAGAAGGACGAGGATGCCTTCAAGTGCATCGTCGCCGCCATCGAGAAGAGCGGCTACAAGCCCGGCGAGGACTTCATGCTCGGCATCGACGCCGCCGTGTCCGACTGGTACAACGCTGAGGACGGCACCTACACCCTGCCGAAGGCCAAGAAGACCATGACCCGCCAGCAGATGGTCAACATGTGGAAGAAGTTCGCCGACACCTACCCCATCATCTCCATGGAGGACTGCATGGGCGAGGACGACTGGGAAGGCTGGAGCATGCTCACCAAGGCCCTGGGCGACCGCGTGCAGCTCGTCGGCGACGACCTGTTCGTCACCAACGTCGAGCGCGTCAAGACCGGCCTGGAGAAGCACGTTGCCAACTCCGTCCTGATCAAGGTCAACCAGATCGGCACCCTGACCGAGACCCTGGATACCATCCAGCTCGCCAACCGCCACGGCTACACCACCGTCGTGTCCCACCGCTCCGGCGAGACCGAGGACACCACTATCGCCGACCTCGTCGTGGGCCTGAACGCCGGCCAGATCAAGACCGGCGCCCCCAGCCGCACCGACCGCGTCTGCAAGTACAACCAGCTGCTCCGCATCGAGGAGGAGCTCTTCGACGTCGCGCAGTACGCCGGCAAGGACGCCTTCTTCAACCTCAGCAAGTAAGCGCTTTCGTATCAACAAACACCCCGGGAAAAATCCCGGGGTGTTTTGTTCGTGTTTGGGCTGGCGGGCCTTGCGCGACCCGCTCAGGGGATGATATACTGAAAAAAGGAGGTGCGTATATGCGGAAGTTGAAGTGCCTGCGCTGCGGCGAGGACATGCAGTTCATGAGCCGGGAGGATTTCCAGCTGGGGCGCACCGGGTGGATACTCGGCGACTGGCCGAATCTGCTGGCTGGGGCTATGGAGCTCGACGTGTACGCCTGCAAAGGATGCGGCAAGGTGGAGCTGTTCCTGCCGGAGGGCGAGATCGAAGGCGGTGATGCGGGGGAGATGCCGCAGAAAAAGTGCCCGAAATGCGGTGCGACGATAGACTTTGATTACCCCAAATGCCCCGTTTGCAAGTATGATTTCTGGGGCCGGGAGGGGTGAGCGCGCCCGGGTGGTTTTCCTCTTTTTGATAATATGAAGGCAGCATCTTTGCAATACAGAGAGATTTAGGATAAATAACTTCCTATGGTGATGTATATAACGATCGCCTGCTGGTAACAATAACCTCCGACAACATCTGTTGGAGGTTTCGTGATGGACGAAAATAACAAGGGTTCCGGCGGCAAGCTGGACGGCTTTTTTAATGGGAAGGGCTTCTACATAGTCCTTTTCCTCTGCGCGGCGGTGATCGGCGTTTCGGCCTGGAGCCTGCTGAGCGGGAATAGGACTGTGCAGAAGGACGACATCGGCGACATCTCGCTTTCCGCCACCGCGGCGCCCACGCCGGCGGCCGTGACTTCCGCGCCCACGCCGGCGGCGACGCCGGAGGCCGGCGAGACGGAGTGGCAGGTGCCGGAGGACGCGGTGGAGGTCATCGCCGAGCCGCAGCCGGAGCCGCCGGAGGTGGCGGCAGAAGAGCCGTCAGAGCAGCCGGCCGTGCAGGAGGAGCCGGCGCAGGAGGAGACAGGCCCCGCGGCTTATGGCTGGCCGCTCAGCGGGGAGGTGGACGTGGGCTATATCATGGACACGCTGGCCTATGACCGCACGATGGGCGACTGGCGCACTCACGACGGGCTGGACATCCTCGCCCCGCTGGGCGAGCCGGTGAAGGCCGCCGCCAGCGGCACGGTGACGGAGGTATATGACGACGGGCTCTATGGCACGACGGTGGTCATCGACCACGGCGCGGGCATCGTCAGCGTATACTCCAACCTGGCCGCGCTGCCGACTGTGGTGGCGGGGGACAGCGTGTCGATGGGTGACACCATCGGCTCCGTCGGCACGACGGCCATCTGCGAGACGAACTCGCCCTATCACCTGCACTTTGCCATGAGGGTGAACGGCGAGAGCGTCGATCCCACGGCATACCTGCCCGTAAGATGAAAAAAAGGCCCGGTGACGGGCCTTTTTTCATGCTGTTCAAAGCAGTGTCCGCTTGCGCGGGGAGGGGACGCCGCCGCCGTCCGCGCGGCGGCAGGAGACGGATATCTCCGCGCCGGGCAGCAGCGGCGCGGCCGCGGCGGCGAGGCCGCCGTCCCGGCCGTCCAGCGTGACGGCGGATATTTCAAGCCGGCCGGGAAGCAGGCAGGCCTCATAGTCAAGTAGGCCGGGGAGCGGGAAAAGGGCGGAATCAAGGCGCTCCATGAAGCTCTCGCGCGCGTCAAGGCGGCTGACGCGGTCGAGCCGCGGCGCGCAGCTCCCACAGGGGCAGGGCCCCGGCAGCCGCCGCGTGAAGTCGCCCGTGCGGTAGCGTATGAGCGGCAGGGCCTCCATGTCCAGCGTCGTTATCACCAGCTCGCCCCATTCGCCGTCCGGGAGGGGCTCGCCCTCCGGGGAGATGATCTCCGCGAGGATGTGGTTAGCCCGCAGGTGCATCCCCTCGTGCGCGGGGCAGGTGATGGCGCCGCCGAGGCACATCTCACGCGAGCCGTAGTGCGGGAAGAGCGGCCCGCCGAGCAGCTTTTCTATCTCCTGTACGACGCCGAGCGGGCAGGCGTCGCCGGATATCAGCGCGCGGCGGATGGAGGGGAGGCGGCCATTTAAGTTTACATAATATCTAAGCATAGCCAGCAGCGGGACGGGCATGCCGATATAGGCGGAGGGGCGCTCATCGTCCAGCTCCGCGCAGAGGGATGAATATGTGCGCGCCACGCCCGTGCGCAGGGCGCGCGCGCCCAGGCTCTCGACTGCGCGGGCGATGAGGTCGCCGAGGCCGAAGGGGCCGGAGAAGGGCATGGCTATCATCACCGTGTCACCCGCGGAGGTGAACTCGCCGATGCCGGCGGCAAAAAAGCCGACGGTGTGGGCAATGTCGCGCTCCGTGTAGAACACGCGCTTGGCGGGGCCGGTGGTGCCGCTGGTGGCGCCGCTGATGACGCGGCTTATCTCCGACTGCGAACAGAGCAGCATGGCGCCGGCGTTCTCCGCGAGCTGCCGCGGCGTGGTGAAGGGCAGGGAGGAGAGCTGGGAAAGGCTCTCGAGCCGCGCGGGCAGGCCGGAATAAAAGCCGCCGCGCTCGCGCTCGCGCGCGAGCAGCGCGTTCAGCCGCTCAAGCTGCAATGCAGCAAGGGCATCGAGCGTGAGCTCGGCAAGGCCCTCGAGGGAGCATATCCAGTTGTCCAGCCGCGAGCGCTTCACCGGCGGTAAAGGGCGCGGCCGGAGGTGTCCGTCAGGTTATAGGCGCAGAAGGGCACCATGCCGTATTCGAGGTCGGCTTCGCAGATGTGGCAGCGGCGCAGGCGCTCGAGGTCGAGGTTCATCGCGTCCTGGAACACCATGCCGGAGACGGTGAAGGTGCTGGCGCGGGCCTCGGCGAGGAATTCGTCGAAGCCGTCGCGCCCGCCGCCTTCCTCCTGCGCGCCCCAGTGGCCGGCGACGAAGTCGCGGGCGTCCGCGCTCTTGACGCAGCAGCATTCCCCGCGGCGGCGGGGGAGGGCCTTCAGCGAGCCGCCGGCCCGGCGGCGGTAGCTGGCGTGGAAGGAGCAGTAGGAGCTCTCCGCCCCGCCGCCGCCGAAGTCGGTAACGCGCATCAGCCCGCCCGTCTGGCGCTCGATCTCCCGCAGGACGCGGGGGATGGTTAGGCGGCGCTCGGGCTCGGGCAGGGCGCAGCGGCCAAAGTAGCTGATGGGCTGGATGTGTACGCCGCGCACGGCGGGCATGTGTTCCAGGCCGAAGCGCAGGATATCGCCCAGCGCGCCGTCGTTGACGCCGGGGGCGACTGTGGGCACCAGCACCACGGGCAGGCCGGCCGCGGCGCAGTTTTCAACGGCCTTCAGCTTGAGCGAAAGCAGAGCGCGGCCGCGGAGGACGCGGTAGATGCTGTCGTCCAGGCCGTCGAACTGCAAAAAGGCGCAGCAGACGCCCGCGCGGCGCAGTTTTTCCGCATAGCCGGTCTCCGCGGCCAGGCGCAGGCCGTTCGTGTTCAATTGGAAGTAGCTGAAGCCCTTTTCGCGCCCAAGGGCGACGATCTCCGGCAGGTCGTCGCGCACAGTGGGCTCGCCGCCGGAGAGCTGGATGTTGAAGGGCCCGCCGCGGGCCATCAGCATGTCGTAGAGCCGCGCGACGTCCTCCAGCGGGAGGTCGCGGCCCTCGCCCTCGCCGGCGGAGGCGAAGCAGACGGGGCATTTGAGGTCGCAGCGGTCCGTCAGCTCCAGCAGCACACAGCAGCCGGCGCTCTCGTGCTCGTCACAGAGGCCGCAGGAGCGCGGGCAGTCAGCGGCGGCGGGGACGGTGACCGGCGGGCGGTTGCCGCCGCCCTTGCCGGCGGTGTTCCAGAGCAGGTGATCGACGATGCCGCCCTCCCAGATGAGGACGTCGAAATACCCGTGCTCGGGGCAGGTCTTGACAAGGTGGATAAAGCCGTCGTCCCCGACCGCCTTTTCCGCCGGTATCGGGCGCAGGCAGACGGGGCAGACGCTGGTCGTGGTGGCGAATGGAGTCATATACGAGCCTTTCTGTCCGCGGCGCTCAGAGGACGCCGTTCATCTCCAGCAGGCCGCAGCACTTTTCAAAGACGGCCTGGACGACAAGGGGGCAGCGCATGACGCGGTTGCGCTCGTCCCCGGCGAGTATGCAGCGGCAGCTGTCGCCGCCGTAGCCGGCGGTGTATTCGCTGAACCACTCGCGGAGGGAGGCGTACATCTCGCCCAGCTTGGGGTGGGGCTGCTCGCCCGGGGCGCCGCGGCCGGCAAAATAGGCCAGCAGGCAGGCCCCGCCGCTGAGCGCGCCGCAGATATCCCCGCCGCCGGCGACGCCGAGGCTGAGCCCGCCCATCGCGCGCACGAGGTCGGGGTCGGACTTGCCGTCCATGTCCAGGGCGAGGGTGAGCATGATCTGCGCGCAGTCATAGCCCTCGCGCGCGAGTTCCAACATACGGTCGAATACGTCCATGTGTCCTCCTTTTGAACGCCCGCCGCTTCAGGGGCGGCGGAATATGGCGCTGAGATAGCGGCTGCGCCTGATATCCGCTCCTTTTGGCGGCGGCTCCGCCGCACCCTGCCAGAGGGCGCGGATGTAGTATTCACGCCACTGCGGCGTGGTGTCCTCGATGGATACGAGGGAAAAACCGGCGTTTTCCGCGAGGGCGCGCAATGCCTCCCCGCCGCCGGGGACGATGTCCGAGTACATGAACACTCCGCCGGGGCGCAGAAGGGAATACGCCGCGCGGAAGGCGGCCGGCACGTCGCCCGTGAGGAAGAAGGCGCACTGGCTGAGCGCCGCGTCAAAGCTTCCAGGCGGGAAGGGCGGGGCGAGGATGTCGCCGCGCTCCACATCCGCCCCGGGGGAGAGGTCGATGCCCACGGCGCCGAAGCCCCGCGCGCGCAGGGCGCGCACAGCGTCCCCCTCGCCTGCGCCGAGGTCAATGACGCGGCAGGGCGGGGCTATCCCGGACAGGGACAGGAGGCGCAGCGTGGCGGCTTCGCCGCCGGGATGGCGGGTCATTTGTCCTCCAGTACTTTTTCCACGGAGAGCACCTTGCCCATGGCCAGCTCCTCGGGGACGTAGACGAAGCCGCATTTGGGGCAGACGGGCAATTCCACGGGGAAGGCGTTGTCCAGATAGCCAAACACGGCGTTGTCCTTCACCAGCGGCACGCCGCACTTGTGGCAGGTCAGCTTGCCCTCCGGGTCGATGACGTAATAGCTCTTTTCTTCAGGCATGTCCTCACCTCGTCTCTATCGTCATGCGGTGGCTGTACACGCGGCGGACGGTGTAGCCGTCCGGCTCCTCGGTGAATTTCGCCCAGAAGGTGACGTTGCCCAGCCGTGCGCGCGTCACCAGCAGGCCGCTATCGTTTTCCAGCACGGCCTCGCCGCTCTCGCGGTAGCGCTGCATCACCTGCTGTACGTCCGTATCCAGTATCATGCGCTCTTCCATCAGCGCGCGGGCCTCGTCCGTGATGTCCAGGCGGAAGCCGAGGTCTTTTTTCTGCACATCCTCACCCCATATATCCCGCAGCAGCGTCTGCTTCAGCAGCAGGCGGTTCCTGCGTTTTTCACTGATGCCGGGCGTCTGGGCGGCCTGTACGCCATAGACGAGCTCCAGCAGGTGCACGCTCTGAGCGCCCTCGCGCGCGAGGCGGTCGCGGCAGGCCATGCAGTAGGTGACCTGCGGCAGGGAGGGGTCCTCCACGCAGCTTCGCGCCAGTTCCGAGGCCACCTGCGGGGCAGCATAGGACACCAGCCCGCCGTAGCCGCAGCAGGGGGCGCGGTCGCCGCTCCATTCGCCCTCTTTTATCTCAAAGCCCAGCCGGCCCAGCAGCTCGCGCACGGCGGACTGCGTGGAGGCGTCACCGCGCGCGCCGCAGGAGTCGTGCAGCGCGGCGGTGCCGCCGGCGTGGGAGGCCGTCGCCGGCAGGCCGATATCCAGCAGCGTGTCCCAGACGCCGCGCACGGGGGCGGCGGAGAGAGAGCGCAGCGTGACGGCGCAGGTGGGGCAGCCGGCGATGACCTCCGGCGAGCCGAGGGACTCCAGCGCGGAGCGCAGCTGTCCGTCCGTCTCCTCTGTCAGCTCCGTGCGGCCGGCCCAGCGGGAGACGGCCCCGCAGCAGCCGAGGATGAGCGCCACGCCGCCCTCCAGGCGGGCGCAGAGGTCGGCATAGGCGCGCTCGATGACCTCCGGGGCCACGGCGCCGGCCTGGCAGCCGGGGAAGAACACATAGCGGCAGCGCTCATAGCCCGGCTGCCTGCGGCACAAAAACGCCTCGCCGTTGGAGAATATCTGGTCATAGAGGGCAAATTCGTGTACGGCCAGGCTCATTTTGCCGGTGGCCACCATATTCTCGCGCGCGGAGAGGCAGATCTCCGCCATGTCATAGCCGTTGGGGCAGGTGACGGTGCACTGGCCGCAGAGGGCGCAGGAGTTGAGGGCTTTGTTCATCATGTGGTCGCCCATGATGATGCCGGCGTTGTTGTATATCTCGCGCGTCAGTATGCGCGGGAACTTGTCGTAGTGGCGCAGGTAAGCGCAGCCCTTGAGGCACTCGACACACTCGCACTGGATGCACCTTGCCGCCTCCGCGCGGGCCTCGCCGGCGCTATAGCCGCCGGGGGGCTCCGGTATGCGGCGGGAGGGGGAGACGGCGCTGAGGTCGGTGTAGAGACGGCTCTCAACGCTGCCCTCGTCGCCGCGCATGGTGGCGGGGTCCATGCCCTGGGCCAGGCGGTCGGCGCTGACGCCCGCCCGGCGGGCGTCGAAGAGCGCGCCCAGCGCGCCCTGCTCGCCGTCGCCTCGGGCGAGGACGCCCAGAGCGGGGCAGAGGAGCGTGACGGCGTCCGGCTCCTCGTCCGGGGAGAGGAGGCGCAGGTATTCGCGCGAGACGCAGAGGATGTCCCGCTCACGCTCGCGCTCCAGCAGCGCGGGGGTGAGGGCACTGCCATAGCGCACGTCGAGGTCCAGCGCCAGCAGGCGCTCCGTCTCCGCCGCCAGGTCCTCGGGACAGAGGAAGGGGGCGCAGGCGGCGACGAGCGCGGCGGCGTCCGGCTCGCGGACATAAAAGACCGTGGGGTAGCTTTTGCGCGCGAGCTCGGCGGCGGTGGCAAGCGCGAAGAGCTCCGCGCCGATGACGGCGGCGGTCTTTTTTTTCTTGAAACGCAGCAGGCCGCGGCCCGTCCGCGGCGAGCCGAGGCGCAGCGCGGCGCGCTCGAGCGCGGGGAGATCGAGCCCTTCGCCGCCCTCCAGCTCGCCCAGGCGGCACTTTTCAGCGCAGGGGGCGGGGCAGCCGGAGGCCAGTATCAGCGGGAAGGGGGTGATGCGCTCGAGCATCGCGCGGGCGGCGGTGAAGTCACCCTCCGCGCAGAGGCGGGCGAACTCACGCGCGTCCAGCTTCATCGGGCAGGCGGCGGTGCAGAAGGCCGGCTGCTCATGTACGCAGAGCGATTCGCGCGCTTCCAGCTCCTCCTTGGTGTAGAGCTGCTTGGTGCGGTATATCCTTGTCGAACGCTCGGTGAAGTCCATCCATGTACACCTCCGTGGTGTTTTTTAGGGGGCGGCAGAGCGCCCCGGCCGTGATCCATCTTCTTGCAAAAGCGGCGCAGACGCCATGAAGCGCGCCCAGACGGAGCAAGAATTCCCCCGTTCAGCCCACTCCAAATTCGCGGGCGTAGACAAGCGTCCCCTTCACAGGCGGCGCGTCCTCCCTCAGCTTTACCGCCATCAGGTTTTCCGCCGGTATACCCTCCGGGGCGGCGATGCCAAGCTCCTGCGCCGGTATGTAGCCTGCGCGCGGGTAGTACTCCGTGCTGCCGAGCACCGTGGAATAGCCATATCCCAGTTCCCGGGCCCGCCTGTGGCCCTCGGCCATCAGCGCGGAGCCGACGCCCCGCCTCTGCCAGCCCGGGCGGACGGACAGCGGGGCGAGCGCGAGCACGGTCTCTCCCCCGGCCTCAGCTTTTGTGAACAGTATGTGCCCTACGATGCCGCCCTCCGCCTCCGCCACCAGCGAGAGCTCCGGGATAAAGGCCTCGCCCAGCCTCAGGGCTTCGACCAGGTCCTGCTCGTTCCCGTCCGCGTGTTCGGCCGTGGCGAAGGCCGCTTTAATGAGCTCATAGACCTGCCCGCGGTCGGCCGGCCTCTCCTGCCTGATAAGCATGTCCCTGTTTCCTTACCGTCAGGGATAGTTTGCTTCCGACTTCTCGATGTGCGAGCGTATCTCCCGCTCGTGTTCGAGGCAGTAGGCGTAGCTGTCCCTCATGAAATCGCGGATGTTCTCGCTCCGGTACATTTTGTCCAGCGTGCCGAGTATCAGCTCGCCGCCGGCCTTCATGTCAAAGAAATAGGGGTAGATACACCCGCCCTCCTCCCTTGGGAAATAGGGGTTGATGGAGCTGAGCCGCGGGTCGCTCATCACGGACTCGACCACCATCTCGCTCAGTATCCACTTGAGGTTTGGCCGCTCATATTCATCAAAGCTGTCGCCGAACAGCGAGTGCCAGACGTCGAACCACACGAAATGGATTATCTCGTGTATGCTCATCCCAATCGCGCCTTTTTCGCTGTTCAGGTAAAAGACGTCGAAAGCCCGCTCCCGCAGGAACCTCGGCGATATGGGATCGAGCCCCACGCGCGCGACGATGTCGTTGTACCCGCCCGCGCAGTCCACGTCAAAGGCGTCGGACAGCGCAGCGGCGATCTGCGCTTCGCACTCGTCCCAGTACCTGTTATAGAGTTCGGCTTTCCTTCTTATCTCGGGGCTGGCCTCCGCGTAGACCGCCCTCATGGTGCTCTCGATATAGCCCTTCCGCTCCGGGAACGGCAGGCTCAGCGCATGTTCCCGGTCTATCTGCGGGTAAAAATGATAGAGCGCGCCTGTCCAGAAGCCGGCCTCGCCCTCGCTCTGGAAGCCCATTATGCTTTCTATCATCTGTTCCACTCCGGGATCTGTGTACCTGACTTTCAAGCGTTTGCCCCCCTTTCAGGACCTGTCTGCTTCTGCATTATAGCACGCTGTGCTCCCCGATGGAACAGTTCTTACCAATATATGCCCGCCGCGCAAGGGGACGCGGCGCCTGCCGGGGCATCAGTCGACGGAGTTCCAGAATTCTATCCTGTACACTGTGCCATCCCCGTCGAGGATGAACCGCGTTATCGTCCGGCCGTCGCTGACCATGATAACGTCGCCGCCACGCCAGTCGTCGCCAGTGTTCCAGGCGCCCATACAGCCGAAGAGACCGCCGTAAAATGTGTGTTGCTCCCCGGCGTCCGCGAGCGAGAGCACGTCGGACGGGAAGCTCGCGAGCACGTCCTCGCCGCTGCTGCCTATGCCGACGCCGCGCACGGAGAAGGGGAAGTCCGGAGACTCGGCGGTGAAGCCGGAGAGGGACAGTGTCCCGTCCCAAAGTTCATAGCTTACATCTGCGCCCAAGTACTCGTAGCTGATGAAATTGCTCATTTGCTCTATAAGCCTGACGCCGGGCACCGCCTCCCACTCGTCGCGCCCGGTGCGCGTGGGCACGGGCAGGCTGAGCTCGTCGTTGTAGGGCATGTCGCGGTGTGCGCGCAGCGCCTCGGCACGTGTTATGGCTGTGAAGCGCTCGGGCCGCGGCTTGTCCGAAGCGGAGCGATACTCGAGCGCGAGCGTTTCGCCGTCCACGCTCGCCGCGGCTTCGGCTTCCGTGAAGCTGCCGCCCACGATGTCCTCCCAGCCCGTGCCGGACTCTTCAAAAAAGTAATTGTACCAGCACTTGAAGCGACCATCGGCGGACATGAGCAGCAGCGCTTGACCGCCGTCGCCGAAAGGCCCGGCGAGCCAGTATGACTCAGGCTCAAAGGGCGTGTCCGGCAGCGCCATCGTATCCGGCACCGCGCGGCCGGCGGCCTCCTCCGGCGGGGCAGCCGCGACCGGCGCGGATGCCGGCCCCGGCGTTATCAGCTCCGCCGCCGGGGCCGGAAGCGCAGCGGCGGACGGAGCATCCTCGCCGCAGGCAGGGAGGAGGAGCAGGGCGAGAGCGAGGGGTATCAGCTTTTTCACGCGTCCTCCTTATACGTCACGTCGTCGTATTCGCTCGTCGACCAGAGGATGGAGGCCAAAACCCCGTCCTCGCCGAAGCTCAGGCGCAGGAAGGTGTCTCCGTAGCGGAAATTCAAATCCGGAGCGCCCTGATCGCTCATGCCCGCTTCGCCCCAGAGACCTCCGGTACCGCCATAGAGCGGGCCGCCCATGGCGTATTCCTCGAGCGGCCCGGGGAAGCGCTCGAGCGCGTCGGCGAGCGTGCTCTCGCCTATCTTCAGCCCGCGCACGGATATGGGCGCGCCGGGCGTTGCGGAGTAAAACGAATATATGTACCCGGCCTTGCGCGTCCAGAACTCCCGGCAGCTTATCGTGATGCCCTCGTACTCATATTCGTGCTCACCGGCCCTTACCACGCCGGGCGTACCGGCCAGCCGGGCTTCCGACATGCCCCGGTCAAGGGGCAGCTCGATCTCGTCCAGGTAGGGCATGTCGCGGAACGCGCGCAGGGCCGTCTCCCGCCCGACAGGATAGAACACTTCCGGCGCGGGCACTCCCTCTGCGAGCCATGGCACGGAGACCATAAGCGCGCCGCCCTGCTCGCGGACGCCCAGGTCCTCCGCGCTGCCCTCCACGCTTTCGCCGAGCAGGACGTGATCCCCGTCCTCCGGCGCGTAGCTTATATAGCGGCAGACGAAGCGCTCGCCGCCGCCCTCGTCCGTGCCGCGCAGCAGCAGCGCGCGCCCGGAGAGGCCAAAGGGCTCGGCGAGGTAGTATTCCTCAACGGTGAAGCCATAGTCCGGGAAGTCCAGGGCCTCCGGCACGGGCCGCGGCTGGGTGAAGTACTGCGGAAGGCTGACCGGTTCCGCCTCCGGCGAAGCCGTCACGTCCGGCGTCTCGGCGCTCGTCACGTCCGGTGTTTCCGCCCTCTCAGCCGGTGTGGGCTCCGCGGGTGCGGCGTATTGCTGCTCCTCGCCGCAGGCGGTGAGGAGCAGCAGGGCCAGTATGAGCGGGATCATACGTTTCACTGCGCACACCTCATCTTTGCAAATGGGGAAGGCATTTGCCTTCCCCATTGTAACACGGTTTTTACTTGCGATAAAGTGCCTGGACGGTACTTACGCCTCGACCTGCTTGAGCGCCGCGAGGACGACTTCGGGCAGGGCGGGCACGCGGGTGATGCGTGCGCCGGTGGCGTTGTAGATGGCGTTCAGGATGGCCGGGTGCGGGGCGTCCAGCGGGGCCTCGCCGCAGCCGGAGGCGCCGTAGGGGCCGTTCGGGCGCGGGTGGTTCTCCTGGTAGACCAGCTCGATGTCGTCCGGGGCGTCGTTCGGGTACGGGATGCCGCACTTCATGAGGCTGGTGTGCTTCTTGAGGTCCTCGAAGTCCTCCGTCAGCGCCAGGCCGATGCCCTGGACGAGGCCGCCGTAGAAGTTGCCGTCCACGGCCAGCTTGTTCAGGATGGTGCCGACGTCCGCGACGGCGGTGAACTTCTCGACCTTGACCTTGCCGGTCTCGGTGTTGACCGCGACCTCGGGCAGGAAGATGGTGTACATGTAGGCCGGGAACGGGTCGCCCTGGCTGGTGGCCTGGTCGAGCGCGACGCTGGCCGTGTAGGTGAAGACGCCGACCGCCTTGGTGTCGATGCCGTCGGCGACCATCTCGTCGTAGGTGCGGTAGGTGCCGTCGTCCTTGCGCATGGCCTTGAGCAGGTTCTCGCAGGCGACCTTGGTGGCGGAGCCGGTCATGACCGTGGAGCGGCTGCCGCCGGCGGGGCCGGAGTTCGGCGTGAGCTTGGTGTCGTTCATCTCGAGATGGATCATCTCGGGCGTGAAGCCGGCCTGGCGCAGCGTCTCGTGGCCGGCGGTGAGGGTGGCGATGTCGGCGCCCTGGCCGTGATCCTCCCAGGAGTTGCGCAGCGTGACCGTGCCGTCCGGGTTGAGGGTGGCCCAGCACTCGGAGGCGTCGGAGTTGTCAAGGCCGCAGCCGTAAACGCCGAGGGAGACGCCGATGCCGTACTTGATCTTGCCGTCGCTGGCAGCGTTCTTTTCAGCCACGCGCTTCTTGGCGGCTTCGTAGTACGGGCGGGCCAAGTTGAAGAGGTCCTCCTCGCAGTAGACGTCCGGCCGGCAGCCGTTCGGCGTGCGGGAGTCGTCCTTCTCCTTATAGCAGTTCATGGCGCGGAACTCGAACGGGTCGATGCCCAGCTTGGCGGCCATCATGTCCATGGCGATGTCGCTGCCCATGAAGGACTGCGGCGAGCCGTAGGCGCGGAAGGCGGAGCCCCAGGCGTGGTTGGTGAACACCGTGGTGCTCTTGTTGCGGATGGTGGGGATATCGACGCCGGCGCCGACGAACTGGCTCAGGCGGTGCGTCAGCAGGTCGCCGAACTCGGAGTACGGGCCGTGGTCGATGTAGTTGTTGCCCCAGAGGGCCAGCACCTTGCCGTTGTCGTCCGCCGCGAGCTTGATGTGCATGAAGCCCGGGCTGCGCTTGCCGGTGTAGGTGATGGACTGGTACATGTTGAAATTCAGGCTGACGGGGCGCTGGCACACAAGGGCCGCCACGCCGAGGATGGCCTCGTTGGTGGGGGAGAACTTGTAGCCGAAGGTGCCGCCGGCGTGGTTCTGCACCAGGCGCAGCTTGTCCAGGGGGACGCCGATGCCGTCCGCGATCATGGGCATGTGAAGGTGGATGCCGATGCTCTTGGAATGGACGGCGAGCATGCCGTCCTCGTCGATGTAGGCGTAGCCGTTGTCGGGCTCCAGGTAGAGGTGCGGCTGGCGCGAGCAGTAGCTCTCGACCTCGATGACGTTCTTCGCGCTGTCGAAGTCAAAGTCGGGGCCCTTGATGCAGTTCGTCTCGTAATAGGCGTTGGGCGTGCCGGGGTGGATCTCGATGGCGTCCGGCGCCAGGGCCTCGGGGACGCTCATGTAGGCCGGGAGGACCTCCAGGTCGACCTTCACGTGCTTGGCGGCCTCGCGCGCGTGCTCCTCGGTGTCCGCCGCCACGATGGCGATGGCGTCGCCGTACTGGAACACCTTGTCATCGCAGAGGATGGGGCGGTCCCAGCCGTCGCACTTGTTGTTCAGCGGCAGCATGACCAGGCCGTTGATGCGGTTCTTGCCGGGGACGTCCTTGGCGGTGATGACCTTGAACACGCCGGGCATCTTCTCCGCCTCGGAGGTGTCGACGCCCTTGATGTTGGCGTGGGAGACCTCGGCCTGCACGAGGGCCAGGCGCAGCGTGTAGTCGGGCATGTGCAGCGCTTCGTCCGCGCCGAAGTCCCAGGTGCCGGTGACCTTCATGGCGGCGGAGGGGCGCTCGAAGGTGGTGCCCATGATGATGTTGTCCGTGGGCTTGAAGAGCAGGTCCTCCTTGCTCATCTCGCCGCGCATGACGGCCGCGGCGGCCATCGTGGCGTCGATGAGGGGCTTATAGCCCGTGCAGCGGCAGAGGTTGCGGTTCTTGTTGAACCAGTCGCGGACCTCCTCGCGCGTGGGGTTGGGGTTGTTGTCCAGCAGCACCTTGGCGCTGACGATGAAGCCGGGCGAGCAGAAGCCGCACTGCGCCGCGCCGTAGGCCATCCAGGCGACCTGGATGGGGTGGAGGTTATTCACCGTGCCGATGCCCTCAATGGTCGTGATCTCCGCATAGTCGCGGAGCTTGACGACCTTGGTGATGCAGGCCTTGGTGACCTTGCCGTCCACTATGACGTTACATGCGCCGCAGTGGCCCTGTCCGCAGCCGATCTTGCACCCGGTGAGCAGCAGGCGCTCACGGAGGATGGTCGCGAGGGTCTCCGTCCCGTCGATGACGAGCGTGCGCTCGACACCATTGATCATCAGGACTTTTTTGATCATTTGACAGCCTCCTTACTGATACAAATTTGCATATTCTTATCTTCACGCGCCTGGACAGCCAAACGCGAGCTTTACTACGAAGGCAAACCGTGCTATCATATGGGCAGCAAAACTGCCGGAAAGGGAGGAGACATCATGGAAAAGCTCAATGAGATAAGGGCCTCGGAAGTGACGCTCGAAGTGAAGGACGAACGCACGGGGCAGGTCGTGCGGCGCACGCTGCCGCTGAATTACCTGGAGACCGTGAGCTGCCTGCGGTTATCGGGCGAGGACGCCTCCGGCAAGCCGGCGGAGATCGTCTTTTTTTCCCGCACGGGCATGGCCAGGCTGCGGGACCTGACGGGCGGCGGGGCCGACAGCGACCCCTGCGGAGGACATTCCGGACACTGATCTGGACACTCGGTATATTTTGTATAAAAGCTGCGCAGCGCGCGCTTTAGCGATTTCTACGACCATATTAAACCCTTAAAATGACAGCGTCAAATTGTTTTATATTGCAAAACGCATTGCTGTTAAACTGTTGATAATCTTAAAGTTTATGCACATTTTCGGCTCGGAGGCGGATAAAAATGGAGATCGGTGCGGTGATCGTGGCGGCGGGCATGAGCTCTCGCATGGGGGACTTCAAGCCCATGCTGAGCATTGGCGAGATATCCGTGGCCCAGCGCGTGGTGGCCACGCTGCGCCAGGCGGGGGCCGAGCGCGTGGTGGTCGTCACGGGCTATAACGCCGACGAGCTGGAGCGGCACCTGGCCCGCAGCGGGGCCGTTTTTGTGCGCAATGAGAACTACCGCACGACGGAGATGTTCGATTCGGCGCTCATCGGGCTCAAATACATGAGCGGGAAGTGCGGCCGGATACTGTTCACGCCGGTGGATGTGCCGCTCTTCACCGCGGCCACCGTGCGGCGGCTGCTGGACTCCGGCGCGGAGCTGGCCTGCCCCGTGTGCAACGGGCAGCGGGGGCACCCGATACTGATGTCGGCCTCCGTTGTGCAGAAGCTGCTCTCCGACAGCGGCGAGGGCGGGCTGAAGGGAGCGCTCGCGCGCTGTGGCGTGGAGGAGGCGCTCGTCGAAGTGGAGGATACGGGCATATTGCACGACGCGGACACGCCGGAGGACTTCCGGCAGCTGCTGGAGCTGCACAACAGCCAGCTGGTGCGGCCGGTATTGCAGGTGTCCGTGGCGCGGCAGCTGACGTTCCTTGACGGGCGCGTGGCCATGCTGCTGCGGCTCATCGGCGAGACGGGCTCCGTGCGCGAGGCCTGCCAGAAGATGCAGATGAGCTATTCCTCGGGCTGGAACGCCATCAGGACGCTGGAAAATGAATTGGGATTCACGGTCGTGAGCCGCACGCAGGGCGGCGCGCGCGGCGGCAGCAGCTCGCTGACGGCGGAGGGGGAAGAGCTCCTCAGCCGCTACGAGGGCTTCCGGCGCGAGCTCTGCGCGGAGGCGGACAGGCTCTTTGAGCGGCATTTCGCCGGCATGTTCGGCGGCGCGGCCGCCGGGGCGGCCAAAGGAAAGGATGGTAAATAATAAATGAGGGCTATGTTCAGGACGATGGCGGAGCGGCTCTCCGCCGGGGAGGACCTAGTGCTGGTGACGGTCGTCGCCTCCTCCGGCGCCACGCCGCGCGGCGCGGGCGCGAGGATGCTCGTCGGGCGCGGTGGCCGCATCTGCGGCACGATCGGCGGCGGGGCGGTGGAGTACCGCTCCGAGCACATCGCCGCCGAGGTGCTGAAGGAGAAAAAGAGCGGCAGCCACGACTTTTCCCTGACGAAAAACGACGTGCAGAACCTGGGCATGATCTGCGGCGGGGACGTGAAGGTGTATTTCCGCTATATCCCGGCGGGCGACGGCGAGACGCTGGCGCTGGCCGCGGAGGCCGAGAGGCGCTTTGAAGGCGGGCAGGACATGTGGCTGCTGAACGAGATATCCGACGGCGGGCGGATGTGCATATATTCGGCGGACGAGGGATCCTTCCCCTATGAGCCGCCGCTGTGGACGAAGGACCTCATGAGCCGCAAGCCGCAGAGCGGTGAGCGCGAGGGGCGCGAGTTCTATGCCGAGCAGATCAACTCCTCCGGGCGCGTCTATGTGTTCGGCTGCGGGCATGTGGCGCAGGAGCTGGTGCCCGTGCTCGCGCATGTGGGCTTCCGCTGCGTGGCCATGGACGACAGGCCGGAATTCGCCAGCCGCGAGCTTTTCCCCAGCGCCGAGGAGGTGCTGCTCATCGACTTCCAGCGCGTGGCGGACTATGTGGCCATCGGGCCGGAGGACTATGTCTGCATCATGACGCGCGGGCACGCCTTCGACGCCGTGGTGCAGGCGCAGGCGCTGCGCACGCCGGCCTGCTATATCGGCGTCATCGGCAGCCGGCACAAGGCCGCGGGCGTGCGCGCCGCGCTCAAGGAGCAGGGCTTCACGGACGGGCAGCTCGACCGCATCGTCACGCCCATCGGGCTGGAGATTAAGGCCGAGACGCCGGCGGAGATCGCCATATCCATCGCCGGGCAGATGATACTGCACCGCGCGGAGCGCAACGCGACGTGAAAAAGAGGCTGTTTTTGACCGGGCCCGAGGCCTGCGGCAAGACGGCGCTCATCTCCGGGGCCGTCGGCTCGGAGATACGCCGCTCCGGCGGCCTCATACTGCGGCACGCGGGCGGCGCGCTGGAGATAAGCGCCGCGGCCACGGGGGAGAGGCGCGTTTTCGCTAACGCGGGGCCGGAACTGGCGGGATACTGCGCCGCGCTGCTGGCGGAGGCCGCCGGGGCGCCCTTTGCCGTCATCGACGGGCTGGGCGGCGCGGAGCTGGCCGAGCCGGAGCTCTATGAGGCGCTGGTGCGTTTTTTGTTCTCCGGCACGCCCTGCTGCGGCGCGCTGGAGCCGCCCGCCGGCGAGGAGGGGCTGACGCTGCGGGAGCTGCTCGCGGGGGACCCCGACACCATGCTGCTGGAAACGAGCGGGAAATACGACGCCAACGCCGAGGGCGCGCTGCGCCACTGGGCGGAGGAGTATGTGTTCGCGCCCGTGGCGGCCAGGTGGTGACGCCGCCGTCGGGGCGGCCGAGAGGCTGGGGCTTGATTGTGTTAAGTATGTGCGGTATAATAATAAGATAGGCGCGGCGCGCCGGCTGAGAACGCTGCTGGGCAGCACGGAAAACTGGTGTCACGATGAAGCAGAAAAAGAACGCGCCCGGGAGGGCGCAGCAGGAATATATGGCCGCAGAGGAAAAACTGCGCGCCGGAAACGGCGCCGTGGAGCAGGACAGCCTGCGCGGCGAGGTCTACGACTGGATACAGTGCGTGGTGGCGGCGCTCGTCGTCTGCGTGCTGCTGTTTTCGTTCGCCGTGCGGCTCGTCGATGTGGTGGGCAATTCCATGTACCCCACGCTGGAGAACGGCGACAAGGTCATCGTCTCCAACCTGTTCTATGAGCCGGAGCAGGGGGACATCATCGTCTTCCGCAAGGACGAGTATCGCCCCGAGCCGCTGGTAAAGCGCGTGATCGCCGTCGGCGGGCAGACCGTGGACATCGATTTCGACATCGGCATCGTATACGTGGACGGGGAGGCGCTGGACGAGCCCTATATCGCCGAGCTCACCACGGACCCCATCGACTTCGCCGGTCCGGTGGAGGTGCCGGAGGGGAGCGTGTTCGTCATGGGCGACAACAGGAACTATTCGACGGACAGCCGCTATTCGCAGATCGGCTGCGTGGACGTGCGCAGCATCATGGGCAAGGTGTATTACACCGTGTTCCCGATAAAGAACTTTGGTAACGACTATGACGGACGGTAAGTATCAGAAGATAGACATACACTGGTTCCCCGGGCACATGACCAAGGCCGGGCGCATGATCGAGCAGAACGTATCCATGGTGGACGCCGTCTGCGAGATCATCGACGCGCGCATACCGGCCGCCAGCCGCAACCCGGACATCGACCGGCTTTCCGCCGGCAAGCCGCGGCTGGTGGTGATGAACCGCGTGGACCAGGCGGATCCCTCCGCCACGGCGCAGTGGCGCGCGTGGTTCCGCGCGCAGGGCCTGGCCGTGCTGGAGACGGACGCGCGCTCCGGCAAGGGCGTGAAGGACTTCCCCGCCGCCGTGAGGGCGCTGCTGAGCGACAAGATCGCCGCCTGGGAGGCAAAGGGGCAGGGCACCCGGCCCGTGAGGGCGATGGTGCTGGGCATACCGAACGTAGGCAAGTCCACATTTATCAACAAGCTCGCCGGGCGCAGGGCGGCGGCGGTCTCCGACCGGCCGGGAGTCACCCGCGGGCGGCAGTGGATAAGCGTGGGGCGCTCGCTGGAGCTGCTGGACACGCCGGGCATACTGTGGCCGCGCTTCGATTCGCAGGAGGTGGGCGAGCTGCTGGCCGCCACCGGCGCGGTGAAGGACGACGTGCTCGACCGCGAGGCGCTGGCCGCCAACCTGCTCGTGAGGCTGCAGGAGCTCTATCCCGAGGCCATCGCGCAGCGCTATGGGCTCACCTCGCCGGACGCGGCGGGCTGGGAGATGCTGGAGGCGGCGGCGAAGCGCCGCGGGTTCCTCGCCGGGCGCGGGGAATATGACACCGAAAGGATGGCGGCCGTGCTGCTGGACGAGTTCCGCGGCGGCAAGCTGGGGAGGATAACGCTGGAGAGGCCGGATGAGAGCTAAGACGGAAAAAGACCTCTGGTCATATGAAAACGGCGTCTACGCCGAGGGCTATGAGCGGCTCTGCGGCGTGGACGAGGCCGGGCGCGGGCCGCTGGCGGGGCCGGTGTGCGCCGCCGCGGTGACGCTGCCGCGCGATCTGGTGATACCGGGCCTGGACGACTCCAAAAAGCTGACGGAAAAGCGGCGCGAGGCGCTGTTCGACGTCATCTGCCGGGAGGCGGAGCAGTACAGCGTGGCCTTCGCCACGGTGGAGGAGATCGAAGAGCTGAACATCCTGGGGGCGACTTACCTGGCCATGAACCGGGCTGTTGCCGGTCTGGGGAGGGAAGTGCAGCTGGCGCTCATCGACGGCGACCGCACGCAGGGCATAGAGTGCCGCTGCCGCAGCGTCGTCGGCGGGGACGGGCTGTGCGCGGACATCGCCGCGGCCAGCGTGCTCGCCAAGGTGACGAGGGACCGCTACATGCGCGAGATGGCGGAAAAATACCCCGGATACGGCTTTGATAAGCACAAGGGCTACGGCACGGCGGCGCACTACGCGGCCATACGCGAGCTGGGGCCGTGCCCCATACACCGGCCGAGCTTCCTGCGGCGGATGCACTGATGGACAGGCGCAAGCTGGCCGGGCGCAGCGGCGAGGCGGAGGCGGCGAAATACCTGCGCTCGCAGGGATACGAGCTGCTGGGCATGAACTACGCCTGCCGCGGCGGGGAGATCGATATCATCGCCGCCAGGGGCGGTTATGTGGCTTTCGTCGAGGTGAAGCTGCGCGCGAGCGACAGCTTCGCCGCGGCGCGCGAGGCCGTCACGCCCGCCAAGCAGCGGCGGATCAGGCTGGCCGCGCTCACATGGCTGGCAGCGCACGACTGCGCGCTGCAGCCGAGATTCGACGTGATCGAGATATACACAGGCGGGAGGGAGCACAGGCTCAACCACCTGGAGAATGCTTTTGAGTGAGGTGCACGATATGGAATACCTGAGCACGAGGGGGAGCGCCGAGCGCGTCTCCGCCGCG
This sequence comes from Candidatus Scatomorpha stercorigallinarum, assembly GCA_944387865.1. Classification (GTDB taxonomy): domain Bacteria; phylum Bacillota; class Clostridia; order Oscillospirales; family Oscillospiraceae; genus Scatomorpha; species Scatomorpha stercorigallinarum. The sequence continues at coordinate 118,625 of CALXGN010000001.1, read as the reverse complement.
GCGGCCATCGCCCGCGGGCTGGCCGGGGACGGCGGGCTCTATGTGCCGGACGCGCTGCCCGCCGTCAGCGCCGTGGAACTGCGCGAACTCTGCGCGCTGCCCTACCGCGAGCGGGTGGAGCGCGTAATCGCCCCGTTTTTGCCGGAGTTCACGGCGGAAGAGGTGAAGGCCCTCTGCGCCGCGGCGTATGGGGAGAACTTCGACACGCCGGAGACGGCACCCGTACACTTCACGGATGAGCGCACGGGGTTCCTGGAGCTCTGGCACGGGCCCACGGCGGCATTCAAGGACATGGCGCTGCAGATGCTGCCGCGGCTGCTGGTGTCCTCGCTGAAAAAGTGCGGCGAGCGGCGCGGGGTGTGCATCCTCGTGGCCACCAGCGGCGACACAGGCAAGGCCGCGCTGGAGGGCTTTGCGGACGTGGAGGGCACGAAGATACTGGTGTTCTATCCCAACGGCGGCGTCTCCGACGTGCAGCGGCTGCAGATGGTCAGCCAGCGGGGCGCGAACGTGGGCGTCTGCGCCGTGGAGGGCAACTTCGACGACGCGCAGACGGGCGTCAAGCGCATTTTCTCCGACCGGGGATTCGCGAAAGCGCTCGACGGGCGCGGCTGGTTTTTGTCCTCCGCCAACTCCATCAACTGGGGGCGGCTGCTGCCGCAGATCGCTTATTATTTCTCCGCCTACTGCGAATTTGTCAACGCGGGGAAGGTGCAGCTGGGGGAGAAGCTGGACTTCTGCGTGCCGACGGGCAACTTCGGCAATATCCTCGCCGGCTGGCTGGCAAAGCGCATGGGGCTGCCCGTGGGCAGGCTCATCTGCGCCTCCAACGCCAACAACGTGCTCACGGACTTTATCAACACCGGCGTTTATGACAAGCGCCGCACCTTCCATGTGACGGATTCGCCGTCCATGGACATACTTGTGTCCAGCAACCTCGAGCGCCTGCTCTATCTGCTCACGGAGGACGCGGGTAAGGTGGCCGGCTGGATGGCGCAGCTCGCGGCCGAGGGGCGCTACGACGTGGGCGCGGAGCTGCGCGGGCGCATCGCGGAGGACTTTTCCGCCGGCTGGTGCGGCGACGCGGAGACGGAGGGCGAGATCGCCCGCATCTGGCGCGAATACGGATACCTGATAGATACGCACACGGCCGTCGCCTCGCGCGTGCTGGCCGCCGCGCGCTCCGCCGGCGAACAGGACGGGCCCTGCTGCGTGGTGTCCACGGCCAGCGCATATAAATTCTGCGCCGCCGTGCTCTCCGCCCTCGGCGAGCGGGCGGACGCGCCGGGCGTGGAGCTCATCGGGCGGCTGGAAAAGCTGACCGGCGTGGCCGCGCCGCGGCCGCTGGCGGCCCTGGCCGGGTGCGAAGAGCGCTTCACCGGCTGCGCGCGGCCGGAGGACATGCGCTCCGTGGTGGAAAAATTCCTGAGCTGACTATGTACATGGGCGGACATGCCGCCCATGCGTTCAGCCGTTCTTCGGGCGGAAGGTGGAGCAGCTGGTCTCGCCCGTGCTGCGGGCGCGCTTGCCGTCTACCTTGATGTGCTCGGCGGTGCAGCTGTCGGCCTCGCCGTGGAAGCTGCAGTTGGCGGCGTCGCAGCCGATGGTTGCGCCCTTGCCGCTATTATTACGCCTGTTGTTCTCGCTCATGCTTGAGCCTCCCTGTTCAGATTGGGCCGTGCCCATTGGTATTATCTGCGCCGGGAGGGGAAATTATTCGGAGGTGCGCTCAGTTTGGCGCTCTACGCTATAGGTGACCTGCACCTGTCGCTCGGCGGGGACAAGCCGATGGACGTTTTCGGCGGGCGGTGGCAGGGCTATGTGGAAAAACTGGAAAAAGGCTTCGCCGACCTGCGCGCAGAGGACGTCACCGTCCTCTGCGGCGACCTCTCCTGGGGCATGTCGATGGAGGCGGCGAGGGAGGATTTCCTCTTCATCTCCCGGCTGCCGGGGCGCAAGGTCGTCATCAAGGGCAACCACGACTACTGGTGGAGCACGGCGGCCAAGGCATATAAGTTCTTTGATCAGAACGGCATAGACAACATCGAGATACTGAACAACAACTGCGTCCTCTACGGGGACATCGCCCTCTGCGGCACGCGCGGGTGGTTCTATGAGGAGGAGCGCGGCGGCGAGCACGACAGGAAGATCATGCTGCGCGAGGTGGGACGGCTGGAGACCTCGCTCAAATGCGCCGGGGAGCGGGAAAAGCTCGTTTTCCTGCACTATCCGCCCAAGTACATGTCCTACCAGTGCCCGGAGATACTGGAGATGCTGGAGCGCTACGGCGTGGAGCGCTGCTATTACGGCCACATCCACGGGCGCGGCATCGCCTCCGCCTTCGAGGGGAGGCTGGGCAATACGGAGTTCCGCCTGGTGTCCGCGGACGCGGTGGATTTCCGCCCGGTGAGGGTATTGGCCTGAAATTCAGCGCCATACGGCCCTAAAAAGGCGAAAACAGCGTTGATTTTGCGCGGGTAATCTGCTATAATACCTGCGCTGCTTATAAAGCCCTATCAATATAGAAGGAGTTTGAGCCCCATGACAGTCAAGAACGTTGAAAAGAAAGAGAACAGCACGGCGATATTCCAGGTCGAGATCGACGCCGACGCCTTTGAGAGCGCCGTCAACAGCGCCTACAAGCGCCTGAAGGGCCAGATATACGTCGCCGGCTTCCGCAAGGGCAAGGCCCCGCGCGCCGTCATCGAGGGCATGTACGGCCACGATATCTTCCACGAGGAGGCTGTGCAGATCCTGGCGCCGGACGCCTTTGAGCAGGCTGTCAAGGAGGCGGAGCTCGAGGCCGTGGGCGCGCCCGCCATCGCCGACTTCAACGTCGGTGAGGACGGCGGCGTCACCATCACCTTCAGCACCGAGATCTACCCCGAGGTCACCCTCGGCCAGTACCGCGGCCTGGAGGCCCCCTGGACCGAGCCCAGCGTGAGCGACGAGGAAGTCGACGCCGAGATCGAGCGCGCGCGCAAGAACGGCGCCCGCTATGTGGACGTGGACCGCCCCGTGCAGAAGGGCGACACCATAGTCTTCGACTTCGAGGGCTTTGTGGACGGCAAGCCCTTCGAGGGCGGCAAGGCCGAGGACTACAGCCTGGAGATCGGCTCCGGCATGTTCATCCCCGGCTTCGAGGACCAGTTGGTGGGCATGGAGGCCGAGAAGGACGGCGAGGTGCACGTCACCTTCCCCGAGCGCTACAGCGAGGAGCTGGCCGGCAAGGACGCCACCTTCAAGGTGAAGATCCACGCCGTGCGCGAGCCGCAGCTGCCCGAGCTGGACGACGAGTTCGCCAAGGACGTCTCCGAGTTCGACACCTTCGCCGAGTATAAGGACGATGTGCGCGCCAGGCTGCTGAAGAACGCCACCGAGCGCAGCGAGAGCGAGTTCCACTCCGAGCTGCTGAACGCCGCGCTGGAGAACATGACCGCCGCCGTGCCCCAGAGCATGGTGGCCGAAAAGACCGACGAGTTCCTGCGCAACTACGCGGAGAACATGGGTCTGGGCGGCAACGTCTCCCGCGAGGACGTGGTGAAGATGCTGGGCCTGACGGAGGACGCCTTCGACCAGATGATGCGCCCCACCGCCATGCGCCAGGTGCAGGCCGACCTGCTGCTCGACGCCATCGCCAAGGCCGAGGACCTGAAGGCCAGCGACGAGGACAAGGCCGAGGTCTACAAGCAGATCGAAGCCGATTACGGCGAGAACGCCGAAAAGGTCAAGGAGATGATCGACGAGGAGCTGATGACGCGCGACCTCGTGCGCCGCAAGGCCGCCTCCATCATCTATGACACCGCGGTCAAGACCGAGCCCAAGGCCGCCGAGGAGGCCAAGGCCGAGGAGCCCGCCGCGAGCGCGGAGGAGGAAAACAAGGACTAACCGGGCGCTCATCCGGTTATGCTCTCTTAAAGCCAGACCCGAAAGGAGAGTTATTTAAATGAGTTTGGTACCCTATGTAGTGGAACAGACCTCGCGCGGCGAGCGCAGCTATGACATTTTTTCCCGGCTGCTCAACGACCGCATCGTCATGCTCAGCGAGGAAGTGAACTCCACCACGGCGAGCCTGGTCGTGGCCCAGCTGCTCTATCTGGAGAGCCAGGACCCGGACAAGGACATCCAGTTCTATATAAACAGCCCCGGCGGCTCCGTCACGGACGGCATGGCCATCTATGACACCATGCAGTACATCAAGTGCGACGTGAGCACCATCTGCGTGGGCATGGCGGCCAGCATGGGCGCCGTGCTGCTGGCCGCGGGCGCCAAGGGCAAGCGCCTTGCGCTGCCGAACGCGGAGATTATGATACACCAGCCCTCCGGCGGCACCAAGGGCCAGGCCAGCGACATCAAGATCCAGGCCGAGTGGATGCTGCGCACGCGCGAGAAGCTCAACCGCATCCTCGCCGAGTGCACCGGCCAGAGCGTGGAGAAGGTCGCCATCGACACCGAGCGCGACAACTTCATGCCCGCCGAAGAGGCCGTGAAATACGGGCTGATCGACAAGGTCCTCTATCATCGTTAACTGGCGGGGACTTCCGCCGGAAGGAGCAAAATGGCTAAAACAGACGACCGCAGGAGCATCAGGTGCTCGTTCTGCGGCAAGCCGCAGTCGCTTGTGAACAGGCTGATCGCCGGCAACGGCGCGTATATCTGCGACGAGTGCGTGAGGCTGTGCATGAGCATCATCGAGGAGGGCTATCCCGCCGCGCAGGGCGCGGAGGCCGTGCATGGCGAGCGCGAGCTGAACTTTGACCGGCTGCCGAAACCGGCGGAGATACGCAAAAAGCTCGACGAATATGTCATCGGCCAGGAGCGGGCGAAGATCGTCCTCTCCGTGGCGGTGTACAACCACTACAAACGCATACTGCACGGCGGCAAGAACGACGTGGAGCTGCAGAAGAGCAACATACTGCTCATCGGCCCCACCGGCAGCGGCAAGACGCTCTTTGCCCAGACGCTGGCGAAGATGCTCAACGTGCCCTTCGCCATCGCCGACGCTACCACGCTGACCGAGGCCGGCTATGTGGGCGAGGACGTGGAGAACATCCTGCTCAAGCTGCTGCAGGCCGCGGACTTCGACGTGGAGCGGGCCCAGAAGGGCATCATCTATGTCGATGAGCTCGACAAGATCGCCCGCAAGAGCGAGAACACCTCCATCACCCGCGACGTCTCCGGCGAGGGCGTGCAGCAGGCGCTGCTGAAGCTGCTGGAGGGCACCGTGGCCAGCGTGCCGCCGCAGGGCGGGCGCAAGCACCCGCACCAGGAGTTCATCCGCGTCGATACGACGAACATCCTCTTCATCTGCGGCGGGGCCTTCGACGGGCTGGATAAGATCATCGAGCGGCGCACCGACCGCAAGTCCATGGGCTTCGGGGCGGACATCAGGTCCTCCGAGGAGCGGGACGTGGGCGAGCTGCTGAGCGAGGTGCAGAGCCACGACCTGCTGAAGTTCGGCATCATCCCCGAGCTCATCGGGCGGCTGCCCGTGCTGACATCGCTCGATTCCCTCAAGCGCGACGACCTGGTGCGCATCCTCACCGAGCCCAGGAACGCCATGACCAAGCAGTACAAGACGCTGCTGGACTACGACGGCGTGCAGCTGGAGTTCGAGGACGACGCGCTGGGCGCCATCGCCGACCGGGCCATCGAGATGAAGATAGGCGCGCGCGGGCTGCGCAGCGTGATGGAAAAGCTGATGACGGACATCATGTACACGGTGCCGTCCGACCCCAGCATCGAGAAGGTGGTCGTCACGGGCGATTGTGTGCGCAACGGCACGGAGCCGTTGGTGATACACCGCAGCAAGGCCGGGGAAAGCGTATCCTGAAAAAATTTTCGGAGGCGGGTGTTTCGCGCACCCGCCTCCTCGGTAATACGGCATATAATATTGCATAGACCCTTTTACTCCAGGAAGGAGTGTCATTTATGAGCGATCTTGAATTCAACGGGCGACGCACGCTGCCCGTGCTGGCGCTGCGGGGGCTTTCCGTGTTCCCCGGGATGCTGCTGAATTTCGACGTGGAGCGGCCGATGTCCGTGGCGGCGCTCAACTTTTCCATGGGCGCGGACCAGGTCATTTTCCTCACCGCGCAGAAGGAGATAACCAAGGACGTGCCGTTCCTTGACGACATCTACCGCGTGGGCACCGTCTGCCGCGTGAGGCAGATGCTGCGCCAGCCGGGCGGCAAGAACGTGCGCGTGATGGTGGAGGGCGTGGCCCGCGGGCGCATCGCCGACCTCACCGCAGACCAGCCCTGCATGTTCGCGGAGATCGACCCCGTGCCGGACGTGGAGGAGAAGCCCAGCGTTAAGACGGAGGCGCTCTGCCGCCGCTGCACGGCGCTCTACGGCGAATACGCCGAGATATCCGGTAACGTGGCGCCGGAGAGCGTCATCAACATCATGACGAGCACGGACGCGGCCTATGTCTCCGACTTCATAGCGCAGAATATCTACCTCAAGCCGCAGGAGAAGCAGAAGCTGCTGGAAGAGCTGCGCCCTTCGCGCCGGCTGGCTTCGCTCTGCCGTATGCTCACGCGCGAGCTCTCGCTGCTGAGCATCGAGCGCGAGCTGAACGAGAGCACGCAGGAGGCCATGAACCGCAACCAGCGCGAGTATTTCCTGCGCGAGCAGATGAAGATCATCCAGTCCGAGCTGGGCGAGGACGACACGCCGCAGGAGCTGGACGATTACCGCACGCGCATCCTCGCCGCCGGGCTCGACGACGAGAGCGAGGAGAAGCTGATGAAGGAGGTCAGCCGCCTGGCGCGGCAGCCCTTCGGCTCCGCCGAGGCCTCGGTGATACGCGGCTATCTGGACACCTGCCTGGAGGTGCCCTGGAACATCCGCACCAGGGAGACGCTGGACATCGCCCGCGCGAAGAAGCTGCTCGACGAGGACCACTTCGGGCTCGACAAGGTGAAAGAGCGCATAATCGAGTTCCTCGCCGTGCGCAAGCTGGCGCCGGACGTCAAGGGCGGCGTCATCTGCCTGGTGGGGCCGCCGGGCACGGGCAAGACGAGCATCGCCATGAGCATCGCCCGCGCCACCAACCGCAAGCTCGCGCGCGTGGCCCTTGGCGGCGTGCACGACGAAGCGGAGGTGCGCGGCCACCGCAAGACCTACATCGGCGCCATGCCGGGGCGGCTCGTATCCGGGCTCATCCAGGCCGGGAGCATGAACCCGCTGATGGTGCTCGATGAGATCGACAAGCTGGGCAGCGATTACCGCGGCGACCCCTCGGCCGCGCTGCTGGAGGCGCTCGACTTCGAGCAGAACTGCCACTTCCGCGACAATTACATGGAGATACCCGTAGACCTTTCCGACGTGCTCTTCATCACCACCGCCAACACTACGGACACCATCCCGCGGCCGCTGCTCGACCGCATGGAGGTGATAGAGCTCACGAGCTACACCGACGAGGAGAAGCTGCAGATCGCCAGGCGCCACCTGCTGCCCAAGCAGCGCGCGAAGCACGGCCTCAACGGCCGCACGCTGCGCGTGAGCGACGACGCCATCCGCGAGATCATCTCGCTCTACACGCGCGAGAGCGGCGTGAGGCTGCTGGAACGGGAACTGGCCGCCGTCTGCCGCAAGTGCGCCGCCGGCATCGCCCAGGGGGAATACAAGAGCCTGAACGTGCGCGCGGGGATGCTGGAGCCGCTGCTGGGCGTGCCGCGCTACAAGCCGGACGCCGTCTATCCGAAGGACGAGGTGGGGCTCGTGCGCGGGCTCGCCTGGACCTCCGTCGGCGGAGAGGTGCTGGACGTGGAGGTGAATGTGGTCGAGGGCGCGGGGCACCTGGAGCTCACCGGCAACCTGGGCGACGTGATGAAGGAGAGCTGCAAGGCGGCCATCACCTATATCCGCTCGCGGGCCCGGCAGCTGGGCATCGACCCGGAGTTTTATAAGAACCGCGACATCCATATCCACTTCCCGGAGGGGGCCGTGCCCAAGGACGGGCCCAGTGCCGGCATCACCATCTGCATCGGCGTCATCTCCGCCCTCACGGGGATACCGGTGCGGCGCGACCTGGCCATGACGGGCGAGATCACGCTGCGCGGGCGCATACTGCCCATCGGCGGGCTGAAGGAAAAGACCATGGCCGCGCTGCGCGCGGGCGTCTCCACCGTCATCATCCCCGCGGGGAACGAGGCGGACCTGGACGAAATCGACCAGAGCGTGCGGCACTGCCTGCGCTTCATCACCGCCGACCATGTGGACGCCATACTCGACACGGCGCTCAACCGCCGGGCCGCTGAGGAGGACGCCCTGGGCGGCAAAGCGCCGGCCGCGGCGCCGGAAAAGGCGGAAAACGCCCCCGCCGCGCCCGTCCACCAGCCGGTGACAGACGCCGGCACGCGCATAGGGCAGTGATATGGCGCAGCTCAACCTGAACAGGGCGGAATTCGTCAAGTCAGCCGCTTCGCCGCAGGGCTTCGTGCGCGACAGCCTGCCGCGCATCGTCTTTGCGGGGAAGTCGAACGTGGGCAAGAGCTCGGTCATCAACCGGCTGCTGAACCGGAAAAACTTCGCACGGGTGGGCGCAACGCCGGGCAAGACGGTGCATGTGAACTATTTCCGCATCGATGGCAAGTGCTGGTTCGTGGACCTGCCCGGGTACGGCTACGCGGCCGTGGCCAAGGGCGAGCGCGACCGCTGGGCAAGGCTGATGGAGAGCTTTTTCGCCGAGCCGGAGCAGATCACGCTGGGCGTGCTGATCGTGGACGCGCGGCATAAGCCGACGGCGGACGACCTGACCATGGCCGGCTGGTTCAAAGATTCCGGCAGGCCCTTCGCCGTTGCCGCCAACAAGTGCGACAAGCTGGCCAAGACGGCCGTACCGGGCGCGCTGGAGGCCATCCGCGCGGCGCTGGAGCTGCCCGAGGAGGTCGCGGCGCTGGCCTTCTCGGCCGAAAAGGGCACGGGCAGGGAACAGCTGCTCGCGCAGATATACGCCCGCATATAAAGTGGCCGTCCCGCCGGAATGGCGGGGCGGCTTTTTATAAAAACTTGTTGACAGCGCATATTTGCGGCGGCCCACGGGTTTTTTCGCGCTTTTTCACGGCGCACTTGTATTCGCGCGCGGATATTGTTATAATTATCCCCATGAGGTGAAACGATGCACACTTTGCAAACGATATGGAGGGGGCTGGACTGGTCTTACCTGCTGGATATCGCCCTCTCGGTGCTGCCCGCCCTCATCTGCATCACGCTGCACGAGTGCGCGCACGGCTGGGCGGCCTACCGCCTGGGGGACGACACCGCCAAACGCATGGGGCGGCTGACGCTCGACCCGCTCAAGCACATCGACATCATCGGCCTGGCCATGATGGTGCTCTTCCGCTTCGGCTGGGCCAAGCCCGTGCCGGTGGACATGAGGAAGTTCAAAAACCCCAAAAGGGATATGGCCGTCACCGCCGCGGCGGGGCCGCTGATGAACGTGATACTGTGCCTGGCGGCGCTGTTTTTATACGGGCTCACGGCTCCGGGGGCTTTTTACCGCGGCGGGGCGCTCTATTACCTCAACGAGGGGCTCTACCTGACGGCGTACCTGAGCCTGGCGCTGGCGCTTTTCAACATCATACCCATACCGCCGCTGGACGGCAGCAAGGTGCTCTATTCATTCATCTCCGACCGGGCTTATATGCAGCTCATGCGCTATGAGCGCTACGGCATGATCGCCCTGCTGGCGCTCATCGTGCTGAGTGACTTCTCCGGGCTCGACCCGCTCTCGCGCGCGACGGGCTGGGTGTTCGAGAGGCTGTTCGTCTTTGCCGACTGGGGCTTTGCCCTGGCCCTGCGGCTCATGTGAGGCGCGTATATGGAAAACCCGACATTCCATCTGGAGGGCGTCGTCCGGGAGCAGGACAGCTTGGCCGATTTTGAGGGGCCGCTGAGCCTGATACTGATGCTGCTCTCGAAAAACAAGATAGAGATACGCGACATCAAGGTGTCCGAGATACTGGACCAGTACCTCGCCTACCTGGCGCGGATGGAGGAGCTGGACCTGGAAGTGGCCAGCGAGTTCATCCAGATGGCGGCGTATCTGCTGTACATCAAGACGAAGATGCTGCTGGCGCCGGAGCCGCAGGAGCTGACGGAGCTGGAACAGCTGATGAGCTCGCTGGAACAGCTGAAGAACCGCGGCGCGCTGGAGAGCGTGCGCGGCGTGCTGCCGGAGCTGGCCGAGCGCGCGGAGGAGGGGCTGCGGCTTTTCACCCGCGGGCAGGAGCCGCTGCCGAAGGAGGCGCGCGAGTATGGCTACCGCCACGAGCCGGCGGAGCTGCTGGGCGCGCTGCTGGCCGTTTTCTCGCGCACGGACGCGCGATTGCCGGGGCCGCCGGCGATGGAGGGCATCGCGCCACGGCGCATCGTCTACGGCGTGCGCGACAAGAGCCGCGAGCTCATCGCCCTGCTTGAGGGCGGCAGGCGCACGCTGCGGGAGATCTACGCCCTGGCGGGCAGCCGCTCGGAGCTGGTGGCGTCGTTCCTTTCGGTTTTAGAGCTGTGCGCGATGGGCAGTATCATATTGACGGACCGCGAGGACGGGGAGATCGACGTCTCCTTCGCCGGCGGGGATGTGGACAGTATCATTGAGGCCATCGAGGAGTAGATATGACGGAAGAAAAGCTCAAGCCGGCCATCGAGGCCATACTCTTCGCTTCCGGCGAACCGCTGCCGGCGGCGCGGCTCTCGCTCGCCCTGGGCGTGGCGGAGGAGGACGTGTTCTCCTCCGCCGCCGCGCTGGCGGAGGAGTATGAGAGCCGGGGGCGGGGGATAAGGCTGCTGCGGCTGGGGGACAGCCTGCAGCTGTGCTCCGCGCCGGAGTATTCGCGGGAGGCGGCGAAGGCCATCGAGCACCGCGCGCCGCCGCGATTGAGCCAGAGCGCGCTGGAGGCGCTGGCCATCATCGCCTATTTCCAGCCCGTCACGCGGGCCTATGTGGAGCAGGTGAGGGGCGTGGACAGCTCGTACACCGTCGCCTCGCTGGCGGACAAGGGGCTGATAGCCCCGGCGGGGCGGCTCGAAGCCCCGGGCCGGCCCACGCTCTATAAGACGACGGACGCATTTTTGCGCGTGATGGGGCTGAGCTCGCTGGAGGAACTGCCCGCGCTGCCGGACATGTCCGCCACGGACGGCATGGACAAGCTGCGCGAGGCCATAGACGAACTGAAAGGACGAGGGGAACAGCTGGAGCTGGAAATGGACGCCGGAGGTGGTGACGCTTGACCGTTGTGCTTTGGATACTGCTCGCGCTGCTGGCGCTGATCGTGTTCGTGCTCGCCGTGCCCTTTGGCGCGCATGTGGCGTACACCGGCGGGGAGCTGGTGGTGGACGCGCGGGTGATGGGAATAAATATCGGCATCATCCCGCAGAAGGAGCGGAAGAAGCCCAAAAAGGAAAAGAAGCCGCGCGAAAAGAAACCCAAAAAGGAGAAAAAGCCCGCCGCCGAAGAGCCGGCGGAGAAGAAAAAGGGCCTGCCGATGGGGCTCACGAAGGAGCAGATACCCGAGCTTTTGAAGCTTGCGTTCTCTACGCTCGACCGCTTCCGCAGGAAGTTCACGGTGAACTATTTGATGGTACACTTCGTCGCCGCCTGCGAGGACCCCTATGACACGGCGATGCTGTACGGCTACGCCAACGCGGCGGCCGGCATCGTCGAGGGGCTGTCCGGCCGGGGATGGGACATCCGGCGGAGGGACATCCAGGTGGGCGTCGATTTTGAGAGCACCGAGTGCCGCGCGGACGCGGAGGTCACGGTGACTATCAGCCTGGGACGGATACTGGCCGTGCTGCTCGCGGCCGGGTTTGGCTTTATAAAAATCAAACGCGCCGCCGGCAAGGCCGCGGCGGCCGAAAAGGCAGAAAGGAAGGATAACGATGGAACAGATGCAGACCCCAATGGCGGAATTCCTGCAGGCCAGCATGGCTAAGATCAAGGAGATGGTGGACGTCAACACCGTCGTCGGCGAGCCCATAACGACGCCGGACGGCGTGACGCTCGTGCCCGTCTCCCGCGTCAGCCTCGGCTTCGGGCACGGAGGCAGCGACCTCGTCAAGCAGCGCAGCGGCTTCGCCGGGGGCAGCGGAGCGGGCATACGCATCGAGCCCATCGGCTTCCTCATCGTCAAGGAGGGCTCGGTGAGGATGCTCAACATCCTGCCGCCGGCCAATACCACGCTCGACCGCGTGATCGACATGGTGCCGCTGCTCATCGACAAGGCCGAGCAGTTCCTGGACAAAAAGGCCGGGGACAAGCGCGCGGCTGCGGCCGAGAGCTCCGCCCGGGAGGCCGCCGATGTGGCCGCCGAGGCGGTGGCCGAGCAGATGGACAGGGCATAAGCCGGCGCCCGGATGGGGATAATAAGCACCGCCATTTTCAGGAGGTGCTCAAAGGGTGAAAAAGCTCTTATCCCCATTGCTGGCGCTGCTGGCGGCGCTCGCGGCGGCTACGCCGGCCTTCGCGGCGCAGGATGCGCCCGCTGTCTCGGCCCAGGCGGCGGTGGTCGTCCATGCGGACACGCTGGAGACGCTGTACGAAAAAAACGCCGACGAGCCGATGCTCATCGCCAGCGTGACCAAGCTGATGACGGCGCTGGTGGCGCTGGATGAGTGCGCGCCGGACGATATGGTTGACATAACGCCGGAGATGTGCGGCATCGAGGGCTCGTCGATGTATCTGCGCGCCGGCGAGCGCTACAGTGTGGAGGAGCTGCTCTGCGGGCTGCTGCTGGTTTCCGGAAACGACGCGGCGACGGCGCTGGCCCTGCACACGGCGGGAAGCGAGGAAGCCTTCGCGGAGCTGATGAACGAGAAGGCGGCGGAGCTGGGGATGACCGGCTCGCACTTCGCCAACCCGCACGGTCTGGACGCGCCGTGGCACCGCGCCACGGCGCGGGACGTCGCGCTGCTGATGGCCGCGTGCCTGGAGCAGCCGGCGATCGCGGAAATCGGCGCCAGCACGCAGCGGACGGTGGGCGAAAAGCTGCTTTTGAACCACAACCGGCTGCTGAAGGAGTACCCCGGCTGCATCGCCGGCAAGACGGGCTACACGATGGCCGCCGGGCGTTGCCTGGTGACCTGCGCCGAGCGTGAGGGGACGCGCCTTATCTGCGTCACGCTCTCCGACCCCGACGACTGGGCAGACCACACGGCGCTCTATGACTGGGCCTTTGACAACTATGCCTACGCGCCGGTCATCGACGCGGAGATGGAGCTGCGCCTGCCGGTGGCGGGCGGGGAAAACGCCCGGCTCTCGCCTGAGAGCGGCGCGAGCGTCCTGCTCGAGCGCGGGGAGCTGGCGGGGCTGGAGACGCATATCGAGCTGCCGCCCTTTGTCTTTGGGCCGGTGAAGGCCGGCGAGGCGCTGGGGCGGGTATATGTCACGCTGCGCGGGGAGGAGCTCGCCTCACGCGCGCTGAGGGCCGCGCCGGACGCGGCGAAGAGCGCCCCGCTGAAAGAGCTGGCGAGGTATATCAGCTTCGCGGGGCCATACTATTTGCAGACGAAATGACGGGAGGCCGGTATGGCCGAAAGATTGCAAAAGCTCATATCCTCCGCCGGGGCGGCCTCCCGCCGCGCGGCGGAGGAGCTCATCAGGGCCGGGCGCGTGACGGTGAACGGCGAAGCGGCCCGGCTCGGCATGAGCGCTGACCCGGAGAGGGACGATATCCGCATCGACGGCCGGCCGCTGGCGGCGGCGCCGGCGGAGCGGGTTTACATAATGCTGAACAAGCCGCGGGGCTATGTGACGACGCTCTCCGATGAGCGCGGCCGCCCGGCGGTGACGGAGCTGGTGCGTGTCCCGGGGCACCGCGTGTATCCCGTGGGGCGGCTGGACATGTATTCCGAGGGGCTGCTGATACTGACGGACGACGGCGAGGCGGCCAATGCCCTCATGCACCCCAGCCACGACGCGCCGCGGCGCTATGTGGTGGACGTGCTGGGCGCGGAGCTCGAGCGCGCGGCGGAAGTGATGGCGGCGCAGACGGAGGTGGACGGCCGGCCCGTGCGCCCGGCGGAGGTGCGCGTCCTTGCCAGCTCGCCGCGCGGCGGGAAGCTGGAAGTGACCATACACGAGGGGCGCAACCGCCAGGTGAGGCGGCTCTGCGCCGCGGCGGGGTTAAAAGTGAGCCGCCTGAGGCGCGTGGCCGAGGGGAAACTGCTGCTCGGCGACCTGCCGAGCGGGCGCTGGCGCTACCTGACGGAAGAGGAGCTGCGGTATATAAGGTCGCTCTGAGGGGCGGGCTTATCAGACTTCGCAAATCGTTCAAATTTTTGTACTTGTTTTTTTCACGTTTGGCGTGTACTATAATTTAGTAAAAATCAATTTTTTATAAACGCTATATGCACATGACCGTGGGGGCGGAGCATGGACAAGGATATTTTATCGGTAATGATGAAGGAGAGCGCGGGCTTTTCCAAGGGCCAGCGCATGATCGCAAAATATATACTGGAAAATTATGATAAAGCAGCCTTTATGACAGCCGGCAAGCTGGGCAAGACCGTGGGCGTGAGCGAATCGACGGTCGTGCGCTTTGCCGCCGAGCTGGGGTATGACGGCTACCCCGGCATGAGGAAGGCGCTGCAGGAGATGATACGCAGCCGGCTGACGAGCGTACAGCGCATCGAGGTCGCCAAAGACCTGGTGGACGACCGCAGCATCCTCAAGGCCGTGCTCAGCGACGACGTGGACAAATTGCAGTCCACGCTGGAGGAGATCGACCAGGACGCTTTCAACCGTGTGGTAGACAGCATCATCTCGGCCAAGACGATATATATCTCCGCGCTGCGCACCTCGCGCATACTGGCGGACTACATGTCGTTCTACCTCAACCTGCTGCGCGACGGCGTGCGGCTGATACAGGACAACGGGCCGGCGGAGATGTACGAGCAGCTGATGCGCATCGGCGAGGGGGACCTCTACATCGGCTTCACCTTCCCGCGCTATTCGGCGCGGGCCTCGAAGGGCCTCGCCTTTGCCAAGAGCTGCGGCGCGGCCACCGTGGGCATCACGGACAGCGTCAATTCGCCGTTCTACGGCGTGGCGGACGTGTGCATCTTCGCCAAGAGCGAGATGGTGTCCTTCGTCGATTCGCTGGTGGCGCCGCTGAGCCTGGTGAACGCCGTAGTGCTGGCCGTGGGCTCGCGCTCGCGCGATTCGCTGTCGGAGACGTTCCGCCACCTGGAGCGCGTGTGGAGCGAGAACAATGTCTTTGAGACCACGGAGGGCTGACGCCGTTGTCATCGGCGGCGGCGCGGCGGGCATGCTCTGCTCCGCGCTGGCGGCGGAGCGGGGGCTGGACGTTATTTTGCTCGAGCCCAACGCCGCGCTGGGGAAGAAGCTGCGCATCACCGGCAAGGGGCGCTGCAATGTGACCAACGACTGCCCGGCGGCGGAGTTCATACAGAGCCTGCCGGGCGACGGGCGCTTCATGCAGAGCGCCATACACCGCTTTGGCACGGGCGACACGATGGCGCTCTTCGAGCGCCTGGGCGTGCCGCTGAAGGTGGAGCGGGGGAGGCGGGTGTTCCCGCAGTCCGACCGCGCGGAGGACATCGTGCGCGCGCTGGAGCGCTACATGCGCGCCGGGGGCGTGGACGTGCTGCACGAGCGGGCGGAGGCCATACTCGCCGGCGGGGGCGGCGTGCGCGCCGTGCGCACGGCGGAGGGGGACATCGAGTGCCGCTCGGCCGTTATCTGCACGGGAGGGCTGTCATATCCGGGGACGGGCTCCACGGGGGACGGCTACCGCCTGGCGGCGGAGCTGGGGCACATGGTGACGCCCACGCGGCCCTCGCTGGTGCCGCTGGAGTCGCCGGACGGCTTCTGCCGCGAGATGCAGGGGCTGGCGCTGAAGAACGTGCGCCTGACGGCCTTCGAGGACGGGCGGGAGATCTTCAGCGAGCTGGGGGAGATGCTGTTCACGCACTTTGGCGTCTCCGGGCCGCTGGTGCTCTCCGCGTCCGCGCACATGCGGGGCTTTCCCGGGAAAAAATACCGGCTGAGCATCGACCTCAAGCCCGCGCTGGATGCGGAGAAACTGGACGAGCGGGTGCTCAGGGACTTCGGCAAGAACAAAAACCGGGAGTTCCGCAACGCGCTCTCCGAGCTTGCGCCGCACGCGCTGATACCCGTATTGGTGGAGCGCAGCGGCATAGCGCCGGAGACGCGGGTGAACTCCGTGACGCGCGAGCAGCGGCGCGCGCTGGTGTCGCTGATGAAAGATTTCACCATAAGCATATCCGGCACGAGGCCGGTGGCGGAGGCAATAGTTACCGCCGGCGGGATCTCTACCCGGGAGGTTGACCCGCGGACGATGCAGTCCCGGCTGGTGCCGGGGCTGTATTTCGCCGGCGAGGTGCTGGACCTCGACGCATATACGGGCGGGTTCAATTTGCAGATCGCCTGGTCCACGGCCTATGTGGCCGCAAATTCTCTCAGGAGCTGATCATTGGGGATGGAAAGACCGTTTTCCGTGGCCATAGACGGGCCCTCCGGCGCGGGCAAGAGCACGATCGCCCGCGCGGCGGCGCAGCGCTTTGGCTTCATCTATGTCGATACGGGCGCCATGTACCGCACGGTCGGGCTGGCGGCAAAGCGCGCGGGGCTGGACGCCCACGACGCCGCGGGCGTGGAAGCGCTGCTTCCGCGGCTGGAGCTGAAGCTCAGCTACGGCGCTGACGGGGCGCAGCGCATGTACCTCAACGGGGAGGACGTCTCCGCGCCCATCAGGACGCAGGAGGCCGCCATGTACGCCTCCGGCGTTTCCGCCATGCCGCCGGTGCGGGCCTTTTTGCTGGATACGCAGAGGGCGCTGGCGCGCGAGCAAAGCGTGGTCATGGACGGGCGGGACATCGCCACGGTGGTGCTGCCGGGGGCGGACCTGAAGATATTCCTCACCGCTTCGCCGGAAAAGCGCGCCGAGAGGCGCTGGCAGGAGCTGCGCGCGCGCGGGAGCGGCGAGAGCTATGAACAGGTGCTCGCCGAGACGCTGGAGCGCGATAAGCAGGATTCCGAGCGCGCCGCCGCGCCGCTGAAGGTGGCGGAGGGCGCCGTGGTCGTGGACACGAGCGCGCTCACGCTCGAAGAGAGCATCGAGCGCGTATGTACGCTGATAGCAGGTAAACTTGGAGGTGTTCTCAGTTGAGCGGGAGCATGGACGAGAGACAGCGGCCGGACGAAAAGCAGCGCCGGACCTTTGACCGGCTGTACGCCCTGGTCATACCCATCGTCAAGCTGCTCTATCCGATGAAGAGCAGCGGCCGGGAGAACATACCGGAGGGGCCGGCGCTGGTCTGCGCCAACCACTCCAACATGGTGGACCCTTTCCTGGTGGCGGCGGCCTTCGGGCGCAAGAATTTCATGCACTTCATGGCCAAGCTGGAGCTCTCCGCCGTGCCGGTAGTCGGCGCGGTACTGAAAAGCTGCGGCGTATATTTCGTCGACCGGGGGCGGCAGGACATCGACGCTATCCGCAACACCATGCGCTTCCTCAAGCGCGGGGAGAAGGTGTGCATGTTCCCGGAGGGGACGCGCACCAGCGAGGACAATTCCGTGGAGGCCAAGACGGGCGCCGTGCGCATCGCGTCGCGGATGAAGGTGCCCATAGTCCCCGTTTATATCCCGCGGCGGAAAAAGGTCTTTGCCCGCACGGAGGTGCTGATCGGGGAGCCTTTCCTGGTGGAGGGCAAGACGCACGAGGACTACGTGGAGCTGGCCGACGGCGTGATGGAGCGCATCTATGAGTTGAGGGACGGTACGGCGGGATGAGCAGGGTGATACTGGCAAAGAGCGCCGGATTCTGCTTCGGCGTCTCGCGCTCCGTGGAGCTGGCGGAGGGCCAGCTGGCGCTGGGGCCCTGCAAGTGCCTGGGGCCGCTGATACACAACCAGGACGTGGTGGACCGCCTGGCGGCCAGGGGGATGGCCGTGATATCCTCGCCGGAGGAGGCCGCGGCGGGCGAGCGGGTGCTCATACGCTCCCACGGCGCGCCGAAGGCCGTCGTCGATGAGCTGGAGCGCCGCGGCGCGCAGGTGGTGGACGCCACCTGCCCCTTCGTCGCGCGCATACACAAGATCGTCAGCGCCGCTTCCGCGAACGGGCGGCAGGTGCTCGTCATCGGCACCGCCGGGCACGCGGAAGTGGAGGCGATATGCGGCTGGTGCTCGGGCGCGGTAGTCGTCTCCGGCGCGGAGGAGCTGGAAAAATGGCTGTCGGAGGACGGCGGAAGGGCGCACATGCCGCTCACGGCCGTCGTGCAGACGACGCAGACGCAAAAAACCCTCGAGGATTGCAAATTTTTATTAAAAAAGATGTGTACAAACGCAGAAATATTTGATACAATATGTTCTGCTACGTCCACAAGGCAGGAGGAGGCGGCTCAACTGTCCTCCAAGTGCGACGCCATGGTGATAATTGGCGGCAAGCACAGCGCCAACAGCCTGCACCTGGCCGAGCTTTGCGCATCGCGCTGCGCCAACACGCAGTTCATTGCGCAGGCGGAAGAGCTCGACACCGCGCGGCTCAGGGACGCAGACACCATAGGCGTAACTGCCGGCGCCTCGGCGCCGGAGTGGATAATCAAGGAGGTACTGGTTAAGATGAGCGATGAAATCCTGATCCAAGAGAACCCTGTAGAAGAGCCGGCCGAAGCGGCCGCTGCCGAGGCCGTCGCGGCTGAAGAGGCCGCGAGCGTCGAGAGCGCCGCTGTTGAAGAGGCCCCCGCCGCCGAAGAGGCAGCCCCCGCGGAAGCAGCCGCGGCCGAAGCCCCGGCGGAAGAAGCAAAGGAAAAGTCCTTTGACGAGATGCTGGAGGATTCTCTGAAGACTATATATAACGGCGACAAAGTCAGCGGAACCGTGGTGGCCATCACCCCCACCGAGGTCAGCGTGGACCTGGGCACGAAGTATTCCGCCTTCATCCCCGCCACCGAGTTCACCGACGACGGCGAGACCAAGCTGGAGGACGCTGTCCATGTCGGCGACCCCATCGAGGCCATCGTTGTCCGCGTCAACGACGTGGAGGGTACCGCCCAGCTGAGCAAGAAGCGCCTTGACGCTGTCAAGAACTGGGCCGACATCGAGTCCGCCCAGGAGGACGGCACCGTCGTCGAGGGCATCGTCACCGAGGAGAACAAGGGCGGCGTCGTCGTTTCCGTCAAGGGCACGCGCGTTTTCGTCCCCGCTTCCCAGTCCGGCCTGCCGAAGGACACCCCGATGACTGAGCTGCTGAAGAAGAAGGTCCGCCTGAAGATCACCGAGGTCAACCGCGGCCGCCGCCGCGTCGTCGGCTCCATCCGCGCCGTGCAGCAGCGCGAGCGCCGCGAGAGGGCCGAGGCCATCTGGGGCAGCATCGAGGTCGGCAAGACCTATCACGGCACCGTCAAGAGTCTGACGAGCTACGGCGCGTTCGTGGACATCGGCGGCATCGACGGCATGGTCCACGTCTCCGAGCTGAGCTGGAACCGCATCAAGAACCCCGCCGAGGTCGTCTCCGTGGGCGACGAGCTCGACGTGTACGTCATCGGCTTCGACCGTGAGGCCAAGCGCATCTCCCTCGGCTACAAGAAGGCCGAGGACAACCCCTGGAACAAGTTCGTCAGCACTTACAACGTGGGCGACGTGGCGAAGGTCAAAGTCGTAAAGCTGATGCCCTTCGGCGCCTTTGCCGAGGTCATGCCCGGCGTGGACGGCCTTATCCACATCTCCCAGCTGGCCAACCGCCGCGTCGGCAAGCCGGAAGAGGTCGTCAACCCCGGCGACGAGGTCGATGTGAAGATCACTGCCATCGACAATGAGAAGCAGAAGATCTCCCTCTCCATCCGCGCCCTGAGCGAGCCGGAACCGGCCCCGCGCCGTTCCCGCCGCCGCGAGGTGGAGCCTGAGGAGGAGCTGCCGGTGGAGCCGGAAGAGGACGCCCTCGTTTACGAGGTCTCCGAGACCGGCGAGGCCAAGGGCGTCGTCCCCGAGGACGCCGAGTAATTCAACAGCGTGTGAAAGGGCCGCGGACGCGGCCCTTTCTTTTTTTACCATCCTGACGGGATTTTTGCAGCGATCTTACGAAAAAACCATTGATTTTCCTTGCTAAATCCCGTTGTAACGTGTATAATTCTATACAAGAAGGCATTTGCAGATTCGGGAAACGGAGGTTATATGGCTTTTCGCGTGGGCGACCGGGTCGCTCACCCCTTGCACGGCGCCGGAGTGATCGACAGCATCGTAAGCAGGAAGATCAATGGGAAGGACCGGGAGTATTATGTGCTCAAAATACCCGCCGGTGACATGCTGGTGATGATACCAGTGGAAACGAGCGAGAGCATTGGCGTGCGTCCGATAATCGGCAGCGAGGAAGCGGAAAAGATACTCAAAGGCATCCCCGCTATCGAGGTCAGCATGACGCAGAACTGGAACAAGCGGTACCGCGAGAACATGATGAAGATCAGGAGCGGGGACCTGATGGAGGTCGCCGCCGTTGTCAAAGGGCTGATGGCGAGGGACAGGGAGCGCGGGCTCTCCACCGGGGAGCGGAAGATGCTCCACTCGGCGCGCCAGATACTGATCTCCGAGATCGTGCTGTCCAAAAGTTCCAGTTATGAGGAGGTCGAAGAGCGCCTGAACAGCGCTATGGTCGGCTCATAAGCATCTCCGGGCGGGCCAGACCCGCCCGGAGGTATTTTTTGTCTGATCGGGAGGTAATATGTTCCGTAAAAATGATATGCCCGCGCGGCCGCGCTGCGCCTGCGTGCTGGTGGCTGCGGGCAGTTCCAGCCGCATGGGCGGCGACAAGCTGGCCATGAAGCTGGCAGGGCGCACAGTGCTCGAACGCTCCGTGGCCGCGCTGGACGGCAGCGCTTACATAGACGAGATCGTGATCGTCACGCAGAGCGAAAAGATACCGGAAACGGCCGCCATGGCGCGGGATCTTGGCTATGGCAAGGTGAAATGCGTGGCCGCGGGCGGGAAATGCCGCACGGAGTCGGCCTGGCACGGCGTGCGCGAGTGCTCGCCCGGCGCGGAGCTCATCGCCATCCATGACGCCGCACGGCCGCTGGTGACGGAGGAGGTCATCGCCCGTGCCGTACTGGCGGCGGCGGAGCGCGGCGCGGCGGCGCCGGCCATAAAGGTGAAGGACACGGTGCGGCAGGCGCGCGGCGGGCGCGTTTTGCGCACGCTGGAACGGGATGAACTGTTTTTGATGCAGACGCCGCAGGTCTTCCGCGCCGGGCTCATACGGCCCGCGCTGGAGGATGCGGCGCGGCTGGGCCTGGAGCTGACGGACGACTGCGCCGCCGTGATGCTGATGGACGCGGAGGTGTTCCTGGTGGAGGGCTCGGAGGAAAACATGAAGCTCACTACGCCGGCGGACGTCTATGCCGCCGAGGCCATCCTGGAAGCGAGGGAGAAGCGATGAGGATCGGGCAGGGATACGACGTACACCGGCTCGTGGAGGGCCGCGCGCTGGTGCTCGGCGGGGTGAAGGTGCCATACGAGCGGGGGCTGGACGGCCACTCGGACGCCGACGTGCTCGTACACGCCGTGATGGACGCGCTGCTGGGCGCGGCCGCGCTGGGGGACATAGGCAAGCTGTTCCCGGACAGCGACGAGCGCTACCGCGGGGCGGACAGCCTGCTGCTGCTTGCCGAAGTGGCGCGCAGGGTGCGCGCGGAGGGATATGAGATCGTCAATATCGACTCCACCGTGGTGGCGCAGGCGCCGAAGCTGGCGGCGCATATACCGGCCATGCGGGAGAACATCGCCCGCGCGGCGGGGATCGCGGCGGGCAGCGTGAGCGTGAAAGCCACGACGGAAGAGCATCTGGGCTTCACAGGCGAGGGGCTGGGCATAGCCGCGCAGGCCGTGGCGCTGATAGATTAGGCGGCGAGTCGCCGCGGGGAAGGCTCCGGCATAGTATGGGTCATAAGCCATGCTACGGAGGGAGTTTTCCGATGAATATCATAATGTGCCGCTCTCTGACCTACGCGCAGAGGGCATCCTCGGTGCTCGAGCGCTCGGGGATAACGGCCAGTATAGCGCGGGCGCCGCAGGAGCTGACCGACCGCGGCTGCGGATATTGCGTAAAGGTCTCGCCGCGGCGCTTCCACGAGGCGCTGGCGGTACTGGCGCGCGCCGGCGTGCCGCACGGGCGGCTGTTCCGCGCGGAGCCGGGCGGGAAGTACCGGGAGGTGGCGCCATGATATACCTCGACAATGCCGCCACCAGCCTGCTGAAGCCGCCCGAGGTGGCGCGGGCCATGCTGCACGCCATGAGGACCATGGCCAGCCCGGGCAGGGGAGGCCACGAGCCGGCCGCCCTGGCCGCGGAGACGGCGTATAAATGCCGCGAGGAGCTCTCGCAGTTTTTCCACGCGCCGGGGCCGGAGCACGTGGCCTTCACCATGAACGCCACCCACGCGCTGAACATCGCGCTGCACACGCTCGTGCGGGCGGGGGACCGGGTGGTGATATCCGGCTATGAGCACAACGCCGTCACGCGGCCGCTGCACATGCTGGGCGCGGACATCGACGTGGCGCGTTCGCCGCTCTTTGACCAGCCGGCGGCGCTGGAAGCCTTCAGGGCCAAACTGCCGGGGGCCAGTTGCTGCGTCTGCACGCACGTTTCAAACGTATTCGGCTTCGTGCTGCCCGTGGAGGGCATAGCGGAGCTGTGCCGGGAGCAGGGCGTGCCCTTCGTGCTGGACGCCTCGCAGTCCGCGGGCGTGCTGCCGGTGGACATGGGGGCCCTGGGGGCGGAGTTCGTCGCCATGCCGGGGCACAAGGGGATGCTGGGCCCGCAGGGCACGGGCGTACTGCTCTGCCGCGGGCGGGCGGAGCCCATCATGGCCGGCGGAACGGGCTCCGAGAGCCGCAGCCAGGCCATGCCGCAGTCGCTGCCGGACGCGCTGGAGGCCGGGACGCACAACATCCCCGGTATCGCCGGGCTGCTGGCCGGGCTGCGCTATGTGGAGCGCTGCGGGCTGGAGGCCATCGACAGCCGGGAACGGGCGCTGAAGGCGCTCATGTGCCGCCGGCTTGAGGCCGCGCCGGGGCTGGAAGTGTTCGCGTCAGACGATGCGCAGGCGGGCGTGCTGTCCGTCAGGAGCCGCGCCATGGGCAGCGAGGAGCTGGCCGCGGCGCTGGCGGAAAAGGGCGTCGCCGTCCGTGCGGGGCTGCACTGCGCGCCGCTGGCGCACGAGAGCGCGGGGACGATCGAGGGCGGCACCGTGCGCTTTTCCTTCTCGCCCTTCAACAACGCGCGCGAGGTGGAGCGTGCGGCGGCCGCGCTGGCCGGCATATTAAAAATGAGTCCGCAGGGGCGGTAAACTGTTGCTATTTCCAGCCGGGTGTTGTATAATATTACGACCTCGATCAGAGATACAAAAGCGCGGCGGCCCGGCCGCCCGCATGTCTGGGGACTGCTTATGGACAGTATTCTTAACGCACTATCCAATGGATGGAACTACCTGCTCACGATGAGGGCGTCGGACATCGCCGACGTGCTCATCGTGGCGGCGCTTATCTACTGGCTGATCGGCGTCATCCGGCGGACGAACACCTATCGCGTGGCGACAGGCATCGTCATACTGCTGCTGGTGATGTGGATCTCCGGGCTGCTGCGCCTGACAATGATACATTCGCTTTTGCAGCGGACGCTGGAGATGGGCCTTATCGCCCTGGTGGTGCTGTTCCAGCCGGAACTGCGCCGCATTTTGGAGCGGCTGGGTAGCGGGCGATTCATGAACCTGGGTACGGCCGTGCCCACGAGCTCGGAGTCCGTCATCGCGCAGACCGTGCTCGCCTGCACGGACATGGCGAGCACCAAAACGGGCGCGCTCATCGTGTTCGAGCGCACGACGCTGCTCAACGACCAGATGGGCACCGGCACCATCGTCAACGCCGACGTCACGAGCGAGCTGCTGCGCAACATCTTTTTCGTCAAGGCCCCGCTGCACGACGGCGCGGTCATCATCCGCGAGGGGCGCATCGCCGCCGCCGGCTGCATGCTGCCGCTGACGCAGAACGCCAACCTCAGCAGCGACCTCGGCATGCGCCACCGCGCCGGCATCGGCATGAGCGAGCACTCCGACGCCGTGGTCGTCATCGTCTCCGAGGAGACGGGCTCCATCTCCGTCGCCATCGACGGGATGCTCAAGCGGCACCTCTCCGCGGACACCTTTGAGAAGATACTCCGGGCGGAGCTGATGCCCGACGAGGACGAGGCGAACAGCCGCGGCATCGTGGGGATGATAAACTCCGTCAAGGGCCTGCTGGTGAGAAAAAATGACAAGAAAACGAAAGAATAAGCTGCTCGACAACCGCATATTCTGGCTCGTCGTTTCGCTCATCGCCTCGCTGCTCATCTGGATGTACCTCACGGGCACCCAGCAGGAGGAGATAGAAGTGGAGCTGAACGGCGTGCAGGTCGTCTTTGAGGGCGAGGACGTGCTGCAGGACACGCGCGAGTACATCATCGCCAATGTGGACAACTATTTCGTGGACGTGACCATCCGCGGCACGAGGGTGAACATCGGCTCGCTCTCCACTTCGGATGTGCAGGCCGTCATCGACGTCTCCGGCATCTCCAAGACGGGATACAACAGCCGCACGTACACGCTGCGCTACCCTGACAGGGTGGACCCCAACGCCGTGACGCTCGTCAGCGCCGAGCCGGCGACCATCGGCTTCGACGTGACGCGCATGACCACCAAGGCCATACCCGTGGACTGCGAGTTCACCGGCAGCACGGCCGAGGGCTATATCTACGACGGCATCGAATGGGAGCCCACCACGGTGCGCGTCTCCGGCACGGAGAGCCAGCTGGCCAACGTGGCCTCCGCCTATGTGGAGATCGCCTATATGGACATGGACGCTTCCCGCACGGTGGACGTGCCCTACACGCTGCTGGACAGCGAGGGCAACCCCGTCAGCACCGACGGGCTGGAGCTGGAGACCGATACCATCTCCGTCACGGTCAACATCAACATGACCAAGCAGGTGCCGCTGACCATTTCCGCGAACTACGGCGCGGGCGCCACGGAGGAGAACACCAGCGTCACCGTCGACCCGGCGAATATCATGATATCCGGCGACGCCAGCGTGGTGGAGGGCATCAATGCCATCACTGTGGCCACTATCGACACCACCAGCTTCTCCGCCTCGCTCACGGACGAGTTTGACATCATACTGCCGGACGGCGTGGAGAACCTGACGGGCACTACAACCGCGGAAGTGACCGTGGAGGTGCTGAATATGGAGACACAGAGCTTCACTGTCAGCAATATCAGCTACAGCGGACTGCCGGAGGGCTATTCGGCGGAAGTCATCACACAGAGCCTGCCGGTGACTATACGCGGCTCGGCCGAGGACCTGGCGTCCATCAGGGCCGAAAACCTCAGTGCCGTGGCCGACCTGTCCGAGATCTCGCAGACGGGCGACATGACCGTCAACGTGCGCATCCGGGTGGACGGCTTCCCCAACACGGGCGCCATCGGCACATACCAGATCGCCATCAGCGTATCCAGAGGAGGATAAAAGTGACTCAATACGCGATAATCAAGAAACTCACGGGCCCGGATACGGCCGAGGCCGAGGTGCTGCGCGGCACCGCCTGCGGCGGCGACTGCGGGAGCTGCGAGAGCTGCCACTACGCGTCCAAGCTGCGCGTGGAGGTGAAAAATGAGCTCGGCGCCATGCCCGGCGACAGGGTGGAGATCGAGACGCAGACCTCGCGCGTCCTGGGCGCAGCCGTGCTCGTATATGTGGTGCCCTTCGTGCTGTTTTTCATCGGCTATGCCATCGCCGCGGCGATGGACCTGGCGGAAGGGCCGGCTATCGCCATCAGCTTCGTTTTCTTCGCGGCGGGTTTCCTGTTCGACGCGCTGTTCTCCCGCAGGAAGAGCAGCAAGCCCATCACCTATGAGGTGCGGGACATCATCACGAGCGGGGCGGAAACGGTATGATCAGGAGCATGACCGGCTATGGCGCGGCCAAGGGCATGGCCGCGGGGCTATCCGTGACGGTGGAGCTCAAGAGCGTGAACAACCGCTACCTGGACGTATCCGTCAAGCTGCCGCGCGGGCTGCTGAGCGCGGAGGACGCGCTGAAGGCCGCTGTGGGGCGGCATACGACCCGCGGCAAGGTGGACATGTTCGTCACGGTGGACGCCGCCGAGTCCGACGACATGGAGGTGCGCGTGAACGAGCCGCTGCTGCGCGGGTATATCGACGCGCTGCGCTCGGCGGGGGAGAAATTCGGCCTGGTGGACGACATGACGCTGATGGGCGTCTGCCGCCTGCCGGAAGTGCTGAGCGTCGCCCGCCGTGAAGTGGACGCCGAGGAGCTGGCCGCCGGGCTGGTGGAGATCGCCGAGCGCGCGCTCACGGAGTACGACGCCATGCGCGAGCGCGAGGGCGCCAGGCTGCGCGAGGACGTGCTCGCCCGCATCGCTTATATCGGCGAGCTGACGGGCGCCGTTGAAGCGCGCGCGCCGGAGACGGTCGCGGAATACCGCGCCCGCCTGGAACAGAAGCTGCGCGAAGTGCTCGCGGACCGCACGGTGGACGAGGCCCGCATACTCACCGAGTGCGCCATCTTCGCCGACCGCGTGGCCGTGGACGAGGAGACCGTGCGGCTGCGCAGCCATCTCGACCAGCTGACCGCGCTGGTGAACGGCGAGTCGCCCGTGGGGCGCAAGATGGACTTCCTGATACAGGAGCTCAACCGCGAATCGAACACCATCGGCTCCAAGTGCCAGAGCGCGGATATCGCCCGCGTGGTGGTGGACCTGAAGAGCGAGATCGAAAAGATACGCGAACAGATACAGAACGTGGAGTGAGGGCATGAAGCTCATAAACATCGGCTTTGGCAGCCTGATCGCTGACGGGCGGCTCGTTTCCGTCCTTTCGCCGGACTCCGCGCCCGTGAAGCGGATGATACAGGACACGCGCGAGCGAGGCCTGCTCGTGGACGCGAGCTATGGCCGGCGCACGCGGTCGGTCATCTTCACCGACTGCGGGTATGTATTCCTCTCCGCGCTGACGCCGGAGGCCATCGCGGCCCGGGCGGAGGGCGCGGCAGACTGGGGAGGCGAAGAAGATGCAGACACATGACAAAGGGCGGCTGATCGTCATATCCGGCCCCTCCGGGACGGGCAAGGGCACAGTGATAGGCAAGCTGCGCGAGCTTAGGGGCGACGTCTGCCTCTCCGTTTCCGTCACCACGCGCGCGCCGCGGCCGGGCGAGGTGGACGGGCGCGACTATTTCTTCGTCACGCGGGAAGAATTCTCACAAAAGGTGGCGGAGGGCGCGCTGCTCGAGCACGCCGAGTTCGTCGGCAACTGCTACGGTACGCCGCGCGAATATGTCGAGCGGAAGCTCGACCAGGGCGTGAGCGTGATACTGGAGATCGACGTGCAGGGCGCGGAGCAGGTGGCCAGGAGCTGCCCGGACGCCGTTTCCATCTTCATCCTGCCGCCTTCCGGTACGGAGCTGGAGCGGCGGCTGCGCGGCCGGCACACGGACAGCGAGGAGAAGATACGCTCCCGCCTGCTGGAGGCCAAGCGCGAGTGCGCCCAGGCCGGGAAATACGGATACATCGTCGTCAACGACAGCGCGGACGCCGCCGCGCGCGAGATCGACGCCATTATCACCGCCGAGAAATGCAGATCGGCATTAAGAATAAATCTTGTTACAGAGGTGCTCATATCATGATGCTCTATCCCCCGATGGCAGAACTGGTGAATAAGGTAGGCAGCCGCTACCTGCTGGTGAACCTGGTCGCCCGCCGCGCGCGCAACATCGCCCTCAAGGCCGAAGAGGAGGGAGACGTGCTCGAGCGCAAGCCCATCTCCATCGCCATTGACGAGGTGTACACCGGCAAGCTGAAGGTCAAGGAGGACGGCGGCGACGAGACGGAGGCCGAGGAAGCGGCCGCGGACGCCCCCGAGAGCGGGGAGCCCGCCGCCGAGGAGTGAACATCGCTCCGCCCTGCGGGGAAGCGCGTTGGCGCCGCCCCGCAGACGCTTTTTGAGAGGACTACATGGCTGATAACACTATCGCAAGGATAGCCGTGGCCGGGGTGCCCTTCCAGCTGGACAGGCTGTATGATTACACGGTACCTGCCGGGCTGGCGGAGGGCATGGCGCCGGGCGTGCGCGTGACGGTGCCCTTCGGGCGGGCCAACCGGCCCACGGAGGGCGTGGTGCTCGCCCTGGCGGCGGACAGCAGCTTCGGCAAGAAGCTCAAGCCCGTCTCCGCCGTGCTGGATGCGGAGCCGCTGCTGACGGCGGAGCAGATAAAGCTTGCCGTGTGGATGCGCGAGCGTTTTTTCTGCACGGTACACGAGGCCGTGCGCGCCATGCTGCCCGCCGGGCTCTGGTTCCGCGAGGACGGCAAGCGGCGCGTGGGCGACAAATATGTCGAGCTGGCGCGGCTGGCCGTCCCCGCCGAGGAGGCCATGGAGGCCGCCGGGCAACGGCGGCGCAAAGCGCCCCATCAGGCGGAACTGCTGCGCACGCTCTGCGCCGTGGGGCAGGCCTCCGTGGCGGAGCTGCGCGAATTCACCGGCGCGCCCAGGCAGTCCTTCAAGGCGCTGGTGGACGCCGGATTCATAGAGACGGAGAACGTGCAGGT
The DNA here is from genome assembly GCA_944387865.1 of Candidatus Scatomorpha stercorigallinarum. Lineage (GTDB taxonomy): Bacteria > Bacillota > Clostridia > Oscillospirales > Oscillospiraceae > Scatomorpha > Scatomorpha stercorigallinarum. The sequence continues at coordinate 89,988 of CALXGN010000001.1, read as the reverse complement.
GTTCCGCCGCCCGGAGCGGGCCGTGAGCGCGGAGCGCTCCCCGCTGCCGGAGCTGACGGAGGAACAGCGGCGGGCATATGAGGGCATACTGGCCCTGACGGAAGGGCGGAAGGCCGGCGCGGCGCTGCTGTTCGGCGTCACGGGCAGCGGCAAGACCACGGTGTATATACGCCTCATCGCCGAGCTGCTCTCGCGCGGGCGCGGCTCGCTGCTGCTGGTGCCGGAGATCGCCCTCACGCCGCAGATGCTGCGCACATTCACGGCCTATTTCGGCGACGACATCGCCGTGCTGCACAGCAGCCTCTCCGCCGGGGAGCGCTGCGACGAGTGGCGCAGGCTGAAAAACGGCGAGGCCCGCGTGGCCATCGGCACGCGCAGCGCCGTGTTCGCGCCGGTGAAGGACCTGGGCCTCATCATCATCGACGAGGAGCAGGAGGACACCTATAAGTCCGAGAACGCGCCGCGCTATCACGCGCGGGACGTGGCCAAGTACCGCTGCGCGCAGAGCGGGGCGCTGCTGCTGCTCGGCTCCGCCACGCCGGACGTGGAGAGCCGCTATTTTGCCGCGCAGGGGCGCTACAGCTACTTCACATTGCCGGGGCGCTATAACAACATGTCCCTGCCGGACGTGGAGATCGTGGACATGAAGCGCGAGCTGCGCCGCGGGAACGGGGGGAGCGTGAGCGAACGCCTGCGCGCCGAGCTGGAGGCCAACCTTGAGCGCGGCGAGCAGAGCATCCTCTTCCTCAACCGGCGCGGGGCGAACAGGCTCATCACCTGCGCGGACTGCGGCTATACCTACCGCTGCCCGAATTGCAGCGTCAGCCTGACCTATCACAGCTATGGGCGCAAGCTGATGTGCCATCAGTGCGGCTTCACGCGGCGGCCGGATGAGCGCTGCCCGGAGTGCGGCGGGCGATTGAGCTACGTCGGCACAGGCACGCAGAAGCTGGAGGAGGAGCTCGCGGAGCTGTTTCCCGGCGTGGGCGTGCTGCGGATGGACGCCGACACCGTCTCCGCCGCCGGCGGGCACGACGCGCTGCTGGACAAGTTCGCCGCCGAGCGCATACCAGTCATGATCGGCACGCAGATGGTGACAAAGGGGCTGAATTTTGAGAACGTCACGCTGGTGGGCGTCATCTCCGCCGACCAGAGCCTCTATGCCGGCGACTTCCGCGCCGCGGAGCGGACGTTTTCGCTGATAACCCAGGTCGTGGGGCGCTCAGGGCGCTTTGAGCGGCCGGGACGGGCCATCATACAGACTTATACGCCGGAAAACCAGGTGATACGCCAGGCGGCGGCGCAGGATTACGAGAGCTTCTACGCCTCCGAGATCGAGCTGCGGCGAGTGCAGCAGAGCCCGCCGTTCACCGAGCTGCTGGCCGTCACCATGTCCGGCGCCGACGAGGCGCAGGTGCTCAAATGCGCCTCGCGCGTGCGCGCGGAGCTCGTGGCCGCGTCGTCCGCTGTTGAGGGGGCGCGCGTGCTGGGGCCGGCGCCGCTGAGCATACTAAAAGTCAATAACAAGTACAGATACCGCGTCACGCTCTGCGCCGCGCCCGGCAGCGGGCTGCGGCGGGCGGTGGCGGATATGATCGTCCGCCTGGCGGCGGAAAAGGAGTTCAGGGACGTGTCCATTTATGCGGACACCAACCCGCTGGACTGACCAGGGAGGAATACACATGGCTACAAGAAGGATACTGCCGAACGTGGAGCCTGCGCTGCACAAGAAGTGCCGCACGGTGACGAACTTTGACGCGCGGCTGCACACGCTGATCGACGACATGCGCGAGACCTTGATGCAGGCCGACGGCGTGGGCCTGGCGGCGCCCCAGGTGGGCGTACTGCGCAGGGCCATCGTGGTGCTGGAAACGAACGTCCCCGAAGGCGAGGAGCCGAAGATGCTCGAGCTCATCAACCCGGAGATCGTGGAGCGCTCCGGCGAGCAGTACGGGCCGGAAGGCTGCCTGTCGCTGCCCGGGCGCTGGGGACTCGTCAGCCGCCCGATGGAAGTGCGCGTGAAGGCGCAGGACCGCGACGGCAATGAGATCGAGCTGCACGGCACGGGCCTGACGGCGCGCTGCTACTGCCACGAGATCGACCACCTGAACGGCGTGGTGTTCACGGATGTGGCCGAGCGGATGGTCACCGAGGAGGAGCTGGAGAGCGGCTCCTGGCGGGAGGATAAGGAGGAATGAGTTTGCGCGTCGTCTTTATGGGCACGCCGGACTTTGCCGCCGCCTCGCTCGCCGCGCTGCTGGACGCGCCGGACATGGAGGTCGCGGCCGTATTCACCCAGCCGGACAAGCCCAAGGGCCGCGGCATGAAGCTGGCGCCCTCACCCGTCAAGGAGCTGGCGCTGGAGCGGGGGATAGCGGTGTATCAGCCCGCCGGCGTCCGCGGGGAGGACGCGCTGGAACTTATGCGCTCGCTCGCGCCGGACGTATTGGCAGTGGTGGCCTATGGCAAGCTGCTGCCGGACGCGCTGCTGGCAGTGCCGCGCCTGGGCGCGGTGAACGTCCACGGCTCGCTGCTGCCGCGCTACCGCGGGGCCGCGCCCATCCAGTGGGCGGTGCTCAACGGGGACAGGGAGACGGGCGTCACCACCATGTACCTTGCCCACGACATGGATGCGGGGGACATCATTTATCAGGAACGCACGCCGGTCGGCGAATTCGAGACGGCGGGCGAGCTTTTTGACCGCCTGGCCGGTATGGGCGCGCAGCTGCTCGTGCGCACGCTGCGGGACATCGCCGCCGGCACGGCCCCGCGCACGCCGCAGGAGCACGAAAAGGCCACCTACGTCAAGCAGCTGGACAAGAGCGTGTGCCCCATCGACTGGACGCGCACGCCGCGGGAGATCGTCAAGCACATCTGCGGCCTGCTGCCCTGGCCGGTGGCCACCATGGAGCTGCGCGGCACGGCGCTGAAGGTGTACGCGGCGGAATACACGGACACGGTGACGGCGCTTGCGCCGGGGAAGGTCGTCTCCGCCGGGCGAGCCGGGCTGGAGATCGCCTGCGGCGGCGGGCGCAGCCTGCTCGTCACGGAGCTGCAGGCTCCCGGCAAGCGGCGCATGAGCGCCGGGGACTGGCTGCTGGGGCATCCGGTGACGCCGGATGAGAGCTGAGAACGGCCGCGCCGCGGCGGTGCTCGCCCTTGCGGCGGTGAGGCGAGGCAGCTTTTCCCAGGAGGCGGCGGAGGCCGCCGCCCGCGGGCTTGATGAGCGCGAGGCGGCGCTTTGCGCGCGGTTGGTGTATGGGACGCTGCAAAATGAGGCTTATCTGGACTTTTGCCTCGGTAAATTCTGCTCCACGCCGCTGAAGAAGCTGGAGCCGAGGGTGCTCGACATCCTGCGCATCTCGGCGCTGCAGCTGCTGTTTTTTGACAGGATACCGCCCCGTTCCGCGGTGGCGGAGGGCGTGGAGCTATGCCGCGCGCTGGGCTCCCCGCGGGCGGCGGGGCTGGTGAACGCCGTGCTCCGGCGCGTTTCCGAAGTACGGGACTCGCCGCCGGAAGTGCCCGGGAAGGGCACGGCGGGATATCTGAGCGTGCGCTACAGCCACCCGCTGTGGCTGGCGGAGGAGTTCGTATCCGCGCGCGGATATGAGGGCGCGGAGCGGCTGATGGCCGCCAACAACAGCGAGCCGGCGGTTTATTTGCAGGCGAATACGCTGAAAATAAGCGGTGAGGAGCTGCTCGCTCGGCTGCAGGAGGGCGGCGTAAAGGCCCGCCCCGGGCGGCTGGATGGCGAGGCCATGGCCGAGCGGCCGGGGGATATCCGGCGGCTGCCGGGTTACGCCGGGGGGCTCTTCTATGTGCAGGACGAGGCCGCGCGCACGGCGGTGGAGGCCGCCGCGCCGCGTAGGGGCGAGCGCGTGCTGGACGCCTGCGCCGCACCGGGCGGCAAGAGCTTCGCCGCCGCCATGCTGATGGGCGGTGAAGGGCGGATACTCGCCTGCGATATCCAGGCGAAGAAGTTGGCGCGTATCGAAGAGGGCGCGCGGCGGCTGGGTATCGGCATCATCGAGACGCGGGCGATGGACGCCAGACGGCCGGAGGCGGAACTTGAGGGGGCTTTTGACGTCGTAATAGCGGACGTGCCCTGCTCCGGGCTCGGCGTGATACGAAAAAAACCGGAAATCCGCTATAAGCGACGCGAGGAGCTGGACGCGCTGCCTGAAATCCAGCTCGGCATACTCAGGGCGGTTTCGCGCTGCGTCAGGCCTGGAGGGCGCCTGCTCTATTCCACCTGTACGCTGCTTGAGCGGGAAAACGGCGGCGTCGCGCGCGGATTTCTCGAGGGGAACAGCGGTTTTGTTTTAAGGCAGGAGCGGACGCTCTGGCCGGATTTGGATGGGACGGACGGGTTTTATCTATGTTTGATGGAAAGATCGCAATAAGGTCCCTGCTGCCGGAGGAGCTGGAAGCGGAGCTGAAGGCCATGGGCGAGCCGACCTACCGGGCGAAGCAGGTTTTTTCCTGGCTGTCGCGCGGGGTGTCCGGCTTCGGGGAGATGACCGACCTGCCCAAGGCGCTGCGCGAGCGGCTGGACGGGAGATTTTACCTTGCCGCGCCGCAGGTGCTGCGCAAGCAGGTCTCCGCCCATGACGGGACGGTGAAATACCTCTGGGGCCTCTCCGACGGCAACGCGGTGGAGACGGTGGTGATGCAGTACCACCACGGCAACACCGTGTGCATCTCCACGCAGGTGGGCTGCCGCCAGGGCTGCGCCTTTTGCGCTTCCACCATCGGCGGGCTGGTGCGCAGCCTGGAGCCGGGGGAGATGCTGGAAGAGGTCATGTTCTCCGAAAAGGACTCCGGGCTGAAGATATCGAACATCGTGCTGATGGGCATCGGCGAGCCGCTGGACAACTTCGACAATGTGGTGAAGTTCCTGCAGCTGGTCAACTGCCCGCAGGGGATGGACATCGGCATGAGGCACATTTCGCTCTCCACCTGCGGGCTCACAGAAAGATTTGACAAATTGGCCGCTCTTAATTTACAATTGACATTGTCGGTATCACTGCACGCGCCTGACGACGAGACGCGCTCGCGCATCATGCCCGCCAACCGCGGGCGCGGCGTGGCGCAGCTGATGGATGCCTGCGAGCGGTATTACCGGCAGACGGGCCGGCGCATCTCCTTTGAGTACGCCATGATCGACGGGGTCAACGACTCCGACGCTCAGGCGGCGCTGCTGGCCACCCACGCGAAGCGCGTGAGCGCTCATGTGAACCTGATACCTCTCAACCACGTGGAGGAGAGCAAGCTCCGCCCCACGCCGCCCGAGCGGCTGAAGCGCTTCAAGGCGCTGCTCGAGCGGGAGGGGGTAAACGTCACCGTCCGGCGCAGCCTTGGCGGGGACATAGACGCCTCCTGCGGCCAGCTGCGCAAAAAGGCGGCCGCCGGAAGGGCTTGAGGATGGCGAAATGAACAGCTTTGGCATCACCGACCGCGGCAAAGTCCGGCGGGACAATCAGGACAGCTTCCTCATCGAGCGCATCGAAGGGCGCGACGCCCTCATAGCCGTGCTCTGCGACGGCATGGGCGGCGAGAAGGCCGGAAACATCGCCAGCGACCTGGCGGCCAAGACCTATGCCGGCGTGCTGCGGCAGCGGTTTTCCGGGCAGAAGCTGAAGGGCGCCGAGATCCCGGAGGCCATGGCGGCCGCCTGCGCCGAGGCGAACCACATGGTGTACAGCTATTCCTGCTTCGACAGCGCCTATACGGGCATGGGGACCACGCTGGTCTCCGCCGTGATGCTCGACGGGCGCGTTTACGTCCTGAATGTGGGCGACAGCCGGGCCTATAAGATCACCCGGCGGCGCATCGTGCAGATAACGCGCGACCACTCGCTCGTGCAGGACATGGTGGACCGCGGCGAGATAAGCGCCGAAGAGGCGCGCACGCACCCGCGGCGGAATGTGATAACAAGGGCCCTCGGGGTGGACGAGAACGTCCCCAGCGACAGTTTTGCCCCGCGGTTCCAGCGCGGGGACATCCTGCTGCTGTGCTCCGACGGGCTTACGAATATGCTCACGGACAACGAGATCTTCCTGGCCGCCAGGGAGCACCGCGACCCGCTTTCCCTGGGCCGCGCGCTGATGCAGGCGGCGCTCGAGCGCGGAGCGCGGGACAATGTGACCGTGATCGCGCTCACTAAATGAATCTCCGGCGTTTGGAGGCTGTCATGGACAATATGGACAAATATCTGGGCAAGATGCTCGACGACAGATATGAGATAATGGAGGTCATCGGCGTTGGCGGCATGGCTGTGGTGTACAAGGCCATGTGCCACCGCCTGAACCGCTATGTGGCGATAAAGATACTACGCGACGAGTTCGCCGAGGACGCGGAGTTCCGCAAGCGCTTCCAGACCGAGGCGCAGGCTGTGGCCATGCTCTCGCACCCGAACATCGTCTCCGTCTACGACGTGAGCCATACGGAGGGTGTGGAGTATATCGTCATGGAGCTCATCGACGGTATCACCCTCATGCAGTACATGAAGCGCAAGGGCGCGCTGAGCTGGAAGGAGGCGCTGCACTTCTCCGTGCAGATCTCCAAGGCGCTGGAGCACGCGCACAGCAAGGGCATCGTCCACCGCGACATCAAGCCGCAGAACATCATGATACTCCGCGACGGGACCATCAAGGTGGCCGATTTCGGCATCGCCGCGCTGGAGAGCGCCCAGGAGAAGAAGAGCGACCAGACCGTGGGCTCCGTGCACTATATCGCGCCGGAGCAGGCCAAGGGCGGCGCGCCCGACACGCGCAGCGACATCTATTCGCTGGGCGTGGTGATGTACGAGATGCTCACCGGCCGCCGGCCCTATGACGGAGAGACGGCGGAAAAGATCGCCCTGCAGCACATCGCCGGCAACCCCGTGCCGCCGCGGGAGATAAACCCCGATATCCCCGAGGAGCTGGAGCGCATCACCCTGCGCGCCATGGAATCGGACATAAAGAAGCGCTATCAGACGGCGGGGGAACTGCTCTTCGACCTGGAGGAGTTCCGCCAGCAGCAGGCGGCCGCCGCCGCGCGCGCCGGCGTCTCGCAGGAGCTTGCCGAGGAAGGGCCGTATATCTACGCCGACGACATCGTGCCGGACGTGATGCCGCTTGGCAACACCGGCGAGCTGACGAAGGAGAAATACAAGCTGCGCCGCCGCCGTGCGCGCAAGGTGAGCATACTCTCCGGGGCCTGCGGCGTGCTGGTGTTCATGATCGCCGTGTTCGTGTTCCTCTGGAACTACTGGCTGAAGGACATTTTCAGCGTGGCGGAGCGAGTGAACGTGCCAAATTTTGTGGGGCTGGACTATCAGGAGGTCATCGATGACCCCAGCTTCACCTCCATTTTCTCTTTCACCATCGAGCTGGCCATCGATCCCAGCGTGCCGGACGGAGAGATCGTCTCACAGGACCCTGAGGCCGACCGCAGCATGATGATCGTGCCGGAGAAGATACCCGTCACGCTCACCGTCAGCACCGGCGTCATCGAGACGGAGGTGGTGGACGTCACCAACCAGCAGTATCAGGAGGCGACCATCACGCTGCAGAACGCGGGCTTCCGCGTGGAGCCCGTCTATGAGCCCAGCGATACCGTCACCGAGGACTATGTCATACGCACGCAGCCGGCGGCGGGAGAGATGATCGCCGCGGGCGACACCGTGTATATCTATATCAGCGCCGGGCCGGAGATAAAGACCGTCACCATGCCTCAGCTCGTGGGCATGTCGCTGGACGCCGCTATCGACCGCCTGGAGAGCACGGGCCTCAGCTACGGCGAGCCCACTTACCTGCACAGCGAGTACGATGTGGGCACCGTCATCCGCCAGAGCGTCACCGCCTATGAGGAGGTCGAGGCGCACTCGCGCATCTACCTCTGGGTCTCCAGCGGGCCGGAGGAGACGCCGTCGCCCACGCCCTCCGAGGAGCCGGAGGACGACGGGCCGGGCTATTACTTCGCCGACGAGCCGGTGGAAGCCACGCCGGAGGGCTGATGGAAGGGCTGATCGTCAAAGCCCTCAGCGGCTTCTATTACGTGCAGACCGGCGAGGGAACGGTCGAGTGCAGGGCGCGCGGGCGCTTCCGCCTGGACGGCTCCTCGCCGCTGGTGGGCGACCGCGTGAGCGTCAGCCTGGATGCCCAGGGCCGCGGGCGTGTGGACGAGATACTGCCGCGGCGGAACATGTTCATCCGCCCGGCGGTGGCCAATATCGACGCGCTGGTGGCGGTGGCCTCCGTCTCCGAGCCGGAGACGGACCCGTTCCTCATCGACCGCGTGGCCGCCACGGCGGAGCACGCCGGCTGCGAGGTCATCGTCTGCATAAACAAGGCGGACACGGGCGATGCGGGCCGGCTGGCGGCGGTCTACGCCGGCACGGGCTACACGGTGGTCGTCGCCAGCGCCGTGAACGGCGAGGGGATAGACGGGCTGCGCCGCGCCATCGAGGGCAAGGTGTGCGCCTTTTCCGGCAACTCCGGCGTGGGCAAATCGAGCCTTCTGAACGCGCTGGAGCCCTCGCTTTCGCTGCCCACGGGCGAGATAAGCGAAAAGCTGGGCCGCGGCCGGCACACGACGCGGCATGTGGAGCTCTTCCGCGTGGCGGGGGCCCTGGTGGCGGACACGCCGGGCTTCGGCTCCTTCGACGTGGAGCAGATGCCGCCTATACCGAAGGAAGAGCTGCAATACTGCTTCCCCGAGTTCCGCGAGTACATAGGGCGCTGCCGCTTTGACGACTGCGCTCACCTGAAGGAGCCTGACTGCGCCGTCCGCGAGGCGCTGGAGGCGGGAAAGATAGCGCCGTCGCGCTATCAGAGCTATGAAAGGCTCTACGAGATCTCCGCGCAGAAACCGGCGTGGGAAAAATAAGACAGCGTGCAGAGCCCGGCCATGAGGCCGGGCTTTTTTGCGCCTGATAGGCACAGCGCGGGCGGCAGGGGCATATATTGTTATCAACGCTGTTCCTGGGGGGTGATGCTATGCGGCGAGGCAGGCGGAACAGCCTTCCGCCGCTGGGGTGCCTGGTGATGCTGGCCGGAGTGCTGATACTGTTCGCGCTCGTGCTGCCGGCCGGTTTCTGGTGGTTCGCGCTTGCCGTGGGCCTCATCGGCATTGGCATGTGGCTGCTGCACCGCTGCCGGTAATATCTGCGGCGAGTGCGGCATATGCTTGCACTACCACAAGGACAAGGGGAGATCATATGGAGCTGACAATGAAGCGCGAGCGGGTCGAGTGCTGCGAGAAGGTCTTTGAATATTGCGCCCCCGCCGAGGAGGCCGCCGAGACCGTCATCCCGGACACGATGCCGGACGTGGAGCGCGTGCTCTGCGCGGGAGGGACGGCCATCATCCGCTCGAAGGAGGTGCAGGAGGGGCGCGTGAGCCTGACGGCTGGCGTGGCGGCTACTGTCATCTACACGCCGGAGGGCGAGGAAGGGACGCGCTGCGTCAGCGCCGCCGTGCCGTTTTCCATCAGCCTGGAGGCCCCGGGCGTGACTGCCGGCAGCGCGGCCGTCTGTATGCTCTCCGTCACCGGCATCGAGGCCAGGATACTGAACCCGCGCAAGCTGCTGATACGCGCCGTGCTCAGCGTGCATGTGGAGTGCTACGAGCGGCGCGAGCTGGAGACTGTCTGCGGGGTGGACTGCGGCGGGGAGCGGCAGATAGAGAGCCTGGTGGAGACCTGCACCGTCTCGCCGGTGGTCGCCGTGAAGGAAAAGACCTTCACCCTGACGGACGAATACCGCTTCGACGGCCTGCCGCCGGCGGTGGAGCTGCTGTGGCATTCGGTGGTCATCGTGCCCGGCTCCGTGCGCAATGTGGGCAGCAAACTGGTGTTCGGCGGCACGGTGCGGCTTGCCGTACTGTATGCAGCGGAGGACACAGGCGAGCTCTGCTCCGCCGCGTTTGAGACGGAGTTTTCACAGATGCTGGATACGGAACGCGAACTCACCTCGCCGGACGCGGCGGTATATACGCTGCTGACGGCGGAGTACATAGACCTTACCACGCTGGCCGGAGGGGAGAAGGGCATTTCCGCCGAGTACCACCTGGTGTCGCAGGCTGTGATATGCGACAGCGCGCGGCTGAACGTGCTCTCCGACTGCTACTGCAACAGCCGCGAGCTCGTCTGCGAGACGCAGGAGCTGCCCTTCGTCTGCGAGAGGCGCCGCCGGCTGCTGCGGGCCGAGGCGCGGGAGACCGTGCAGGCTTCGCCGCCCTGTGCGGAGGTGCTGAAGGTGTTCGTCAGGCCGGGAGAGCCGGAGAGCCAGGATGGCGCCGCCTCCTGCCCCGTGAGCGTGACTGTACTGTACCGCTCGGCGGAAGGCGCGGTATGCGCGGCCTCCGCGCGCATGACGGCCACGGTCAAGGCCGAGCTTCCGGAGGGTGAACGCATCGCCGCGCTGCGGGCGGTCTCATCCGAGGGCTTTGCCACGCCGGCCCAGGGCGCGCTGGAGGTGCGCGCGGCGGTGGATATCGAGCTCACGGCGGAGCGCTGCTCCAGCGCCGGGGCCATCACCTCCGTCACCGACGCCGGGGAGGCGGACACGGCGGGCCGGCCTTCCGTGACGGTCGTGCGCGCCGCGGCGGGGGATACGCTCTGGGCGCTGGGCAAGAAATACCACTCGACGCCGGAGCTGATCGCCGCGGTGAATTCCCTGGGCGACGGCGCGCCGGCGGAGGGGAGCGTATTGCTGATACCTGCCGTCAAATAGCCCATTTTCGGGAAAATATGCACATTGCTCTTGCGCAACGGCCGCTTTGGTGCTACAATGTTTGGGCAAATAACGAGCTCAAGGGGTTGTTTATATGTCTGGACATTCCAAGTGGCATAACATACAGAAAACAAAGGGGGCGCAGGACGCCAAAAGGGCCCAGGCCTTCACCAAGATCGCGCGCGAGATGATCGTCGCGGTCAAGGAGGGCGGCAGCGGCGACCCGGCGAACAATTCGCGCCTTGCCGCCGTCATCGCCAAGGCGAAGGCGGCCAATATGCCCAATGACAACATCAAGCGCACCATCGAGCGCGCCCTCGGCAGCGGCAGCACCGACAATTACGAGTCCATCACCTATGAGGGCTACGGCCCCAGCGGCGTGGCCGTCATCGTTGAGGCCATGACCGACAACCGCAACCGCACGGCCAGCGATGTGCGCCACGCCTTCGACAAGAATAACGGCAACATGGGCCAGGCCGGCTGCGTGTCCTGGAGCTTTGACCGCAAGGGCGTTATCGTCGTCAACAACGAGGACGGGGACATCGACGAGGACAAGATGCTGGAGGACGCCCTGGAGGCCGGCGCGGCCGACATGGAGGCCGACGGCGAGGTCTATCAGGTGTACACCGGCGTGGACGACGTGGCCACTGTCTCCGACTACCTGACGGAGCACGGCTATGAGCTGCTCTCCGCGCAGGCGGAAATGGTGCCGCAGAACTATATCACGCTCACGGACGAGAAGGACATCAAGAATATGCAGCGCATGCTCGACATGTTCGAGGACAACGACGACGTGCAGAACGTCTGGCACAACTGCGAGAATATCTGAACAGCGCGAAAAGGGCCGCCCCGGGCGGCCCTTTTTATTTTTGCTGCTGCGCATCATACTTTAGCGATTTAACCTTGTTTTTGGCGTAAATGTATAGTATTATCAATATATAACGGCTGAACAGAGGGTTTTATGCACAGTGACATCGCCGCGAGGCTTATCGGGAAACATAAGAATTTCGTGTTCACGGGCGAGGCGGGCTCCGGCAAGACGGAGGTCGCCATCAACCTGGCGCTGCTGATGGCGGCGGAGGGGGAGCGCGAGGTCCACTTTTTCGACATGGACCAGACCAAGCCCCTGTTCCGCGCGCGCGGCGCGCAGGAGGCGCTGCGCGCCGGGGGAGTGCAGGTGCACTACCAGGAGCAGTACCTGGACGCGCCCACTGTGGCCCCCGCCGTCTCTGAACGGCTGCGGGACGGCAGGAGCGTGGTGCTGCTGGACGTCGGCGGCGGGGCCTATGGCTCGCACATGATCGGGCAGTTTTCCCGTTTCCTCGGCGGGGAGGACACGCTGGTGCTCTATCTCGTCAACCCCTACCGCCCCTGGTCGGGCTCGCGCGAGGACATCGAAGAGACGATGCGGCGCGTGCTGGGCGCGGCGAGGCTGGGCGGCAGCGAGATGGCTGTGGTGGCAAACCCGAATTTTGGCCGGGATACGGGCTGCGGCGACGTGGTCGCCGGGCTCGCGGCGCTGGAGCGGCTGATACCGGAAGCCCCGGCGTCCTTCGTGTGTGTCGTGGAGGGCCTTGCTGAGGACGTGGGGGAGAAAACGGCGCTCCCCGTGCTGCCCATAAGGCTTTATACGCTGCCCGAGTGGCTGGCTGGTTCGGGCGCGGATCTGAATGATAAGGAGTGAAACAGATGGCAAAAGGCAAGGTAGAGATCTACGTCGAGGCGTGCAAGAGCTGCCGCTATTGTATCATGACCTGCCCCAAAAAGGTCCTTGGGACGACCGACGCCGTTAATTCCAAGGGCTATCAATACGCCGTCGCGCTGCACCCCGAGGACTGCATCGGCTGCGCCATGTGCGCCCAGATCTGTCCCGACGCGGCGATAACGGTCTACAGGGAGGCTAACTGACATGGCTGAGAAGATCTTTATGAAGGGCAGCGAGGCAATCGCGGAGGCCGCCATCAGGGCGGGCTGCCGCTTCTTTGCCGGCTACCCCATCACCCCGCAGAACGAGGTGCCCGAGTATTTCGCGCGGCGCATGCCGCAGGTCGGCGGCATCTTCATCCAGGGCGAGAGCGAAGTGGCCTCCTCAAACATGGCCTTCGGCGCCGCCGCCGCGGGCGTGAGGTCCATGACCTCCTCCTCCAGCTGCGGCATTTCGCTCAAGAGCGAGGCCATATCCTGGATGGCCGGCGCGCGCCTGCCCGTGGTCATCGCCAACTTCCAGCGAGGCGGCCCCGGCATCGGCACCATCCAGCCCGCGCAGCAGGACTATTTCCAGGCCACCAAGGCCAGCGGCAACGGCGGCTTCGAGATGCTGGTGCTCTCTCCCTCCACGCTGCAGGAGGCCGTGGAGATGACAGGGGAGGCCTTTGAGCTCGCTGACAAGTATTCCAACCCCGTGCTGCTGCTGCTCGACGGCTTCACCGGCACGATGATGGAGCCCGTTGAGCTGCCGGAGCCGCTGAGCGACGAGCAGATAAAGGCCATCCGCGCCACCAAGACCTGGGCCGCCACCGGCAAGCACGGCGGGGAGCAGCACAAGGTCATGTGCGGCCCCGGCCTGGACACCCGCGTCAGCCAGCAGCAGATGAACCGCGCGGCGGCCGAGATGTACGCCAAGTGGCGCGAAGAGGAGTGCGACTGCGAGCTCTACCGCACCGAGGACGCGGAGGTCATCGTCACCGCTTACGGTATCTCCGGCCGCATCGCCAAGAGCGCGGTGAACATCCTGCGCGGCGAGGGCATCCGCGCCGGGCTCATCCGCCCGCGGCGCGTGCACCCCTTCCCGGTGAAGGTGTATGAGGCGCTGGACTTTGGCGCCCTGCGCGGCATCGTCTCCGCGGAGATGAGCATCCCCGCGCAGTTTGCCGTGGACGTGGAGAACGTTGTACACGGCCGCACGAAGATCGTCACCGCCCTCTCTTCCGGCGGTGATATCCTCGACCGCGACCAGATACTGGACGCCGCCCGCGCCCTGATGAAGGACTGAGGAGGAGTTGAAATGATGGAAAAAGTGTATTCCCGCCCCTCAGGCATATTTGATGGGGCCGTCACCGGCTTCTGCCCCGGCTGCCTGCACTCCAGCGCGTCCAAGATCGTCTGCGAGGTGCTCGACGAGCTGGGCATGGTCGATAACTCCTGCTACGTGCAGGGCGTCGGCTGCGGCGGCCTGGTCGTGACCTATTTCGATATCGACACCGTCGCCGCGCCTCACGGCAGGGCCTGCGCCGTGGCCAGCTCCTTCAAGCGCTGCAGCCCGGAGACGCTGGTGTTCACCTATCAGGGCGACGGCGACCTGGCCGCCATCGGCCTGGCGGAGACGATGTCCGCCGCCAACCGCGGTGAGAACTTCACCGTTATTTTCATAAACAACGGCATCTACGGCATGACCGGCGGCCAGCTTGCCCCCACCACGCTGCTGGGCACCAAGACCACCACCACGCCCTACGGCCGCAACATCAGGGAACACGGCGCCCCGCTGCACATGTGCGAGATACTGAGCCAGCTGGAGGCCCCGGCCTACATCGCGCGCGTCACCTGCGCGGACGTGCCCAACGTGCGCAAAGCGCGCGAGGCCGTCAAAAAGGCCTTCCAGTACCAGCTTGACGGCAAGGGCTTCAGCTTTGTGGAGTTCGTCTCCAACTGCCCGACCAACTGGGGCATGAGCCCGCAGGAGTCGCTGGACTATATCCACGATACGGTGCTGAAGGAATTCCCGCTCGGCGAATTCCGCGCGAAGTGAGGAGGACGGCATGGAAAAAAGTATCATCATCGCCGGCTTCGGCGGCCAGGGCGTCATGGTGGCGGGCCAGCTTCTGAGCTACACCGCCTGCGAGACGACCGACAAATACGTCACGTTCTTCCCCTCCTACGGCGCGGAGATGCGCGGCGGCACGGCAAACTGCTATGTGGTCATCTCTGACGAGCCCATCGGTGCCCCGAAGGTGAACAAGGCCGACTACCTCGTCGTCCTCAACGACCCGTCGCTGCAGCGCTTTAAGAACTCCGTTGTCCCCGGCGGCACAATATTCGTAAACAGTTCCGTCGTCACGCACGACGTGGACCGCGACGATGTCCACGTGGTCAAAGTGGACGCGGGCAGTATCGCCTATGAGCTCGGCAACCCGAGGGTGCTGAACCTCGTAATAGTCGGCGCGATAATCGGATATACTGATCTCCTCCCGGCTAAAAACGTCCTTGAGACGGCGTTCAAGAAGCTTGGCGCAAAGCGCCCTGAAATGAACCCGCTGAACGAAGCCGCGTTCAATCGCGGCCTTGAGATCGGCAAGGCCGCGCTCGCGGAGAAGAAGTAAATAATATTTTAATAGGGCGGCGAGCCACACTCGCCGCCCTATTTTACGTAAAAAAACGGACCCTACAGGGTCCGTTTTCCGCTTTATTCCTTATAAATCGACAGGTATAAGCAGCAAAGAAGAGTCCTTCCCACTCTGGGCGATAAGGTACTCGCCGGCGCTCGTGGAGATTGCGAGTTGTGGAGTGTCCATAAAATAGGCGGTTATGGACAGACACTCGCCCGCGCCGAGCTCCGCATAGAAGCCCAGCTCCTCGCCGCGCTCGTATTCGCCATCTTCGTCCATGACGACGCGGGAGAGCGTGACGTTCTCCAGATCGGCGGAGGAGAGGATGTACCAGGTATCGGCCCCGGCGTCCAGGCTGATGCTGTCCAGTTCAGAGAAGCCGGGATTCTCAAAGCTGACGGCAAGGGTGCCGGCGTGGCCGTCCTGCGGGAACCAACGCTCATCGAGCAGGCCCGTGAGCTCATCGTAGTCGAGCTCGAACTCCACCTGGCCCTCGTTGAAGGTGCCGATCTCATAGATATTGGCAAAGACCGTGAGCCCGTCCTCGTCAAGGTACCACTGGTCGCCGTCCAGGACGGTGGCCGCAAACTCCTCGACGTCGAAATAGCGCGCGTCGTCGCCGGCTTCGTCGAGTATCTCCTGGAGCACGGCGGCTTTGAGCGCGTCAAAGTCCGCGGCGATGTCGCGGGCCGTCAGGCGCTCGCCCGTACGCACGTCAAAGCACGCGCCGTGTTCGCCATAGGCCTCCTGGATGCCGCCGGTGAAGTCGATGACAGAGTATTTGACGCTCAGCAGTTCGGTATCGGCGCGCAGGGCCTGCGCGCTGTTGTAGATGAAATAGCCGCCCCAGAGCATCTTCATGTCCTCGCTGCGGAGGTCGTAATCGTCCTTGGCAAGCTGTAGATACTCCTGCTTCTTCTCGGCGCTGACGGACAGCAGGGGGGAGAGCGTGTCCTCTATGCGCCTGGCGGCCGCGTCGTTGCCGGGGATGCGCACTTCCGGCTCGGCGGACTGGACGGTGAGCATGATGATGCCGTCCGAGTCCAGTATCTCGCTCTCATAGCTGAAGGAGATGATGGCGGGGGCGGCCTCTTCCTCGGCGAGCGGCCCGGCGCTGGGCGTTGGGGAGGGCGTGGCCTCTGGCGTGGGCGTGGGGACAGGCGTGGATACCGGTTCCGGCTCTTCGCCGCAGGCGGCAAGGGCGCAGAGCATCAGTGCGGCGAGCAGGAGCAAAACGATGCGCTTTTTCATAATATACCTCCTGAGCAGCGGCGCTGCTTTAAATATAGCATGGGCGGCATGTCGCATCCCGCCGTTTACCGTTATGACCGAAATGGCACCGCTTTTGTTCCGCCCGGACGGATCATTTGTCCTCTATCGAGAAATGCAGCACATCCGGGCGCGCATAGTGGCCCACGCAGTCGAGCTCCATCTTGGCCGCCGGCACGCGCGTCATGTCGAGGTCGGCGAAAATGATGGCCTCGCGGTCCCAGACCGGCTCCGTCACATAGTGGCCGAAGGGGTCGATGACACAGCTGCCGCCGCGGCAGACGAGCTCCGGCAACCGCGCGATCTCATCCTGCGCGTTGAGCCCGGCGGTGTACATGGAGCGGGTGAAGAAGAGGTCGGCGTTGATGAAGTAGCAGCGGCCCTCCAGCGCGATGTGCTGGGCCGTGGCCTGCCACTCGGGGTTGTCGTTGGTGTTGGCGGAGATATAGAGCGAGACGCCCTTTTCATAGAGCGCCACGCGCGCCAGGGGCATGTAGCTCTCCCAGCAGATCATGCAGCCCATGGGGCCCCAGGGCGTGTCCACCACGGGGAAATAGCCGCGGTCGGCGTCGCCCCAGACGACGCGCTCGGAACCCGTGGGCTTCAGCTTGCGGTGTACGGGCGCCAGGCTGCCGTCGGGCAGGAAGATGAGGTTTGAGTTATAGAGCGTGCCGGTGACGGCGTCGCGCTCCGAGACGCCGATGCTCACATAGGCCCCGGCGGCGCGCGCAGCGGCGGAGAGCAGCTCCGTCTCCGGCCCGGGGACGACGATGGAGTTGTCGCAGTATAGCTTCCAGTCCTCACGCCCGGGGGCGGTGCGGGAGCCGACCGTGAAGCCGAAGGTCATGCCGTAAGGATAGCCGGGGATGAAGAGCTCGGGGAACACGATGAGCTCCGCCCCGCCGGCGGCGGCCTCGGCGATGAGGGCGGCGGCCTTCTCCGCGCTGGCGGCGGCGCTGAACATCACGGGCGCGGCCTGCACGACCGCTATTTTGCAGTTGGGTCTGATATCGCGCATGGGAAGTCACATCCTTTCTTATGGACATTGTAGCACATATTGCCCGGCCGTACCAGAGCGAGTTGTGACAAACGGCGCGGAGCGGCATATGATGTAGCGGCGGCTGTAAAAAGGCCGCCCCTTATACCATGGTGAAGGGAGTAGACCGAATGCCGAGATACTGCAACAATTGCAGCAACAGCTGCTGCCCGCCGTCCGGCACGGAAAGCCTTGACGACTGCCGTATGAACGTCGTCAAGTGTGGCTGCGGGGGCTGCAACCCCTGCGGAGGCGGCTGCATGCAGAGATGCTGCTTCATACCGGGGCCGACCGGGCCCACAGGGCCTGGCATCGACACGGTCGCGCCGTTCGTCGCCGGTACGCGCTACCGCGCGGGCGAGCTCGTGTTCTATAACGGCAGCCTCTACGAGGCCAACGTAAACGACCCCACGGGTACGCCCGGCACATCGCCGGATTTCAGCCTTGTGACCGTCGCCGGGCCCACCGGCGCGACCGGCACTCCGGGCGCGACCGGCCCCACCGGCCCCACGGGGCCCACGGGCGTGGGACTCACAGGCGCGACCGGCCCCACGGGGGCCACGGGCCCGACCGGGCCTGCCGGCATACAGGGCAGCCAGGGGCAGCAGGGCTATGACGGCCCCACCGGCCCGACCGGCCCCACCGGCCCCACAGGGCCCGCGGGAAGCGGCGCTGACGGGGCGACCGGGCCCACCGGACCTGCCGGGGCAACCGGCCCCACCGGCCCCACCGGCCCTGTCGGTACAGGAGCCGCAGGAGCCACCGGGCCGACCGGCGCTACCGGCCCCACCGGGCCCACGGGGCCTGCGGGCACAGGCGCTATAGGCCCCACAGGGCCAGCCGGAGCTGCCGGCCCCACGGGTCCGACAGGGCCTGCCGGTACGGGCGCGACTGGCCCCACCGGGCCCACCGGACCTGCGGGCGTGCAGGGCAGCCAGGGGCTTCAGGGCAATGAGGGGCCGACAGGCCCGACCGGCCCCGCCGGCGCCGCCGGCGCTCAGGGCAACGAAGGCCCGACCGGGCCTACCGGCCCTACCGGCCCCACGGGGCCTGCCGCCACGGTAACTGCCGCCGCGCCTGTTACGGACGCCACCGGCACCGGCGACATCGTCACGCAGTTCAACGAGCTTCTTGCCAACCTGCGGGCCGCCGGGCTGCTGCAAAACTGAGCCATCTGGGGACGGCCACGGCCGTCCCCCTCTTTTGAAGGGAGAGAACAATGAAAGTCTGCGTCTACGCCATATGCAAAAACGAGAGCCAGTTCGTCGGACGCTGGATGGACTCGATGTCGGAAGCGGATGGGATATACGTGCTTGATACGGGCTCGGACGACGGAACTCCCGAACTGCTGGCGGCGCGCGGGGCCGTTGTGGAGGTGGAACGCATATCGCCCTGGCGGTTCGACACTGCGCGCAACCGCTCGCTCGCGCTGGTGCCGGCGGACGCGGATATCTGCGTCTGCACCGATCTGGACGAGTATTTCCACCCCGGCTGGCGCGCGCTGCTGGAAAACGCCTGGACGGAGGGGACAAAGCAGGCCGCTTACCGCTATACCTGGAATTTCAACCCCGACGGCACGGAAGGGCACGTTTTCTGGCAGGAGAAGATACACAGCCGCTTCGGCTGGGAGTGGGCGCATCCCGTGCATGAGATACCGCACTGGCTGGGGGAGGGGAGCCCTAAAAAAGTATATGTCGAGGGGATGCAGCTCGACCACCGGGCCGACCCCACGAAGTCCCGCGCCCAGTACCTGCCGCTGCTGGAGCTGTCCGTAGCCGAGGACCCGGGCGACGACCGCAATATGCACTATCTGGGACGTGAATACTATTTCCATGGCATGTGGGAAAAAGCCATAGAGACGCTGAAGCAGCACGTATCGATGCCCAACGCACTGTGGAGCGACGAGCGCTGCGCTTCCATGCGCTACATCTCGCGCTCCTACCAGGCGCTCGGCGACCGCGCCCACGCGCTGATGTGGCTTTACCGCGCGATAGGGGAGGCGCAGCACCTGCGCGAGCCGTATATGGACATGGCAAAGCTGCTCTACGCCGAGGGAAATTGGGACGGCGTGGCCTTTTTCGCGCGCGAGGCGCTGAAGATATCCGTCAGGCCGCGCACATACATCTGCGAGAGCGAGAGCTGGGGAGCGCTACCGTATGACCTGCTGTCGCTCGCGCTGTATTACACGGGGCGCCGGGAGGAAGCCCTGGCGGCCGCCGAAAAGGCGCAAGAACTGAGCCCGCAGGACGGGCGCATTGCGCGCAATGTGGAGCTGATGCGGAAAAATGCTGTTGACAAGAGGAGAGATGTATAGTAGAATAACATTAGTTAGCAAAAACTAACTACAGAGCGGAGGCCATCCGCATTTCTTTTGAAATTAAGTTAGTATAAACTAACAATACTGTTTGGAAGGCAGGGTAGACGAATGAGCGTTGTGATCGTGGGCGGGAACGAGAGGATGGAAGCCCAATATGAGAGCATCTGCCGTGAGCACGGCTGTAAGGCAAAGATATTCACCAAGGAAAACGGCTCGCTGAGGAAGAAACTTGGCACGCCGGACCTGCTCATACTTTTCATCAGCACCGTGTCGCACAAGATGGCGCTGAGCGTCACGCAGGAAGCCCAGCGCGGGTCGATTCCCATCGCCCGCGTCCACACGAGCAGCGCCACGGCGCTGAGAAATGTGCTGCGCGAGCACAGCGCCCTCGCCTGAGACATGCTGGAGACGTATCTGGTCGAACAGTGCGCGCCCACGCTGGCCTCGCTCAAGCTGGGCAGCATGTTTGCGCTGACCGTGCCCGCGGGTGAGGACATGGAGCAGGAGGTGCGGGAGCTGAACGCCGGCTTTGAACGCAAGGGGCTATACCTGACGGTGCTGAGACGCCGTGGCGAGCGCGCCACAGTGTATCTCTGCCGCGTGAGCCAGCTCGCGTCCGAACTGGCAAAGCCCGAGGTGGCGCAGTTCCTGCGCGGCTGCGGGTACGGCTCGCTCGCGCTGCCGGATGCCCTGGAGCAGCTGCGAAGGCGGTTTGCGGAGACGCGCTCCATACCGCATGAGATCGGCGTGTTCCTCGGCTACCCGCTGGGGGACGTCCTGGGCTTCATCGCCAACCGCGGGCGCAACAGCGTGCGTACGGGCTACTGGCAGGTCTATTGCGATGAGGCACAGGCGGCGGAGAAGTTCGCCCGCTACCGCAAATGCCACGAGGTGTATTCCCGGCTCTTCAGCGCCGGGCACAGCATAAGCGACCTCGCCGTAACGGCATGAGGCCTGATTTTTGGAAAGAAGGAGACAGCAAAATGAGCAAGATCGCAGTCGTTTATTGGAGCGGCACCGGCAACACGGAGGCCATGGCCCGCGCCGTCGCCGATGGCGCAGCCTCCTCGGGGGTGGATGCCGCCGTTTTCACCGCCTCTGAATTCTCCGACGCCGCCGGATATGACGCCATCGCCTTCGGCTGCCCCGCCATGGGCGCCGAGCAGCTGGAAGAGGACGAGTTCGAGCCCATGTTCAGTGCCTGCAAGAGCGCGCTGAAGGGCAAAAAGATCGCCCTGTTCGGCTCCTATGGCTGGGGTGACGGGGAGTGGATGCGCAACTGGGAAGGCGACTGCCGCGCCGCCGGCGCCGAACTCGCCTGCGACAGCGTCATCTGCGCCGGGGAGCCGGACGCGGAGGCCCTGGCTGCCTGCGAGGCGCTGGGAAAAGCGCTGGCCTGAACGCAAAGCGCGAATATACGGCAAAACGCCCTGCGGAGGTCCTCCGCGGGGCGTTCGCTGTCATGCCCGGCGCGTGGAACGCATAGTCTGTCCCGAGGGGGACGGGCATGGGAAAGAAACTGGTCTATAACACCGCGCTGCTGACGGGCTCGTCGCTGCTCATGCGCTGCATCGGCATGGCCTTCCAGGCCTGGCTGGCGGGGCGCATCGGCGCCACGGGCATCGGGCTTTTCCAGCTGGTCATGAGCGTGGAGATGCTCTGCACCACGCTGGCCGTCAGCGGCATCCGCTTTGCCGCCACGCGCATCGTGGCCGAGGAGATCGGCTCCGGGCGCGAGGGGGCCGTGGGCACAGCCGTGTTCCGCTGCTGCATGTACAGCCTGCTTTTCGGCTGTGCGGCTGCGGCGGTGCTGATGAGCTTCGCCGAGCCTGTGGGCTTCCTCTGGATAGGCGACGCGCGGACGGTGATGAGTTTGCGGATACTGGCCTGCGGGCTGCCTTTCCTGTCGCTTTCATCCGTGCTCAGCGGGTATTTCACGGCCTGCGGGCGCGTGTGGAAGAGCGCGCTGGTGCACCTCATCGAGCAGCTCAGCTACATCGGCCTGGTGGCGCTGTTCTTATCGCGCACGCCGCAGGGGGACATCGAGCGCAACTGCGCCGCCGTCACGGCGGGCATCACGGCCTCCGACATGCTCTCGTTCGCGCTGATGTTTGCCTTTTTCCTCGGCGACCGGCGGGCGCACACGGCGCGCAGCGCGCGCTCGGAGCGCCTGACGGCGCGGATGCTGGGCGTGGCGCTGCCGCTGGCCGTATCCAGCTACGCGCGCAGCGCGCTCTCCACGCTGGAGCACATGCTGGTGCCGCGCGGGCTGCGGCGCTCAGGGCTCTCGGCGGACAGCGCCCTGGCAGGATACGGCGTCATACAGGGCATGGCCATGCCGCTCATCAGCTTTCCCTCCTGCCTGCTGATGGCCGTGGCGGAGCTGATCGTGCCCGAGCTGACGGAGGCCCAGATGCGCGGAGACGGCGCGCTCATCCGGCGCACCGTCTCGAAACTGATAAAACGCAGTTTGCTGTTTTCCGCGCTTGCCGCGGCGGCGCTCTTTTCGCTGGCCGGAGCGTTGAGCGGCGCCGTATATGGCTCGGACGAGGCCGCCGTGTACATACGCCTGCTGGCGCCGCTGGTGCCCGTGATGTACACGGACATGGTGGTGGACGGCTGCCTCAAGGGCCTGGGGCAGCAGGTGTGGAGCATGGGCATCAACATCTTCGACGCCGCGCTGGGCGCGGCCCTCGTCTGGCTGCTGCTGCCCGTGGGCGCGCTGGACGCCTATATAGGCATCATCTATGCCGACGAACTGATCAACTTCGTCCTCAGCGCCGCGCGGCTGCGGCGCGTATGCCGGCGCTTCAGTTGAAACGGCCGCCGGCGGCCCTGATGAGGGCGTATGCCCGCTCGCGCAGCGCGCGGTGCTCGGGCAGCAGCAGGCCCGGGTCGGCTTCCAGGAGGCGCGTGGCCGCCTCCTGGGCCGTTTTCAGGACGTTCATGTCCGCGCCCAGGTCGGCCACATGCAGCTCCGGCAGGCCGTGCTGGCGGGAGCCGAAAAAGTCTCCGGGCCCGCGCAGGCGCAGGTCCTCCTCGGCGATCTTGAAGCCGTCGTTGGTGCGCGTCATCACGGCCAGCCGCTCGCGCGTCTCCTCGCTTTTGTTGTCCGAGATGAGGATGCAGTAGCTCTTGTGCTGCCCGCGGCCCACGCGTCCGCGCAGCTGGTGCAGCTGCGAGAGGCCGAAGCGCTCGGCGTTCTCAACGATCATCAGCGCGGCGTTGGGCACGTCAACGCCCACCTCGATGACGGTGGTGGAGACGAGTATGTCAAGCTCCCCGGCGGCAAAGGCGGACATGACGGCGTCCTTGTCCCTGGCCTTCAGCCGGCCGTGTACGCAGCCCACGCGCAGGTCAGGAAACTCGCGCTGCAGCTCCGCGGCGTGTTCCTCGGCGGACATCAGGCCGTCCTCCGGCGTCTCGCCCTCCTCGATGCGCGGGCAGACGACATACACCTGCCGGCCCTCGCCCGTGAGCCGGCGGATAAAGGCGTTTATGCGCCGGTGGTACGCGCTGCCGACGGCAAAGGTGTCCACCTTCCGCCGCCCGGGGGGCAGCTCGTCGATGACGGAGACGTCCAGGTCGCCATATATGATGAGCGCGAGCGTGCGGGGAATGGGCGTGGCGCTCATGACGAGGATGTGCACATGCGAGCCCTTGGCGGCCAGGGCCGCGCGCTGGGCCACGCCGAAGCGGTGCTGCTCGTCGGTTATCACCAGGGCAAGGTCTTTGAACTCGACGTTTTCCGTCAGCAGCGCGTGTGTCCCCACGCAGAGCTGGCACTCCCCGCCGGCGAGGGCGGCGAGCGTCTCGCGCTTTTCCCGGGCCGTCATGGCCCCAGTGAGCTTGCGCACCTGTATGCCGAATGGCGAGAGGAAGCGCGAGAGCGTCTCCGTATGCTGGGCGGCGAGTATCTCCGTGGGCGCCATGAAGGCGCTCTGGCAGCCGCTCTGGGCGGCGTACCATATGCAGGCCGCGGCGGCGAGTGTCTTGCCGCTGCCCACGTCGCCCTGTATCAGGCGGTCCATGGGCCGGCCGGAGCACATGTCGGCCACGGCCTCGTCCACCGCCCGCCGCTGGGCCCCCGTGGGCCGGAAGGGCAGGGAAGAGTAGAATACTTCCAGATCCGCTTCGCGCAGGCGGACGCCGTTTTCGTCTGAACGGCGTCCGCGCAGCAGGCCCAGCGCGCAGGCCAGCACGAACAGTTCTTCAAACACCAGCCGCCGCCGCGCGAGGGCGAGGGCCGTGAAGTCGCCGGGGAAGTGGATGTTCTCATAGGCATAGCGCGCCTGGCAGAGCTCAAAGCGGCGCGCTATCTCCTCCGGCAGGGCGTCCGGCACGAGGCCGCCGGACAGGTCGAGAGCCTGGCGGACGGCGGACACCACCGCGCGCTGTGTGAGCCCGGACGTGAGGCGGTAGATGGGCATGATGCGCCCGGTGACGCGGCCCTCGGCGCTCTGCGGCTCAAAGACGGGATTCGTCATGCCGCGCCGCGCGCCGTTGACGTTCACACGGCCGTAAAAAGTGTAGTATTCGCCCAGGCGCAGCTGCCCGCGCACGTAGCTCTGGTTGAAAAACGTCACGTCCATGGACGAGCTGTCGTCCACCACGCGGAACTTGACGAGCTCCATGCCGCGGCGCACGCGGGAGAGCGTGGGCTCAGTGGCGACGATGCCGCGCACACAGGCGCTCTCGCCCTCCATCAGCATTGCGATGGGCTTGATGACCGTGCGGTCCTCGTATGCCCGCGGGAAAAAGGACAAAAGGCCGCCGAGGTCCGTCACGCCCAGCCTGGAAAAGGCCCGGGCGCGGGCCTCGCCGACCCCGTTGAGCGCTGTTATACTTGTTTCGAGCGTTGGGCTCTGCATATCATTTACCTTCCATGAATCTCCATTGCCGCGCCTGGTCCTCCGGGGAGGCGTATGCGATGCCGACGCGCGGCGCGGTGACGATGCGGACATCCCGCCCCTCGTCCTCTATCCACAGCTCAGGGCAGGAGCCGATATCTGCGCCGTTGAGCGCGCCGGTGATCTCCAGCTGCTTTGTGAGCTTGCCGGGGCCTTCAAAGCCGCGGCAGGCGCGGATGAGGACACCCTGGGGCGCGTCCTGCGGCCCTGTGACCGTGTTGAGCAGCCAGTGGATGCCGTAGCAGAGGTAGATATAAAAGCGTCCGCCGGCCATATAGAGCATCTCCGTACGCTTTGTGCGGCCCCTGTGCGCGTGGCAGGCGGTGTCCTCCTCTCCGCAGTAGGCCTCCGTCTCGGAGATGACGAGCCGCCGCTGCCCTCCGTCCGGCAGGGCGCGCACGAGCGTCTTGCCAACGAGCGCGGGCGCCACCTCGAGCGCGTCGCGTGCGAAAAAATCCCGTCCAAGGCGCATCAGCGTATCATCTCCACAGTGTAGTCCAGGTTGGCGAGTTCAAAGGAGTCGATGAGCCCCGGCGTGATGAGCACACGGCCATCGTCGGTGATGAGAGCCATCTCAAAGCCGCCGTTGGCCATGTAGTAGTCGATGGCCCCGTCCGAGCCGAGGACGCACAGCGCGGTGGAGAGCGCGTCCGCCATCAGGGCGTCGTCCGCCACGACGGTGGCGGAGAGCAGGTCGGTATCCGCCGGGTAGCCGGTGGAGGGGTCGATGATGTGAGTATAGCGCACGTTGTCTTCGCCATAGAAATAGCGCTGGTAGCCGCCGGCCGTGACCACGGCGCACTCGCCGAGGCTGAGTATGCCGGCATAGCCCTCCGAGTCCTGCGGGTCCTGTATGGCGATGTTCCAGTCCGAGCCGTTCGGCTTGACGCCCAGCGTCTGCACATTGCCGCCCAGTGTGAGGATGGCGCTCTCCACGCCCGCGCTGCGCAGGGCGCTGATAGCGTATTTTGACGCGCAGCCCTTGGCTATCGAGGCAAAGGACAGCTCCATGCCGTCCGGTATCGTCACCAGATAGGTCTGCCCTCCGCTGAGGGCGGTCATGGTCAGCTTGTCAAAACCAGTCTGCTCGAGCAGGCTCTCGATCTCCTCTTCGGTAGGGACGCGGTAGTTGGCGTCCACGAAGCCCCAGGCTTTGACGAGCGGGTATATCGTCAGGTCGAGCGCACCGCCGGTGCTCTCATAAACGCTATAAGCGGTGTTGAGCATCTCCGCCACCTGTCCGCTGATGGGCAGGCTCTCGCCCTGCGCGTGGTTGAGCTTATAGGCCTCGCTGGTGGACATCTCCGGGTCCAGCATGGCGGAGAGCGAGTTTATGACGCCGATGGCGGAGTCGAGCCCGGCCTCGGCGTTCTTGCCATATGCCGTCAGGCCCATCACGGTGTCCATGGCGAAGAGCTGCCTTTCGTGCGCCTCGCCCTCGCCGCAGGCCGCGAGCGGCGCGAGCAGGCAGAGGCACAGCATGAGGCAGAGCGTTCGTTTAAACTTCATTTGGGCGTCCCCCGGAACAAGTGTTTTGAATAAGTATAGCACAATCTGCCGCCCTTGGCAACGCGGTAGCTGCATGGGTTGCACTCAAAAATATTAGTTTACTTTCACCGGGCGTTCTGCTATAATACATAGGCTAAATAAATGCGCCCGTAGCTCAGCTGGATAGAGTGTCAGACTCCGACTCTGAAGGTCGTGCGTTCGAATCGCATCGGGCGTACCAAGAAAAACCGTCTGTTTCAAACGAAACAGGCGGTTTTTCTTACTTTTTTGACTTTTTAATTTTTCGCGTTCCGCCGAAAGTTCAACAAAAGTTCAACTCGCCCACAAAATTCAACCCGTGCGGCTGCTTTTGAAGTAGATCTCGGAGAGGATGTCGGCGCTCTTGACGTCAGCCTCGGCGAGGACGTGGGCGTAGACGTCGGTCGTCGTGCTCACCTGCGCGTGGCCGAGGCGCGAGGCGACGCTCACGACGTCCATACCGGCATAGAGCAGCATGGAGGCGGCGGTGTGGCGGAAAGCGTGCGGGTGGAGGTGCGGGAGGCCGTGGCGCTTTGAAAAGCGGTCGAGCCACGTCGTGACGCTGTCCGGGTGCATCGGCGCGCCCGTGTCCCGCGTGAACACATAGCCCATGTCCTGATAGTATTCGCCGAGCCGGAAGCGCTCTTCGATCTGCCAGACGCGGTACTCGCGAAGCAGCGAGACAGTCTCGGGCGGGATGGCGACATAGCGCTCGCTGGACTTCGTTTTCGGTTTGCCCTCGTAGACGCCCCTGTCCGGCGTGTATGAAATGCTCCGGCAGATGAACACCCGGCCCCGCTCGAGATCAACGTCTTCCCACTTGAGGCCGAGCACCTCGCCGCGCCGTGCGCCGGTTATCATGAGCAGGTGCACCAGAGTGCGCCACTTGAGCGGCTCGGACAGCAGCGCTGCGTTTATCGCGCTGATGTCGGCGGGCTGCAAATAGTCCGCTTTGTGTTTCTCCGCCCGCGGAGGCTCGGCGCGGGAGGCCGCGTTGAAGGGCACAAGGCCCTCTTTCACCGCCTGAGCGAGCACGATGGAGATAAACCGGTGGTAGCGCAGCACTGTCTTGGCGCTCAGGCCGCCGCCCGTGCGCTTGTTCTGCCCCGGCTGCATGAGCTTTCCGTAAAAGGCGTTCAGGTGGTGCGCCTGAAGGTCGCGCAGTTTGACGTGCCCGAGCTCCGGGTATATACGCGCGGCCATGCTGCGATAGTCCACGATGGATTTGTGCGCGTCGCCGCGCTGTTCTTTAAGCGCGAGGACATATTCGGCGTACTGCGCGAAGGTCTGGCGCGTGTCGCTCGTCAGACCCTTCTTGCACTGCTTTTCAAAGGTCGCGGCGAAGGCCTCGGCCTTTCGTTTTGCTGTCTTTTCGCTCCACCCCGGCTGCACAGTGAAAGACGTCGTGAACGGCTTCAACTGCTTGCCGTCCGCTCCACGGCCACGGTGGACGCGCACGGAGTAAGAAATCAGCTTGCCGTTTCTGTCCCGGCGCTCCTGTAAATTAGCCACTTGTGGACGCCTCCCTGTTTGTGTATTTGCCACTTAGCCGCTCGAGCACGTCGTTAAGCAGCTTTTCAAAGCTGTAAGTAACGCCGTATCTTTCGGAGGTAATCTTGTATTCAGCTTCATCAAAGGCGGCGGGGTCGTCCTTGCTTGATGCTTCATACACTGCGAGCCGGTCGATATAATATCTGATTTGCCCTATAAGCCTGTATAGTTCCGGGCTTTCAATCATAGTCGAAAGCATAATCAGATACAGGTCGCCGCCCGCTTGCACCTTCGTGTTCAGGCTTTGCAGGCACTTAATGGCCTCTTCACTCAGCCCGGTCTCTTTCCGAATAATATGCCGCGTGTCTGTGGTCTCGTCGTATTCAGAGAGCAAATAGCCGAGGTCGATGTCGAGCAAATTACAGATTTCACACAGAGTGGATATCTCGGGCGTATTTCTTCCACTCTCCCATTTGGAAACCGTGTCTTGCTTAACACTAAGCGCATCAGCAAATTCGGCTTGCGAGCTGTATCTCTTTTTGCGAGCCACTTTCAGCCGCCGTCCGAACTCGCGCATGGCGGTATCAGTATTTAAAATCATCATTTTCTTTTCTACGCCCTCCGATATTGTGATTGAATAGGGATTTACAATCACAAGTATATACGATACAATGTAGCATGTCAAGAGACAAAACACAAAGGAGGGCAAAAAATGGAGCAGAAATTTCAGACCATCCGGCAGACGGCGAAGTTGGGCATACTCAGCGAGCACAATCTCCGGCTGCGGCTTGCACAGGGCAGGCTGCCGGGAGTGTACTCGGGCAACCGGTTTATGGTCAATCTGCCTCTGCTGGAGAAGCAGCTCGATGCCGAGAGCGCGGCGCAGGCGGGAGGTGTGAGCGATGGCGAATAATCAAAAAGCCCGCCCGGGTGCGGCAACACCTGAGCGGGTGGAGGGGAAGCGAGCCATTATCGGAGCGGCTGTAAACCCCACAGCTCAGTCTACCACACCCGCCCCGGCGGGTCAACGGTCTATCGCGGACTTGCTCGGCGTGGGGCGAGAAAACGCCATAACGCGCCGGGACTTGGAGCGGATAACGGGGCTCGACGGGCGCAGCGTCCGGCTGCTCATTGAGCGCGAGCGCCGAGCTGGGACGCCCATACTCGCCGACAACGCCAGCGGCTACTACCTGCCCGCCTCGGACTATGAGCGCGCCGAGTGCGTGCGTTCGCTGCGCCACCGGGCCGGGGAGATATTGACGACGGCGCGGGCCGTTGAGCGGGGGAAGATAGAATATGAGGAGGGGCTGTGATGGCGTCTAAAGCCCGCCCTGGGGTTATGCTGTATTTCGAGTTTGGCCGCGCGATGGCACAGCTCAGCGACGCCGACGCCGGACGGCTTATTAAGGGCCTGATGGAGTACGCCGAATACGGAGTTGTGCCGGAGCTTGACGCGCCGCTTGCCTTTGCATGGGCCATGATAAAGCCGCGCATAGACGCCGACGCCGAGCACTACGCGGAAATTTGCGAGAAGAACGCTGCCCGGGCGCGCAAACGGTGGGAGCGTCTGAATGCCGACGCATTCCAGCGCATGCCTGCGGATGCCGCGGATGCCAACTCAACTACAACTCCAACTACAACTACAACTACAACTCCAGCTCCAACTACAACTGAAAAGGTTATTAAGGGCGCAAAGCGCCCGAAGTTCACCCCGCCCACGATAGAGGAAGTGGAGGCATACAGGCGCGAGATAAACAGCCCCGTAGACCCGCAGGACTTCATAGACTTCTACAGCTCTAAAGGCTGGAAGGTGGGCAAGGACAGCATGAAGGACTGGCGCGCCGCGTTCAGACGCGCCGCATCGTGGGACAGATACAAAAACAGGGCCTGCGACATAACAGACCCGGCAAGCTATGAAGGAGGCATTTCGCTGTGAGCTTTATACCAGAGCATCTGACCAAGATTATCAAGTGCCCCGGTGACTACTGGGGGAATGACGGGCTTCTATACTGCGGCAAGTGCAGCACCCCGCGCTCGTTCCTTGCGGACGAGAGCTACGGCGAGCTTGCCGGGCGGCTGATACCTGTTCTGTGCAAATGCGGGCGCGAAGCGGAGGAGGAGAAAAAAGAGGAGGAGCGCAAAAAGCGGGTGGAAAGCCTGCGGGAGAGTTGCCTGCCGCTTGAGGAAATGCGCTCGGCCCGGTTCGAGCGCGCCGAGAGCTGCAAGGCCATAGACATAGCGCGCAGATATACAGACGCCTGGGAACGGGTGCGCAAAGAGAATATAGGGCTGCTCTTTTGCGGCAACACCGGCAGCGGAAAGAGCTACGCGGAGCTGTGCATCTGCAACGAGCTCATAGACCACGAAATACCAGCGAAGTACATAACCGTCCCCGAGGCCGTTTCCCGCATGCGGGAGGGCGGCGAAGCGCGTCAGGCGCTGGAGAACACCATCAAGAGCACGCCGCTGCTGGTGCTCGATGATTTCGGAGCGGAGGGCAGCTCGGACTACACTCAATCGCTCGTGTGCCAGATCATTGACCTGCGTGCGCGTTCCGGCAAGCCGCTGATAGTGTCGACCAACTTCCCGCTGGCCATGTTTCAGGGCAAGGCGGACGAGCTGCACGCCCGCGCCGCCGACAGGATTGCCGGAATGTGCGTGCCTGTTTCAGTTGCCGGCGAGAGCCGCCGGCAGCGCCAGTCGGCGGGCAAGATAAAGCTCGCAAGGGAAATACTCGGACTATAGGCGAGCGCATGGGAAGTTCATCACAGCGCAAGGGGCGGGCGGGAGAGTTAGAGCTTGCCCGCATACTGCAAACCCACGGCTACGACGTACAGCCTGGACGGGCGCGGAGCTATGGAGAGGTGCCAGACTTGACCGGCCTCCACGGAATCCACGTTGAGACCAAACGGTGCGAACAGCTACGCTTATCCGAATGGATGGCTCAGGCAGAACGGGACGCTGTGCGTTTTGGTGATGGCCTCCCCGCCGTGTTCCACCGGCGCAGCCGTGAGCCGTGGCTTGTGACCATGAGGCTTGACGACTGGCTGGAGCTGTACGGGAATAATCCCGAACTTTTTCACCGGGGGTGACATCGTGAACGACGGGAATCTCAAACGGCCAAGCTCGGACGAAGCGCGAGAACTTGGACGCCGTGGCGGTGTCGCCTCCGGCATAGCCCGGCGGCGTCGGAAGGCATTGAGGGAAGCCGCGGACATTTTCCTTGCCCTGCCCCTGCCGGGCAAGGACGAGGTCAAGCGTCTGCGCAAGCTCGGGCTGGACATGGATGATATTGA
This sequence comes from Candidatus Scatomorpha stercorigallinarum, assembly GCA_944387865.1. Classification (GTDB taxonomy): domain Bacteria; phylum Bacillota; class Clostridia; order Oscillospirales; family Oscillospiraceae; genus Scatomorpha; species Scatomorpha stercorigallinarum. The sequence continues at coordinate 59,100 of CALXGN010000001.1, read as the reverse complement.
CGTTCAAATGGGTATCGTCGCCCGGCTCGCGCAGATGGCCATGCTCGGCGATACGAAGGCCGCAAAATTGCTGTTCGACATAGTCGGCTCTGAGCCGGAGGCAAATTACCTCGACGCGACGGACGATGACCCGATAACGCAAAGCCTCAACGAAGAATTCGGCGAAGGTGCGTTTTAAGGGGGGAGCGTTTCCAGCCGCTCCCCCGTTGATTCTGCCCTCATGTGCTCGCCGGCGCTTCCCCCTTTTCGGTTATCGCGTCAACGATTGTCTGGTGCAGCCTTGCTGTCTCCTCCCCTAGAAAGAGGCAGAGGCAAAAAAGTCCGTCTACATATTCGCCCGGGTCGTTAGGCCCCTCCTGCATTGCGTCGTGCAGAGCTTCGAGCGCGTTCACCGCCGCTTGAAGTCTGAGGCAGGCGTTCTCCGCTGCGAACACGGCATCGTGCGCACTTTTGTATGTCATGTAGCATCCTCCCTTGATTTCACTTCGGGGGACGTGGTACAATGGCCTCGCCCCCTGTGGGATTATCGGCTCTCATATCCGCTGATCGGTAGTCTGTTCGGATATGAGGGCTTTCTTTACGCCACGCAGAAGCGCCTTGTGGTGCTCTCGCGGCTGAATCGCTCGACGATGTCTGGAAGAGCCGTGCGAAGGGCCTTTGTGTCCAGCCTTGAAGTTGTGACCAGCTTCCAAACAACTCTCCAATCTGCGCCGGTGAGTTCGTCCGTGTTCTCGGCGCTCATGTGGGCCTTCAGCGCATCGGTGATGGCCGTAATCTCTGCGTCCAGCTCTTCAGCCATTCGGCGCAGCTCTCTAAGTTCCTTTACCTTTGCGTTCAGTTCGCTGATGCTCATTGTGTTACCTCCTTGATTTCCGGGAGAGAGCCGGGGGCTTTACGGCGCTGTGTCACTTCCCGTCCGCGTTTCCGTATCCCTTGCCGGTCTTGTCTTGCGTTCTTGGTTTCCGCCTTGTCTCTCCCTTGCTGTGATTGTATTATACTATATTCACGGGAATATATCAATAGGCAGAATAAACATATTTACGGGAATATATTTGTTGATTATTTCTATTTACGGGAGTAGATTAATGTGGTATAATACAAGTACAATGGGAGGAGAGGCCGATGTTTTCGCCGCCCCCGGAGAAGGAGCTGATTATATGGCCGTATCAAAGGCGCAGCAGCGCGCCGTACACAAATACGTCAAAGACAACTATGACCGCATGGAGCTGACAGTCCCAAAGGGCCGGAAGGCCGAGCTGAAGGCCCTCGCCGAGAGCCGGGGGCAAAGTGTCAACGCTTTTGTGTATGAGGCCATAGACGCCGCTGTAAGCGGCTCTGTGGCCCAGGCGGGTAGGGACACTATGCTCACGCCAAAAGCCATTACGGCGGCACTCACGGCCTCAGAGGCCGCAGGTGAGACGGCGGAGGCGTTTATAGAGCGCGCCGTGACCACCCAGGCCGAGCGCGACAAGATAGCGCGTGGGCTGATGGGGTGAGGGGGTGTTTACTCACCGGGGAAAGTCTGATATAATAAACTGAGCAAATAGCGAAGGAGGTAGACCCATGAGCAACCGCGATTTTGCTAAAAGCCTTATAGACCAGATACCGGAGAGCAAGCTGCTTTACGTCGTGGCCTATTTACAGGGAGCCGCTTTGCCGGACGAGACGCCGAACGCGGAGACGCTGGAAGCCTTCGACGAGCTGGATAACGGCGGCGGGCACAGCTTTACCGGTACAACGGAACAGCTCTTTTCGGAGCTGATGGAGGGCTAAATGCTCGATGTAAGATACTCCACAAAGTTTAAGCGCGACTTCAAGCGCTGTGTGAAGCGGCGGTATCCGATGGAGCTGCTGCAGAAGGTGATTGATACGCTTCGCATCCCGGAGGCGCTGCCGGCTCAGAACGTAGACCACAACCTGAGCGGCAATTATGCCGGTTACAGGGAGTGCCACATTCAGCCTGATTGGCTGCTTGTTTACCGCTATGAGGGCGGCGAGCTGCTGCTCTACAGGACAGGCTCGCACGGAGATCTGTTCGACAAATAAAAGAGGCCGGGAGACACCTCCCGGCTCTTGTTTTGAGTTCAACAAAAATTCAACTCCGCTGCGAAAAGTTCAACAAAAACACGCTACGTTCCAAAACGTGCCAGTCGAAAAAATCGAGGAATCATGCGGCTTTTTGGCACTTTACGGAACGATGGAAAACGCTCCGGTTATAACTCCGACTCTGAAGGTCGTGCGTTCGAATCGCATCGGGCGTACCAAAAATTTACGAGGGGGACAAAGTCCCCCTCGTAGGCTCCCCCTCGCGCCGCACGGCGGCGCGGTTGCGCCTCAAAGGCGCAAGATAAGGTATCCCCGGCAGGCAAAGCCCGCCGGGGATTTTGGCCGCCCTATGCGGGCGGCCATTCCTATGCTTGGGACGTTGGGTGCCTCTGAGTCAACAGGCTTTTCTAATGTGTCCCATTTTGCGTGGCAAAATGGGACTTAAATACGCCGCCCGCGCTGGCGGGCGCGGGCGAGCGAGATGCGCTGAGCGGGCAAAGCCCGCCCACGGACGTGTTTTGCGTGGTTGGGGACATTATGCTTGTCGCGGCGTTATTGGGGGCTCCGCCCCCTTGCCCCCTGGGGGGCGGCAGTTAGCCGGTGATCATGGTATAGGGCGCGAAAGCGTGTTCGTGCAGCTCGTCCATGGCTTTTTCGGGGTCGGTCTCGGGGGTGAGCCAGAGGGAATAGCGGTATTCGCCGAAGCCGGAGAGGTCCATCTTGAAATTCGTCTCCCAGAGGTTGTTCATGATCCAGGAATAGGCCGGGCGGCGGTTGTTTTCCTCCGCGCCATCGCACAGGTGGATGGGGTGGTGGCGCATCTCGCCCATGTATATCAGCGGCACGTCGGGGGAGGCCACGAGCAGGCTGCCGCTGCTGCCGACATAGGCCAGGCCGTCGTCGGACATGTAGAACTCCATGCAGGTGCCAGGGATCTGGTCCACGCCGGGGCGGAAGGCCTCGGCGCCCTTGCGCAGGTACAGGCTCTGGCCGTCGTCCAGCGAGAGGGACAGGGGCAGGAACACGCTCTCGATGTCGCTGCTGAGCGTCTTGCCCAGTTGCAGACAGAGGTCAATGCGCGGAATGGCTTCATAGAGCTTGAGGAACAGGGCGCAGTGCACGGTGCCGGGAAGGGAATAGCGCAGCTCCAGCTCCGTAAATACATCGCCGCGCTCACGGCAGACGACTTCCTCCAGGCGTGCGGCGTGGAGCTCGGCGTGCTCGCCGCGGATGTTGCGGCCCAGCAGGCGGCGCTCGCGTTCTTCGGGGCAGCAGTCGATGGAGGGATGGCGCACGGCGGTGCGCTCGTAGAGCGGCGTGAAGAAGGGCGCCGCGCCCGGCGCGAGCAGCTCGCGGCCGCTGGACTTGTCCACAAAGCCCGTCACGCCCTCGCCCACGCGGTAGGAGAGGCGGAAATGGGCGTTTTCAAAGCCGTAGGGCAGCTTGTATGTAACGCTGTCGTAGTCGTTGACGATGTCGCGCACCCGCTCCGCGCCAACATAGCAGCGGCGGCTGTTGAGTGTGTCCGGCAGGGCGGGCAGGGGGTTGAAGGAGTAGCTGCGCTCGCACGCGCCGTCAAAATCGTCTACGAAGGTCACGCGCCGCCCGCGCGGGTGAGGGGATACCTGGCACGTCAGTTCAACGCCGTCCTCGCGCACGACCCGGGCGCGCGAGAGCTGATGGCTCTCAACATAAAACTCCACTACCTGTTTGCCGCGCGCCGCATTGGGGACGCAGACCTTGAGCGTGCCGCTCGTGCTGTAGTAGCGCATGATGTCGCCTTTTTCCTCGGCGATGAGCCCCAGCATCCGCGATGCGCTCTCGTGAGCGCGGGAGGCGTAGCTGTTTTTGCGCATGTCGAGGTCAAGGACCATGGTGTCGTAAGGGTTGGTGATGGTGGAGGAGTGCCCCCAGGTGTGCTCGGCGTAGAGCAGCAGGGCGTCCTCCGCCGTGCGGCAGAGCGCGGGGTATTTTCCGGCGGCCTGCGCGTCCAGCCGGCGGCAGAGTTCATAGCGCCGCTGGGCGTCGCGGTAGTGCTTGACGGCATAGGGCGTGGAGCCGACGCCGCTGGCCCACCAGTCGGTGAGGTCGCCGTGATAGACCGGCGCATCGGCGAGCTTGTCCCTGATGGCGGCATAGAGCTCCTGCAGGGAGACCATGCGCAGCTCGACTTCGCCGCCGTAGCGGCGGTTGTGCTCTTCAACAACGCGCAGGATGAGCGTCTCGGGCGGGGCGTTGTCGCTGAACACGCCGGAGACGGCGGCGACGATGAAGTCGTAGCCGTAGCCGTTGTCCTCGCAGAGCCTGAGATAGTCCGTGAGGTTGCGGTGCAGCGTGTCCACGTCGTCGCCGGGCTTCTCGCGCAGACCGAAGTGGCTCTGCGTCATGAACTCCGCGCCCGAGTTGGGGCGGACGCCGAGCACGTTGCCGAGGTTGTAGTGCTCGCCGTTCCACACCAGCAGCCGCTGGCCGGCGGCGTTCTCCCACCAGTAGGCGTTCTGGTTTTGATAGAGCGGGTACATGCCGTGGTGGCAGTGGATGTTGGTGAAGAGGAACTTGACGCCATGCGCGAGCAGCGCGTCGCGCTGGCCCATGGAGATGCCGTTGATGTCGGCAATCATCGCCGTTTCCACCGGCACGCCGTGCGCGCCCAGCAGGGCTTTGACCTCGTCCAGCCGGCGGCTGAGGACGCCGCTGTCGACCAGGTCGCAGAAGTTTAGGTAATTGGCGGAGAAACCGACCTTGCCCTCGCGCATCAGGCTGAACAGGCGTTCCTTGTCGGCCTCCGAAGCGGTCTTGAGGAACTCCTCCACGCAGAACCAGGTCTCGCAGTTCCAGCGGAAGGTGGCGTTCTCCGGACGCGACATTATGTCCAGCACCGTGCGGATATAGTTCGCCTGGCCCTGTATGACGCGCTCCTGCAGGTCCGTGTAGCCGATATCGGTGTGTGAGTGGTGTACGATATAGACGGTCTTGATCTGTTTTGCCATTGGTATCCCTCCAATGTATTTATCGGTCGATCTCGATAAGGAAGCGGCTGCTGCCGGCGGGGTAGTAGCTCTGCGCATACTCCACGCGGCGGCCGCGGGCGTCGAAGCCCACGGAGTCCACGTATATCGCCGGCTCAAAGGGCCCCAGCTGCAGCGCGGCGGCGATATCATCGCCGGGGATGCGCACCTCCAGCACGCGCGAGGCATGGCAGACCTTGAGCGCGCGGGACTCCAGCATGTCGTAGAGCGAGGCGTCCGTGAAGTCCTGCCCGCACATGTCGGGGAAGAGGGCGTAGGGCACGTAAACGGTGGTGTACACCACCGGCCGGCCGTCGTTGAAGCCATCGATCCAGCGGCGGCGCACAAGGCGCGTGACGCGCGCGTTGGCAGGAAGGGAGAGCCGCTCGCCCAGTTTGCCCACGGGCTGCACGCCCAGCTCAAGCACCTCTGTGCGCAGCGAGCGGCCTATCTGCTCCGCTTCGCGGCGGTAGCCGGCGATAAAGCTGGTGCTGCCGTGAAGCAGCTTTGGCTGCGTAACGTAGCTGCCGCTGCCGCGGATGCGGTTGATGAGCCCATCGCCTTCCAGGCGGTCGAGCGCATGGCGCAGCGTGGCGCGGCTGATGCCCATGGACGCCGCCAGTTCGTTTTCTGCCGGCAGGCGGTCGCCGGGGTGGTATTCACCGCGCTCGATCTGCCCGCGCAGGGCCTCATAGGCCCGCTTATATAAGTTCTCAGGCATGTAGTCTCGCCTCCGGGCACAGTATACGCCGGGCAGAAGGATTTGTACATACTAATATTGCTGGTTTCAAGAAAAATAAGCACTATTTTGACCACGCGGCCGCGCGGAGAAAACAGCGCTTACTATTATTTGGCATTTGCTTATGATAAGCATGTATATTTATCAGTTAAGTTCGAGCCAGGAACTGGACAGGCCCACCCCGTTGACCGGGATGGGCCTGCTCAGAGAGAGAAAGGACAATGTATAAGACGGAAGGAGAAATGTTATTATTTTAACTGGCATGTTTAGACTAACACATATCGCTGCATTTGTAAAGACGTAAAAGCAAAAATTTGTGTAATTTCTCGAAGAAAATTTCAGAGCAGCCGCGCAAAGAGGGCGGAAAACGCAAACCCGGCAAGATCGGCGCAAAGCGCCGCCGGCACGGCCCAGCGCGTGTTCTTGATGCCCGCCGCGCCAAAGTAGACGGCGATGACATAGAACGTCGTCTCCGTGGACCCGAGCATGATGGCGGCGGAGCGCCCGATGAGAGAATCCGGGCCGTGGGCCGCCATGATATCCGCCGCCGCAGCCATGGCGCCGCTGCCGCTCACGGGGCGCAGGAGCATCAGCACGGCGGTCTCCGGCGGGATGCCCAGCAGTTCCAGCAGGGGGGAAGCGAGGGCGGTCAGGGCGTCAACAGCGCCGGAGGCGCGGAGCATATGGACGGCGGTGAGCAGCGCCACCAGCGGTGGGAAGATGCGCAGGACGGTCTTGAGCCCCTCCGCCGCGCCCTCGGACATGGCTGAGAACACGTCCACGCCGCGCAGCAGCCCGGTGATGGCGGCGGCCGCTATCACTATCGCCGCTGAGAGCGAAGCTATAGACGCCATCAGCGCCAAAACCTCCTCAGCACGCCGGCGGCCAGGAGGCCCGCGCAGACAGAGGCCGCGCTGCTCAGCCAGACGGCGGGGAGCATGTCAAAGGGCGCCGTGGCGCCGTAGGACGCGCGCAGCGCCGCGGCCGTCGTCGGCAGGAGCTGGATGGAGGCCGTGTTGATAACCACCAGCCGGCAGAGCTCGTCGGATGCCTCGCCGGGAGGAGAGAGGCGGGCCATGCCGCGCGCGGCGCGGATGCCCATGGGCGTGGCGGCGTTTCCCAGTCCCAACAGATTGGCGGAGACGTTGGACGCCAGGGAAGAGAGTATTTCCCTGTCGCGCGCCGAACGGGGGAAAAGCCGCCGCAAAACGGGCGAGAGCGCGCGGGAGAGGGCCTCCAGCGCGCCCGCCCGGCGCAATACCTCCATCACCCCGCTCCAGAGGCAGATGAGCCCGCCCGTCTCAAGGCAGAGCTTCACCGCCGCCGGCGCGCCTTCCAGCGCCGCCGCGCCGGTCTCGGCCGCATTGCCGGAGACCGCGCCGTACACGAGCGAAAACAGGATAAATACTACCCAAATTGTGGACATGTTGTGCACACCTTCCAGTTTCTACTTGAAATATTCGTCACTGCATATTGAATATAAATTCTCCATTTCTTGACTTTGGTGACAATTTCCTGTATAATTTCAATGTTGAGGTCAGCTGCAGCCGCAGATGGGAGGAAAAGTTATGAAATCGACCGGGATCGTCAGAAAGGTGGATGAGCTTGGGCGCATCGTGCTGCCCATAGAGCTCAGAAGGACACTGGACATCGAGAAAAAAGACTCGATGGAGATCTATATCGAGGGTGACACAGTAATACTCCGCAAGTACCAGCCCGCCTGCGTATTTTGCGACAGCGCAAAGGATATCGTATCTTTCCGCGGCAGGAACGTCTGCTCCGACTGCATAAGGATGCTCGAGGAGAAGCTCTGAACACGTTAGTCCATGAGATGCCTGACGCTGCCGGGAAGCCACGTACCCGGCGGCGTGGGCCGGGTAAGTACATGTTGTATGAAAGTGCTGCGGTGTTTGCCGCAGCTTTTTGCTTTTATTGCCAATTGACAATTTAAAGTTGAAAAGCTATAATTCACTCAACAAAACAAGGATACAGGCAATGACTGCGGAATAGTACCGGGAGAGAGCGCCGACAGGCGCGGGCCCTGCAGAGAAGTGCCGGTCGGTGCAAGGCACGAGGACACGGCCCGGGAATACACGCAAGAGCCGCCCCACGAAAGCTCCCATGGAGCCGGTAGGCCGGGCCGGGCTTCTCCCGTTACAGAGATAGAGTATCTCCGGCACCGCCGGACGCACTCGAAAAGGCCGGTATGCGTGAGCTGCCGGTAAATTGAGGTGGTAACACGGGATTTGGCGCTCGTCCTCTGCAAGGGAGGAAGGGCGTTTTTTGTTTTTCCTCAGACCGGGGAGCCGCCGCCAAAGGGCTCCTTGAATATGAAGAAGGAGCGAAAAACAATGGCGAACATCAAATTCTTCACCGGCATGGACATCCCCCTCGAGCTGCACAAGGTGCGCATGGTGCAGAAGCTCAATCTCCCGAGCGTGGAGCGGCGCGTGGAGGCCGCGGCCGAGGCCGGCAACAACACCTTCCTGCTAAAGAACAAGGACATCTTCCTCGACATGCTGACGGACTCCGGCGTCAACGCCATGAGCGACAGGCAGACGGCCGCCATGCTAATATGCGACGACAGCTACGCCGGCAGCGCCACCTTCACCCGCCTGGAGGACAAGGTGCACGAGATATTCGGCACTAAATTCTTCCTGCCCGCCCATCAGGGCCGCGCGTGCGAGAACATCATCTCCGTGGCCTTTGTCAAGCCAGGCGACGTGGTGCCGATGAACTTCCACTTCACCACCACCAAAGCGCACATCACCCGCCTGGGAGGGACGGTCGTGGAGCTGCTCAGGGATGACGGCCTTGCCACAACCAGCGACAACCCCTTCAAGGGCAACTTCGACCTTGACAAGCTGCGCGCCCTCATCGACGAGGTGGGGCCGGCGAAGATCCCCTTCCTGCGCGTGGAAGCCGGTACGAACCTCATCGGCGGCCAGCCGCTCTCCCTTGAGAATATGAGGGATGTCTGCGCCATATGCCGCGAGCACGGCATACTCACCGTGCTCGACGCCAGCCTGCTGCAGGACAACCTGCACTTCATCAAAACGCGCGAGGCGGCCTGTAAGGACATGAGCATCCGCGAGATCACGCGCGCCATCGCCGACGAGTTTGACATCATCTACTTCTCCGCGCGCAAGCTGGGCTTTGCCCGCGGCGGCGGCATCGCCATGCGCGACAAGGCGCTCCGCGACAAGATGCAGGAGCTGGTGCCCATGTTCGAGGGATTCCTCACCTACGGCGGCATGAGCGTTCGCGAGATGGAGGCCATCACCGTCGGCCTGGAGGAGACGATGGACGAGGACGTCATCTCCCAGGGGCCGATGTTCATAGAATTCATGTGCAAGGAGCTGATGAAGCGCGGCGTGCCCGTGGTCACGCCTCCCGGAGGGCTGGGCTGCCATCTGAACGCCCGCGAGTTCCTGCCGCACATCGACGACCATGAATACCCGGCCGGCGCTCTGGCCATCGCCGTTTACATCGCCGGCGGCGTGCGCGGCATGGAGCGCGGCACGCTCAGCGAGCAGCGCGAGCCGGACGGCACGGAGCCCATCGCGGATGTGGAACTGCTGCGCCTGGCGCTGCCGCGGCGCGTGTTCACCATGTCCCAGGTGCTCTACGCCGTGGACCGCATCACCTGGCTGCACCAGAACGCCGAACTCGTCGGGGGCCTGCGCTGGGTGGAGGAGCCGAGCTCGCTGCGCTTCTTCTTCGGCCGTCTGGAGCCCACCAGCGACTGGCAGCAGAAGCTGGCCAGGAAATTCCGCGAGGACTTCGGCGAGAGCCTGTAAAAGCGCCGCACGTGCGCGTATAGAGAGGGGACCGGCGCAGCCAGGGCTGCGCCGGTTTTTTTCACAGTTTGACTTTCCTGCCCGCTGATGGTAGAATAGGCCAAAGAGTTGACAAACTCATAACAAAAGGAGGGAACTCATTTGGCTATGCAACTGACAGCAGAGCAGCAGGCCATGCTGGACGGAGCGCAGGGAGAGGTGATGGCCAAAGTCATGAAGAGCCTCGTCATGTACGGCGAGACTTTTGGGGCGGAGAAAATGGTGCCCGTGACGAGCAAGTACGGCCACACGGTGATAAGCTTCGGCATCGGCGTCATGAAGCCGGTGTACGACCTCTACGACCAGCTCATCAAGGCCGGCGCGCTGCCCAGGCAGCAGTTTTCCGCCGACCCGCTGCCGCTGGACAAGAACGTGCCGTCCAACCTGCTGCAGGACATCATCTTCAAGGGCATCATGTATTCGCAGCAGAAGCGCTATGAGGAGCAGCTGCGCAAGTTCGGCATCATGAGCGGCGACGCCTACACCTGCGCCTGCTACCTGGACGAGGTGGGCAACAAGCCGGGCAAGGGCGAGGTGCTCTCCTGGGCGGAGAGCTCCGCCGTGGTGTACGCCAACAGTGTCCTCGGCGCGCGCTGCAACCGCAACTCCGGCATGATCGAGCTCATGGGCTCCATCGCCGGGTGCGTGCCGTACTTCGGCCTGCTGACCGACGATGGCCGCCGCGCGGACTGGATAGTGGAAGTAAAGACGGAAAAGAAGCCGGAAGCGCAGCTCCTGGGCTCCGCCATCGGCATGAAGGTCATGGAGCAGGTGCCGTATGTGAAGGGCCTTGACAAGTGGCTCGGCACGGAGCTCAATGACGAAAACTGCGCCTATCTGAAGGATTTCGGCGCGGCCACGGCCTCCAACGGCGCCGTGGGCCTCTATCACATCGAGAACCTCACGCCGGAAGCAAAGGAACAGGGCGAGGGGCTCATCCGCGAAGGCGCGCCCGTGTACGTCATCGACGACGCGGAGCTGGAACGGGTGAAGGCCTCCTATCCCTGCGTCTGGAAGGACCCCAACGCCAAACCCAAGCTCTGTTTCATCGGCTGCCCGCACCTGACGAAGCAGCAGCTGAAGGACTGGACCGACCGCATCGAGTCCGCGCTGAAGAAAAACGGCCTGGAGAAGGTCACGGTTCCCACTGTTATGACCGCCCCGCCTGCCATCGCCCGCGAGTATCACAAGAGCTGGGACGGCGCCAGGCTGGAAAAGACGGGCGTCATCCTCTCCTACATATGCCCGCTGATGTATATGAACAACCCCCTCAGCGGCAAAATGCCCGTCATCACATGTTCCAATAAGCTGCGCACCTATACGACGGCCAAGTACTACACCGAGGATGAGATCCTCGGCATGATCACGGGAGGTGTCAGGTAATGTCAAGGACATTCAAGGGCCGCAATGTCGTCGCCGGCTCCTGCACGGCGGAGGCTCTCGTCTCCCACGGGGGATTCAACACCCTTGCCAGTTTCCAGATGGCCATGATGTTCGGCGACAAGCAGGTGAAGTGCGGCGACCAGAACAACCCCGACCTCTACAAAAAGCCCATGAAGGGAAAGGCGCTCTGCCTGCCGCAGACCATCGGCTCCACCACCGGCGGCATGGTGCTCTATACGGCCTGCGCCACCGATAACCAGCCGGCCTGCCTGCTGTTCTCAATGACCATCGACAGCCTGGCGGCTTCGGGGGCCATTCTGGCCGCCAACTGGACGGACGCCAAAATGCCCGTCGTCGATCAGCTCGGCGACGAGTTCCTCGACTATGTTAAGGACGGCATGAGCATCACCGTTTCCGAAGACGGCACGGTGACGGTGGACTGACGTAAACTGACGATGCGAAAAGCCCCCGCCTGCGGGCGGGGGCTTTTTTGCGCGGAAAGGACGAAAGACGATGACGGAATACCGCGAGCTGGCAGTGGACGAGATAAACCGCGGCCTCTTTGCCGGCTTCATCCGCCGGCAGGTCGTGGACCTTTGCCGCCGGCGCGAGAACGGCGTATGGGTCGTGCGGCCGGACCCGTTCATAGACGACTGGAGCGAGGAGGACTATGCCTTCCTGATCCGCTGCCTGCGCAACACGGTGGAAACGGGCGGATATGTCTGCGCCGCCTTCGTGGACGGCGTGCTGAAGGGCTTTGCCTCCGTGGAGAGCGGGCTGTTCGGCGGCGATGAGCGCTACCTCGACCTGTCGAGCATACATGTCTCTGCCGATATGCGCGGGAGGGGCATCGGCACAGAGCTGTTTGCCGCGGCGGCGGGCTGGGCGCGCGCTCATGGTGCGCGCAAACTCTATATATCCGCCCACTCGGCGGTCGAGACACAGGCTTTCTACGCCAAGCTGGGCTGCGTGGACGCCGCCAGGCCCGAGAAGGGCCACGTGGAGCGCGAGCCGTTCGACTGCCAGCTTGAATTCCGGCTGTAAAAAAGCGCCGCCCGCGGGCGGCGTTTTTTTATTCGGGTATCCCGTCGGCGTACAGGCGGGCGATGTTCTCCAGTATGTCCACGCACTTGTCCATGCCCTCGACGGTGATGTGCTCGTAGGGGCCGTGGAAGGCGTAGCCGCCTGTTCCGAGGTTGGGGCAGGGGAGGCCGCGCCAGGAGAGCAGAGCGCCATCCGTGCCGCCGCGGATGGGCTCCATCAGCGGCTTGACGCCGGCATCCTCGATGGCCCTGACGGCGTTGGACACCAGATGATAGTGCTCAGGTTCTATCTTCTCTGCCATGTTGCGGTACTGGTCGCGGACGGTCACCTGCACGGTGCCCTCGCCGTATTTGTCATTCAGGCAGCGCGCGGCGTGCAGCAGCGTCTCCTTGCGCATGGCAAATTTGGCGGAGTCGTGGTCGCGGATGATATAGCGCAGCTGCGCGCGCTCGCAGCTGCCGGCCACGCCCAGCAGGTGGTAAAAGCCCTCGTAGCCCTCCGTGTGCCGCGGCGTCTCCATTGCGGGAAGCATGGAATTGAGCTCCCAGGCCACCTGGGCGGCGTTCACCATCACGTCCTTGGCGCTGCCGGGATGGACGTTGAAGCCGCGGATCTCAATGCTGGCCGAACAGGCGTTGAAGTTTTCATAGACGATCTCGCCCTCCGGCCCGCCGTCCACGGTGTAGGCAAAAGCCGCGCCGAAGCGCTCTATGTCGAAGTCCGCCGTGCCGCGGCCCACTTCCTCGTCCGGCGTGAAGCAGACGGCGATGGGCCCGTGCCCTTCGCCGGAGGCGATGAGCCGCTCCAGAAGCGTCATGATCTCGGCAATGCCGGCCTTGTCGTCTGCGCCCAGCAGCGTGTCGCCGCCGGCGACGATGAGTGTGCGCCCGGCAAGCGCGGGCAGGTGGGGGAAGTTCTCGACGCGCAGGGCGCGGCCGTGGCCCAGATCCACATCGCCGCCGTCGTAATTTTCGATCAGCCGCGGATGTACGCCCTCTCCGGAGAAGTCGGGCGAGGTATCCATATGCGCGATGAAGCCCAGGCAGGGCGCGTCCTCGTGCCCGGGGGTGGCGGGCAGGTGGCCGTAGACGTAGCAGGTGTCTGAGACGGCGGCGTCGGCGATGCCGAGTTCGCGCAGTTCTTCGACCAGTATCTTCGCCAGGTCGAACTGCCGCTCGGAGGTGGGGGATATCTCCAGGTCGTCGATGCTGGCGGTGCTGACGCGGGCGTAGTTTATCAGCCGTTCATATGCTTTCATTGGCGTTATCCATCCTTTGCGAGTTTTGCTGTTCAGTATATGATAACACAAAACGCGCTGTTGCGGAAGAAGAATTTTCCGCTATTTTCCCTCGCCGCCTTGCGTCTTTTCATACGCCCGGCGGGAATAGACGGCCATCGCCACGCCGGCGAGCAGCAGCACGCCCAGCCCCGTGAGGATGCTGTATATGCCGGGGACGAATATGCCTACCAGAATATCAATGACCCCGGCGGCGATGAAGGCGGCGCCGCCGAAGCGCTGGCTGGCCGCCCAAGCGGCGTCGTTTTTCATGCTCCACCTGGTGCGCACGCCTGAGACGGCGTTGCGTTTGAGCTTTGGCATGTAGAGTCCCGTGGGGATGAATACAACGCCCATGGCGATGCACATGACGTTGCTGATGTCCACCCGCAGTCCGTCCCGCCCGCCGGCGACGAGGGCGGAGTTGATCAGGAAATAGAGCCCCATGACGTCGAACATGGCCAGCGCGGCGATATTGGCGCAGACGATGGCCTTCGCGGTGCTTTCGTTGGCTCCCGCGCCGTGCGAGGCCACATGCGCCACGGCGGACATGCCGAGGCCGAAGATGGGGATGAAGAACGGGAAGATCAGCATCTCATACTTGCTGCCCCAGCGGTCCACCTCGCCCTGCGCGTTGTAGTGCGCGGGCATCTCATCCGGCAGGAAGAACAGCGCGGCGACGGTGACGGCGAGCGGCAGGACCATCAGCAGCGTGATGATGATCTTGCTGTGCTTCAGCATGGTCCGCACCTCCTTTGGCTTTACTGGCTTGATAAACAACGCCCCGCGGCAATGGTCGGGGAGTTACAGGCGCGTTATTTCCCGAGCGCGGCGTACTGCGCGCCTTCCACCGGCTCCAGCCACTCGTTGGAGCCGCCCTCGGCGGGCACTTCGATGGCCAGGTGCGCAAACCAGCTGTCAGCGGCGGCACCGTGCCAGTGCTTGACCTCGGGCGGGATCTCCACCACGTCGCCGGCTTTCAGCGCGCGCGGGGCGCAGCCCCACTCCTGATACCAGCCGCACCCGGCGGTGACGAGCAGTATCTGCCCGCCCTTGTGGTGGATGTGCCAGTTGTTGCGGCAGCCGGGCTCGAACGTGACGTTGGCCACGTTGACGCCGCCGTGCGTGAGGGGGCAGAGATAGCTCTGGCCGATGAAATACTGCGCGTAGGCCGTGTTTTCCTGCCCGATCGGGAATATCTCTTGCTTGACGAATTCGTCCATATCCAGCGCTCCTTTATGGCTTTATGCCATCATTTTAGGCCCTGGCAGCGCAAAAAGCAAATGCCTGGATATCATGCGCCGCCATGCCTTCCGGGCATGGGCGCTCAGCTCTCCTGCGCGTTCTCGATGGAGTGGCGCTTGAGGGCCTCAAACGTCTCGTCGCTTATCACGTGCTCGATGCGGCAGGCGTCGTCCTCAGCGGTCTCGGGGCTGACGCCGAGGGCGCGCAGCCAGCGGGTGATGTACTGGTGGCGCTCGTATATCTTCTCCGCGATGGCACGGCCCTTGTCCGTGAGGGTGATGTTGCCCTCCGGCGAGACTTCGATGCACTCGCTGGCGCGCAGGTTCTTCATGGCGATGCTCACGCTGGGCTTGGAGAAGTTCATCTCATTGGCGATATCTATTGAACGGACGTACCCCTTGCGCTCGTGCAGTACGAGGATGGTCTCAAGGTACATCTCGGCGGATTCGTGGGTCCTCATGGTTGCCTCCGGAAATAGTTTTCTATATTTTATCACCATGCGGCGGAAAGCACAAGAAATTAATGTTGACTTTTTGGCCCCGGACAATATAATTGTAGCAGCAGCGGCGGCCGTATGGCCGCGCTTTTTGTGAACGGAGTTGAAATATTTGTTCAGGCTCATAAAAACGGAGGGCCGCGCGCGGCGCGGGGAGTTCACCTGCCCGCACGGTACAGTGCAGACGCCGGTCTTCATGAACGTCGGCACCCAGGCAGCGATAAAGGGCGCGCTCTCGGCGCGCGATTTGGCGGACATCGGCTGCCAGATCGAGCTCTCCAACACCTATCACCTGCATGTGCGCCCCGGCGACGGGCTCATCAAGTCCCTCGGCGGGCTGCACTGCTTCATGACCTGGGACGGGCCCATCCTCACGGACAGCGGCGGCTTCCAGATATTTTCCCTCGCCGAACTGCGCAAGATCGGCGAGGACGGCGTGCGCTTCAATTCGCATGTTGACGGGCGGCACATATTCATGGGGCCCGAGGAGAGCATGAGGATACAGTCCAACCTCGGCAGCGACGTCGCCATGGCCTTTGACGAATGCATCAAGATACCGTCGCCCTACGAGTACGTCAAAGAGTCCTGCGCGCGCACGGTGCGCTGGCTGGAGCGCTGCAAGGCCGCGCTTGCGCGCTATAATGCGGAGCCGGACGCCGTAAACCCCGGGCAGGTGCTCTTCGGCATCAACCAGGGAGCCGTTTTCCACGATATCCGTGTTGAGCACATGAAGCGCATCGCCGAGCTCGACCTCGCGGGCTACGCCATCGGCGGCCTGGCGGTGGGGGAGACCACGCAGGAGATGTATGACACCATCGAAGTGGTGGAGGAGCACATGCCCGCCGGCCGGCCGCGCTACCTGATGGGCGTGGGCACGCCGGGGAACATCATCGAGAGCGTGGCGCGCGGCGTGGACTTTTTCGACTGCGTGATGCCCGCGCGCAACGGTCGGCACGGCCACCTGTTTACCTGGGGCGGCATAATCAACATCAAGAACGCCAAGTATGAGCGCGACGAGGGCCCCATTGACCCCGAGTGCTCCTGCCCCGTGTGCCGGCGCTATTCGCGCGCCTATCTGCGCCACCTCTTCAAAGCGGAGGAGATGCTGGCCATGCGCTTTGCCGTGACGCACAACCTCTGGTTCTACAACGAGCTCATGCGCCGCATCCGCGCCGCCCTGGAGGAGGGGGATTTTGACGCCTTCCGGCGCAAATACGCGGACTCCCTCGACAGGCGCATATAATCTACTTGCATTTAAGGGAAAAAGCGGTTATAATTACGTCTACACACTACTACCACTCGTGGAGGTTTGAAAAATGTTCTTGAATGTCCTCAGCTCAGCCGGTGGGGCCGCAAGCGGTTTCTCCAGCATCTTTTTCCTCATCATCATCTTCGTCGTGTTCTACTTCTTCATGATCCGTCCGGAGAACAAGCGGAAGAAGCAGCTCAACGAGATGCGCGACCACACTGCGGTCGGCGATGAGATCGTCACCATCGGCGGCATCATGGGCAAAGTCGTACAGGTCACCGGCGACACCATCACCTTCGAGACCGGCGAGGACCGCGTCCGTATGCAGGTGACCAAGTGGGCCATCTCCACCAACGTACGCGAGGAGAAGCAGCGCGCCGCCGCCCAGGCCGCCGCCCGCAACGCCCGCGTCAACAAGAAAAAAGCCAAGACCTCCGGCGAGGAAAACAGCATCGTTGACGAGAAGCCGAAGGACGAATAAGCCCGGCGCTGAACAGTCATTTAAAGCCCTCTCACGTAATAGGATGTACAAACATCCTTGACGTGAGGGGGCTTTTCATATGCAGACGACAGCGGAGAAAAAACAGGCGTCACGGCGGCCGTTGGCCTGGCTGCTGCCCGGTATCGCCCTGGGCGTGGCGGCAGCGGTGGGGCTGATGTACCTTGGCGCGCTGCTGATGCTGGACGGCAAACTGCCGTCCGACGCGCCGGAGCTGGTGGTGACGGCCGGCGTGTTTTGCGGCGCGGCGGCGGGAGGCCTGCTGGCGGCCCGGCGAAAGGGCAGGGGAGGGGAGGCCGGAGCGGGGCTGGCCTGCGGTCTGGCGCTAGCACTGCTGATAGCGCTGGCGTCGTTCGCCGCGCCCGGATCTGTCGGGCCTACGTCCCAACTTGTGCGCTATGCGCTTTCCGCGGCAGCGGGCGGTTTTTTCGGCGGCATGTTGTGCGTTAAACGTGGCGGAGCCAGGAAACGCAAAAGGCGCAGAAAATGATATTACAGAGAGTTATATTATCACAAGTAGACATAATTGAGCGATGATTACCAAGATGTAGTTGAATTTTTGCTTGAACGGCACAAAATCTTGTGAATACTTGCGGTATATATGGCTTCTTGCGCGCCGAGAGTTGATGCGGTTTACATAATTATGTTTACATAATACATGGGCATAATTCACAAAAATACTCTTCTTTTGACAAAGGGCTTGATTACTGATGGAATTTGTATTATATTGTGCGTACCGAAGTTATGTTAAGCGCGTCTCCAGGAGGCGCGCGCCATGAGGCCCGCAGTGCGTCTCGCGCCGGGCCGGCCCGGCCCGGCGGGGCTTGCCCCGCTGATCCTGGCCATCCTCTGCGCCGCTTTTCTGGCCGGCGCTGTGCTGGGGGCTTTTACAAGCTCCGCCGCCGCTGGGGAGGCGGCGGCTGCTATCGGCGAGGACGGGCAGGTGTACGGATACGACACCTTCCTTGAACACCTGTTCGGCTGCGCAAAATACCATGTGCTGGTGCTGCTGTTCGCCACGTCGGTGTTCGGCGCGGTGTTGATACCGGCGGCGCTGGCTTTCCGCGGCTTTGCGCTGGCCTGCTCGGCGGCGGGCATCGCGGCGGCCTATCCCGGCCGCGGCGTGCTGCTGGCGGCTGTGGCGCTGGGCCTGCCCGCTGTGCTGACAGTCCCGGCGCTGTTCCTACTGGCCTTTGACGGCTTTGCATTTTCCGCACGGCTTTCGGCGCTGTGCCTGCGCCGGACGCCGCCGGCGCCGTTCCTGCGGGGCGACGACCGGGCGCTGGCCGCGGCGGCCGCCTTGTTCCTGGCCGCTGCCGTGGAGTGTTTTGCGGTGCCGCCGCTCGTGCGGCTGATACTATGACTTGAATTTTTGAATGGGGGTGTGGGCGTGAGCGACGATGTCTGTCTGGCCGAATTCCAGAAGTATCTGGCCGAGGTCAAAAAGTCCTCCGCCAACACCCTGGCCTCCTATATGCGGGACGTCCGCCAGCTGGAGGGCTACCTCAACTCCCACGGCCTGCCCGGGCTGGCGGAGGCGGGGGAGGACGACCTCCTGAATTACACGCACTGGCTGAAGGCCGCAGGCAAGTCCGCCGCCACCATATCGCGCTGCATCGCCTCGCTCAAGTGTTTCTACAATTTCCTGCTCAGCGAAGGGGAGATAGACGACCTGCCCACCGGCAAGCTGGTGCCGGAGAAAGCGGAGCACAAGCTGCCGCAGATACTCACCAGCAAGGAAGTCGAGCTGCTGCTCGAGCAGCCCGAGTGCACGGACATGAAGGGCTACCGCGACCGCGCGATGCTTGAGCTGCTGTATGCAACGGGCATCCGCGTCAGCGAGCTCATCGGGCTCAATACCTCCGACATCAATCTGCCCGCCGGCGTCATCCGCTGCACGAGCAAGGGTAAGGAGCGTATGATACCACTGTATCCGGCCGCCGTCAAGGCTTTGAACGAGTATGTGGAATTCATCCGCCCGCAGATGATCGCAGACCCGGACGAGCACGCATTGTTCGTCAACGTCAGCGGTGAGCGCATGTCGCGCCAGGGATTCTGGAAGATCATCAAGTCCTATCAGGCCAAGGCGCATATTGAAAAGACCATCACCCCGCACACGCTGCGCCACTCCTTCGCCGCTCACCTGCTGGAAAACGGCGCTGACCTGCACGCCATTCAGGAGATGCTGGGCCACGCGGACATATCCTCCACGCAGGTGTATTCACATCTGGTGAAAAAGCAGCTAAAAGACATATACAACAAAGCCCATCCACGGGCCTGACAACAGGCAGACGCGATACCCCGGCATTTCGCCGGGGTATATTTTATTTTGCATGCCCATACGCTTTACAGCAACTTTACACAGCCTTGATAGAAGAATTGAAACGTCCCGGGCATAATATCCCTGATGATAATGATAATGGGGGAAAGGCATGAAATACGGCATCGTTGACGTTGGCTCGAATACCATCCGGCTCTCGGTCTACAACTGCGGGGGGCATGACTTCAAGCTCCTGATGAACAAAAAAGTCACAGCAGGCCTGGCGGGTTACATCAAAAGCGGCGAGCTGAGCGACGCCGGCATCCTCGTTGCCTGCCACACGCTCTGCTCCTTCCGCGAGCTGGCGCAGAACATCGGCGTGGACGGCATGAGCGTTTTCGGCACTGCGCCGCTGCGCAATATCGTCAACACCGAGGAGGCCGTGAACACCATCAAGTCTGTCACGGGCATCAGCATCGACGTCCTCAGCGGCGCGGATGAGGCGCAGCTCTCCTATACCGGCGCCACCTGGGGCGGCAATGTGCCTCTGGCCGGCCTGCTGGCGGACATCGGCGGCGGCTCCACTGAGCTCGTTTCCTACGCCGACGGCAAGGTGATTGCCGGCTGCAGCCTGCCTGTGGGCTCGCTTTCGCTCTATACCGAATACATCTCAGGCCTTTTTCCCACAAAGGAAGAGCGCCATGAGATGCGCGACCGCGTCAAGCGCGAGCTTAAGCGCGCCGGCATGCCCGGCTCAAGGCACATGCACCTCGTGGGCGTCGGCGGTACGATACGCGCCGCCGCCAAGCTGCACAGCCGCCTGGCCGGCACGGAGCCCGGCGCGCGCCTGATACCCACCGACGAGGTATTGGAGCTCTATAAAAGCCTGAAAAAGGGCGGACGCCGGGCGCTGGAGCTTATCATCCGCACGGCTCCCGAGCGTATCCACACCATCATCCCAGGCATGGCCATCCTCTGCGCTGTGCTCACGTGCTACAGTGTGGAGACGGTCTCAGTAAGCGAGTGCGGCGTACGCGAAGGCTATCTTCTGAGCAAAGTGATGGGGGCCGTTGACAATGCACGAGGATAAAAAGATAGACGTCAGCTATTGTCAGGACCGCGAGCTGTCCTGGCTGCGCTTCAACGAGCGCGTGCTCGAGGAGGCGCGCGACGAGAGCGTGCCGCTCTTTGAAAGGCTCAAATTCGCCTCTATCTTCACCAGCAACCTTGACGAGTTTTTTATGATCCGCGTGGGCTCAATTTACGACATGACGCTCTCGAAGCAGAGCCATATCGACAGCAAAAGCGGTATGACGCCGTCCGAGCAGCTGGAGGCCATCTTCAAGGCCATGCCCGCGTTATATAAGCAGCGCGACAAGACGATATCGACCATAAACTCACGGCTCAGAAGCTGCAATATCTGCTGCCTGAGCCCCGGAGAGCTGGACGGCAAGGAGAAAAAACAGGCCGAACAGTGGTTTCGCGACAGCATTTATCCCGTCCTGTCGCCGATGGTGATAAACGGCCACCATCCATTCCCACACCTGCCCTCCAAGAGCCTCAACGTTGTGCTCGTCCTGCAAAGGGAAGGGGAGAGGGTGTTCGGACTGGTGCCCATCCCCAGGGTCCTGCCGGAGTTTTTTTGCTTCAATGAACAGGGCCTCCGATACATCCTGACTGAGCAGCTGGTGCTCGAATACGCCGGGCGGCTATTCCGCTCCTATCAGGTCGTGGAAAAACACGTCATGTGCGTCACGCGCAATGCCGACATAAGCCCCGAGGACGAGGACTACGACGTGGGCGAGGACTTCCGCGAACATATGATAAAGGTCCTCAAAAAGAGAAACCGCCTAGCCCATGTGCGGCTGGAGATACAGGGCGAACCCTCGGATGAGATCGTGCAGTACCTCTGCCGCCGCCTGCAGCTCAGCCGGGAGCAGGTGTTCACATGCAAAAGCCCGCTGGCCATGGGCTATGTGTATTCCCTTGAGGGCCGCCTGCCGCCGGAGAGCGCCGCCGCGCTCTGTTACCAGCCGTATATCCCACAGTGGAGCGCTGACCTTGTACGCGGAGAAAAGCTCATACCGCAGATCCTGCGCCACGACGCGCTGCTGTTCTATCCCTATCAGTCGATGGAACCCTTCCTCAAGCTTGTGAAGGAGGCGGCGTCCGACCCCGCCGTTCTCTCCATCAAGATAACTATCTACCGCCTGGCAAAGACGGCCAAGCTGGTAGAATACCTGGCCGCCGCTGCGGAGAACGGCAAGGATGTCACTGTGCTCATGGAGCTGCGCGCCCGCTTCGACGAGCAGAACAATATCGCCTGGGCCGAGCGTCTTGAGGAGTCCGGCTGCACCATCCTCTACGGCTTCGAACACTATAAGGTGCACTCCAAGATATGCCTCATAACCCGCCGGGAACGTGGCCGGATACAGTATATCACGCAGATCGGCACCGGAAACTACAATGAAAAGACCGCCAGGCTCTACACGGACTTCTGCCTGATGACCGCCGACGCCGGCATCGGCGAGGACGCGGCGAATTTTTTCCAGAACATGTCCATCTCCAACCTGCGCGGCGAATACAGCCGCCTGCTTGTGGCGCCGTACAGCCTTAAAAACCATGTCTTGGGCATGATAGACGCCGAGGTCGAAAAGGCCAGGTCGGGCCAGCCGGCGCGCATATTTATCAAGATCAACTCCCTCACGGACCGTGACGTTATCGACGCCCTGGCACGCGCGAGCCAGGCGGGCGTGGAGATAACCATGAATATCCGCGGCATCTGCTGCCTGCGCCCGGGCGTCCCCGGGCTGACGGACAATATCCGCGTGTTTTCCATCGTCGGCCGCTTCCTAGAGCACCCGCGCATTTTCGCCTTCGGAACGGGCAGGGACATGAAGCTCTATATCGGCTCCGCCGACCTGATGACGCGCAATACCTGCCGCCGCGTGGAGATCGCCTGCCCGGTACTGGACGAGGAGGTGCGCCGGCGCATCGTCGGCTACATTGAGCTCTTCTGCTCGGACAATATGAAGGCCCGCAATATGCTGATGAACGGCTGCTACGTGCCTGTGCCGCGCGCAGAGGGCACGCCATCCATCGACTCACAGGCTGAGCTTATGGCTGAAGCCGTGAGCGAGGCCAAGGAGGCCGAGGCTCGCCAGCCTCAGCACAGCGAAAAGCGCGGGCTTCTGAAACGTATCAAAGAACTGTTTGCGCAGTGAAAACCGCCCCGGGGTACCGGGGCGGTTTTCATGTAGGCGATATCAGTCGATCCTCGCGTCCAGCAGCTTATAACCGGCGAAAGCGGCCGCTGGCAACAGTGCAAAGAGCAGCGTGTGCATCTCAAAAAGCGGTTGCTTGATGAAAATGGACGCGCTCATTATGGCAAACATCACGGCGAACAGCGCGGCAAAGGCCTGCCAGCCCTTCAGCGCCTTTTCCTCAAAGCTGCTGCGGCAGATGTACAGCACGATGCCGCAGGACGCGGCCAATATCAGCGCCATGCTGATGAGGTCGCCGAGCGTGACCGTGACGGTCCACACGCTGCCCGCCGTCAGCAGGGAGGAGAGCGCGCCGGATACAGTCTTTATAGCCAGCAGCACCGCCGACATCAGCAGCGCGTCGCGCACGCCTTCGAGCGCGCGCTCTTTCATCCCGCGACGGGGGAAGGCAGCTATGATGTCGTTGCAGAACTGCCTGTAGTCACCGCCGATGACCTCCTGCGCGTCCTGGCCGCGCGCTGCGCCGTCGAGCAGCATCTGCGATATGTCCCGCCGCACCAGCTCCTGCTCGTATTCGCTCAGGCGCGACGCGCGCAGATAGACGACGATGTCCGTCAGCACGGCGTTCGACTCCGCTGTCAGCGCCTTCTCGCGCTCGTTGTTCTCGTTTAACAGTTCCCTGGTACGCCTGCTCATTTTCCAGCCTCCATTTCCTCCGTCAAGCGCCTGACTGCTGCGGAGAGCTCGCCAAAGCTGCGCAAAAACGCCGACAGCTCCGCCTGCCCCGCCTCCGTGAGGGAGTAGTATTTCCTGTTTGGCCCGGAGGGCGACTCGCGGTAGGACGCCGCGATCAGCCCGCCCTTTTCCAGCCGCAGCAACAGGGGATAGACCGTGCCCTCTGAGATGCTGCCAAAGCCGTATTCACTCAGTTTTTGCGATATCTCATAGCCATACGCGTCCTGCCGGGCGATGACGGCCAGCACGCAGCCGGACAGTATGCCCTTGAGCATCTGCGTCGGTATCACGAGGCGCCTCCTATCTTGCATTGCAATGTAGATGTGTACATTGTAATACAAGATAGTGCTGCTGTCAAGCCCCGTTTACAACGACGGCGAGCTGTGATGCTTGAATAATCCCGGTGTGGCGCTTATAATAGACGTCACAGTTACCTGATTTACGGAGGAAGTGAGCACATGATAAAGATGAGCTCTGACGCTGAAAAAATCATGAACGAGCGTTTCGGCAGGGACACTGTCATCGCGCTGGCGACTGTGGAGCATGAAACGCCGTATGTGCGGAACGTAAATGCCTATTATGAGAACGGCTCATTTTATGTTATCACATACGCCCTATCAAACAAAATGAAACAAATGGGGAAAAACGCGAACGTGGCGATAGCGGGCGATTGGTTCACCGCACACGGGAAGGGCGAAAACCTGGGCTATTTTGGCAGCGAAGAGAATCGCGTTATTGCTGAAAAACTGAGGTCTGTTTTTGCGGGATGGATCGGCAATGGAGATAATGATTTTGACGATGAAAACACCGTGATCCTGCGAATTCAATTAACAGACGGGCTGCTGCTCTCGCATGGAACAAGATATGAGTTTTAGATCAAACTTCTGTGGGCCTAAGCGCATTCAGGAAAGGGGAAACTGCAAATGCTGCAATCGATATGCGGGGTCGACTGCTCGGCCTGTCCGCTGAGCTCAGGCTGCCGCGGCTGCGCGGAGAGCGGCGGCCGGCCTTTTGGCAGGGAGTGCGCCGTCGCCGGGGCCTGCAAAAGGGGAGAGGGGGAGTTTGAACGGCTCAAGGACAGGATCATCGCCGCCGCCAATGCGCTCGGCCTTGAGGGGCTGGACGAAGTGAAAGAGCTGAACGCCCTGAAAGGCTCCTACATAAATCTTGAGTATGAGCTGCCCGGCGGGGCGCGCGCAAAATTCTGGGATGACGACGCCATATACCTGGGGACATTTCTGCCAAAGGCAGGTACGGGCAGGTTTTACGGCCTGGCTTCGGATGGGGAGTACCTGCTGGCGGCGGAGAGCGGCCCGCTGGGCGAGGACGCGGAGCTCATCGTTTTTAAGCGGCTAAAGGTATAAAAAATGCCTGCGCATGTGCGCAGGCATTTTTATGGGCAGGAGATCAATAATTCTTGGCCCGCAGTTCAAAATAGGCCTGCGGGTGAGCGCAGACGGGGCATACGACAGGGGCGGTGGGGCCGACATGCACGTGGCCGCAGTTGCGGCAGATCCACACCTGCTCGCCGACGCGGCTGAACACCTGGGCCTGCTCGATATTTTTCAGCAGGGCAAGGTACCGCTCCTCGTGCTCCTTCTCAATGGCGGCCACGCCGCGCATCTGGGCCGCTATCTGCTCAAAGCCCTCTTCCTCGGCGGTCTTGGCGAAGCCGGCATACATATCCGTCCACTCGTAGTTCTCGCCCTCGGCAGCCATTTTTAGATTCTCAGTGGTGGGGCCGACCTTGCCGCCGTGCATGGCCTTATACCATAGCTTGGCGTGCTCCTTCTCGTTTGCGGAGGTCTCGGTGAAGAAGGCGGCGATCTGCTCATAGCCGTCCTTCTTGGCCTGAGAGGCGTAGAATTCGTATTTCACGCGGGCCTGGGATTCGCCGGCGAACGCGGTCTGAAGATTCTCGAACGTCTTGCTGTCCTTGAGTTCCATGTGTTACCTCCTGTTACATTTCATTACCCGTAGGTACATCTATACTATACCAATTTCAAAAAAAAGCAACATATTTTTTCTGCCTGTGCAGATAATATACCCGTGTGCCATATGCGCCACAGAAAAAGACCTGCGGAGGTAGAGAAATGAAAAGGATAGCCGCATTGATACTCAGCGCCGTCCTGCTTGCCGCGTCCCTTTCGGCCTGCGGCCGCAAGGAGGATGGCATCGTCAAAGACAGCCCCACGCCCACGCATACCGTGGAGGAAGACATCGTGGAGCCCATCGAGAGCATGCTGCCCTCGGCCAGCCCGGACCACCAGCGGCCCTCGGCTTCGCCGGAGGCATAAAGAGCTGCGCACGGCGCAAAAACGCCCCTTTTCCAGCGGGAAAAGGGGCGTTCCGTCTGCTTATTTATTTTGCCAGGACTTTTTTCAGCCGGGCGTAGCGGGGGAGGGAGTTCTCCGTCGGGCGCTCCGGCTCGCCGGCGATCAGGGGCAGGGCGTAGTCTATGAAGTCCTGCGTCACGCCCGTGCCGTCGGCTGTTATCCACTCCTGAGGCACTTTTTTCTCGAAGTTGGCGACATCGGTCAGCGGCACCAGCGTGGGGACGCATACATACTTGCCGTTTGAGCTCTCGCGCCGGAAGGCGACCATCTTGCCGCTTTCGCCGGCGACGGCGGCCTCGACGGCCGTCTTTCCGGCGAGGAAAGCTTCTTCCACATCGGTAGCGGAGGCGATGTGCGCCCCGCAGCGCTGCAGCAGGCTGAGCTCAATGCCGCGTACCTTGGCGCCGGTGCGCTCATGGACGACCTGCGCCAGCATACCGGCCAGGCCGCCGAGCTGCGCGTGGCCAAAGCCGTCGGTCGCGCTCACCTTGGCCTCGGAGACAAAACGCCCGTCGGCGTAGTGGATGCCCTCGGAGACGGCGACGATGCAGTTGCCCTTGTCGTGATAGATCTGCCCAGCGCGGGCGACGAAGTCGTCCATATCAAAGTCGCGCTCGGGGAGGTAGATGAGATCCGGCCCGCAGCCCACGATGGAAGCGAGGGCGGAACTGGCCGCCAGCCAGCCCGCGTGGCGGCCCATGATCTCGATGATGACGACCATGCCGGTGTCGTAAACATGGGCGTCCTTGTATACCTCGGCGCAGCTGGTGGCGATATACTTCGCCGCGCTGCCGAAGCCGGGGCAGTGGTCTGTGCTGGCCAGGTCGTTGTCTATCGTCTTGGGCACGCCCATGATGCGGCACTCATAGCCGCTGTTTTCCATGAAGCGGCTTATCTTGTCGCAGGTGTCCATGGAGTCGTTGCCGCCGTTATAAAAGAAGTAGCGCACGTCGTACTTCTTGAAGATCTCAAGTATGCGCCGGTAATCGCTGTCGTCCACCTCCGGGGCCGCCATCTTATAGCGGCAGGAGCCCAGCTCGGAGCTGGGAGTGTTCATCAGCAGGGAGAGCTCGTAAGCGTCCTCTTCGCCCATGTCATAGAGCTTGTCCTCCAGCACGCCCCTTATCCCGTGAGCCGCGCCATAGACCTTCGTGATGCACCCGGCGTCCAGCGCAGTGCGTATCACACCGTAAGCGCTGGCATTGATGACCGAAGTCGGCCCGCCGGATTGACCTATGACGCAGGCCCCGCGAAGCGTATTTTCCATCTTTGTACCTCCAAAATCTAAAAGGTGATATTGATTATATCACATGTTTGAGATATAATAAATAAGCAAGCAAAACAAAATTTGTCCGCAAAAGGAGATCTTTTCAATGAGCCTTGTTACTTCCAAGGAAATGTTCAGGAAAGCCTACGACGGCGGATACGCCATCGGCGCGTTCAACGTCAACAACATGGAGATCGTCCAGGGCATCACAGAGGCGGCCAGCGAGCTGCGCGCCCCGCTGATCCTCCAGGTATCCAAGGGCGCCCGCGCTTACGCCAACCACACCTACCTGATGAAGCTCGTGGAGGCCGCCGTCATCGAGACCGGCCTGCCCATCTGCCTGCATCTTGACCATGGCGACAGCTTTGAGCTCTGCAAGAGCTGCATCGACGGCGGCTTCACCTCTGTCATGATCGACGCTTCCAGCAAGCCCTTCGACGAGAACATTGCCATTACCCGTAAGGTCGTCGAGTACGCGCACGACCATGGCGTCGTGGTCGAAGCCGAGCTTGGCACCCTCGCCGGCATCGAGGACGAGGTCAAAGTCGAGGAGGGCTGCGCCAGCTACACCCGCCCCGAGGAAGTGCAGGAATTCGTCGAGCGCACGGGCTGCGATTCCCTGGCCATCGCCATCGGCACCAGCCACGGCGCGTACAAGTTCAAGCCCGGCACCAAGCCCCAGCTCCGTTTCGACGTGCTCGAGGCCGTGGAGAAGAACCTGCCCGGCTTCCCCATCGTCCTGCACGGATCTTCCAGCGTGCCCCAGGAGTTCGTCGATGAGATCAATAAGTACGGCGGCAACATGCCCGGCGCTATCGGCGTCCCCGAGGACCAGCTGCGCCAGGCCGCCAAGAGCGCCGTCTGCAAGATCAACATCGACTCCGACCTGCGCCTGGCCATGACCGCCAGCATCCGCAAGTACTTTGCCGAGCATCCGGCGGACTTTGACCCCCGCCAGTACCTGAAGCCCGCCCGTGAGGCCATCAAGAAGATGGTCATGCACAAGATCGTGGACGTCCTCGGCTGCGACGGCAAGGCCTGAGCTTAACTGACCAGCCTCCAAGGCTGCTGCATTTTCCCTAAGGAGGTGTCAGATGACCTTCAAGGAGATACTTGAGAATCTGACCGGCGGCCGTCCCGCCTGGCCCGACGGCACAGGCGGCGCTAAGGCCGATCTCAGCTTTGATATCGCGCTGGTGGTGCGGCTCGTTATTTCCTGCATCATCTTTTCCGGCGCACTTCTGATAAGACGGATACCCGCCCCGTGGCCGTCTGTGATGCTCATCGTCAGCGCACTGATCGCCGGGGCCGACCTGCTGGCCGGCGCCATACTGGCAGTGATGAACGGCCGGTTCCTGGACAAGTCCGTGCTCGTGCTGCTCAGCACCGTCATCGCCTTCATTTTTGGCGCGGCGGTGGAGGGGGCGGCGCTGGTGCTGCTTTTCCAGCTCGGCGGCATATTCATCAGCTACGCCGTCGTGCGCACGCGGATGACGGCCCTCAGCGCCGTGAACTTCCAGAACGAATACGCCACCGTCATCCACGACGGCGGCGAGGACCGCGTCCCCGCCGGGGACGTGCAGCCGGGAGAGCGTATACGCCTGCGCGCCGGCGAGCGCGTGCCCTGCGACTGCCTGGTCGTGGAGGGCGAGTCAAGCCTCGACCTCTCCGATATGGGCGGGAGCGAAGGCGAAGTCGCCGTCAAGCCCGGGGACGAGCTGCTCTCCGGCAGCCTCAACACCGGGGATGAACTCGTGTGCGAGGTCACCGGCACGTCGGCGGAGTCCACGGCCGCGCTGTTTTATAACAGCGTAGCCCGGGCGTCCGCCTCCGGGGGCGTTTGCCCCGCATCGCTGGAAAAGGCGGCCAGCTATTTCACGCCTGTCGTATGCGTGATCGCTGTGCTCATCGCCGCGCTGCTGCCGCTCGCGCTGCATATCAGCGTGGCCGAGTCTGTGCGCCGCGCCGCCGTGTTCCTCATCGTTGCCAACCCCTGCGCGCTGCTGATAGCCGTGCCGCTGATACGGCTCTGCTCCGTTAGCGGCGCTGCCCGCAGCGGCGTGCTCTGCAAGGACTGCTCGGCCATGGACACGCTGGCGGACGCCGGCGCGGTGGCTTTCTCCAAGCCCGGCACGTTGACGGACGGGGAACTGCGTGTGGTCTCTATCAAGCCCAGCGCCCGGATGAACAAGGGTGTGCTGCTGAAGATAGT
This sequence comes from Candidatus Scatomorpha stercorigallinarum, assembly GCA_944387865.1. Classification (GTDB taxonomy): domain Bacteria; phylum Bacillota; class Clostridia; order Oscillospirales; family Oscillospiraceae; genus Scatomorpha; species Scatomorpha stercorigallinarum. The sequence goes on along the minus strand of CALXGN010000001.1, from coordinate 30,242 downwards.
GGCCCATGCCATGGCCTATTCCAACACGCCCCAGGCCCGGGCCGTTATCGCCGCTTACGGCGGCACGATATACATAGACCTTGTGCAGAATTTCACCGACATCCCCGGCAGCGGGGTGGAGGTGACGGTGGACGGTATCCGCATCTGCGCCGGCACGCGCGACCTGATGACCGTCAAGCACGTCTCCGTGCCAGACGGGGACCTGACGGAGGAATATGCCGTCTATGCCGCTATCGGCGACGAGTACGCCGGGCGCATCGTCCTCAGCGACAATGTGCGGCCGGACGCTGCTACAGGAGTCTCCGAACTTGCGCGCTGCGGCGTGGGCAAGGTCGTGATGTTCACGGACGAGAGCCGCGACAGTGCTGCGCGCGCCGCCGCCTCGCTCGGCATCGTAGAGTACTATTCCGAGCACGGCGTCAAGCGCACGCGAGAGGCGATAGGAGAGGTCAAGCGCGGCTGCGCCACGGGCGAGAACCTTGTATTTGTGGGCGCTCCTGAATGCTTCGCCGCCGGCCACACGGATGCCGATTCGGACGTGGCAATGGCCGGGCTGGACACGCTGGCCGCGCCCGTTGGCGCCGATATCACCATCATCGGCGGAAAGGTCGAGCGCCTTCCTCTGGCCATCGCCATTTCGCGCTATTCAGGGCGGCTGATGGCTGCCTGCATGGCCTTTGCCCTGCTTGTGAAGCTGGTTTTGCTGCTTCTTGGTTTCTTTGGCATCGCCACGCTCTGGTTTGCCGTGTTCATCGATGCCTGCGCCGCCGTCGGCGCGTCGCTGGCGTCCATCCTCGCTTTCAACGGCGAGAGCTACAGCAAATAATACGCAACAAATAAAAAAATCCCGCCCCCTGGGGCGGGATATGTTTTATGTATCACTTCGCGTACACGGTCATGGAAACGCCGCTGTCGTGTACCAGTATGTCCCTGGGCAGCCCGAGGAACTTGCCTGTGACGTACATGTCGCCCGCCGCGCCGGAGATGTTGGTTATCTGCACAATGTATACGCACCAGAACGCCGCGCCGGAGCTGAAGACGAAATTCAGCGCCAGCAAAACCGCGCCCAGCACGATCACCGGAGCAAGCGCGATGACGATATACGGCCCGCGGGCAAAATAGCTTCCGCTGCCGGCAAAAGCATAAAGGCCCGTGAAGCCGTAGCGGACCTTGCCGGAGCCATACAGCTTCATGCATATGCCATGCGTCAGCTCATGCAGGAGCATGTATACAACGATGGCGGCAAAAAGCGCCAGGAGGGAAAGGGGGTGTATATACCGCAAAGCCGTGCCAAACGGCACAAGATATGCGCCCAGGAGCACCATCAGGATGGCAATGAGCAGCGCGAGCCCGTTTACGAGCAGGGCCAGGCGCTTGTTTTTCTGCAGATCGACCGTGAGCAGCTCGTGGTAGCCGTCCGGCAGGTTGTCGTAGCAGCTTTTCATGTTTTACCTCCCCAGCAGGAAAATGTTGCTGTCGGTGGAGAAATTGTCGATGCTGTAGCAGACAAGAACGTCGTCAAAGCCGTTCTGTGCGATATAGTCGGACAGGCTTGCGCGATAGTAACGCAGGTCGAGGATGTGTATGCGCGAATAGCTCTCCAGCAAGAAGGGGGAGAGGCTGTCCATGTACGAATCGCGCAGTATCAGCAGGGAAGGGGCGCCCTCCACGCCCGTTTCGATCTCCAGCAGCGGCGTGTTGCCGCCGTAGAAGAAGCTGTACTTGTCCTTGACCTCCAGCCGGCTCCAGTCGTAAAGCTGGCCCTCTACCGGGCTGCCCTGCGGGTAGTTCGTGATCTCCAGCCCCTCGGGCTCCGTGACGAAGATCTCCATGCTGTCAGGCTCGACCCAGGAGAAGCCGGAGGACGACCAGGAAGTCCCGTAAAACTCCTCGGAGACGGTCTCGCGCCCGCTGTACTCGCTGATATCCGGGCAGTCGAGGCCCATGCTCTCCGCCAGGGCGGAAAAGCCGTAGTAGGCGCCCAACGTCGTCCAGTGGTGGTCGGTGCGGTAATAGATGTATTCGCCGCTGTGCTCCTCAAGCGCGCCGTAAATGTCCACGTTCACGGCGTCGGAGAGTGAATAGCAGTAGTCGATGGCGGCCTTTTCACTGTCCCGGGGCGCGTTCTGCGGCAGCATGTGCGCCCAGATGTCGCTCTTGCCGGGGATAAGGGCGAAATAAACATCCGCGTCCGTGTTGGCGACGAGCTTGTTGAGGGCCTCCATGTTGGCTTCCAGCTTGCCGTCCTCCGGCGCTTCGTAGGGCTCAATGATGGCGCCGCCGTCGCAGAGGAACATGCCATTATTCTGCCGCTTGCCGAGCGCCAGTTCGCTCGCGGCCTTGAGCGTTATCCACTCGTCGCGCAGCGTGAACTGGTCGGTGGTGTAGGCCTCAAAATCCTTCGTATACTGCCCGGAGAACAGTTCGTCAAAGCTGAATGCCGGCCGCTGCTGCAGAGAGCGGTTTTCCTGTTCGGAGAACTCGCGGTCGGGCAGGGCCGTATTGAGGATGAAGAAGGCGAAGATGAACGCTAAAAACACGATCGCCTCTATCCAAAGCGCCTTTTTGTTCACGGTTACCTCCTAAAAGTTCCAGTAGAGGAAGGGGTTGTAGGTAGAATCGACCAGATAGGCCGTGGCCAGCACGAGCACGGCAACGATCAGCGCCGGGCCCGCCACTGCTTTCACCTTCGGCGGGAGGGACCGGTAGACTTTCGCCCCCAGCGGCGTGGCCGACACGGCGCCGATGACGAAAATGGCCGCGTAAGAGACAAGATAGAAGAGGTCGCGCGCCTCGACGAGGCCGGCTCCGCCGCCGAACATGGCGGCAAAATACTGGCTGACCGCCGTCATGTCTTCAAGCTGGAACAGTACCCAGCCGCAGACGACCACGAACAGCGTATAGATATGCCCAACGGCCCGCGGGGCGCAGTCCAGCCAGCGCAGGAGGAAGGATTTCTCCAGGATCAGGAACACGGCGTAGTAAAGGCCCCAGAAGAGGAACGTCCAGTTGGCGCCGTGCCAGATGCCTGTCAGCGCCCATACGACCGTGATGTTGAAGAGCTGGCGCCCAAGGCCGTGCCGGTTTCCACCCAGGGGGATGTAGACATAGTCCCTAAACCAGGTGCCGAGCGAGATATGCCAGCGGCGCCAGAACTCGGTGACGCTGCGCGAGATGTAGGGATAGTTGAAGTTCTCCTTGAATTCGAAGCCGATCATACGCCCCAGGCCCACGGCCATGTCGGAGTAGCCGGAGAAATCGAAGTATATCTGCAAAGAGAAGGCGAGTATGCCCAGCCACGCGCCCAGCGTTGTTAAATTGCCGGGGTCGGCGGCGTAGACGTCCCACAGCGCGCCGATATTGTTGGCGATGAGCACCTTTTTTGCCAGGCCGCCGATAAAGCGTTCCACGCCGGAGGAGAACTGGTCGATGCTCGATGCGCGGAAACCCAGCTGATCGGCCACATCTTTGTAGCGCACGATGGGGCCGGCGATGAGCTGCGGGAACAGCGCCACGAATGTGCCGAAGCTGATATAGTTCCGCTGCACATCCGCATCCCCGCGGTAGACATCGATGGGATAGCTCATCGTCTGGAAAGTGTAGAAAGAGATGCCTATCGGCAGCGTCAGCCCCAGCGGCGCGATGTCGATGAAGGGCAGGGCGCTGAGCGTGGTGACGATGAGGTCGTAGTACTTGAAGAAGCCCAGCAGGCTGAGATTGATGACGACATTGACAATGAGCACGGCCTTGGCGCGCTTCATGTCGCCGGCCGCTTTGTATTTGCCGATGAGCAGGCCATTCACATAGTTCACGGTGATGGAGAGCATCATCAGCAGGATATAGACGGGCTCTCCCCAGCCGTAAAAGACCAGGTTTGCCACGAAGAGCACCGGGTTCCTCCACTTGACCGGGGAGATATAGTACACTGCCAGCACGACCGGCAGGTATATGAACATGAAAAGGATGCTGGAAAAGACCATTAACGGTTTGCCTCCGGCGAAAAATTACTCGCTGAACAGCGCGTTGAATTCCGCCGCGATATCGGCGGCGTTGGCATGGGAGACGAGCATCAGATAGTTGCCGTTGACGCATATCTGCGCGCTCTCCCACATGGATATGCTCTCGGGATACCAGGCCCCGCCGTCCACCTGCGTCTGCTTGCGGGTCTCAAGTATGGCCTGCACGGCCGCCACATCGTCGCTGCTGGCGCACTCGATGAGCACCAGCTCGTTGGCCGAGGCAGTGATCATGGCTATTTTACCCACAAACTGGGCCGTAGAAACAGCAGAGAGGCCGGGATAATAGGCGTCCATGATCTCCGTATCCATGTCCATCATGGAGGAGAACTCGTATGTAGACGAAATGGAATCGTAAAAGTTCTGCAAATTTATCCCGTCGCCGCCAACTTCCGGTTCAACGGAAGGCTCTGCGCTCTCATCGGGCGCGGGCTCGGAGCTCTCCGCCGGAGGCGCGCTCTCAGCGGGCTGTTCCGTCTCTGCGGGAGCCTCGGAGGGCGGCAGGGGAGTGGGGGTCGCCTCAGGCGTGGGGGCAGGGGTGGGCGCCGGCGTCGGCGTGACAGCAGGCGTGGGGCTTGCCTCGGGCGTGGCCGAAGGGCTGGGCTCCACCGTCTCTTCGGGTTCCGGAGTGGGGGTGGAGGTGGGCGCGACAGTGCTGGCGATGTCGCCGATATCGTCCGCTGGCGCGCTCGGCTCTTCTGCCTCGTTGCCGCAGGCGGCGAGACAGAGCAGCATGACGGCTATGAGAAGAAGGGAGGTGATCCTTTTAGACATTTTGTCTCTCTCCTTTAGTGGTTACGATCTTTCCAAAAGACTATACCATAAATAAAGAAATTGTCCAGTAGTTATTTTTGGCTATCCGGCGTGAATCCCGAAAGGGGATTTGCCTCCGCAGCCACGCGCAGTTCGGAGTTATCGACGTGGGTATAGATCTCCGTAGTGTTCAGGTGTTCGTGCCCCAGCACTTCCTGCACGGTGCGCACGTCCACGCCATGCTGTATCATCAGCGTGGCTGCCGTGTGGCGCAGCTTATGGGAGGAATATTTGTCCGGGTCGAGGCCGGCTTTGAGCAGCGTTTTTTTCACCATTGCGTGCACGGAATCCGTGCTCATGCGCCGCCTGCGCGTGGAGACGAACAGCGCGTCGCAGCCCGGGGCTGCCATTGCCCGCCGGACGGGCAGCCAGGCGTCTATAGCTGCGCGCGCAGCGTCGTTCAGATATACCATGCGCTCTTTATTGCCCTTGCCGAGGACGCGCAGGCAGTCCGCGCGCACATCGCCAAGATCAAGCCCCACAAGCTCCGAGATGCGCAGCCCGCAGTTCAGAAACAGGCACAGGATGCAGTAATCGCGTTCTCTGTTGACGCCGTCCACGGCTTCCAGCAGGCGTTTGCTCTCCTCAAGCGTCAGATAGCGGGGGAGGGCCTTGGTCGTCTTGGGGGAGTCCAGGTCGGCCACCGGGTTGACCTCAAGATGCTTCGTTTTCAGCGTCAGGTATTTATAAAAGCTCCTGATAGTGGCGATCTTGCGCGCGCGCGTGGTGGCAGAGAGCCCGTAGCTCTTTTCGCGGCTGTTTTCGTTTTTAACGCGGTCGCGCGCGAGATAGCTCAGGTAATCATAGACTTCCTCAAGCGTTACGGAGCCAACGAAGGACAGGTCTACATCCATGATGGAAATGTCGTCAAGCTCCGTGCTGCGCGGCACGAGCCCGCGCTCGATCTTCAGATAACGGAAAAAATTCCGCAGGTCGAGGAAATACTCATCGACTGTGGCGCGCGAATGGCCTTTGATGGTCTCATGATACACCAGGAAATCGCGCAGCACGCGCGGCGCTTCTGTCCGGTAGTCCGCCATTGCTCATCACCTCGATTTATATTGTAAGGGAAGAGCATTTAAAAGTAAAGGGCTTAGATACATAAAATTCAACAAAATGAAAATTTTGTTGAATTTGGAGGAGACCCGTCACAGGATTCCAACATATTATAGTTAAATCGCATCTTCAAGGTATCGCAGGCCCTCAATGGCGCTGATGCCAAGCCCCGGCGCATCCGTTACGGAGATGTGCCTGCCATTGAACACAGCGCCTCCGGTGACCGGGTCCGCGCTGCACAGCGCCGGGCCGTCAAGGTCAATGCGCGTAATGGCGCGTTTGGCACAGGCCAAATGCACCGCCGCCGTGACGCTGACTTTGGCCTCCAGCATGCAGCCCAGCATACACTCCACGCCGTACACCTCAGCCGCGGAGACGATCTTCAGCGCATTGGACAGGCCGCCGCATTTCATCAGCTTTATATTGATGTAGTCAGCCGCGTGACGCTGCATTATCGCAAAAGCGTCAGACGGCGAGAACACGCTCTCATCGGCCATCACGGGCACCGGCGAGTTTACCGTGACGAATTGCAGGCCGTCGATGTCATGCGCCTTGACCGGCTGCTCCACAAGCTCGATATCAAGCCCTTCGGACTGCGTCTGTTCAAGTATCCGCACGGCCTGCCGCGGGGTCCAGGCCTGGTTGGCGTCAAGCCGGACGACCGCGTCCGGCGCCGCACGGCGCACAGCGCGCAGCCGGGCAATATCCAGCTCGGGCGACTCCCCGACCTTTATTTTTAATGTATCATATCCCTGTGCAACGGCATAAGCGGCGTCGCGTTCCATGACGTCAGGCTCGTTGACACTAATCGTTAAATCTGTGACAATAGACGTTTTGCCGCCGCCGAGCAGTTTGTAAAGCGGCAAATCGCACTGCTGGGCGTAAAGATCCCAGACAGCGATCTCAGCCGCCGCTTTGGCGCTGCTGTTGCCCTTGATGCTGCCCGCGATGGCAGCAAAAATCTCGTCCAAGCCGTTGAATTCCCGCCCCGCGAGCGCCGGGCCGATGTGCCCGCGCAGCGCGGCCGTGATGGAGCCGAGCGTTTCGCCCGTCACTGCAGCCGTTGGCGGGGCCTCCCCCCTGCCGACGCGCCCTTCGGCGTCTGTGAGCTCCACGACAACATCCTCTACTGCCGATACCTCGCGCAGCGCCGTGCGGAAAGGCACGCGCAGCGGCGCGGACAGGAGCGCTAATTTCATTTGCGTTATTTTCATAACTACCTCCATCAGCACAGATGGTGCTTGCTGCACTGGGAATAACTCTCTGCCAGCGGGCGCGCCACCGTGTTATAGTTCTTGTTGCAGAGCGTTGTGAACAGGACATCCACCACGAACAATGCAGACATACGGCTGCTCATGGCCCCGCTGCGGAACTCCAGCTCAGGCGAGGAGGTCGGCAGTACGTGATCGACGATGTCCGCCAGCTTGTTGGGGCCGTATTTCGTCACTGCCACCGTGCAGGCATGCCGCTCGCGCGCCGCTTCCGCCAGTTCCAGTATCTCCGACGTATTGCCGGAGTTTGAGAAGAGCAGCGCCACATCGTCGTGCTTCATGGAGGTGATATAACTCAGCTGTACATGCAAATCGGAGCTGAATATCACCTTCTGGTCGATGCGCAGCAGCTTGTGATACATGTCCTCCGCCACCAGCGCGGAGGCGCCCACGCCGAAAAGCCGTACGCTCTTGGCGCCGGCCATGCGCGCGGCCACATCTTCCAACGTCCGCGGCTCAAGTATGCGCGCGGTACTGCGCAGGGCGTCCAGCGCCCCGGCCTCCACGCCGTGGATGATGTCCTCCGTGCTCGAATAGACGCGCGTGTCGAGGAAATCCATGCTGGGCGCGGCGCTGTCGGCGCGCGGTTCGCGCAGCTGGCTGACAAGGTTTTTTTTCATGTCTTTCAGCCCCGTGTAACCGAGAGACTTACAGAAACGCACCCAGACGACCTGGCTGACGCCGCTCTTTTCCGCCAGCGCGGATATGGGGTCGTCAAACACCGAACTCATGTTGTGCAGAAAGTAGCGCGCCACTTTCTGTTCCGCCGGGCTCAGTGAGTCGTAAACGCTCCGCGTCCTGATCTCGATATCCGTCATCTTGTCCCTCCATCGCTATCAAAACAGGGGATACCTTGGCGGGCATCCCCTTTTACCGTCTATTTTGCGCGCAGATACAGCCCGTATCCGCGTCCAACGCTGCCGCCTTCCAGCAGCCGGCGCTTGAAAATGCGCCGCAGCGCCGTATCCTCCGGCAGCGAGGCGGCGTCGCCGTCCCAGGGGCGGCCGAAAATGATCCACATGTCCGAGCATTGCCCGTCGTCGATGACGCGCAGCAGCTCATAGTCGGCGGCAAAGCGCCGTATGCCGGAATCCTCCGGCAGTTCCCGGCAGAGCGGGTGCAGTATCCAGGAGTCGCAGACAAAGGGCGTCTCGCGCTCATGCGCGTAGCCGAAAAACTCCGTGGCCTGCGCGTAAGACTCCTGATATTCCTCCCGCTTCAGCGGGCCGCAGGAGGGGATGTGCACGTTTATCACGCGCTCGCCGCTCTCCAGCGGGACGTCTGCATTAAATGAGGTAAATTCAAATTGCAGCCGTCCCAGGGCGAAGCATTTGAGCTCGAAAAAGCGGTAAAACCAGGGTGCCACAAAGCTGCCCCAGACGCCGTACACGCGGTAGCACTCGCGCGTTTTCCAAAGCAGGTCGGCGAAGGAGTCATGATAGACCTTCTCCCCTATCCCGGCGCTGTCATACCGCGCAGCCGCGCCGTCGAGCATGGCGATATACGGCAGCATGCGCATCGTATATGGGCTTTCCCCGCAGGGCGCGGCAAAGCCGTCCATCTGTGTGAGCAGGGCGCGGATATCCATGTCCCCGCCGGCCTCATATCCGTCAACTGCGCGCTCCAGGGCTTCATGCGCGCCTGCATTGCGCATCGCGCGTTCCATAGCCCGGCCATAGGCCTCTATGGCCTCCGGCGCATAGTCCCAGCGCGAGAGGAGCCGCCTGACAGCCGCGGCGTCCAGTTCCTTCACTGTTCCGCCCCCCTGGGTACAAGGTCTTTGAGCATGACGTGTTCGTCAATGCCTTCGCGGCTCGCGCCGGGTATCACGCCCAGCTCCCAGTAGCCGAGCGAGCGGTAAAAGCGCCGCGCGCCCTCATTGAAGCCGCTGACGAGCAGGCTGGCGCGCCGGCAGCCGTCCGCGGCGGCCATGCGCTCAAATTCGCCCATCATATACCGCCCAACGCCCTGCCCGCGCGCGCCGGGAGCCACGCCGATGAGCGCCAGGTAGTGATAGAGCCCGCAAAAGCCCCGCGGCACGATGCGCATGACGCCGGCGATGTTATCATCGGCGTCCAGCGCGCACCAGAGCTCGCCGCGGCCGGCGGCCGTTTGCAGAGAACGCTGCAAACTGTCGCCGCCGGCGAAATAGCGGTCCCATATGGAACTGTTGGCAAAAACGCCAACGCACTCATCTGTCCTGCCCTCCGGGCAAGTTACGAGAGAAAGGCCCATTGCTCAGCCCTTGACGCCGCCGAGGGCGATGCCCTCCACGAACTGCTTCTGCATGAAGCAGTAGAGCAGGAACGGCAGCACGAACGAAAGCGTCGCCGCCGCCATCTCCGGGCCGTAGTTGGTGGCAAAATAGCTGGTCAGGGAGCTGGTGGCCACAGTGAGGGTGTTCATCTCCTCCCTGGTGACGGCGATAAGCGGCCACAGCAGGGCGTTCCAGGCGGAGTTGAAGGTGAACACGGCCAGCGTCACACGCGCGGGCTTGACCATCGGCAGCACCACGCGCAGGTAGATGCGCAGCTCGCTGCAGCCGTCGATCTGGGCGGCCTCGATAAAGTCGTTGGGCACGCCGCGGACAAACTGCCTCATCATGAAGATGCCGAAAGCGCCCACCAGCGGTATCACCAGCGCGATATAGGTGTTGAGCATGCCCCACTTGCGCATCATCACGTAGAGCGAGATGAACACGACCTGCGTGGGTATCATCATCGTCGCCAGCACCAGGTTGAAAAGCGGCCCTTTTCCGGGCACCGGCTTTTTCTCAAAGCCATAGGCCATGGTGCAGCTGACGATGTCCACCACGATGACGCTTATCACCACAACGATCAGGCTGTTGAGTATGGGCCGGCCGAATTCGCGGTTTTCAAAGAGGTAGATATAGTTGGAAAAGTCGAGGAGATCGACGTCTTCCCACTTGATATACATCGTCGTCGTGTCGGCAAAGGAGACGAGTATCATGTATATCAGCGGTACGATGCACATCAGCGCGAACAGCGTGACCAAGATCACACCGATGACAAAGCGCGCGCTGCGCCGCTCATTCTTTATCATCAGTCGTCCCCTCCCTCGAAGAAGTGCTGCTGTATCAGGTGTACGGCCAGGATGACGAGCAGCAGCAGTATGGCCACCGCGCTGGCGTAGCCGATGCGGAAGTCCTGGAAAGCATAGGTGTAGATTATGTAGGCGATCGTCGTCGTGCCGTTGAAGGGCCCGCCGCCGGTCAGTTTGTATACGATATCAAAGGCCTGGAAGGACCAGATGATGCCCAGCGTCACGTTCAGGTACGTGATGGGCTTGAGCAGCGGCACGGTGATCTTCCAGAAGCGCTGCCGCGGGGAAGCGCCGTCGATGAGCGCGGCCTCGCGCACGTCCACGGAGATGTTCATGATCCCCGCATAGAAAATGATGGTGAAATATCCCGCGCTCTTCCACACGGCCACCAGCGAGACGCAGATGAGCGCCAGAGTCGGCTCGCCCAGCCAGTTGATGGGCGCAACGCCGAAAATACCGAGGATCTCATTGAGCAGCCCGCCGCGGGAAGCGAGGATGACCTTCCACACTGTGGCCGCCGCCACGTAGGAGGCCAGCGTCGGGATAAAAATGATGCTGCGCAGCACCCGCCCGTAGCGGTTGTTCAGATACTCGGCAAGGAAATTTGCCACGAACATGGCCAGCAGCGTTTGCAGCGGCACGGTGATGATGACGTATATCACCGTATTGACGACAGCCCTGCGGAGCTGGGTGTTGTTCAGTACCTTGACGTAGTTCTCCAGGGCTATCCAGTCGGGCGGCTGCGCCAGGTTGTACTCCGTGAAGCTGTAATACAGCGTCATGAAAATGGGCGCTATACAGAACATAAGGATGATGAGCATGCCCGGCGTGATATACGCCACGCCGTAAGCGGCCTGCCTCCGCACCAGCGGGGACATCCTTCTTCTTCTCAACTTGTTCATACTTTCATCACCACGCCTTTAATTGAGAGAAAGACCATAAAGGGAAACCGGGCATCGTCGGTTTCCGGCCATGCCCGGTTTCAGGATACCTGCGTTAGGAAACGAGCTGCTCGTTGTAGTAGGTCATGGACTCGCTGATGACCTGCTCGGGGGTGAGCTGGCCCATGAGCATGCCCTGGACCTGCGCCTGGAAGTAGTCGGCGAAGGAAGCGGAGCCCTCATAGGAGGGGACGGAGTACATGACGTCGGAGTAGTCGTTGTACATGCTCTGGAACGGCTCGGGCTCGGTGTAGGTGGCGTCGGTGGTGAGGGACGGCATGCCGTAGATCTCGCTGTGATACTCGTCCATGCACTCAGCGCTGGTGATGTACTTGATGAGCTCGGCGGCCAGGGCCTTGTCCTCGCAGTAGGAGGAGATGGCCAGGGAGTCGACGGACATGTTGGTGGCCATGCCGGCGGGGCCCTCAAGGCCGAGCTGGCACTGCCAGGTGATGCCGGCCTCGGTGAAGGTGGAGGCGTTGCCGGTGCCGTTGATGATGATGGCGGCCTCGCCGTTCACGAAGTGGCCGTTCGGGTCGTCCATGCTGACGATGCTGTCGTCGAAGATGCCGTTCTCTTTGAAGCTGTTGATGTAGGTCAGGGCCTCGAGGGTGGCGTCGCTGTCGAGGTTGAGGTTGCCCTCCTCGTCCAGCACGGTGCCGCCAGCCTGGAAGAAGAAGGGCCAGAAGCCGGCCAGCATGGCGGAAACGCCGTTGGAAGCGCCCCAGGAGGAGATGAAGGGCCAGACGTCGGGGTTAGCCTCTTTCAGGGTGAGGCAGACGTCCATGAACTCGTCCCAGGTGGTGGGCAGCTCGGTGATACCGGCGGCCTCCAGCATGTCCATGTTGTAGAACACGACGCAGGGGTTGCCGGCCATCATCGGGAAGGTGCAGAGCTGGCCGTCGGAGTTGTAGGCGCCCTGCTCAAGGTAGAGGTACTTTTCATAGTCCTCGTCGGTGAGGTACTCGTCCAGCGGGGCGAGCAGGCCGGCGTCGATGAGGTCGTAGGTCTCGGTGACGTAGACGACATCGGGGCCCTCGTCGGAGAGCAGGCCGGTGTAGATCTGGGTGGCGTAGTCGGTCCAGGAGAGGATCTCCAGATTGATGGTGCAGTTGTTCTCCTCCTCAAAGGCGTCGAACTTGCCGTTCCAGAAGTCCGCATCGCTGATGCCGTCGCCAAACTGATAGATGGGCAGCCAGACAGTCAGCTCGACCGGGTCGCCGGAGGGCTCTTCGGCCTCAGGGGCATCGGAGGCCGGGGCTTCGGACGCGGGGGTATCGTCCTCGGCAGCGGGCTCCTCGCCGCAGGCTGCGAGGCCCAGGCAGAACATGGCCGCCAGGATAAGTGCGATAAGTTTCTTCATGTTGTCCTCCTTAATGTGTATTTTCTTAACAGTCGCGTCGCCGCGCCCTGATTAAGGACATTATATCATCACATTAAAGTGATGCAAATAAACAATGTTTCAACAAATTAACAGCCCGTCTTCACAGCTTTGCCAGGGGCAGGGAGCCAACGAATTCCTGTTCGCCGCTGAGGAAGGGCACCAGGGCCTCCAGCGACTGCGCCGTGTATTCCCACACCGCCACGCCGGCCGCGCCTGAAGGCAGCTCAGACAGGTCGTATGGGTCGCGCATGGCGCAGACGGCCATCGGTTTGCCGGTCTCACCCAGCGCTTTCATCAGCGCGAGCTGCCGGGGCTTGAGGTGTGCGTTGCAGGTGGCAAGCACTATGCAGGAGCAGTTTTCAGCCGCCTTTACCGCCGCGCGGATCTCGTCCTCATCCGGCTCGTCGGCGGTGACTAAGGCGCTTCCGCCGAGCCTGCCCGCCATGTATTCTGCGAACACCGGCTCGCCGCCCGTGCGGCTCGAGGCCTGTGTAGACCGCGAAGCAGGCCCGCCTGTGAAGAGCGGGGCCCCGCCCAGGGACGGCATTGGACCGCGCACGAGCGTGAACGAGCGCTCCAAAAGCTCACGCGCCTCAGCAGTGTCGGCAGGGCCCTGGACCCGTCCCCCGGCCGCGGCCAGGCCGTGCTTGGCGGAGAGCGCGCGCTCCACCGCAGCTTTGAATTCCCCGGCGTCCAGTTCGCCGCCTTCCAGCAGCGAGAGCAGCCGCTCCGCCGCCTCGCGGGCGACGCTCGCCGTGTGCGAGATGCAGACGATGTCCGCGCCGGCCCTGATGGCGCCCTCCACACCGTTCACACTGCCATAGAAGCGCCCGATGGCCTGCATCTCCATGCAGTCGCTGATAATGAGCCCGCCGAAGCCCAGCTCGCCACGCAGCAGCCCCGTGAGTATGCGCCGCGACATGGTCGCCGGCAGTTCTTCCGGCTCCAGCGCTGGGAACAGCACGTGGCTGGTCATGATGGCGGGGATGCCCGCCTCAACGGCGCGGCGGAAAGGCAGCAGCTCGCATTTCTCCAGCTCTTCCCTGCTCTTTTCCACCCGTGGCAGCCCCAGGTGCGAATCCACCGAGGTGTCGCCATGCCCCGGGAAATGTTTGCCGCAGGCCATCACGCCGCCGTCCAGCGTCCCGCGCATGAAGCCCAGCGCGCGGCCGGCGGCCTTTTCCGGCTCGTCGCCGAAGCTGCGGACGCCTATGACGGGGTTTGCCGGGTTGGAGTTCACATCCAGCACCGGGGCCAGGTTGAAGTCTATGCCCACGCTGCGCAGCTCACTGGCCGTGATCAGGCCCGCGCGATAGGGCGCGTCACCGCCGGCGGCGGCCAGCGCCATGCCGCCCGGCGTATTTATCATGTCCGTGGAGAGGCGGGTGACGGCCCCGCCCTCCTGGTCGATGGCGATCAGGGGCTCATAGCCTGTCTCGCTGAGTATGAGTTCGCGCAGTGCGGCGCAGAGCGCTTTGAGCTGCTCGCGGCTTTCGATATTGCGCCTGAAGAGTATCACATTGCCGATCTTGCACTCCCGCACCAGCGTGCGGAAGCCCTCGTCGATCTCCGTGCCCGGCAGTCCGGCCATGATACGCTGGCCGACAGCGATCTTATTGTCCATCTTCATCCTTCCCCCAGCGCGCGGGCGATAACGCCGCCGTTTTCGGACAGGAGCTGCGCCGCCTGTCCGGCGTCAAGCCCCTTTTTGAGCATGACGATCGCCGTCTTGACGGTGAAACCGCAGCGCTCGAGCGTGGCGCGGGCCGTCTCCTCACTGACGCCGGCCGCCGTGGAGACGATGGATATCGCCCGCCGCACGAGCTTTTCATTTGTCGGCATCACGTCCACCATCAGGTTGCCATATACCTTTCCAAGGCGTATCATAGCACCTGTGGAGAGCATGTTGAGCACCATCTTCTCCGCCGTGCCGCTCTTCATTCGCGTTGAGCCGGTGATGACCTCCGGCCCGGGCTCCACGCCGATGGCGATGTCCGCTGCGGCGTTCATCTCAGAATTCTTGTTGCAGGTGACGGCTACAGTACAGGCGCCAAGCTCCTTGGCGTAGCTCATCGCGCCCAGCACATAGGGCGTGCGCCCGCTGGCGGCAATGCCCACGAGTACGTCCCCGCTGCTGAAGCCGATGGCCTTCAGGTCGTCTGCCCCGGCCGCGGCGTTGTCCTCCGCGCCCTCGGATGCGCGGAACATGGCGTCCTCCCCGCCGGCGATGATGCCGCGCACCAGTCCCGGATCGACCGAGTATGTCGGCGGACACTCGGCGGCGTCCAATACGCCCAGCCTTCCGGAGGTGCCGCAGCCGCAGTAGATGAGCCGGCCGCCGGCGCGCAGGGCCGACGCTATGGCGTCCACTGCCGCGGCGATATTCTCAAGTTCCCGCTCCACGGCATAGGCCACCTTTTTGTCCTCGTCGTTGATGCGGCGCACCATCTCGAGGGTAGATACGCGGTCGATGTCGGCAGTATTCGGGTTGCGCTGCTCCGTCGGCAGCTTGCTGAGTTGCAGCATCGGGAGAACACTCTCTTTCTTCGTCTATTTTGCGCAAAGCAGCGCTTCATGCACCCTCCTGCGGAAGGCGCTCATGTCCGCCGCCGGCAAATGGTCGTAATACAGCCTGTTCGTGAGCATCACCAGCCCCATGCCGCGCTCGCGGTCGAGCCATATGCTGGTGCCTGTGAAGCCCGTGTGCCCGCAGCCGCTGGGGAACGCTCCGCCCGTGTGGAAACCCAGGCAGCGGCCCTCACAGCCATCCTGCGGCATTACAGCGCCCAAAAAGGCCGCGTCGCCGGTGTTCAAATAGAACACGCCCAGCTCAGCCACGGCCCGCGCCGTGCCGAAAAGGCCCGCGTGCCCGCTCACATCGTGGAAATAATAGTGCGCGTTCCCGTCGTTGGGCTCGCCTACAACATCCGTAAAATGCGGCCGGAAACCGTCAAAAACAATGCCGCGCTCGGCGCACATGCGCTCTTCCACCGCATTGTCGCGGCAGGATGGCACGAGCGGCAGTGCCCTGTCGGGACGGAAACACAGTTCACTTATGTTCAATGGCCGCGCGGCATACCTGTCGATCACGCTCTCGAATCCCGAGCCCGTAAGCCGGCACAGTATTTCCCGCAGCAGCATAAAGCCGATGTCGCTGTACACCATGCCCTCATCCAATTCCGGAAGCCCTTCCAGTATCGTAAAGAACCCCCGCCCGTCTGCGTAAAACGGGTACCAGGCCGGCAGCCGCGCCGTGTGCGTCAGCAGCGCGCGCAACGTGATACGCCGAAGCCGCCCATCCAGCGCCGGCGGCAGCGGGCCGAGTAAAGCGCCTGCGCTTTCGTCAAGGCTGAGAGCGGACTCCTTCGCATATCTGAGCAGCGCCGTGGCCGTGAATACTTTTGTCAGTGAGGCAAGGTCGAACCACCGTCCGCCCTCGCCTTCCGTGGCGCCGGACTCCACTACTCCGCCGCGGTCAAACAGCGCCCATTCCCCATAGGGGAACACACCGTCCTCCACGGCCTGAGTCATCATCGGCCCCACGACGCTCAAGGAAAAAACCTCTTTTCTTTTGCTCAGAAATATTGTATCATATATCTCATGAACTTGAAAACATTATAACATAGCCTTTTCTGTTAATCAATTATGCAATTTGTTTAGAATACAGGCACTAATTTTATCCATTCCTACAGACCAAACCGATAAGGAGCGATGCACATGCTGGAAACTATCACTGATAAGCCGCGCCGCCTGGCCGTGGGCCTCATGTCCGGCACCTCTGTGGACGGCATCGACGCCGCCCTCGTCGAGCTCAGCGGCAGCGCGCAGTCGCCCTCTGTGCGGCTGCTGGGGTTTTGCAACACGCCGCACCCCGAGCCCATACGGCAAAAAATATTCGCCCTCTTCGACCCGAAGAAGGCGACGGCGGACAGGCTCTGTTATATGAACTTCCTGCTCGGCGAGCTCTTCGCCGGCGCGGCGCACAGCGTCGTTTCTGCCGCCGGGCTGGAGATGCGCGACGTGGACTTCATTGCCTCCCACGGCCAGACCATCTGGCACGCGCCGGTGCTCGAGCGCGAGGACGGCTACGACATCCGCTGCACGATGCAGATAGGCGAAGGCGCGGTCATCGCCGAGCGCACGGGCGTCCCCACCGTATCCGACTTCCGCGTGGCGGACATGGCCGCCGGCGGCCAGGGCGCGCCGCTCGTGCCTTTTACGGAATACCTCCTCTACCGCCGCGAAGATGAGACGGTGCTTCTGCAAAACATCGGCGGCATCGGCAACATGACCGTCCTCCCCGCCGGCTCGCCGCCGGAGGCGGTCTACGCCTTCGACACCGGTCCGGGCAACATGATAATCGACGCCGTCGTCTCCGCTGCCACCGGCGGAGAGCAGGGCTTTGACCGCGGCGGCGCGATGGCCGCGCGCGGCAGGGTCTGTCCCGAACTGCTCAGCGAACTGACAAAGGACGAGTACTACGCCGCCCCGCTGCCCAAGACGACGGGCCGCGAGCGCTTCGGCACACAGTACGCCGCGAAGCTCATTGCCTATGGACATGAGCACGGCCTCAACTGGGAGGACATGGCAGCCACCGCCACAGAGCTCACAGCCTGGTCGATAGCTGACGCCTATGAGCGGTATGTCCTGCCGAAATACTGCGCTTCCGAGATCATTGTGGGCGGCGGAGGCAGCTATAATACCACGCTCCTCGCCGCGCTGGCGCGCCGCTTTGGCGCATATGGAGTCAAAGTTTCCACGCAGGAGGACATAGGCGGCAACAGCGACGCCAAGGAGGCCGTGGCTTTCGCCATCATGGGCGACCGCTTCCTCGCCGGTGAGCCGAACGCCCTGCCCTCGGTGACGGGCGCACGCCGTGCGGCCGTGATGGGCAAGCTCTCGCTGCCCTCAGTCAGCGCTCGCTGAGCGGCAGCGCGGAGCCGATATCGAAGGCCGGCATATCCGTTAAGAATACCGGCTCCACATTGCGCGAACGCAGGAACGCTTCCATGCGCGCCCAGTCAGGGTGCGCGTCCATACGGCCCGTGAAGGCCAGGGTATCCCGCGCGAGCTTGAACGCCACGCCGCCGATAAAGCCGTGCCCGAAGCCCTCAAGTTCGATGTGCCCCGGCGCTATGCGCAGCGCGTCGAGCCCCGCGCCCTCCGCGGCGCGCGCCACGCCCGCGTCGGCGGTGATGATGGAGCGGCTGTCCACCACGCAGGCGGCGCATTTGGCGTAACCCTGCCTGGTGCGCGCGATCTTCACGCCGTCGGGCAGCGCGCGCAGCACGGCCCTGTCCGTGATGCGCTCATCGTGTAGGAACACAGTCCCCACCAGGCAGCCGCAGAGCCGCGCGTCGAGTGGGTACGTTTTCCCGAGCGGAGAGCCCGCGCGCAGGACGGTTAAGCCGCGGCGGGCGAGCTTGTCATCCGCGTCCGGCGTTCCCGCGCTCACCACTGTTGTCCCGCCGGCGTGGAAAAGCGCCAGATCGGCGTGGCCGGCGAGCCGGGTGTCCACGCCCGGCGTATCGGGCAGCCAAAGCGGCTCCACGCCGCGCGCGAGCAGCGCCGGCTCAAGCGCCCGGCGGTATCTCTCCCCCAAAGCGAGCAGCCCCACCTTACGCTCAGGAAGGTGGGGCGTTTTTATGTACTTAACGCTCATTTCAATGCCTCGCTTATGGCCTCGCGCACATTGCGCACGCTTATCAGCTTCAGCCCCGGAGGAGCCTGGACGTCCCCCCGCACGTGCGCCGGGATGATGCAGCGGCGGAAGCCCAGCCTTGCCGTCTCAGACAGCCGGTGATCGAGCTGCGTGACAGAGCGCACCTCGCCGGAGAGGCCGACCTCGCCGATGGCTGCAAGGTCGGAGCCGATGGGCACGTCCCTGTAGCTGGACGCCACGGCCAGTAGCGTCGCCAGGTCGGCCGCCGGCTCGTCCAGCTGCAGGCCGCCCACGACGTTGACGTACACGTCGCAGCCGGACACCGCCAGCCCGCCGCGCTTTTCCAGCACGGCGAGCAGCAGCATCGCCCGGTTGTAGTCGATGCCGTTGGAGTTGCGCCGCGCCGCGGCATAGCCGCTCTTGGCCGCCAGCGCCTGTACCTCCGCCAGGATGGGCCGCGAGCCCTCCATCACGCAGGCGACACAGGTGCCCGGCGTGTCCGTCGGCCTGCCGGAGAGCAGCGTCTCGGAGGGATTCGGGACTTCACGCAGGCCGCGGTCGGCCATCTCGAAAACGCCGATCTCATTGGTGGAGCCAAAGCGGTTCTTGGCCGCGCGCAGTATGCGGTAGCTCATGCTCTGTTCGCCCTCGAAATAGAGCACGCAGTCCACCATGTGCTCCAGCACCTTGGGCCCGGCGATGTTGCCCTCCTTGTTGATGTGCCCGACGACGAAGGCGGCGAAGCCGTCCGCCTTGGCCCGGCGCATGATGGACATCGTGCACTCGCGCACCTGGCTGACGCTCCCGGGCGCGGCGGCCAGCTCCGGGTCGAACATCGTCTGTATGGAGTCGATGATGACCACAGTCGGCTCCGTGGAGTCAATGGCCGCGCCGATCTCGCCCAGGTCCGTCTCCGCCAGCACGTATATCTCCCCGTCCGAGACGCCCAGCCGCTGCGCGCGCATCTTCAGCTGCCGGCGGCTCTCCTCGCCGGTGACATAGAGTATCTTCTCGCTCCTGCCGACCAGGCCGCAGAGCTGCAGCAGCAGCGTGCTTTTGCCCACGCCCGGCGCACCGCCCACGAGTACCACGCTCCCGCGCACAGCCCCGCCGCCGAGGACGCGGTCGAGCTCTGAAAGCCCGGTGGGAAAGCGTATCTCCTCCTGCGTGTCCAGCTCGGAGAGCAGCTTGGGCGCCGTACCGCCCTTTCTGGGCCGCGCGGCGTCGGACTTAGCCTTGGGCTCGGCCGGGGCCTCCACAAGCGTGTTCCACGCCCCGCAGGCCGGGCACTGCCCGGCCCATTTTGCCGTTTCATTCCCGCATTCCGTGCAGTAAAACACGGTTTTTTTCTTCATGTGACCGTCACGTCCTCCATGCTGCAATACTCAAGGAACGCCGCCAGCAGCGCGGCGGCAATAGCCGTGCGGTGATCTTCCGTCTCCAGCGCTGCCGCCTCCTGCGGGTTTGAGAGGAAGCCGCACTCGGCCAGGATGGCCGTACAGTCTGCCTCCCGCATGAGATAAATGTCCTCGCTGGCCGGCGCCGCAACGCGACGGCTATCCGGCGCGAGCGCGGAAACAAGGTAACTGTGCGCCGTCTCGGCCAGCTCGCGGCTGCCCGGCGTGTCCGCGTAAAACACCTGCGGCCCGCTGGGGCGCGGGTCGGGATAAAAATTCTGGTGTATGCTCACCAGCACCGCCCCCGGCGTGGTGTTTATCAGGCGCAGCCTTGCGCTCTGATCGGCGCGCTTGCGCGCCGCCGTAGTCTCGGCCTCCGGCGGATAATCGATGGCTTCCGACGTGCGCGTCATCACCGTGTCCACGCCGAAGAGGCGCGCCAGCGCGTCCAGTTTCTGCGCCACAGCCAGGTTGATCTCACTTTCCAGCGTCCCTCCGGCGGTGGAAGCCCCGCCGTCCTCGCCGCCATGCCCGGCGTCGATGACCAACGTGGGCCTTGCCGTATCGGCCATACCCACGGCAGGCAGGGCGTCATCACTGCCGCCGTGCGGCAGCAGGAAGCAGAGCATGATGAGCGCCGTGGCCGCGGCCAGAGGCATCCACTCGCGTATCCTGATATAAACGAACACACTTGTCCCCCCTCGCCCAATCATATGCTCGCGGGGGACAACAAATTATTCCGTCAGGAACTTTTCCAGCCGATCCAGCCCTTCCCTGATGTTATCCATGCTGGTGGCGTATGTCCAACGGACGAAGTTCCTGATGCCAAAGCCCGAACAGGGCACCACGGCCACCCGCGCCTGTTTGAGGAAGGCCTCGGCGAACACGTCGTCGTTCTCAATGACAACGCCGCCGATGGCGCGGCCGATGAGCTTTTCGATGTTCATCATCACATAAAATGCGCCTTCCGGCATGATGCAGCTCACGCCGGGTATCGTGTTCATACGGCGCACGATGTAGTTGCGTCGCTCTTCAAACACCTTGCGCATGTCCTCAATGGTGTCCTGCTGGCCGGATAGCGCCTCCACGGCCGCCCACTGGCTGATGGTGGAAGGGGCGCCCGTCGAGTGGCTGAGGTAATTGCCCATCAGCCGGGCGATTTCCCTGTTGGACGCCGAGTAGCCGATGCGCCAGCCCGTCATGGCGTAGCTTTTGGAAACGCCGTTGACGACGATGGTGCGTTCCTTCACGTCCCCGCCCAGCGAGGCGAAGCTGACGAAGGGCTTGCCGTCGTACATCAGCTTGTAGTATATCTCGTCGGCTATCACGTAGAGGTCGTACTTTACGCAAACCTCAGCGATGGCGCGCAGCTCCGCTTCCGTATACACCATGCCCGTGGGGTTGGAAGGGTTATTGAGTATCAGCGCCTTGGTGCGCGGGGTGATAGCCGCTTCCAGCTGCGCGGGAGCCATCTTGAAGCCCGCTGCCTCAGCCGTTTCCACCACGACCGGCACGCCGCCGCATATGCTCACCATCTCGCAGTAGCTCACCCAGTAGGGCGCGGGCACTATCACCTCGTCGCCGGGGTCGAGCAGCACCCTCAGCGCAGCGTATACGTTGTGCTTCGCGCCGGAGGCGATGACGATCTGCGTGTAGTCATAGTCCAGGCCGCAGTCGGCCTTCAGCCGCGCGGCGGCGGCCTCGCGAAGCTGCGCGATGCCCGCGGCAGGTGTATATTTCGTCTTGCCCTCGCGGATGGCGGCGATGCCGGCCTCGGAGATGTTCTCCGGCGTCATGAAATCCGGCTCTCCTGTGCCGAAGCTGATGACATCCAGCCCGTCGGCTTTCATCTGCTTGGCCAGCGAGTCGATGGCCAGCGTGGTGGAGGGGTTGACCCTCATTGCGATCTTTGACAGTTCCTTCATAAGGCACACTTCCCATTATTTTGTATGCCCTAATTATATATCTCCATTTCCGCCCTTTTCAACCCCAGCTCAAACGAAGAACTTCTCCGGCTGCCGGCAAACGGCGCTGATGCGCACGTCGAGCTCAGGCAAGTCCGCGCGCAGCCAACCTGCGAGCACGGGCACGACCACGTTCTCCGTGGGGAAATGCCCGCCGTCCACCAGGTTGATGCCCAGCTCGTTGGCGGCGATGAACTCGTGGTGCTTGACGTCCGCGGTGACATAGGTGTCGCAGCCGCGCTCGAGCGCCAGGTACATATCCCCCGCCCCGGCGCCGCCGCAGAGCCCGATGCGCTTCACCGGACGCCCGGGCCCGGCGTAGCGCAGCCCGTTCGCGCCCAGCGCCAGCTTCACACGCGATAGGAACTCGCCAAACTCAACGGCCTCCGGCAGCTCCGCGATGCGGCTGATCCATTCCTCACTGTTCAGCACCCCCTGCACCTGCGCGCCGAGAGCGGCGGCCAGCGCGTCGTTCACGCCGCCCTGCGCCGCGTCCAGGTTCGTGTGCATGCAGATGGCGGACATCCCGCGGCCCAGCAGGGCCACAAGCTTTCGCCCCGTGAGGTCTCCATCCGTTACGCTCTTGATGCTGCCGAAGATGAGCGGATGGTGGGAGACGATGAGCTCCGCGCCCAGTTCCGCCGCCTCCGCGATCACATCGTCGGTGATGTCCAGCGCCACCACAGCCCGGGTGACGGCGGCGTCCGCCCGGCCGGCCAGGTGCCCGACGTTGTCAAAATCCATTTTCAGCTCCACCGGTGCGTGCATTGCGAGCGCGTTGAATACGTCTCTCACTGTCATGATATCTTCCTCCTTATCTCCAGCAGCCGCCCGAGCTCTGCCTGGACGCCGCTTGTATCCCGCTCTTCGGCGGCGCTTTCCATGCCATTGAGCGCCCTCTTAACGCGCGATATGCGCACGTCCAGCCATTCGCCCAGCAGCGGGTCGCCGGACGCGAACAGGGCCTCTTCCGCCGATGTGTAGCCTCCCTCGCCGCCGGAGGCCAGCAGCGCCAGATAGAGCCGCCCGCCTTCACGCGAGAGCAGCGCGCTGCGCAGGGCATAGGCGTTTTCCGCCAGCCAGCGGCACAGCTCGTTTATTTTTGACTGCGGCTGCAAAACGAGCCTTGCCCCGCCACTTGTCCAGGGCGCGCGCTGCAAAATTCCGGCGATGGTCTCCCCGCCCATACCGGCGATGGCCACCGTGTCCGCCTTCTCGGCTCCGGGATAGTCCAGCCCGTCGCAGAGCTCAAAGCGTATACGGCCCGCCAGGCCGCAGCCGGCCGCGTTCCGGCGCGCTGTGGACAGCGGTCCCGGGCGCAGGTCGCTGGCCACGGCCGTCTGGGCCCAGCCGTGAGTGAGCATATATATTGATAGCAGCCCATGGTCGCAGCCCACGTCCGCCAATATGCGCGCGCCGGCGGCCATGCGCGCGACCACCGCCAGCCGCGGGCTCAGCTCGCTGTTCAACTCAAACCCCTCCAAACTTACAAAACCCCCGCGCAGCCGTCAAGGCCGCGCGGGGGCCGTGATAAATGCCGTCAGGCCTGGGCCTCTTTATACTTGGCCAGGTAGTCGTTCAGATAGGTCAGGAACTGGTCGGGGTCCACGGCGTGGGCGTAGCAGGCCTCTTCGAGCGTCTCGCCGCTGGAGAGGGCGCAGCCCAGGCAGTGCATGCCGATGCTCTGGAAAACGGGCATGGCCTCCGGCGCGTTCTCAAGGATCTCGGAAATCATGGTGGTCTTGGTGATCTCGAACATGTTGTACCTCCAAAAATGCGATATCAAAAAAACGGCCGGGGCGCATGGCGTCCCGGCCGTTTAGTTGCCTCAGGCGTTGCTCTGCTGCTCGCGGATCTTGGCGAAGCACTCGCTGCAGTAGACGGGACGGTCGGTCTTGGGCTCGAAAGGAACCCTCGCCTCGCCGCCGCACATGGCGCAAACAGCGGTGAAATACTCGCGGGGGCCGCGGGCGGCGTTCTTGCGGGCGTCACGGCAGGCTTTGCAGCGCTGGGGCTCGTTCTGGAAGCCGCGCTCAGCGTAAAACTCCTGCTCGCCGGCAGTGAACACGAATTCCTTTCCACACTCTTTGCATACAAGGACTTTGTCTTCGAACATTTTGATTTTACCCTCTCTTTTGCTGATCTTGCCTTTCGGCTATATGCGTTCAGCTCCTGCTGAAATCGCCCAGGAATGGATGTCTCGCCAGTTTGCGGCGAATGCGCTGCACGGCGTTGTCAACGGCCTTTTCCGTACGGTGTGTAGCTGCGGCGATCTGCCGGTAGCTCAAACCGTCCAGATAGTTAAAAAGCACCTCGGTTTCAAATTCTGACAAGCACCGTGAAAACGTGGAATAAAACTCTCTTTCGCTCTCTCTGGCAAGGACCTGTTCCTCAGGTACGCGCCTGAACGCTTCAGGCTGGGACGCATTGCCGACGGTTGATTCTTCTGAGAGGATGATGTATTCCAGTGAGACCCCGTCATTCAACGGGCCGTGCTTTTTGCGCGAGGCGGAGCGGACCGCCTCCGTGATGCGGTTTCGTATACAGACCTCCGCATATGTGCGGAAAGCCGTCCCGCCCTCTGTGCCGAACCGGCGTATGGCGGAGAGCAGCCCAAGCATCCCTTCCTGCATGAGATCCTCGCTGTCTCCCCCGGCCAGAAAATATGGGCGGGCGCATATGCGCACGAGCCGCGCATAGCGGTCGATGAGCGCCGCCTCTGCCGCCTCGTTCCCTTCTGCGGCCAGGTGCTGGAGCTCATTGTCAGATAAGTTGTCGTATTCAGTCATTCAAATGCTCAGGCTCAAAACTGATTATATTACAAACTAATGGAAAGTCAAGATAAAAAATCGCCACGCCAACGGAAAAGCGCGATTTGTTCAATATCCTGCGCCCTCCTGCGGCAGATCAGAGCTCAAGCTGCTCCTGGCCGTGATATTCCAGCCCCAGATGTTCATAGGCCTTGCGCGTGACGCAGCGCCCACGCGGCGTGCGCGTCAGGTAGCCCTGCTGCAAAAGATAGGGCTCATAGACGTCCTCCAGCGTGACGGCCTCCTCATTGATGGTGGCTGCCAGCGTTTCCAGCCCCACCGGGCCGCCGTTGTAGAACTCGATGATGCTGCGCAGCATGCGCCGGTCTACGGCGTCCAGACCCTGGGCGTCCACTTCCAGGCGCAGCAGGGCCTCGTTGGCCACCTCGCGTGTGATGACGCCGCCGGCCCGCACCTGCGCGTAGTCGCGGACGCGCCGCAGCATCCTGTTGGCGATGCGCGGCGTACCGCGCGAGCGGGAGGCGATCTCCGCCGCCCCGTCCGGCTCGATGGCTACACCAAGTATGCCCGCGCTGCGCGCGACGATGCGCCCCAGCTCCTCCGGCGTGTAGAGCTCAAGCCTCAGCGTGACGCCAAAGCGGTCGCGCAGCGGCGCTGTCAGCTGCCCGGAGCGCGTGGTCGCGCCGATAAGCGTGAAATGCGGCAGGTCGAGCCTGATGGAGTTCGCCGAAGGGCCCTTGCCGATGATGATGTCGATGGCGTAGTCCTCCATGGCGGGATACAGTATCTCCTCCACCGCCCGGTCAAGGCGGTGTATCTCGTCCACGAAGAGTATGTCGTTTTCCTGCAGGTTGGTCAACAGCGCGGCCAGGTCGCCAGCCTTTTCTATGGACGGCCCGGAGGTGATGCGCATGTTCACGCCCATCTCGTTGGCGATGACAGCGGCCAGCGTCGTCTTGCCAAGTCCTGGGGGGCCGTGCAGCAGCACGTGGTCAAGCGATTCGCCGCGCATCTTGGCGGCTTCAATGAAAATACGCAGGTTGTCTTTGGCCTTCTCCTGGCCGATGTATTCGTCCAGCGTCTTCGGGCGCAGGGACACTTCACCCGCGTCCTCGGGCAATATCGTCGCGGAGGTGATGATCTCCTCCCCTGCGTCGCCGGAAAAACTGATGCTCACTTGACCCACCTCACTTCATCATGCTCCTCAGGGCGGCTTTGATGATGTCCTCCACGCTCATGCCGTCCGTTTCCAGCTTTCGCAGCGCGGCGCTGATCTCCGCCGGGCCGTAGCCGAGCACGCCCAGGGCCGCGGCCGCGTCGGCCAGCTTGCCCTCCGGCCCGGCGGCGCCGGGAGCTCCAGCAGGGGCCGGGGCGGGCAGCCCCACGGCAGCGTTCTCCTTGGCCAGCTTGTCCTTCAGCTCCAGTATCACGCGCTGGGCGATCTTTTTTCCGATGCCCGGCGCCACGGTCAGCGCGCGCTCGTCGCCGTTGATGACGGCCATCGCCAGCGCCTCCGGCGTGGAGGACGAGAGGATGCTCAGCGCCGCCTTCGGCCCCACGCCGGAGACGCCGACGAGCATATCGAAACACTTCTTCTCGCTTTTCCCGAAGAAGCCGTAGAGCTCGAAGCTGTCCTCGCGTATGGATTCGCTCACATAGAGCCTGGCCCGCTCGCCCACCTTCAGGCAGGCGAGCGTGTTGAGGCTGACATTGAGCAGATAGCCCACGCCGCCGCAGTCGATGACGGCGACATAGGGCTCCAGCTCAGAGACGATGCCGCTTATATGGTAGTACATTTGTTTACCTCCGTCTGCCTGCCTATGAGCGAGGTGGCGCTGCGCGCGTGGCAGAGCGCAATGGCCACGGCGTCCGCCGCGTCGTCCGGCTTGGGCGCGGCTTTCATGTTCAGTATGCGCCGCACCATGTCGATGACCTGCCGCTTTTCCGCGCGGCCGTAGCCCACCACGGCCTGCTTCACCTGCAGCGGCGTGTACTCATAGAGCGGCACCCCCGCGTGGAAGCAGGCCAGGAGTATCACGCCCCTGCCCTGCGCCACGGAAATGCCTGTCGTGATGTTCGTGTTGAAAAAAAGCTCCTCCACCGCCGCCGCGTCGGGCCGGAACGTGCTGATGAGTTCTCCCATGTCGCTGTATATCCGGTCCAGCCGCGAAGAGAGCGGCGTACCCGCCGGCGTGGTGATGACGCCGCAGCGGACAAAGCTCTGTTTTGGCCCGTTGGAATCCACGATGCCGAAACCCACAGTGGCGATGCCGGGGTCAATGCCCATGATACGCAAAACCCTGCCTCCCCGCCATGCTCACAGCGAACGCAGCAGTTCGCCGAACTGCGCCCAGGACTCCACCGTCAGGTGTTCGCAGCGCGGCTCGTGCCCCGCCGGTTTTTTGTATGTACAGCGTATGGGCACGTGGAACCATACGGGGAATATCCCCGCGTTCGCCGCGCCCTCGATGTCGCAGACGACGTCGTCGCCGGTGAACCAGCAGTCTCCCGCGTCCAGCCCCGCCAGCGCCAGCGCGCGCTCGAAGATGTGACGCGACGGCTTGCGGTAAACGCTCTCGCTGGAGGCGAGGATGAACTCGAAAAGGCCGATGTGCCGCGGCAGGATCTCGCGTATGCGCTCTGTGAGCGCATGGCCGGAAAACGACAGGTTGCTGATGATGGCCATGCGGATGCCAAGCTGCGCGCAGAGCTCCAGGAACGCCTCCACCCCCTCCATAGGGTAGATGGGCTCGGTCGCGCGCCAGCGCTCGAGCTCGACATCCTCCGGCGGCATACCGAAGCGCAGGCGCAACGTGTCATAGATACAGGCGTCCAGCTTCAGCCCGTCCGTCTCCAGGTCGAGCGGCCGCAGCTGGGCGAAAAGCTCCGCGTAGAGCCGCTGGGAATACTCGTGCAGGGCCTCCCCCGTCACGCCCAGCGGGTTTTCAGCCGCCAGCTCGATAACGCGTCGGTGCCCGCGCAGGTAGTCCTGCACGGGCTCCAGGGCCAGCGTATGGCCGTAGTCGAAAAGTATCATTTTCGGCCTTTGCATGTTTTCCTCCGTAAGCACCGCGCTCAGGCGGCCTCTTCCCCGCCATCATAGGCGAAGTCCAGCTCCGGGGCGCCGTAGAACTCGTACAGCGCGTCGAGCCCGGCGGCCATGTCGGCGTACACCTCGTTGGTGATGAAGTTCCAGGGCTCGCCGCTCTCATAGGAGTCGAGCGCCGCATGCAGGTCCACCATGCGGTAGTGCCAGCCGTAGTCGTTGATGTCGTAATCATAGAGGTCGGCCATGAAGATGGGCCGGTAGGAGACGTCCTCGATCCAGGCCTCGCCCGTGTCCGTGTCCTTCATCAGCTGGATGTTGAGGATGGAGGAAATGTCGGTATAGGCGTCGTTCTGGCAGGAGAGGAAATTGCCCAGAGAGTAGCAGATAAACCCGGTGCGCCTGTTTCCATCGCTGTCGGTAACCTCGCGCAGTTCCATGGGCTGCGGCACGCGGCATTTGCCGCCGATGATGATGTCCGCGCCGTTCTCAAAGAGGAAATCGGCGATCTCCTGCTGCTGGGTGTTGGGCTGGGTGGCGAATTCGTCGCCCCAGCTCATGAATACGAACACGATGTCCGCGGTCTCGCGCGCGGCCGCCAGGTCGCTCTGCATGAGCTCATAGTCCACGTCCAGCCCGTCACCCAGGTAGTCCGCAGTGCAGATGCTCACTGCGTATTCAAAGCCGGCCACAGGGATGTCGTTCGTATCGCAGGTGTAGGAGAGGAAAGCCACGGAGACGCCGCCCACATCGGCGACGGTGTAGTTGCCCGCGGCGCGGGCCTCCTCGCTGCTGTAGGTGCCGACGTGGCTGAGCCCGGCAGACTCAAGCGCGCCAAGCGTGGCGTCAATGCCGTCCTTATATGAATCCACCGCGTGGCTGGTGCCCGTATTTACCAGGTCGAAGCCCACGCCGGCGATGGAAGAAGCCAGCGAGGCCGGCGACTTGAACAGCGGATAGGCCGTATACGGCCCCGAGCCGGAGAGCGTGGTGACCAGCGAGCAGACGGCATAGTCAGCCCCGGAGATATACTGCCCGAGGATGCCGAAAATTGGCGTGTAGTCATATCCGTCCGCCGTCTGCGCCTCGGCGTTGAGGCCCGTGTGCATGACGATGTCGCCGCCCACGGCCAGCGTGGAGCTGATGGTGTTTACGTGCTCCGGAGTGGGCGTGGAAGCCGGCGTGACGGTGTTGTCGGCGCTGGGCTCGGCGGTCTCGGGAGCCGGCGTTTCGCTCTCTGCGGGCACATCCTGCCCGGAGCGCGCCACGGCGGCGATGATGATGGCGCCGACGACGAGCACGATGACCGCCGCCAGGGCGATGAGCAATATCTTCAGCTTTTTGTTCATGACAACGTTCCTTTGCGAAGGTGATACTTGATGATAGCACATCCCACCCGAAAATGCAAATCCTCTACGCAGTGCGGTTGAAATATCGCCCGCGCCGTGATAGGATATCGACATGGAAGTTTTGAAGAAAAATGACATATATGAGTGCGAAGTCAGCGGCTCCACCTCGGAGGGCCACGGCGTCTGCCGCATAGCCGGGCGCGCCGTTTTTGTTCCTCGCGCCCTGCCAGGCGAGCTCTGGCGCGTGCGCGCCGTCAAGGTCACGGCCGGCGTGGCATATGGCCGCGGCGAGGAGCTGCTGCGCCCCTCCCCCGACCGCTGCGAGCCGGTCTGCCCGGCCTATGGCCGCTGCGGCGGCTGCTCGATGATGCACATGAGCTACGAAGCGGAGCTGAGGATGAAGCTCGCGCGGGTGAACGACGCCCTGCGCCGCATAGGCGGCCTCGATGTCGAGGCGGGCGCCATCCTGCCCGCGGCAGAGCCGCTGAGATACCGCAACAAGGCCATTTTTGCCATCGCAGGCACGCCGGACGGCCCCGCTTTCGGCTTTTACAGCCGCGGCAGCCACGACCTGGTGCCCGTGACGGACTGCCTGCTGCAGCCGGGCGAGGCCTCCGCCTGCGCCGCCGCCGTATGCGGCTTCATGCGCGAACACGCTATCCCCTCTTACGACCCTGCGAGCGGCCGCGGCGCGGTACGCCATGTGTTCGTGCGGCGCGCGCAGGACGGCCGCGCCGTCTGCTGCGTGGTCTCCGCCTCCGGGTTGGGGGCGGCCACCGCAGAACTGCCGGCATATCTGCGCTCGCGCTGCCCCTCGCTCACGGGCGTTGTGCTGAATATCAACCGCAGCCGCGGCAATACGGTCCTTGCCGGGGACTTCTATACGCTCTGGGGCCAGGCCGAGCTGCGGGACACGCTTTGCGGCTTCAGTTTTGACCTCTCGCCGCAGTCATTCTTCCAGATAAACCCGCCTCAGGCGGAAAAGCTCTACGACATTGCGGTGGCCTATGCCGCCCCGCCGGGCACAGGTACTGTGCTTGACCTTTACTGCGGCGCGGGCACCATCAGCCTCTGCCTTGCGCGCGGCGCACAGCGCGTCATCGGCGCGGAGATCGTGCCGGAGGCGGTGGAAAACGCCCGTGCAAACGCCGCCGCCAACGGCGTGAAGAATGCCGAGTTCATCTGCGCGGATGCCGGCGAGGCCGCCGCCGAGTTCGCGCGCCGCGGCCTGCGGCCGGAGGCGGTGACGGTAGATCCCCCGCGCAAGGGCATGAGCCGCGAGGCCGTGCTCGCCGTGTGCTCGATGTCGCCGCAGCGCATAGCCTACGTCTCCTGCGACCCCGCAACCCTCGCCCGCGACCTCGCCGTCTTCGCTCAGAATGGCTATACTCCCATATCCGCCACCGCCGTGGACATGTTCCCCCGCACGGAACACGTCGAGACAATAGTGTTGCTACAAAGAGAAACCTTGTAGAAATCCTTAGATTTAGGCACTTTTCCCGCCATGTG